>NZ_CP107254.1:0-1414490 GCF_029229925.1 Halorhabdus sp. BNX81 | reverse complement strand
TTTGAAGCTTCGGCACTGGACCGGGGTTGAGCCACCACAGCGGCGCAGAAAATGTCGTTGACGAACGATCGGCTACTGGTCGTCGTAGGGATAGCGAGCGTGGCTACCACAGTCACAGGTGATCACGACGTGACCGTTCTGCGTGCGGACGCGGGCCGATCGACCGGGAAGCAAGTACGCCCCACAGTCCGCACACGTGAATCGATCGAACCGGTCGGGTAGTGACAACCGATGGCGCTGGGCGATACGTTTCGCCCGGCGAACGTGGCTTCGAGCCCGTTGGTCCTTTCCGGAACGGGCAGCCTCGCGGGCTGCTTCGTGCAGCCGCTGAATCCGCTCTGTGGCGATGGCTGCGTCATCACTCATTGGCTAGCGATAGCGGCGAGTCGCGGTTAGGGATGTCGATCCGCCGTCGAAACAAGTCACAACGCATTAATCACTCGTCGCCGAATCCACGGTCAGCATGAGTCTGCCGTCCGTCGCCGCGTTCACCGACACCTATCTCCCGACGGTCAACGGCGTCACCTACACGGTCCAGTCCTGGCGCGACGCCTGGCACCGTCGAGGCGGTGATATGCCGATCATCTACCCCGCTGCCGACGACTACGAACCTGGCGATCGGGAGTATCCGGTCCGGAGCCTGCCGTTTCCGTTCTACGAGGGATTCCGGATCGGCGTCCCGCAGGTCCCGGACCAAGTTGGCGAGATGGACCTCGTCCACGCTCACACGCCCTTCGGGCTCGGAATGAGTGCAAAGCGAGTTGCACGTTCACAGGATCTCCCGCTGGTCGCCTCCTATCACACGCCGACCAGTGAATACGCGTCGTACGTCTCGCTTGGTGATCGCGTCGAGCGGACGATCCGCAAGACGGCCCAGAGTTACGAACGATGGTTCTTCGATCGTGCCGACGTGGTGGTCACGCCGAGCGAGCGGACACGCGAGCACGTCCGTGAATCGGTTGGCGTGTCAACGCCCGTCGAGGTGGTCTCGAACGGCGTCGACATCGAGCGGTTCAAGCCCGTCGAGACGGCCGACTTCCGTGATCGATACGACCTGCCCGAGGACCGGCCGATCGTCGGGTACACCGGCCGCCACGGCTACGAGAAGTGTCTGCCGGACATCGTCGCTGCCACCGACGGGATGGACGTTACGGTCGTCTTCGGCGGCGACGGCCCCGCCCGCGAGGACCTCGAGTCCCGTGCCGCCGCGGCCGACGTCGACGTCCGCTTCCTCGGGTTTCTCCCCCGCGAGGAGTTGCCCGCGTTTTACTCCGTCATTGACGCCTTTGCGTTCCCGAGTCCCGTCGAAACCCAGGGACTGGTCGCCCTGGAGGCCAACGCCTGCGGGACGCCAGTCGCCGGCGTCGACAGCGGCGCACTCTCAGTCACTATCGAGGACGGCGTCACCGGCTACACGTATCCCCAAGGAGACATCGGGGCCTTCCGGGAGGCAATCGAGCGCGTGCTCGACGAACGCGAGGCACTCGGCGAGGCATGTCTCGACAGCCGGGAGGCGATCAGCATCGAGAACGCCGTCGACACGCTCGAAGACGTTTATCGGGACCTGCTGTGAATTACGGGCGACAGTCCGCGTCAGGTGACCTGACAGCAATGTGGACGTCCGCTCGACGCTCAGGCGAGTCCCCTTCCAGGGATAGCTCTTCTCTGATGGACACCGGGACGGTGTAGGTTCCCGGCTCGATATCGTCGCCGACGGACACGGTATACGAAATCGAGACCGTCCTATCCCGGCCCCAACTCCAGACTGGTGGGTCCGACTCCAGCGTTGCGTTCGGCGACGGGTCGGTCCCCGTCACCGTCGCCTCGAAGTGCTCAGTGACGAGATCCGTCCCGACCGAAACGAACGACGATTCGGCGACATCAACCGTCAGCGTCCCGTCCCTGGATTCGCCCGGATAGAGACAGATCGACGCGCCGGCGTTGATCCGATCTGACTCGACCGTGTCCGTTTGATTCGCTTCACCTTCCGATTCGGACTCCTGTCCAGGTTTAACACTATCCGCCGGCGTCCGCGACGGTGTGGCCGACTGGTCACCGGTCGACCCGTCGCCCGTCGGCGTGACTGTTCCGTTTTGCTCGTCCGGTCGTCTCGTCTCCACGCTGGCCTCTGAACCCAGGACTGCCGACCCGATGCCGCCAACGGCAGCCAGACCGGCCACGGCCCCGGCGATGACTGATCGCCGCTTCACATCACCAGGTCCACATTTATTCGGTAAATGCTTTGTGACAGTCCGTGAGAATGAGTGCCTCCACTGCCGTCAGAAACTGCGTTTACCGGAACGCTGCCCCATCCGGGACTCGTCTGCGTTCTACGCCAGCGCACTGCCGGCCCGAATGATCGCGCGCTCGCCGAACGCGGGGCCGACGAACTGGAGACCGACCGGGAGGCCGTCGCTCGTCTCGCCCGCCGGCACCGATATCGCGGGCAGGTTCGCGAGGTTGACCGGCGTCGTGTTGGCGTCGGCGAGGTACATCGTGAGCGGATCGTCCAGGCTCTCGCCGCGTTCCATCGGCGGGACCGGCATCGTTGGCGATGCGAGCACGTCCGCCTCCTCGAGTGCCGAATCGAAGTCTTGCTTGACCCACGCGCGGGCGTCCTGGGCTTTCTTGTAGTACTTGTCGTGATAGCCCGCCGAGAGCGCATATGTCCCCAGCAGAATCCGGCGCTTGACCTCCTCGCCGAAACCTTCCTCGCGAACCTTCGCGTACTCCTCGTTCCAGTTGCCCTCGTAGTCGGGCGTCGGGCCGTAGCGGACGCCGTCGAAGCGCGCGAGGTTCGAGGACGCCTCGCTCATCGCGATGACGTAGTAGGCCTCGACGGCGTGTTCGACGGAGGGGAGATCGACCTCGTGGTAACTTGCGCCCAGCGATTCCAGCTCGTCGATGGCGTCCCAGAACGTCTCGACGACGTCCTCGTCGGCACCGTCGAGTAGTTCCGTAGGGATACCAATGTCCAGCCCGTCGACGTCGCCGTCTGCTGCGTCGGCGAAGGCATACTCGCGCATGTCCTCGGGGGTTTCGCCATCGATTTCCTCGTGAGCAGCCCGCGTCGTGGCGTCGTTTTCGTCGGGAGCGGCGATGACTTCGAGCAGTTCGGCCGCTTCTTCGACGGTGGGCGCGATGGGACCGATCTGCTCCAGTGAGTTGGCGTAGGCGATCAGGCCGTATCGCGAGACCAGCCCGTAGGTGGGTTTGATACCGACAGTGCCCGTGAATGCGGCCGGACACCGGACCGATCCCCCCGTGTCGCTGCCCAGCGCGAGATCGGCCTCGCCGGCGGCGACGGCGGCAGCCGAGCCACCCGAGGACCCGCCGGGAACGTGGCCCTCGGCGGCAGGATTTTCGGTTGGTCCGAAGGCGGAGGTCTCCGTCGTTGTCCCCATCCCGAACTCGTCCATGTTGGTCTTCCCGGGGATCGTCGCGCCCGCCTCCTTGAGTCGCTCGACGACGGTCGCGTCATAGGGTGGAACGTATTCGGCGAGCATCGCCGAACCGGCAGTGGTCCGGACGCCGTCCGTCGAGATGTTGTCCTTGACGGCGACGGTCCGGCCGGCGAGTGGACCATCGGTGTCCCCGTCGCCGGAAATCGTCTCCTCGGTAATGTAGGCGTTGTAGCTCATGAGACACGTGGCCCTTTGAAGAAGCCGTCCTCGGTTTCCGGCGCGTTTTCGAGTGCCCTGTCTTGGTCGAGACTCGCCTCGACCTCGTCGGGACGCATGACGTTGGTCAATTCGGTCTCGGGGTCGACTTCGGGGACCTCGTCGAGCGTCTCGAACGAGGAGAGGATATCGGCGAACTGTTCGGTGAATCGCTCGCGCTCGTTGTCATCCAGATTCACTCGCGCGAGGTCCGCGACGTGTTCGACCTCATCAGGATCGACGGCCGATTCGCTCATGGCTGTGCTCAGTGCGGGATTGCCACTAAGGGTTTCGAAACCCCCGGGATCCGTTTATCCTTCCGCAAAACCAAGGTTTTGGCTGACCAAAGAATTTAAGTTCTCAGGGAAAATACAGTGAATCGAGTGATGGCGTTCTCCGGGCATCGTGCCCGTTACGTAATTGACCAATGTCAGATACGACCCTCAGAAGCCACGAGCGAGCGAATCAGCACGAGACTACCACCGATGAGGAGACCGAGACACAGGTCTGTCCGGAGTGTGGTGGCAACCTGGTAACGGATTCCGAGCGCGGCGAGACCGTCTGTGGCGAGTGTGGCCTCGTCGTCGAAGAGGACGAAATCGATCCCGGCCCGGAGTGGCGGGCCTTCGACGCTGCGGAAAAAGACGAAAAGTCCCGTGTCGGCGCACCGACGACGAACATGATGCACGACAAGGGGCTCTCGACCAACATCGGCTGGCAGGACAAAGACGCCTACGGTAACTCCCTGTCCAGCCGCCAGCGCGAGAAAATGCAGCGGTTGCGCACCTGGAACGAGCGCTTCCGCACCCGCGATTCGAAAGAACGCAACCTCAAGCAGGCACTCGGCGAGATCGACCGCATGGCCTCGGCGCTCGGTCTGCCCGAAAACGTTCGGGAGACGGCAAGCGTCATCTATCGCCGCGCGCTGGACGAGAACCTCCTGCCCGGCCGCTCCATCGAGGGTGTCTCGACGGCGTCGTTGTACGCCGCCGCCCGACAGGCCGGCAACCCCCGCAGTCTCGACGAGATCGACAACGTCTCGCGGGTCGAAAAAGACGAAGTCGCTCGCACGTATCGATACGTCGTTCGCGAGTTGAAACTGGAAGTGAAGCCCGCTGATCCGACGAGTTACGTCCCGCGATTCGCTTCGGATCTCGAACTCAGCGAGGAGGCCGAACGCCACGCACGTGACCTGCTGGAAAACGCAAAGCAGGAGGGCGTCCACTCCGGGAAGAGCCCGGTCGGCCTCGCCGCTGCTGCGATCTACGCGGCCTCGTTGCTCGCCAACGAGAAGGTGACCCAAAACGAGGTCAGCGAGGTCGCGAACATCTCCGAGGTTACGATCCGCAACCGGTATCACGAACTGCTGGAAGCCAAACAGGACATCCGGACGGCCTGAGGACCGTCAGCTAGTCAGTCTGATTTTGGCCTTCGCCAGTTTCGGCAGGTTCAACTCCGGCCCGTTCTCGAAGGCGTCCATGGAAACGACGCGTCATTTCGTCGCGACGGTGTACGTCGTCCACGACGGCGAGACAGCCCTACACGATCACGAGAAATTGGACATGTGGCTCCCGCCCGGCGGGCACATCGACCGCGACGAACTCCCCCACGTTGCGGCGAAGCGGGAAACCCGGGAAGAGCTCGGACTCGACGTCGACCTCCTCGCACCACAGGAGGACATTACCTCATCAACGGTCGAGAGTATCCCCCAGCCCCAGCATTTCCTGCTTGAGGACATCAACGTCCACGACGGCGAGGTCGGCCACCAGCACGTCGACTTCATCTTCTATGGCGAAGCCGACAGCCGAAATATTGAGCCCGGGGATGGCGAAGCGCCAGCCGACGCCTGGGAGTGGTTCTCGCCGGCCGACCTCGACGCGGCGAGCGACCGACTCCCGAGTGACGTGATCGAGATCGGCAAGCGGGCGATCGAGACGGTCGAAGCGGAATGATCCGGTCCCCCGTTCCCGTCCTAACTCAGTCTGGACAGGAGAGGTGCGAGCCAGCGGCCGAGCCGAGTTCCCGCAGCCTCGACGTACGGGTCGATCCGTTCATTGATACGGCGGCTGATGTGACGAACCGGACTCGTTTCGCTGACCACGAGAACGACCCCGAACAGTCCCAGAAAGATCGTTGCCCGCTCGACACCGGCACCGTCCAAGCTTGCCTGGAGAAACACGCTCATTCCGGTGAGAAGTATCCCGACGGCAAACGGCCGAAGCGTTCGTTCGAACCGTGAAATCACCACGAGAAGACCGCCAACGGCAAGCATCCCGAATCCGATCACCGGTGGCTCCACGCCGGCCCGAGCCGCGACATGCACGACGGGGACAGCGGCGAGCAGTGTGCCACCGACATTCCGCGGTCGATATGGCCAGGTGTGCGTAGCGCCGTTCACCTCCTGTTCGACCATATATTACAGATGATGGTTTTCTCCGACACTTGTTCAATCTGTGGGTCGGCGAAATAACTGCATCGGGTTCGCAATCGGACGGCCGTTCTCGAGTCGGCACTCACTGCGGCGGGATCATTCGCAAGCCGGGACGTCGATTTCACCAGCGTCGAGTTCGGCTTCGATCTCGCGGGCGGCGGTCGTGAGGTTGGCCATCTTCTCGTAGGCCACCTCACGGGGCAGAAGTTTCACGCCGCAGTCCGGCGAGACGGTCAGTCGCTCGGGCGGGACGACTTCTAGTCCTTTCTTGATGTTTTCCTTGATCTCGGCGACGGATTCGACCTCGGTGTCGTGAACGTCGACGACCCCCAGTGCGAAGTCCTTGGTGAACTCGTGTTCTTTGAACACGCCGATCTGCTCGAAGTCGCCGTTGGCGAGTTCGAGGTCGAACTCCTCGACGGGGAACTCCAGGATCTCGGGGTAGATCCGCGAGTAATCACCGTAACAGACGTGCAGTCCGAGGCGGACCTCATCGGGCACGTCTTCAACGATGTGTTCAAGCGCCTCTCCCACGATCGCGTGATCGTCGGGTGTCGTTGCCAGCGCGGGTTCGTCGATCTGGATGTATCGCGCGCCGGCCTCGACCAAGGCCTCGATCTCTTCGTTGACGAGGTCCGCGAGGTCGTAGGCGAGTTCGGCCTCCGAGTCGTAGGCCTCGTTGAAACTCCAGGACGCCAGCGTGTAGGGCCCGGTGATCGGAACCTTCACCGGCACGTCGGCGACCTCGTCGGTGAACTTGAACTCCTCGACGAGCCATTGCTGGTCGTACTCGACCGGTTCGACGACGCTTGGCTTATCGAAGTAATTGTGGCCCCAGACCTTCACGCGGCCGTTGAACTCGTAGCCGTCGATCCGGTGGGCGAAGTACTCGACCATCTCGTTGCGCCGCATCTCGCCGTCGGTGACGACGTCGATGCCCGCGCGTTCGTGCTCGTGGGTGATGACGCGGGAGGCATCGTCTTTGGATTCTTCCCAGTCGTCCTCGTCGAAGCCGGTGTCTTCGGCCTCGAACAGTTCCCGGGCGCGATCGTGCCATTCCGGTTTCGGGTAGGAGCCGACGACGGTCGTCAGCAGGAAGTGGTCGTTGTCGTGGTCGTCCGGTCGGAACTGTTCGCGTGTGTCGCTCATTGGTCGATCGCCTCCGTTGTGGCTGCGGCCAGTGCGTCGAGTTTGGCCTCGAACTTGTTGTCGGGCAGATACAGCAACTCGGTGTTCGGCGTCGCATAGATCGTCTCGAAGTCGTTGGTCGTCTCGCCGAGGAACCACTCGATGCGTTCGCGGATCTCCGCGGGCGTCTCGACGAGTGTGTTCTGGCCGTCGACCAGCCCCAGCGCCACGTCGTCGGTCGTCCCGTACTCGTTGACGTTGTGGATGGCCTGCTCGTGATCGGAAACGAGATCGTGACCGACGGCATCGATATCGGCGTCAAGGAGGTAGGCGTAGACTTTCTCCTCGAGTGCGCCCCAGTACGTCTGGACGACGACGTCGGCGTCGATCGCGTCCGCGACCGTGTCGATCGCCTCGCTGGCGTGCTCGCCACCGTCAGCCGGCGGGTCGGTTACGAGGGACGGTTCGAGCAGGAACAGCGTCTCGACCTCGGGGAACGCACCGGCCTCCTCGGCGAGGAAGTCCGCGATCGCGTCGAGGAAGGCGGCTTCGTCGCCGTAGTACTCGTCGGTGGCCAGGTCAGCCAGGGAGTACGGGCCGGGAAGCACTGCTTGCAGTCCTTCCTCGGCAAGTTCGGCTGCCGCGTCGAGTTCCGCACCGACGTCGCCGTCGAACGTGAGTTCGCCTTCGACGACAGGCTCGCGATAGAAGTTGTTGTTGTCGTAATACCGGACGATCCCGCGGGTCTCGACGGCATCGTGGACCGAAAGCGGGTGGGCGAGCATGTCGTCCCATCGGAGTTGTCCTTCGACAACCCGGTCGAGTCCCGCAGCCTGTTGGGCCTCGATGACGTCCTCGCGCGCCTGATCGTACGCCGAGGTGATCTCCGGCCCTTCCTCGCCATCGATCAGATCGCTTCGCTGGTGGCCTTTCAGGTTCGCCAGTTCGTCTTTCGCCCAGTCCGGAAGGGGATACAGTCCGGTCGTGGTAGCTACCACCTGTGTCATTACACCGGGGTAGGAAATGACGAGGCTTAATATTTCCTATTCATGAAAATGTCCAGTAGTAATATATCCGTGAATCGGTCGAACCTGAGCGATACTGTGGGCCGCCCTCGGGTAACGTGGTTGTGGGGAGCGGTGAGTATTTCTTGGCTCGTCATGTAATACTGGTAATTGTGAGTCACCACAGCGAGTCCGCCACGAGCGAGAGCGTGGAAATGTATCTCAAGGAGATCTACCTCCTCTCGCGGGACGGTGATCCGGCCCGGACCGGGGCCATCGCCGATCGACTCGGCGTCTCACCACCCAGTGTCACGCAGATGCTCTCGCGGCTGCAAGATCAGGGCCTCCTCGAATATCAGAAGCGACGCGGCGCTGAACTCACCGAGGCCGGGGCTGAACAGGCCAGGGATCTCCTCGCCAAACACTGCCTGATCGAGCGGTTCCTCGTCGAGGGGTTGGACGTGACTGAGGGGTTCCATGACGAGGCCTGCCGGCTCGAACACGCCCTTAGCGACGACGTTGCAGCCCGGTTAACCCGGTACGTCGAGCGACGGCCCGAGTGTCCGGACTGCTACGATGCCGAGGCAAAACACTGCCGCCATCTCGACGTCGAAGCCTGACGTCCGCGAGGCCCCACCCGGTAAGCCGAAGTGCGTCGTCAGACCAGCGGCTCGACCAGGTCGACGCCCGCAGCCAGCAGCGTTTCGATCCGTTCCTGACTGTCCGATTCGGCGTAGACCCGAAGTTTCGGCTCGGTCCCGCTGGGCCGAACGAGCAGCCACGAGCCGTCTTCTAACAGGATCTTGAACCCGTCAGCGTCGTTGACGCGTTCGACGGCGACGCCGGCGACGGTGTCGGGAAGTTGTGATTCGAGTGCCGCGACGACGGGTTCCTTGCGAGCGTCCGGGCAGTCGATGCTCCGTCGATCCTGGTAGATCTCGCCGTGGGTGTCGAGAATGTCGTCGACTCGCTCGTCGATCGGGCGTTCGGCTGTCATCACCGCGGCGAGCAGTCCGATCAACACACCGTCCTTCTCGCGGACGTGATCACGGATCGAGAACCCGCCGCTCTCCTCGCCGCCGATCAGCGCGTCGTGTTCTCCCATCGCCTGGGCGACCCACTTGAACCCGACCGGCGTCTCGTAAACTTCCTCACCGTGGGCCTCGGCGATCCGGTCGATCAGGAACGTCGTCGAGACGGATCGAACCGCCGGGCCGTCGTTGTATTCGAGCAGATAATCGTACAGCGCGGCGAAAAAGAGATTCTCGTTGAGGAAGCCGCGTTCGGGCGTAACTACGGCGATCCGGTCCGCGTCGCCGTCGTTGGCGATGCCGATATCCGCGTCGTGTTCCTCGACGGCTTCAACGAGTCCCTCGAGGTTTTCAGCGGATGGTTCGGGTGGGGAACCGCCGAACGTCGGATCGTACTCACAACGCCGCTTGTGGACATCCGCTCCGGCCAGTTCGAGCAGCTCGTCGGTCACGCCGCGACCACTCCCGTGCATCGCGTCGTAGACAACTGTCAGGTCATTCAGATTGGCGTTCGTCAGCATGAACGCATTCTCCTGATACGGTTCGATGAAATCGTCTTCGCGATAGACACCGTGCTCTTCGGCCGGTAACGGATCAGGCTCACGCAGATGGGATTCGATCGCCTCGGTCACTTCCGGGAGTGCGGGCGCACCGTCGTCCGGGATGAACTTGATGCCGTTGTACTCCGGCGGGTTATGCGAGGCCGTGATCGCAACTGCCCCTGCGAGGTTCTGGTTGACGATTGTATACGCTGTCACCGGCGTCGGGCAGTCACGCTCCGAAAGGAGCACGTTGAACCCGTTCGACGTCAGCACTTCCGTCACGTCCGCCGCGAACCCGGGTGACGTTTCCCGGGCGTCGTAGCCGACAGCCACGGTATGGCCCGCGCGGTCGGCCTCCTCACGGAGATAGTCCGCGATCCCCTGTGCGACCATTCGAACCCGTGGTGTGGTAAACTCCGAAAGCTCTGCGCGCCAGCCGTCAGTACCGAACTCGATCGCCTCGTCCATGTACTCACCAATCTCGCGGTCCCTAAAAAACGGCTGGTCCGCGGTTCGGCACCCGACGCGGCGGATGGAACCCGTCAGGTGTTCGTCTGGCCGCCATCGACGACCAGTGACTCCCCGTTGACGTAGTCGCTCATGTCGCTGGCGAGAAAGAGCGCTGCGTTGCCGATGTCTTCCGGCTTGCCGAACCGTCGGGAGGGGATTTGCTGGCGGAACGCGTCCTCGCTCTCGCCGCCGATGATCGGCACGTCGTCGGTTACCATCTCCGTCTCGATGACGCCCGGGTGGATGGCGTTGACGCGGACGCCGTCCGGCCCGTACTTGTCCGCCAGCGAGTAGGTCATCAGTCTGACGGCCCCCTTCGACGAGCAGTACGTGACGAAGTCACCCGACCCCTCCAAGCCGGCCACGCTGGAGAGGTTGATCAGGCTCCCGCCGCCGTCCTCGACCATTCGCTCGATGGCGACCTGGGCACCGAAGAACGTCCCCTTGACGTTGATGTCCATCAACTGATCGTACTCCGCTTCCGTGACCTCGGTGAACTCCTCACCGCGGAAGATCCCGGCATTGTTGACCCAGACGTCGAGCCCACCGAGATCCTCAGCCGCGTCGGCAACGGCTTCCAAGTCGGCCCTCTCCGAGACGTCACACTCGACGAACGTCGCCGCGACGCCGTACGCTTCAGTCACCATCTCGTGGGTGGGGACTCCACCTTCCCGGGGTTCCTCTCGGATATCAGCGTTCACTACTGACGCGCCTTCCGACGCAAACGTCTCACAGATATTCCGACCGATACCACTCGAACCGCCGGTGACCACGGCGACCGTATTATCGAGTAATGCCATACTACCCCGTATGAATTTTCGGCGATATACACCAAAAGGCTTGTGCCAAATTCCCCGAAAGAACGGCCAAACGTATGAATATATCCAGCACATGCCTGCATATATAGAATTATATAGACAGAACAACGCCGCATATCGATTTATACGCCCAAATGTCCTCAATATCGGCCTCCGCGTCAACACCGTCCGCCCGTATCGAACCGCAGAACGGACGGTAGGCACTGAGTGTGGTGGTTTCGTGTCAGCGTATCCCGCGGCCTCGTGTAGCTATCCACTCATCTCGAATCTGTCTCGCCATCGTCGGGCGTTGGATCCACGAACTGCTCGACCTCCTCGTCAGCCTTCCACTCGCCGAGTTCCCGCGGATCGACGTGGACGAACGCGTCGTCGACTTGCGGGAGGGCTTCGACGGATGTGACGACGGCCGATTCGATGTCGTGGGCCTCCCGGAGCGTTCGATCGCCTTCGACCTCGACGTGAAGGCTGACGTCGATTTCCGGACCGACATAATGGGCGATCACATCGTGGGCACCCTCGACGTCCGGATGGTCCAGCGCCGTCTGGAGGATTTCTTTGCGGAGTTCGTCAGGCGGGGCCGCGCCGACGAGGTAGTTGACGTTGTCCCGGACGACCTCGACGCCGGTATGGAGGATCCCGAGGGCCACCACGAGTGCAGCGAGCGGGTCGAGAATCGGTGCCCCGACGGCTGCCCCGATGACGCCGACCAGTGCAGCCCCGGCTGTCAGCACGTCGTTTCGATTATCGAGAGCCGTCGCGACCAGTGCCGGGGACTGCCAGGTTCGCCCGACAGTCAGACAGTATCGATAGAGCGCGAGTTTCGCGGCGATGGTGAGCACGAGGATGCCGACGGCGGCTGGACTCCGTAACGGTTCGATGTCACCGGCAAGCAAAGCCGTTCCGGACTGGTAGATCACCGCGCCGCCGGCCAGGAAGATACCGGCCGCAACGAACAACGAGACGAACGGCTCGATCCGTTCGTGGCCATGGGGATGCTCGAAGTCGGGCGGCCGCGTCGTGAGGTACAGCCCGCCGACGATCACCAGCGAATACACGGTGTCGGCGAGACTGTTGATCGCTTCGGACTGGACGGCGAGACTCCCCGTCTCGACGGCGACCACGCCTTTTGACAGGAAGAGTGCCAGGTTCGCTCCGAACAACAGTAATCCGACACGCCGGAGCGTCCTGCGACGAGTCATCGATCGTGAGTTGGTGATCCGGGCCTAAAGTGACTTCGTGTTTGCATCCAGGCAAGACTGACTGACAGCCGTTAGCCACCCGGTCGGCATCTATAAGAGTCAATAGCATGTACGGTATATAATGCCACACACGATCGAGCTCGACGACGAACTGGTCGAACGGATCGAGCCACATCTCGAAGACGACGAAACGATCGAGGAGTTCCTCACGGAGTTGGTGACCATCTACGAGCAAGAGGGTCGGTTCACCGACCAGGGACTGTGATCGACAGCGGCGTGAATTGCTGTCGGGCGAATCGGATCACGAAAAGGAGACGGCGTCGTCCGGATCGGAGACGGTTGCCCCGGGTTGATCGGCAAAGGCGTCGTGGAGTCGGTCGTAAGAGTCCTCAAGTGCCTCGACGATGACTTTCGTGTCGGAGATCACCGCCATGAAGTTGTTGTCGCCCGACCAGCGCGGGACGACGTGGGTGTGGAGGTGGTCGTCGATCGACCCGCCGGCCGCGCTACCGCCGAGATTCAGCCCGACGTTGTAGCCGTCGGGGTCGAAGGCGGCGTCCATGGCGTCGATCGTTCGCTGTTTGAGGTGGGCGTGATCCAGGAGTTGTGCGTCGTCGAGGTCGCCGTAGGCCCCGGCGTGTGCGCGCGGGATCACCATCGCGTGACCGGGATTGTACGGGTAGTTGTTGAGAAGAACGTAGGCGTGGTCGTTCTCGGCGAGGAGGCGGTGCTCCCGATCGTCGTCCCACGCGGGGAGTTCACAGAAGATACACTCATCGACGTCGGGGTTCTTCTCCGCGCGTTCGACCCACTCGATGCGCCACGGGGCGAAGACCTGATCCATGCTGGGACACTCGCCGCTGGGGTCCAAAGAAGCTTCCGAGGGGAGTATCGTCGACTCGCGTCGAAATACCGAATTGAGCGGAGACGGATTCGATCGGTTGCGGTTGACGGTCTCAAAATTGGAAGCGACCTCGCTTCGTTAACCCAAATATAAATATCTATCGGCCGTTTTCGGACTGTTTTTATCCCATGAAACGAGCGTAGAACGCTCAATAGCCGCGTTAGGAGGATTTTGGGCCGTGACACCCAAATTGGTCCCCCGACAGCCGCTGAACAGTACGAACGACTCTCCAATTAAAAGGTACCTGCCGACTTCTCTCCTCTATGGCGACCGCCAATCAGGCGACAAATACCCGCGTCGAGTACTGCTCCTCCTGTCGTGGCGAACACCCACACGACGTCTCGATCACGTTGCTGACCGAAAACGAGGCCTCGGACAACGCCGCCTACTCCCGGGAACCGTATCGGGTGTCTGTCTGTCGATCCTGCGGGCAGCGAACCGAACGCCGGATGAACGACGCCTGAGGACTCCCCGCTCGGCCGACTGTACTCGTCCGTCTCGCGGCGACCTACCGGCTCCGGGTCGTGACCTCACACCCGTCCTCGGTCACGATGATCGTGTGTTCCTTCTGGCTGACGTATTTTCCATCTTCCTCCTTGAGGACGGGATAGCCGTGAACGATGTCGTTGCGCTTCAGGCGTTTGAGTGCCATCGACGGCCGTTTGACGTCGAGCCACCGCGTTGCGAAGGGCAGGGTCTTGAACTCCTCGGTGATCTGTTCGAGTGCCTGGCGCGCACGCCGGTCGCGAACCGACCCCTCCCGGTCGAGTGCGAAGATCTCCTCGTCGCTGCCCTCCCGGACCTTGCCGGCCCCATCGGTGGCGAACGGTTCGATGGCGACGACGTCGCCGGCCGACAGCGTTGCACTCTGGGAGACCGCCCGGTTGGGGATGTTGGGTTCGGTGTGCTGTTCGTACTGGCCGAGTCCATGCCCAGTGAGATTGACGACCGGGTTGAAGCCGTACCCGTCGATGGCCTCCTCGACGACCCGCCCGATCTCGCCAGTCTCGACGCCCGGTTCGACGATCTCGAGGGCTGCCTCGAGAGCTTCGGCAGAGGCCTCCGTGAGTTCGGCGTGGCCCGACAGGTCGACTGTAACGGCCGTGTCCGCGAGCCACCCGTCGATGCTGACGCCGATGTCGAGGTTGATCAATTCCTCGCCGAAGGTCGCCTCGTCGTCGATGCCGGGGGTCGCGTGCGCAGCCTCCTCATCGACACTGATGTTGACCGGAAACGCCGGTTTCCCGCCCAGTTCCCGAATGCGGTCTTCGGCCCACTCGGCGATTTCGAGATGGCTCACACCGACTTCGACGCGATCGGCGGCCTCGTCGCGTACTTCTGCCAAGATCTTTCCTGCCTGTCTGTGTTTCTCGTACTTCTCGGCCGAAAGGTCCACGTCGCTCATACCCCCTCTATCGACCGACGGGGGCAAGTGTTTGCCGGTCGCTGGGAGCCGCCGGGGCTCACTCGGTCTCGGATCGAATGCGTTCGGTGATCGTCTCGACAGTCGCTTCCGTGGCGTAGATCTGGATCGTCTCCGTCATCGTCTTCACGTCGAGATAATGCTGTTGCTCGGCATCCTCGCGGTCCCAGAGACGGGTGCCGACAACACCCAGGACGAGCGCGAGCAACCCAACCACCAGCGGTGCAAGCGTCAGTTCCATCGAGAGTGAGGTAAATACCCAGAGAAGCGGCGTCACGATCGTCCCGAGCACGATCCCCAACACCCCGATCACGATGAGGATCGACGTGGGTGACTGGCTGACAGCATTCGTTTCGACCGATTCGACGGCCTCGAGGTCGACCGTTTCGAACTCCTCGTCGAGCCAGACGAGCCGCTTGCCGGTCAAGCCAAGTGTCTCTCGGCTGCCGAGTCCGGGGGCGGCCAACTCGAAGCCCCGGGAGATCGTATCGACTGTCCAGGTCTCTTCGAGGGACTCACCCTCATCGAGCAGCGATGCCAGTGCCTGTTCGCTGGGATCCATGTGCCAGCTAGTTTCCGCCCCACTTCCGAGTCGTTTTCGGCCGCGTTGCGATGTCCTGGACCGACAGCGGCTGGTCGTCCGACTCGATGGCCTCCAGGGCGGCCTTGCCGCTTGCGATCGTCGAGAAATACGTGATCGATTCCTCGACGCATACTTCGAGTACGTCTCGGTTCCGCGAAACGACGAGGTCGATCTCGCCGTCGCGCAGAGCGGCCTCGACGGCTTCCTGTGACTCGTAGTCATCGAGGGAACGCGTCTCGAAGTGCTCCTCGAAGCCGACGATCGGCAGATCGACGATCGCGGTTCCCGCCAGGGGAATCGGCTTGTCGACTGCCATCTGGGCCTTCTGGTAGGCCTTCCCGAAGCTGCCAGCGGTGCCCATGACCTCGCCCGTGGATTTCATCTCGGGGCCGAGACGCGGATCCGAACCGGGAAGCCGGTCGAACGGAAGCACGACTTCCTTGACACTGACCTGCTCGGGCTGTTGCTCGGCGACGTCGAGTTCGTCGAGATTCGCACCCGCCATTACTTTCGCAGCCAGCTTGGCGATCGGGACGCCCGTCGCCTTCGAGACGAACGGGACCGTCCGGGAGGAGCGCGGGTTCGCTTCGAGGACGTACACCTCGCCGTCCCGGACCGCGAGCTGAACGTTCATCAACCCGACCGTCTCTAAGGCGCCGGCGATCTGTTCGGTCACCTCGCGGATCCGGGGCATGACGTCCTCGATCTCGCCGCTGCGGGGCGGGATCATACACGCCGAGTCGCCGGAGTGGACGCCGGCGGTCTCGACGTGTTCCATGATGCCGCCGATGAGAATATCCTCGCCGTCGGCCACGGCGTCGACGTCGAGTTCGATGGCGTCCGCGAGGAAGTCGTCGACGAGGATCGGCTTGTCCGGACTCACCCGGACGGCCTCCTCGATGTACGTCTTGAGGTCGTCGTCGTTGTAGACGACCTCCATCGCACGCCCGCCGAGCACGTAGCTCGGCCGGACGAGCACCGGATAGCCGATATCACGCGCGAGTTCGAGCGCTTCGGTTTCGCTGGTCGCCGTGCCACCCTCCGCCTGGGCGATACCGAGGTCGTCCATGAGTCGGTTGAACCGGTCGCGATCCTCCGCGAGGTCCATCGCGTCGACCGAGGTCCCCATGACCTCACAGTCGAGGTCACGGCGTTCTAGTTCGGCCTCCAGGGGATGGCCGATGTCGACCGACGTCTGACCGCCGAACTGGACCATCACGCCGTCGGCCCCGGTCTCCTCGACCACGTCGGCGACCTCTTCGGCGGTGATCGGCTCGAAGAACAGGCCATCCGAGGTGTCGTAGTCCGTCGAGACCGTCTCGGGGTTGTTGTTGACGACGTGGGCGTCGATGCCGATCTCTTCGAGGGCCCGGACGGCGTGGACCGAACAGTAGTCGAACTCGACGCCCTGCCCGATCCGGATCGGGCCGCCGCCGACGACCACGACGCTCTCGATATCCGGATCGACCTGGACTTCGTTACGTTCGAGTCCCGAGAGGGGTTCCCGCGCGGAGTAGTAGTACGGCGTCGAGGCCTCGAACTCGCCGGCACAGGTGTCGACCTGTTTGAACGACCGGGCCGGCGCGGCGTCTTCGACGTCCGCGACGGAAACGCCGCCGCCGTCGGTCTGTGGCGTCGCTTCACTGTCGTCGCTGACCACACCCCGCTCGTCGAGCAGGCGATCCGGCAGCCAGGAGGCGTGGGTGTCCTCGAAGGCCCCGCCGCTGGCGAGCGTCGCGACCTCGTGGTTGGTGAACCCGGCCTCGGCCGCGATATCGAGTTCGCCCGCACTGGCGGCCTCGGCGGCGTCGGCGATCCGCTTGTATCGCTGTACGTACCACTCGCGGATCTCGGTCAGTTCCGAGACCTCTTGGACCGAATAGCCGCGTTCGAAGGCCTCGAACATCGCGTAGGGCCGATCGGGCGACGGGCGGACGAGATACTCCGATTCGAGGTCGTCGTCGTCAATCTCGGCCCAGTTGACCGCCGGATCGTACTCCGTCGAGCGCAGCGCCTTCAGCAGTGACTCCTCGAAGGTCCGGCCGATGGACATCGCCTCGCCGGTCGACTTCATCGCCGGGCCGAGTTCGAAGTCGACGTCCTGGAACTTGTCGATCGGCCACCTGGGAACTTTCGTGACGACGTAGTCGATGGCCGGTTCGAAGGCCGCGGTGGTCTCGCCGGTGATCTCGTTTTCGATTTCGTGGAGGCGCTTGCCCATCGCGACCTTCGCGGTCACGCGGGCGATCGGGTAGCCCGTCGCTTTCGATGCGAGTGCCGACGAGCGAGAGACGCGAGGGTTGACCTCGACGACGCGGTACTCGCCGCCGGGCGACCCGTCGTCGCGCCAGGCGAACTGGATGTTACAGCCGCCGTGGATCTCGAGTTCCCGGATCACTTTCAGCGCCGTGTCGCGCATCTCCTGGTGGCCCTCGTCGGGGATGACCTGAGAGGGCGTGACGACCATCGACTCCCCGGTGTGGATCCCCATCGGATCGAGATTTTCCATGTTGCAGATGATGATACAGGAGTCATCGGCGTCGCGCATCACCTCGTACTCGAGTTCGATCCAGCCGTCGATGGACTCGGTGATCATCACGCGGTCGTCCCGGGAGAGCCGCAGCCCCTTGCGTGTGGCTTCCTTGAGTTCGTCCATGTCGTCGATGACGCCCGAGCCAGCGCCACCGAGCGTATAGGTCGTCCGCATGATGACGGGGAGCCCGCCGACTTCCTCGACGGCCGCCTCGACCTCGTCCATGCTCTTGATCGTCGTCGAGGCGGGGACCGGCTCGTCGATCTTCTCCATGCGCTTTCGGAACTGCTCGCGATCCTCCGTCGCGTAGATGGTGTCCAGGGGGGTGCCCATGACGTCGACATCGTGCTCGTCGAGGACACCCTCTTCAGCAAGCTCAGCGGTCACGTTCAGGCC
The DNA here is from genome assembly GCF_029229925.1 of Halorhabdus sp. BNX81. Lineage (NCBI taxonomy): Archaea > Methanobacteriati > Methanobacteriota > Halobacteria > Halobacteriales > Haloarculaceae > Halorhabdus > Halorhabdus sp. BNX81. The sequence continues at coordinate 1,396,329 of NZ_CP107254.1, read as the reverse complement.
GGTCTGGCCGCCAAGCCCGGCGATGACGCCGTCGGGCTGTTCCTTGCGGATGATCTCGGCGATGGCCTCCGTGTTGATGGGTTCGAGATAAACCTTGTCGGCCATCTCCGGGTCGGTCATGATCGTCGCCGGGTTCGAGTTGACCAGGACGACACGCGCGCCCTCTTCCTGGAGCGCGCGACACGCCTGTGCGCCGGAGTAGTCGAACTCCGCGGCCTGGCCGATCTTGATCGGGCCGCTCCCGATCAGCAGAATCGTCGGTTGGTCCTCAGCTGTCATTGTGCATTCGGAGTTCGCTCATCGTAATAAACCCGGCGAAAGGTTACGATCCTCGAAGTTTGATTTCGAATATCGTATCACGGGGGCGCGCTATCACGGCCGGCTGTGGCGGCTTCGAGGGCGTCACGGTCGATGAAAAAGGCGAACGTTTTCCCGCCGAGGTGGTATTCGAACCCGAACACCTCGATGGTCCGTCGCCCGCCGCGGATCAAAATCGCCTCCTCGCGGACCGCATATCCGTCAAGCGCAGCCGCGAGTTCCGCCCGATCGCGGCCTTCGGCGATCACGACCGGCGGCGGGTTCGTGGGGAGTCCCTCGGCGGTCTCAACACTATCGACGGTGGCGTTGGCCCGCTCGGTGTACCACGGTATCGGCAATCGGTTGAACCAGTCGCTGGGCGCGGGGGGGTGGTTCGCCCACGTCTCGTCCCTGAACGAGAGGTTCCCGTAGTAGAGGACATCGGTTCCATCGTTGTGGCCTGCCACCGCACGGATGTCTTGGAGAACTGGGCGAATATCCCCGCCCGGCTGACCGCTCTGTGCGACGACGTTGAAGCCGTCGGGTGGCTGGTGGTATGTCGTGAATCCCGCCGAAGCGACGGCGAATACGCCCGAAAAAACGAGGAGCAGCGCCAATCCGACCGATGCAAGCTGACGGCGCTCGATGCGGGCCGCCCGGAACCGCTCGACGACGGCGAGTAGCCCGACAGCCGCCGGGATCGCAAGCGCAACGACGACGTGAATCGCGAGCCACGGCGCTTTGATGTCAGCGACGTACGGGTAGCCGACAACCCCCGACAGCGCCCACCAGCCACAGAACGTTACCAGGGGACGAGGCTGCCAACGAACTGCCAGGACTGCAAGCACCGCAGTGCCGGCCGAAGCCATGGCCAGAACTACCAGAAAGTGCGCGAGATACGGGGCGTAGGCGTGGCCACGGACGCTGGGCGACAGCCAGAGGTCCATGAGTTCACCAGTCGCGCCGACCGTCGCCTGCCCCAGGACGCCGGGGAGCAACGTCGGGTCGGCAAGCGCACTGAAGAGGCCGGCGTCAGCCTCGGGCGAGCGCGGCGCATAGAAGAACGCGACTACGGCGAGAATCTCAAACGGAAGCGCAAGGAGCGTCCGTCGCCAGGCCCACGCGCGCCGCCGGGTCGCTGTCACCCAACTTCGCAGGGTCGCGATCGGATCACCCCCATCGTAGTGATCCGCGGCCAACCGGGAGAGAACAACCAGCGTGCCGGCCCCGAGCCACGAGACGGGATAGAGGACCGCATTCTCCTTGGTCGTCAGTGCGAGCGCGAACGCGATCGCAGCGAGGTGAAGGTAGCGCCGCCGATCCGTATCGATCGCGGCCACGATCGCACCGAGCGTGACGAAGGCGAATGCGGCCAGCGGCAGGTCGCTGCGCATGAACCGCGAGTAGTAGAGGAGGAGTGGATTCGCCGCGAGAATGACACCGAGCGCGATGGTTTCGACATCGCGCAAACGCGACCGGAACAGCAGGGCCGTCGCCGGGAGCGCCGACCCGATCAGAGCTACCGGCAGTCGCATCGTGAAGTCCGAGACGCCCGCAACGGCGAAGGTCCAGCGCGTGACGTGCTGGACGAACGGGCCGTGGATGATCGGCCGGTACTCCCACCATCCCGTGTCGGCAGTGTGGAGGATCCAGTACCCGACCCGCGCCTCGTCCCAGTGGGCGACCCGGACGTCCAGAGCGATAAGTCGGGCAACAAGTGCGGCGAGCACGACAAGAGCGAGCGCTCGCCGCGGTTCTTTCAGCCCCAGCCGATCGATGACACGATTCACAAACGGAGCCACGCCGGGTCGTTTCAAACCAGTTGTGGTCGAGAATTACGCGTGAGACCTCATTGCCCGCGGTCGTCGAATCGATACCGGTAGGGGTGGCCGCGGATCACTTCGACCGCGCCGGTCTCGGCGTGACGGCCGAGCACGGTCGCGATCTCGTGGGGGCTCTCGAAGGACTCATCGTGGGCCTCCAGCACGTCGTGGATCTCACGCGCGGTGAGGGGTTCGTCGAGATCCGACTCCCGAAGCACGGCGCGGATCCGCTCGAACTCGCCGTGACGCAGCATGGTCTGACAAACGTCCCCGAACACCATTAAACACCGTCAGACTAGCGTCTGACGGCCCTTGGCGTCTATTCGGGGGACAGTAGCGGAGTAACTCGTCACACAGACGGAATCGACGCCGGCCGTGTCACACACGCCGGTCAGACGACACAGACCTCCAGCGCCGGGGACGAACTCGACCCAGAACCAGTCAGACTGGTGTGTCGCGTTCGCCATCGAAGTCGCGGTCAGCCCGGTAGGCGTCGACGAACGCAGCCACGTCGAACTCGCGCATGTCCTCCTCGAAGGCGTCCCGGGCGGTCTCATCTTCGGCGTGGCTGATCGCGTGTTCCATAAGTTCGACGACGAGTTCCACCACGATTTCGTGGAGGCGACGCGAGTCGAAGTCCGTCACCCACAACAGGCCACAACCGATCGCGCCGTCGTCCTCGACATCCTTCGCGACCACGTCGTCGGGAAACTCCTCCAGGACGATGCCCATGAGGTGGGGGGTTCCGAATTCGTCGGCGTCCCCGCTCGGTTCGACCGTCTCGGAGAGAGTGTCGACGAGAAACGTCGGCAAGAACCGTGTCAGCGGGTGGATGTCCATGACGAGCGCGTGGGTTTCGCCGCACTGACACGCGAATTCACGACGGCCCATGTCGAAGGTGTGGACGTCCACGGTCTCGCCACACGGGAGTTCCAGGCGGTCTTCGTCGCTCGGCACGCGGGGGGTAGCCATCGGCGGAGATTGCGCGTCCGGGTGGTTAAACGACGCGGTACCCGAAGGGATTCGACTGCGCGAAAACGCGTCGATCGTTCAGGGCCAGTCGTCGCGCGTTTCGGATTCGTCCGCCGCCGAAGGCACCTCTGGGTCACCGAGTGTCCACTCCGCAGCGTCGGCAGCGGCTTCCACGTCGAGGTATTCCCAGCCGTTGGCTGTGGCGGCCTCCGCAGCCGCGTCGTCGGTCCCGACGTAGACGTACCGCGGGGTGTCGAACTGGTCTTTGATCGTCTCGAAGCTCTCGGCTCGTCCGCGTGGCCCGGAGAAGAAATCCTGTCGAATCCGGTGTTTCCGGGCGAAGTTCGTCACGACGTAGGTCGGCTCATCGGAGACGATACCCACGTACTTGCTCCACTGGCGAGCATCGGTGAATACCGCGTCCGGATGTGCCAGGTGCTGCAATGCGTCGAGATCGAACGCGAGCGTCATCTCTCCATCGGCGTCGGCGTCCATGTCCTGAAAAATTGGCGTGGCGAGCAAAACGGTGTCGATCCGGCGAGTCCGATCACTCGACAGCGGGGGCTGGCAGTGCGTCGAGATCGACGTCGGGTTCGAGGAGCTTCTCCTTTTGGTCGGCGACAGGCCGCTCTTCACGGATGATCTGTTTGAACGCCTGTTGCTGGGAGAGGTCGCCGATCAGGACGCCGCCGATGAGTTGGCCGTCCTTGAACGTGAGCCGCCGCCACTCGGTGTCTGAGTACTTCCGTTCGGCCTCGTCGTCGCCGATCGTCGGGTGACCAAAGGACAGAAACGGGAACTCAAAGTGTGTAATCGAGTACGAAGAGACGTACCGGAACGTCTCGACTGGCTCGTCGGCGACCATGTTCTCGGCGGCGACGACGCCCTGTTCTTTGGCACTCCCCCACGAGCCGTTCTGGGCGCGTTCGTCGAGAATGACGTCGTAATACCGCGTCAGGTCGCCAGCCGCGTAGATATCTTCTACGCCTGTCCGCATGTGTTCGTCGACGACGATGCCGTCATCGAGTTCAACCGCCGTGTCTTCGAGAAATGCCGTGTTGAAATCCAGGCCGATCGCGACGGCGGCGAATTCTCCCGCGTGAAATTCGCCGTTTGCGTCCACAGCTCCCGTGACATGACCGTCGTCGTCGACTTCGAACCGTTCGACGCCGCTATCGAAGACGGGCGTGACGCCTTTGTGCCTGAGCGCCTCGTGGATGATCTCCGCGCCGTCGAGGCTCAGCGCGTAGCGCCACCACCGGTTGCCACGCATGAGGTAGTCGGCCTCGACGTTCTGTGCGCCACAGATCGCAGCGAGGTCGATGCCGAGCAGCCCGGCCCCGACGATCACACCCGTTTCAGCCTCGGCAGCGTGGTCACGGATCGCCCGTGCGTCCTTGAACGTCCAGAAGTAGTGGACTCCCTCGGCGTCACTGTTTTCGACCGGGAGCCTCGTCGGCGTGCCGCCGGTGGCCACGAGAAGTTTGTCGTACTCGTAGGTGGCTCCGTCCTGGGCCTCGACGACGTTCGCGTCGGTATCGACGGACGTGACGCGGGTATTGAGTTCGAGGTCGATGTCCCGTTCCTCGTACCACTCCTCCTCGTGGATCGAGACGGGTTCTTCGGGGAGGGTTCCTTTGGCGAACTCCTTGATGAGAATGCGGTTGTACAGGGGTTCGCCCTCGTCGGTGATGATCGTGACGTCGGCGTCGGGATCCGCTTCACGGATCGTTTCCGCGGCGGAACTCCCGGCGATGCCGTCGCCGAGGATCACGTGCGACGTGGTCATGCTCCCGGTGTTCGTACCGGGGCCTAATGTGGATTGCTATCGTCACAATCTATCGGCTGGAACTGTTCGAGGCGAGAGACCGAACACCCTGTGATGGGTCTCTCCCGTCTAGCCCAGTTCGACCGTTCCCGTTTCCACACGGGCATTCACTCAGGGCTAGACTGCCGTGCCCCCAACCTAGCGGTGAAATACTAGTTCAGTTTGACGAACAGGTAGCCGACGATGATCACGGCCACGACGACGTCGAACGTGAACGCCATCCGGTGAAGAGATGTGATGAGTATCTCGCCAGAGATGATGACAGCAAGCGACCACGCAGTCCATCTGCGTTCCCACACCTCCAGCCCGATCACCACCAGCAAGAGCCCGAGGAACGGAGTGAACTGAACCGCGGGGTTCGGATCCGATTGCCGTGTGCCGGCCATGAAACCGATGGCGGCCCAGCGCAACCCGTAAACGACGACCAAGCAACTGACGAGAGTCACGCCGAGAGGGACAACGAGCGCCCTGTGCGTCGTTGCCGTCGTCCCGGAATTGATGTGAATGGAGGGTATAGGCCCCGGTACGATGAAACTCAAACAAGGCGTCAAACACTGGGCAGCCAAGCAAAGTCTGACTGCCCCGGTCGTCGGTGAGATGGTGGCCGACAAACTGGTCGATATCCACACCGACTTCTTCCTGGACTGGGCCGATGAACAACGCCAGGAAGAGCGGCGCGAGCGCTTAGCGGCCATGTTCGACGCGACCATGGACACCTATGTCGCGGCACTCCAGGAAGGCTATCCCGAGGCCCAAGCCCGCGAGATCACTCACGCGCAGGCAAACTTCGACTTCTATAACCACGGCTGGACCGAGATGATGGAGTTCCCCGTCGAGGAAGTCGAGGCCCACTACGACCGCTACGCCGACTTCTTCGAATCCCACGGCATCACGATCGACGACCCCCTCGGCGAGTTCGCACCCGAGGGCGGACTCCCGGACGCACCCTCGACGCCGGAGAAACTCGACGATCCCGACCACCCGCACGCGATCGGCGGGTTCGCCGACGACGTCTACGTCGAGACGGATGACGGCGAGGTCGTGATCGGCGGCGGCCAAGAACCCGAGGAAGTCGATGTCGAGGCAGCCCCCGGCGTTGATCCGGACGCCGTCGACGACGCTGAGGTAGAGGGCTGAGAGCCGGCCTGTCGAATGTGTCTGGAGTACGCAGCTGCGTTGTGCTACTGGTTTTGGATGAGTCGCTCGGCGGCTGTCTCACCGGCGACGAACGCGCCGTTGAGCGAGCGTTCGGGGTACTGTGCCCGCGAGGCCATGCCGGCGTAATAGACGCCGTCTGCCACCTCCCCGCTCAGGTCATAGGGGATCACCTTCTCGAGATAGCCCCGCTCGTAGATGGGCGCGGTCTTCGGGCTTCGCGAGGTTTCGATCCAGTTGACGGATGCCCGGTCGAAGTCGGGAAATAGATCCTCGATGCCGGCGAGCCACGTTTCCTCGACGCGTTCGTCGTCCATTTGCCAGAGTTCGTCCTCGAAATCCTGGATGTATTTGACGGCGTACAGCAGGTGCTCGCCACCGTATTGCTCCGGCGAGACGAAGTTCGTGTGTTCGATGAGTGCGCCGAAGGGGGCGTCGTCGGCAATGTTGAGCCAGTAGGTGTCTGTCAGCGTTTCCGCCATGCTGATGACCGAACAGACGGTGCCCTGGAAGTCGATGTCACATGCATAGCCCGTGATCGACTCCAGTACGTCGGGCATCGTGGCGATGACGACGCCGTCGACTGTGTAAGGAACGGCTCCCAGGTCTGTTTCGGCGGTCACCGACTGAACGGCCCCGTCCTCGATACCGATATCGGTCACACGCTCCCCGGTAAAGATGTCCATCATGCCGACGGAATCGACAAGCGCGTCGATCAGGCTGCCGAATCCGCCAAGTGGGTAGCCCAGCAGTTCCCCCCGCAACGGATCCCGTTCGCCGCGGAACTTCACGCGGCCGAGGAGCCACGCGGCGCTGACGTCTTCCCAGCGCTCGCCGAACTTCGCCTCGAGCAACGGCTTGAAAAACCGCTCGAAACAGCCCCGAGACGTGTGATCGAGGATAAACTCCTTGACTGGAACGTCCTCGAAGTCTTCGAGTTGCTCGTAGGTGTCAAAGGAGGGGATCCCCCCGCGGATATCGACGTCCAACACGAGCAGGCCGAGGCGGAACTTGTCATACAGCGAGAGGTGCGGATAGGCGAGAATCTCCCAGGGTTTGTCCATCGGATGGACCACACCGTCGACGTAGTAGGCGTCGCTGCCGTAGCCCCACACCAGGTCAGATCCGAGTCCCAGTTCCTCGAACCGCTCGACGATCGTCTCTTCGGACTTCGAGAGGTGATGATAGTACCGCTCGATCGGGTCCCCCTTCGTTTCGTAGGTCGCCGCCAGTCCGCCGAGGTCGTCACTCGCTTCGAGCACCATGACGTCGTATCCCGCCTTCTGGAGACGACGTGCTGCTGCCAGTCCTGCGACCCCGCCGCCGACGACGCCGATCATGGACTGGAATTGGCCGGTACGGTGAATATGCTTTTTGCTGTGGTCCCCGGGCGATTCCCGACAGCAACGGATATTCCGGGCTGAATTACTCGTCGGGTGCGCGCTGGAACTCCAGAACGGCGATCGCGCCCCGTGGCTCGTTGTCCTCGAACCAGACGTCGCCGCCGAAGAGGTCGAGAATCAGCGCCACGAAATACAATCCGAACCCGTGTGCCGTCTCACTGACCGAGACGTTCCGCTCGAACAGTGACTCTTTCAGGTGATCGGAGACGCCGGGGCCGTTATCGGCAATGTGCACCTGGATCCAGTCCCCGACGTGTTTCACGTCGATCTCGATGCGCGTCCGGTCGGCATCGTTGTGCTCGACGGCGTTCTGTAAGATGATCTCGAAGACGTCTTCGAGCAGTCCATTCGCCAGGACGACCGGGTTTCCGTCGTGGTGTAGTTCAATGTACGTGTCTTTATGTCGCCGTTCGATCTCCGCGATCTGCTCTTTGAGTGCCGGGCGCAGTTCGACTGGCCACAAACGGTTCCCCGGGTCGGTCGTCACGGTATCGGTGATCGAACGGATCCTGGCGGTCAGCGTCGAGAGTTCTCCCGTTCGATCCCGGATCCGTGAAAGATATTGTTGGCTGTCCGGATCGGTGTCGATGTGTGCATCGAGTAAGCTGACGTTACTCTCGATGACCTGCATCCCGTTGCGGATGTTGTGTCGGAGGACGCCGTTGAGGAATTCGAGTTGTTCGGTGTGCTGTCGGACGACCCGGCGACTCTCCCGGAGATCCTGTTCGTGGGCCACGCGGTCGAGTGCCGTTTCCGTCCCGTCGGCAAGTATCCTGGCGAACTGTCGATCCCCGACTGTATATCCCGTTTCGGCGGAGCCGATACAGAACAGCCCGTGATCGCCCAGTGATAGCACCAGTAGTTCGTCGAGGTCGACCGCAGTCAGCGGTTCCCACTCCCAGTCCGCGGAGACGACACCGTCCGCATCCGATTGCTGATATCGGGCCCAGAGCGTTCCGTCGTTGGCGGTCAGATTCGGCGGCTGACCGTCGCTCGCTGCGTCGATCGATTCCGAAACTGCTGCCGGACGGAGCTGTGCGCCGTCGTCGGTGGCGACGAAGACGACGGCGATCTCCTGATCGAGGATCCGATCGACGAACGAGACGGCGACCTCGGCGATTTCGTCGTCGATACGTGCGTCGATGAGTGCCTCGGTCGCCGCCTGAAGGGCTTCGATCCGGTCGAGGCGCCGCTGCTGGGCCGTCACGTTTCGGAAGACGATCAGCCGGCCACGGTACTGGCTATGCTGGTCGGTAATCTCGGTCGTCTGAGGGTTGTACAATGCCGTTGAGTCCGACTGGGCTGGTGCGGTGGCCGAAATCAGCCGATCAGTGCCCTGACGCTCGGTGAACTCGGGAACGACCGCCGAAATGTCCCGTCCGGTCAGTTCGTTCGCTTCGAACGCAGCCTCGGCTGCCGTGTTGTGATCGACCACGACATCGCTCTCATCGAGAACGATCACCGGGTCGGGCAACTCGTCGACGACCAGATCGCTGGCCAGCGGCGCAATCGAGAGCAGATCGTACTCGAACAGCGCCCAGCCGACAATCCCACCAGTGATAACGAAGGCCAGCGGCGTCGGGTTCAAGCCGGGATGCGGACTAAAGCCCATCACGAACAACGCGTTGGCGGTTAGCGGGACGACACTCCCGATGATGATCGCGACAGTCTGCTGGCGATAGACGTTCCGGGATTCGATCAGAAAGCGCACAAGCTGGAGGTATCCGCCGACCAACAGCAGATACGAAAACGCCGTATAGGCCTCCGTGGCGATGTCGGTGGCGGGAACTGGCGCCGTAATTCCGGCGACGGTCTGGAACTGTACCGCCGTGTCAGCGAGGCTGTGGACCGGTGCCGTCACCAGCAACAGGACATAGGCCAGCGGGCCGACCCACAGCAACGCGTAGATCGACGGTCGCTGATACTGCTCGAACCGCGTGTAGACGATCGCAAACACGACCCATAGCGGAGCCACTTGCGAACCAGCGACGTTCCCGGCCGTCAGCAGTATCGACGCGGTCGTTGTCGAGTCCGCTATCAACCCACCCGCATAACAGAACGACAGGACGCTGACGGCGGCGGCAAGTGCGGCAAAGGGACCGGCCGCGTCAACTGCACGCCGTTGCCACGCGAAGACGGCCAACCAGGCGGAGATGACACCACCACCAGCACTACCAGCAGCAACCAGGACGGGGACTGAGAGTTGCACCATCGACGCTACTATGTCCCCGATTCGGGGGACGGTGGCTTATGTTTAGGGGTCATCGCCGCGGTTGGGTTCGCTACCTTTTTGACCGCAGTCCGGAAATGACGGGTATGCGCACGGCGCGAGCCCCGGCGACGAGCGCGAATCTCGGGAGCGGGTTCGACGTTTTTGGGATCGCGCTTTCCCGCCCGGCTGATGTCGTTCGCGTCGAGCGAGCCGACCGGACGACCATCGAAGTGACTGGAGCCGGGAGTCAATTCATTCCGGAGGATCCCGAGAAAAACACCGTGGGAGCCGTCGCCGACGCACTCGATGCGCCCGCCCACATCGAGATCGACAAGGGCATTCGACCGGCATCGGGCCTGGGCTCTTCGGCCGCCAGCGCCGCGGCGGCGGCCGTCGCACTCAACGATCTCTACGAGCGGGGGAAATCCCGGAAGGAACTCGTCCCGATCGCCGCAAAGGGCGAAGCCGTCGTCTCCGGCGATGCCCACGACGACAACGTTGCTCCGGCGATTCTCGGCGGGTTCACGATCGCCACACCCGGCGGCGTTACACAGGTCGATACCGATATCTCCATCGTCGTGACACTCCCGGAAATCGTCGTCTCGACACGGGACGCACGGAAGGTAGTGCCGACGGAGACGACTGTCGAGCAACTGGTCGAGACGGTCGGCAACGCGGCGACGCTCACCGCCGGGATGTACCGCGACGACCCGGCGCTCGTCGGGCAGGGGATGGAGGACAGCGTCGTCACGCCGGCACGGGCAAAGCTCATCGACGGCTACGATGCCGTCCGGGATGCAGCGCTTGCAGCCGGTGCGACCGGCGTCACGATCAGCGGGGCCGGCCCGGCCGTCCTCGCAGTCACGCGAGCCCACGACCAGCGGGCTGTTGCCAACGCGATGCTCGATACGTTCGACGATCGCGGTATCGACGCCCGTGCCTATCAGACCAGCATCGGCGACGGGGCGCGATTGTACTGAACACGTCGATGAAAGCCGGCTGTGCTGCTGTTATCTGACATCCTCGCTCCCACTTGCTGATTCCTGGACCTGGAAGCCGTTGGTTTCGGCGCGGCCGCTGAGTTCGCGCTGTGGGAACGGGATCTTGATCCCCTCGCGTTCGAAGGCGGTCTTTACCGCTGTGACGACCCGTTCGACCGCGTTCCACTTCCGGGGCGGCGTCGGGTGATCGATCCAGAAGCGCATCTCCAGGATGACGGCTGAATCGCCGAAGGACTTCGGGACGATCTGTGGCGGCGGGCCGTCCGCGATGACGTCGATCTCCTTGATCGTCTCCAGGGCAACGGCCTTTGCGTGTTCGGGGTCGCTGTCGTAGTCGATGCCGACGTCGACGCGGAGCCGGAGCGAGCCACGGCGACTCCGGTTGACGATCGCCTGTTCGTTGACGCGGTCGTTCGGGAGATAAACGACTTCGCCGTCGAAGTTCTCCAGGCGCGTGTTCATGATCGTGATGTCGGTGACGACCCCTTCCTCCTCGCCGATCTCGATCCAGTCGCCGATCTCGAACGGGCGCGAGAACATCAACACGAAGCCGGCGATCAGCGCGCCGAGCGTCTGGCGGGCGGCGAGACCGACGACGATGCCGAGAAAGCCCGCCCCGACCAGCAGTCCCTGTAAGTTGACCTCCCAGACGGTGAGAACGACAAGGCCGGCTGTCAGGAGGATCCCAATCTGTCCCAGCCGGATCACGATCTCCTGCTGGTGATCGGTCAGCCAGGTGGCCTCCTTGCCGATCCGGACGACCATCTGTTTGTACTGGTCCGCCCCGACGTACGCCAGAAGAGCAACCACCAGCGTTAGGCTCCCACGACCGAGAACCGGCAACGACCCGCCGAGATATCGCAGGACCAACTCCGCGGTATCAACGAGCCCCCAGATAACCAGCAAAGCAAGCCCTGCTGCCGCCAGGACCAGACCCTGAACGAGGCGGACAAAGGCCTCGGCGACCGTCCGTGGAACGTACTCACCGACGAGTCGGATCCAATCGGCGAGTCGACTTGTCCCGAGACGGGTCGACATGAGCCGATACGCTCGATCGAGGCCGACCGGCAGGATGAACGCGGCGACGATGATGGCAAGCATCCCGACGGCAACGGTCGCCGCGATGCGCGCCTGTGTCGATGCCAGGCTCTCCAGAAACTGTTGAAATTCCGAGACCAGAGAGGCGAGAGAGGCCATATCCGCCAAAGCGGGGTGCGCGAACTTGGATGTTTCTGTGACGGTGATGGCTGTTGGTCACAGTGAAAAAACAATGTCTTGCCGAATGACGACACGAGGGTAGTAAAAACGTCTCAGACGCCCCGTCCCTGCAACTGCTCGTCCTCGGGTAGATCGACGTTGGCGTCACCCTTCATGCCGGAGCCTGTTCCGGCGGCGATCTCGGCCAGCCGTTCGGGGTCGTCGTGGTTGTTGACGGCTTCGACGATCGCCCGACCCATCGCTTCCGGGTCCTCCGCGCCGAAGATGCCCGAGCCGACGAAGATGCCGTCACACTCGTGGTGCATCATCAGGGCTGCGTCGGCGGGCGTCGCGATCCCGCCGGCGGCGAAGTTGACGACCGGGAGACGACCCATCTCGGCGGTCTCGTGGACGAGTTCGGCTGGGGCTTCGTGTTCTCGTGCCCATGCCTCGCGTTCCTCGTGGCTCATGCCGTCGAGTTGCCGGATCGCACCCTTGATCGTCCGCTGGTGGTGGACGGCCTGGTTGACGTCGCCCGTGCCGGCCTCACCTTTGGTCCGGATCATCGCCGCGCCCTCGTCGATCCGGCGCAGGGCTTCGCCGAGATTCCGTGCCCCGCAGACGAACGGGGTCGTGAAGTCGCGCTTGTCGATGTGATAGGCGTCGTCGGCGGGCGTCAGGACCTCGCTCTCGTCGACCATGTCCACGCCGATGGCTTCGAGGATCTGGGCCTCCTTGGTGTGGCCGATCCGAGACTTGCCCATCACCGGGATCGAAACCTCGTCGATGATCTCCTGGATGTCCGCCGGGTCGGCCATCCGGGCGACGCCGCCGCGCTTGCGGATGTCAGCCGGGACGGCCTCTAGGGCCATGACGGCGACAGCACCGGCGTCCTCGGCGATCCGGGCCTGTTCCGGGCTGACGACGTCCATGATGACGCCGCCTTTCTGCATCTTCGCGAAGCCACGCTTGACGAGATCAGTACCCCGACGTAGATCTTCGAGATCGGTTTCCGTCATTACCGAAAGGTTGGTCGTGGATTCACTTAACGAGTCGCTTTCGGTCGAGGAAGCGGGCATCGAGACTCACTCTTGACGGAGGTTTAAATCACAGAGGGAGACCACTTCCGCCGTGTTCGACCTCGGCGTCAGACTCGCGTTCGCCCCGGAAGCCACTGCCCTCGCTATCGTGGCCATCGCCGGCGGGATCTGCCTGGGAACGATCAGCGGGCTGACGCCGGGACTGCACGCGAACAACTTCGCGTTGCTCCTCGCAGCCGTCGCGCCGAGCGTACCAGCCCCGCCGCGGCTGGTCGGGGCAGCCATGCTCGCCGCCGGCGTCGTGCATACATTTCTGGATTTCGTGCCCGCACTGGCGCTCGGCGTCCCCGATCCCGCGATGGCCGCGAGCGCGCTGCCGAGCCATCGCCTCGTCCTCGGCGGGCGTGGTCGCGAGGCGCTTCGACTTTCGGCGCTGGGGAGCGGGCTCGCTGTCGTCTTCGCGCTCCCACTCGCGGTCCCGGTGACGCTCGTCATGCTGGAAGTCTATCCCATGCTTGCCGCCCGGCTGCCGGTCGTGTTGACGGCCATCGCAGCCGCAGTCATCGCGACGGAGCCGACCAATCACGCCCGAAAGGCCGCCCTGTTGTCGTTTCTCGTCAGTGCCGCCCTTGGCGTCGTCACCCTCGACGTGCCCGCCGACGGCGTCCTTCCGGTCGGAAGCATGCTCGCGCCGCTGTTCGGCGGGTTGTTCGGCGCGCCGGTGTTGATCGACGCCATGCGTGGCGCCGGCGTCCCGAGCCAGGACGGCCCCACCGTCCGAACTACACGAAAGTCAGTCGGCGGACTCGCGCTGCTGGGCACCGTCTCGGGGGCGATCGTTGGCTACCTGCCGGGCGTCTCCAGCGCCATCGCGGCGACGCTGGCGCTCGTCAGCGCGCCGTCGAAGTACGGCAGCCGCGGGTTCGTCGTGACCACCAGCGGTGTCAATACGTCGAATACACTCTTTGCACTCTGTGCACTCATCGCCTTCGGCAATCCACGAACCGGCGTGCTCGTCGCGCTCGACCGCTCGGGCGCGCCGCTCGCGTGGCCGCTGCTCGTCGCTTCGGTTCTCATCGCGGCGGCCGTCGGTTTCGTCCTCGTCGTGGTGGTCGGCGACTGGTATCTCCGGGCAGTCAGACGGCTCGATCACGTCCGGCTGTCGGTCGGCGTGCTTGCCGTACTGGCGTTGCTCTCGGGGTTGTTCGCCGGGCCGATCGGGGTTGTCGTCTTCGCCGTCAGCACGCTGGTCGGCCTGATCCCTGCCAGATTGGGTGCCCGACGTGTCTCGCTGATGGGCGTGTTGATCGGCCCGTTGATCTTGGGCGTGTGAGTGAGAATGAGGCGACGTATGTCTGGATCGTTCAAACAGCGAGTGATACTCAGACAGAATGATTTAGTATGCTATAATCCGATATCGTTTGGTACCGATTCCGTCTCCACGAAAATTCACGTTGATACAGTACCAATTACACCGGAAAACCCAGAAAGAAACGATCGAAAGTATACCTAACCCATGCACGACAATCCACTGTATTCACAAAAGATACGAGGACTGTTATTTGGGATTTTGATATTCATATGTCTGATTATGTTTTTCGGTCCAGAGATGCTTGCAACGAAGGTCATTGCCGTCTTATCACTGATTGCTGGCACCCTCGCGTATTTGGACATATTTGTTTCAAAAAGGAACGTGCTTTTCGTTATCCCACTCATTTTCTCTGTATGGGTGTATGACAGCGTCTACCGCATGGGTATACGGACATCTCTGCCATCCGTGATTCTCACGATTATGTCTTTTGTGGCTGTTATTGTTTTGCGAGAGAGGATACAGTCTCAAACATGAAATGTCTATTTTAAAGTGGTTTGTTCATGAGTTCTCAGTGATAGCGGACAGTCACAGCAGGGAAATGTGACATACGAAGGGCATCCAACGAAGCATGACTACACTCAATGCGTTCGTCTTGAACAATTGGGCCGTTAACGTGGCAGCGAAGGCCACAGACAGCGTTACTTCTCACAGATACGACTGCCGCCGGAAGTAAAACACCATCAGTGCCGCGACGCCGGCCATGCCGAGCATGACCGCCGGATAGCCGAACTCCCAGGTCAACTCGGGCATGTTGTACGGCCCGCCGGAGAAGTTCATGCCGTAGACGCCGGCGACGAACGTGAGCGGGATGAAGATCGTCGCGACGACGGTCAGGACCTTCATCACCTCGTTGGTCGACTGGGAGAGGGCGTTGAGATAGATATCCCGCGTCCCGACCACCAGATCACGGTACGTCTCCAGCAGGTCGACGAGCTGGACCAGGTGATCGTAGACGTCGCGGTAGTACTTCTGGGTGTCTGCATGGATCGTGGTGACGTCACCGCGGGCGAGCACCGCAAGCGTCTCCCGGACGGGCCAGACGACTTTCCGGAAGGAAAGCAGTTCCCGGCGGACGCTGTTGATCTCCCCGAGCAGGTCGGCGTCGGGCGACTCGACGACCTCGTCCTCGATGGCCTCGATCTGGCCCTCTAGATGTTCGAGGATCTCGAAGTAGCTGTCGACGAGCACGTCCAGAACTCGATAGGCGGTGAAATCCGGCCCCCGTTCGAGCAGCCGTTCGTCCCCACGACGGACGCTCTCCTGAACACGAGCGACCGGGTCGGCACTGCCGGTGGCGACGGTGACCAGCCAGTCATCGCCGATGAAGAGGCCAACCGGCTCGTCGTCGATCTCCTCCTCGAAGGTGGTCTCGCCCCGAGTCAGGCGGGCGGTCTTGACCAGGGCGAAGGTGTAGGCGCTGAACTCCTCGGATTTCGCCCGGACGTTGTTCCGCACGTCCTCGATGGCCAGCGCGTGGAGGTCGAACGCGTCGGCGACGGCATCGATCTCCGCGTCGCTCGCATCCTCGACGTGGACCCACGTTGTTCCGTCTGCCGCGCGTGCGGCGGCGATATCCTCGACGGACTCGACGCCGGTCCCGTCGTAGACGAGCGCGTCGATCACGCCGATCCCTCCATCGCACTCGCCCGACCGATCGCAACGAACGTGAGCCCGATCATGATCGCGGCAAGCGAGATTGATCGCCCCGGATAGGCAGTCACGACGCCCGCGAGGTAGCCACTGAAGCCGAGAAGCGAAAGCACCCCTCCGGCCATCAGCATTCGCATATCCGTTCCTCGTGAGCCTGTGAAAAAAGCGTTGGCGTGAGAACTCCGACCGAACGGGGAAAGCCGCTATCTCAGGGCAGCCGATAGGTCGGGCCGTCGTCGCTGTCCTGGACCTCGACACCGAGTGCGGCGAGTTCGTCGCGTAACTCGTCGGCGCGCTCGTAGTTGCCGGCGTCGCGCTCCTGGGCACGAACGTCGAGGACGAGTTCGACCAGATCCTCGGCCAGGCGGATGTCGCCGGTGTCGCCCCCGCCGTCACCCAGCGGGAGACCGAGGACGCCGACCGCAAACTCGTCGTACACGTCGATCGCGCGTCGAAGGCCACGGTAGTCGTGGGTCTCGAACTCGTCGACATGGCGGTTGACCGCGCTCGTGAACTCGACCAGCGCTGCCAGTGCTTCGCGGGTATTGAAGTCGTCGTTCATCGCACGCGGGATCGCCTCGCGGACTGTTTCGACCGCGTCCCGGAGCGCGTCGTCGGTCGTCTTGGCGGTCGCGTCGACGCTGTCGGCCGCCTCGACGGCGCGTTCGTAACCGCGTTCGAGCGTCTCGAACCGCTTTGTGGCCTCCGAGAGCGTCTCCTCGGTGTAGGCCGCGCGGCTGTGATAGGCCGTCGACAGCAGGAAGGTCCGGACGACACCGAGGCCGTATTCGGCGATGGCGTCCTCGACAGTCGCGAAGTTCCCGAGCGAGGAAGACATCTTCTCCTCGCCGGTTTCGAGCAACCCGACGTGGAGCCAGTAGTTGGCGAACCGATCGCCGGTCGCCGCCTCACTCTGGGCGACCTCGTTCTCGTGATGGGGAAAGACCAGATCCTGGCCGCCGACGTGGATGTCGATGGTTTCTCCGAGATGGGTCATACTCATCGCCGAGCACTCGATATGCCAACCCGGCCGGCCCTCGCCCCAGGGCGAATCCCACGTCTGCGCTGTCTGACAGGCGTCCTCGGCGGGTGCAGCGTCAGCATGGCGGTGCGCTCCGATGTCGGCGGGGTCGACGCCGCCGGCCTTCCAGAGCGCGAAGTCCTGCGGATGGCGCTTCTCGCCCCGCTCGTCGGGATCGCCCTGGGCGTCGAGTTCCTCGACCGTCTGGTTCGAGAGTTCGCCGTAGTCCTCGAACGCGGTGACGTCGAAGTACACCGAGCCGTTCGCCTCGTATGCGTAGCCTCGGTCGATCAACGTCTCGACGAGGTCGATGATCTCGGGGACGTGTTCGGAGACGCGCGGGTACACCTCGGCCCGTTTGAGGTTCAGCGACCGCATGTCCCGGATCACGTCCTGAATATACGTCCGGGCGACGTCGGCTTCGCTCCCGCCAACCTCGCCGACGCGGGCGACGATCTTCTCGTTGACGTCGGTGAAGTTTTCGACGTGGTGGACATCGTAGCCGAGCCACGACAGCCAGCGGTGCATCACGTCGACGTGCACCCAGCCGCGGGCGTGGCCGAGATGCGGCGGATCGGACGTCGTGAGACCACAGTAATACAAGGTGACTGCGTCCGGATCCTGTGGCTCGAAGGCCTCACGTTCGCCCGAGAGCGTGTTCGTCACGCGTAGGGTCATCGTGGGACGGTCGACGGGGCGAGCGCTTCAATCCGTCGAAGCCGGCCCGACACGCCGATCACGTCTCTCAGATCATCGCTTCGACGAACCGGACCACGTCCGGCCCGTCACGGCGATCGACGACGAGGACGAGATACCCGTCGGCGACGGCGGCAGCCTCGACGGCGACGTCCTCGGCCTCGAGTCGGGCGAGCACACGGGCCAGCGATCGTGCGTCGATGGTGCCGGTGGCCGCCACGGCGGTTAAGGACCCGGCGTTCTCTGCATACGTCGTCTCGCCGACTGTGAGTAACCCGCCGTCGCCGTCGTCGCCGTGCTCTACAGCGCCCAGCCCGCTGTGCATCGTGACCCGTGGGGACCCATCCGGGATATCACGTTCGGGGAGTTCCGCGGCGTATCGCCGAAGCGCAGCGGCAACCGCTTCCTCGTCACCGACGTCGAGCAGCCGCGCGGCGGCGGAGTAGTTGATCACGCCTGCACGCAGGCCTTCGTGGACGAACGGGTGGGCGCGGGCGGCTTCGCGGGCTCTCGCTGCCAGCGTCATGTGTTCGTCTCCGGCGGACACCACCATAACTGTACTGCGAGGCCGTGACACTCACTCGACGAAAAGGACGTACAGTGCGACGATCACGCCGGCCAGAACCACGAGCGCACCGAGACCG
The DNA here is from genome assembly GCF_029229925.1 of Halorhabdus sp. BNX81. Taxonomy (NCBI): domain Archaea; kingdom Methanobacteriati; phylum Methanobacteriota; class Halobacteria; order Halobacteriales; family Haloarculaceae; genus Halorhabdus; species Halorhabdus sp. BNX81. The sequence goes on along the minus strand of NZ_CP107254.1, from coordinate 1,378,018 downwards.
ACGACGAACGCCTGGAGGGCAAATGCGATCCCGGCAGTGACGACGAGGGCACCGATAGCGAGGGCAGCGACCGGCACGACCGGCCCGTCGGCAACGAGCCCCTCGGTCTGGTCCGCGGCGACAGGCTGGGGTTCGGCAAGCGATTCGTCGACTCGAACGGAGCCTTCCTCCTCGTCGGGTTCGGTTACGATCACGTCGACGTAGCGGGTTTGTGCGCCGTACCCGCTGACGACCTTGAGCTTGCCGTGGACGGTCGCTCCATCACGAACCGTGATCGTAACCCGTCGCTCGCTCTCGCCGTCGACGTAGTGATTAGTCGCCTCCAGGCTCGCGACGGTCGAGAGGTCGTCGTCGAGGTGGAGATGGACGTGCAGTGGCTGACCGTGATTGACGAGTCGAACGTCGAACGTGCCGGTGGTTTCGAAGGACGTGGGCACCGCTATCTCGTGGAGTTCCTCGCGGTTGACGTGGACGGGGAGCGGGTCTACCACACGTGTTTCTCCGACGGGACCGGTAAAAAAGCTCTAGGCCGGTGCGTCCTCGCGCATGTCCGGCGGGAGCAGGTTGGGAATGCCGTCCTCGATCGGGTACGTCTCGCCGCACTCGGTACACGTCAGCGTCCCGGCGACGATTTCCCCGTCCTCGCGTTCCTCGACGTCGAGTTCGAGATCGTGTTTGTCGAGCGGACAGCAGATGATGTCCATCAGATCGTCTTGCATACCTAGGTCTACGCCCGCCTCGGCAAAAACGTGCCGCTCGATGGGTCCCGGTGGGGAGCGTGAGAGAGGCCCCCACCGAAACGCCATTACGTGGTCCAGCCGACCCTCGGGACGAACATGGCAACCTACGACGTCGCCGTCGTCGGGACCGGTGCCGAGCCCGAGAACCCGACGGTCGACAGCTGGTCGATGGCATATCGGCACGCGGAGGCCTACGAGCGAAACGACGACACCCGCCTCGTTGCCGCCGCTGATCGACACCCCGATCGCGTCGACGCGTTCGCTGATCGGTTTGACATCCCGGAGGAGGGCCGCTTCGACGATGCAATCGAACTGTTCGACGCGGTCGAACCGGACGTGGTGAGCCTGACGGTCCCGCCCGAGGCCCACGCTGATCTCACGGTTGCGGCCGCCCGCGGCGGGGTCGACGCGATCCACTGTGAGAAGCCGATGGCAGCCACGTGGGCCGGCGCACAACGGATGGCACAGGCAGCCTGGCGAGCCGACGCCCAGTTGACGTTCCACCGAATGCGTCGCTTCGGCCGGCCGTTTCGGGCCGCGACGGAACTACTCGACGCGGGTGAGATCGGCGACCTCCAGCGGATCGAGATCGGGTGGGACGACTTCTATGACACCGGCGCACACAGCATCGACCTCGCGGGGATGTTCGCCGGCGAGCCCCAGGCGGAGTGGGTGCTGGCCCAGCTCGATTACCGCGAGGAAGACGTCCGATTCGGGATGCATCAGGAGAACCAGATGCTCGCCCAGTGGACGTACGACAACGGCGTCGATGGGCTCCTTTCGACCGGCGACCGATCCGACCTGGTCGGGGCTGCGTTCCATCTCGTCGGCAGCGACGGGGCGATCCGGATCGATACCGACGACGGGCCGATGCTCGAATGCCGGCGGGCCGGGTCGGGGACCTGGGAGACTGTCGACGTCGACGGCGAGACGCTCCATCACGCCGGGACGGGCAACTTCGAGTACGGCAATGCCTATCACCAGCGCGCGATCGACGACGTGATCGATGCGCTCGGAAGCGACCGCGAGTCCGAACTCCGGGCGCAAAACGGGTTGAACACCGCCGAGATCATCTTCGGTGGCTACGAGTCGGTCCGTCGTCGTGGGCGCGTCGACTTCCCGCTGGATATCGAGGACAACCCCTTCGAGGCGATGGTACAAGCGGGTGAGGTCGGTCCGGACGACGAGAGCTAGTTTCGGCGTTCGACGCTCAGTACGGCGTCTCGCGGACGATCGTATCCTCACGCGAGGGACCGACGCCGATCGCGTAGATCGGGACGTCGAGTTCGTCGCTGATGTAATCGAGATAGGTGCGGGCGTTCGCCGGAAGCGCGTCGTAGCCGTCCGCTGCGATCGCTTCCCAGTCTTGTTGCTCCCAGCCTTCGAACGTCCGGTAGACCGGTTCGCATTCGGCCCACTGCTCGGTCGTCGCGGGCATCGTCTGTCGCTCCTCGCCGTCGAGTTCGTAGGTCTCGGCGACTTTGAGTTCGTCCAGAATCGCGAGCGTGTCGACGTGGTTGATCGCAAGTCCAGTGAACCCGCTGGCGCGAGTCGAATGCCGAAGCATCGGCAGGTCGAGCCACCCGACCCGGCGCGGCCGACCGGTGACGGTGCCGTACTCGTCGCCGGCCTCGCGGATTGAGGTTGCGAGTTTCTCTTCCTCGGGATCGGCCTCGCCGTCGTAGCCCGGCGTGTCCCCTTCGACGCCAGCGAGTTCCGTCGGGAGTGGCCCGCTGCCGACCCGCGTGAGGTAGGCCTTGACGATGCCGACGACCTCGCCGTCGCCGATGACGCCGGGGCTGAGCCCGGTGCCGACCGTCGCGCCGCCCGCTGTCGGGTTCGAGGAGGTGACGAACGGATAGTTTCCGTGATCGATGTCGATGATCGTCCCCTGGGCACCTTCGAGCATGAGGGACTTCCCGGATGCCCGTGCTTCACTCAGGTACGCACCGGCGTTGACGGCCATGTCCTCGCGTTCGATCCGGCGGCCGTACTCGTTGAACTCCTCGAAGAGCGCCTCGACGTCGAAGGCGTTCGGATACTCCTCGAGGTTGTCGACATCGAGACCGTAGACGTCCTCGGCGATCGCACGCTTTTGCGGGACCACGTATTCGAGTCGATCCCGCAGGACATCGGGGTCGAGCAGGTCGCCGATTCGGACGCCACGGCGGCCGGCTTTGTCCTCATAAGTCGGACCGATCCCACGACCGGTGGTGCCGACCTCCTGGTCGTCCTCGCTTTTGACGTCCTCCTCGATCCCGTCGAGGACGCGGTGGAACGGCATGATCACGTGTGCGCGCTCGGCGACCCGAACGTCGGGATCGAGTCCCCGATCCCGGAGCATTTGTAGTTCGTCGAACAGCGTCCGCGGGTTAATGACACACCCGTTTCCGAGTACACCGACTTTGTCACGGATCGCACCGCTTGGAACCAGTGACAGCTTGTATTCCTCCCCACTGTGACACACCGTGTGACCGGCGTTATCGCCGCCCTGATATCGGACGACGACGTCTGCCTCGTCGCTATAGAGGTCGACGACCCGGCCTTTTCCCTCGTCGCCGAGTTGTGACCCAACGATCGTAACGGTCATCACTCGGTCGTTTTTTCCACCCCGGTAAACAGATTACGGTCGGCGCGTCCTGATAGTCACTCTTCCACAAGGGTTATATCTCCAAGCAGCAAACCTACACCAGTTGTTTTTGACGTTCGGACAGCAACCTTTAAACCCTCCGAACACAAGTTAACAAGTGCCATGATAGATAGGCTCGAAAAGGAAGTCGATATGCTGGAGCGGCATCTCCAGGTTCTCCGGATGGTCATCGAGAACGAACCGATCGGCATCGTGAAGATGTCCAACGAGACAGGTTACCCCCATCACAAGGTACGGTACTCGCTGCGAGTTCTCGAAGAGGAGAACCTCATCGAGCCCTCGAGTCAGGGTGCTATCACCACCGACCACACCCACGAGTTCGTCGACGACCTCGACAACAAGGTCGACCAGACGATCGAAAAGCTCGAAGGGATGAAAATCGAGGATGCGGCCGAAGTCGAAGGCTAAGAGATCCATCTTGGGAAGCCGGCAGTTGGATACTGCCCCAGTCGTGACTTTCTGATATCTTGGATCGGCTGGCACCTACAATTCGGGAACCGCCATGTGGAACTGATCGTCACGTGCCTCGACCAGACAGAGATGATACCCCTGTTTTCGCGAGAGCTTGACGAAGCTTTCCCGTTTGTCGCGACTGAGTAAGCCACCGCCGGTCGCCTCGGCTGTCGTCTCAAGGGCGGCCGGTTCGAAGAAACTCGACGTGACGAACATCGCGCCTGCGAGTGAGTCACTGGTTTCGCCAACCCGGGTTGCAGCGGTGACCAGGGAGTTCAACTGGCTCTCGGTCGCCGCCTGGCGGGAGTCGTTCATGTTGGCGACGATGAGTGGGTTCCCCATCCGATCCCGGAAGACGACGTCAAACGACTCCTGGGAGCGTTTGGTCTGTCCGTCTTCGGTAAATTCGACGCCGACGGAGCCGTTGAGTTCGACGCGGTCGATATGTGGCAACCCGTCGTAAAGATCCGCCAGCGCCTCGCGATGGCCGGTATCACGGATCTCGAACAGCAGGTTCTGGACCACCCACGAGACGTACTGGTGTTCTATCGTGCTTTCGAGGAAGGCCTCGAAGGGGTCGCCCTCGACGTGTGTGCCCTCGACTTCGAACTGGGTGTGATATTCGACCGAGAGGTTTTGCCTGACGTCCGATTGGCTCGCGCCGGACTCCCGGGCCGCCGCAAGCGTGGGCTCGCTTTTCGACCCGTATCTGACGAACAGGTTCGTCCCGTCGATCGCCTCGCCCCGGCTCATCCGACGCTGGACACCCTCGGCGTCCACATCGAGGCCGTCGAGTTGGGCCTGAAGGCTATCGCGTTCCTCCTTGAGTGACGCCAGTTCCGAACGAACCTCTGAGAGTTCCTCACGCAATTCGTCGCGCTCGGCCTGTAACTCGTCACGTTCGGCTTTGAGTTCGTCTCGCTGTTCCGCTGTCGTCTCGACACGATCCTCTAGATCTTCGATTCGGGCCTCGCGCTGGTCGATGATTTCCTCTAGTTCACGCAATCGCTCGTCAGTCTGTTGGGTTTGTTGGTGGGCCCCCGCGGGCGATTGATGGGCTGTTTCGGTGTCCCCAGCGGCTGCCTTCGGGTCGTTCGGCTCGGCTTGTCCAGCCGACCCCGATTGGGCCGGCTGCTCTGTTTGGCCATCCGACGATCGGCCGTTCGAACCGTCCCGATCCTGCTGATGACCGTCGACACTCCGGCGGGAGGACGGTGACTGCCCGGCATCGACCGGCGGTATCGGCGGGCCACTCGCCCCTGAGCCGTTCTCGTCTTCACCCCAGGACCGCTCGGGATCGAGCGACGGGATCGTCCGTATTTCGAGGTCCGACGCGCTCCCGGCGGACGCAGTCGATTCGGCCCGGATCCGCCCGCTCGTACCCGCACCGGGATGGTCTGGCGATACCGCCTCTCTCCGCTCTTCGACGCGCTCGTCCCGGGAGGAACGTGACTCCGTCCCGGACGCCGTCGTCGAGCCTGCGTCACTGGTTGGCCCATGTCGTTGGTCGGTTGCCGTCGCCGGCGCGGTGTCGGCCTGATTCCGCTCGCCAGCGGTCTCCTCAGGAGTCGTCTCTGTCTGCGTCCGTTCGGTGGCCTGCTCTGCCCCAGTTGCCGCTTTCGGTTGTGGCTCAGACCTCGAAGTCGACGACTGGGGCTCATCTGTCCTTGGCTGTTCGGCGACGGCAGTGTCCTGTGTGTCCGGATCGGGTGTGTCCTCAGCCGGGGTGTCGGCGGATCGCCGTGATGCATCCGGGGCACCGTCAGTCGCCTCGACGTTCACATCGGCATCACCAGACCCATCGCCCTCAGCATCCGGAGTCTCCGCGTGATCAGGGTCGTCTTCGACGGCGGGTTCCTGGCTGCTCGGTTCTGGAGGTGTGCCCTCCTCACCGCTGTCAGCGGCGATATCGGATCCGTCCGACGAATCGTCCGTGATGTCCGCCGAATTCCTGCCACCGGCGGAAGTCGAATCAGCCTCGGTTGGCGTCTCAGTAGCTTCGTTGCCACCAGTCCCGGCAACGCCTGACGGCGTGGACGTGACCCCGGACTTCGGATCGGGAATGTCGATGACGTCGATGTCGACCGGCCGAACTTCGTAGATGCCGACCTCACCGTCGGCGCGCTCGAAGGCCTCCTGTTCAGTCAGGAGCTCCCCACGCTCGCCGACGAACGCGACGCTCATCGAGCGCCCGCCGTGGTAGACGAGGTAGTAGTCCCCGCTGAGAACGTTCTCCGAGAGGACAACGAACCCGGTGAACTTCCCGTCCGAGAGAGTCTGATCGACCTTCGAAAGCGGCGTGTCTTCAGTGTAGTACTTTGCCCGGACCTCGTCGCTGCGTTCCTGCATGACGATCAACAGGGGCAACGCGGGCGTCGGCGCGACGTAGGCCGTTCCTTCGGCTTCTTCGAAGTCCTCGATCGTGCCGTCGAGCACGCCGACGACAGCCCCGTTGAGCATACACAGCGTGGCGATGTCTGCGCGCACGACACCCGAGAATTCTCGATCCGCGAGGTCGTGAACGCCGCGATATCCCCCAGTAAACGAGCGCGTCTCCCACTGGTCGATGCGCTCGATCGCACGTGTAGTCATTATCCCTAACAAATCCCATGCGCGCCATATACTTTGCGCCAGCGCGCGAGCTTGATAATGACAGAGTTGCGATTACAATCCCCCTTCGATAGGTTCGCCGATCGTCGGTGTCATCGCCCATTGTCGGTCCGATACAGGAACCGCAACCATCGGCTAGTGGGCGTTCCGGCCGGCATTGTCGCCTCCGACGGACCTTTGACGCCACCAGCCCAACCAACGGTATGAGCGAACAACCGAACGTGCGGACCCAGAGCCGGCGTGCCAGCCCGTGGCCGGTGTTCGTCGCACTCGGGTTCGCACTCTCGGAAGTCGGCATCTTCATCGGTCTGTATCCGGTCGCCGTGGGCGGACTTTTGCTTCTCGGTGCGAGCGTCGCCGGCATCCTCCGGGAATCAGGGTATGTCCGTGATCTCTGGCGGCCGCTAACCGGACTCGGTGCGGCGTTTTCCGTTCTCGGTGTCGCCATCGTCGCGACCGTTGTTGACCCGGCGACAGTCGAAATCGTCGCCCTCGTCGAGGAGCCAAGCGGCGTCGTCGGACGTGGGCTGTCGGTCGTTGGAGCGGGTGGGATTCTCGTTGCCTTCGGGTTGACGGGCTCCCTCTTCGAATAACGGGCCGGTCGCCGATTTCCGGTTTCAACAGTCTATTTATCTCCGTCGGCGAACGCGCACGTATGCAACTCGGGGACCTCGATCGCGAGACAGTGCTCGATCTAACGGTCAATGCGATTCCGCTCGCAATCCTGACGTTCTTTTTTGTCGCGTTCGTCGTCGCCAGTCCGTTCGGGTGGAACAGCGTCGCCTCCGGGATTCAGCTTGCGATCGTCGGATCGATGATCGTGCTGCTGGCGGTGCTGTCCTATTATGCCGGCCGGGCCGTCTCGCGAGCGGAAGCCGATGGCGAAGCCGAAGAACCACCGGGCGTCGTGCCCGAAACCCGGGAATGATCGGGGCCGCCTGAGGAAATACCGGTTAATTTAGCAGGTATACCAAAACGTTTAATTTGAAGTTTGCGCAAATTCTCCGTTGCACGCTACTAAATGGTACTGACGTGTCCGTCAGTCGCCCGCGATGGTGTGTCGACGGTGGCACGCCCCGCCCATCGCTTACGTCCCCGCGCGAGTAGGGCCACCCCGTCTGGTGGTGGGACGCTGCCGTCCGCAGATAAGAGGGATCACACGCCGACAGTGTCACCACCGGCACGCCGAGGACGAAGACAGTCCAACAGGGGAGCGACTACCAACGGCCATTCACACAGCAGCAAACATATGATATCGTACTACCATGCATCCAGCTAATTCGGCGAGCCGACTCGCACAGAGAGACGTGGATCATGTGACGCAAACGCCAGTACGGATACGACTGCCAGACAATGACTGACGCCCAAACCGACGAAGACCACCCGTGGACACAGTCCGTCGACGACATACTCACGTATCACGACGTCTCGACGGACGACGGATTGAGCGGAGGGGAGGTCGAGCACCGACGTGACCAGTACGGCCGGAACGAACTCCGGAAAACCGACCGCAAGCCCTGGTGGAAGATCCTCGTCGAGCAGTTCACCGGCTTCATCATCATCCTGCTGGGGATCGCCGCGATCGGCGCACTCGCGATCGGCGAAACCATCGAGGGGATCTCCGTGGTCGCTGTCCTCGTCATCAACGGCCTCGTCGGGTTCGTGACCGAGATGCGGGCCCGGAACTCGATGGAGAGCCTCCAGGAGATGACCCAGATCGAGACCCGGGTCCGCCGCGACGGGGAGGATCAGGAGATCCCGGCCGAGGAACTCGTCCCGGGGGACGTCGTGATACTTGAGGCCGGCGACATCGTTCCGGCCGACCTCCGGGTGATCGAACCGTCCCGGCTCCAGGCCGACGAGTCGGCCCTCACCGGCGAGAGCGTCCCGGTCGGCAAGACCAGCGAGCCACTCGACGCCGATGTTCCACTGGCCGAGCGCTCGAACATGCTGTACAAGGGGACGTACGTGACGCGTGGTTCTGTCGAGGCCGTCGTGGTCTCGACCGGGATGGACACCGAACTCGGGAAGATCTCCCAGTCCCTCCAGGAGGCCGCCGAGGAGAAGACGCCGCTACAGGAGAAACTCGACAGTCTGGGACACAAACTCGTCCCGTTCCTGCTGGTTGTGGCTACGATCGTCTTGATCGCCGGGTGGATCCGCGGTCAGGACCTCCTTCTCATGGTCGAGGAGGCGATCGCGCTGGCGATCGCGACCGTCCCCGAGGGGCTGCCGATCGTCGCCACGCTCGTCCTCGCCCGCGGGATGTGGCGGATGGCCGAGCGCAACGCCCTCATCAGCGATCTCGCGTCCGTCGAGACGCTCGGGTCGACGAACATCATCGCCACGGACAAGACCGGGACGCTGACGGAAAACGAGATGACCGTCAGCCGGTTCGAACTGGCGTCTGGGTCGGTCGAAGTCACCGGGACCGGCCTCGACACCGAGGGGTCGTTCCGGCGCGGTGATCCGGACGTTGACGGCACAGACTCCCCAGAGAGCGACGCGACACTCCAACTCGACGAGCCACAGAACCATCCGTTGCGGGAAGCCCTCGAGGTGGGCGTCCTCTGTAACAACGCCTCCGTGACCGGGACCGACGAGGGGGTTGAGACGACCGGCGACCCGATGGAGGCCGCGCTGTTGATCGCGGGGCTGAAAGCCGGCATCGATCGGGAATCGCTGCTCGATTCGCTGCCGGAAGCCCGGGAAGTCTCCTTCGACCCCTCGGTGAAGATGATGGCGACCTACCACGCCAAGGGCGATCCGTCCGTCGCGACCTACCACGAGGAGGACGGCCACTACCGGGTCGCCGTGAAGGGTGCACCGGAGTCAGTCGTCGAGTCGGCCACCCGGAAGGTGACGGACGAGGGTGTCGCGGACCTCTCACCCGAGGAAACCGACGAGTGGATCGCAAAGGCCGACCGCATGGCTGCAGACGGTCTACGCGTCCTCGCACTCGCGCGGAAAACGGTCACGGATACCGAGGACGATCCCTACGGCGACCTCGAGTTGATCGGGCTGGTCGGGATGATCGATCCGCCACGCGAGGAGATCAAGTCGACAATCCAGGGCTGTAAGGACGCCGGAATGCGCGTCGTCATGGTAACCGGCGACCACGCCGGGACGGCGAAAAACATCGCCCGGAGCGTCGGGATCGTCGATTCCGACGATGCCGAAGTCGTCGAGGGCAGCGAACTCGACGACCCGGAGAGCCTCTCGGACGCGGAGAAAGAGCGCTTCGAGGACGCCTCGATCTTCGCCCGGGTCAATCCGGAGAACAAACTCGACCTGATCGACCTCCATCAGCGCGCCGGGTCGATCGTCGCCATGACCGGCGACGGCGTCAACGACTCCCCGGCCCTACAGAAGGCCGACATCGGCGTCGCGATGGGGAAACGCGGCACACAGGTCGCCCAGGAGGCGGCCGACATGATCCTTAGCGACGACAACTTCGAGAGCATCTATCACGCGGTCCGGGAAGGCCGGATCATCTTCGGCAACATCCGGAAGTTCGTCCTCTATCTCATGTCGTGTAACCTCAGCGAACTCACGACGATTCTGCTCGCGACGTTGTTGGCGTTCCCGCTGCCGCTGCTCCCGCTGCAGATTCTGTTCTTGAACGTCGTGACCGACATCTTCCCGGCGTTCGCGCTCGGAGCCTGCGAGGGCGGCGAGGATATCATGCAGCGACCGCCGCGGGACCCGGACGAACCGATCATGACGCGGACCAACTGGACCGAGCTCGGGCTCTATGGCCTGTTCATCTCGGTCTCCGTCGTCGGCGCGTTCGCGATCGCCGGCGGGATATACGCCGGCGGACTCGGCAGCGAGGCGGCCGTCACCGTCTCCTTCCTCACGCTCGCGTTCGCCCAGCTGTGGCACGTCTTCAACATGCGCGAGCTTACGTCGGGGATCCTCCGAAACGAGGTCACCGAGAACCGCTACGTCTGGGGCGCGCTCGCGCTCTCGACGCTGATCCTGATCGGGGCGACCTACCTGCCCGGCATCTCGCTGGCGCTGAGTACCGCACCGATCGGCCTCGAGGGCTGGGCAGTCGTCCTCGGGATGAGCCTGTTACCGTTGCTCGGCGGTCAGATCGAGCGGGAACTCCGCCGGCACTTCGGGACGCCCAAACTCGGGACGAAACTACACGCGCTGATCTTCGACTGAGGGCGGTACCGATTTCGACGTCACGTCCCTGATTCGACGGACGGAATCGGGAGCGAATGGTGCCTCTAACGCACCCTTTTAGTGGGAACCTCCCGGAGTGTACGCCATGGCAGGCGAACAGCTCGCATTGACGGTTTTGATGGGGGTGTTGTTGGTCGTGGTCGCGGCGTTTCTCACGCGCATTGAAGACTGGCGGAGCTACGCGTCACCGGCGGGCAGTGGCGGAACCGTCAGCGAGACTGGCTACGGTCACCGGGAGAAACCCGCCGGGGTGCTCCGGTGGCTCACGACGGTCGATCACAAGGATATCGGGCTCCTCTATGGCCTGTTTGCGCTGATCGCGCTGGCGGTCGGCGGGCTGGCCGTCGTCGTGATGCGATTGGAACTCGTCACGCCGACCTCGAACATCGTGAGTGCGAGCTTCTACAACGCGTTGCTCACCAGTCACGGCATCACCATGTTGTTTCTCTTCGGGACGCCGATCATCGCGGCCTTTGGCAACTACTTCATCCCACTCCTGATCGGGGCCGACGACATGGCCTTTCCCCGGATCAACGCGATCGCATTCTGGTTGCTACCGCCGGGCGCGTTGCTCATCTGGAGTGGCTTTCTGATTCCCGGGATCGCTCCCTCCCAGGCATCCTGGACGATGTACGCGCCGCTGTCGGTCGAGCAGGCTCACCTCGGGACGGACATGATGTTGCTCGGGCTCCATCTCACCGGGATTTCGGCGACGATGGGGGCGATCAACTTCATCGTCACAATCTTCACCGAACGCGGTGACGACGTTTCCTGGGCGAACCTCGATATCTTCTCCTGGACGATGCTCACCCAGTCGGGAATCATCCTCTTTGCGTTCCCGCTACTCGGGAGCGCGCTCATCATGCTGTTGCTCGATCGAAACCTCGGGACGATGTTCTTCGCGGTCGGCGCGGGCGATCCGATCCTCTGGCAACACCTCTTCTGGTTCTTCGGTCACCCGGAGGTGTACGTCCTCGTGCTCCCACCGATGGGACTGATAAGCTACATCCTCCCGCGATTTGCCGGGCGGAAACTGTTCGGGTTCAAGTTCGTCGTCTACTCGACGCTGGCGATCGGCGTCCTCTCCTTCGGCGTCTGGGCCCACCACATGTTCGCTACCGGGATCGACCCACGCCTCCGGGCGAGTTTCATGGCAGTCTCGTTAGCGATCGCGGTACCGAGCGCCGTCAAGACGTTCAACTGGATCACGACGATGTGGAACGGCCGCATCAGGCTGACGACCCCGATGCTGTTTTGTATCGGGTTCGTCGCGAACTTCATCATCGGCGGGGTGACCGGCGTGTTCCTCGCGTCGATCCCGATCGACCTGATCCTGACTGACACCTACTACGTCGTCGGCCACTTCCATTACATCATCATGGGCGCGATCGCGTTTGCGGTGTTCGCGGGCATCTATTACTGGTTCCCCATCTTTACGGGCCGGATGTACCAGCGGACACTGGGGAAGTGGCACTTCTGGCTGTCGATGATCGGCACGAACGTGACCTTTTTCGCCATGATCCTGCTGGGCTACTTCGGCTTGCCACGGCGGTACGCGACCTACGGCGCGATCACGGTCGGCCCGATCGAGGTGATTACGCTCCTCCATCAGGCAGCCACCGTCGGGGCTCTGATCCTGCTAGTGGGCCAACTCATCTTCGTCTGGAACGTCCTCCAGTCGTGGCTCGACGGCCCGAAACTCACGGACGGCGACCCGTGGGACCTCAAAGACGAGGGGCTGTTCACCCGTGAGTTCGCCTGGAACGAGGCTCGAATCGCCGAAGACGATACGCAAGCGGACGCGGATCTGTGGGCCGACGGCGGCGAGCGTGAGACAAACGAGTGACGGCTGCGGTCTGAAAGGCGGCGCACATGATCTGAAATCGCGGTTTCTCTTCCCCGTCCGAGTTTTCACCGGCCAATAGAAGCGACGCAGGATCCACTCGATGCAGGAGCGTCACAGGACTGGCTTATCCAAGCACGAGCATGAACGCGGCGACCCCCATCATCACCGCGATCGCGACGAGCGCCACGAGCATGAGTTCTTTTTCGGACATACTCCCTGATACCCGCCGGGAGTGAAAAGCCTAATCGCCTCCGGCACATATCGGGGGGTGTGTCGACTTCCAGTCCGATCCGTGGCCGTCGCGTGGTCGTCGGGGTGTACCTGATTATCACCGTGATTGCCGGGGTGATGGGGGCGATCCTGGGCGCGGCGCGGCCGGACGTCGTCGAGCCGGAGCTGTTCGGCGTCATCGCGCTCCCGCCGACAGCCCTGGGGATGGCTATCTATGGCATGGTCACCATCGGCCTCGGCCTTGGCGTGCTGTTGGTCGCCGTCTCGTATGTTGCCGACCGGTTCGACACCCGCGAGCCTGGCAAGTAGTGATCACCGCATAGCGGCCAAGAGAGTCCAGAGCGCTGTCGAAATCATCGTCCGACCACCGCGACCGGTCCCTTCAAGCGGCCTGCGATCCGAACCAGCCACCATGAGCGGGCACCACGGGCACGATAGAAGTGACGTCACCGCCGCAGTTCTGACAATCTCGTCGAGTCGTTCTCTCGACGCTGACGACAGCGGAGATGCGATCATCACGGCGCTCGAAGACGCGGGCCACACCGTCAGCACCCGTGATCTGGTTGCCGACGACGTCGACGCCATTCGCGAGCGCGTGGGAACCTTCGCCGACCGTGAAGACGTAGACGTGATCATCACCACCGGCGGCACCGGCGTCACTCCCGACGACGTGACCATCGAAGCACTTACACCGCTGTTCGACCGGGAACTTCCGGGATTCGGCGAACGCTTCAGGGCACGATCGGTCGAACAGGCAGGACCACACGCGATGTTGACTCGGGCCACCGCAGGAATTGTCGACGACGTTCCGGTCTTCTGTCTCCCCGGCAGCGAGTCCGCGGCGGACTTCGGGACAGCCGAACTCGTCACGCCAGTACTGGGCCACCTCGTCGGGCTCCTGGCCGAAGAGAGCTAAGTCGACGCCGGCTGTAGCGAGTGTCGTAGACGACACCTACAAGCGCCCCTATCCGCAAGTGTGTTCATGCAGCTCATCGGGGTCACCGGCCCGTCGAACGCAGGCAAGACGACGCTCGTCGAAGCGCTTGTCGAACGATTGAGCGAGCGCGGGACCGTCGGAACGGTCAAGCATGTCGATTGCGACCCGACCATTGATACCGAGGGGAAAGACACTGCCCGCCACCGGGCGGCCGGTGCCGAGCGAACCTACGGGATCGCCGACGGATCGTGGTTTGGGACCGGTGAGTCAACCACGCTCCATGACGCCCTCGAGGAGCTCTCGACGGACTGTGACTACGCCGTCGTCGAAGGATATGCCGAGATGGACCTTCCGCAGATCGTGCTGGGCGAGGATGACGCCGCGGCGGTCCTTGCCGCCGAAAGTGCCGCGGACATCGACCTCGATGATGCGGTCAACGCGATCGAGTCCGTCGAACCATACGAGACGCTTCCGTCGCTGGTTGCCGACGTCAAACGTTCCGCCGACGCCGACCGGGCCGGTGCGATCGCGACGTTTACCGGTCGGGTCCGCCGGAAGGATAGCCCGGACGACGACCCGACCGAATACCTCGAATTCGAGCGCTACGACGAGGTCGCAACGGAGCAGCTGGCGACGATCCGTGAGGAACTGTGCGACCGAGATGGCGTCTTTGACGTCCGCCTCCATCATCGCACGGGAGTCGTCGAAGCGGGCGAGGATGTCGTCTACGTGGTCGTGCTCGCCGGGCATCGCAAAGAGGCATTCAGAACAGTCGAGGACGGGATCGACCGGGTCAAGGACGAAGTCCCGCTGTTCAAGAAGGAAGTCACCGTCTCCGAGGAGTTCTGGGCCCACGAGCGATGACCGACGACCGTTCAATCCGTGGCGTCGTCCTCGCTGGCGGGGAGAGTTCGCGCTTTGCGGACGGGGACAAGGCGTTCGCGACCGTCGGCGGCGAACCCATCCTTGGACGGGTACTCCAGACCGTCTCAGCAGCGACGGACGCTTCAGCGCTGGTGGTCGTCCCTGATCGCGAACAGGGCGAATCGATCACCGATCGACTCGGTGGCGACGGATATCCGACGGAGAACCTCTCTTTTGCGGTCGACGACGAGCGGTTCGACGGGCCGCTCGGGGGCGTCATGGGGGCCGCAAGACAGGCGGACGCCGAGTGGCTGTTCGTGACTGGCTGTGACATGCCGCTGCTCGACGTCGCGGCAGTGCGATGGTTCCTGGAAGACGACTCGGCGGCGGACGCACTCGTTCCCCGGACCGCCGGCGGTCGCGAACCCTTGCACGGACGCTATCGCCGGACCGCGATTCTCGAAGCCGGCCAAGACCTCCCCGCGTCCGCAGGGCTCCACGCGCTGCTCGGTGACCTATCGACCGTCGAGGACGTCAGTATCGATACCGGCCCCTCGACGCTGGAACGCTCGCTCACGAACGTCAACACAGTGGGAGACCTCCAGGCGATCAACGACGGGGGCTCTACCGGGGAGCAGCATCCAAACTAGAGGCGGTCACACGGCCAAGGTGCCCCATCAGCCGAGCCTTCTTACCCGGCGGCACCTCACTATCACACATGACCGATACGTCCGGGAGGGATCCGGGTGAGCGGTGACCGACACGAGGCGGGGTTCAAACGGCAAGCGTCAGTCGACGCGGCCCGGGAACAGTTGCGATCACTCGTCGAGCCGGTCGACCGTACCGAGAGAATGCCGACCGAAACGGCTGCCGGCCGCGTGATCGCGGACGGGATCACGGCGGAGCAGCCAGTTCCACACTACGACCGGGCCGCGATGGACGGCTTCGCCGTGGTCGCCGAGGAGACGGTCGGGGCGAGCGAACGCGCTCCGGCGCGACTCGAAGCGGCCGAGAGCATGGGGCCCGGACAGGCCGTCCGGGTCCACACTGGCAGCGAGATGCCCGACACTGCCGACGCCGTCGTCCGCGTCGAGGACGTCACCGAACGGACTGACGGCCTCGCTATCGAGACGGCTGTCACACCAGGGGAAAACGTCGCCCCGACCGGCGAGGACGTCGCCGCCGGGGCGACGCTGTTCGAGCCCGGTGACCGCCTTCGACCGTCGGATCTAGGCGTCCTCAAAGCAACGGGGATCGGGACCGTACCGGTCTACGAGCGTCCAGAGATCGCCGTCATTCCAACCGGCGAAGAGGTGGTCGACGCCGATCCCGGCCCGGGCGAGATCGTCGAAACGAACGGGCTCGTCGTCACACGGTTAGTCGAACGGTGGGGCGGCGATCCGCGGTACCGAGATATCGTCACCGACGATCAGCAAGTCCTCGCCGACGCGATCGAGCGCGACCTCGACGCCGACGTGATCGTCACCACCGGCGGCTCCTCGGTCGGCGAACGTGATCTCCTGCCGGAGGTCGTCAACGATCTCGGTGAGGTGGTCGTCCACGGCGTCGCGCACAAACCCGGCCATCCGGTCGGCTTTGGCACCGTCTCCGGGACGCCGGTGCTCATGCTGCCCGGTTATCCGGTCTCCGCGCTCGTCAACGCCGTCCAGTTGCTGTATCCGGCCGTCGCGTGGGCCGGAAACCGGGAGCCCGAAGCGCCCCCGACCACAGCGGGCGAACTGACACGCAAGATCGCCAGCGAACCGGGCGTCCGCAGCTACGTTCGCGTTCGCCACGTCGCCGAGGGTGTCGAACCGATCCGATCCGGTGGGGCGGGCGTCCTGTCGAGCGTCTCGGCCGCGGATGGGTGGGTCGTCGTCCCGGAATCACAGGAGGGGATCGAGGCCGGAGCGACAGTCAGCGTCGAGGACTGGGAGTGGTCGCCGTGACTGATCGACGCGAGTTCCGTGATCTGGCCTCAGGGGAAGAACTGGCCGAAACAATCGACAGTCTCGAACTCGAAGCCGGGACGGAACGAGTCAGCCTTGAAAATGCCCGTGGGCGAGTGCTCGCCGAGCGGACCACGGCCGAAATTGACGTGCCAGGCTTCGACCGTGCAGCGATGGACGGGTACGCTGTCCGGGCCGGTGACACCGTCGACGCGGGCGAGGTGTCACCCGTCGAACTCACTGTGGCTGGGACGCTCCATGCGGGAGAGAACCCGACAGAATCGATCGAGGCGGGCGAGGCAATCGAGATCTCGACCGGTGCGGTCCTGCCGCCAGGGGCGAACGCGGTCGTCGTGATCGAGGTGACGAGCGAGCGCGACGGCTCGGTGGCAATCCGGGATGCGGTGACCCCCGGCGAGAACGTCATGCCGGCGGGGGCCGACGTGGCGGCCGGCCGGCGCGTCCTCGGCCCGGGAACGCGACTGACGCCCCGTGAGCTCGGGCTGCTGTCGGCGATCGGTTGTGACGCAGTTACGGTTCGAGAACCGCCGACGGTCGGCATCATCTCGACCGGTGACGAACTGGTCCGTCCCGACGATACTCTCGACAGTGCCGCCGGCCAGATTCACGACGTCAACAGCTACACGATCGCCGCAGCAGTCGAAGAAGCGGGCGGCATTGCTCGGGTGTACCCACACGTCGGCGACGACGAGGGGTCGATCGCGGATACACTCACCCAGGCGGCAAACGAGTGTGACCTCGTGCTCTCCTCGGGATCGACGAGCGCGAGTACGATGGACGTCATCTATCGGGTGATCGAGCAGCGTGGGGAGTTGCTGCTTCACGGCACAGCAGTCAAGCCGGGGAAGCCGACGATCGTCGGGGAGTTCGAGGACGCAGCGTACATCGGGCTTCCCGGATATCCGGTGTCCGCGCTCACGATATTCCGGGTGTTCGTCGCACCGGCGATCCGCGCGGCCGCCGGACTCCCTGAGCGCCGGACGGCAACGGTCGACGCCGACATGGCGACTCGCGCACGCTTCGAGGAAGGACGACGGCGCTTTCTCCCGGTCGCCCTCGTCGAAGATGGGGTCGGACGGACGCTCGCGTATCCCGTCGACAAGGGCAGCGGCGCGACCACGACACTGGTCGACGCCGACGGCGTCGTCGACGTCAGCGCCCAAACGGCGTACCTCGATCCCGAGGAGTCCGTCACTGTCGAGTTGTTCTCGGCTGCCGCCGCCATCCCGTCGTTGCTCGGGGCCGGCGAAGGCGACCCACACCTGTGGGATCTGCTGGACCAACTCGACCGACCTCGGTATCTCGCTGAGGGATCGCGGACCGGCGTCCGCCTGCTCGAAGACGGCGTCACGGATGTGGCCGTGATCGCCGGTCCCATCGAAGCCCCGGCAGACAGCGAGGTCCTTGATTCCTGGGAGCGCGAGTGGGGGCTGGCCGTTCCCACCGGCAATCCGGACGACGTGACCGGTCTCGATGACCTGATCGACGGCGATCTCCTCGTGGCGACGGTCGATTCCCAGTGGGGACTCGCTGGGAGTTTCGACGCGGCGATCGGCGAACTCGTGAATTCTCGTGATGAGGCGCAAGCCACGCTCCAGCGTTCGCTCCGGACGATCGAGACGCGATCGTTCGAAAGCCCCGCGCGGCGGGTGGTTGCCGGGGACGCCGACGCTGGGGTCACACTGGCGGAAACCGCTGCGGACCTGGACGTGACGTTCGTGTCACTCGGCACAGAGCGCGTCGAGATCGTTGCCGCGGCGGATCGGCTGGAGAAAGCCGGTGTCCGGATACTGCGCGACCGACTGGCGAGTGAGTGAATCGGCCGAACGGGACGGAGCGGGACCGACCCGCCGGGGCGAGCGTCAGTCCGGATCGGGATCGAAGAGATCAGGACGGGCGTCGCCCTCGGCTTCGACGACTGCCAGGAGCCCTTTCCGGGCGACCCGTGAGAGAGCGTGATCGACGAGTTTCACTGGGCCGGGGACCTCGAAGTGCATCGTCGCGATGGTCGCCGAGCCGGGCATGACGGGCGTCGTCTGAATGTTTCGATGGGGCTGGCCCCCGATCCCACCCTGGGGATGGACTTCGTCCCAGACACACCCGATCGGGTGGAAACTCGACGTGAGGTTCGGACCGCCGTTGACGAAGTACACGCGGGCGGTGTCGCCGACGTCGACGGTTACCGGGCCATACCGATTTTCCGTAATAGCGCGGCTCTCACCGTTCATGAGCACGTACGTCGGCTCTTCGGCCGTCATCGCATCCATGTCGAAGTCGTGGTGGCCATCCTGGGAGACGTCGCCTGTGGTATAGAGTTCGTTCTGGCCGAAGTAGAGTTCGTGATCGACCTCGGGAAGCCCGTCCTCGGGTTCGACGAGAATGAGGCCATACATCCCCGAGGCGATGTGATAGTCCAGGTTCGGGACGGCACAGTGATAGATGAACGCGCCGGGGTAGGTCGCCTTGAACTGGAAGGTCTCGGTTTCGCCGGGGGCGACCATCGACGCCTCGGCCCCGCCACCTGGCCCCCTGACCGCGTGGAGGTCGATGTTGTGGGGCATCGTGTTGTCCTCGTGGCTGGTGACCGTCATATTCACCGTGTCACCTTTGCGGACCCGGATCAGTGGCCCCGGAACCTGGTTGTCGAAGGTCATGTACGTGTAAGTGACGCCCGGCTCGACTTCGGCGACGAGTTCGCGCGTTTCGAGTTCGACGTTGACTGTCGCCGGCGAGGATCGATCGATCGGATCAGGGACGTCGGTCGGATCGGCGGCGATACGGTCGACGTCTGTCGTCTGGGGATCGTTCATGCGTGGTTCGGTGGGTGACGTATTCTCGGCAGGCTGGTCGTCGGTGTCGCTCGACGCACCACAGCCGGCGAGGGCCGCGGCGCCGCCGACTCCGAGGGCCTGGAGAACGCGCCGTCGTGTGGCGACCGGGATAGATGACATCAGTCTGTGCCTCTATCGAACGTCGTCGACGGACATCGAAAGGAGTTGAGCAGAACATGTTCGGATGGTGCGGCGTCGAATACTAGCGCGAGACCTGGACAGGTAGCACCACTCGATGTGTCCACCGCAGACCGAGTGGCGAGACGAACAAGTTCGGGAGAACGCGAATACCGGGGAACCCACAAGGAACCCCATGGAGCAACACGCCGACGCTCACGAGGCAACGCTCGACGCCCGAGAGATCGACGGCGAGCCTTTCGAGGCAATCATGGACGGCCTGGCAACGCTCTCAGAAGATGGGTCGTTCCTGTTGATCAATAGCTTTGAGCCCGAGCCGCTGTACGACGTTCTTCAAGCCCGCGGGTTCACCCATGAGACCGAGCAGGTCGGTCCACAGGAGTACCACGTCGAGATCCGGCACGCCTGAACGTCGAGGACGCCAAGATTTTCCCCGGATCGTTCCAAGAAAAAGCGATGGCACAGCTCGAACGACTTCGTGTATTCCCGGTCAAGGGACTCGACGGGATCGACGTCGAAACCGCTCGCGTTCTCGAAGGAGGGACGCTCGAGCACGACCGGGAGTATGCACTGTTTGACGCCGACGGCGAGGTCTTCAACGGCAAGCGGACCGATCGAATCCACGAGTTGACGACCGGGTTCGAGACGGCGACCGGTGTATTGACGGTCGAAACCCCTGCCGGCGACCAACGAGAGTTCGACCTCGACGTGGAGGATGATCGTCGGCAGGCGGAGTCGTGGTTCGGCGAGTTTTTCGAGGCCGACCTGACGCTACGCCGGGACGAGTCCCTGGGATTCGTCGACCGCCGGGACATGGGGCCGTCGGTCGTCTCCACGGCGACCCTAGAGGCAGTCGCGTCGTGGTTCGACGAGTTGACAGTCGGGAGTGTGCGCCGCAGACTCCGGGCCAACGTCGAGGTTTCCGGCGTGCCCGCGTTCTGGGAGGACCGCTTTGTCGGCGACGACGCCCCCATTTTCGAGGCTGCCGACGTCCGGTTCGACGGTGTGACGCCCTGTGGACGGTGTGTCGTTCCCGAGCGCGATCCAGACACTGGAGAGCCGACGCCCGCGTTCCGCGAACGGTTCGTCGAAATGCGCGAGCGTACCTTCCCCGACTGGGCCGACGAAGACGCGTTCAATCACTATTATACGCTGATGCTCATCGCGTCGATTCCTAAGTCCGACAGGGAATCGGAGATCGCGGTCGGCGACCCGGTCAAGGTCCTCGGATGACGACCGGCGGAATATGTTCGGGGGAATCGCTTCACGGCCACATCCCAGAAGACGCCTGTATGCCAGCAACCACGCTAGATCTCAGGGACGTGCCGCCGCCGGAGCGCCATCCGAAAATTCACGACGCTTTCGAGGAGTTAGAGGGTGGCGAGTCCCTCGAAATCATCAACGACCACGAACCGAAACCGCTGTTTTATGAATTCCAGGCCGAAGTCGACGCCTTCGACGCGGACAACTACGAGGTAGCGTGTCAGGGCGAGGGCAAATTCGTCGCGACGTTGCCGAAGAAGTGACGTACCACGGGGCAGTTTTAAGCGGGCACACACCAATGTCGTCGCTGTTCCTCAGTCCGCGGTTTCCGGAGCTCCATCGGGGAGCGCACCGTCGTAGCCCTCGGGAACGTACGCACAGAGTGGATCGCTCGCCATCGGATCGCCCGTAGTCGCGAACGCTCGCGAGCGACTGCCACCACAGACGAATCGGAACTCACAGGCCCCACACTTCCCGGAGAGTTCATCAGGATCCCGGAGTCGCTCGAAGAGGTCCCCGTTGCGGTAGATGTCGACGACACTCGTCTCGCGGACGTTGCCGGCTGACTGCGGGAGGAAGCCTGACGGGAACACCTCGCCGGTGTGACTGACGAACGCGAAGCCGTTGCCGGCGGTGATCCCCGTCGACCGGTCCCCGCTTGATGAGTGACGCTGCTGCCCCATGGGCGGGCGACCACCTGCTCCATCTTGCCGTCGTTGGAGCGCAACCCGTCGGTAGTGCGGCGCTTCGGTCGTCTTGATGCCGAAGTCAGCGTCTCGCTGGACGCCAGCGAGCCACTCCATCACGTCTTCGGCACGCTCTGGCGAGATCGGATCGAGTACCGTCCCCCGACCGATCGGCACGAGGAAGAACACCGACCATAGCACCGCGCCCAGATCAGCTACCAGATCGCGGATCGCCGGCAGCTCGTCGACAGTCTCCGCACAGACCGTCGTGTTGACCTGCAACGGCAGCCCCTTCTCGCGAGCGGTCCGTGCAGCGGCGATCGTCTGCTCGAAACTCCCCGCTTCCTGCCGGAACTCGTCGTGTGATTCGGCGTCCGGACCGTCCAGGCTGACTGCCATGCGCCGGAGACCAGCGCTGGCGAGCGCCTCGATGCGTTCAGGCGTCAGCGAGGCCGTCCCACTCGGCGTCAGCGTCATCCGGAGTCCCTGGTCAGTTCCGTATTCGACGAGTTCGGTGACGTCGTCCCGGTAGAGCGGGTCCCCACCGGAGAGGACGACAAGTTGCTCGTCGCCGAATTCCGACGCGTCGGCGAGCAACTGCTTTCCTTCCGCTGTCGTGAGTTCGTCCGGATGGCGGAGGTCTTCGGCCTCGGCCCGGCAGTGTTTGCAGGCGAGATCACAGGCCTGGGTGAGCTCCCAGATGAGGACGATCGGGCGCTCGCTCGGGTCGATATCGGTCGGTCGCACGTCAACCCCCTCCCACGGGCAGAGACGGTTCGGCGGAATCACGGGTGAAGCAGTCACCAGTATTGGCCATACCGATATGTTTCACTCAGGGATAGTGGCAACCTTCCCGAATATGTTCAATACGGTACTCCTCCGTTTGGAGGGCAGCACCTTCCACCTCCATTAGCACAACTCACTCACGAGTTACGATGGATTGAATGCTATCAGAAAAACAGGAATGGCGTCCCCGAATGCGACGCTTCTCGATTGATAGGAGCGAACAATCCGGGCTACAGCGATCGACTGACGTAGAGATCACCGTTCACACTGTCGCCGTTTGGTACCGACTTGAGGTCTCCGTGAAACTGGTTACTCGAATATGTAGGCTGACCCTGCATCCTCACCGTTGGGATCATCATCACCAGGTGCCCCAGCGACGGCCGTCGATCCGTCACCTGACAGTGCCATCGAGAAGCCGAGCTGGTCTCCCGTATCGCTATCGTCGGCTGCCAGTTTCGCTTCCTGGGTCCAGTCCCCATCAGCCTTAGTAAACACGTATGCCGAACCGCTTGAGAATGTGCCCGATTTCGTGGCGGTGATCGCACTGACGGTCGCAATTGCGCTGTTATCGGATATAGCGACAGACCTGCCAAAGAAGTCCCCAGCACCGCGATCGGAGGGCACTAGCTTTGCTTCTTGTGTCCAGGACCCGCCTGCCTTCGAAAAGACGTATGCCGACCCCGAATCATTGAGCATATCCTCCTCGAAAGGGACCCCGACGATGGCGGTTGATCCGTCACCTGCTACCGTCACTGACCAGCCGAACCCGCCTGTGACATTGCCATCGTCAATGGCCAATTTGGCTTCTTGCGTCCAGGATCCCCCTGTTTTCGAAAACAGGTACGCCGAGGTTCCACCGGAGGTTCCGGCAATCGCGGTCGAGCCATCACGTGAGGTGGCCACTGGATTCCCAAGCCCGTCTTTTGGTTCGCCATCGTCGGCGGACAGTTTCGCTTCTTGCGACCATGATCCACTCGATTGTGAAAATACGTACGCTGCGCCTGCGGAGGTCCCGTTCGGATCCGCATCCCAGGAGGCCCCGATGATCGCCGTCGATCCGTCTCCGGATATCGCCACCGACCTGCCGAATCGATCCCCTGCATCGCCATCGCTGGCTGCGAGCTTCGTTTCGCGGGTCCAATCTTCACCCGCTTTTGTAAAGACGTATGCCGAACCCGCCGTCGGGCCGTTCGGATCCTCGTCACCAGGAGCCCCGATGATGGCTATCGACCCGTCACCTGATATTGTCACTGACATGCCGAACCAGTCCTCCAAATCGCCATCAGTAGGGGCGAGTTTTGCTTCCTGGATCCAGGACCCGCCAGCGTTCGAATACACGTATGCCGACCCCGAACCTCTCCCGTTTGGATCTTCATCAGTGTTGGTCCCAACGACAACTGTTGACCCGTCTCCCGACACCGCCACTGATTGGCCCAAGGAGTCGTCTGCGTCGCCATCACCAGCCGATAGTTTCGTGGTTTGAGTGGACGGCGGTGTGGGTGGCGCGGTGGGAGACCGTCCTTCAGTGTGCTGTGAGGTGATACTCGGATTGTGGTCCGAACGAGTGTCCGTCTCTGCATTCGTTGTATCGCTAGAGAGGGTATTACAACCCGCGAGAGCCGTAATCCCAAGGACACCGAGACGTTCAAGGACATGTCGTCGTCGCTGTTCCATAGCCGCTAATAAAAGATCAAATACAAATACCTATTGTTTTAATTTTCCGTTAGGAAGTGTATTGCAACAAGACAACGGTGTTTTCGCCGTTCAATATGATTCACGGAAGCGCTGCCCGGGTTGTGTCGTCTCGTTCGACGTAGAGGGTTTTGACGCCCGGAATCGATTCAATTTCCCGGAACACGTCGATGATGGCCTCCTCGCTTTCGATCCGATCGGGGGCGACGACCAGCCAGACCGAGTGCTCACCGACGAACAGCAGTTCGACCGGACTCTCCGCCTGGTCGGCCGTGAGATCCGCGATCGTTTGTCTAACCGCCATTGCGATCGTGTCTGTGGTCATTGGTGACAGCAGTCGTGGGTTGGTCGGGTCGATATCTTGATCTACTGCTCAGAGCTGTGGCGGTTGATCCTTCGAACCAGCTGGGTTAGTCCCGTCCGGAGCCGTTCCGCCTGGCGGGCCTGGCGTCGCGTCAGGGCCATCGAGTGCGTTCGCGGCGGTCTTGGCAACGACCGACTCCTCGTCGGCTCGAAGTTCTTTCAAAGCGTCTTCGGCGTCCGGATGGTCGATCCGGCCGAGAAGTTCCGCGACCCACTCCCGGACCCGATCAGCCTCGTCGTCGGCCAGTGCGAGCAACGCTGGCAAGGCGTCCTCACTCCGGCTTTTCCACAGCGAGATGACGGCGTTCCGGCGGACTGCATGGTGGTCATCGTCAAGGCCGGCCTCGATCCGTTCAGCATGTGCCTCCCGGTCGAGGTGATCGAGGGCGACAACCGCCTCCGCGCGAACCCATGGGTCGGCATCCGAAAGGGCGGCTACGACTGCATCCGGCGTCGTTTCCGCGAGATCACCCAGTGCTTCGACGGCGAACTGCCGGACGAGCGCCTCGGGATCGTCAGTTGCCCGATCGGCAAGTGCGTCGCGGACATCCTCGCCGGGCTCGCGTTCGGAAAGCGCGAGCGTCGCTCGCTGTCGTTCGGTCGCGTCCGCCGCTTCGAGTGCTGCAAGCAGTCCGTCGACACTCTCGTCGGCAACTGGGTTCGTGTCCGCCGCCGCGAAGTCGGCTTCGCCGGACTCTCCCAACTCGATATCTTCACGGCTAACTGTCACGTCCGGGTGATACCCCTCCGGGCCGGGGCTGGGTTCCGGCGGCGTCTCTTCGTCACGCTCAGTCATCCCCAACACCTCCTGGCACTGATCCGACCAGTAGTGTCAACGCGAGGATGAATGGCAGTGCCCGCGGGACCGTTGCGGGGATCCCAGCGAACAAGAGGAGGCCAGCCCCCAGCAGGGCCGGACGATGGCGCGTTCGCAACGCGGCGCTTGCGGTCGTCGTCAACCCGCCGACAGCGAGCGCCATCACGGGAACGGTCGCCCCGACAACTGCGCCGGCCACGAGCCCGGTCGCCCCGAGGAGAAACGGTGTGAACACGCCCAGGGCGACCAGCAGCCCGGCACCGACCGCGCCGACGAGCCAGTCCCCACGACCGCGAGCGAGGAAGACCGGCGTCCCGGCCACGCCCACTAGCGTGAGTTGGGAGCCGAGCGACCGGCTGAGCGCCACATCGACTCCCAGCGTTCCGGCCAGTGAAGCGACCAAGCCGCTAAGGAGGACGCCAGTGACGAGAGCCGGCCCGACGCGAACGCCCTCGTCAGTCCGGAGTCGATCGCCGAGCGCGATCGGCGTCCCAACGACAATCGCGACGACGGTAGGCGTGTACGCTGGACGCGCGACGCTGCCGGCCACGCCGAAGACGCCGACGAACGCCAGCCCCAGCATCTCGAATGGCTTGCCGTGAACCACAGCGATTGCGAGCAGCGATCCGGCACATGCCATCGCCGTAAGTGGGACAAGCCACTCCTGGAGTGCGACAAGATCAATCGGAACCTCCGCCCGGGCGTTGATAGCGACCCGACTGACGAACAGCGTCCCAGCCGCGATCACAGCCGGCAGCGCCAGTACTTCTCGATCGATATCGTCGAGCCAGTCACCGTTCAGGGTCTTGGCACCGTTCGCACCGAGAGTAGCGACGCGTCCGCTCATCAAAAGCTCACCTCACTCCGGTCCGTTGAGGAGGGGCCATCGTATCGGTCGGCCAAGTCTGCATGGTCGGCCACGACGAACTGTTCAAGCAGCGTTGCCAGATCAGCATACACGCCGGCAACGTCCGTCGACTCCAGCGAGTCTCGCAACGACTCCGCAAACACAGTCAGATGGCGATCGAGGAAATCCCGGCGGGCGGCCCCGGCGTCTGCCTCACCGAGGGCCTCCCGGCGAGCGAGATAGCCCGCGAACTCCAGTTGGAGACCGAGATTGTCGTGGTGATCGCGCTCCTCGGTGTCGACCGAGAGGCCGTAGTGTTCGTAGGCACGTGCCAGATCGACGTTGATCGTCTGCCACGTCGCATCATCGCGATGGCTGGATTCGTACAGCGAGACGGCCGGCCCTTCCTTGTCGACCGATCCGTCCGTCCGATCGGTAACGACGGCCGACCCGAGCGCGAACAGACGGTTGTATCGCGCACTGAGTCTCTCATACCCTTCCCCGGGGGCAAATTCCGGCACCGATACGTCAAGTGCGGTCGCCTCGAGGGCGTCCTGCATGCCGTTTTTCACTTGGCCCGCGAGAAGGCCGGCGTGGAGTTCCTCGGTCGGGTGTTCGAACGCCGTTGCGAGTGTCTGATAGACGACGCCTCTGGCTGCCGGATCCGCCGCGATTTCCTCGCGGTCGAGGCGGTCGCCTTGCGGTGTTTTCTCTCCAGTATCAGTCCGGCTCATCACAGTTTGCCCTCCTCGTTGGTTCGACGGACACTGAGTGCGGTGACGACGATCACCAGCGCGATCGCCGCGCCGGCAATCGCCCACAGGACCGTCTGGAACGGTGCACCCCCGTCGTCAGGTCCGAACGGGAAGTAGTACCACTCGCTGACGGCCTTCTGGCCGGCCCGTTCGCTGTTCTCGCCGTTCCAGATGCCGAGAGCGACGCTCAGATCGGCGTCAGCGTCGAGTGCCGTCCGGTTGTCCACTGACGCATTCAGATCCCGCGCGAAGACGACGCTCCATCCCTCGCCCTCGCCAACGTCACTCCGGGTCGATTCCGTGCTGACCGCGGGCTGCTCGAAAATCGTCGTCGTACCGGGGCCGCCGGCGAGCAGTTCCTGGGTGGTGTCGGTCGCCGACCACTGCCAGACGTTCACCAGATTCCGCTCGCTCCCCATCGCAATCGCCGGCTGCGTGGTCGCGTTGACGGGGAACTGTATCGCTGCCATGTCGGCGAACGCACGCGGGGAACTCGCCGATCGATCCGCGCTCGGATCAGCCCAGCGCAAGCGGACGAACAGCTTGCCATCTGTCCGTGCCGCTTCGACCTCGACCTCGCGGACCGTCGTGTCGTCGGCGTTCGGGACGCTGCTCGGTGCGCTCGCAAGCGGGACCGTCGCCGCCGGGACCTCGCCCCACCCGTCAGCGCCAGGGTCGGCCAGCGAGTTCTCGACGTTCTCGACGGGAATCTCGCGGGCGGGCCTGGCGTCGGCGATCAGCGGCGCGAGCGCAGCACTCGCGACCAGCAAGCCCGCAAGGAGACCGGCGACGAGCAGCGGTCGACCTCCCCTAACGATCTCAGTCATCGGAAAACACCTCCAATCTGTACTGCTGGGCCGGGTTCTTGTCCTGGAGGATCTCCATGAGTTCGCTGTGGCCGCCGCGTTCGACCTTCGCGCGCTCGCGCTCGATCGTGTCCAGGGCGTCGTTAACCTGCTCGCCGAACAGCTCTTCGAGGTACGACCGCGGAATGCGCTCGACGTCGACCGTCTCGCCGTCCTCGCTGTGCTGTGGCGGCGCAGTCGGCGGGATGTAGTAGACGTTCGGCGAGGTACTGTATTCCGGATGCAGCGGGAGTGCGACCTCGTATTGCTCGACGAGCTTGTAGATCGGCCCGTCCTGATCGTCGAGGTAGCCGACCAGACGGAGCTGGGTGGTACACTGATCGGCGCAGGCCGGCGGGTGGACTTCGTCGTCGGGCCCCTCGCCCTCGATGCGCGGGTAGCAGAAGACGCACTTCTCGCTGCGCTTCGTCACGGCGTTGTAGTAGACCTTCTTGTAGGGACACCCCTCGACGCAGTAGCGGTAACCCCGACAGCGCTCCTGGTCGACCAGGACGACGCCGTCCTCCTCGCGCTTGTAGATGGCCTTCCGGGGGCAGGCCTCCACGCAGGATGGGTGGGTGCAGTGGTTGCAGATCCGGGGCATGTAGAAGTGGTAGCTGTTGGGATGCTCGCCGGCCCCCTGGTCCTCGTCCCAGTTGGGCCCCCACTCGGGATCGACGTTCTCGGGTTCGAGGGCCTTCTCGGCGCCCTCCTTGAGGATCCCTTCGTGGTCGAACTCCCAGTCTTCGCCGTAATCCTGCTGGGAGGGAATCTCGCCGACGGAACGCTGGTTGTGTTCCTCGGACTCCCAGCCGCCGCCCTTCTCCTCCCAGTCGCGTGGGTAGCCGGACCCCGGGCGAGTCTCGACGTTGTTCCAGTACATGTACTCGGTGCCCTCCCGCTCGGTCCACAGCGTCTCGCAGGCGACCGTGCAGGTCTGACACCCGATGCACTTGTTGAGGTCCATTACCATCGCGACCTGGTGGTCGACCCCCTCCGCGATGTCGACGTCGTCGTGGGCCATCAGTCACCACCCCCTTCCTTTGGCCTGATATCACAGCGGACGTCGCTGTTGACTCCGGTCGGTCCCCAGTAGTTGGGGAAGAAGTGGAGGTGCTCGCCCGAGTCCTCGGGGTACTGGACCAGCTGGGTTGGTTTCATGTACATCGGGATCAGCGAGTTGAAGTTGTCGCGGCTGGGGTACTGGTACTTCTCCCAGGCGAAGTAGTGCCGGACGGTCCCGGGTTCGCTGGCCGGGTAGATTTTGGCGTTGGCCTCGATCGTCGCCAGATCGTTGTAGATCTCGACCGTGTCGCCGTCCTCGATCCCCCGATGCTGAGCGTCCTCGGGGTGGATGAACACCACGGGCTCGCCCCGGTTCAACTGGAGCATCTTCTCGCTGTCGCGCCACGTCGAGTGGATCGACCACCGGCCGTGGGGCGTGTTGTACCGCAGGGGATACTCGCTCTGATCGTTCGTTTCGACCGGGCGCTTGTGCGTCGGGAGTTGCTCGTCGACGTCGAGGAACCAGTCGTGGTCGATGTAGTACTGCTGGCGACCCGTCAGGGTTGGCCAGGGCTCCTTGTCCTGGACGAAGTCTTTCCAGGGGGCGTAGGCCGTGCCGTCCTCGATGTCGGAGGTCCAGTGGTCGCCCGCGGCCTCGAAGCGCTGGGGCTGGTCGACGGTGTCGGCGAAGGTTATCTCGCCGCCGTCCTCGGGGTTAGTCTCCGTGGAGTGTTCGAGGATGGCCTCGCAGGCCGCCCGGTCCTCTTCCAGGGCACCGTCCTCGTCGCTCACCCAGTCCCGGACGTAGTCGTCGTGGACCGACTGAAGGTCAATCTCCCGATCGAACTTCCGGTCGTCGATCGGGTCGATATCTCGATCGCGGGCGATCTTCTGGATCTTCGCCGCGAGTTCCCGGAAGATCTGCCAGTCGGACTTGGATTCTCCGAGGGGTTCGACGGCGGGCGTGAACGGATGCACGTAGGTGTGCATGTCCGTCATGTTGAGGTCGTGTTTCTCGTAGTGGCTCGCGGCCGGCAGGACGATGTCGGCGTACAGCGCCGTCGAGTCCAGCCGGAAGTTGATGTCCACGACGAGGTCGAGTTTGTCCCAGAGGACCTCCTCGACGGCGACGTTGCCCTTCGCCTGGTTGAAGAAGTTGCCCCGCCAGACGAACATCGTCGAGGGATCGGGTCGGGTACCGTCCTCGCGCTCCTCGGGGTAGACGGGCATCCAGTCCTTCTCGACGGCTTCCTCGATCTTCCGTCGGGTCTCAGCGTCGGTGTTCTCCAGGATGCCCGCGTGGTAGTAGGTCCACAGCGTCGTCGGGACGCCCCGGACGGAACCAGTCGGGAACGAGAGGGTCTTCCAGCCGTTGAACGTCCAGATCTTCTCCTGGCCGACGTAGTGGTCGACGCCGGTGCCGTTCCGCCCGATGTGGCCCGTCAACGTGACGAGCAACTGGATCGCGCGGTTGCCAAGGTCGTTGTGGTACCAGTCGTTGACGCCCTTGCCGTGGATGATCTTCCCGCGGTCGACCGCGGCGAACTCCCGGGCGATCTTCTGGTGGGTCTCCTTCCCGACGCCGGTCTCCTCGTGGACGTATTCGGGGGTGTAGTTGGCCAGTTCCTCCCGGAGGTTGTTCCAGACCGACGTGACGGCCACCTCGCCGTCGGTCGTCCCGACGGTGTCCTCGACGGCCAGTTGCGGGTCGAAATCGAGTTCGATCGACAGGGAGTCGTCGTACTTGGCCTCGCGTTCACCGAGCGATCCCGGCGCAGCCCGGAGGTTGCCGTCCGCGTCCTGCATGACCATGACCTTCTCGGGCTCGTCGGCGTCAATGTCGAGACCCGGCACCTCGCTCGCCCGGAGGAACTTGCCCGTGTCATTCCGGACGAGCAGTGGCATGTCGGACTGTTCCTTGAGGTGGTCCTCGTCGTAGAGTTCCTCCTCGACGATCGTCCTGGCCATGCCCAGCGCCAGCGCGGTGTCCGTGCCGGGGTCGGGCGCGATCCACTCGTCGGTGTGGATGGCCGTCTGGGAGTAATCGGAGAAGACGCCGACCCGCTTTGCGCCCTCGTAGCCGGCGTCGAGGAAGTACTTCGCGTCGGGGATGCGCGTGACGTTGATGTTTGACCCCCACGCGATGATGTACTCGGCGTTGTGCCAGTCGGCGCTCTCGGCGTTGTCGGTCTGATGGCCCCAGGTGATCGGCTGGCCCGGCGGCAGGTCCGAGTACCAGTCGTAGAACGAATGGGAGACGCCGCCGAGCAGGTTGACCAGCCGCGTCCCCGAGGCGAAGCTCACGGGACTCATCGCCGGGATCGGCGTGAAGCCGCTGATGGCGTCGTATCGGCCCGCCTGGACCTCCTCGATGACGTGCTCGGCGATCTCGGTCACCGCCTCGTCCCAGGAGATGCGCTCCCACTCGCCGGCCCCGCGCTCGCCGGTCCGGCGCATGGGGTACTGGACGCGCTGTTCGGCGTCGACGTAGTCGTTGTAACAGGCCCCCTTCTGGCAGCCCCGGGGGTTGGGATCGGGGAGGCTCTCGTCGAAGGTAGGGTAGTCGTTGGCCTGTTGTTCGCGCCAGACCTGGCCGTTCTTGACGTAGACGTCCCACGAACAGGAGCCGGTGCAGTTGACCGAGTGCGTCGACCGGGCGACCGAGTCCCAGTCCCACTCCTCGCGGTAGAAGTCCTCCCAGTCGCGGTAGGGATAGCTGCCGATGGGATCGTCAACGGCCTGGAGACCGTCGAGTGCCCGGTCGGCGACGCTCAAACCGGTCGCGCCGACCACGCCGGCCGCGCCGGCACCCAGCAGGAAGTCGCGGCGCGAGAGGCCGTCTGTACTGTCGTCGGTGTGTTCTGAGTTACTCATTGGCTGTCGATGAAAACGGTTGCTGTCGCGAGCGTTGCGCCGATCACGGCAAGTGTCACTCCGGCAGCAGTCATCGGCCCAACTTCGAGGGCCGCGGCGACCACTGCCAGACCGAGGAGCTTACTCGCCGTATCCACGCGTCGATACATCCGGCCGGACAGTGCGGGGAGGCGCTCACTCATCGTCGGGCACCTCCGCTGGATCCTCCCGGTCTTGCGCCCCGTCCGTCACAGTGGCGTCCTCGCGCTCGTGGCTGATCGTCCAGTGGACGACGCCGAACGCGACGACGGGGCCGATCACCATCGCGAGCAGGAGCGGGAGGTTGACGACCCCGGTCGAGACGCCGAGGGCCTCCGCGAGCAGGTTGTTCATGCCCGCGATCGAGGCGATCATGATGAAGACGACGCCGGCGACGCCGACGCCAGTCTGGACCGGCCGCTCGAAGGGGTCGGCCGTGAAGTGAACGCTATCCCGCCGGCGGTCGATGAACGGCCAGGCAAACACCGCCAGGAAGACCAGCGACGGCAGCGCGACCCCGCCGAGGAACTCCGCGCTGATCTCGATCGGACCCAGGTGAAAGCCCAGCGAGGATGGCAGGACCTTCAGGAAGCCATACAGCCACATGAAGAACCAGTCTGGCATGATCAACGCGGGCGTGCCAGCGGGGTTGTTGGGTCCGTACTCGGCGATGTTGTGGACGGGCAGGAACCCGGCGAGCGCCGACAGCGTCGCCAGCGTCAGGAAGAACACGACGGCGCTGACCGCCGCCTGGTTCGGGAACGCCGGCAGCCCGACGACGACGCTGTCGTCCTCGCTGTCGACGGTGTCGCGGTCGTCGTTCACCTGCCCGGAGGACGCCGCGACGGGTTCGACATCCCCATCGCGCTGTGCCTCAGTGTGTTTCTGCCGGACGAGCAGGCCCATGTGGACTGCCAGGCCGCCAGCGATCAGGATGGGAATGACGAAGACGTGCAGGAAGTATAGCCGCGGGATCGTCGCGCTGGAAGGGAAGTCCCCGCCGAAGACGATCGACGCGATCGGGTCGCCCAGAATCGGGATCGAGCCCGCGATGTTGTACCCGATCCCGGTCGCCGTCGAAGCGAACTCGTCAAAGGGCAGGGCGTAGCCGGTGTAGGCCGCACCCATCGCCAGAATCGCCAGCGTCGTGCCGACGACCCAGTTGATCTCACGCGGGTTGCGGTAGGCCCCGTGGAAGAACACCCGTAGCATGTGCAGGCCGATCGAGGCGACGAACAGGTGGGCCGCCCAGTGGTGGAACCGGCGGATGAACATACCGAAGGGAACGTCGTAGGTTAGCTGGAGTACGCTGCCGAACGCGGCCGGCAGGTCCTCGCCCTGGAACTGGGCGACGCTACCCTCGTAGGTCATTTCAGTCGTCGAGGGCTCGTAGAAGAAGCCGAGGAAGATCCCGGTCAGCACGAGCATCATAAAGGAGAACAGTGCGACCTCGCCGAGCAGGAACGAGTCCTCAGCGGGGAAGGCCTTCCCGAGGAACTTCTCGGCCTCGTCCAGGTCGAGGCGGTCGTCGACCCACGCATAGACGCGTTGGCTGCGGGACATCACTCACCCCCCGCGCCGACGTGCCCGTCGAAGTCGGCTGTTGCGATCAAGTGTCCCTCGCTGGCGAGCGTGATTGGAAGCTGGGGTAAGGCCCGCGGCGGCGGGCCACCGGTCACTACCGCACCGTTCTTCGGATCGAACTTCCCGTAGTGACACGGGCAGACGAGCGTATCGTCTTCCCGATCCGAGACGGTACAGCCCGCGTGCGTACAGATCTTCGAGTACGCGGCGTAACCCTCGACAGTATAGGCAAGTTCCGTCCCGTCGCCGTAGTCCGTCTCAGGGAATCGAACCAACAGCGTCGGCGCGTCACCGATCCCCGGCCGCGGCTCGGGAAAGACGGTTAGCTGTTCGCCTTCAGCCAAGCGATCCGGCGTGATTCGGTTGCCCTCGCCGTCGACCAGCGGGATCCCGTCGCCGTAGATCGGGCCGGTGTAGGTCCGCTGGAAGACCTGCTGGAGGCCGGCGAGCGGCGCGGCCAGACTCGCAAGCGCCGTGAGACCGCCCGCGGTCGCCAGGAGCTTGGCGATGTCACGCCGCTGAAGTTCCGCCCGGTCGTCGTCGAAGATGCTCGGTCGAACGGGGCCGGACTCCTCACCGTCGTGCTCACAGGGGCAATCCTCACTCACCGTGACCCCTCCGTTCGGCGACGGCGACGTGAGGCATGAACCAGGCGTAGTAGGCGACCGTGAGCAGCGCCAACGAGGTGAACAGCCCGGTCGCGTACAGCCCGAAGTACTGCGTCCTGGCCAGCGTGAGGTACTCGCCGGTGAACAACGCCCCAAAGGCGATAGCCAGTACCGTCAGGCCGGCCATCGCGATCAGCCCCGCGATCGAGTCCGGGGCATCCTCGTAGGCGACGAGCCAGCGGTCCTCAGTCTCGAACCAGGGGAGTATTCGGTCCGGGACCGAGGGGGAATCACCCGGCTTCGATCGTCTCACTGCCCGGTTCATGAACTGATGAGCCCCGGCCAGGATACCAACCAGTGCGAACAGCGCGATCCAGACGATCACCCCGACCTGACTCGGCGATAGTTTGTTCGGCGTATCGATCAGCCCCTCCAATGGTTTCATATCGGAGACGCTCTGATCGATCGCGATCTCTTCTGACGGGGGCTCGCCGTGTAGCGCCACGAACCACATCGGCAGGAGAACGGCGAGCACCACGATGGCGATGACGAGTGTGGACCGTCTCATAGTGATCACTGTGTACTGACGCGTCCCACGGCCGACCACCGGGGTTGGCCGGGTGAAGACGCCGGTCCCCTAGATAATGATAGGCACTCTCCAAAGAGGCAGACCCTCAACGCTGAGGGGTTTTATGTTGAAAGTTTGTAAAATATATTCGGGACGACCTTTAAGTCTCTCTGCGGGAGCAGAGCCGAACCAGTTCGGCCCAAACAGGTTACGGATCCACCGCCCGTATGTACACCAATGGAGGGTATTCGGGCGAAACTCGTCATCGAGGAACCACCCCAGTGTGACGTCGCGGCTGTGTCCCGGGACTGTGGACCAGTGGCATCGGTGTCACGGAGCGCCGTCCCGGACGAGGATGGGCGGGTCCACGACGAGTTCACTGTCCGCGAGGGCGATTGTCCGGACACGCTGGGTGACGCCACAGCGATCTTTCAGGATGATCGCCGGACGATCTATCGGCTGGCGCGATCCCATGGCCAGGGCTGTGCTTGTGAATGTATCGAGCGAGAAGGCTGTACCGTTCGAGACGTACAAGTCGTCGACGGAACGCTGTTCGTGACCGTCCTTGCCGCCGATCTCGATGGCATCAGAGCCATTGTCTCAACACTTCGAGAATCCCGTGATGGCGTCCAGGTGGGAACACTCGTCCGAGCCCCGCCGGAGAGCGAATCGGGGCCGCTGTGGGTCACTGATCCTGGCGAATTGACGGCCCGCCAACGGGAAGTCTTAGAGACTGCACACGAAATGGGTTACTTCGAATATCCACGGAACGCCACTGCTGAAGCGGTCGCAACGGAACTTGACGTCGCGACGCCGACGTTCACCGAACATCTGGCGGCCGCCCAACGCAATCTCCTGGAAGGGTTCCTGGACGGGTCAAATAACCAGTCCGACACGACCATCCAATCAAGTCACGGACAATAACCACGCGACACTGCGATACTTAATGCTCGAGTGATGTGACCCGCTTTTGGATGTCGTCACCAGTCGCCTCCATTGTTTCCGCACAGCGGTCGACACCGAACAACGTCGCTACGTCCCCTGCGAGTGCCTGGTCGTCACGTTCGGCGGCCACTTCGAGTGCGGCCAGCGGCCCCGCGAGAAGCCGGCCGGTTAATTGCTCACTGAGCGCTTCCAGTTCTTCGTGATAGCGTCCGTCGAGTTTTGCGGTCGCGACGGCAACTTCTCGGCGTTTCGTCTGCTCGGCACGATCACGAACCCGGCGGGCAATCACGTCCGGATCGACCGCTGTATCATCTCCCGTCGCTCCCGACATGGACGAAGCCACGGGACTCATCGTGAAAGACCTTGCAGCGAACATCTTCGCCACATCGTGGACTGTCGCCTCGGACAGGGACAGTTCTCGACGCGCTGGTGACCTCACAAGGAATCTGCCATCCTGGCGCAGCGATCAACCCCAATACTGGTTACTCTGACTCACTTGCTTGTTGGACTGTCTTTTCGACAACAGTTACGTCTCGGATCGCCGTCTCAGGATAGGATCCGTCGTCGTCCTTTTCAGCGGCCTTGACCATGTCCCAGACGACGTTCAGACCCGTGGTGACGCCCTCTAGGGCCTCCATCTCACACCCAGTCTGCCCGATCGTCTCGACAGTTACCCGGAGTTGTACCGCGTCCTCGCCGACAGTGAAGTCCGTTGTCACGTTCGTGATCGGAATCTGGTGGCACAGCGGGATTGTCTCCCAGGTGTGCTTGACGGCCTGGATCGCCCCGACGCGTGCGGTCGCGAGGACGTTCCCCTTGCCGATCTCGTCCGCACGGATCGCTTCGATAGTCGAAGGGGTCAGTGCGATCTCGCCTTCAGCGACCGCCCGACGCTTGGAAGCGGGTTTGTCGCCGACGTCCACCATATCGGCGGCTCCATCGTCGACGTGCGTGAACGCTTCGGTCATGCTGCACGAATCGGTCGCTGGAATATTGTAGGTTCCGGAGCCACATTGATTGCCGCCCGGCGATGCTCCCGTCCTCATCCGCCGCTTAGCGGGGGCAACAGCGCGAGTTCGTCGTTTACGGAGACCTCTCGGTCTGATGTCAGTGGCTCCTCGACGCGGACCCCATCGTGGACGACGCTAATATGGGAATAGAGTTCATCGCCATCGACCGCTTCGGTCTCGACAACGGGATGCTTGGCGAGAAGCACCTCGAGTGCGTCGGCGACCGTCGCGCTGTCGGCAATCTCAATCTCAATCTCGGATTCCCCAGCAGCCTCCCGCAGCGTCGCGAACAACTTCCAAGACACCTGCATATCCGACCGTAAGACCACCGGGAGAAATGAACGTTCCGGCGATTCGAGCGTACACGCAGCCGAAAGCCACAACTAGACGTCTGTTACAGTCACTCTATCTGGAGGCAAAAATCCGCTCGTTCGGGCCACTGTAGCCGATTACTCAGTCCCCCAACTGAGCGACGGTTCGGCTGGCCCCCAAGACGAACGGGTTCATCATCCCTTCGCCAACTACGACAGCCCCACCATCGATCGAACAGTGGAGCCGGGCCGCATACCCGACTTGCACTGCCATCCGTCAGTTTTCGTTCGACTCAAGCGCTCGCAGTGTTGCGTTTATGTCTTCACGGACATCCTCCGGGATCTCGGTCACGTCTTCCGCATCGTACTGTTCTGACGCCCTGAAGTACGCCTCTACGGATAGTTCGTCCGTCATGTCAGAGTGCCTCCGCGGTGATTGTCAGCTCGTCGTTCATGGCGAGACCCGGCGGGAACTCACTGGAACTGGCAGCGATGACACCGAACTTCGCAGTCTCCCCAACGTCGAGTTTCATTTTCGTGAGATTCCACTTGTTGAATGCCCAAACCGGTGGCACCAGCAGGACGAACATCGCGTTGCCGTTGTCGGCTTCGAAGAAGCCGATCGGCGTTACCGACACGATGACCTCCTGAGTGCCCTGGTTTTGGACCTCGAAGACGTCGTCGAAGTGGGTGATCGAGTTCGAATTGATGCCGTTTCCCCCCGCGATTCCACTGCCGATGTTCTCGTTGTCCTCGGTGAAGTCCAACTCGAGCTCGCCGTCGTCCGCTCCGTCCGCATACGCACCGTTGGGCCCGGACGTCGGGCTGAGACCGAGGAAGGCGTTCGAATCCCCCGCGACGGAGACCGAGAACTGCCGATCCGCGGTGGTCGCGGTGAACGCCCCCGTGCCGGTTGCCACAGCCCCACCGGCGGCGAGCGCGCCGAGTGCTGAGAGTAGGTTTCGTCGTTTCATCCGTTGGTATCTATGGTTGTCTTCGATTGCTGATCAGTACACTCCGTGTCGGACACCGCCTCAGGGATCATACGTTTGTCCCGGGACGGCGTCCTTCTCGGCGACGGCATTGACCTGCAGCCCGCCCGCGGCGGCGAATTTCGTCCCGGTATCCAGCGCTTCGACGTCCAGCCCGACGGCCATCGATTCCCCCGGTTCGAGTTTGGCCGCGGACCGTTTGATGTCCTTGGGGTTCGGTCCGAGCGAGTCGGCGTCTCCCTGATCCGCGTACGCTCCGGGTTTCCCGTAATCCGGCGAGAGCGCCATCTTCGGGTTATCGGAGTCGTAGAAGTACGCGTTCGTCTTCGACCCATTGCCAGTCAGTCGGACGAACACGTACACAGGCTGAGTGCCCTGATTCGTGACTTCGAACAGATCATCAATGCGCGTGTGCGAGTTGAGGTTCACCCCACTGCCGCCTGCACTCGTATCGGCGACCTCGATCGCGAGTTCACCGTTCGATCCATCCTGGCTCACGTACGCCGAGTTCGGCGACCCGTCGACGGCCGACAACCCCATGTACGCGGCCGCGTCGTTGGCCACCTGTACGGAGAGCTGTCGGTTCGCGGATGTGCTGGTGAACGCACTCGTCCCCATTGCAGCCGCCGAACCGGCGGCGAGCGATCCCATTCCGATCAGAAACTTTCGTCGTTCCATGGTTTTTCTCCCTCCACACGCCCACCCCCAGGCGATACACGACAAACCGTCATGGTGAGCGTGCTTGCTCTCGCATAGTGGCCCCACCCACATTGTATCAAGCCAGTTGAAGGTTTGACAACGACCGTTCGAGAATGTTCTACGATGAATTGAACTGAAGGCCACTCGGTCAATGGCTACCTGTGGCTGACAACCGCCCGTTGAAGCGTTGCCGGCGGATCGAAATGGTCGATTGATGGCGACGAGACGGCGGTTCGAGCCCTGTTACTCCGGATTGTACCACAGCCGCTCCAACATCGATCCCCAAAGCGGGTATGCTGCTGCAGTACCGGATAACGATTAATCCATCACTAAGTTTTATATATTGACCAAAACAGTGTCGACCTGTATCGCAGGCGAATCACATCGATGGGGGTGGGAACGCTATGTCAAAACCGGGGGACAGACAGACGGCAGGACCGAGTATCGGACCGACTAACGAAGACGCCGCGGAATTTACCCGCGACGAAGCCTTCGAGGTACTTAGCAACCGACGGCGGCGCTATACGTTGCACTACCTCAAACAGAACGGGGAGGACGCGACGTTAAGCGATGTCGCCGAACAGGTGGCAGCTTGGGAGCACGGAACGACTAACGAAGTCACGTCATCGGAGCGAAAGAGCGTCTACACATCGTTACAGCAGTTTCACCTGCCAAAACTCGACGAAAAGGGTGTGGTCGAGTTTGATCGACGGACGGGTGATATCTCACTGACGGATGCTGCACAGCGCCTGGACATTTACCTTGAACTCGTCGACAGGTACGAGCTGCCCTGGAGCGCCTACTATCTCAGCGTAAGCGTCCTCGGTAGCGTCGTGATCGCGTTATCGTGGCTCGGCATCGGCCCGTTCGCCACGGTTCCATCCGTGGCCTGGACAGCGTTCCTTATCGTGGTGTTTCTCGTCTCATCAAGCGCCCACTTTCATCTGTCACGACGAATGCGACTCGGGGTGAACAGCGCACCGCCGGAGGTGGCCAATGAGTGATTCACGCTGGCTGATCGCTGGAATCGCAGTGATCGCGGGGCTGTACTTCTCTGCCAGCACACTTGGGTACGAGGCCACGACGGCTGACCGGACGGTAAGCGTTGACGTCGTCGGCGACGAGGATGCATATCTCGCCTTGTCGTATCCGGACCGCACGATTTCCGTCGATCCGAATACCGAAGAGACGCTTGTGAACGTGGAGAATCGGTTCGTACAGCCCGTCGAGATCAGTCTTACCGCAGTTGCCCATGCCGGTCGGGGCCTGTCGGTCGATGTCCCGTCGATTGACGGGCAGCTGCTGACTGTCGGTGACCGATTCACCGTTCCGATGTCGTTGACGTGTACCGGGAGACGGAACGAGACCCACACCGCCACTGTTAGCTTCGAGGTTCGGGCCGACGGCGAGAGCGTATCGATGGAGACATCGGCGTCACGCACAGTGACGTATTCAGTGGTGTGTCCCGGGCCCGGAGAGCCACCCACCGACACGGAAACCGCAAATCAGACCGTACAGAACGCTTAAAACAGGACCGGCTCGATGGGGTTCACAACAGGGAATCAGGCCGGGCCGCCGTTCCGGGCTGGGCCGTCCGGATCGACGGTCCGCTATCGCTCGTCGACGGCATGGAACGTCCGCCCAGGAGAAACGGCCGACCGGTCGTTCCGTAGGTCTTTACGTTCCGGTCACGAGATAGAGGTGTGGATCCAGACATCGTTCGTCGTGAGTGGGCCGACCGGTCCGGCGAGTACTCCCCCGAATATTACGCGTACTACGGCCCGAACGAGACGAGCGAGGCGATTCGGAAGACTCTCGATCAGTACCTCGGGCCGGACCCATCAATCCTCGAACTCGGGTGTAGCTCGGGCCGTCATCTCGCGCATTTGCTGGAACACGGATACACCGATCTGACTGGCATCGAGGTCAACGACGACGCGTTCGACGTAATGAGGGAGACGTATCCCGAACTCGCGACGCGGGGAACGTTTCACCACGATATGATCGAAGCAGTGATCGGTGACATGACAGACGGGCGATTCGACGCCGTCTTCGCCGTCGAGACGCTCCAGCACATCCACCCGGAATCGGCGTGGGTGTTTGACGAACTGGTCAGAATCACCGACGACCTCCTCATCACTGTCGAAAACGAAGGGGACCGCGACGGAACTGACGAGCACGACGTGACCTACGTCTCCGAGGATATCCCGCTCTATCATCGCGACTGGAAGCGTATTTTCACCGATCGGGGTCTCGTCGAGGTCGACGCAGTCGTCGGCGAACGGGACACTCGTCGGACGTTCCGGATCGAGGAATAGTTTTACACGCTCCGCGTTCGCCCGGCCGGCATGGACCAGACGACTGCCCACGCTGATTTTCCGACTCCATCGGCGATTCCCGCCCGGTCGGCGCTTCCGGATCCACTGGTCGCCCTCGACGGGACGGCCGTCGAAACGGCCGGTGAATGGGACGCGCGCCGTCGCCCGGAGATCCGGCAGGCGTTCGAGCACTACGTCTACGGGTACGCCCCCGACGCGCCGCCAATCGAGATCGAGACGGAACCGTCGACGGCGGTGCTCGACGGACAGGCGATCCTCGAAGAACGCACGATTTGTTTCACCGGCCTCCCGGCCGACGCACCGACGATCGAGTTGGCCGTGTTTACCCCGGCCGATCGAGATTCGGTTCCGGTGTTTCTGGGTCTGAACAACGGCGGCAATCACGCGATGATCGACGATCCGGCGGTAACGATCACCGAGTCAGCCGTCGAATTCGGCGTTGAGGACCGTGGTGTGGCAAGCGAGTACTGGTGTGTCGAACAGTTGATCGAGCGGGGCTACGGCCTCGCCACGTTCCACCCGGCTGATATTGATCCGGATCGTGACGACCCGACCGAAGGCATCCAGCCGTACTATGCCGACCTGCCCGGACCGGCACCGACACGATGGGGCACGATCGCTGCATGGGCGTGGGGCCTCCGACGGGGCGTCGACGCCCTGCTGGAGAACCCCCGGGTTCGTGACGACGGGATCGCCGTCATCGGCCATTCCCGGCTCGGCAAGGCCGCGCTCCTCGCGGGGGCGTTCGACGAACGCATCGATCTGGTGGTCCCACACCAGTCGGGGACTGGCGGCGTCACGCCCGCCCGGGACAACGACCAGGAAACGATCGCGACGATCACGGAAGCCTTCCCGCACTGGTTTAACGACCTGTTTCCCGCGTTCGGCGGTCGACCGGAGCGACTCCCGGTCGATCAACACCTGCTGGTGGCTCTAGTCGCCCCGAGGCCGTTACTCGACACCGAAGGTACCCGGGACTACTGGACGAACCCCGGCCGCGCGCTCGACTCGATTCGGGCGGCCGATCCCGTCTACGACCTCCTGGGGGAAGACGGCCTCGTCGGCGACGGATTACTGTACGGCGACGACAAGGTGACGGCGGGAACGGTCGGCACGCTGGCGCAGTATCGCCGTGAGACGGAACACACCCTGAACCAGGGGTACTGGGACGCAATCCTCGATTTTGCCGACCTCCACCTCGGATAGCCCACACAGGTATCCACAGCCGACCGAAAGAGTAGCCAAACCGGTTATCCGTCGCTTCCCGGCCGCTCCTCGGCGTATTCTTTGGCGGCGTAGCCGACGGCGACGCCGACAGCGAGCGCGATCGCGGCCGTGATCCCGAGGCCGATCGCCGAGGTCAGCCCTTCAACAGTGAGATAGACGATATCGAGGTTAATCCGGAGCATATCCAGCCCGATGACCGCGACGAAGAAATACAGGAGGGCCCTGACAGCGGCGGTCACCCACGCGCCGTACTCGCTTCCCCGGACTGCCTCGGATTCGGCCGTCTGGGTCGCAGCGTACTCCGCGACGACGATCCCGACCAAGAGGATACCGACGCCGGCGAGCGCCCGCGGGAGGTACTCGACCAGTGCCCGGAGCCACTCCTCGAGGATCGCAAAGCCGACGTACCGGACCGCGATGAACGCGGCGAAGACGATCACATAGTACTGCACGACGACGCCGACTGCACCTGCCATGGTACCGTCTTCGCCGAAGAGTGGTTCGATCGCCGAGTCGGCGAACAGTTCCGTCAGCCCGGCCCGACGACCGAGTCGTTCGGCCACTCTGCCGAGCGCTCGTCCCAACAGCACTCCGATGACCAGAATGAGTATCGCACCGACGATCCCGGGGAGTTCCGCGATGATCGACTCGATCGCGGACTCCCAGGAGGCGACGAACTGGTCGACGAAAAGCGGTACCGTCTCGACACGCTCGAACGCAGTATTGGATAGCATGCGGGCAGGTTGTGCAGAGCGGTAGATATTAAGGCTTTACAAGTCAGGCTGTCAGAAACGGGTGAGAAGTCCCACTATTCCGGATTTTCGGTCCTGATCGTTCGGTCCAGGAACCGCTCGATCGCAGCAGGATCGGCGGGCGGAACACCTGCGAGCCCACCACCCGATTCACCTTCCGGGAAGTGGGCGGTCGCCGTCACCGATTGTGCGGGCCGTGGCGATCCCGTGAGTCGCTCCATCGCCGAGCGCTCGCTGTCAGCGCCGAAGACGTGACCCAGATCCTGGAGTGCGTACACGGTCGCGTCGACGTGGGCGTCGGCGAGAGCTTCGGCGAGCAGTTCGGTCTGGGCGACCGGGACCACCTCGTCGGCCCGGCCGTGCATCACGAGAAACGGTGGTGTCGTCGCCGAGACGTGGGAAATCGGACTCCCTAGCCGCGCTTTCTCGGGGTTATCGGACACGGGGCCGCCCAGCAGGAGCGATTCGAGGCCAGCACCGTCGAGTTCGCGGAGGTCGCTGACACCGTACCAGTCGACGACGGCCTGGACGCGCCCGGAGTGGTCAGGTGCCACGCGCTTTTCGACGGTCTCGGCAGGGTAGACGTCGCTAGCGAGAGCTGAAACGTCTTCGAGCGTCCCGGCGAGAGCCGCCAGGTGACCGCCAGCAGACGCTCCCCAGACCCCCACGTCGTCGGCATCGAACCCGTACGCCTCGGCGTTGGCGCGCAACCACCTGATGGCAGCCTTCACGTCGAGGATCTGGGCCGGGAAGATGCCCCGTGGCGTCGGGTTATCGGGGGCGGGATCGAACGGCGAGTCGTCCGGAATCGGGGCCAACCGGTAGCTCACACTCGCGAAGGCAAACCCCCACTCGGCTGCGTATCGCTCCAGATCAGGAGTGTTCGCACGCGTCGCGTAGGCCCACCCGCCGCCGTGGACGTAGACGACCAGCGGCGGGGCGTCGGTTTCGGGGACGAAGAGGTCGAGTTTCATTTCCCCCGCGTCGCGTTCCGCGTAGGTGACGCCCTCGTAGGATTCGACCGCGTCGACATCTCCGGACGTCCGTTCGTCCGCCGGATCGCTGTCGGATCGGGACATTCGTGACCGAAATTCGACCACCCGAACCTTGTAGTTCGGGGTTTCGGGCGGTCGTGCTGGCGGGTCGCGGAGACTTACAACACGCCTTCGGCTTCGAGGACGTCCCGGAGTTCGGCCATCGACTCGACGACGATGTCACAGGCGGGTTCGACGGCGGGCTTCGGATCGAATCCGACGGCCAGGCCCGCGACTTCGAGCATCGGCAGGTCGTTCGCGCCGTCGCCGACGGCGACTGTCCGGTCCATCGAGACGCCTCGATCAGCCCGAAAGTCTTCGAGTGCGTCGTCTTTCGTCCCTTCGATCAGCGGTCCTTCGACTTCGCCGGTCAGTTGCCCGTCCGCGACCGGCAGTCGGTTCGAGACGATCGTGTCGACGCTGACGTCAGCATGTGCCAGGGCGGCGTCCACGCCGCGTTCGAACCCGCCCGTGAAGATCGCGACCGTGACACCGGCCTTCTGGAGTGCATCGATCACGTCCGCCGCTCCCGGACGAAGGTGGACTTGCTCGAAGGCCTCCTGTACTCGGTCATCGTCGAGTCCCTCAAGCAGTGCACAGCGTTCCCGGAGACTCTCGGCGTACTCGATCTCGCCGCGCATGGCCCGCTGGGTGATCTCGTCCATGCGCTCGGTGACGCCACACTGCTCGGCGAG
This sequence comes from Halorhabdus sp. BNX81, assembly GCF_029229925.1. Classification (NCBI taxonomy): domain Archaea; kingdom Methanobacteriati; phylum Methanobacteriota; class Halobacteria; order Halobacteriales; family Haloarculaceae; genus Halorhabdus; species Halorhabdus sp. BNX81. The sequence goes on along the minus strand of NZ_CP107254.1, from coordinate 1,333,839 downwards.
GAAGGTCGTCATCTCGTCTTCGGACAGCGTTCCGTCGAAGTCGAAGGCAACGATCATACTCACTGATTGGCGAGGCCCGTTTTCAAAGGTCCCGGTTCGGACTCACGACTATCACTGTCTGAACGCAGGAACCAGACTGACACGCTGAACGCCCGAGCAACCACCAGGGCGGTCGAAGCGCTTCATGGCCCTGACGATACGTGAGGAAGCCGGTGAGCGTCGCGACGCCAGAGAGCGCTCACGGAGAGCGGTATCGTATTCTCCGGACGGTGTACTCGCGGAGAGCGCCGACGGTGCCGAGGCTTCCGGAGCGGTCGCGCGTCCGGTCGCAAGTACTTTGGACGCGCCGGGAGGATCGTTCGGTATGACCGACGTACATCCGGGCCAGCGGGTCGCGGTCCTGGCCGACTCTCAGAACCTCTACCACACGGCACAAAGCCTCTATCAACAGAACATCGACTACGAGGAACTCCTCGATGCGGCCGTCCGGGACCGACAGCTGACGCGGGCGATCGCGTACGTCATCCGGGCGGACGCCGACGACGAGGAACGGTTTTTCGACGCCCTGACGGACATCGGCTTCGAGACCAAAGAAAAGGACATCAAGACGTTCGCCGACGGCTCGAAGAAGGCCGACTGGGACGTGGGGATGAGCCTCGACGCCGTGACGCTGGCCCCTCACGTGGACACGATCGCGCTGTGTACCGGCGACGGCGACTTCGCCCGGCTTGTCACGCACGTCAGACACGAGGGTGTCCGCGTCGAAGTACTGAGTTTCGGCGAATCCACGTCGGAGGAACTGCTCGACGTGGCCGAGGACTACACCGATCTGAGCGAGGATACCGACCGTTTCTTGCTGTAACGCTAGACCGGATCCCCCTCGCCGGCGGTGCCGACCAGCAACGTTCCGGCTGCCAACCCGATCGCGGCGATGGCAGCGACGAACGCAGGGATCAGGTCGGTGAACCCGATGCCAAGAATGATCGCCGCCGATACCACGAGTAGCGCGAACCCGCCACGCGTCCGCATCGAAGTTGTCGTCATTGAACGAACCTTTGCCGGCGGCGGCCATAAATCGACCAGTACCCGTGGTCGTTTGCCGTCTCGCCCGCGGGCAGTGTGGGTCCTGTACGCGAAGGCGTCCCGCGTCCTCGGATGGCAGAGATTATGCGTTCCCGAGTGCAAGCCGGAAGCGATGGACGAGTGGACGCGTCTCGAACGGATCGCGGACTATCAATTCGGTGCCGGGGCCAGCGATGCGCTCTTCGGAGACACGTCGGATCTAACGGTTACCCGATCGAAATCAGGTCGGCCACGCCAGATCCACGCCCCGGACGGGCGGTTGGTCTCACTGGGGCTCGACGGCCGGTTCACGCTCGGGTTCGCCGGCGGACGGCGACTCAAAACGGCGTTAGACGCGCCGAGTGGTCGAGTCTACGTCGGCGATGAGAGCGATCCGTTCGTTCGGGACGGACGCAACGCCTTCGCGAAGTTCGTCACCGAGGTTGACACGTCGATTCGATCGGACGACGAGGTTCTGGTCGTCCGTGCGGACGATACTCTGCTTGGCGTCGGCCGCGCGGAACTCCCGGCAGCGGCGATGGCCGACCTCGCGAGTGGCGTCGCGGTCTCGGTCCGGGACGGGGCTGGGGAGTAGGTCGCCGACGCGAACCGAACTTCCGAGGGCACGTCGCCAGGCTTTTTATTGCCCGTCCCGGATTCGGGGATATGTTTGGCGGAGGCGGCGGGGGTCTCAACCCGCGCAAGATGAAGCAGATGATGGAACAGATGGGGATCGACCTCGAAGATATCGACGCCGAAGAGGTCGTGATCAAGACGCCCGACGAGGAACTGGTCTTCGACGACGCCGAGGTCCAGCGCATGGACGCCCAGGGCCAACAGACCTATCAGATCGTCGGCTCGCCCGAATCCCGCGAGCGCGGTGATGGCGATGACGCTGCAAGTAGTTCCGACAGCGAGGACACAGCGGATGCGATCCCGCAGGAGGACGTCGACATCGTCGTCCAGCGAGCAGGGGTCAGCGAAGAGACAGCCCGCGAGGCCCTACAGGAGGCCGAGGGCGACCTCGCGACAGCGATCGCCAGCCTCGAGTGAGCGTTCTTCTCGTCGGCGAGGGGCGGGAGTACCTCGTCGCTCATGGGGAGACCTTAGAGACTGATCTGGGCATCCTCGAAGTCCCCGAAGATGCTGCACCCGGTGAGACGCTCGAAACGCACCTGGGGACCGAGTTCGACGTCCGCGCGCTTCGGGGCCCGGACCTCTTCGAGCACTTCGAGCGCACCGGCGCGCCGATGATGCCCCGCGACGTTGGGTTGATCGTCGGCCACACCGGCGTCGCGGGTGGTGACCGCGTGCTGGACGTGGGGACCGGAACCGGTGTCCTCGCCGGGTATCTGGGCCGGGTTGGCGCGTCGGTCGTGACCTACGAGCAGCGCGAGGACTTCGCCGATGTCGCTCGGGAGAACATGGTCCTTGCTGGTGTCGAGGACGCCGTCGACGTTCGGACCGGCGATGCGACCGAAACCCTCGACGAACTCGCCGACGACGCGCCGTTCGACGTCCTCACACTCGACACGGCCGACGCGCCGGATCTGGTCGGCCACGCGCCCGACTTGCTGGCCGATGGCGGGTTCGTCGCCGTCTACTCGCCGTTCGTCGAAAGCTCGAAGGAAGTCGTCGAGACGGCCCGAGCGGTCGGCCTCTCGGAGATCGAGACCTTCGAGACGATCCAGCGGGAGATGGACTTCGACGACCGGGGGTCACGCCCCTCGACTGCCGGCGTGGGCCATACCGGCTATCTGACCTTCGCACGGTTGGTGTAGGTTCATATGGCTGCTCGCTGTTGTCTGTCTGAACGCTCCGATCAGGAAACCGTGTACGTCGCGATGATCGCGGACATATCGCCGTCCGGGGAGTTCCAGATGACCGCGATTGTATCACCACTTTCGAGGCCGGAGACCGTGATCTCGTCGCCGGCGGTGATCTCCCGACCGGGCCACTCACTGACGCTCCCGGGGCTTTGAATTTCGATTTCGGACTGCAGGAGCATGTCCCCGCCCTCGTGGCTAATTGTCACCGCCCCAGCGTCGTCCGCCTCGAAATCCAGTTGTGCATTCGGTGCGGTTGGCTCCTCGGGACCCAATCCGAGGACGAACGTACCCAGGATCGCACTCCCGAACAGCATCAAGAGTGCGAGAATCGAAATCACCCCACGGTTCGCCGACGGCTGTGGTACCTTCGAGTGCATCTGTCGAACAGTATTGACAGCAGAACTATTAGTATTGTCGACTCTCCGTGGTGACGCTGTGACACACCTAGACGGAGACTTGCCGAATCAGCGTCCGAAGTTCGTCCCGGCTCGTCGCTGGATCGAAACTGATCTCTGTCCCCGCAAGCACGTCATCCAGGTCCGTCGGATGCAATCCGCCGGCGAGTAACATCGCCCCGTCGTGCCAGATGGCGATCCACCCCTCCATGGGGACCTCGATTTCGCCCGCCGCCGTCTCGACCGGGAGCGCCGCCTCGAAACGAATGCGTTTGGCCCGCGTTCCCGACGCAACCTCGATCCGGTCGTCCTCGCCGGCTTCGACGTCGACGAGACCCTCGTCGCGGAGTTGCTCGGCGAACTCCTCGCGGGCGGCGCTTCGCACTTTCGGGAGTGCCATCGCCGGGCCGATCCCGGGCGGCAACGACGGGGAAAAGGTCAGTCGCGTCGCGTAGAACAGCCGCCAGAGGTGGTCCGGCCCACCGGCCGATCGAATCCGTTCTCGAAGCCGATCGTCCTCGTAGCGTCGCTCGTGGGCGCGAGCAACGACACCGGCGACACGTGCCCTGACCTCGACGCGGGTGTCCCGGAGACTCCAGCCACCCGATTCGAGTACGTCCGTCGGGACGGCCGGATAGTTCGCGTCTTCGGAGTGGTCGGTGCCGTCGTCGCTATCCGACTCCGATCCGTCGTCGTCCGGACCCATCTCAGCAGTCACGGTTCAATGATCGTCTTCGCGCCACTTGTGTCCGCATTCGGTGCAGGTGAAAAACCGCGTCTCGGACTCGTCGGCGGCCCGGATCTGTTTGAGTTCCCAGTACGCACGGTCGTTGTCACATTCCACACACTGGATCTCAGTCGTCGGGCGGGCATCCGCTTCACTGTCGCTGAGGTCGACGATTTCGCCCTCCTGTTGGCCTTCCGTCGTGACCATGGCGTTCTCGGTAGCCGCTTCGCGTGGCGTTTCTGCCCCACAGCTTCCACAGACCCACTTCTCACCTTCCGTCTTCATCATCGAACCACACTCGTCGCAGAATTCCATACCCGCGATATGCCAGTTGAGGAACTTAAGCCCCCGGGTTTCCGCTCACGCGCTCAACGCAACTCATCGCGGCTGTTGGACGCCCAGGCGTCACAGGCGTCCATATCGTCGAGATAGCGACCATGATGACTACAGTACGGTTCGAGGCCGTCGTCGGTACGCACGTAGTTGAACTGCTCGCAGTTCCCACAGTATCGGTCCGGCTGCCCACGGACCGACGCCGACTCGATGAACTCGCTATCGTCCGCGGATGCGTCGATCGTCGTCGAACCGCCATCACTTGCAGCCTGTCGCGCGGACGTACTTTCCGTCGAGGCGGTCCCTGTCTGGGTCGGAACGTCGCCGTCGGGATCGGTCCCGAACATACCGACACCACCAACAGCAGGCATGTTCGTTCCGGCTTGCTCGACGAGTCTGACCGTTCCCTCCTCCGTGATTCGCATTTCGGCCGCACCACCCGGCGACTTGCGGGTTTTGAACGTCGCGATCGCAACGAACAGACACCAGCCCGTCGTAATCGCGCCGATGAAGTAAAGCGCGAGCGTCGTCAGCGCCAGTGCCGGGTTTGCGGCCGGCGCACCCGGCCACTGCATCGGGTAGGCATGGGTGAACAGCGCGACCGCGAAGACCGTGAGACTCGACCCGATCGCGATCGTCGCCCGTGTAAGTCGACTCGTCGGGAGCACGACGAACAACCCGACGAACGTCGCCGGAAGTCCCAGGCCGGCAAAAATGCCGGCCCACTCACGTGCGTCGTAGACGCCGAGTCCCAGTGTCGTTCTGAGTCCCGTCGTCGCGAGGACGACACCGACGGCTACCAGTCCCAACCCAGCCGCAAACAGCGTCAACCCGGCAAGCACCTGGCGACGGCTCGCAACCGCGCCGATCCGCCGCTGGTAGACATCCGTCAAACTGGTCATGTCGGATGGTACCACGTTGTCCTACAAAACAGTGCGTCAGACACATGTCTTGCAGTCAGCGCCGGTGACGTGGGAAAGACAGCGCCGCCGATCGGTGTCAGTTCCGAAAACACTAATCGCCGCCGAGGCCAACCGATCAGTATGGCAGACGACACCGACGAGGAGTCCGAAGGACCGCCGATCGAACTCGGCGACGGCCCGGACGTTGCGGGCGTTCCCCTTGCCCAGATATCCTCGCGTCTTACGTACGGAATCGAGCAGAGTACCGTCCGTCGTCGTGAGGGCGACACCGAAATCCGGACGCCCGACGGCCCCCGAGAGCTTGGGGACATCCTGGACGCGGTCGATGTGCCGTACTTCGAACGACGCCAGGAGTTCGAAACGACGATCCGCGAGGAGATCGGTACCGGTCCGGTCCCGACGGAGTGACGATCGCATCCCCAAAAGCGACGCCATCGTCAAGGTTGATCGCGAGTTCTTGCCTGAGTTCTTCCCCCCGCTTGAGGGAATATTCTGACCATCATCACGAGACGATCAGCGGCTGGCCCGTCGTGGATTGCTGGCTCGACGGCACGGACGATCTGGTCGAATTCCTAGCCGCGTTGCGGGAGCATCCGCGGGAGGTAGTCTTCCTCGAAGACGGGACGATCCGTGATCATCTACCGAGTTGCGGACTCGAGGGTGAGTTAAAAAGAGGGGCATGACTTTCGGGAAAAGTGACGAGTTATTGAAGGATCAAAACAGTCTTTGCAGTGGATCCCGTACAATCAGTTGTTGGTGCCAGACACCTGGACCAACAATGTAACCGGCCAGACACCACCGCCGTAACGGTGGCACGCAGCTGCGGATGCCGGCAACTCTCTGGGGCAGAGATGCTCCAACATTGCAGATCCTTTCAGAAAGAACCCTACCAGAGGTAGGGCCGCCTGATTTCGACAGACGGTGTTTAGGCGTGTGCGTCAGCCCAGACGTAGAGACCAGCTACGGCAAATCCGCAGCCGATCGGTCCGATACCGACGTACACCAGCGCCGCTCCGCAGAGTACCGCCAACCCCGGTGCCGTAACACCGGGCAGAGATATTTCCAACATTGCAGATCCTCCAGCGCTGAATTCTCCAGCGCTGACCGGCTGCCGTGTGGCAGCCACTCTTGACTTCGGAACGATCATAGAAAAAGACTTCACGTTGGATCGTCAAGTAAGTGCGTCCAGTCATACCATCGCGAGGCGACGTCAGCTTGCGGGAACCCCCCTTCTTGTGGGCGATGTACTCGGGCGTTGGGGCCAATGGACCACATTCCTCACAGGTCATTTTCCCAGTCGGTTCACCGGGCTTCACCTGTCGACGGTTAGCTCGGGCGTCACGCTGATCCCCTTGTTAACCAGTGACTGCCGCTCTTGGTAAGGCGAAGTGAAATAAAAAGACAGAATTGAACGTATAATTCCAAGCCGGTGGGGGGATTTGAACCCCCGGCCTAATCCTTACGAAGGATTCGCTCTAGCCAGTCTGAGCTACACCGGCATTCACGTCCTGGCGCTACGATCACATGGTTCGCAGCGACCAGGTGCGTACTCACACGTAGTGGCGATGACCGCAATAAGGATTGCGAATCGAAGCCCCTTAGCGAGTGATCCGCACGTCGAGGACGACGTTCAACTCGTGGGGTGCGTACGACCGGACTGTGTGCCGCGTTTCGACCGTCACGTCGTATGTGTCACCAGCAGCCTTGCGGATCGCCCGCTCGCCAGGTCCAAAGGGGTCGTCCTCATGCTGGATGTCGTAATAATGAATCACGGCTTCGTCGCCCGCAAGTGCAAACGCAGTCTCTACGAACTCGTCGGCGCTGTGGGGAAGGTTCATCACGATCCGATCGGCCCAGTCGGCGTACTCCGGGACGGTCTCGCGGACATCGCCTTCGATCGCGGTGATCCGGTCGGCGACGCCGTTTCGCCGGGCGTTCTCTCCGAGATATTCGATCGCGTCGGGGTTGACGTCACACCCGACGCAGGTCGCGCCCTGTTTCGCCATCGGGACGACGAACGGCCCGACGCCGGCGAACATATCGAACGCCCGCTCGCCGGACTCGACCTGCTCGACCACACGGTGGCGTTCGGTCGCGAGCCGCGGTGAGAAATACACGTCCGCGAGGTCGAGCACGAACTCACACCCGTACTCGCGGTGGACGGCCTCGGTCCCCTCGCCGGCGAGGATGTCCCACTCCCGGACGCGCTGCTCGCCTTTGACTTTCGAGGCGCGGTTGAGAACCGTCTCGACGGGCAGATCCGAGCGCATCATCGCGTCGGCGATGTCGCGTGCCTGATCGATATCGTCCTCGTCGATGATCACGACGTTACCGAGGCGCTCGTAACTCGGCTCGAACCCGAGGATGTCGGCGGGCATCGTCTGACGGTCGCGCACTGGCGAGTCGTGATCCACAACTGGAAGCGCTTCGGGGACTCGTTCGGGGTCAGTCACCGGAATGAAGATCGCCCCGTCGACGACGTCGATCTCGTGCTCGTCGTCGATGAGATCGGACTCGGCGAGACGGGCGCGCGTCGCCTCGCCGTCCTCCCGGGCCACGCGAACGCAGGGGACAGCCATACTGAAGGCTGCGTCCGTTCGGGCGGTAAGCCTGACGTTTCAATCGCGGTCCCGACAGGAGCGTAGAACGGTTCGCTTATGCCCGGAGAACACTCAGCAGGGGCATGCTCACCTTCGTCGGACTCGGCCTCTATGACGAACGCTCGGTTACGCTCGCCGGTCGAGATGCCATCCGCGCGGCCGACCGTGTGTTCGCTGAATTCTACACCAGCCAACTTGCCGGGACAACCATCGACGCCCTCGAAGACTTCCACGATATCGAAATCGAGGTCCGTGATCGGGCCGGCGTCGAGCAGGATCCGGACCCGATCCTTGCGGCCGCGGCCAGCGGCGACGCCGTCTTCCTGACTGCGGGCGATACGATGATCTCGACGACACACGTCGATCTGCGGCTACGCGCCGAGGATCGGGGAGTCGAGACGCGCGTGATTCACGGCACGACAGCCCAGGCCGCCGCGAGTTCGCTCACCGGCCTGCAGAACTATCGCTTCGGCAAGGCCACGACGCTTCCCTTCGAGCGATCGCACGGTGGCGACGGCGTCCCCGGGAGCGTCATCGAGACGATCGAAGCGAATCAGGAACGCGGCCTCCACACACTTGTCTTTCTGGACATCACCGCCGAGAGCGACGAGGGGACCTACATGCGTGGCGATGAGGCAACGAGCCTCCTCGCCGAGCATTGGCGACCGGATGCCCTGGGAGTCGTCGTCGCCCGCGCCGGCAGTGCCGATCCCGTCGTCCGGGCCGGTCGCCTCGCCGACCTTGCGGAGATGGACTTCGGCGACCCCCTCCATTTGCTGGTCGTTCCCGGGTCGCTTCATTACCTCGAACGGGATGCCCTGGCGGCGATCGGCGATGGCCCCGCTGCTGTCCTCGATGAGAACACGGTCGAATAACCCATCTGTTGGTCCGCGAGATATCAGTGGTCCGACGATTCGACATCGAGTGCATCCTTGAGGTCGTATTCCGTCCCGGTGACGACGTAGAGCCCGTCCTCGACGACGGTCAGCACATCGGGTACCCACTGGACGACCAGCCAGGTGATGGCGATCAGCGCGAACACCGAACCGAACTGTGCGAGAATTCGATCGCCGACGTAGTACGACACCATGTACGGATCATTCGTCGAGAACAGCGACATGACGATGTCGGGGACGATGTGGAGACGCTGGTTGCCAAGGGTGTGGGCGATGAAGACGTTCCGGACGATGTTGAGGACGTAAATCACACCGATCGCGACCCCGATCGCCTTGGCTTTCCGGCGGAGCGATCCCCGAACGGCGGCGATCAACCCGACGAAAATCGACATGCTCCCGATGCCCGTACACGCCAGTCGGATGGTGTAGGTGATCGAATGCCCGTCGGGTGCATACAAGAACGTGTTCCGATAGGGAAAGTGCTTGCCCGGCAGGTCGTTCTGGGTCGGTAGTTCATAGCCGCCGGGAAGGTCGAGGCCTGCGGGGAGATACGGATACCAGTCGCCGAGGAAGTAATTATCGCCGAGCAGCCCCAGCACGAAGTCCGTATGGACCGTGACCGTCTCGATCAGTGGCTGGCGAACGAACGGTAGTGAGGACAGCGGCAGGAAAAACAGCCAGGCAAACGCTACCGCACGTGAGATGACAAACAACCGGCGGCGGCCGTTGGCGATCAGATAGGCTACGTACAACGACAGCGGAATGCCGATCACGACGCCGATACCCTCGGTGATCGACTTCTCGGCGAAGACGAAATAGTGGACGTAGGCGAGCCAGTAGCCCGCGAGGACGATCCACGCCCCGGCGTAGACCCGTTGGGCCCACGTTTCGTCGTACCGCTCGAGGATCACGCCCGCGAGAAAGGCGAACAGTACGACCCACGCGAGCGTACCTGCATAGCCGTTCAACGCTGCCAACCAGTCGACGACCGTCTCGATCATTCGTTGGTCGTGGTTGGACGATTCCGACTATATGTCTTGCCGTTGGGACATGTCTGTGTTCGTGCGCTTCTCACCCGGCGTTCGGTACTGTTTCTTCGATCGTGGACCCGACCAGCACGACGATCCCCTTGAGAGCGATGACGATCCCGGCGAAAACGAACGCGATCCACGTCGCAAACCCGACAAGCGCCGCATCGAGGCTGCCGTTCGCGGTCCCGACGCTCCCGAACCACGATCCGATCCAGGCCACGAGTATCCCCGCTGTGACGTACACCGCCGCGTAAAGCCGGACGCCGAGCATGTCTTCCATAGGTGAATTTCAGACAATAAGAACATAAAACGTGTGGTGAGTCGTCGCGTCACCCGATCTCGCGGGTCGTACCTCCCCGCTCGCTGTGTCCGAGGCGCTCACTCCGTTCGCGCCTCGCTGCTCACGGCTCCTTCCGTCGCCGTTCGCCCGCTCCGAGGTCTCGTTCGCTTCGCTCACTCGCGGGTCGTACCTCCCCGCTCGTGCGGTCCGAGGTCTCCCGTCGGTCGACCTCGCGTCACTCGACCTCGCGTTCCACTATTTCGATCTCGTGACCGTCGGGGTCCTTCGTGAACGCGTAGTTGTAGTCACAGGACTCGGGGTCGCGGTAGTCCGCGGCGTCGCGCTGCATGAGTGTCTCCCAGGTGTCTTCGAGCGTGCCTTCGTCCGTACGGACCGCCAGGTGGCCCCAGGCGTCACCCAGTTCGTAGGAACGCCCGTCGTAGTTGTAGGTCAACTCGACGGACATCGCCTCCTCGGCGGCCTCGGCGGGCTTCATGAAGTACAGCGCGAACGAGGAGTGCTCGCTCCGGCGGAACGTCTCGTACTCGAGGGCGCGCGTGTACCACCCGATCGCCTGCTCTGCGTCCTCGACCCGGATCATCGTGTGGTCGATCGACCACTTTTCGCCGTGGTCGCGCTCGACGATCTCGATCTCGTGGCCGTCGGGGTCCGTCACGAACGCGTACCCGGGGTTCTCCTCCGGCGGGCGGTAATCCTCGACGCCCTCGTCCATCAGCTCGTAGTAGGCTTCCTCGACGTCCTCGACCCGGACCGCGATGTGCCCCCAGGCGTCGCCCATCGTGTACGACCGGTCGTCGTGGTTGTACGTGAGTTCGAGCGTCGCGCCCTCGTCGTGGACGTCCTCGGGGCCGAGATGGACGTTGGTGAAGGTGTCGGCCTCCCAGCGACTCTTCTCCTCGTAATCGAAGTGCGTCGTGTACCACTCCAGTGCGGCGTCGAGGTCTTCGACGCGCATCATGACGTGGTCGAGTGTTCCATCCATATTCGAACGGTCGGGCGGACAGCCGAAAAACGTGCCGGACGCGGTCGGTTCGTCGTGGATCGAAACGCTATCTCGCCGGCGCGACGATCCCCCGCAAGTCGGGCCAGTAGAACCACCACACGAGGGTCCAGGCGACGAGGGTGCCCAGCGGGACGACCACGTACCCACCGCGGCGGAAGAATCCCCAGGAAACGGTGAGTTGGGTCACGCCGACGAGCACGAGCAACCCGGCCGTCACCCGTGGATCCCCACGATCGAACAGTTCCAGGGTGACGCCACCGACCGCGAGCATGTAAATGCCGACGCCGAGCGGCCAGGCGGAGAGAAACGGCGGCGGCCCGCTGCCGGTTGCTGTAAGGTACTCGGGCAGGAGCGTGACGTACGGGCCGAACGGATCGAACAGTCCCCACGGCATGACCAGCGTCACGTATCCGCCACTGAGCAAGACCGTCCAGGGGACCACCAGCAGAGCGAGAACGGCAAGCAGACGGGTCCAGGGACCGTCGTTCGTCGGCATCGACCTGGATCACCGATCGATGACCAGCCGAAGGATGTCCTCATCGGCGAGTTCGTGATCGCGACCGACCTGCTGGTCCTCGTGGGCCGCACTCTCCCCGGAGACTCGCGCGAAGCGGAAGCGATCGTCGAACCGGCCGCCGATCTTCTCGCAGGCGTCGCCGACGGTATCACCCTCGGTAAGGATGAGTGGTTCGTCGTAATCGATACCCCGACTGGGTTTGTCCATGTAAATGCGGATCAGGCCGAGTTCGTCCCAGATGCGTTCGGTCAGGCTGTCGAGTCCGCGCTCCTCCTCGGCGCTGATGAAAATAGCGTCATCGGGATCGATGTCGTTTGCGCGCAAGTCACTCTTGACGGTATCGACGTAGCTGGGATCGATAAGGTCCGTCTTGTTGACGGCGACGATCGAGGGGAGATACTCGCGGTTGTCCATCACACCGTCGATCAGGCGGTCGATATCGACCTGCTCGCCGATAGTCACGTCGGCGTTGACGAAGTCGTGCTCCCGGAGGACACTCTTGATGGTCAATTCGTCGAGATCGAGGTCGACGGAGGCGTTGACCGTGATCCCATCTTTGTGTTTCTTGCGGACGCTAACCCGCGGCGGGTCGACGTCCAGCCGGACTTTGTTCTTATAGAGCTCCTCCCGGAGGCGGTCGTACTGCTGGATCTCGAAGGCCGAGAGGACAAAGAGGACGAGATCGGCCGTCCGGACGACCGAGAGGACGGCCTTGCCGTCGCCGCGTCCGCCAGCAGCACCCTCGATGAGTCCAGGGACATCGAGCAACTGGATGTTCGCGCCGTTGTACTGGAGCATCCCGGGATTGACGTCGAGCGTGGTGAAATCGTAGGAGCCGACGTCGCTGTCGGCGTTGGTCAGCGCGTTGATGAGCGTGGACTTGCCGACGCTCGGGAACCCGACCAGCGCGACTGTCGCGTCGCCGGTCTTCTCGACGGCGTAGCCCTCGCCGCCGCCCGAACTCGACTGGCGCTTCTCGAACTCTTCTTTCTTTTCGGCGAGTTTCGCCTTCAGCCGGCCGATATGCTCCTCTGTGGACTTGTTGTAGGGCGTGGATGCTATCTCCTCCTCGAGTTCCTCGATCTCCGCTTGCAGCCCCATTACCCGACTGTCGGCTGTCCCGACTCAAAAGCGCTTCCGTCCGCGTCGCTGATGCGTCGTGACTCCAGGGGAGGACTTCGATACACTCATACGACGGCAGACCGACAGATCATTCGATGTCAACTGCGTCTCGCCTCCGGGACAGCACGCAGATCCTGCTCCCAGCCGACGCCATCGAGGGACTCTCCGAGGATCTCGCCGATCGGTTCACCGTCACGATCCATCGTGAGCAGTCACAGGTTCGCATCATCGGCAGCCCCGTCGAGATCAAGCAGGCGAGCGCGTTTTTGACCCGAAACGGCGTCGCAGTCGAGTGATTTTTCCGGGAGTGACCAGCGATCGAAGCGGCGGGGAGACTCCGGACGGAAAAACAATTCTTAAATCCACGCCCACGGACAAACGTGTATGGCTGGTACGATTGAAGTACTCGTTGCTGGTGGACAGGTCGACCCTGGTCCGCCGCTCGGTCCCGAGCTCGGGCCGACCCCTGTCGACGTGCAGGCCGTCGTTCAGGAGATCAACGATCAGACTGAGGCATTCGATGGCACGGAAGTACCGGTAACGGTCGAGTACGAGGACGACGGGGCATTCACGATCGACGTGGGCGTCCCGCCGACCGCGGCACTCATCAAAGACGAAGCCGGATTCGAGACCGGCAGCGGCGAACCCCAGGAGAACTTCGTCGCCGACCTCTCGATCGAACAGGTCAAGACCATCGCCGAACAGAAACACCCCGACCTGCTTGCCTACGAACTCAAGCAGGCCGCAAAGGAGATCATCGGGACCTGCGTCACGCTTGGCGTCACGATCGAAGGCGACGACCCCCGCGAGGTCGCCGCCAAGATCGACGACGGCGAGTACGACGGGGCCCTGGTTGACGCCGCCGAAGCGTAACGACGCCGAAGCGATCGAGCGATCGGCGCTCACGTGTTTCTCGCGATATCAAAACGGACAGTAGCGCGTGCCAGGAGTGCAGTGACCCGTCGCTCCTCTTCCAGTGACAGTCGGCCCCAGTGCGAAAGGGAACGCGCTAAGATTCCTCGTTCGTGTCTTCAGGGTCACTGAAACCGTCGGGAGTACTATCCTCACCGTGGGCAGAACCGTTTACGCCTCGACCATTTGTGTCTGCAGCTCCGTCAGCTTCCGGCGATTCCTCGGCAGCAGGAACGTGGATCGAGACTGTGGTCCCGCGATCGACGCCAGTGTGGACGGAGACAGTCCCGCCGATCTGGTCGACGAGCCAGTTGACCAGCCAGACGCCCAGACCGCTGCCGTGATCGATCGACGTTTCTTCGAGTTGGTTGGTCAACAGCGCTTCCTCGACCATGGGGATGCCGGGGCCGTTGTCCTCGACGTCGATTCGGATCTCTCGGCTGGCGTCGACCGCGTCACGCGCCAACTGCGGATGGCGCACAGAGATGGAGACACGTCGATCCGAGGGCGAAAGGTCGTTGTGGATGAGCGCATTCCGGGCGATTTCCTCGACAACGATCGGTAGCGTTGCCGAATCGAGCGCCCAGGCGTCCGATGGCAAGTCCGTTTCGATCGTGGCTTCGGGAAACTGCATGGCCAGATCCGCCGTTCGTTCCTCGACGATCGAGTTGACATCTACCGGGCCAACGGCCTGTTTGGGCTTGGCCAACAGGTCGTCATAGAGCGTCCGGGCGTGATCGCTCGTGTTGATCAGTCGGTGAGCTGTCGAATGGATCTTCTCAATATCTGCTTCAACGGCGTCGGAAACCTCCTCCTCAGCGAGAATGCGCTCGGCATGGGAGGTAACGACGTTCATGTCGTTGCGGAGGTTATGGCGAAGCACGCGATTCAACACGCGCAGTTGTGAATCGCGCTGCTCGAGCATCCCCGAGACCGTATTGAACCGATCGCTGATCTGCTGCCACTCCGTGATCGAGCCCAGATCGAGATCCGTTCGATATTGACCCGATTCAAGCGCGTGGAGTGCATCGTGAAGTTCCTGAATACGGTCGAACGTCGTTCGTGACACCCAGACGCCGACGACCGCGATCGAGAGTAATGCGACGAGGACACCGCCGAACTGCATCGCCGTCGCCACCTGGAGTTGATCGGCGATGATCGATTCCGGCCGGTGGGCAGTGACGATCCATCCGGTCCGAGAGGCAGTCGCAGTGGCCGAAATGGTGCCGTTCATCGATCGGGACCCCCTGTAGAGCAACTGGTCACCGGCGGCGATACTGACAAACTCGTTACGCTGGCTAATCCCGGTAATGTTCCCGAACAGTGAGGTCGGCCCGATCTCGAAATTCCCGGAGAAGACCCCCCTCACAGTCCCGTCGTCGTCCCGAATTGGGGCTGCAACCCGGACGACGTACGCCCCGGACAGGGTTCGATCGACGTCACCGACGTAGGTCCTCCCGGAGAGTGGCGGTTGCATGAACGGCTTCTCGGAGTAGTTGACATTGACGAGTGCCGCTCGCTCCGCGGAGGACAAGTTCGAACCGGCGAGTGAGACGAGCGATCCATCTGCGGTGTAGACACCAGCACTGTCAAACGCTGTCCGATTGAGAAACGTTTCGAGTGCCGGTTGCTGGCTGGGCGCGCCAGTACTGACGTTCAGGTTCGCCGTCCAGAGTTTGACAGTTTCCGTCGTCGCCTCGAACCAGGTGTCGATTCGATCCGCGACGACTGTCGCCGTCTGTTCGACTGCCTGTTGTTCCTGTACACGAACGTCATTTTTATGTAATGTGAATCCAACATAAATAGTTCCGGACAGCACCAGCGCAATGAGAACCAAGACGCTGATGAGGGTTGTCCGGAGGCGCATCTGTGTGTCTGCCTCCAGATTGGTGTGTGGTGACGTAAATCCAGCGAGTACGGATAGGCAGCCGACATGTCCGGGCGATCCGGGATCGAGCCGAGCGATGGTTCGACGGGTTTAAGTGTCGCTTTGGCGTCGTTTCAAAGGAGACAGGCAAGTGCCTGTTTCACTGACCCGTAGAAGCCCAACGGGCGTACTACGGAGGTGAACAATGGCAGATCAGGACATAGAGAACGCAGTAACTCGTGCACTCAGCGAGTCACCCGACCGGAACTTCCGTGAGACGGTGGACCTTGCTGTCAATCTGCGCGACATCGACCTTGACGATCCGTCGAACCGTATCGACGAGAGTATCGTACTCCCATCCGGGACCGGCCAGGAAACGACGATCGTGGTCTTCGCCGACGGCGAGACCGCACTCCGGGCAGAGGACGTCGCCGACGACGTCCTCGACGGTGACGATCTCGAAGACCTGGGCGACGACGAGGATGCGGCGAAGGATCTCGCCGAGGAGACCGACTTCTTCGTGGCGGAAGCCGCGCTGATGCAGGACATCGGTCGATACCTCGGGACGATTCTCGGTCCGCGCGGGAAGATGCCCGAACCGCTCCAGCCGGACGACGACGTCGTCGAAGTCGTCGAACGGATGAAAAACACCGTGCAGGTGCGGAGTGGTGACCGGCGGACCTTCCACACGCGCGTCGGCGCGGAGGACATGAACGCCGAGGAGATCGCCGACAACGTCGACGTGATCCTCCGGCGGTTGCATGCCGATCTCGAAAAGGGACCGCTGAATCTCGATACGGTGTACGTGAAAACGACCATGGGGCCGGCCGTGGAGGTGGCCTAAATGAGCGCCGAATCCGAGCGCAAGACCGAGCACATCCCCGAGTGGAAACGCGAGGAGATCGACGACATCGTCGGGATGCTCGAACGCTACGACAGCGTCGGCATCGTCGACATTACGGGCATTCCGAGCCAGCAGCTCCAGGACATGCGCCGGAATCTCTACGGCACCGCGGAGCTGCGCGTCAGCCGGAACACGCTCGTCGAGCGAGCGCTGGCGGACGTCGACAATGGCCTCGAACAACTCGTCGAGTTCGTCTCGGGCCACGTCGGCCTCATCGGGACCAACGACAACCCCTTCAGCCTCTATCAGCAGCTCGAGGCCTCGAAGACCTCGGCCCCGATCAACGCCGGCGAGATCGCACCCAACGATATCGTGATCACCGAGGGCGATACCGGGATCGATCCCGGGCCGTTCGTCGGTGAACTCCAGACCGTGGGTGCGAACGCACGCATTCAGGAAGGTTCGATCCAGGTGCTCGAGGACTCGACCGTCCTCGAGGCCGGCGGGGAAGTCTCGGCTGATCTGGCGAACGTCCTGGCCGAACTCGGCATCGAGCCCAAAGAGGTCGGGCTCGACCTGCGTGCGGTCTATGCAGAGGGCGTGCTCTTCGAACCAGAGGATCTCGAACTCGACGTCGAGGAGTACCGCAGCGACGTCCAGGCCGCGGCCTCGCGTGCACGGAATCTCTCGGTCAACGCCGTCTACCCGACGGCCGAGACCGGGCCGGCACTGCTCCAGAAGGCCCGCGGCGAGGCAAAGAGCCTCGGCGTCCAGGCATCCATCGAGAGTCCGGACCTCGCGGACGACCTCGTGAGCAAGGCCGACGGACAGGTACGCGCACTCGTGAGCCAGATCGACGACGACGAGGCCCTGCCCGAAGAACTACAGGGCGTCGAGGTCGACACTGCATCTGAGACAGCCACAGCGGAACAGGCAGACGAGCAATCGGAAGACAGCGACGCCGAGGATACCACTGACGAAGCCGAGGACGCAGCCGACGATGACGATGATGACGGCGACGACGGTGGCGACGCACTCGGCGAGATGTTCGGATAACAACGGAGGACAACAATGGAATACGTTTACGCAGCACTCATCCTGAACGAGACGGGCGAAGAGATCAACGAAGACAACCTGACGAACGTACTCGACGCGGCCGGCGTCGACGTCGAGGAGTCCCGCGTGAAGGCCCTTGTGGCCGCACTCGAGGACGTCGACATCGACGAGGCCGTCGAAGAGGCCGCCGCCGTCCCCGCAGCAACGGGTGGCTCGGCCGGCGGTGAAGTCGAAGCGGACGACGAGGCCGACGACGAAGCTGACGAAGCCGACGAAGCGGACGCAGCTGAGGAAGAAGAAGCCGGCGACGACGAGGACGACGACGCCAGCGGTGAGGGCCTCGGCGAACTCTTCGGCTAAGACTGACCACCGCAGTTTCGGCCCTTTTTGTGCGAACTGCTTTCCCGTCGAGTTACAGTATTCCGTTCGGCTGAGCGGCGACAGCAATATTGCTTAAAGATTGCAATACTATTTGGTCCGATAGAGTCCGGCCAAGACTGAGATTGTATAAAAGACCCAAATATATGGGATCGCCTCCTTACGAATATCCGAAATGGAGCGTTGATGGACAGATATAGAATATCGAATACCGGTTAAAATTGTGGATTATTAGCAATACTATGGGAACGCTTATGTGGATTCGGGTGATACACAGAATCGATACATGGCTGACGTCGACTTCCCGACACCGGCGGAGACAGCGGAGACGATCACCCCGGAGACCCTCAAATCCCGGATCGATGCCGGGGAGGCAGTCACGATCCTCGACGTTCGAATGGGCAGCGAGTACGAGGAGTGGCATATCGACGGGGACTCAGTCGAGACAATCAACGTGCCGTACTACGAGTTCCTCGACGACGATATCAGCGGCGACGTCTTTGACTCGATCCCCGACGATCGAACGGTTACGGTCGTGTGTGCGAAGGGGGAGGCCAGCGAGTACATCGCGGGCGTATTGAAAGCGCGTGGCTACGACGCCGAAAACGTCGCCAAGGGGATGAACGGCTGGGCGGAGATCTACGAGGCCGTCGAAGTCGAGGGTTACGACGGCCCTGGAACGGTCGTTCAGTATCAACGACCGTCCAGTGGCTGTCTGGGCTATCTCGTCGTCGACGGCGACGAGGCCGCAGTGATCGATCCGCTCCGTGCGTTCACTGATCGGTATCTCGACGACGCCGAGGACCACGATGCGGATCTCGTCTACGCACTGGATACCCACGTCCACGCAGACCACGTCTCCGGGATCCGTGCGCTCGCAGACGCGGGGGTCGAGGCAGTCCTGCCAGCGGCGGCGATCGACCGCGGCGTCGAAGACGCAGACCGTTTGACTGCCGCCGAAGACGGCGATGTCTTCACCGTCGGCGACATCGAGATCGAGGCGATTCACACGCCGGGCCACACGACCGGGATGACCTCCTACCTCGTGGGGGACGCGCTGCTCGCGACCGGGGACGGCCTGTTCGTCGAAAGCGTCGCCCGGCCGGACCTGGAAGCTGGCGATGATGGTGCCGAGGACGCCGCTCGGCAACTCTACGAGACATTGCAAGACAGGATCTTGACGCTCGACGACGACGTGCTGATCGCCGGCGGGCACACCAGTGATGCCGCGGAACCGGCCGCCGACGGCACCTACACCGCGCCGCTTGGTGACCTTCGTACGGAGATGGACGCCCTCTCGATGGACCGAGCTGACTTCGTGGAGTTGATCCTCGCGGACATGCCGCCCCGGCCGGCCAACTACGTGGACATCATCGAAACGAATCTGGGCCGTAAACAGATCGACGACGAGGAAGCGTTCACGCTGGAACTCGGTCCGAACAACTGTGCGGCCAGCCAGGATTCACTCGCCGGGGACTGATCGACGCACATGTTCCCGGACCCGATCGTCCTGTCGCTGTTCGAGACGCTGTTCCCCGAAGGAATCGCCCGCTACGCCATCGGCGGGCTGTTCGTCGGTCTCGGGACAGCCGTCATCTACGCAGCCACCGCCATCGCCCCCGGCGCGAGCACGTTCCTCGAATCGACGCTGACGTTCGTCTCGGATCGATCGCGCTTCCAGCAGTACCGCGCCACGCGTGACTGGCGGATCGTCTTCACCGTGGGGATCGTCCTCGGGGCAGCCGTCTACGCCCTCATCTGGCAGGGCGAGGTCTGGACGACCGACGTCCAGCCCTGGCGGCTCCTGGCCGGCGGGATCCTCGTCGGGATCGGCACACGCATCGGCAAGGGCTGTACGTCCGGACACGGCGTCTGCGGGATCGGCTCGCGCTCGAAGACGTCGCTGATCGGCGTGATCACCTTCCTGGGGGTCGCGATCGCAACGGCCCAGGTCGTCATGGCGCTGGGGGTGAGCCCCTGATGGCGGGCGCGAACGGACCTGACGGCGGTCGGCATCCGCTGTTCATGCCCGTGATTCTGGTCGGGGGCCTCCTCTTCGGATTCGGCCTCGCTGCGAGTAAGATGGCCCGGCCCGAGGTCGTCCTGGATTTCCTCCAGCTAACCGATCTCGGCCTGCTGTTCGTGATGTTCGGCGCGGCGGTCGTCTCCGGACTCGCCTTCGCGGTGCTTCCACGGCTTCGCGAGCGTGCGCCGCTGACCGGCGACACCTACGGCCGTCGACTGAAGTCCTTCGACCGGAACGTCCTTCTCGGCGGGGCCATCTTCGGCGTCGGCTGGGGCATCTCGGGCATCTGCCCGGGTTCGGCTTACGCGAGCGTCGGGATCGGCAACTGGCCGATTCTGATCGCGATCGCCGGGATGTTCATCGGCGCGTACCTCCAGGGCGTCTGGCGATCACGAACGAACTGACTGTTTCGCTTCGTCTTTTCCATGGAACCTGCCACGATAGCGCTGTTCGGCGTCGCGACCGTCTCGAGTCTCGGTATGGCCTGGGTGATCGGGGCCGGCTCAAGCGGCGCGACACCCTTTGCGCCCGCCGTGGGTGCCAATGCCATCTCGACACTCCGGGCGGCCCTCGTCGTTGGCGTCCTCGGATTTCTCGGCGCGGTGACCCAGGGCGGCAACGTCTCCGAGGCCGTCGGCAGTGGACTTATCAAGGGCGTCAGCCTCCCGCCGACGGGCGTCATCGCAGTCCTGTTGATCGGAGCAGGGCTGATGGCGATCGGGATCAAGACCGGCTATCCGATCGCGACCGCCTTCACCGTGACCGGGGCGGTGATCGGCGTCGGCCTCGCGATGGGGGGCGATCCGGCCTGGGCGAAATATGGGGAAATTGGCGCGCTGTGGGTCCTGACGCCGATCGGCGGCGGGGCGGTCGCCTTCGGGATCGCACGGACGCTCCCACGTCCGGACGTGCCCGAAGACGTGAGCGTGCCCATCCTGGCCGCGCTCGTCGGCGCAGTGGTCGTCAATCTGGAGTTCGCCTTCCTCGGCAGTGTCGGCGGGACGATCGCGACTGCGGGCGGGCGCGTGATGCCAGCCGGTCGCAGCCTCTCTGTCCCGCTCGTCACGGCGCTCGCCGCCGTCGCGAGTGCACTCGTCGTCCGATGGGATATTGCCCGCGACCTGACCGGCGGACTCCGGCGATTCCTGCTCGCGCTCGGATCGCTCGTGGCGTTCTCGGCCGGCGCGAGTCAGGTCGGCCTGGCCGTCGGGCCGCTGGTTCCCCTGTTCGAGGGGCAGTCGATGGTCCCGACGTTCGCCATCCTGCTGGGCGGCGGGTTCGGCATGCTCGTCGGGTCCTGGACCGGCGCGCCCCGGATGATCACCGCCCTCTCCCAGGAGTACGCCTCGCTGGGTCCACGGCGCTCGATCGCGACGCTTGTCCCCTCCTTTTTGATCGCCCAAATCGCTGTCCTGCTCGGCGTTCCGGTCTCGTTCAACGAGATCATCGTCAGCGGCATCGTTGGCAGCGGCCTGGCCGTCGGCGGAGCCGACGTCAGTGGACGAAAGCTGGGGGTGACTGTCCTTGCGTGGATCGGCTCGCTCGCGGTGGCGCTGGGACTCGGATACGGTGTCGCGACACTGTTCGTGGCGAGATGACCCAGGCGGCCGGTCACGTCCCGGTCATGATCTCGAAACGGGCACCGCCGGACTCGCTCTCGGTGACCGTGATCGTCCAGTCGTGGGCCTGGACGATCTCCCGGACGATCGCGAGGCCGAACCCGGTGCCGTCCTCGGCGGTCGTGAAACCGCTCTCGAAGACATCCACGCGCTCCTCCTCTGGGATGCCCGGCCCGTCGTCCGCGACGAAAAACCCGTTCTCGACATCCCCGACGGTGATAGTCACGTCCTCGCCGACGTGGTCGATCGAATTGCGGAAGAGGTTCTCAAGGAGCTGTCGGAGCCGGCTCCGTTCGGCCTGCAGAGTTACGTTCCCCTCCGTTCGAAGCGTCGCTCGCTCCGTCTTGACGGTCTCCCAGGACTCCGCGGCGATCGTCGATAGCTCAACGGCTCCCGTCTCGGTGACGGTCTGGCCGCCCTGTGCAAGCGTCAGGACATCGTCGATCAGCGCGTCCATCCGATCGAGGGCGTCCGCGACATCGTCCAGCTGGTCGCTGTTACACTCCGTCCGGAGCAGGTCGAGACGTCCCACCGCCACGTTTAACGGGTTTCGCAGGTCGTGGGCCAGGACGCTGGCGAACTCGTCGACGCGCTCGTTCTGGCGTTCGAGTTCAGTGGTGACCAGGCCGTGTTCGAGTTCGTAACCAACCCACTTGCTCATCAATCGAACGATGGTCTGCTCGGCGTCGGTGAACGGTTGCTCGCGCGGCTCACTCGAGGCAAAACAAAACGTGCCATACAGTTCACCGTTCGCAACGACTTTGCCACCAACGTAACTACCCAGTTCGAACACCTCGTAGGCGGGATCGCTTTCCCATCCGGCTTCGACGGCGTCAGCGATCACGAGTAAATCGTCGGCTTGTATCGTTTTGCGACAGTATGCCTCGGAGAGCGGACACGTCTCTCCAGGTTGGAGGAGCGCGTGATCGCCGTGTGCATAGACGATCCGCTGTGTTCCGGACTCCAAATCACCGTTCGG
Organism: Halorhabdus sp. BNX81; assembly: GCF_029229925.1. NCBI lineage: Archaea > Methanobacteriati > Methanobacteriota > Halobacteria > Halobacteriales > Haloarculaceae > Halorhabdus > Halorhabdus sp. BNX81. The sequence continues at coordinate 1,311,419 of NZ_CP107254.1, read as the reverse complement.
TCCCGGTTTGATCTGGGAGAGAAAGCCATACGCGAGATCCAAATGTTCACACCCCAGTTCGAGCAATCGGGTTACCTTCTGTTCGAACGACCGGTCGGTGTCGGCCGTGATCTCGTAGAGTTGCTGGAGCAGATCGACCGTCGCCTCGCGCTGGCGCTCCTGTTCTTTCCGTTCGGAGATATCACGGACAATCCCGGTAAAGCGATGGTCGCCGTCGATCGTCGTCTCGCCAAAGGAGATGCCCAGCGGGATTTCCGTCCCGTCGCGATGGCGACCCGGCAGTTCGATCCAGTCCCAGTCGAGTTGGCGCTGGCCGGCTTCGAGATACCGAGAGATCGCCGCCGTATGCTCGTCGTGAAACCGTTCGGGCATAATGGTATGGAGTGACTCGCCGACCAGTTCCCCTGGCGTATAGCCGAACAATTCTGTGATCGCATCGTTCGCATACTGAATAATGCTATCCTCGTCGATAGTCAGGACGCCAAGCGTTGTCTGCCCGGTCAGCGCCTCGAAGCGGGCCTCCGTGCGCTCGAGTTCTGCCAGACGCGCGCCGCCCGCAGCCGTGGAGAGCGAAGGTGGGGAATCGCCCGCTCGTCGTTGTCGACGCTGCTCGACGGCGGTGACGATCCGCGTTGCAAGTTCGCTGTAGGCGTCCGGCCCATCGGGCCGCCGTACGTAGTCCGTCACGCCCGCGGAAATCGCCTCGCTAGCGGCGGCCGGGGAGTCCACATCAGTGATCAAAACGAACGGGAGATCTGGATGGTCCGCCCGGACGGCCTCGAAGAACTCGATTCCGGTCGTGTCAGGGATGTCGTCGCTGGCGACGACACAATGGTACCCGGAAGCGGCGAGAGCGTCCACTCCAGCATCGGCGTCCGGCACACTCTCGATGGCGAGCCGATCGTCGACACGTTCGAGAGCCGTCGCCGGCGGGGTTTCCGCGTCCACGCTGCCCGCGACGAGGAGGACGCGGATCGTCTCGACCATATCAGGTTCACCCGCCGCCCGAAGTTAAACAGTTCGACGACGCCGAGAGGGCTGCTAGCCGGCCCGTCAGGCCACGCGCTTTGGCGGCACGACCAACACGTTGCCGTCTGCCTTTGCCACGACATCCTCGGAGACGCTCCCGAGCAGGAGTCGCCGGAGCCGACTGTGGCCGCGCGAGCCGACCAGCGTCGTCGTCGGGTCATATTCCCCTTCGGCGGCGAGGATCTCCTCGACTGGGTCGCCATCCCGAACCGCAATCCGCGTCTCGATGTCCCACTCCGCGAGTTGGTCGGCCAGTTCGTCGAGTTGCTCGCGAGGGGCGGCATCCAGATCCGGATCGGCGGGCGTCCGGACGTGTACCAGCGTGGCCTCCTTCGTCGCGTACCGCAGGTACGAGAACGCCTCGAAGGCCTCCTGGGCGTTCTCCGAAAAGTCCGTTGCGTACAGCATCCGTTCGAAGAGATGGTCTTCGAGCACGGCCGGATCTTCGGTCGCCCGCTGGATCCGGTTGACGAGCAGCGGTGTCACCGACGTCCGGGCGAGATTGCGGGCCGTCGAGCCGATCAGACGGTTCTCCAGCGGACTCGATCCCCGCGAGCCGACGATCGAGAGGCTCGCACCGACTGACTCCGCGATCCCGTTGATACGACGATGTGGCGTCCCACGGACCACGTGGGTTTCGACGCCGAAGCCGGCATCTTCGAAGGTTTTCCGATAGCGATCGAGCGCACGCTGTCGGCGCTTCTCGAAGTTCATTCCAGGCATGCCCGAGTGGACGTTCGACGGCACGACCGTCACGAGGTGGAACTCCTCGATGCCGATCCGGTCGAGACAAGCGAGACAGGTCTCGTTGGCGATCGTGGCTTCGCTCGCTTCCGAGAGGTCTGTCGCGTAGACGGCCTTCATATCAATCAGTTGGGCACGGGGAGTATAATATTGCTTCGGTCATTCAATACTACGTGGTGCCGGTGTGTGTCCACTCCCGAACTACTGAGGCCCCACGGGCCGGATAGCCCGGCACGGTCATGGGGTACCTTGGATCGAGGAACCAGTGAAAATATCCGGCATTGACGGCCTCGGTCGAATTTCGAGTTCGCTTTGGGGGCGGACCGGTGCGTCGGGGCAGTATATTCGCATAACTTCGAGAGATATCTCCGTCGGTTACGTGGCGGATACGCGTTTGTAATATTGTGCAATCGGTTCAAAAGCGTTTTATCCACCCATGGAGTAGGGAGTATTGAACGACAAACCATGATCCGCACACAACTGCCGCTGGTGGCGAGGGGAGACGCATGATCGGGCTCGGGTCGGGGGGCCAGTTACTGCAGGCCGGCGCGCTCGTGGGTGCGGTGTTGCTCGAGGCAGTCGTCCTCTATCTTGCCTACGGCGCGTTGTCGAGTGTCGTCGCCGAACCGCTCGTCGACCGCATTCGCACACTCTGACCAATGGAACTGTTCGGACTCGCCGCGAGCATGCTACTGCTGTTCGTCGGCTTTGGCTTCATGGTGGGCGTGCTGTTCGGCTTTTTCGGGATGGGCGGCTCCTTCCTCGTCACGCCAGCGCTGATGATCATGGGCTTCGAGACGACCACGGCTGTCGGGAGTGGGATGGCCTTCGTCTTCGGGACAGCCGTCATCGCGACGCTGAAGCACCGTGATCTCGGCCAGGTCGACTACAAACTCGGGGGGCTGATGATCGTCGGGACGACTGCTGGCATCGAAGTCGGTCGGATCGGCCTCTATTTCCTCCAGGATCAGGGACTGGCCGGCCTCATCGTCGGCGTCACGTACGTCGTCCTGCTGGGCGGAGTCGGGCTGTTCGTCACCCGGAACGCGCTCAAAGAAGGCGAGGAGAGCAGCGACGACCACCACGACGCTGACGCGGAGATCGATCCGGACGACATTCCGGACATCGCGAAGAAGATCCAATCCTACACTGTCCCGCCGATGATGACAATCGGCGGCGGCATCAAGGTCTCGCTGTGGATGGTACTCGGCGTCGCCTTCGCGACCGGGCTGCTCTCAGGATTCCTGGGGGTCGGCGGTGGCTTCATCCGGATGCCAGCCATGTTCTACCTGATCGGCGTGCCCGTCCCGATCGCCGTCGGGACCGACCTCTTCGAGATCGTCTTCTCGGGCGGGCTGGGCTCGTTCCTCTACGGACTGGAGGGCGGCGTCGACCTCTCGATCGTCGCGCCGCTCTTGGCGGGGAGCGCGCTCGGCGCTCGAATCGGGTCGACAGCCACCAGCCTGGTCGACGAAAGTGAGATCAAGATCTACTTCGGGCTGATGCTCGTCGGGGGCTCGATCGCGGTCGCGCTCCGCCAGGTCGGCAACGCCACCGGGATCGACGCCCTCCAGGTCGTGAGCTTCGGGCTCATCATGCTCGCCGCGCTCGCGGTCGGGAGTGCCGTCATCTACAGTGCAGTCAGCGCGCTTCGGGAAGACCCCGAATCGGCTGACGTGGCACCGGCGGACTGACTCCAGCGGGCCGCCATCTTGTCATAGATCGCCAGTACGCGCTTGCTGTCGAATCGACGCGGCCCGGTCGCGAATGGCGTCGCGTTCCTGATCGTCCTTGTCGTCCCAGTGGCTGTAGACCAGTCCCATCCGGTGGTTCGACCGGAGGCGATCCTCGTTGCGCCCCAGAAAGTCCCAGTAGAGTGCGTTGAACGGACACGCGTTCTCGCCAGTCGTTTTCGTCTTATAATACGGACAATCACCGCAGTAGTCGCTCATCCGATCGACGTAGTTGCTTGAGGCCGCGTAGGGTTTCGTCGAGAGGACATCGCTGGCGAACGTACCCATCCCGACGACGTTGGGCGTCGTCACCCAGTGAAAGGCGTCGACGTAGGCGGCGTGGAACCAGCGATTGAGTGCCTGGGGGTCGATTCCGAACGTCGTCGCGAAGTTCGAGAGGATCATCAGGCGCTCAATATGGTGTGAATACCCGCGACGGCGAACCCCGTCGATCACGTCGGCGAGACACGCCATGTCGGTTTCGCCGGTCCAGAAAAACGTGGGGAGCAGTTCGGTCGCATTCAACTGATTTGCGGTTCCCAACTCGTCGCGCTCCCGTCGATAGACGTGCCGGACGAACTCCCGCCAGCCAAGTACCTGCCGGACGACCCCCTCGACGCTATTGAGCGGTGCCTCGCCGCGCTCGTAAGTGTCGATCGCCCGCTCTATAACCTCGCGAGGGTGAACCAACCCGAGATTCAGGCTGGTCGAGAGCAACGAGTGGCTCATCGCCCACGACTCGCGTCGCATTGCATCCTGATACGGACCGAACTCCGCGAGGCGGTGCTCACAGAAGTCCGCGAGCGCTTCGAGTGCCTGCTGACGCGTCACCGGCCATCGAAACGGCTCCGGATCGGCCCACGAGCCGCCGTAGGGCGCTTCATCGTAGCTGCCGTCGAAGCGGTTGGCCACCCACGAATCCACGTCGCGAGTTATCTCGTCGAGATCGAATGCGGGTGCCGTGGGTGGCGTCCAGTCGTCGGGCGGCGTCTCGCGGTTGTCCTCGTCGTAGTTCCACTCGCCGCCGACCGGATCGCCGTCTTCCATCAGATATCCCGTTTCTCGGCGCATGTACCGGTAGAAATGCTCGTGGCGATAGCCATCGCTATCTTTGCCAGCCGTCCATTCATCGAAGGATTCCCGGGAGCAACAGAACAGATCGTTCGCAACGACTTCCAGGCGGCCGCCGGCGTCGCCGACGAGCGCCCGTACCCTGTCGATCCCACCGCCGGCCGGCCGCATGAGCGTCACTTCGTCGTCGGGGTACGCCTCGAAATACGCATTGAGTCCGTCGCCGAAGGTCTCCGTCCGATAATAGCGCACTTCCCGCCCGCGCTCGCGGAGCACGTCCCGGAAGTGTCGCATCGCGCTGAACACCAGCACCAGCTTGTGGGGATGGTATGGCAGGCGCTCGGCAAACGAGTGGGCCTCGATTAGCAGGACCGGTTCGTCGGGACGCTCCGCGACGGGCCCGTGCTCGGTTGCAAGTTGATCTCCCAGGACCCAGACAGTCACGGATGCACTCCCCGCGTTCGCATAGTACCGGGTCGGTGGCCGAGAAACGTAAATCCAACCCCGACCCACAAACCGGACCGATGCGATGGAGAGAGCCCAACACGGCGCTATCAGGTACCAGCGAGCGGCGAGTTCGACAGTGGCTGGCCCGCCAGAACCGACGTGGTATCCATGAGAAGCGGCTCCCCCAGTCGGTCGTGTGCGATCCTCCCAACGGGGCCGGTAACACTCACGTCACCATCTAACACCGACGTCCGCGAGCGCTTATACACCATCCGCTTCTACCGAGTACTGCAATCACGCAGTTTCATGGCCATGTCGCAGAAAGAAAATTATATAGCCGAAACCGAGATCGACGCATCGCTCGACGAACTCCCCGACGACGAAACCATCGAGGAGGCGGTGGCGAATCTCGAAGCCAACGGCTTCGACGTTGCGGTCGTCGACAGCGCCGCGGATGCCCTCGAAACGATCCAGTCGCACATTCCGGCGGGATCCACCGTGATGAACGGCCACTCGACGACCCTCGAGGAGATCGGATTCACGGAGTACCTCAGCGAGGGCGACCACGAGTGGGAGAGCCTTCCCGACGAGATCTGGAGCATCGACGACGACGCCGACCGACAGGCCGCACGCCGTGAGTCCCAGACAGCCGAGTACTTCCTCGGCGGGATCAACGCGGTCACACAGAACGGGGAACTAGTAGCGGCCGACCGTTCGGGGAGCCGAATCGGTGCCTATCCATTCGCCGCCGGGAACGTCGTCATCGTCAGCGGTGTGAACAAGATCGTCGCTGACCTCGACGCCGCGTTCGAGCGGCTCGAATCCGTCGCCTATCCCCTGGAGAACGAACGCGCCCAGGACGCTTACGGCGTCGAAAGCGCCATTGCCAAACAGCTCATTTTCCGACAGGAACTCGAAGACGGGCGAACGACCGTCGTCCTGGTTCGCGAGCAGCTCGGATACTGACACAGTCCGTCTTTACCGATCCTCCAGACCTCGCCAGCGTTCTACCGCCCAGATGTGTCAGACTGACCACTGCACAGCTGCCGGAAGGGGAGTTTTGTCGTCAGCAAGAACACGACGACGTGAAACGTGAACGGACGCGGCGGGATTCGAACCCGCGATCGAGAGGTTAGGAACCTCTCGCCCTGTCCCCTAGGCCACGCGTCCTACCGGAAAATGGGGTGAGGCCAAAGAAAAACTGTTGGGTTTGTGGCGTGCGATTCGACGCGCGCCAAACCGCTCAGTTGGTGCTCGTGCTGGTTTCGGAGTCGGCGTCAGCGTCAGCCGACGTCACGCCAGCATCGTCGGACGATTCGTCGTCTAGGGAACTGCCACTTTGGATCTCTTCGAGTTCTTGCTCGACCTGTTCACGTCCTTTCTGGAACTCGCCGATGGCCTGGCCACTCGACCGGGCAAGCTTTGGAATCTTGTTTGCCCCGAACAGGAGAACGGCGAGCAATAGGAGGAGGAGTACCTCCGCCCCGCCGGGAATGCCGGGTACTTGCAGGATTGTTGTTTCGAACATCGCTACCTGATTCTTACCTACTGTCTATTATAGTCTTTTTGCTAGTCGCCCCCTCGTTGGAACGCGCCCGGGGTCGACCAGCGGTCAGGGTTGTCGAGAGCGGTACACCTTTGCGGGACTCACCCGTAGCATGGAGCGCAATGGTATCAGAAGGCGACTCTGCACCGGACTTCACCGCACCACTCGCAAACGGCGATGTCGATTCGTTCACCCTCTCGGAACATCTCGACGAAGCCCCGCTCGTGCTCGCGTTCTTCCCGGGCGCGTTCACGAGCGTCTGCAGCCACGAGATGACCGCGTTCCGCGACCGCATCCAGGAGGTTGAGGAAGCCGGCGCGACGCTGTACGGCATCAGCGTCGACTCGCCGTTCGCGCTCAACGAGTTTCGTGACAAACTCGAACTGCCCTTCGATCTGATCAGCGACGCCGAAAAAGAGATCGTCGACGCCTATGATCTCACGATGGACTTCGACGACCTCGGCGTCTACGACGTGGCCAAGCGCTCGGTGTTCGTCCTCAACGCTGACGGCGAGGTCACCTACGCGTGGGTCAGCGACGACCCCGGCGTCGAGCCGGACTACGACGAGGTACTCGAAGCCGCAGCCGACGCAGCCTGACGCCGCACAGCCGACCGATTTTTCTCGACCCGGCCGCTGTAGCCTCTATGAGCAACGCGTCAGATGCCGGCAGTGAAGCTGAAAGCGCAGGTCGAATCTACGATCCGGAGGCGGAACATACGTTCCCCGACGAACGGCTCACGGAGGTTCTGGAATACGTCACGACGGATGCCGAAATCCAGGCGTACTTATCGGCACAGAACGTCAATCCCGTGACGCGCAAGCAGTACAACGACCACGGCGAAAAACACATCACGATCGTCCGGAACCGAGCGCTATGCCTGTACGACCTATTGAAAGCAGGCGGTGTGACGTTCAACGGCGCACGCGAACAGGGACTTGCGGAGGCTGACGAACCCGTCATCGTCGCTCTGGCCGCGACGCTACACGACATCGGCCACGTTGTCCACCGGGACGACCATCCCTACTACTCGATTCCGCTGGCAGCGGACCTACTGGACCGTATTCTGTCTGAGTTGCCGTTTTACGACATCGCCGAAGCGGTCCGGGTCAAGAGTGAAGTCCTTCATGCGATCCTCTGTCACGACACCGCGGAGGAACCACTGACACTCGAAGCCGGCGTCGTGCGGGTGGCTGATGCGCTGGACATGGAAAGTGGCCGGTCACGGATTCCGTACGAACACGGTGGCCGCGGGATCAACACCGTCTCCAGCCAGGCGATCGAGGCAGTCCACCTCCGGACCGGCGACGGAGTCCCCGTCCTCGTCGAAATCGAGATGACCAACGCCGCGGGCGTTTACCAGGTCGATAACCTCCTGAAATCGAAACTCCACAACTCCGGTCTCGAGGAGTTCCTCCGGATCGTGGCCATCAACACCCGCGAGGATACCGACCGGATCGTCGAGCGGATCGAATTGTGAAAGAGCCACACACCGAATCCAACACCGGACCGCTTTAGAGGGTCGACCCCCTCTATCCCATTGTTATGGGCTTCGGAAGCTACGATGAATCCGAACAGGAGAATCAGGCCAGTGGCTCGGACATCGACGACAGCGAGAGCGTCGACGTCGATGCGACCGACCACGATGGGGACGTGAGCTTCGAAGCGGACGCCTCACAGGACGAACTCCTGGACAAACTCCAGGACATGAAAGACTAAAAGCGCCTACAGGCTGTTCTCTATCCTCTTCTCTCGTATTCGTCCGCGAGTTCGTCGAGTGTCTCGTGATGCTCCGTCGTGTGTGGTGCCGTCAGCGGCGAGACGCTGACGCGATCCTCGATGACGGCCCGGCGGTCGGTCCCATCGGGATCCGGAATGGTGCCCTCTGCCATCCACTCCCAGATGCGATCGTGGAGTTCGATCTCGTCGCCGTTTTTGAGGGCCCCCATCTCGTAGACCCGTGAGGGCGTCGTGATCTCCATCGGTGCCGTCGCCTCGCCGTCGACGGCCAGCGGTGCGTTGACGTTGAGGTAGTCGGCCTCCTCGAAGACGTCCGATTCCAGCGCATGCTCGAGGAGATACCGGGTGGCGCGAGTCGCGTTCGCGTAGGACTCCGGTTCGTCCGTGAGTGGGTCCCACTTGTCGTCGTCCCGGACGGGGACGTACATCGAGACGGCGATGGCGGGAACCTCGAAGAACGTCGCTTCGACGGCTGCACTCACCGTTCCGGATCTGCCCAGGACATACGCCCCCAGGTTCGCACCGTCGTTACAGCCAGCCACGACGATGTCGACGTCGGGAACGAGGACTTCCATCCCGGCAACGACACAGTCCGCCGGCGTGCCGTCGATAGCGTAGCCGAGTTCGTGTTCAGTCACGCCGACGTTCGTGGATATCGACCGACCGACTGCACTCCGGTCGTCGGCTGGTGCGACGGCAGTTACGTCACCGACAGCGGAGAGCGCCTCGTACAGCGCCCCCAGACCGACGCTGTCGATGCCGTCGTCGTTCGTCAGCAGGATCGTCGGCTCGTCGTTCATGCGCGCACTCGGGTCGGCGGGCGCAAAAACCTTCCTCGCGGGGTGCCAGCGCGGAGCCGTCCGCCGTTCAGGGAACCGGCACGCTGTCGACGACTGTTTCGGCGTCGACGACCAGATTGTACGCCCCTTCGTCGTCGTTCCAGAGTGCCAGCGCGTTTTCGAAGGAGAGCAAGTCGCCGTACTGACTCGCGACCAGATCGCGATTGAGCGTCGACTCCCGGGTCAGGACGGCGAAGTGGTCGGTCCCCTCGCTGCCGTCGCCCACGAGAAAGAGCGGGTTGGCGTCGGGACCCGAGCGTAGATCCGGACTGAGCTTGATCCCGACGACGTCGACCCGGTCGGTGACATACCCGTCGGCGTCGGCCATTTTCATGACGCGTGATGCATCCGGCGTGTACTCGATCGCCGTCGCGTCGTCTTTCCGGAGGATCGAGTATGCGTACTGGACATCGGCGTTCTCGAACTCGCCGTCGTCATGGTCGGGATCGTCGCAGGCGTCCTCAAGCCGCTCCTGGAACGGCGGCACCGCCAGATCGGGCTTGCGATCGAACGACCAGCACTTCCCGGCGGGCGTTTCGCCGGGCCAGAGGCGCACGGTAGGCGCGTAAATCGTGTAGGTGTCCTCGACGGCTCGCTCGATCGTCCGAAGGCCGGTCGCCGTTCGCTTATCAGCAGGCGAAAGTCCCAGGATCGATCCGTCGGATTCGAGCGCGTCGGCGTACGTTCGGAGGACGGCCGCCGGGGAATCGAGTTCGTCGAGGACGTTCGAAAAGATGATCAGATCAAACGTGCCGGCCGGATCGAAATCCTCGGCGCGCTCGCGGTGGATGGTCGTGTGTGCGTTTCGTCCAGTTTCATCCAGCAGCTCCGAGAGGACATCGGCGGCGTCGCTGGGCTCGACGGCATGGTAATCGACGATTCCGCCGCCCTCACACACGAGATCTATGATCCCCAGTCCCGGACCGCCGACGCCGGCCCCGACATCAAGCACCCGGAGCTGTGTCGGCAAGCGGTCGGCGGCAAGCAATGGTTCCAGCGCGTATTGCCCGACGGCGTAGTAATCGGGGAGGTGATAGATCCCGTACGCAAGCGCGGTCACCCGGTCGTACGCGACGTCGGCTCCCTGGAGGTACGACTCCTTGATGGATCGGATTCGCGAGCGGAGTTGCTCACCGGATTCCCCATCCGGCCAGCCGGCCCCGAACTCCCCGACCAGCAGATTCTCGAGCACCCGGGCGTACCGCTCCGGGAACGCCTCGACCTGGTCGACAGTTGCGTCGAGCGGTCCCTCGGAAGCCGGCACGAAGGTGCCATCATCCCGCTCGCGGAGGCCGAGTTCGACGGCGGACTCCCGAATTGTCTGTTTGACGACGCCCGGATGGGGTCGTTGGGCCACGTACTCCTGGATCTCGTCAGGATCGATCGGCCGCACGTTCCGAAGGTACCGGACGCTATCCAGGATCGCGTCGCGCTGTTCGTCACTCATCGGTGCCCTCGTCCGGTCGAGCCGCTCGGTACAGTGCTTCGAACGTTTCGTCGTCGGCGTCGGCGAGCCGCTCGGCCGCCGCCGCCACGTCCTCGCTCCCCTCGAAGGCGGCCTGAATGTCGGCGTAGACGCGCGCCTCGCCGCCAGTGACGGTTTCGAGCAGGTCGAACAGCCCGGCGGAAATCGGCGTCTGGAATCGATCCGGGACCGATTCGCCAGCCAGACCGAACGCCAGGATCGCGGCGTGTGTCCTGGCCTGGACAGTCTCCATCGCCGCGTCGTGTTCTTCGGAGGTCGTCTCGAAGAGGTCGTTGCCGGCCGCCGCCAGGGCGTCACGAACCTGGTCCGTGACGGGACCCGATTCGTCAGCCACCAGCGGCACGTTTCCGGGGGCGTTCGCCGGGGCAAAGAGCGGGTGAAAACTGACGCGTTCACAGTCCGGGGCGTGGTCAGTCATCGCCGCGACGGGGTCGGCCATGATCCCCGCCACGTCACAGATCGCCCGTTTCGCGTTCGAAGCGTACGTTTCGATCGCGTCGACGGTCACCGGCATCGGCACGGCGACACAGACCAGGTCGAAGCGTTCTGTGGTGTCCGGAGAGACGGCTCGGCCGCCGACGGTCGCTGTCGCGGTCCGGGCCACCGCCGAATCGGTGTCGGCGAACGCAAAATCCAGTGAAGCAGCGGCGTGTTCGTCGAGAGTCCGGGCAAACCATTGGCCCATTTCCCCGGCCCCGACGACGAGTACGTTCATGCCACTTCGATACTCCGGGACGACCCAAAAGCAGTTCGCCTCGCCAGCCGGTGTCGTCAGCGAAATATAACGATCGATGCCCCTTCGAAAGCGCTAACACGCCCGAATAAATAGTCGGGGGCATGAAGCGCGTCCGCTTTCGTGACCCGGCAGGAACGATTCGGGGGGGACGGTGGGTCGTCGAAGAGGGGCAAGCGTACGTTACGACTGCATTAGGGGATCCCGCGTCCATCCCAACGGACGACCGAACGTACCCGGCCGAGGATGTCGACGTGTTGCCACCCTCACAGCCGACGAAGATCGTCTGTATCGGACGCAACTACGTCGATCACGCCGACGAGCAGGATGCCGACGTTCCCGATCGTCCGTTGCTCTTCTTGAAACCGCCAAACACGGTGGCGAGCCACGGCTCGACGGTCTCGCTTTTGGCCGGCAAGGAACGCATCGACCACGAGGCCGAACTCGCGGTCGTCATCGGCGAGACCTGCCACGACGTGAGCGAGAGCGAGGCCGAGGACGTCATCGCGGGCTATACTTGCTTCAACGATCTCTCGAACCGCGACGATCAGCGCGTCGAGACCAACTGGGTCCGCGGCAAGGCATTCGACAATGCCGCGCCGATGGGGCCTGTACTGGCAACGCCGGAAGAAGTCCCGGCGGACGCGAGCATCGAACTCCGGGTCAACGGCGAGACTCGCCAGTCGGGCAGCCGTGAGGACATGGTGTTCTCGGTGCCCGAGTTGATCGCCGAGATCACCGACTACATGACGCTCGAACCCGGCGACGTGATCGCGACGGGCACGCCATCCGGGGTCGGGCCACTCGAAGACGGTGACACCGTCGAAATCGAGATCGAAGGGATCGGGACGCTCGAACACGGCGTTCACATCCCCGAGTGACGACTCGCCAGCAGACACTGACGCCACGGAGACAATGGAACAACTCGACGTCGCGGACGGGTTCGACGTGCATGAGTACCGTCACGGACTCAAGTTGTTGAAGGACGATCGGGAGACGACGCACCTCGAAAATCGCGAGGGGTTCGGGTGTCCAGCCTGTGGCCGTCCCTTCGAACGGTTGCTCATTTCCGAAAAGCGGATGCACACGTTCTCGTCTCCGCCCGGGCCGTTCTGTCTGGTTCGGACGGACGAGCAGTTGCTTGTGCTGACTCACCAGGAGTGACGCAGTCTCCCCGGAAGGCAAACTGTTAGGGGCCGGGCTGTCGAGTGTAGGGGCATGGCAGCGGTAACTGACCTGGTCGAGCGCCTCCGCAGCGGGGAGCTCCGGCTGTACGAACTCGAAGAGATAGCCGATCCGGACGACGCGACTGCCGCCCGCCGGCAGTACATCGCCGAGGAGACCGACGCCGATCTAGAGACAGTCGGCTCGTACTCGATCGACGCCGCCGACGCCGAGCCCAACATCGAGAACATGATCGGGACGGTCCAGATCCCGATGGGTGTCACGGGACCGCTCCCGGTCGACGGCGAGGCGGCCGACGGCGAGTACAACGTTCCGCTGGCGACGACCGAGGGTGCGCTGGTCGCCAGTGTCAATCGCGGCGTCACGGCGATCCGGGACGCCGGCGGATCGACCGCCCGTATCATGAAGTCGGGGATCACCCGCGCCCCCGTCTTCAGCGTCGCGGACGTCGGCGAGGCCAAGGAAGTCGCCGACTGGGTCCGCGAGAACGAGGCCGAACTCGCGGCGGTCGCCGAGGACACCGACCCGCATATCGCCTTCGAGGACGTGACGCCGTACGTCGTCGGCGACTCGGTCTTCCTCCGGTTCCGGTACGACACCGGCGACGCCATGGGGATGAACATGGTGACTATCGCCAGCGAGGCGGCGAGCGAACTCGTCGAAGCAGAAACGCCGGCGGAACTGGTTGCACTTTCGGGGAACCTCTGTTCCGATAAGAAACCGGCGGCGATCAACTCCGTCGAGGGACGGGGCTATACGGTCGCGGCGGACGTGTTCCTCCCAGAGGACCTCGTCGAGGACACCTTTCATACGACCAGCGAGGCGATCGCGGCGGTCAACACGCGGAAGAATCTCGTGGGGAGTGCAAAAGCCGGAAGTCTCGGGTTCAACGCCCACGTCGCCAACATCGTCGGCGCGGCCTTCCTCGCGCTGGGCCAGGACGAGGCCCAGGTTGTCGAGGGATCGAACGCGATCACGAGCCTCGAAGCCCGCGAGGACGGCCTCTACGCCAGCGTAACGCTCGCCTCGCTCGAAGTGGGCACCGTCGGCGGCGGGACGGCCCTGCCGACCCAGTCCGAAGCTCTCTCGATCCTGGGAGTCGCCGGCGGCGGCGATCCAGTCGGCTCGAACGCCGAAGCACTCGCAGAGATCATCGCGACGACCGCGCTGGCGGGCGAACTCTCCTTGCTGGCCGCGTTAGCTTCCCGGCATCTCTCCAGCGCCCACGAGGAACTCGGTCGGTGAACGGCAGCCCCGTAGCTACAGAGCGACGATCAACGCGGAAATGCTCACCCGTCGTCGGCCTCAGTCGTTGCCTCGGCCGTGTCGTCGACAACAACGGCGTAGCCGTATCCAGTAGCGATGAGAAAGAGGCCACTGAGCGCGAGGAACAGTCCACCGACGACGGCGAACAGGAGGGGTGACTTCGCGAGCGGTGCGAGAAAGACGAGTGTGAACCCGGCCGCCCCCGACAGTGACCCGACACCAGTCCGGTATCGCCCTTTCGTTGCCGCATACAGCCCCCACGTTCCCAGCCCGATCGCGAGGACGCCCGCAATGACGCTCAGTACCTCGTAGCTCCCGAGGCGAACGCGAAGATCAAGCGCGAATGCACCGGCGGCAACGACACCCGCAATGGCGAGTGCGATCCCGCAGATCAACGGCTCGATGGCCATCGGGTCGGTCGACTCACGAGTACTCACACCCCCCAATTGGTACCCGATCCTCTTGAAACTGTGCGAAAATCGGCGATTGCCGGGACGATCCACGGGCTCACCTTCACTTTCGCCGTGGGCGGACGGCTGAGCGGTTTATGTGCCGCCCGCAAACACCAACTCGGCGGCCGTCGGCGAGCACCGGCGGGCGTCCCCAGAAGTGAGACACATGGCCACCAAAGACAACTCGATCCCCGGACGCATCCAGCCCTGGCTCGGCGTGATCAAGCGCTCGTTGACGATCCTGTTGCTCGCCTACGGCGTGCTCAGGGCACTCGGCATCGCATAGCGTCCTCAAACGAGACGATACGTCCCCCGATTTTCGCTGACGTCGCCGGCTCTGAGGAGGGATTGAAGCGCTCGCTGGGTATAATCCTCGGGCACCCCATGTTCGGCGGCGTATTCGACGACTGCATCCTCGTCCGGGTCGTCCAGCTCGGCGAGTGCCGTACGGACGATTTCCTCGCGGCTGGTCGATCCGCCGGCCCCTTCCGTTGCGCGTCGACCCGCGTCGGCGGCCTCGTTGCTATCGACGCCCTTCGATTCGAGATACGTGTCGTGATCGATCACGTCCTCGTCGATTCGAGTCTCCATCTCGGCGTAGGAGTCCAGTCCGTCGAACGCCTCGCCCAGATCCTGGCGTTCGGCGAGCATCGCCGCGCGAGCCTGCCGGGCAGCGTCGGCCGTTTCGGTCTGTGCGAACTTCCGGAGGAGGTCGAACTGCCGGCGCTTGCCACATCGTGGACACTGTGAGGTTTCGGGTCGCCCCTCGATCACCCACAGCGCGCTGCACTCCGTACACCCGACCACCGAGTACATGGCCGTCATCTCCGACCGGACGGGCTTGAATCCTCCGCTCGGTCTATCGACTTGGCCATCTTCACGTGCGTGATGCCGGCCTCCTCGAACTCGTCGCTGACCTGCTCGTAGCCCAGGTGCTCGTAGAAATCGACGACGCGAAGCTGTCCATGGAGTATCAGCCGCGTTAGTCCCTGTCGTCGCGCCGCGGCCTCGACGGCGTCCATCAGTTCTCGGCCGAGTCCCTGGCCTCGGTAGGACTCCAGGACCGCCAGGCGTTCGACCTTGCCGACGCCGGCCTCGGGTTCCCGGAGTCGCGCCGCGCCGACAGGGTCGCCGTCGGCGTAGGCGACGAAGTGAGTGGCCTCGTCCTCGTGGTCGTCGATCTCGATGTCCGGATCGACGCCCTGCTCCTCGACGAAGACGGCAAAGCGGACGTCGTAGGCGTCCTCGCGGTCGCCGTCGACCTCGATGCGGTAGTCGGTGGCGGTCATTCTCGTGACGGAGCAGCGTAGGCGGTGACGGTCAAAGGGTGTTGCGTTCGTCGGTCGCGGACCGGGATCAAAGCCGATGATTTCTACGTTTGCGATGGCGGTCACTGGAGTCGATCCCGCTGTGTGGCCAGAAACTCACGGACGCGTTCGATTGTCCCTTCCGGCACCGTTTGCTGTTGGAATTCGCCCTTGAACGAGTCGACGAACGACTCGTCCGTCAGTTGATCATCGATGGTACGCAGTTGCTTGGCGAGCGCGTCTGGATCCCCACGGTGAAGGTGCTTTTCGATCCGATCGAAGTCAGCGTCGTCAGCGGCTGCGACCACGTCACGGGCATCGGTAAATCGCCCGCTGTGGAGTTTGATCGCGAGAAGTAGTTCCCGTTCGGGGATCCGCGTGGTCACCGATTGCGTTCGTCCGACCGTGACGGATTGGGCGTGCTGGTCGAGATACCGATACGACCACTCGGCTTCTGTCTGTCGACAGCGGAGCGCATCCACCATCAGTTCGATGCTCACTGGATTGCCGACATCCTTCGAATACTGGATGAACTGGCCTTCGTAGATGCCATTCGTATCGTGCTCACTCGTCCGGTCGTAGTCTCGGACGCCGAGAAACGACTCGTAGTTTTCGACCGCTTCCACGGGGACGACGAGATCGACATCAGTGGAGAAGCGTTGATTGAACGCGGTGATGGCCCAGCCACCGACGAGAACGTACGGTAGGGACGCGCCGTTGATCGACTCAAGTGTCGTTAGTAATTCCTGTTCGCGAGCGGGTAGACTCATTGTGCTGGGGCGTAGCTGGGGCTATCCACGTCGATATCCACGTCGTACTCGTCGGCGACCATCTCCAACGCCGGCTCGAAGTTCCACCGGTACTCCCGCATATACTCGATCGTTTCCGACAAGGGAACGACGGGATCCCCCTCGACCCACTCGGGATCGATCGGATCCGTCGTCGGATACACGCTGTAATAGACGGATTGTTCGACATCCTCAACGACCGAGTCATCGCGTTCGCCAATCACGCACGGGATGTCGTACCGCTCGAAGAACGATTGCCACTGCCCGACATCGGCGTCGTGGACCTGGATGAAGACCGGGTAGGCGTCACCACCGCGAGCGATCTGATATCCGCCATGGGTCCAGACGTAGACGGCATCGATCTTTGTGAACGCGAAGTCCATCCCGGCGAAGTGTGGGATCACGTACGACTCCTCGACACCGGGCGACGTCTGTCGGGCGATCGAGGCCATCAACTCCGCATAGCCGTCCCGGACCTCTGGCGCAGTCACTCGAATCCCATCGGCGCGCTCGACGACATCGATCTCTTCCAACCGTTCGACCCAGGTGTAGACCCACGAATACGTGCCGTCGATCTTTTGAGCGATCCGGCGGATCGAATCACCCTCGCTCGCAGCCAAAACGATCTTCGCTGCGGTGGGATCGACGGAGTCCATCATTGGTTATCTCTATACAGATAACAAGGATAAATCTTCGCGTCCCGTGACGATCGTGTGTAGAGACAGATGGATCGAAGCGAACACCACTATGCCCCCTCCCACCGGTTGTATCAGAAGACTTCCTCTTCTAGTCACTCGTACCTCCCGATGTTCGCCGGCTACCAGGATTCGGCTGATTAGCGGGTAGAAACAGGGGATCTGCGTCAGGCCAGTTTCTCGATGTTCTGGCGGCTACGCCGCCAGAGCCGAGGAGTTGGCCTCAGGCCAACTCTTCGATGTTTGCGACGATCTCCTCGGCATACTCCTCGGTGCCGAGCTTCTCTGCGTCTTCGAGCTGTCGTTCGAGGTCGTAGGTGACCTTGCCCGACGAGATGGTCTCCTCGACGGCGTCACGGACGAGATCAGCGGCCTCGTCCCAGCCCATGTAATCGAACATGAGGCGGCCGGAGAGGATCATCGCGGTCGGGTTAGCCATGTTCTGGCCGGCGCGTTTCGGCGCGCTGCCGTGGACCGGCTCGGCAAGCACGCGTGCGTCACCGAAGTTCGCACCCGGCGCGATACCGAGCCCGCCGATCTGTGCGCCGGCGGCGTCGCTCAGGTAGTCGCCGTTGAGGTTCGGCATCGCGAGCACGTCGAACTCGTCGGTCCGGAGTTGCATCCACTGCAGCATCGCGTCGGCGAGGCGCTCCTCGACCATGACGGCGTCTTCCGGAATGTCGACCTCGTCCTGGGTCTCCCACAGCGAGTCCGGCGCGGCGAAGACCTCGTCGTCGGGGTACTCCTCCTCGGCGACTTCCATACCCCAGTCACCGAACTGCCCCTCGGTGAACTTCATGATGTTGCCCTTGTGAACGAGCGTGACCTTGTCGCGGTCGTGCTCGATGGCGTAGTCGATGGCCTTCCGGACGAGGCGCTTGGACCCGTATTCCGTGATCGGCTTGATGCCGATGCCGATCGGGCCGTCGTGCATCGTCTCGTCGAAACCCATCTCCTCTTCGACGAAGTCACGAACTTCCTCGACCTCGTCGGTGCCTTCCTCCCACTCGATGCCGGCGTAGACGTCCTCGGTGTTCTCCCGGAAGGTCACCATGTCCATCTCCTCGGGCGCTTTCATCGGCGAAGGGACGCCGTCGAGATAGTACGTCGGGCGGACGTTCGCGTAGAAATCCAGCGTCTGGCGGAGCGCGACGTTCAGACTCCGGAAGCCAGCGCCGACGGGCGTCGTCAGCGGCCCCTTGATCGAGACACGGAACTCGTCGATCGCGTTGACCGTATCGTCCGGGAGGTTCTCGTCGTAGCGCTCACGGCCGGACTCGCCGGCGTAGACCCGCATCCAGGCGATCTCGCGGCCGGTCGCCTCGGCGGCGGCGTTGAGCACCTTCTGAGCGGCGGGGCCGACGTCCTTGCCGATCCCGTCACCGTGGATGATCGGGATGATCGGGTTCTCGGGGATGTCCAGTTCGTCCGCGTCCTCGTCGATGACTTCGATGGGCTGTCCCTCGCTGGGGACAGAGACCTGGTCGTATCCGTCTGCCATGTTCCGACCCTCGCCCGTGGCTTACAAAGGCCTGCCGCTTTCCGCGAGAACCGCACTCCCGGCACGCCTTTCCGCGATTCCACTTCCGGCGGTGACTTCTCGGACGACGGGGACGTGCACTCGACTGACGGATATTCGAGCAGCACCGGCCGCGAACGACAGACGTTTTATCCGTGGCTGTCCGAACAGTGACACATGACTGACGACAGTGCTGCCCGGTCGACGCGCCGGGCATTTATCGGGGGGCTCGCAGTCGCAGGAACCGCCGGTCTAGCTGGCTGTGGCGGGTTGTTCGGGGGCCAGGCGAACGTCGAAGTGCCTGACGGCCCAGTTGCGAACGCACCGATCCCGAGCGATGCATCGGAGTACGTCTACGAGACGATGGGGACCAACGACGCGCCGGTGACCGCAACGTACGTCGCCAACTGGAAGTGCCCCCATTGTGCGGACTTTTCGACGGGATTTCTCGGGACGATCGTCGAGGAGTACGTCGAACCGGGTGCTCTCGCGATCGAGCATCGTGCGCTGGCGTACATCAATGGGAATCCCTGGATGGGTACGGACGCACCGCGGGCGGCGGAGGCCGGACTCGCGGTCTGGCACACAGATCCTGCGTCATACTGGCAGTATCACGAGTACGTCATGGCGAGCCAGGGAGACCCCCGGGAGACGTGGGCGACGACCGATCGTCTCGTGGGGTTCGCCGAGGACGTCGGCGTCAGCGATGTCGACGCGGTCCGGACTGCCATCGAAGACAGAACGTACAAGCAAAGAGTCCAGGCCACGGCGACAGCCGTGAGTCAGACAGGTATCAGTTCAACGCCCACACTGGTCATCGACGGCGAGGCAGTCAATGCACTCAACGAGTCGGCAGTTCGAACGACGCTCGACGAGAAAACGTCGAATGCCTGAACCAATGCAGGACGAACCCGAAGTCGTCATTCTCCGCCTCGGCCATCGACCAGGCCGCGACGAACGGATGACGACCCACGTCGGACTCACGGCACGGGCGCTCGGTGCCGACCGGATCATCCTCGAATCGGCAGCCGAAGGCCGACGTGAGACGATCGAGGACATCACCGACCGGTTCGGTGGCCCTTTCGAGGTCGAAGTCACTGACTCCCCGCTGGGCCGGCTTCGATCCTGGGAGGGATCGATCGTCCACCTCACGATGTACGGCCAGCCAGTCCAGCGCGTCGAGGACGAGATCAGGGCGAGCCACCGAAAAGAGCCGCTGCTGGTGGTCGTCGGGGCGGAGAAAGTATCCTTCGAGGTGTACGATCGGGCAGACTGGAACGTCGGCGTCACCAACCAGCCCCACTCCGAGATAGCGGCGCTCTCGGTCTTTCTCGATCGCCTGTTCGACGGGCGCGAACTCGACCGAGAATGGAAAGACGCCGACAAGCGCGTCGTTCCGAAGAAGACGGGCAAGCGAGTCGAAGAGGTCGAGTAGTGGAGTCCTCGGAGCATGAATCGAGTGCGGCTGGCCAGCCGCAGGATCTCGCGCCCATCGTTCGGAGAATTTAAACGAGTCACCGCCCGATGGGTACACAATGGCTTTTGAGGAATATCTCGAGGATCCCGTCATACAGAAGTACCTCCACGAACTCGTGGGACCGACGGGCATGCCGGTCGCGGCCGCACCGCCCGACGGCGAGGTCACGGACGAGGAACTCGCCGAGGAACTCGGTCTGGAACTCAACGACGTCCGCCGGGCGCTGTTCATTCTCTACGAGAACGACCTGGCGAGTTACCGCCGGCTCCGTGACGAGGATTCGGGGTGGTTGACGTATCTGTGGACGTTCGAATACGACAACATCCCCGAACAACTCGAATCGGAGATGCACGACCTCTTTGAAGGTCTCGAGGAACGGCGTGAGTACGAACTCGACCACGAGTTTTACCTGTGTGAGAACTGTGGCATTCGCTTCGAGTTCGCCGACGCGATGGACTACAGCTTCGAGTGTCCGGACTGTGGCTCCTCGCTCGAAGCGATGGAGAACACGGCACTTATCGACGCGATGAACGAACGGATCGACGAACTCGAAAGCGAACTCAACCTGGATATCGACACCTGATGGTCGTCCTCGCAACCAAATGCTACGTCGACGGCGATGCTCGCGACCGGGCGCTTGATTCACTGGGCTCGCTTCTCGACAACGACCTCGGCGAACTCGACGTCGAATACGACCTCGGGCTCCGCAACGACGATTTCCCGTCGGTGACGGTCACGGGACCGGACGCCGAAGTCGCCCGGAACCTCCTCCGGGAGGAATACGGCGAGATTACCCCCCATCTCGTCCCCGAGGAGACGTACGTCGGGACGCTCGAATCCTGGGACGACGACGGGTTCGTTCTCGATGCGGGTCGCCCCGTCCGGATTCCGGCCGACGAGATCGGACTGGGGCCGGGAACGCCCGAGCAGATTCGGACGCGCTTCGGGCTCGTCCAGCACCTCCCGCTCCGGTTCGTCTGCCTTGCCGATGGGGACGGTGAGACACCGCCGACGGCTCGACTTGCCGACGACGAGCGCGATCGGCTCTACGAGTGGACCCGCGGGATGGGTCGATTGAACGTCAATAGCGCGACCCGCGCGGAGGTTCGCGCGACGGTCAACCGCGCCGGCCACGCCGAGGACATCGTGACCGTCGAGCGCCTCGGCTTGCTCGAACAGAGTGTCGTCTGCCGTGAGGGAACGGATCCGCCCGGGCTGCTTGCCAGCGTGGGTGAGTATCTCCCCGCGGAACTGCTTGCAGTCGTGCCATGAAGGGTCGAACACGTCTTGTTTTCGGCCTCCTCGGACTGCTCGGCCTGCTCGCGCTAGCAGGCTGTCTCTCGCCAGTCAGCGACGCCGACCTCGCCGAGAACGCAACCTACGACTGGGACACCGACGCCAACGCCACTTACCGACTCTATGGAGGCAACTATACGGCGGTCATCGAGATTCGAAATCAGGACTCGCTGGAGCTATTCCTCGAAGACGGCCTCGGATCTAAAATGGCGATTCCGATTTCGGGACTCAAGTTCCAATACCCAAATGGCACGGTTGGGAATGACTCAGTCTACGAGGTCTCGACGGGCCAATCCGAAGTGGTCCTCGAACCACCCGTCGGGAACGGCACTGTCGCGTTCACCGCTGAGCGGTCCGGGCCGAACTTCCGTACCCGGACGCTCGTCGAGGGGTCACACGAGGTCGCGCTCCCGCCGAACAAACGTGTCGGGTTGCCGGTCGTCTCGCGAGTCGTTCCCGGTGGCTATGAAACCGAGCAGGTCGAGGACCGTGTCGTACTCCAGTGGGACTCACTTGACCGGAACACGATCTCCGTCAAGACCTATCTCGAACGGGACATCCTGCTGTTCGGCGGGCTTGTGGCGCTCGCGGTCGCGGTCGCGGTAATCGGGGTGCTCTACTACCGTCGGGAAATTGCCAAGCTCAGACGCGAGCGAACGGAGCTTGGTCTCGATGTCGAAGACGAGAGCGAGGACGACGATCCGCGGGACCGCGGGCCGCCGCCGGGCATGCGGTAGTGACTGTGATCGAACGTTCAGCCCGGTCTCGTACCCGATGTCCGGAAGCTGCCGGCTACGGGCGGGCGTCATCCCTTTATTCGCCGGGTGCCGAGACGCGATATGCGCGTGGCGCTGATCACCGTCGGTGACGAACTTCTCGCGGGGGATACCGTCAATACGAACGCCGCCTGGCTCGCCGAGCAGTTGACCGACCGTGGCGTCGACGTGGATCGAATCACGGTCGTGCCCGACCGGCGGGCGGACATCGCCGAGACTGTCGACGCGTATCGGACACAGTACGATGCCGTGCTGGTGACGGGCGGGATCGGGCCGACACACGACGACGTCACGATGGACGCCGTCGCCGAGGCGTTCGACGTTGCTCTCGTCGAGGATCAGGCCGCCCTTGACTGGCTCGCCGACCATCGGGATTACGCTCGCGAAGACCTCGCCGACGGGACGGCGGCGATCCCGGCCGGTGCCCGAATGATTCCCAACCACGAGGGGGTCGCACCGGGGTGTGTGCTCGCGAACGTCTACGTCCTCCCGGGCGTCCCGGAAGAGATGAAAGCCATGTTCGGCGTCGTAAACGCGGATTTTGCGGGTGAACAGCAACACGTCGAAGTCATCCACGTCGACGAACCCGAGAGTGCGCTGCTGGATCGGATTGAAACGCTCAGTGAGCGCTTTGACGTAACTGTCGGAAGCTATCCGGGCGAGACCGTCCGCATCAAGATCTCCAGTCCGGATCAAACGGCCGTCGAACGCGCGACTGCGTGGCTCCGCGACCGGGTTGAGCTCTCAGCCACAGAGTGACCGTTAGCGGGCGAGGTAGCGCCACCACGCCAGCGCAAGAACAACACTGCCCAGGCCGACGACCGCACCGGCGACGTTGATCACCGTCGTATCGACCCCCGACGAGAGCGGAGTGAACATATCCAACCGTAGCACCCCGCGGAACTTAAACCATCCCGCCGTTGCAGAACACGCCGGAACCACTCCCGGGTGGGAGTGAGACGGGTGGCGGGGATCGCTGGCGTCATCAACCCGGTCTTTTGAAGTGTCTCAATCGCCTATCGCTCGATAACGAATGAGCGAGGACTTCTATGACGTTCTGGGTGTCTCCCGCGATGCGAGCGAGGAGGAGATCCAGGAAGCCTACCGCGAGAAAGCACGCGAGTATCATCCGGACGTGAGCGACGATCCTGACGCCGAAGAGAAGTTCAAACAGGCAAAGAAGGCAAAGGAAGTCCTCACCGACGAGGAGAAACGCCAGGCCTACGACCGCATGGGCCACGACCGATTCGAGCAGGCGGAAAAACGTGGGGGCTTCGACGACCGCGGTGGACGGGGTGGTGCCGGCGGTCAACGTGGGGGCGATCCCTTCGGCGGTGGAGGCTTTGGCAGCGTCGAGGACATCTTCGATCAGTTCTTCGGCGGCGGGGGTGGCGGCGGCCGTCGTCGTGACCGCCCGCGACAGGGCCAGGATCTCAAGACACGCCTCTCGATCGGCCTCGACGAAGCCTACGAGGGCGTCGAAAAGCAGTTCACCGTCACGCGCCCGGAGACCTGTTCTGACTGTGGCGGCGAGGGCCATCCCCCTGATGCCGACTCCCGGACCTGCCCCGAGTGTGAGGGACGTGGACAGGTCACCCGCGTCCAGCGGACGCCGATGGGTCGCGTCCAGCAAACGACGACCTGTTCACGGTGTGATGGCGATGGGACACTCTACGAGGAGACGTGTTCGACGTGTCGGGGCGACGGTGTCGTGCGAAACGAGGCGACCCTCAGCGTCGACGTCCCCGCCGGTATCCGCGACGGCCAGTCGCTGCGGATGGAACGCGAAGGCGCACCCGGCGAACACGGCGGTCCCAACGGCGACCTCCTGATCGAAGTCGAGATCGCGGATCACGATGACTTCGAGCGCGACGGCGACGACCTCCACTACACCGCACCGATCACGTTCCCGCAGGCCGCGCTGGGCGATACGGTGGAGGTGCCGACCTTCGACGGGCCCGTCGAGGTCGACATCCCCGCCGGCACCCAGAGTGGGGAGACGTTCCGCCTGGAAGGCAAGGGCATGCCTCGGCTCCGCCGGCGTGGACAGGGGGACCTGCTGGTCACCGTCCAGGTCTACACGCCGGAATCGCTCAACGACGAGCAACGCGAGGCGCTCGAAGCGTTTGCGGAGGCAAGCGGCGAGGAGATCGACGTCGAACAGGGCTTTTTCGACCGGCTGAAGAGCTCGCTGTAGGGTGGGTCGGTCCCCCAGTTCAATCGACGACGCGCCAGAGATACAGCGAGGCGATCGAGCGATACGGCTGCCAGCGCTCGGCGCGGGCGACCATGGCGCTTCGCTCCATCTCGTCATCGAAAACCGTCTGCATCCCCTTCCGGATACCGAGATCCTCAACCGGAAACACGTCTTCACGGCCCAGCGCGAACATACAGAACATCTTCGCGGTCCACGGACCGATCCCGGAGATATCGGTGAGTTCGTCGATGACTGCCTCGTCCGACCGGCCATCGAACGATTCGCGTGAATAGTCGCGTTCGTCGAATGCAATTGCGATATTTTGGATGGTCTCTCCCTTCCGTTCAGAGACGCCCACGTCACGGAGTCCATCGATAGAAGCACTCCGCATTTCGGTCGGCGTCACGTCGAAGTGCTCGTAAAGGCGCTCTTCTATCGCGTCAGCGGCAGCGACTGCGAGTTGTTGCCGGACAACCGAAGTGACCAAACGCTCGAAGGGGTCTTCGGCCGGCTCGATCGAGAGTTCGCCGTGTTCGGCTATGAGCGGGGCCATCGCCGGATCGTCCCGCAGGACGTTGTGTGGTTCTCCCATGACCGATGGGGCCAAGCCGCCGGATAAAAATACGTCGATCAATCGTCGTCCCGGCAGGGGACGCGCGTCTCGACGGTCGTCCCGTCGTCGATGGGTTCAGCGGGCACGCCTGCGACGGTCGTCTCCGCGTCGACGTCCGACAGGACCGTCGCACCGGCACCGACAGTGGCGTTCTCGCCGATGGTGATGTCACCGATGAGGGAGGCACGGACGCCGATCTTCGCCCCGTCCTCGATGGTCGGGTGGCGCTTCTCCCGGCGCATGGAATTCCCACCGAGCGTGACGCCGTGATACATGAGAACGTCGTCGCCGATCACCGCGGTCTCGCCGATCACGACCCCCATGCCGTGGTCGATGAACAACCGCTCGCCGATCTCGGCTGCCGGGTGGATCTCGACCCCGGTCAAAAACCGTGCGAAATGGGAGATGATGCGCGCTGTCAGGTGGAAATCCCGCTCCCAGAGCGCGTGAGCGATCCGGTAGAGCCAGACTGCATGAAGCCCGGAGTAGGTCAACAGCACTTCCGCTGTGCCTTCGGCCGCCGGGTCCTTCGCCTTGGCCGTTCGTACGTCGTCGAGTAGTTGCTGTAGCATGCGTATCAAAGGGTGGACGGGCTGGGATCTCGGACAGCCCGGGCCGCGGACGCGACGACCGTCCAAGGGGAACAAGCCACGGTTACCAACCCTAGTAGACCCACGGGCTTAAATCTATCAGATCGGTTGGGGGTGCTGCCGGTTTCGGGCCTCCCCAAACCGGAGTCCGTCGCAAAGGATCCCGACGGCACCCGAACCGCAACGTCAATCCGATATGATTCATGATCTATAACCAAATTTAACTGTCCGTCAGTCCTACGGCTGAGTGACAGATGATCGATGAAATCGACACGATCGCGGTACTCGGTGCGGGGACGATGGGCCACGGGATCGCCGAGGTCGCCGCGCTCGCCGGATATGGAGTCCGGTTGCGTGACATCAACGAGGAACTTGTCCGGGACGGATACGAACAGATCGACTGGAGCCTCGAGAAGATGGCCGATCGGGAGTACATCACCGAAACGGAGGCCGAGGCCGCCCGCGACCGGATCGACCCGGTCGTCCCGGTCGAGGACGCGGTCACTGACGCGGACATCGTGATCGAGGCCGTCCCCGAAGACATGGATATCAAGGCGGATGTCTACGGCGAGGTCGACGAGTACGCACCGGATCAGGCCATCTACGCGACGAACACCTCCAGCCTCTCGATCACTGACCTCTCGGAGCTGACCGATCGGCCGGCACAGTTCTGCGGGATGCACTTTTTCAACCCGCCAGTTCGAATGGATCTGGTCGAGGTCATTCGCGGGGCCCACACTGACGACGGGACCCTGGAAACGGTCGATGCACTCGCCGAAGATCTCGGGAAGACACCGGTCCGCGTCCGTAAGGACAGTCCGGGATTCATCGTCAACCGGATCCTCATTCCGATGCTCAACGAGGCCGCCTGGCTGGTCGACGATGGGGTAGCGACGATCGAGGAAGTCGACGCGACCGCGACCGAAAACCTCGGACTGCCGATGGGGGCCTTCGAGTTGAGCGATCAGATCGGCAACGACGTCACGCTACATATCCTCGAATACCTCCAGGATGTCGTGGGCGACGCGTACGAACCCGCACCCATGCTGGAACAGGCAGTCGACGACGACCGACTCGGTCGCAAGACCGACGTCGGGTTCTACGACTACGACGACGGCGGTGCCGACTACGAGGACGCTGCCGCCCGCGAGGATATCGAACACCGTCTCCTCGCAGTGATGGCCAACGAGACGGCCACGCTCCTCGACGATGACGTCGCGACGACTGACGCCATCGACCAGGCGATGGGGCTCGGCGCTGGCTTCCCGGAAGGGCCAGTCGCGCTGGCCGAGCAAGCCGGCCTGGAGACGCTCGCCGACGTGCTCGACAGCGCTCACCAGGAAACGGGAGCCGAGCGGTACGTCGCTGCCGAATCCCTTCGCCAGGCCGCCGAGGCCGGGAGGTTCGACGCATGAGCGACGCCGACTACGAGACGCTTCAGGTCGATATCGCGGACAGGATCGGGCGGGTCACGATCGATCGGCCCGAACGGATGAACGCGATCAGCCCGACGCTCCTCGATGAATTGGCTGACGCGATCGGCGTGCTCGAATCGAACGACGACGTCCGGGTAGTCGTCCTCGCTGGCGCGGGCGATAGAGCGTTCTCGGCGGGCGCGGACCTCTCGGTGATCACCGAGGGCAACGCCGTCGACGTGGCGGAGATCTCCCGGAAAGGCCAGGAAACCTTCGCTACCGTCAAGGAATGCTCGATGCCGGTCATCGCGGCGATCGACGGCTTCTGTTTGGGTGGCGGCATGGAACTGGCGACCCACGCCGACCTCCGGATCGCGACCGAGGACGCTCGCTTTGGCCAGACCGAGCACAACCTCGGATTGATGCCGGGCTGGGGCGGTACCCAGCGCCTCCAGCGGATCGTCGGCGAGGGGCGGGCGAAGGAGATCATCTTCACGGCCGAGCACTTCGACGCGGAAACAATGGCCGACTACGGCTTTCTCAACGAGATACGCCCCGAGGACCCGTTCGACGACCGCGTCGACGAACTTGCGACCGACCTCGCAGCGGGCCCGCCGATCGCCCAGGAATTGACGAAACGCGCGATGCACAAAGGCCAGGACGACATCGATGCGGGGTTGGAGATCGAATCACGGGCCTTCGGGTTGTTGCGGGACACTGACGACCTGCTGGAGGGGATCGACGCCTTCCAGGCGGACCGCGATCCGGCATTCACCGGCGAGTGATCGGCCCCCGGTCGTTTGGTTCCGTGTCGTCGGTCAAGGGTGGGAGTGAACCCGACTCGCTGTTGTGGTGTGTCTTCGGGGACGTGGAGGATGTTGCCAATGTTTATTATTCGACCCGAGACAGGTTAATACATGACCGTTGTCAGCGTCTCGATGCCGGAGGAATTGCTCGAACGCATCGACGAGTTCGCATCCGAACACGGATACACTGGTCGCAGCGAGATCATGCGCGAGGCCGCGCGGAATCTGATGGGCGAGTTCGAAGACCAGCGCCTGGAGGGGCGTGCCCTGATCGCACTGGTGACTGTCCTGTTCAACTACGAGACGACCAGTGTCGAGCAACGCCTGATGTCGTTGCGCCATCGCTACGATTCGCTCGTCACGGCAAACGTCCACAGCCACGTCGGCGACGCCTACTGCATGGAAGTGTTCATCTTGGAAGGACACTTATCGGACATCTCTGACTTCGTCGGTCAGGTCCGTGCGACCCAGGACACGTTGACGGTCGACTATTCGGTCACGCCCGTCGACAGCATTGAAACCGTGATCGGGTCGGCCTGAGTGACGACCGATTTTGGGTGGGGGTATCCAGCGATCAATACTCCCAGAGACGGTCGATCCGATCGCTGATTTCGGGGTGGGTCTCCCGGAGTGCGTCCGGATCTGTCTCGCCGTTTACGTTGATGACGTGAACTTCCCCACGCCGCCCGTCGTAGCGATCCTGAAAGTCGTACACGACGCCGACGACATCGACGTCCGCCGGGACATCGGGGCTGTCACGGAGGAACGCGACCTGGCGGTCGACGTTGTACTCGACGAGGTGGTCGATCGCGGCCGCGCGGTCCAGGGTATCAGGGAGCGCCTCGACACCGGCCTGAAGCAGCGGTTCGAGCAACCCGACTGAGTGATCGATACCCGGCGGTTCGGAGAGTCCGCCAGTCAGCGCGTCGTAGGTTGCGGTGACCGCACCACAGCCGGTGTGGCCCACCACGACGGCGGTTTCTGTCCCGGTGTGTACGATCGGATAGAGCACGTCACCCGAAACGACGGACTCGCCATCAGCGTGCTGAACGACGCGGTTGCCGATGTTGCTGACAGTGAAAATCGTTCCTGGCTCGTCGTTGTTCCACACGTGATCAGCAAGGACACGTGAGTCCGAACAGGTGACGGTAACTGCTGGTGGCCGTTGGCCGTCTTGAAGGGTATCAAACCGGTCGTCGAAGGCGACAGCGTGTTCAGTGTTGCCGGCAAGCATGGCGGCGACGACATCGCGCATGTGCGATCAAAACCGTGCCGCCGGTTTAGTGGTTGAGATTTCCCGATCGGGAGGGGCTGCGGGGAGACAGTCGTCGGTCACCGGTATCGCGGCGCTCGCAACGCCGAGTCCGATCGAGCAAGCGAGGGAATTCGGTTGCCCGTCCGGGTAACGTACAAAGGTAAGTGTCTCGCTCGTGGATGCACTGATATGGCTGACGAACCGATCGACGACGTGGACAAGGCGATCCTGTACGCCCTCCAGGAGGACGCCCGGAACATGTCTTCGGGGGACATCGCGGAGCGAACCGGGACCGCCGACAGCACCGTCCGAAAGCGCATCCAGCGCCTCGAATCCGAGGCCGTGATCAAGGATTACAGCGCGCGCGTCGATTACCAGAAATCGGGCTATCCGCTCCGAATGTTGCTCTACTGCACCGCGTCGATCCCCGAACGCGGCGAACTCATCCCGGAGATCCTGGCCATCGACGGCGTCGTCTCCGTCCAGGAGCTCGTCACCGGCGAGCAGAACTTACTCGTTACCGTCGTCGGCGAATCCGACAGCGACATCACGCCCGTCGCCCAGGAACTGCTGGACATGGGACTCACGGTCGCCGACGAGGTACTGGTCCGGACCCACGAAACGACTCCATTTGGCCGGTTCGACCCTGATACGTCGACCGCAGACGACTCCTGAGCGACGTCTTCGACGTTCTCGGCGTCCACCCCTCGTCCCCTGCCCCGAATACGTCGCGCTAGTTGTCCGCCGTCAGTGGATCCCTCCGGAGCGTACGCCATAAACATAATGTTCTATTATACGGTATGACACGAACAGATTGTGACTATAATAAGATTTAACACCCAATCTGTTCTCGTATGGGTGTAGATGCGACCGTATCCGGACAGTGGCTGCGTTTAGTCGCCGAGAGCGGTCGTGAGGAACCAACGATGGCAGGACGCACTTCGAAACCGACGGTCGGAGCGCTCCCGGACGCGACGGCGAAGACAGCCATCGCGTCCGTCGTATTGACGTGGCTCGCGTGGTCGTTGTTCGCCGCGAGCGTCGCCGCCCTCCTCGGACGAATCCGATTCGGACTGACGTGGGAGATCCCGGGAGTGGTCGCGGTCGACGGGTTGACCGTCCTGCTGTGGGTGGTCGTGACGTTCTTCAGCGGGATCGTCCACAGTTACTCGCGTCGCTACATGGCGGGCAGCGCCCACGAAACGTCATTTTTCGCCGCCGTGTTCGGATTCACGGTGATCGTGATGGCGCTGGTCGCCGTCGACCACCTTGCGCTGTTCTGGGTGCTCTGGCTCGCGATGGGGCTCGTTATGGCAGCCCTCGTCGGAACCGTCGAGGACTGGACACAGGCACAGGCGGCCGCGACCGTCGCCCGCCGGTACTTCCTCGGGAGTAGCGCGCTCCTCGGAATCGGGCTCGCGACGCTGTGGTGGGCGACAGGTGCGGAGACCGTCTCGGGCGTCGCCGCGGCTGCCGAGGGACTGGCCGGTCCTGTGTGGCTGGTCGGGGCCGGGGCACTCGTCCTGGCGGCGATGATCCAGTCCGCCCTGCTCCCGTTTCACACCTGGCTACTGGCCTCGATGACTGCGCCCACGCCGGCCTCGGCGCTGATGCACGCCGGGTTCGTCAACGCCGGCGGCATCCTGTTGACTCGATTCGCGCCGGTCGTCACCGTCGAGCAGACGTTCATGCTCGCGATCGTCGTTCTCGGTGCGGTCAGCGCGCTCGGCGGGAAGTTCCTCAAGACCGTCCAGCCGGACGTCAAGAGCAGGCTGGCCTGTTCGACGGTCGGACAGATGGGTTTCATGATCATGCAGGCCGGCCTGGGGTTCTTCGGGGCCGCGATCACCCACCTCGTCCTCCACGGGTTCTACAAGGCCCATCACTTCCTGAGTGCGGGCGCGGAAGTCGAACAGACGGCTCCGGGCGGCGAGTCACGCGACCTGGGCGTCGTCGGATTCGGCGTCACGCTCCTGACTGGGGTCGCCGGGGGCGCGGTGTTCGCGCTGCTGACGGGCAAGGGCCTCCATTTCGACAGCGGACTCGTGCTCGCGTTGATCGTGGTCCTCACGACGCTGCAGGCGGCCCGAGCCGTGGTCGTCCGGACGTCGCTGCCGGCGACAGTCCGCTACGGCGCGGTTCCAGTCGTCTTCCTCCCGGCAATCACCGGCTACGCGCTCGTCTACTCGGCCGTCTCGACGCTCCTCGACGACCTGCCGGTCCTCGCGGCACCGACTGAATTGACCGTCGTCCACGGCGTCGTCGTCGCCGGATTCCTCCTCGCGTACGCTGGCGTGGAGTCGGGTGTCTACGAGCGCAGCCAGCGTCTCTACGTCGCGCTCGTGAACGCGAGTCAGCCGCCGACCGACACCCTCCTGACCGACAGAGGTGACTACAATGAGCAGTGATACCACGATCGAAGACAGCATCGACAAGGCCGCGAGTACCGTGGGTAGCGCGTGGCCGATCCACTCGTTCGTGACGGCCAACCCCCTCTCGGGATTCGAGGACATGCCGTTCGAGGAAGCCGTCCGACAGGCACGCGATCTGCTGGGTGGGCGCGGGTACCCGTCCCCGGAGACGTTCCGGTCGGCGCTCGCAGACGGGCGGATCGACCGCGAGGTCCTCGCCGCCGAACTCGCGGCGCGGGGCTACGACGCCGAGCCCGAAACGCTGCTTGCACAGCTGGACGTCGACGCCGAGTCGGACACGGTCGAGACGGATCGAGACCGCGTCGATCACGTCTTGACGAAGTGGCTGTCGGCGTTTCTCGATACGGGACAGGCGACGTGGTCGATGCCCAACCGCGAGGACGGGTTCTACGCCGCCTTCCGTCAGATGGCCGACCACGACGGACAGATCCCCGAGCGCGGCGTCGTTACCGATCTTCCATCGGACCCGGTCGAAACTATCGAGACTGTCATGGAGTCGTCGCCGGAGAGCCAGTGGGTGCCGATCCTCGAGGAACAACTGGCTGCCCTGCCCGGCTGGACCGGCTTCATCAAGCAACGTGCCAGGGACGGGAGCGCCTGGCAGTCGAAAGCGCCGATCACGCTGACCGGCTATCTGGCGGCCCGTTTCGCGCTGCTTGAGGCGTTCGACGTCGACATCCACCCCCAGAACTCGGCCACTACGAGGACCGAGACGGCTACGGACATCGCCCCGGCGTTCCTGACCGCGTGGGAGCGCAGCTACCGGAACGAGCTCCTCGACAGTGTCGCCGCCGAAAGCGAGTCCCTCGCGGAATCCGAACCCGCGGGTCGCCCGGACGCCCAACTGGTGTTCTGTATCGACACGCGGTCGGAGTTGATCCGCCGCCACGTCGAGGCGGCCGGCGACTACGAGACCCACGGTTACGCCGGCTTCTTCGGCGTCCCGATGGAGTATCAGGCTTACGACGCCG
The DNA here is from genome assembly GCF_029229925.1 of Halorhabdus sp. BNX81. Classification (NCBI taxonomy): domain Archaea; kingdom Methanobacteriati; phylum Methanobacteriota; class Halobacteria; order Halobacteriales; family Haloarculaceae; genus Halorhabdus; species Halorhabdus sp. BNX81. The sequence continues at coordinate 1,279,011 of NZ_CP107254.1, read as the reverse complement.
AGGTGTCGGTCGATGCCGTTCCGCCCATCGTCGATCCGGAACACCGGATCACCGAGATGCCGACCGGCGAGGACGCCAGAACGAGTCACGACCGCTGGTCGGCGATCCGCGAAGCTGCCGGTGAGGCGATCGAAACGTTGACAGCGAACCCGGCGACGGCCTTCGGGTTCGTCGAGCAGTCGGGCGGCGGCTATGGGCTGGCGCTCGCAGCACGGACGCTGCTTCCTCGTCGCCTTCAGGGGCTGTTCGACGCCGCGGATGACGTAGGTCCTGACGCTCACGAGTTCAGCGAGCCACTCCTCGACCACCAGCACACCTACGCCGGCGACCTCCCGGTCGGATTGACTCACGAGGAGCAAGTCGAATACGCCGAGACCGCCTTTGAGTTGATGGGTATCGAAGAGTTCGGCCGCCTCGTCGTCTTCGTCGGCCACGCGAGCGAGACGACGAACAACCCCTTCGATTCGAGCCTGGACTGTGGGGCCTGTGCCGGCAATCCCGGTGGCCCGAACGCGCGCGTCCTCGCAGCCATCTGTAACGATTCCGCGGTCAGGACGGCCCTGGCCGACCGCGGTATCGACATCCCAGGCGACACCGTCTTCCTCGCCGGCGAACACAACACCACGACTGACGAGGTCGAACTCTTCGACGACGGGGTCCCCGAGACCCACACCGCGGACCTCGAAAAGCTCCGTGCGGACCTCTCGGTGGCTCGGGAGAACGCCGCTTCCGAACGCGCCGCGGCGATGGGGACAGACGACTCGGCTGGCGTCCGGGAGATCGAACGCCGCGCTGGCGACTGGGCCGAGACGCGCCCGGAGTGGGGGCTGGCCGGTAACGCCGGGTTCGTGATCGGGCCCCGCGAGTTGACGAGCGACCTCGACCTCGACGGACGCGCGTTCTTACACTCCTATGACTACACGACCGACCCCGACGGTGACGCGCTTGCGGCGATCTTCACGGGCCCGCTGGTCGTCACACAGTGGATCAACGCCCAGTACTACTTCTCGACGGTCGATACCGCTGTCTACGGCAGTGGGTCGAAGATTACACAGAATCCGGTCGGTAACGTCGGCGTCTACCAGGGCAACGGCGGTGACCTGCTGACCGGGCTCCCGTTGCAATCGCTGAAAGCGAGCGTCGACCAGCCCTACCACCAGCCGTTGCGGCTCTCGGTCGCCGTTCACGCGCCCGTCGAGCGTGTCACCGACGTGCTGGCCAACAACCCGGCGGTGACCGAACTGCTCGACAACGACTGGCTCTCGCTGTCAGTCGTCGATCCCACGCAGGACCATCGCCGCTTCCACTACGAGGCGAACCTCGAGTGGCGCGCGGTCTCGGACCATGCCGAACCGACTCCCGAGACACCCAACGCGCCTGCTGTCGCGGACGATTGAGACGGTCCGTGCGTCGCCACTGGCGCCGGTCGGGCCACGCCATTCAATACCACCGCCGACCAAGCCGACGACGTGAGCGACGATGTACCGACACGGTACGACAGACTCGATCGACACCCGGTCGACGGGTCCAGAAACTCGTTGCGCCACTGGATCCGGACCCGGAATCCGCTCTGGATGCTCGTCGTGCCGGCGATCATCTGGGCGCTCGGACTGGTGCCAAGCGTCCGGCTGAAAAACGTCGTCTTGCGGTTGCTCGGGGCGTCCGTCGGCGAGGGGGTCGCGCTGGCGTTCGGCGCGACGCCCGACATGCTCTGGCCCGATCTCCTGGAAATTGAGGACGACGCCATCGTGGGGTACGACGCGACACTCTTGACCCACGAGTATCTCCAGGACGAATATCGGACGGGGGAGGTCGTGATCGGCGAGCGAGCCATGATCGGGGCCGGTGCGATTGTCCTCCCCGGAGTCCATATCGGTGCTGACGCCCAAGTGGCGGCCAACTCGCTGGTCACCGAAGACGTTCCCTCGGGGGCGACTGTCGCGGGTGTCCCGGCGGAGGTTCTCACTCGACAAAACGATGGGGACTCGGCGGGCGATGATCCGTCAGCGGAATCGGGTGACGCCTGATTCGAAGACACGCTGATTGGGAACGATAAACTCGGCGTCGTCGTTCTCGATGTGGGTGACAAAGATGTCGATCTCCTGAACGACGCCCCGTCGATCCCCGATTTCGACTTCGTCGCCGATACAGTACGGTTCCGAGAGCAGGAGATAGAAGCCTGCCGCACCCGCTGCGAGCAGATGTTTGAAGGCCAGTCCGCACAGGAAAAGCACGCCGAAGACGTAGACGCCCAACAGCACGAGCAACGCCGTCGTCGCGACGCCGAGTTGCCCCAATGCGACCAAGGCGGCTACGTAGAAGATACTGTACTTGACGGCGGGCGCGAGCACGGAAACTTGTGGGAGCTTGATACTCCGCAGCCGTTCACTGACGGCCAACGACGCCTTGTCACCTAAAATAAGTCCGACGATGATCGCGAGCGCAGCGATGAACAACTGCGAAAGATACGCGCTGAATTCGGTCCAGAACTGGGAGGGATAGTTGACCTGGGCCGTCTGGACTGCGATGAAGATCGCCAGCGCATAGACGAAGATCGCGGCGAGTTGGGCGACAAGTCCGACCGTGGAAAACCCGACATTCTGGAGCGTTCGCTCGAAAAACGTCCCTTCGACGGCCTCGGGAACCCCAGCCTGTTCGAGAATCGAACGCGTCATGCGCCAGACAAGATAGCTCAGGACCGCGCCGATAAACAGGACGATGATGGCGACGACGACCGCGGTCTCCTCTGAAAACAGGGTCCGCAGGACATCGGGGATGGCCACCATCAGTATTCCTCCGGATCGAGTTCGAGAATCAGCTCACCGCCTTTGAATGCCCGTACCAGCCCGTCACTTTCGCTGAGCACGATCGCCGTCGCGTTCGTGTCACGCGTGACCGCGCCCGCGGCCATGTGGCGGGCCCCGAGTCCTTTCGGAATGTCGACGCCCTCGGCAGAGGGTTCGAGATAGCGGTAGGCGGAGACGATCTTCCCGGAGTCGGAGATCACGAACGCGCCGTCGAGACGCGAGAACTCCTTGAGCATCACGTTCACGATCGGATCACCGACGTGGACGTGGGATTTCTCGAAGGGGTTGTAGCTCAGCGGGCGGGACTTGTTCATCACCTTGCCGGCGTCGCCGACGACGAACAGCGCGCCGACAGGCTTGCCCTTCTGGCCTTTCTTCCCGAGCTCGACGGCGACCTCCAGCACGTTCCGGATGACGCCCGGTTCGGCCCGGGAATTGACGAACAGATCGTAAACGCCGGATTCCGTGAACTCGCCGGCGCGGACACGGATGGCGGTGTCAAGCTCGTCGGCGTAGGTCCGCCCGAGACAGAGAATGTCGTCGGTCTCGACGACGTAGTCCTTTTCGAGTGCGCCTTCGACGCCGAACCGGATTCGGTCACCGATCGCCGTGAAATCCAGCGGCAACTCGACGAACCGTTCCGCACCAGGGCCGTTGTCCGCCCCAACGACGACGACCGTCTGCTCGTCGGAAAATTCCTCGTAGAGGCTATCACTCGGCGCAAACAGAAAGACGGCGTCGATATCCGCCGTCAACCGTCCCAGCACATCGTCGATCTGACTCATTGTCCTATTTTCGATCGGACACGAAAAAAGGGTTGCGGGCGCTCGAGGACTCGTGTGCAAGAACGGACGACCCGAAGTGGCGACACCGCTGAAACCCCTCGGCTGTTCCGATCCCGGACTCGCCCGTTGGGTACGTCCGGACCCAGGTGAGTCGTCCGGGAGAGTGGTGCGCTGGATGGCCCTTTCTGCAAACTGCCATGAATACATAGACAATTATTAAGTACAAACGACTGGAACGATTAGCCTGAGCAGGCCGATGATCGACGAAGAAAAAACACGTAATCGAATGACCGAAGACGCACAATTGTTCGACGGTCCAACCAGCGGATCTGAAACCACCCGTTCAGGGACATCACGCCGACGCTTCTTACAGGCCGCGGCCGGTACCGGCGCTGTCGTCGCGAGCGGGGGGCTGATAGGGAATGTCGCAGCCGATTCCCATATGCATACGCTCCCGCCGCTCCGACGGAACGGGAATCTGATGGAGACGCCTGACGGGGACACTGTCGAACTCCACGGCGTCAACATTGCCGATCCCAAGCGGGTCGACGTGACCGCGCCGGTACGTGGGAAAGACGCCACACAGACTATCGATCTCGCGACGGACAGTAGCCAGGGCTGGCACGCCGACGTCGTCCGACTGCCGGTCCAACCGGTCGACATCGGCGAACACGAAGCCGGTGCGGGACCGGAACCGCCAGCCTTCGACGAATCTCAGCTGCAGGACTATCTCGAGAACCATCTCGATCCGGCCGTCCAACAGTGCGCGGCAAACGGGGCGTACGCGATCATCGACTACCACCGGCATCGCGACATTCCGTGGACGGATGACGGGCTCAGCCAGGAAGTGACGATGTTCTGGGACATCGTCGCCCAGCGGTACGGTGAGATGGATCACGTCATCTTCGAAGTGTACAATGAACCCCAGGGCAACCCGAACTACGGCGTCTCTGGCCAGGAGTTAGTGGACTTCTGGGGTGAGTGGAAAGCCACAGCCCAGCCGTGGGTCGACACCGTTCGGGAGTACACAGAGAATCTCGTGCTCGTCGGGTCACCGCGGTGGTCACAGATGACCTTTGGCGCGGTGATCGAGGAGTTCAACGGGGAGAACCTCGGCTATACACTCCACCTCTATCCGGGACACGGACCGACGACACCTGGAGACTACGATGACTTCGTCACGCCGGTCAACAACGGCGGCGGAGACGTTCCCTACGACGACGAGACACCCGCCTGGGAGGTCGCGCCGGTCTTCATGACCGAGTGGGGGTTCGATTACGACGCGGACCCGGCCGCGGGCGGCGGCGTCAACGAGGAAACGGCAGCTGGCGCGGACTGGGCGGAGCACGATCCGGATTTCGGCCACCACGTGACCGAGTGGCTCTCGACGCGCCCGGTGCATTCGACCGCGTGGGTGTTCGACGTGCTCTGGGACCCCAACATGTTCACGCGTGGGTTCGATGTCCCCGACGAAGAAGACTGGTCGCCATACACAGGCGGTTCGATTCCGGAGTACGTCACCGACCGACCCGCCGACTGGGACCTCCAGACCGGCGACGGGTACATGGGCGATACGGTGAAGCAGTTCCTGCGGCGAGATCCCGATAACGACGGCCGGATCGAGGATGTCACCGGCGACGGTGAGACCGACATCAGCGACGTACGGTGGCTCCTGAACAACCGCGATACCGAGGCGGTCCGGACGAACCCACACGCCTATGACTTCAACGATGACGGGGCCGTCGGCGTCGGCGATCTCCTCGCACTATTCAGAGAGCTCTACTGAGAGAGCCATTCTCGGTATTTCCACGTCCACCCCAAAAGCAACGCTCACGCCCAGTCGTGGTTGTCGATGCCCTCGTAGTGCTTCAGACGACTCTCGATCTCCCAGGGTTCCCAGCCACATTCATGATAGCAGATGGAGCGAGTTTGCAGCGTGTCACAGAACCGTTCGCAAAACCACGTGATGGCCATCGATTGACGGTCAATACCGGAAAGAACTGTATTTGAGAACGGTGGTGTTCAGATGGAGATGTGAACCGAGTGAGACTGCTCTGAAAGCCCTCGCCAGTTTCGATCCCGCGCCTCGCTGTCGCCGGAACTCTCCGATTTTCGCAGGCCACCAGGATTCGGCTGATTAGCCCGCAGAAAGTAGCTCTTTCATCGATGCTTGTCTGAACACCGCCTTGAGAACGTCCAGAAGGTTGATATTCCATTACTCGAGTTGTCGGAACATAATGTCCTCCCGTCGGAATGTATTGATCGCAAGTGGGAGTCTCGGTATTTCATCGTTGGCGGGTTGTCTTGATGCGCTTCAAGGCAACCCGTCTGTTCGTGAAGTGAACGTCATCTTTAGAAATTGGAGAAATTCCACGAATGAGTTCCGATTTGCGCTAGAAACGGACAAGAAGTTGTTAGAATGGAGATCTCGCACCCTTGATCCCAAGTCCCACGAAGTGGGGACTATTGACGTACCGACAGATTCGAACCTCGTGGCGTTTCATGGAACGGTCAACGGCCGCGAACGTATCCTTGAGTTTGATAATCTCGACACTTCAAAGGACAAGGTGTGTCTGTATCTTTACTTCGAGTATGGGAACAATCACGGGGATGCGATGATCCTTAGACGAGCTCCGATCAATGACTGCTAGTGAACTACCCTACCCTATTCGCTCACGGCTGGCGCCGTTCGCTCCTTGAGGGGACCTTTATACTTCTACGGCGTTGTCAGACTCCGTCAGACAGCCCGTGAGATGTAATTTCACGAACGCGCTTTGCAGATACGGACGTATCCACAGGAAGCGCAGTCTTCACAGGTGTTAACTAATTTCTTTGGAATTCGTTCGCACACCAGAAATTTCCGATTTCTGGGGAAGCTGTATCTCCACCCTACTTCACTCCCTTCAGTCGCTCAATTGAGGGAAGGGGCTTAGCGCCTGCATTCACCTAAAGACCAGTAACGGTCATTCCACGCATCTACTGAATGTGACTGGAAAACCAATTCTCGGATTCAGGCGGCCGCGCCGACGTACAGTACCGCCACGAGGAATAGCCAGACGGCATCGACGAAGTGCCAGTACATCGAGACAGTGCTGACGGAGGTGTGGCGGTGCTCGGAGTACTGACCGGCCATGCCGCGAACGAAGACGATGCCAAGCAGGATCGCCCCGAGCGTGACGTGTGCGCCGTGGAGGCCGGTCAGCCCGTAGAAGGCGCTCCCGAAGGTCCCGGTCGACAGCGAGAACCCATCAACGACGATGAACTGGTAGTACTCGTAGGCCTGGCCGGCGATGAAGACGATGCCCAGCGCAAGCGTGACGGCGAGCCACTGGAGGAACCGACGGCGGTTGCCCCGCCGGAGCGCGAGGTGAGCGATGTGTAGCGTCACACTGGAAGCAATCAGGATGGCGGTGTTGATGACGACGAGACTCCCCAGCAGGTGAGGGAGGTGATCCGGTGGCCACGCGCCGGCACGAATAAAGAAGTAGTAGACGAACCCGGCACCGAACGTGGCGATCTCCGAGCCGAGAAATAGTAACATACCCAGCCGAAGGGCGCTACTGCCACTCGTGTCGGACCCACGATGCCAGAAGTCCACGACGAAGGCGTGATACAGCCAGCCATACATTCCGACCAGAAACAAGAAGACGCTGGCGACGATCGTCCCCGGACCGACCGAGGATCCGACCAGGGGGTCGTCCCCGCCGGCGAGTAGCCAGAGCGCGGCACCCAGATAGATCCCTGCGGCTCCGATCGCGGTGATAAAGGGCCACCAGCTCGCCTCACCGAACCCGCGTGGCCAGTCCTCCTCGGCGGGCAGGTGATGGCCGTCGCCCGCATCCGAGTCTTCGACAATACTCATGGAACTGACTTCCCCGGCAGCGGGCAAAAAGGCACCTTCGGGGGAGTCTTTTGCCGCCGTCGCCTCACCCGGGCGTCCGGCGGGAAGCCGAGACGGCCCCGACCGCGTTGCCCAAGCCGGAACCTACACGGGCCGGACCCACGAAGGGGCAGCCAATGCCGTCGCTGGGGAGCCGAGAACTCGCGCGTCGACTGGTCGCGATCGTGGCCCTGGGAGTGGCCGGACTGTTCGCTTCAACGGCCGCCGGACACGGCGGAAGCCTCGGGGAGGGCGCGCGCGAGAGCGTCACCGTGCCGACCTGGCTGTTCCTGCTGACCGGCGGGGCCGTCGTTGGCGCGTCGTTCCTGCTGGCGAGTTTCGTCACCGATCGCCGACTTATCGATGATCTTCACGGCTGGCGGGCGACCGTCCCGGTTCCAGGCCGCGACGGTCTCGCGTCGATCGCCCGCGTCGGTGCCGTCCTCGGAGTGGCCGTCGTGGTCACGATCGGCTACGTCGGCCCCCAAAGTGGGCTGAGTAACCTCGCTATCTTGCTCGTCTGGGTCGGATGGTGGGCCGGCTACACCATGAGTGCGTACCTGCTTGGGGAGACGTGGTCGACGGTGAACCCCTGGCGGACGGTCGCCGAGGTGCTCCCTTCACTGGACCGAACGCTCCCGTCGGTCGGTGCCTGGCCGGCCGTCGTCGGGTTGCTCACGCTCATCTGGATCGAAGTTGTCAGCCCGCTCGCCGACGATCCCGCATTGCTGTCGACGGTCGTTGTTGGTTACACCGTCGTTGCCATCGCCGGCGCGGTCGTCTTCGGGCCGGACCGGTGGTTCGACCGCGTCGACCCGATCTCGGCTGTCTTCAAGTACTACGGCCACGTGGCTCCGATCGAAACCATCTCGACGCGCATCAGCGACAACAAGCACGGTGACGCCAGCCTGGCAGTGCGCGCGCCGGGCGTGGGCCTCACGCGCACCGATCTCGTGACGGATTCGAGCGAGGTGGCGTTCGTCGTCGCGTTGCTGTGGTCGACGACCTACGACGGGTTCGTGGCGACGCCAGCCTGGAAGTCCCTGATCAGCCCGCTCATCGAGGTGGGGGTACCGGCCCACCTCATATATCCGGCGGCCCTCGTTGTCGGGTTCGTGGCGTTCCTCGGCGTCTATCGACTCGCCGCCCGGGCCGCGCGTTCGACCGGCGAGACCTACCTCGCGGCCGGCGAACTTGCCAGACGGTTTGCCCCACCGCTGATCGCGATCGCTGCGGGCTACCATCTGGCGCACTATCTCGGATACTTCCTCTCGCTCGCGCCCGTGCTCGCGACGGTCCTCACGTCGCCGCTGTCGCCGCCCGCCGTCGTCCCGGTGTTCTCGCTGCCGGGATGGTTCGGTGCGATCTCGGTCGCGAGCGTGCTGGCCGGCCATCTGCTGGCGATCTGGATCGCCCACGCAGCTGCCTTTGACCTGTTTCCCGGCCGTCTGCAGGCCATCCGGAGCCAGTACCCCTTCACCCTGGTGATGGTCGCCTACACGATGACGAGCCTCTGGATCGTGACCCAGCCGACGATTCAACCACCGTTCCTGTAACCATGACCGAACCACAATCGTTCGACCCCACGACGTACGAGGTTCCCGACGACGCCACGCCGGCGCGCTGTCCAGAGTGCGGCCGCCCGTTCGTCCGCGAGGAACTCCTGCGGTTCCATCGCGGGCAGGCACACGCCGAAGCGCTCGACTCGAACGATATCGATGCGTTTGAGGATGCCTACGACGAGGAATCCGAGCGGCTGCGACTATTTCGACTCAAGGCGCTGATCGCACTGGTGATCCTGTATTTCGGACTGTTGATGGCCTACGCGCTGGTGTAGGCGGAGATTCGACGCGTTAGGAATCCTGCTCGCCGACCGAGAGCCCGGCCACGCTCTCGAAGAACTTCACGACCGCGGCCATGTCTTCCTCGCCGTGGCCCATCCCGCTCGTGGCGCTGAACGTCTCGCGTGCGGCGGCAGTCTGTGGGAGCGGGACGCCCGCGTCGTTGGCCTCCTCGACGGCGTACCGGAGGTCCTTGAACTGGAGGTCGACGGGGAACCGCGGTTCGAAGTCCCCGTCGGCGATGTTCTCGCCTTTGATCGAGTACAGCGGCGAGTCGACGGCCCCTGCCTCGACGACGGTCAACATGTCGTCGTAATCGAGTCCCTGTGACGTGCCGAACGCGAGCGCCTCGGCGAAGGCCCCCATCATGTCCCCCAGCAGGAGGTTGACGAACAGCTTCATGCGTGCGCCGTCGCCGATCGCGCCGCAGTCGACGATCGGGTCGCCGATCGCCGCGAGAATTCCCTCGACGTTGTCGAGCAACTCCTCGGGACCGGCCGCGAGGACGGTGAGCGTCCCTTCCTCGGCCGGCCCGACCGTGCCCGAGACCGGCGCGTCGACGTACTCCCCACCGGCGTCCCGGACTGCCTCGGCCGCGGCTTCGGTGGCGGCCGGCGTGACCGTACTCATCTGGATGACGGTAGTGTCTGTCGTGAGACCGGCGAGCAGCCCGTTTTCGCTTTCGAGGACCGCTTCCAGCGCCTCGTCGTCGGTGACCATCACGACGACGCTGTCGGCACGTTCGGCCACCTCCGCGGGGGAGTCAGCGACTTCTTCCCCACGTTCGGCGAACGGTTCGGTACGGGATCGTGTCCGGTTGTAAACGACCAGCGGGTAGCCAGCGTCGGCGACGTTCTCGGCCATCGGCGCGCCCATCGCGCCGAGCCCGATGAATCCAACTGTTTGCATGGTGGCAGCTAGTTCGGCCGCCATGGACAGAAACGTTGCGAACCGTGGCGAAAACGCTCATGGGTCCGGGGGACCAACGCGAGGATATGACTGACGGATCGTGGACCCAGCGGATCGCCGCCGAACGCATGCAGACCGACCAGGAGTTCGCCGACCGCGTCGCGGCCTCGCCTCTCTCCAGCCAGCAATGGGGCCTGGTCATGACTGCAGTCGAATTCGAGATCGACGGCCCGGAGGATCCCGAGACCGCCGAACTGGTCGTCGACGCGCAGAAACTCACGAGTGTCATGGATGAGATCCGACGCATCGGCGACCGCCAACCCGGTGGGGCGGCGACAGCCGACAACAGCGGCGGCCTGCTCGATAGTGTCAAGGACGTCTTCGGCGGCAGTGAAGCCGACGATCAGCTCCGTGAGACGGCCGAGGATCTGGCCGCGGAGTACGCCACGGCGCTACAGACGCGGCTCGAAGAGCGCGGTCGCTGGGCGGAGGTCTGTGAACTGGCCCGCTCGTGATCAGAGCTCGTCGCCGCCGTGGAACAACGTCAGCACCTGCGTCTCGTGGATGTTGATCAACTCGGTCACGATCTCGTCGTCGGATTCGTCGTCGACCCGAAGACTGTCCAGCCGTTGATCGTTTCGGCTTCGAGTTCGACTGTCGGCATACACCTAAACTTCCGTTGGCAACGAGCTTAAGCGACGTGGCGGCGTGTTCTGACGTGATTAGCAGTGACCGGACCACATCAGGACCAACCACTCGTCACCGCTGGTGCACCGCTGGAAGACGCCGATGCTGCCGCCGTCCTCGTCCACGGCCGCGGCGCGACCGCCCAGAGCATCGTCAGGATGGCCGAGGGGTTCCCCAGCGAGCGCGTGGCGTACCTCGCGCCACAGGCTGCCCGGAATACGTGGTATCCAAACCCCTTCACCGCGCCGGTCGAGTCGAACGAACCCGGCCGATCGTCGGGGCTGGCGGCGATCGACGACGCCGTCGAGGCGGCCATCGACGCCGGCATCGAGCGTGATCGCGTGTTGGTTCTGGGGTTCTCTCAGGGGGCGTGCCTTTCCAGCGAGTACGTCGCGCGCAACCCACAGCGATACGGCGGACTCGCCGTGCTGAGCGGCGGGCTCATCGGCGAAACAGTCGACGTCGAAGACTACGACGGCGACCTCGATGGCACGCCGGTCTTTCTGGGCTGTAGCGATGTCGACCCGCACATCGCTTCCGAGCGGGTCGAGGAGACCGCAGCGGTGTTCGAGCACTTACACGCCGACGTGACGAAGCGTCTCTACGAGGGGATGGGCCACGGTGTCAACGACGACGAACGCGAGTTCGTCAGGGAGATGATCGAAGATCTCCTCACTGACACGAAGTCGTCACGGTAGAAGAGAAAACAGCCGGAGAAGGTCGACTCAGTCCGAGACGGCCTGATCCTGTTGCTCGGTGGCGTCCTCGGTCGTGAGTTCGTAGAGGTTCTGTCGGGCGTCAGCGAAGTAGACATCCTCGGAGACGACATCGACCTCTTCGAGCCGTTCGAGCGCGTATCTGACTGTCCGGGCCGAGAGCATTGATTCCTCGACGATTCCCTTCTGCGTCAGCGGGCCCTTGTATTCGAGGACCTTGAAGACGAGTTTGGCACTCGGCGGGAGGTCTGTGATGTCTTCCTCGTCAGATTCAGCCATTGACCGAACCAACGGTCGCCGTCCGTATAAATATTGAGGAGTTGTCTTTCGTGGCGGCCCCGGAAGAGACCCTGGCCCGTAGGGCTCCCGTTAACTCGAACGAACGGCTTTTTAGCCCCCGTAGCCGATGATGCGGTATGGCTACCGAAACATCACACCGGCTGACCGGCCACGCCAGAAGCGTCACGGTCACCGCCCTCTCGACGATCGGCGGGGTGATCGCCGGCGTCGCCTCCCACATGCTGTTTACCGTCGCGGAGTCACAGTCGGCGCTTGGTCTCGTCATCGCCGCGGCCGTCGCCCAGTTCCCGATCCTGTATGCCGTGGGCATCGACCTCGACGATTTCTCGGCGAAAGACTACCTCTACGTCGGATTTATGACGTTTTCGCTCTGGTTTGTCACCTGGAGTATCCTGCTTACCACGGCCTAACGAAGACTCAGGAGAATTCAATACATGGCAGATGATTCTATCGCGGTCGTCGATCTCGATCGATGTCAGCCCGATCGGTGTAACTACGAATGTGTCAACTTCTGTCCGCCAAACCGGACGGGCAAGGAGTGCATTGTCGAGCGCGAAGACCACTACGACGACGGGGAGCCCTTCGAAGGTGACCCGGACCAGGTCTGGATCAGCGAGGAGATCTGTCTCGGCGAAACCTGTGGGATCTGTGTCGAAAAGTGCCCCTTCGACGCCATTCAGATCATCAATCTTCCTCAGGAACTCAACGACGACCCGGTCCATCGCTACGGCGACAACGCCTTCTCGCTGTACGGCCTGCCGGCCCCCGGCGAGGGGCGCGTAACCGGCATCCTCGGGCCCAACGGGATCGGGAAGACCACAGCCGTTCACATCCTCGCGGACGAACTCACGCCGAACCTTGGGGACAGCGCCACGAGCGGCGACTGGGAGTCCGTCCTCGATGAGTATCGCGGTACCGCACTCCAGGACTACCTCGAATCGCTGCTGGATGGTGACGTGACGGTTGCCCGCAAGCCCCAGTACGTCGACGAGATCCCCGACCAGTTCGACGGGACGACGCGCGCACTGCTGGAAGGCACGGACGAGCGCGGCGTCCTCGACGAATTGATCGAGCGCGTCGGCATCGAACCGGTCGTCGACCAGGACATCGACACGCTCTCGGGCGGGGAACTCCAGCGGGTTGCGCTCGTGGCCGCCCTCGCGCGTGACGCGGACTTTTACTTCCTCGACGAGGTCTCGCCGTATCTGGACATCGGCCAGCGGATGACCGCGGCGCGACTCATCCAGGAGATGGCCGAGGAGGAGGACCGCTCGATGCTTGTCGTCGAACACGACCTGGCGATCCTTGACTTGCTTGCGGACGTGATCCACGTCGGGTACGGTGAACCCGGCGCGTTCGGTGTCATCACGGATCCCAAGTCCGTCAAGAACGGCATCAACGAGTATCTCTCGGGATACCTCGAAAACGAGAACATGCGGATCCGCCAGAACGCCATCGAGTTCGAGGAACACGCCCCGCGGACGGTCTCGACGGGTGACGTCGTGATCGAGTACCCGGCGCTGGAGAAGAGTTACGGCGAGGGTGAGTTCTCGCTTTCTGTCGAGGCAGGGCAGATCCGCGAGAGCGAGGTCCTCGGCGTCGTCGGCCCCAACGGGATCGGGAAGTCCACGTTCGCGAAGCTACTGGCCGACCGGCTCGAACCCGACGCGGGCGAACTCGACGCGAGCGTCGACATCTCCTATAAGCCACAGTACGTCGAGGTCGATCAGCCGATGCGCGTCGACGCGTTCCTCGGTTCGATCGCCGACGATTTCGGCACTTCCTACTGGAACACCGAGATCGCTCAGCCCCTCCAGCTCGAGCGGATCATGGAGCAGCAACTCACGGACCTCTCGGGTGGCGAACGCCAGCGCGTCGCCATCGCGGCGTGTCTCTCCCGGGAGGCCGACCTCTATCTGCTGGACGAACCCAGCGCCCACCTCGACGTCGAACAGCGAGTGCTCGCAACGTCGGCCATCCGGCGGTACGCCGAGAACCACGACGCGACGGCGATGGTCATCGACCACGACATCTACATGATCGACCTGCTGGCCGACCGCCTGCTCGTCTTCGACGGTGAACCCGCCGTCGCCGGCCACGCCAGCACCCCCCAGTCGATGCGGTCGGGCATGAACGACTTCCTGAGCAACCTCGACATCACCTTCCGCCGCGACGAACGCACGGGCCGCCCCCGGATCAACAAGCCCGAGAGTCGGCTGGACCGCGAGCAGAAGAACGCGGGCGAGTACTACTACGCGCCCGAATAACGCCGGTCGAGTGGGTGGAAACCTCCTGCGGATTGGGCTCACAACCAATGTAGCCAGTATATTTTCAGAACAGACATAGGTAATTTTATATGATTGTGTCAATAGATCCGTATCATGGCGCAATTGACACTGGGGCAGAAGTTGGTCGCAGTCGTTCTCACGCTAGGGTTGAACGGAGTCATGTTCCTGTTCGGCGGGATACTGGGATTCTTTCTGTTGATCCCCTCGATCCTACTCCTGGGGACGATCCTGTTTCGGTTCTAAGATGGTTGGTCGTCGATCCGTCCGTCGATATGTTGCGATGCCGTTTGTCCGCGGGGTCGTCCCATACGCTGGGGTCGCGACAGTCCTGTACGGCTGTTTCGCCGTGCTTGGCGTGGCTGTGGGCTATAAGAACGCAACGACGTCACCGCTCCCGGTGCGGACGGTTCCGGACGGCGGGTTCGAGGCGATCCAGCTCTCGGCGTTCGATCTGTTCGTTCACAACAGTATCGTCTGCCTGCAGTTGATCGGGGGCGTTTTGACGATCGGAGTCGCGACGGTGTTGATTCTCCTGCTCAACGGGCTTGCACTCGGGTCCGTGCTGGGGGAAGCGTCGACGGTACTCGGTCCAGGCGTCACCGCCGCCCTGATCGTGCCACACGGGCTCTTTGAAATCCCTGCGCTGTTGCTGGCCACGGCCCTCGGATTTCGCTGGACGCACGTCCTCTGGAAAGTCGCCTCAGGCAAGAATCGGCAGATTCCGATCCCGCGTCACCTGCTGCACACCGTGGGGTGGATGATTCTCATCGGCGCGTTACTCGCTGTCGCCGCTGTCATCGAAGCCGATCTCACCCTGCAGATCGCCCGGGTAGTGTCCTGACAGACACGGAAGTCGATTGGGACCGAAGCGAAACCGGTAATCCGCCAGCTTTGATACATTACGCCATGTTCGATTACCACGTCCATACGACCTACTCCGACGGCTCCTTTCTTCCCCAGATGATCGATGCCGCCGAGCGGGCCGGCCTCGATGGCGTCGGCTTTGCCGACCATTGCAATGTTTTCGACGCCGATCAGTCCTACCGCGAGACCATGGGGTTCAATCTCGACCTCACCTACGAGCGCCGGCGACGGGCAATCGACCGGGCGCGGGACGGGACCGACCTCCGGCTGTTCGACGCCGTCGAGATGGACTACCACGCCGATCGGGAGGCCACGATCGAATCCTTCCTCGAAGACGCCGACTTCGAATACGCCATCGGGAGCGTCCACGCGATCGAGGGGGTAAACGTCCACAACGAACCGTACTTCGCCGACCTGCCAGAGGCGGACCGTGAGGCTGCCGTCGAGACGTACGTCGAGCACCTGCTCTCGCTGATCGACTCGGAACTGTTCGAGATCGCCGCTCACGTCGATCTGGTCGAGCGAAACGAGGCGCTTCGTGGCTTGCTGACCGAGGATCACTACCGGCGGATCGCCGAGGCGTTCGCCGATTCTCGGACTGTACCCGAGATCAACGCCGGCCGCGTGCTCGACGCCTACGGCGAGTTCCATCCGAGCGAACCCTTCGCGAAGACGCTGCTTGACGCTGGCGTGTCGTTTACGATCGGTTCGGACGCCCACGCGCCGGACTCGCTGATCGACTGCAGCGACGAACTCCGCGAGGTCCGTGAGGAGTGGAACCTGCCGATCGTCGAGTGTCCCCCGTAAGGACTCGCCGAAAAACACACCCGATCGATCGTGGCAAACCCCGGATAGAACCGTGTGACTATTTACAGGCGAGTGTGTCAGTGAACCCAATATGACGAGTGTTGTGCTCCTGGCGCTGGCGGCGAGCCTGCCGATCGTGGTTGCGTTCGTCCTGCTGGCCGGGTTACGGTGGTCGGCGGCACGATCGATGGCAGTCGGCTGGGTGATCGCGGCAGCGCTTGGATTTTTCGTGTGGGGCATGGAAGGGACGTGGTTGGCAGCCGCCGCGTTGAAGGGTGTCCTCGAGGCGGTCGACATCATCCTGATCGTCTTCGGCGCGATCTTGCTGATGAACTATCTGGAGGTCGGCGGGGCGATCAGCACGATCCGGTGGTTCTTCCGGCGCGTCGAGAACGATCGACGGGTCCAGTTGCTGTTGATCGGACTGGGCTTTGAGACCATCATCGAAGGCGTCGCCGGCTTCGGGACGCCCGGGGCGCTGGCCGCGCCGCTGTTCATCGGCCTGGGGTTCCCGCCGCTCGCGGCGGCTGTCTTCGGCCTGTTTTTCAACGCGCCGAATCCACAGTTCGGTGCGGCGGGGACGCCGATCAACGCCGGCGTCGAAACCCTATCGTCGACGCTCTCGGGAACCATCGGGGTCGCGGAGTTCAAGTCGATCGTCTCGGCCTGGACCGGCGTCATGACGGGACTGACGTTCGTCTTCTGGGGACTACTGGGCGTCTTCCTGCTGATCTACTGGTTCGGGGACGAGGAGGAGCGGTCTTTGGGCGGCGCAGCGCGCTCGAGTGCCCCGATGGTTCCGTTCGCGCTGGTTCTCGGCGTCATCACCGGGCTGGTCCAGTGGGCCGTCGCCTGGTTCATCGGCTACTCGCTGCCCGACATCGCCGCCGGGTTCGTGGTCATCGGTCTGGGTATCGTCATGGCACAGTACGACGTTCTGGTCCCCGAGAAGACCTGGACGTTCCCCGACCGCAGTCGGTGGTCGGACACCTGGCTTGGCGGGCTGAGTCTCGATTCGATCAGCGACGACGAACCGACCAAGGACATGCCGGTCTGGCTGGCCTGGACGCCGTATCTGCTGGTCGCCGGGTTCCTCCTGGTGACTCGATGGCCCGGCCTCGGGATCGAGAGTCAGTTGCAGGCGGTGACCTTCGAGATCGGCAACTTGCTGGGGACCGAGCTCGGATGGGACATCGAGTACCTGTACCTGCCGGGCACGATGCCGTTCATGCCGATCGCGATCGGCACGGGACTGCTCTATCGACTCGACGTTTCGGGGACCGTCGAAGCCTGGCGAGAGTCGGTCCGACAGGTCGCACCGGCGGCACTCACCCTCGTCATCGTCGTCTCGCTCACACAGGTGATGCAGGAGTCGGCAACCAATCCCGAGAACATCGCGGGCATGATGCAGGTGCTCTCGGAAGTGCTGGCAACGGCTGCCGGCGGCGCGTTGCCGATGATCGTGCCCTGGATCGGCGCACTGGGGACGTTCGTGACTGGTTCGAACACGGTCTCTGACATCCTGTTCAACGCCTTGCAGTACAACGCCGCGGAGAACGTCGGCCTCTCGCGGGGCATGATCGTCGCGATCCAGAACGTCGGCGGCGGCGTCGGCAACATGATCTCGGTCCAGAACATCGCGGCGGTCTGTGGCGTCGTCGGCATTGCCGGCCGGGAGGGTGACATCCTTCGGAAGGTCGCCGTCCCGACGGTCATCTTCGCGCTGTTCGTGGGGACTATTGGCACGCTTCTGGTCTACATCGTCGGGCCGGGCGTGTTCTGAGGACGATCCGAACGCTACTGCTCGAGTTCGACGCCCGTGAACTCGAATCGCGCGCCGCCATGTGTGCTCTCGGAGACCGTCACGTCCCAGCCGTGGGAATCAGCCACCTGTGAGACGATGCTGAGGCCGAACCCGGTGCCGTCCTCCGTGGTCGAATAGCCGACCTCGAAGACGCGGTCGCGATCGCCGGCCGGGATCCCCGGGCCGTCGTCGGCGACGACGAAGCCGTCGGCTGTCGTTTCCAGGCGGACTTGGACCGTCTCGCCCCCGTGCTCGACAGCGTCCTCCGGAGCTTGCGAACGAGGACTCGTCGAGCGATGCTCGACTGCGTTCTGACGAGCTTGCGAGTCAGGGCTCGTGGAACTGTGTTCCACGGCGTTCCGGAACAGGTTTTCGAGCAGTTCGCGGAGGCGACCCTCGTCGGCACGAATCCGGTCGTCGGCTTCGTTGACGAACGTGGCAGCTCCCGTACTGACAGTCGCCCAACAGTCGTTTGCAAGTGCGCCGAATTCGAGCCAATCCTGGTCAGATGGCATCTCTCCGTTTCGGGCTAACACAAAGAGGTCATCGATCAACGTCTCCATGCGTTCATGCGCCCGCTCGACAGCCTCTAAGTGGTCGAAATCGTGGTCCTCGCGTGCGAGTCGACAGCGCGTTCGAGCCACTTCGAGCGGGTTTCGAAGATCGTGGCCCACGACGCGTCCAAACTCCGCGAGCCGTTTGTTTTGACGTCTGAGCGTCCGCTCGCCGGCTAACCGGTCGAGGACAGTCGCCGCATTGTTGGCAAGGACGGTCGCGAGCGTCCGATCGAGTGTGTCGAACGTCTCCGGACTGTCGTCGCCGATCGAGAGCGTCCCGTGATCGCCGATCGGGAGATACAATGCGGACCGATGTGGGCCGTTATCGACGTCGCGTTCGCACGCCTCGAAATCCTCGACGAGTCGGTGTTCGCCCGTTTCATACACCTCTCCGGGAAACCCCTCGCCGATCGCGTAGGACGGTCGGTCACCGAGATCCGCCTTCGCTCCGGTGGTCACGGCGACCGGTCGGAGAACAGCACCGTCACGGAGCCGAACCACGTTGCTCGGATGATCGAGAATCGAACGCACCGAGTCGGCCACGAGCCTCGCGACCGTTTCCCGGTCTTCAGCCCGGATGAGGTCTCTGGTTGCGTCGTGCAGGTTTTCGAGGCGATCCACGATCGTGCCCAACTCCGCTTTGCGTTCGGTGTGTTCGGTCACGTCGCGATAGACCCAGAGATGCCCCATCCCGTCCGGAAGGTCGACCGGGCGGTAGCTCCGTTCGAAGGTGCTGCCGTCCGCAAGGTCGAGTTGCCGGGCAGCCTCCGGTGCAGGCGTCATAGTCGGGTCGTCGGTCCGATCCGGCAATCGATCCGGATCGGCAAGTTTCCCGCGTATCTCCCGTTTGAGTTGCTGGCTGTCCGTCCCGACGATATCCGACGGCGAACCGGTAACGGCAAACAGATCGAGCAGGCGCTGGTTGACCGAAAGTACCGTTCCCGATTCGGTCTCGGCCAGCACACCGACCGGGAGCGTATCGAACAGCGTCGAAAGCAGGACGTTCGTCTCTTGGAGTTGCCGCTCCCGGTCGATGTGGTCGGAAATATCGACCGCGAGCCCGAGAGCCGCCTGCGTGTCCGTTCCAGCGAGTTCGTGGGAGAACAGACGCGATTCGAAGACGTGTGTCTCCCCCTCGGAGACAGTGAGTTCGACTTCGGGGACGTATATTGGGTCGGATGAGTTCAAGACGTCCGTCAGATGGGTTCGAAACTGCTCGGCGGCCGGCTCGCCGATGATCTCGGGGACGCGTGCTCCTTCGATTGCCTCGACCGTCGTCCCGTGGAAGTCAGCCAGCGCCTGATTGGCCAGCAAATACGTCTCGGTTTCGTCGACGATGTACAGCAGATGGGGCAACGCATCGATGACTTCCCGAAGCCGCCGTTGGCTGCGTTCGAGCAACCGCCGTGACCGGGCCTGCTCGACCGCGTTTTCGATCCGGTTTGCCAGCACTGTGTACTGTTCGGAGCCACCGCTCTTCTGGAGATAATCGGTGACGCCGGCCGAGATGGCGTCGCTCGCGATCTCCTCGGATCCCCGCCCCGTGAACAGGATAAACGGGAGATCGGGCCGGCCCTCACGGACCGTTTCGAGAAATTCGATCCCGTTTGCTCCGGGCATCTCATAATCGGACACGACACAATCGAAAGTGCCGTCCGCGAGGCGTTCACGCCCCGCATCCGCGCTCGTTGCCGTCTCGACGACGAAGTCGGGATTCTCGCGTTCGAGGAACGTGGCCGTCAGCGCA
Source organism: Halorhabdus sp. BNX81 (assembly GCF_029229925.1). Classification (NCBI taxonomy): domain Archaea; kingdom Methanobacteriati; phylum Methanobacteriota; class Halobacteria; order Halobacteriales; family Haloarculaceae; genus Halorhabdus; species Halorhabdus sp. BNX81. The sequence continues at coordinate 1,259,019 of NZ_CP107254.1, read as the reverse complement.
AGAACGTCGGGCTCGTCATCCACGCAGAGGACGCGTATCGTATCAGATACGGATGCATTCATCACCGTCCTAGTTAACTGGGCCATTGCCAATAATTGGTTGGCCGGAGTAAATGGCCACGAATCGATAGGAAGTCAGAAAACACGACGTTGACAGCTCCCACACAGCGTCTGCTCTTTGACGTCGACCTCACGGACTCTGGGCGAGAAGTTCATGACACAGCGCTTGTTATCGCAGTGTTCCAGCCCCAGGGTGTGCCCGATTTCGTGGACGACTTCCTTCCGGACGCGTTCGGCGAACACCTCCGTATTCGACTTGTTCGAGATACCGCCGTCAGAAGTCATCTGCAGGCGATGGGTCGAGATGACGCTCCCGTTGCCGTCGAGATACGCGAGCCCGAAGACGTAGTTTCGGCGGCGGTAGAACAGGTCCCGGTCGGTGATCGCGATGTTCTTCTCGCCAGTTCCCTCCCGTTTGGCGAGGTCGATGAATTCCTCTGCGCGGTACTGGTCGCGGTCGGGATCGTAAGACCCGGCCGGAATCGACTGGGTGTCGTGGACGCTGACGTCACAGTCATAGACTGCTCGCAGACCGGCAGAGGCTTCGCGTTTGACCATCGCAGGGAGGTCACCGACCGGCACGATGTCGACGTGCATGTATTCGCATATGGACGGGGGACGCTTAAAAACCTCGCCGATCGGCCGAGGCCCCTTCGACAGTCGGAAACTGCTTTACGCCGGAGCGTGTCTGCGGACATACCCATGCAGTCAGATGCGGTGGTACTCGACGTGGACGGCGTGCTCGTAGACGTCGCCGACTCGTATCGGCGAGCCGTGGTCGACACCGTCGCGCGCGTCCACGGCGAAACCATCTCACGGTCCACACTGCAGGCATTCAAAGACGCCGGGGGATTCAACAACGACTGGGAGCTGACGGACGCACTCGCACTCTACGTCCTCGCACGCAGCGAAGGGTTCGACCGCTGCGTCGAAGAGTTTACCGACCGGATTGCGGCCTCGGGCGGCGGGTTCTCCGGGGCGCGATCGGTCGTCGACGACGAGATGGACGCCGCGGCTCGCGAGCGGATCCACGCGGCGCTCGATCGAGACCAACTCCGTGAGGTGTTTCAGCAACTGTACCTGGGAAGCGACAAGTACCGGACGATCGAGGGGACGGAACCGACACTGTCGGAGGCAGGCTATATCCACGATGAAACCGTCATCGTCGAGCGTTCGACGCTCGATGCGCTCCTCGCGAACTTCGAAGTCGGGGTCCTGACGGGCCGGCCAGCGCCTGAAGCCGACATCGCCCTAGACCGGGTCGGGTTGGACCTTCCCGAGGCACACCGCTTCACCATGGACGACTGGGACGCGGGCAAGCCCGATCCGGACGCACTCGTGACCCTGGCCGAGCGCTTCGACGCTGACACCGTTGCGTTCGCCGGCGACACTCTCGACGACGTTCGCACCGCCGTCAACGCTGCCGAGGGCGATCCGGACCGGACCTATCACGGGATCGGCGTCCTCACCGGCGGGCTGACCGGCGAGTCCGGACGTGAGAAGTTCGAGCGCGCGGGTGCGGATGCGGTCGTCGAATCGGTCAACGACTTGCCGGAACTGCTCGAACCAGGCGAGAATTGTACCGGATCGCAGCAGGCTTAACGGATGCGGTCGGTAACGTCAGATATGCGAATAGCCATTCTGGGCGGGACGGGCGACATCGGCGAAGGGCTGGCGCTCCGGTGGGCGTATCACACGTCTCACGACGTCGTGATCGGATCGCGTGATGCTCAGCGCGCCCGGTCGAAAGCCGACGAGTACGAGACCGAGTTGTCGAGTCGCGGCGAGGAACGGACGATCTCGGCAGCCGCGAACGTCGAGGCGGCCGCCGATGCCGACGTGGTCGTCGCCGCTGTTCCGGCCTATCACCTCGTGGACACGATCGAACAGGTCAGCGACGGCCTCGATGCAGAGACCGTGCTCGTGAGTCCGGCCGTGGGCATGCAGCGCGACGAGAGCGGCATGCATTACAATCGACCGGGAGCCGGGAGTGTCACGGCGCTGGCCGCCGAGGCCGCCCCCGAGGACGTCCCGGTCGTCGGCGCGTTTCACAACCTCGCAGCCGATGAACTCGCGAATCTGGACATCGAGTTGTCCCTCGATGCCATCCTGATCGGCGACGACGAGGACGCCCTCGAACGGGTCGAGGTGCTCACGGACGGGATCGATGGACTCCGCCCACTCCGGGCGGGACCGATCGACAACGCCGCCGAAGTCGAATCACTGACGCCGCTTTTGATCAACCTGGCAATGTACAACGACGACCTCCAGGACGTCGGCGTCCGGTTCGAGTGAGAATCGGGCCGGGAATCCCGGGAGAACTCAGGCCGATGCTTCTTCGAGTGCGGTCTCGATGTCCTCGCCCTGCGTGACGCCGATGAACCGTTCGACGACGCCATCGTCGTTCTCGACGATCAGCGTCGGCAGCGACCGGACCTGATACTCGTTGGCGATGTCCTGTTTTTCCTCGACGTCGATGCGCTCGAAGTCGACCTCCGGCCAGTCGTCCTCGAGTTCCTCCAGAATGGGTTCCTGTGTCTTACACGGGCCACACCAGTCGGCATGAAAGTCCATCAGGGTAACGGTCATGATGTCCAGTAAACGTTGCCGAGGCGGCGAAATAAGCGTTTTCACTGCGGCGGTTTAGCGACACCCAGAGGCCGAAAAACTTAGGCGCGCTGATCACGCAGGTACAGGTATGAGTAGTAGCGATAGTGGCGGGCTGATGTCGAGTGCCGGTCTCGTCAGGTATTTCGACGCCGAAGACCGCAACGCGATCCGGATCGACCCCAAGACGATCGTTGCCTTCGGGGCACTCTTTGGGGTACTGGTGCTCGTCTTGAACCTGGTCGCGTGATCGGCGGGCGGGCGGGACGTACCGCGACGCTTTCAAACGAGACAACCATTTTGCCGCGTATGGACACGAATCGTCCCCAACGAAACGCTACGGGACGGGACACTGACGGGTGGTACCGACCGTCGAAATCGACGTTACGCAGCGGAACCGATGGCGACCCGTCGATCGGAGTTCCCCGATAGTATGACCGACGGAGAGTCAGTCACCGTACGAGTACGCGGTATCTACGCGACAGCACTTACCGAACGCCTGAGCGCGGCGGACGGTGTCACCGTCGTCCAGGCATCCCCTCCCATTCAGAACCGCTTCGAGACGACGTTCGCCGACGAACCGGCCGACGTGCGGATCGAAACCGACGGCCAGCGACGGGGGATCAGTATCGTCGGAACGCAACTCGGCGTCGAGCGCGTTCGTGAGAGCCTTGATGTGGCGATCGACACGCTCGGCTGGGCAGATCCGCCGTCCCAGGGCGCGATCTTCGATGGTGTCGTCACCGAGACGCTGGGGAGCGGAGCCGTCGTCGATCTGGGCGAGCGCGAGGGGTTTCTCCCCTTCCACGCGACCGCTGCACACGTCGAAACCGACGACTTGCTCCGGGTGCAGGTCGCCGAACCGGCGGCCCCCTGGAGCGACGACCGCCCCGCACTCGAGACGACGCTATCGGTTCGTGGCGACATGGCGACACTGGTCCGCGAGGAGCCGACGGACGCGGCGGGCCCGGACTTGCTCGACGTCCTCTCCGTCGACGTGCCCGACGGCTGGCGGGTCTCCTGGGGTCGGGACGCCGACGACGCCGACTTCGACGCGCTCGAAGCGAGCCTCGATGGATTGATCGATCGAGCCGTCGAAATCGACGACGCACTGACGGCCCACGACGAACGCACGACGACCGGTCGGATCGTCGAGGGTCGTGGAACGCAATGGCTGTTTTTCGGCCGGGAATCACGTTTCGCGCTCGACGATAATCGCCGGGCGGTGACGCCGACGATGCCGGGCCATCACCGCATCAAGGCGGGCGACGAGCGAGCGAGCGCCGCCGTGGACTTCGTCGAGGAACTCGCCCCGGACCTCGATGGAACGTTCCCGTTCGACGTCGTGACCCGACAGTTCGGCCCGCAAGTGGGTGATCGTGTCTCCATAACTCACGGCAAGCCGGACGGTCGGACAGTCAGTCTCGGGCGCGGCGAGGTGACCGAACGCGACCCGGCGGGGACCATCCGCGTCGAGCGCGAGATGTCGCCCGGTGGGACCTACGACGCGCTGGGCACGAAGCGCCGGGCGGGCGATGTCGCCGTCACGAAGTTCACCGAAGGGAAGTGGTGGTATCCGACAGTCTACCGGGGCGAAGACGGGCAAAAGCGCGGGACGTACGTCAACGTCTGTACGCCAGTCGAGGTGTTCCCCGGGGAGGTGCAGTACGTCGATCTCCACGTCGACGTGGTCAAACACAGAGACGGGACGGTCGAGCGGGTGGACGACGACGAACTCGACGCGGCTGTTGGGGCAGGCAACGTCCCCGAGGCACTCGCCGAGAAGGCCCGCGAGGTTGCGAGTGCGGTCGAGAGCGCGCTGTCGTGATCCCGGTTCCGCGGGCGGCTAGAAGTTGATACTGAACCCCTCGTCGTGATCCCCGCCGTCACCGGCGGGCAAGTTCGGGATCAGCCACGACAGGAACGCGTCGGTACTCCTGGTCTGGAGCCAGACAGCCCCCTCGCCGCTGAACTCACAGACGAGTCCCTCGCCGCTGAACAGCGTCGACTTGAGCCCGCCGACCTTCTTGACGTCGAAGGTGGTCGAGCCCTCGAAGGCGACGATGTGGCCGGTGTCGACCGTGTAGGTCTCGCCGGGGTCGAGGTCGACGCGTTCGACCGCGCCGTAGCTTGAGAGAAACGTGCGACCCGTGCCGGAGAGTTCGAGCAGGAACAGGCCCTCGCCGCCGAAGAAGGTTCGCCCGCCGCCGAACTTCGTGTCGATGTCGATCCCCGTCTCGGCGGCCAGGAACGACCCCGACTGGACGAGCAGGCGGTCGTCCGTGAGTTCCTTGCCGATCACGTCGCCCGGCAGCGGTGGGGCGAGCGTGACGTGGCCCGGCCGGTCGGCGCGGAACGTATTCATAAAGAACGACTCGCCGCCGAAGGCCGTCCGCTTCAACGAGTCGACGATGCCGCCCGTGGCTTCGGTCTCAATGACGATCCCGTCGGTGTGGCTGACCATCGCGCCCGCTTCGGCCTGAATCGCCTCGCTCTGGTCGAGGTCGACCGAGAGCAACGCGTAGGAGGGCCTGTGTTCGATGTCGTACTCCATGAGGAGGGCGTCTCCCGGCCGGTCAATAAATCTACCCCGCCGTCCTGACCATTTTGTGGTCGGCCCCCGTACCCGGAATATGCTCTCGCCGACCCTCGACGATCAGACCGCGCTCGTGACCGGCAGCGCCCGCGGCGTCGGGCGCGAGGTGCTGCTCGCGCTCGCCGACTGCGGGGCGGACGTGGCCGTCCAGTATCGAACCAGCCCCGAGGAAGCCGAGGTAGTCGCCGACGTCGCCCGCGAGGCGGGCGTCGAAGCATTGACCGTCCAGGCGGACGTGACTGACCCGGACAGCGTCGACGCGCTGTTCGAGGCCGTCGAGGCCGAACTCGGAACTGTCGACATATTGATCAACAACGTCGGCGCGTTCGCCCCGGAGCGATGGGACGAACTCGACTATGCCACCTGGCAGACCGTGATGGAGACCAATCTCGACGCGACGTATCTGTGTTCGAAACGCGCGCTGCCGGGAATGCGAAAGGCGGGCGACGGCCGGATCGTCAACGTCGGCTACGCTTCCAGCGAGAAGGGACTGGTCAGCCCGAAGAACTTCCCGTATTTCGTGGCGAAAGCGGGCGTTCTGATGTTCACGCGGATGCTCGCGGCCGATACCAGCGAGGATGGGATCACCGTCAACGCGGTCTCGCCGTACGTCGTCGAGAACTCGGCGGAGTTCCCTGAGGAACTCCCGCGTGGTCGTCCCGCTCACTTCGAGGATCTGCTCCAGGCCGTGCTGTTCTTTCTCGATCCCGACAGTGACTACATCTCGGGTGCGAACGTCGAGGTCTCGGGCGGGTGGCTGCCCGAACGCGTCTGAGCGGCGCGGCGATGGATACCGTCTAGAGCCGGAACATGACGGCCGTCTAGAACCGGAACATGACGTAACACTCGTGGCCGTTGGGACACGCGTTGGGCCGAACTTTCACGCGGTCGTCGTCGGGTTCCTCGCGATCCTCCGTCGTGACGGACTGGACGGTCACATCCCTGGGCAACCCCATTTCGAATGTCGCCCCACACGCCGGACACGACAACTGTTCGATCCCCATTATCCCCCAGGTAGTCCCCCGGCGAAATAAATGGTCTGTCATCGCCGGCCATCGATCGTGGCTGGTCCCGGAAGGACCCAAACGAGTTGGGCGGGTACTTGAGGACTCTGCCGGGCGAACCTCGGCCCATGGCACAATCGACACGTCAATCGTCGGTCCTCCGTGGCTCCGTCTCGTGGCCGGGGAACCGACCGATCGTGGCGTCTCGCGTGGCGCTGGCGACGATCGCCATCGGATTCGTCGTGGGCCAGGAAGCGGGGGTCCGCCTCGGATTGACAACCCAAGCGGCCATCTATCTGTTCGGGATGGTCGCGCTGAACCTGCCCCACGGTGGGTACGAACACTTCAATAACATCCGCCAGCGTGGCCTCACCTTCCAGTGGCGCTACGTCGTCGAATATCTCGCGCTCGTCGCAGGATTCATCACCCTGTTCGCCCTCGCGCCGGTGGCCGGCCTCGCGCTTGCGATCCTCGTCGCGGTCCTCAAAGGCGGCTACGGCGGCCTCCACGTCATGGACGCCGAGACCGGGAGCGGTCACCTCCGGACGCCCATCCAGCGTCATCTCGCCGCACTGGTCCGTGGCGGTGTCGTCATGGCCGTTCCGATCGTCGCCTGGCCGGGGACCTTCGAGACGTTCAGCGCCTACATGGTGAACATCTTCCAGCCCGGCGGGCTCGAACCGTTCGCACAGTACTTCGCGATCACCCGGCCCCTCATCGGAGTTGGGTTCGCCGCACTCGCCGTCGCACACGTCGGGTTGGGGTATCTTCGCCGGGACGGCACCCGGTCGTGGCTCGTCGACGCCGCCGAGACGGCGCTGCTGATCGCCTTCTTCGCGGTCGTGCCCGTAGTCGTCGCCGTCGGGCTGTACTTCCCGCTTTGGTACTCCATGCGACAGGTCGGGCGACACGTCTCCATCGAGGACGACGTCCCGGAACAGGGCGGCGGCGTCCTCACGCCGTTCCTCGAGAGCGACGACCCACGCGTGATCGCGCTGACTGCCTGGGGCGTGTTGATCGCCGGGTCGATCGCGACGGCCGCCGTCGTCGGGACGATCCTGTTCGTCGCGAGCGAGCCGCTCGGTGGCGCGCCGCTGTTACCGGGTTTGGTCGCCTTTTGGAGCATCTCGATCAGTATCATTGCACTCCCGCACGTGGTCGTCGGTTCATTTATGGACCGCGAGCGCGGCATCTGGTACGTGCCATGACAGGAAATGCAGCCGGGTCACTCGCTGGCCGGTCGGTCGACATCATCGGTGGCGGGATCGGTGGACTCTCCGCCGCCGCCTTCCTCGCTGACGCCGGCGCGGACGTGACCGTCCTCGAAAAGCAGCCCCGTCTCGGCGGGGCCGCGAACCTGCTTGAAGTCGACGGGTTCCGCTTCGATACCGGTCCATCGTGGTACCTGATGCCCGATGTCTTCGAGCGCTTTTTCGAGCAGTTCGACCGCGAGCCTGACGAGTATTACGAGCTTTTGAAGCTCGATCCGCAGTACCGTGTGTTTTTCCGCGACAGTGATCCGGTCCCCGGGGCCGGAACGCCTTACGACGAGGACGTCGACGCGCCCTGTGATTGGGTGACGATCACGCCGGATCGCACCCAGGTCAAACGAATCTTCGCCGCCTACGAAGCGGGCGGCGGCGAGGCCTTCGAGGAGTACCTCGCGGAGGCCGAACACACCTACGACGTGGGGATGGAACACTTCGTCTACGAAGACCGCTCCCGGTTTCGAGACCTTCTGGACCCCAGCGTGGTTCAGGCCGGTCCGGGCCTGACGATGCTCGGGTCGATGCAGGACCACGTCGAGGAGTACTTCGAGAACCCGAAACTCCAGCAGTTGCTGCAGTACACGCTGGTCTTTCTCGGCGGCTCCCCACACAACACGCCGGCGCTGTACAACCTCATGTCCCACGTCGATTACAACATGGGCGTCTACTACCCGGAAGGCGGGATGTACAGCCTCGTCGAGGGGCTGGCCGACCTCGGCGAGGAACTCGGCGTCTCCTATCGGACGGGCGTCGAGGTGACGGATCTCCAGGAAACGACGACCGGGCTCGCCCTCCAGACGACCGAGGGACGCCGGCGGGCCGATCGGGTCGTCGCCAACGCACCGCCGGCCCACGTCGAGCGCGAGTTGCTCTCACCCGGAAAACGCGATCACGACCTCGATCACTGGGACGACCAGACTTACGCGCCCTCGGCGCTGCTTTGGTACTTCGGCGTCGAAGGCGACGTCGGCCCGCTCGAACATCACTCGCTGGTGTTCCCTGACGACTGGGACCCTCACTTCGCGTCGATTTTCGAGGACCCGGCCTGGCCGGACGATCCCGCATACTATCTCGCCGTGCCCTCGCTCACCGACGACGGCGTCGCGCCCGACGACCACCACGCGGTGGTCGTACTTGTTCCGATCGCGCCGGGGCTAGAAGACACCCAAGCACGACGCGAGGAATACCGGGACTGGATCCTCGAGGACCTCGCCACGAACGTCGGCGTCGACCTCCGGGACCGAGTCGTCACCGAAGCGTCGATGTGTGTCGATGACTTCACTGAACGCCTCAACTACCCCGAAGGGACCGCGCTGGGGCTGGCACATACACTGTTCCAGACCGGGCCGATGCGTCCCTCACATCGCGCGAAGCGCGTCGACGGCCTGTACTACGTCGGCGGGTTCACCTCGCCGGGCATCGGTGTCCCGATGACGATCATCAGCGGCGAGCACGCCGCCCAGGCGGTCATCGAGGACGAACGCGAGCGCGGCGTCGTCAAGCGGTTGCTCGGGTGAGTGCCGGCCGACCCACCGGCGTTTGTTCGGTTCGAGCCCCACATTTACAATGATCGTCCGCTAACAGGAAAGTCATGAGCAGCGCTGGGGATGTCCGGCGGATACTTCGGGTTGGGGACGATCCGGAGACCCCGCCGGTATCGACGGACGGGATCCAGGAGTCGGCGGACAACGTCGTCGTCGAATCGGCGACGGACTTCCTGGCAGCCGCCGAACGGGTCGACACCGACGAGATAGATTGCGTCGTGACTGACCACGTGGGGTCGGGGTTCGACGGACTGGCGCTGCTGGAATCGATTCGCCGGGATCGACCGCAGTTGCCGGTCATCGTCATCCCGGACGTTTCCGAAGGGGCGGTCGCCCGCCGGGCAGTCGCCGCCGACGCTACAGCTTACGTCCCACGGACGAGCGAGAACAGACTGAGTCTCGTCGTCGACGCCATCGACGACGCAGTCCCGGAACCGACAGACGGCGAGGGGCAGGTCCGGATGCCGATCAACGATCGCACGGCGACCGAACAACAGCGTCTCAAGGAGCGAGCGCTCGACGAAGCGCCGGTCGGAATCACGATCGCCGACGCGACCGCGCCGGATGAGCCTCTGATCTACGTCAACGACGCCTTCGTGGAGATGACGGGGTACGAGAAGGAAGACGCGATCGGCGTCAACTGTCGGTTCCTCCAGGGCACGGAGACCGACGCGGAAACGACCCTGGAACTCCGGGACGCCGTGGCGGACGAGGCGGCGGCCGCAGTCGAACTGCGGAACTATCGCGCCGACGGCTCGCCGTTCTGGAACAACCTCGAGATCTCGCCGATCCGTGACGACGACGGGACGGTGACCAACTTTGTCGGCTATCAACAGGATATCACCGAGCGCAGGGAAACGGAGGCGGCGATCAGACGCGAACGGGAGAACTTGCGACGGCTGCTTGATCGCGTCGAAGGGCTGGTCAGCGACGTCACCGAGATTCTCGTCAGAGCCGATTCACGCGCTGACATCGACGAGATGACTGTCGAACGGATCGGTGACGGCGAGGAATTCGACCGGGCGTGGATCGGGGAATACGATCCACCCGCCGAGACGATCACGATCACCGAGGACAGCGAAACGAGCACCGAACCCGTGACGCTCGAACTCGATGACCCAAACGCCGCGTCAGGCACCGACGTGATCGGGACGGCGTTGCGCCGGGGCGAAGTCCGGCGGTTCGAGGATGTCGCGGAACTGGAATCGCCCGTCGGCGGCGCATCGACCTCCGGAGAAGATGCTGAATCGGCCGGTTCGGGGGTCGTGATCCCGCTCGTCTACCGGCGGACGACCTACGGCGTCCTCGCCGTCTACGACCAGGATCCGGACGCCTTCGACGAGACCGAACGTACGATTCTCGCTGCCCTTGGCCGGGCGATCGGCTCGGCCATCAACGCCGTCCTGAGCAAGCGGACCGTGACGACCGACGCGACTTTCGAGATCAAAGTCTTGCTGGAGGATCAGGATCTCTTCTTACCGGATCTGGCGGATCGACTCGATGGCGAACTCGCCTACCGCGGTGCCCGGGCGACCGACGACGGAAGCGTTCGGTTCCTGTTCCGGATCGATGCCGGGGACGAGGCGGCTGTCCGAGCGGGGGTCGATAGATACGACGCCGTTACCGGCATGACGGTACTCTCCCGGGCTGAGCAGGAGTGTACGGTCGAGATCGTTACGGCGGGGACACCGTTCGTGACGATCCTCTCCGGGTACGGCGGTGACATCCAGGACGTTTCGATCGACGCCGACGGGCTCGAGCTCGCGTTTCGGGTCGCGACCGAACAGAACGGTCGCGCGATCGTCGAGGATCTCGAATCGACATACGAGACGACGACGCTGATTTCCTATACCGAAGCCGACGAACCGGGCGAAACGCCCCAGGCCTTCCGGAGCGCTGTCGAGTCCGAACTGACTGACCGGCAGCTAACTGCCCTTCGGAAAGCCTACGTGAGCGGGTTTTTCGAGTGGCCTCGCGAAAGCGAGGGCGACGAACTGGCCGACTCGATGGACGTCGTCCCCTCGACGTACTACCAGCACCTCCGGACCGCGGAGAAGAAACTCGTCCGGGCGTTTTTCGACGCCTGATCGGCGGTTCGAGACCGACCGTCGAACCGGATTGCAACCACAAGGGCGTCTCAGAGAGAGCGTCTCATGGGGCCACAATAGTGTGTCGGGTTCGGAATCCGATTAGCTACGCCATTCGTTGATGACTGTCGGGGCGATAACGCCAACACCGAGGAGGACGGCGAAGTGGACCCATTGCGTATCAGTCACAGCGGTAGTGCCGTACACCGATACGAGAGCGAGTATGACGAAAACGGCTGTAATCTTGGTTTCCGTGCTGACCAGATTACTCGACTTGCTGGAGGGCTGTTCTGACACGTTCATTTGTTCAGCTGTATAATGCTTATACTTGTCTCTCGTTTCAGCGCCGACACGTACCCCAGACCGAGCCCAGAGCAAGAACTATACTCATCTCCTGAGCACTTGCGAACGATTCTATGACACGCTCACCCCAATACAATAGGTATCGCTTTGAGTCGGCTTGCCCGCGTATGTCCTAGGAATGACCGTCAAAATCGACATTCGGGAGGACACACGACCGGACAGTGGTCTCTGGATGACGGGCGGCGGTGTGCTGGGGAATCGATCCGGAGGGCCGTGATGGCACCGATCACGTATCTGTCGTTCGTGATGGCGTTCGTGGTCGTGCCGGTCGCGATCCTGGCGGGGGTGCTGGCTGTGAGCCGGCGCTTTCGGCCGGCCCAGCTGTTCGGGACGGGGCTGCTTGCGGGTGTCGCACTGGTGTATACCGTTCCGTGGGACGGCCAGTTGATCCGGATCGGCGTCTGGGAGTACGGATCGACGCTACTTGGCCAACTGGGCGTTGTCCCGTACGAGGAGCTGTTGTTCATCCTCACCCAGACGGTGCTGACTGGACTGTGGACGACGCTCGTCGACGTCCCGGACGGGCGTGGGTCGGTCACCCGAAGACAGCGGCTGGTCGGCGTCCTCGCCGGCGGGCTGGTCGGCATGATCGGACTCGCCGTCCTGTTGGTCCCGTCCGGGACGTATCTGGGTGCGATTCTGGTGTGGGCGGCCCCGGTCCTCGCCCTCCAGTGGGGATTCGGCTGGCCGATCCTCGTTCGGGCGCGTCGGACAGTCACGCTCGCGATCGCGCTGCCGACAGCGTATCTCTGGGCCGCCGATCGACTGGCGATCGAACTCGGACTGTGGACGTTCTCGCCGGATCGGACGACGGGGCTCGCGCTCCTGGGGTTGCCAGTCGAGGAGGCCCTGTTCTTTCTCGTGACGAACGCGTTTCTCGTTCAGGGGCTGGTCCTCTTGGGGTGGGTCGTCGAACGCGACGCGCTGCCCGCCGTGACGGACGTCATCGATACGACCGTCGAACGGGTCGAATAAACGGAATCGCCACCCGGTACAGTTGTGTGCACAACCGACGTGTGTCAGAAAAATCCGCGACGCGACTGTCAGTCGATGACTGTGCAGTTTAGCTCGCCGACGGAGCGCCCTCGTCGAGGACGTCGTGACTCCGCAGCAGGATGATCCCGAAGATCACCTTCGCGGTCACGTCGAGCACGGCGAAACCAGCCGTCTCCGGACCGATCCCGATAGCGCCGAGCCCCTCAGTGCCGACGATCCACCAGATCGGGTAGACCAGCCAGAGGACGGCGATCATGTTCCGAAGGAGTTTGAACGTACGCTGTGTGTCAGCCGACAACTCGTTGGCTTTTGCCGTCAGCGTCGAGAACAGGAAGTACAGCAACACCAGGAGGAAGCCGGTGGAGACGCCCCACCAGAGGATGCGAGCGCCCTCGACTTCCAGCCCGGCCCCGCCGGTGAACGTCAGCGTCGCGACGACGCCGGTGAGGATCATCAACACATCGAGTCCAACAAGTGTACTGATCGTGTTACGGTCAGCGCCCGCGAGCAACGCGATGTCGTACAACAACAGCGGCGTCGTCAGGATCCAGTCGGTGTATCGCGGCCAGTAGATCTCCTCGGGGACGCCGCTACCGAACTCTGTCCCCAGGATATTTTCGATGACTTCGATCGGGAGCTTCCCGAACCCCGTCGCCATCGCCAGGTAGTTGACGAAGGCGATCGCCGCGATGAACGTCGTGACGACGTAGAATTTCTTTCGCCGGGAATCCCGTACGTTCCATCCTGTCGCGATGAAATACAGCATTCCCAGGAACATTCCTGCCGTGCCTGCCCACAACGAAATTGTGGTTAAGTCTGCCATGCTACAAGCTATATGTTCGCTCGGGACTCGGGTAACGTTCGTACCAAACCCATTCGGTAAGAAATGCCGCTATCCATTGACGGGGCACGGACCGACAGGGTTTCACCGATCCGGACCGTGGAATTCATCGAATGAGCAAGGACGTCATCGAGGTCCGCGGGGCCGAACAGCACAACCTCAAGGACGTCGATTGTGAGATCCCACGCGAGGAGCTGACGGTCGTCACCGGCCTCTCAGGGTCGGGGAAATCCTCACTCGCGTTCGAGACGATCTACGCCGAAGGCCAGCGCCGATACATCGAGTCGCTGTCGGCCTACGCGCGGAACTTCCTCGGGCAGATGGACAAGCCACAGGTCGAATCGGTCGAAGGACTGTCCCCGGCGATCTCGATCGACCAGAAGAACGCCGCCAACAACCCCCGATCGACGGTCGGGACGGTCACTGAACTGCACGACTACCTCCGCCTGCTGTACGCCCGCGTCGGGACGCCACACTGTCCCGAGTGTGGCCGCGAAGTCGGCGAACAGAGCGCCGAGAACATGGTCTCCCGGATCCTCGAACTGCCGGAAGGGACGAAACTCAAGATCGCCGCGCCGATCGTCCGCGACCAGAAGGGGGCCTTCGAGGACCGCTTCGACGAACTCGTCGGCGAGGGCTACAGCCGTGTCGAGGTCGACGGCGAGGAATACGATCTGACGCTGGATCGCCCGGATCTCGACGAGAACTACGACCACACGATCGACGTGATCGTCGACCGCGTACAGGTCGCCCCGGACGCCCGCTCGCGGATCACCGACTCCGTCGAGACCGCCCTCGAGGAAGCCCACGGGATTCTCAAAGTCATCGTTCCCGATCCGCCCGAGGGCACAGAGTTGGGTGGGGCGAGCGCTCGCTCGACTGGCGATCTGGCCGACGAAGCGGATTCCGACGACGGAGACGCCCGCGACGACCGCCTCGTCGTCGAGTTCTCCGAGGACCTGGCCTGTACGCACTGTGGCATCGACATCAGCGAGATCGAGACCCGGAGCTTTTCGTTTAACTCCCCGCATGGTGCCTGTCCGGAATGTGAGGGACTCGGCGAGACCAAGGAGGTCAGCGAGGATCTGGTGATCACCGATCCCGAAAAGCCACTCAAGCACGTCTTCGAGCCCTGGAGTTACGACCGGACGTACTACTCCCGGCAACTCGACAACGTCGCCGAGCACTTCGATGTCGATCTGGAGACGCCCTTCGAAGAACTCGATCCGGAGATCCGCCGACAGTTCCTCTACGGCACGGACGACCGGGTCCACTTCCAGTGGCAGACCAAGAACGGCACCCGTGAGAAGACCGAGCGCTTCGAGGGCGTGATCCCGAATCTCGAACGCCGCCACGTCGAGACGGACTCCGATCGCGCCCGCGAGCACATCGAGGAGTTCATGGCCACGACGACGTGTCCGAACTGTGAGGGGACGCGACTCAAGGCCGAATCGCGGGCCGTCCTCGTCGACGACACCTCGATCACCGCGGTCAACGAGCTGTCGATCGGCGACGCCCTCGAACACTTCGAGGGGATGGAGGCGGGGATGAGCGAACGGGACGCCACCATCGCGACGGAGGTCTTGAAGGAGATCCGCGCGAGGCTCGGGTTCATGCAGGAGGTCGGCCTGGCGTATCTCACCCTCGATCGGGAGGCCTCAACGCTGTCGGGTGGTGAGAGCCAGCGCATCCGCCTGGCGACCCAGATCGGCTCGGGACTCGTGGGCGTGCTCTACGTCCTGGACGAGCCCTCGATCGGACTCCACCAGCGGGACAACGATCGGCTTTTGAACACCCTGGCTGAGCTCCGGGACCTGGGCAATACCCTGCTCGTTGTCGAACACGACACCGCGACGATGCGCCGGGCGGACAACATCGTCGACATGGGGCCAGGGCCGGGTAAACAGGGCGGCGAGATCGTGGTCAACGGCCCACTCGAGGCCGTCATCGACAGCGACGAATCCGTCACCGGCGAGTACCTGGCGGGCGAGCGGTCGATCCCGGTGCCCGAGGAGCGCCGGGAGCCCGAGGGAACGCTGACGATCCGTGGTGCCCGTCAGCACAATCTAGCGGACCTCGACGTGGACATCCCGCTGGGGACGTTCACTGCGATCACCGGCGTCTCGGGGTCGGGCAAGTCGACGCTGATGCACGACGTCCTTTATAAGGGCCTGGCTCGCGAGATGAACGACAACACGAGCGTCAATCCCGGCGAGCACGACGCGATCGACGGCATCGAGCGGATCGAGACGGTCCGACTCATCGACCAGTCGCCGATCGGACGCACCCCGCGCTCGAACCCGGCGACGTACACGGACGTCTTCGATCACATCCGGGAACTGTTCGCCGAGACCAAACTGGCGAAACAACGGGGCTACGAGAAGGGGCGTTTCTCCTTCAACGTCAAAGGTGGGCGGTGTGAAGCCTGCGGCGGGCAGGGGACCGTCACGATCGACATGAACTTCCTCAGCAACGTCGAAGTACCCTGCGAGGAGTGTGGCGGCGACCGCTACAACGCCGAGACGCTGGACGTTACCTACAAGGGCAAGACGATCGCAGACGTTCTGGAGATGACCGTCTCGGAAGCCTACGAGTTCTTCGAGAGTCACCCGGGGATTCGTCGTCGACTCGAACTGCTCAGAGACGTCGGGTTGGGCTACATGAAACTCGGCCAGCCCTCGACGACGCTGTCCGGTGGGGAGGCCCAGCGGGTGAAACTCGCCGAGGAACTCGGGAAGAAAGATTCCGGCGAGACGCTGTATCTCCTCGACGAACCGACGACGGGACTCCATCCCGAGGACGAACGCAAGTTGATCGACGTGCTCCACCGACTTACCGAGGACGGGAACACGGTCGTCGTGATCGAACACGAACTCGACCTCGTGAAGAACGCGGACCGGATCATCGACCTCGGTCCGGAAGGCGGCGAGAACGGCGGCGAGATCGTCGCGGCGGGCACACCAGAGAGGGTGGCCCGAACGGACGGATCATACACCGGGCAGTACTTGCGAGATCTGTTGCCAGCAGTCGACAGGGAGGGCCCACGCGCCGATCGAGAACAGTCCGCTCCGCCCGCTGCTGACGACTGATCGACCGTCGCGTATACAGCGTACTACACCGTAATCACACGGCAAATGCACCCGTGCGAGACGGTCCCGGATCGGTCCGGAACACGGTGTCTCACTCGAGCGTGATGTGTCCGGATTCCTCGTTGAGTGCGAGGTTCGTCGCGATCTCGGCGTTCCGAACCGAATACTGCGCCGTATCCTGCAGAGCGACCAGCACCTCCCGGATCGCCAGCAGCTTTTGGTTGGGCATCTCCTCGAGACCTTCGAGGAGGTCAGCCCCCTGCTCGTCGATCACACGGAACTGTGAGCGTGCCTCGTTGGCGGCGGTGTAATCCCGCTCGACCGCGGCTCGAACGGCCTGTTCGGAAATTTCGTCGACTTTCTCGACCATGTCACGGATCCGATCCATGGTTCCCGCGTCGACATCGAGACTGTGGCCTTCCGCTTCGAGCGCGATGTCAGCGATGTCCTCGGCGTTGTCAGCAGCCAGTTCGAGGTTCTTCGCGACCGACCGATAGCCGATCAGCGGGAACGCATCGTCGAGCCCGATTCCGCGCGCGACGTTGGGGTTCTGGTGGGCTGTGAAGATGAGTCTGAGGAGCAACACGAAGATCTTGTTGGCCTGTCGCTCCCGGTTCAAGGCCCGCTGGGCCAGGTCCGGATTCCCGTGTGCGAGTGCCCGGATCGCCTCGTTTCGCATCGTACTGCCGGTGCTCTCGAGACGTTCGAGCAAATTGTTGAGAGTGAAGTCGCCGGGATCGACCGAACACCGGACGGTGATGCGTTCGGGCGTCTCCTCGATCACGCCCAGCCCCATCAGTTGGGTCTCGGCGTTGTAGACCGCGTTGATGTGGGAGCTATCGAGTGTGTCCGACCCTTCGGCTTCGACATGGATCACCTGTCGACCGAGGACGTACTGGGCGACGATCGCCCGTTCGACGGCGTCGGCGTCAAGTTCGGAAACGTAGATCGTCGCTTCGGTGTCCCCGGACTGGACGGACTCGGGGAGTACAGTCAACGTCCCTTTGTCACCGATCCGGATGGAAATCTCGTCACCCTTCTCGACATCTGTCTCCGTCGTCCACTCCGCCGGCAGCGTCATCGCGAGCGTCGAGGGTCCGAGTTGCTGGACCTTTCTCGTATCCATATGTGTCCTAGGATGGCTCGCTACCTTAAGTTTATGAATATTCCAGGGGAGAACCACCGACCAAGACTAATGCCAGGGAGCGGCCTGGTAGTCGATGTGGCGCGTTTCGCGATCGATGTCGTCGATGGCCGCGACGTCTTCGTCGTCGAGTTCGAGGGCAAGGCTCTCGAAGTTGTCCCGGATGTGTGTCTCGCTGGTAGCCTTCGGGATCGGATAGGCCCCCTTCTCGCGCACCCAGGCCAGGCTGACCTGGGCCTCGCTCACGTCGTGTTTCTCGGCGATCTCCGTGATCTCGGGGACGTCGAAGACATCGCCCCGGGAAAGTGGTGAGTACGCGACGAGGTGATAGTCGTGTTCCTCAGCATGAGCGAGCAGTTCCTCCTGTTGGAGGAGGGGATGCATCTCGACCTGATTCGCGAACAGCGGCGCATCGAGGATGTCGAGTGCACGCTCGACGGTCGAAGGCTCGAAGTTGGAGACGCCGATACGCTCGGTGACACCCTCCTCATGGAGTTCCTCGAACGCCGACAGGGTCTCCTCGGGATCGTAATCGCCAGTCGGCCAGTGAACGTACAGTAGATCGACGGCCTCGACGCCGAGTCGGTCGAGGCTGTTGTGGGCCGTCTCGATCACGCCGTCGTAGCTGAGACTGGTCGACTCACCGTGGACCTTCGTCGCAAGGAAAACCTCCTCGCGGTCGACGTCCGCTCGTGCCAGCCCCTCGCCGACAGCCTCCTCGTTGCCGTATATCTCTGCCGTGTCGATATGCCGATACCCCATTTCGAGGGCTGTCGCGACACTGTCGGCACACTGCTCGGGATCCTCGTTCTGCCAGGTTCCGAGTCCGATATCGGGTAGATCCGTCATGAAAATCCCTTCGCGACCGGGACGTATGGGGGTTACTGTTTGGGGTGAGAAATCACGTCACAAGTCACAGCCGTGGCGAACTGCCGTCTCGGCAGATCGACGCGTGTTACTCCTCGTCGTCTATCGAAGTCCTCGCTACGCTTGGACTTCGAGACACCGCGAATCGGAGATTCGCGAGCCCAAGACGAAGACGACCCGACTCGTGTTACTCCTCGTCGTCGTCTTCGTCTTGGACCTCTTCGAAGTCGGCGTCGACGTACTCCTCGCCGGCTTCGTCGCCAGCGCCGCCCGGCCCACCGGCGGGACCGGCACCGCCTGCGGGACCGGCACCGCCCATGCCGCCCATGCCGCCGGCACCTGCACCGGCCGCACCAGCGCCTGCAGCACCTTCAGCGCCAGCCTGGTCGTACATTTGTTTGCCGATCTCCTGGAGGGCTTCGGTCAGGCTCTCGGTCGCTTCTTCGTAGTCTTCCGTGGTGGCGTCGTCGTCCTCGAGGACTTCCTCTATGGCCTCGATCTCGGACTCGATGTCCTCACGGAGGTCGTCGTCGACGGCATCCTCGTTTTCCTCCAGCAGCGTTTCAGCGCGTTGGATGGCACTCTCGGCTTCGTTGCGCGCCTCGATACGCTCGCGGCGCTGCTGGTCCTCTTCGGCGTGTTCCTCGGCTTCCTGCTGCATCTCCTCGATCTCCTCGTCGCTCAGGCCGACGCCACCCTCGATGGTGATCTCCTCGGAGTTACCCGAGCCCTGGTCCTCGGCGCTGACGTTGACGATGCCGTTCTCGTCGATCGAGAAGGTGACCTCGATCTGGGGCGTCCCGGCCGGAGCCGGCGGGATGCCCTGGAGCATGAAGGCTCCCAGCAGTTCGTTCTCCTCGGCGATCTCGCGTTCGCCCTGGAAGACGCGGATCTGGACCGACGTCTGATTGGCCGCGGCGGTCGTGAAGATCTTCGATTCCTCGGTCGGGATCGTCGTGTTTTTCTCGATGAGTCGCTCGAAGAGGCCGCCCTTGACCTCGACACCGAGGCTGAGGGGCGTCACGTCGAGCAGGACGATGTCGTCGACGTCGCCCGAGAGGACGCCACCCTGGATGGCCGCGCCCAGCGCGACGGCCTCGTCGGGATTGACGTTCTTCTTCGGTTCCTGGCCGGTGAGTTCCTCGACCTTCTCCTGAACCTGGGGCATGCGGGTCGACCCGCCCACGAGCAGCACCTCGTCGATGTCGGACTTCGAGTAGTCGGCGTCCTCAAGGGCCTGCTCGGTCGGCTCGACGGTGCGCTCGATCAGGTCACTCGTCAGGCTCTCGAACTTCGCGCGGGTGATGTCCGTCTCCAGGTGGACCGGACCGTCGTCAGTAGAGGTGATAAATGGCAGGTTGATCTCGGTCTCCTTCCGGGAGGAGAGTTCGACCTTGGCTTCCTCGGCCGCGTCTTTCAGCCGCTGGAGCGCCTGGCGATCCTCTCGCAGGTCGATGCCATGCTCGTCTTCGAAGTCCTCGGCGAGCCAGTCGATGATCGCCCGGTCCCAGTCGTCGCCACCGAGATCGTTGTCACCGTTGGTTGCGACGACTTCGTAGACGCCGCCACCGAGGTCGAGAATCGAGACGTCGAACGTCCCGCCACCGAGGTCGTAGACGAGGACCGTCTGGTCTGACTCGTCGTCGAGGCCGTAGGCCATCGAGGCCGCCGTCGGCTCGTTGACGATGCGCTCGACTTCGAAGCCGGCGATCTCGCCGGCGTCCTTCGTGGCCTGGCGCTGGCGGTCGTTGAAGTACGCCGGCACCGTGATGACGGCCTTTTCGATCTCGTCGCCCAGATACTCCTCGGCGTCGCGTTTGATCTTCTGGAGGATCATCGCCGAGACCTGCTCGGGCGTGTACTCCTCGCCGTCGAGGGAAACGGTGTAGTCCTCCTCGCCCATGTGGCGTTTGATCGACTGAATCGTCTCGTCAGGGTTCTTGACGGCCTGGTTTTTCGCCGGCTTGCCGACGAGTTGCTCGCCGTCGTCGAACGCCACGACCGAGGGCGTGGTTCGTTCGCCCTCGCTGTTGACGATGATCTCCGGGTCGCCACCCTCCATGACCGCGAACGCCGAGTTGGTCGTTCCAAGGTCGATACCGAGAATCTTGTTGCTCGCCATGTTGTGTCTACGTACCGGCTTGTCCCGGTTAAACATTACTAGATAGCGCGAACGAACGGCTCAGACGGATCGCGTTACGTCCTGCGGTTTTGCTGTCGGATAATGGACGCAGTCGAGGGCTTTATATTGAAGTAGTGATCAACAGGTCTCCGGCGGCAGTCAGTTCCCGTTCGATTCGGTCTCATCCGTCATGGCGTCCGCGACAGCGGATGCCCCGTCACTGACAGCAACCTGTGCCGTCCGGATCACTTTCCCTGCCATCTCGTAGCCTGCGCGGTGAACCTCGGCGATCGTCCCCTCCGGCTGTGAACTGTCCATCCGCACCAGTACCTCGTGGCGCTCGGGATCGACCTCGTCGCCGGGCTCGGGTTCGATCGGCTCGACGTTCTCGCGATCGAGTTCGGTCTCGAACTGTCGGAGCGTCGACTCCACGCCGTCCCGGAGATCAGCGACGTCGTCCTGATCGAGCGCTCGCTGCAGATTGTCTCGGACATCGAGCAGTCGCTCGACGAGATCCTCGGTGGCCCGTTGTTTCTCGTCCTCGCGCTTCTCTTTCATCCGTTTCTTGTAGTTCTGGAAGTCAGCCTGCTTGCGCTTGAGTCGGCTCGTCAGGTCCTCTATCTCCTCGTCTTTTTGCTCGACCGTCGCTTCGAGATCGGCGAGTGCTGCCTCGAGTTGTTCGATTTCGAGTCGCTGCGCTGCGAGTTCGTCGGCGAGTTCCTCGGCGTCGGTCTCCCGGACCGTTTCGAGTTGCTCCTCGCGGAGAGCGGCGATCTGCTCGTCGGTCGCTTCCTTGCCCTCCGAACCGTCCGCCGTCACGGCTGAATCGCCGTCCTGCTCGGTCTCAGTCATATCTCATAGATGCTGGTTCGTGGATAAAAGGGTTGAGAAAGCCGAGAGACGGGGTCGGAACTCCTCACTCCAGGCATACCCTTTAGGCCAGCGCGGGCTGACCACGAGTCGTGGCTCAGGTCACCCTGGCGTACGAAGACGGGACCATCCGTATCGAGGGACTGGATGCGGAGGCAGCCAAATCCCTTCCAGACGTCGAGTCCGACGAGCGCTCGAAGACCTGGCGAGCACCCGGCTATCGATATTCGGCGGTCCGTGACGCCATCGAGGCGACGGGCGCGACAGTCGACGACGAGGTCCTCGACCGCCCCACGCTCGACCTCGATTCGACCTACGAGCTCAGGTCTTACCAGCGGGAAGCCCTCGCGGCCTGGCGCGAGGCCGACGGCCGTGGTGTCCTCGAACTCCCAACCGGAAGCGGGAAGACCGTCATCGGCATCGCCGCGATCGAAGCGCTGGGGACGCCCACGCTCGTAGTCGTCCCGACGATCGACCTGCTGGAGCAATGGCGCGGGGAGCTACAGCGGGAGTTCGACGTCCCGATCGGACAACTCGGCGGTGGTGAGCAGCGACTCGAACCCCTGACCGTCGCCACCTACGACTCGGCGTATCTCCGGGCCGACGAAATCGGCGATCGCTTCGGCCTCGTCATCTTCGACGAGGTGCATCACCTCGGTGGCCAGGGATACCGCGATATTGCCAGACTGCTCGCTGCGCCCGCACGAATGGGACTGACGGCGACCTTCGAGCGCCCGGACGGTGCCCACGAGGCCGTCGCCGAGTTGATCGGCAATGTCGTCTATCGCCTCGATCCTGATGAGCTGGCCGGCGAGCACCTCGCACCGTACGATATCAAACGCCTCGAAGTCCCGCTCACCGAGGACGAGCGGGCCGCCTACGAACGCGATCAGGAAACCTTCACTGACTACCTCGCCCGCTCGAACATCGACATGCACAGCGGCGCGGACTACCAGCAACTCGTCATCCGGTCGGGGACGGACCCGGCGGCCCGGGAAGCCCTGCTCGCCAAGGAGCGGGCCCGCTCGATCGTCCGGACGGCCGAGCGCAAGGTCGACGTCCTCGCGGAACTGCTCGAGCGCCACGCAGACGACCGGGTGCTCGTGTTCACCGCCTCGACGGACTTCGTCTATCGCCTCTCCGAGCGGTTCCTCCGGCCGGCGATCACCCACGAGACGGCGACCGACGAACGCACGGAAATCCTGCGAGGCTTCCGGACTGGGGTCTACTCGACGGTGATCACGGCGAACGTCCTCGACGAGGGGATCGACGTTCCCGACGCGAACGTGGCGATTCTGCTTGCTGGCAGCGGCAGCCAGCGGGAGTTCACCCAGCGGCTGGGCCGAATTCTTCGGCCGAGCGAGGACGGCGGCCGCGCGCTCCTGTACGAGGTTGTCTGTGCCGACACCACCGAGGAGCGCGTCGCGAGTCGGCGACGATAGGCGCAGTCAGTGCGATCCACCGGTGGCTTTTCGTCTCCCACCGACCGAGTTATCCCTGTGCTGAGCAAGGACCTGCTGCGCGTCTCCCGGGCTGGCGGCGGCTACCAGCCACAGTTTGTCGACGAAGAGCACCGGGACCTCGCAGCGCGGGTGATCGGCGTCTTTCAGGGCCACGTCGGCGAGCGCCGCGAGGCACTCACCGCGGCGTTGACCGACCTAGAGCGTGATAGCGACGACTTCAAACTCGTCCGCGGGTTCGCCAAACTCCTCGAGCGCGACGCCACCTTCGAGACGCGAGCACCCCTCCCGCCAGCGCGGGCACGCCGGGCGACCTTCGAGGCGGCCGAATCGGTCGGTGTGGTCACCGAGGACGAACGCGAGCAGGCACTCAGGCAGGCCGCCGATCGACTCGGAAGCGACCGCGACGCCGTCGCGTCGTCGCTGTACGCCGATCTCGAGGCGCGGCAGATTCTCGCAGCAATCGACCGGGGATGGACGCCGACAGCGCTGCTCGAACAGTACAATCTCTCGCTGGCGGGGACGGCGCTGTTCGACGCGACGGCAGTCCGGATCCGCTCGTCGGATCCGACGGCGCTTGTCAGCGCTGTCAAACGCTTCGGACTTCTCTACGAGGTCGAACGGACGGGCGACGGGACGCGAGAGCTCCACGTGACAGGGCCCGACGCCTTGTTCGAGTCGACACGACGGTACGGCACTCAGTTCGCCCGACTCCTGCGGAGCGTGGCCAAAACTGCGGAGTGGCGACTCGAGGCGACGATCGACGACGACGGTCGCGAGCGAACGATGACGCTCACCGACGCCGACGTCTCGGTCCCCGACGTCGAGCCGGTCGTCGAGCCGACCTACGACAGCGACGTCGAGGCCGACTTCGCGACCCGCTTCGCGTCGCTCGATCTGCCGTGGGAACTGGTCCGCGAACCCGAACCCCTCGAAGCCGGCGCGAGCGTCGCCATCCCGGACTTCGCGTTCGAGTACCGCCACGGCGACTTTCGGGTGTTCTTCGAGATCATGGGCTTTTGGACGCCGGAATACGTCGAGAAGAAGCTTGCTCAGTTCGACGCGATCGAGGGCGTCGAATTGCTCGTCGCCTACGACGAGAGTCTCGGCGTCGGCGAGGCGATCGAGGCGCGTGATCACCGGGCGATCTCTTACACAGGTTCGGTCCGGGTGAAGGACATCCGGGACGCACTCCGGCGCTACGAGGCCGACCTCGTCGCCGCAAATGCGGCCGACCTGCCGGCGGAACTCGAACCCGAGGCCGACGTGCTCACGCTCGCAGAACTGGCCGAGACTCACGGGGTAAGCGAGGACGCCGTCGAGACGGTCGACTTTCCCGCCCACGAGCGGGTCGGCCGGACGCTGGTCCGGCCATCGGTTCTTGCTGATCTGGCTCAGCGGATCGAACCCGGGATGACGCTTGCCGAGGCCGAGGAAGTCCTCGACGAGTACGGAATCGACGACGCCAGCGCCGCGCTCTCCCGGCTAGGCTATCGCGTCGAATGGGAGGGGTTGGGTGGCGGCGTGATCCGCAAGCGGCAATCCGAGTGACAGCTACAACTCGCGTCGCCGGCCCTTGGGAACCTGCGACCGGAGTTCGCCGTGGACATATAGCCCGACGCCGAGCGGTTCGCGCTCGCCGGCAAGGTCGTGGGTCACGATCAGGTAGCCCCAGTCGCCGTCCCATTCGATCTCCTGATCATCGCCCGCAAGGAACGTCCGGGCCTGCTCGCGTGAGAGGTGAATGACGCAGGTCTCGGCGTGATGTCCAAAGCGCTGAACGGCTTCGAGCGTCGGCTTCCAGTGTTCCTGGCGTGTCCGGAGAAACGTCATGCCCAGCGCTTCGATGTGGACCGGTGACGGGAGATCGCCGGCGAAGACCCAGATCTTGCCCGACCCGCGCTCCCAGAACGTATGCTCGTCGAATGTCTCGGTCGGGACGCCGAAGCGATCCTGCCAGTAGTCGAGAACGTCACTGCGGGTCGGTCGCCCTCGGACTTCCCGCTCGGCTTCCGTCGCCGGCAACCGGTCGAATCGATCACCGTCGTTCTCACCGTGTTCGACGTCGCTCGATTCGCTCCCGTCGGTCATGCGGGCACCTCCAGTTTCGCGACGAAAAAGCCACCCGTGTCGTTGAGATGGGGATAGACCCGGTGAGCCTTCTCGACGCTCGTATCGAAGGTTTCGCCGTCCCAGTCGGTCACGCCAGGGCGACTGTCCAGCGGGAGGTCGACCGAGACGAGCCGGGCTGACGTCTCTTCGAGGGCGAAATCGAGGACAGCCTCGTTCTCTTCGGGGGCGAACGTACACGTCGAGTAGACGACGGTCCCGCCGGGCCGAGTTACCTCGATAGCGCGCCGGAGGATCCCCTTTTGAGCGCCGGCGATGCCGGTGACGTGATCGAGCGACCACTCCTCGAGAGTGTCCGGATTCTTCCGGATCGTCCCCTCGCACGAACAGGGTGCGTCGACGAGTGCGTGGTCGTAGTGCTCGCCGTCGAACGGTTTCAGCGAGTGGTTACGGGCGTCCTCGTTGGTGACCGCGAGGTTGGTGACCCCGAGGCGTTCGGCGTTCGAGCGGAGTGCCGAGAGTCGGCCGAGATTGTTGTCGGTCGCCACGATTTGACCCTCGTCGTCCATCAGCGCAGCGAGTTGGGTCGTCTTGCTGCCCGGCGCGGCCGTGGCGTCCCAGACGCGATCACCCGGGTCGGGTTCGAGCACGACCGGCGGCAGTGCCGAGACTTCCTCCTGACCGTGGAGCCACCCCTGGACATACGGCCAGTTCGATCCGGGACTGGCGTCGGGCAACTGGAGGATCCCGTCGTGCCACTTGACCTCCTCGTAGGCAATCCCCTCGGCCTGGAGAGCTTCTTTCGCCCGTTCGACGGTCGTCTTGAGCGTATTCACGCGGACGACCGACGGGAGCGGGCGGCGACAGGCAGCACGGAACGCGGACCAGTCCTCGACGAGCGACTCGTAGCGCTGCAACACGTCCATAGACAGGATTGAGCGGGCGCTCGTTTGTCGGTTTCGACCGACAGGTGCACGCCTCGGTCGTACTACTGGCTGCCGGCACGTTTTTTGGACACAAGTGTGAAGAGTTCTCATGGCACAGATTTCGGTTCACCAGCCGGAGGTTGCCCTGTCGGAACCGACGCTCGTCGAAGGACTGCCGGGCGTCGGACTGGTCGGGAAGATCGCCGCCGACCATTTGATCGAGACGTTTGACATGATGCATTACGCGACCTGCCATTGTGAGGGGCTGCCGGAGGTCGCTATCTACCACGAAAATGAGACGGCACTTACGGGACCGGTCCGGCTGTACGCCGATCCGGGGCACGATCTGCTCGTGCTTCAGAGCGACGTCCCGGTTTCGCCGACGGCCGCCGAGGCGTTCGCGGGGTGTCTCACCGGCTGGATTGGTGAGGTGGACGCGCTTCCGATCTACCTCAGCGGGCGGCCCACGGACCCAGACGACGAACGGGCGACCTACGGCGTCGCGACGGGGGCGGCAAAGACGATGCTGTCGGACCACGACATCGACCCGCCCGACGAACGGGGTGCGATTAGCGGCCCGACCGGTGCGTTGCTCTATGAGGCCCACCGACAGGATATCGATGCCCTCGGGTTGATCGTCGAGGCGTCAGCCGGGTTCCCTGATCCCGCCGCGGCAACCGCGCTGATCGAAACGGCGATCGCACCCATCACCGACCTTGCCGTCGAGACGGAATCGCTGCTCGAACGCGCCGAGGAGATCCGGGCGACACGCCAGCAACTCGCCCAGCGGATGCAACAGTCCCAGGAAGCGAGTTCGAAGGCCGAACCGGTCGGCATGTACCAGTAGGCCTTTCGAGGGGCGTCCCCGCCCGAGCAGTCTCGAAGCGCTTTTCGCCGAAACACCCGACCCACTCACTAGCGCCGTGATAGACGTACTGGTAACCGGACTCGCCGGATCGATATTCGGACTGGCGCTGGCTGCGCCGCCGGGGCCGATGAACGCCGTCATCGCCGAGGAAAGCGTCGTCTCGGGCTTCCGTGCCGGGGTTACCGCCGGACTGGGTGCCTTGCTCGCCGACGCGACGTTCTTGGCGCTCTCATTGCTGGGTGTCGTCACGATTGTCCGCGAAGCGACACTCATTCAGGGGACCATGGTCGGGGTCGGGGGCGTGTTGATGTTGTACTTCGCGTTCGACGCCGCGGGTGAGCTCGATCAAACGTTTACCACGTTCGAGAAAGGCGAGTCTGAAGCGGGAAGCGACAGCGACAATCGATCGAACGCACGTGGCTTTCGTCGAGCGTTCGTGCTTGCACTCACGAATCCCTATCAGATCATCTTCTGGTTGACCGTCGGCGTTGGCCTCCTCACGCCCGGAACGGTCGATGTCCTCGCCCAGACGCCCTACGTCGGCGGACAGCTTACGGGCCTGCTCGTGGTCCGAACCGGCGAGCCGACGCTGCTGGTCGGCCTCTTTGCTGGGATCGCCGTCTGGATCGTCGGCTTCCCGGCGACACTCGTCAGTGCCGGGAAACGGATCGACCGCTTCGCGCCGGCGGTGGCGGGCCTCAGCGCTGTTTTCCTGGCCGGCTTCGGCGTGTTCTTCCTGTTCGACGCGCTATCGACGTTTGGCGTCCTCGGCTGACGCTGTGCAGTGATCCGACTGTCGCTCACCTCACCGGAGTCTGTCAGGCCTCGTCCGCCCCGGCGTCGACAGCGGCGATCTCCTCTTCGAGCCACTCTTTGAACCACCGGACCCGCTTGAGCCGGCGGTGGAGGTAACTCTCGGCGGTATCGCTTTCGATGCGCTCGCGGGCGTCCTTGCCTCGCTCAGTGACGCGTTCGACCATCTCGGGGGCGTCGACGTGCGATCGGGATTCATAGCCCATGCGTAACAACAAAAGCGCCGTCCCGTTGGCACCGACCTTGTCCAGGACATCGGCCTCGATAAGACACCGGGTCTCCAGCGGTAGGTCCGTGAGGTCGCCCTGATAGGAGTGATCCTGGATAGCAGCGACGACCTGGTCGACGAACGACTGGGGATAGTCGCTGTGCGTGTTCAGGAACTCCTTGGCGATGCGTGCGCCGGCCGCAGCGTGTTCGTCCTGTTCCGCTTCGAGTTTGGCCACGTCGTGAAACAGGGCGGCCACTCGCGTGACCTGCACGTCAGCACCTTCCTCGCGGGCAATGTCCGTGGCCAGGTCAACCACATTGAGAATGTGGTTGAACCGGTACTCCGCTGAGTGCCAGGGGTACCACCGCATCCGGCCGCCCGCCTGTTCGTTCTCGACGCTGGCTTCGAGATAGTCATGGACGAACTGCTTCATCTCCTCGAATTCCCCCTCGGAGACTGGCGACTCCCGGATTTCAACACCCACAGAACCACCTCCGGATAATACGTGTTTCGGTCATCTTGCCTAAAAAGAAGCGGCTTTAACTCTTTAGCGTTACGACACCGACAGGACTGATTGACCGGCCACCGGGACGACAATCTGCGACGGGCATCAGTGCGTTCTCGGTCGCCCGTCCGCGTCCGGAACCAGTCACGTTTCGGTATTGTGTTGCTCCCCGGGCGGCCGACACCAGCCCCAAAGGTTGCAGTCGCCGGTTGGCTTAAGTTGACACGCACCACAATCATGTGCATGAACATTCGGACTGCCACCAAAGCGGATACGCCAGCGATCCGTGACGTCGCCAGGCGATCGCTCCAGGCGTCATACACACTCAGCCCACAGACGATCACCACCGGGATCGAGGAATGGTACAGTGAATCACAGCTCGAAGAGAGCCTCGAATCGGGAGACCGAATTTTGCTGGTGGCAGAGCGTGACGATCAGGTCGTGGCGTTTTCCGAGAGTACGCTGACGGCCGGTCGCCCCTGGGTGGTCGACGAAAGTGACCATGGACGGGACGCGATGTTGCTGTGGCTCCACGTCGATCCGGATTACCGCGGCGAGGGGATCGCGAGCACCCTCTTTGACGACACGATCGATCGCCTTCGAACCGAGGGTGCGATGGCGATCCAGGGCCGCGTGCTGGCGAACAACCAGGACGGAACGGGCTTTTTCGAATCCAAGGGGTTCGAACGAGTGGGCCGCACCGAGATCGAAATCGGCGGTCGGAATCAGATCGAATACCGCTACATCGCCGAGCAGACCGGTCTCGAACCGCTGGAATCCGGCGGGGAAACAGTCTACGTCGATCACGACGAGTCCGAACGGGGTTCGACTGCGCCGTTTCACATCGTCTACGCCGACGACGATCGCCAGCACCGCTTTGGCTACTACTGTGACAACTGTGGCGAACTCGCGAATGCGATGGATGCGATGGGGCGCATCGAGTGTAACTCCTGTGGGAACCGGCGCAAGCCGACCCGATGGGACGCGGCCTACCTGTAATTCAGGGCACGACGCGCTCTGATTGGTCCGATGAGTATGCGTCGTTGTTCTCCTCGCCACGGTGGGCCCGATAGCGCCGAACCATCATCACTGCCACTCCGCCGAGTCCAAGCACCGCAACGACAAGCTGGATCAATCCGCCGACGAGCGGGATGCGGACGAGCAATGCTATGAGAATAAAGCCCGCAAGCAGTGCAAGCCAGCGATTATCGGTCTCGAATTGCGCCAGCACGAACGTCCCGATCGCATACCGGCCGTAGAGTGACCCGACCCAGAGCCCGATCAGGTAGACGAACAACCCGATCAGCGCCAGCGGGATGCCCACCAGCGTGAGAACGAGAACGAGCAGTCCGACGGGGATCCCGACCACCGCCAGCACGCCGGCCCCACCGGTCCGAAGCGGATCGTCCGTCGCGGCCGATGCGACCGACCTCGAAAATTCCGGGAACAGGCCCAGGAGAACCACTGCCCCCAGCAGTCCGACCATAAAGGCGTACGCACTGATGATCCACCCCGGGATCGAGACATCGAGCGGCGAGTCGAATCCGAGATCGGCGTCCGCCGAAACAGTCCCCGCGATCGACGCACCCGAGGCACGATCGAGGCTCCCGTCGTATGTGAACTCGCCGTTGATGACCGCTGTCTCGGTCACGGTGATCGTCTCGGCGCCGACCTGCACGTCGTCGGTGATGGTGCCTGCGATAACCACGTCACCGCCAGCCCCCTGGAGTGAGCCCTCGATCGTCGCGTTGGGACCGATGACGACCGAACCGGCTGTCACGGACACGTCACCGGTGACGGTTCCGCCGATCCTGACGCTTCCCCCGACTGCCTGGACGTTTCCCTCGACCGTGCCGTCGATGACGACCGAGCCAGCGAACACGGTGAGGTCACCGTCGACGGTTTCGTCTGCTCCCACGACGACTGAACCACCCGTCCTGGTTTCCGCCAGCGCAGTGCCGGGGATCGAGGCCAACAGGAGGACCACCACGACAACGGCGGTGATGGTCCGGACGTTGGATTTGAACAAAGATCGTTCGGCTGCCATTTCAGTCGGGATTCGACCCGCAGTAGCATAAACATAGGAGACGATTTGCTGAGTAAACAACTGTGTGACGGGCTATCCTGTCGGCCGACCCCGTGCTTCAAGACCGTGCCAGCCACAGTATCCACTATGCGATTCGGCATCTTGAGTACGGCAGGTATTGCCCGGACGGCCCTGATTCCGGCGAGCGAGCGAAGCGAACACGAGGTGACGGCCATCGCCTCACGTAACGTGGATCGGGCGGAGACCGTCGCCTCGGAACTGGGGATTCCGAACGCCTACGGGAACTACGACACGATGCTCGCGGACGCGCCGATCGACGCCGTCTACAACCCGCTTCCCAATGCGCTTCACGCCGAGTGGACGATGCGCGCAGCCGACGCCGGTCACGATGTCCTGTGTGAGAAACCGATCGGCGTCGACACGCAACAAGCCCGGGAGATGCACGACTACTGCGAGGCCCAAGACGTAACGCTGATGGAGGCGTTCATGTATCGATTCCATCCCCGGACCGAACGAGCGGCCGAGATCGTCAGCGAGGACCTGGCGAACGTTCGATCCGGGTCCGCGACGTTCACCTTCTCGCTTCGCGGAAATCCCGACGATATCCGACTCGATCCGGACCTCGCCGGCGGATCGCTGATGGACCTGGGCTGTTACACCGTGAGTGCGATGCGGCTGTTCCTGGGTGAACCCGAGCGAGCGTACGCGACGAGCGCGGACACACGTAACGCCGGCGTCGACAGTCAGCTGACCGGCATCTTGGAGTTCGATTCGGGCGCGACGGCCAGAATCCACTCCGGATTCGACACTCCCTTCGTCGAGTCCTATCGCGTCGAGGCCGAGAACGGCTGGCTGGAAGCCGAGAACGTCTTTGGAGCCGACCACGACCAGACGGTGTCCCTGGAATATTCGGTCGATGGCAGACACGCCGTCGAAGAATTCGATCCCGTCGACCCGTACCAGCGTGAAGTCGCGCACTTCGCCGACGCTGTTGACTCCGGGTCGGGACCGCGAATCGACAGGGAGGAGTCGATCCGGAACATGGCCGTCATCGACGCACTCTACGAGAGTGCCGACCGTGGCGAACCGGTGTCACTATCGTAGCGGCCACGATTCTCGACTGCGCCCGACAGTTCATGCTATTGACCGTCTCTTGCCGTGACCCCAATTATTATACACGAACGTTTTTATCCGAGACTCGCCTAATAGTGGATACGATGACCTCAGAGCACGTGGCTACCGGAGACGACGCCGGGGGGCGCAAGTCGGTCCTACACTGTGCCAATTGCGGGCACGACAGTCTCGTCAACGGGGACTGGGTCTTACACGAGCGCCATGGGTCACAGTCGATCTGGTACCAGTGCCCCGAGTGTGGGCATTCAGTCTCGACCCGGCCGATCGACTCGCTTGACAACTCCCGGTTCCCGTCCCCACTGTCGCCAACGGGCCAGCGAACTGCCTTCGAGTTCCCGGCTACCGATACCGGGTCAGCGCTCTGGAAAAACTTCTGGGAAAGTTACCGGGACGTCGCGACCGCATGGCTGTCGCCATGGGGGGACGACTGCGAAGCCAAAGCCGATTGAGACCGAGCGAGTCCCCATCCCGAAACGTACACGTTGATCAGCGAGCAGAACAGTCCGTTCCGAGGAAATGTGACTCTGCGGGTCACACGACCCCCTACCGTTCTTCGAGGAGTTCGAGGAACGTCGCGATCCATGCGGGATGATCCGGCCACGCCTGGCCAGTCACCAGATTGTCGTCCCGCACGACGCCGTCGACCCACGAACAACCGGCGGCTTCGACCTCCGGGCGGACTGCCGGATAGGCCGTCATTTCGTAGCCATCGAGGACGCCCGCTGCGGCGAGGATCTGGGGGCCATGACAGATCGAGGCGACTGGTTTCCCTGCCTCGAAGAAGTGCTGTACGGTCTCGATGACCACGTCGTATCCACGGAGATATTCGGGTGCCCGTCCACCGGGAACGACAAGGCCGTCATAGTCGGCCGGATCGATCTCGCTCATCGTCGCCGTCAACTCGAAATCGTGGCCGCGTTCTTCGAGATACGTCTGGTCGCCACGGAAGTCGTGGATCGCCGTCTTGATCGTCTCACCCGCCTCTTTTTCCGGGCAGACGGCGTCGACCTCGTGGCCGACTGCCTGTAGGGCCTGGAACGGGACCATGATCTCGTAGTCTTCGCCGAAGTCGCCAACGATCATCAGGAGTCGTTTGGTTGCCATTGTATGTCATGCGCTAGTGCGCAGATTCTATAATGAATGTTAGTTAAATAAACGTTCTGCGTGAACAGCGGACCAACACTCACAAACGGAACGTTGATGGGTCCCAAAAAGTCACAGGACCGAGTCATGAGCGGCTTCCAGTCAGGCGTTCTCGGGCTGTACGTCGCCGTTGTCGACAACGAGTGTGTACGTGCCCGCTTCGAGCTCGACACCGTTGATCCGTGCGATTTCCGTGTCGAGCGCAATCGACCCTTCGATCGCAGTGACGTCCTCACCGGCTTGGAGTGCTGTTGCGTTCTCATTGTCGAGCAAGAACGCGTTGAGATTCGGCCCATCGAGCACTGCTGCCGTGTACCGTATCTCTGTCGCTTCCTCGATCTCGAATTGGTCGGCGAGATGACTTCCACCCTCGATATCGGCTTCCTCATCGAGCATGGAACCGGGGGAGTCCACCTCCTCGACGACGTATCGCGTCGAGAGTGTCTCACGGCCAAGCAGTCCACACCCGCTGACAGTGGCAAGGGCACCGGTGGCTATTGCGCTCACAACCGTCCGCCGAGTCTGACTGGTTTCCACTCGCATAAGGACGGCTACGAATAAATATTATATAAAACATGGTGGAAGATGAGTCGATTCGACGACCATCGCTGCCGGGACAAAGCGTTACGGACTTCTCACCAGCAGCGAAATTCCTCACCGCCGTCGTCGGTCCCACCGTTGGCCAGCGATCTCCGCAAGTACGAGGCCGATCGTTCCTGCGAGTACCGCAATAGCCAGCCCAAGGACTGGCGCAAGCGTCGGATACCGACTCCCGATCAAGGCAGTCACCACGAGCGGGACTGCGACCAGGGCGATCGCCGCCCCGAAGACGGCAAAGCGAGCGACGTCGAACAAAAGCGCCGTCGGCGAGAGGCCGGCAACCGTCGCCGAGACACCGTAGACGTAGATCGCGACGGCCGGCAGTATGGCGACGCCGATCGCCAGTTCGGCCGGCGGGAACCAGACGGCTGCGACGGCGAGGACAACCAGCCCGGCGGGGATCGCGAGTGTGAGAAAGGCGAGTAACTTTCCACGGAACAGCGTTCGCGGGGCCAGGGGATAGCGATCGAACTCACCGGGATCGTCGAACTGCGTCACCCAGGCGTAGGTCGTGAACGTCCCGAGCCCGAGCAGCGTCCCGAAGGCGAGT
Organism: Halorhabdus sp. BNX81; assembly: GCF_029229925.1. Taxonomy (NCBI): domain Archaea; kingdom Methanobacteriati; phylum Methanobacteriota; class Halobacteria; order Halobacteriales; family Haloarculaceae; genus Halorhabdus; species Halorhabdus sp. BNX81. Next base: position 1,225,235 of record NZ_CP107254.1, on the reverse strand, counting down.
CCGGGCGCGATTTCGAGCCCGCCAGCGTCGGCGACCGCGACTAGCAGCCAGCCCGTGACCCCGCCGAACAGCGACAGCGAAAACAGGACTTTCCAGACGGATCCGCTCGACCGGGCGACTTCACGGAGCGTCCGTCCCGCGATACCGAACCCGACCGGGAGCGGTGGCGTTCGGGACGCCCGCTCGCTGGTCTCGATCGGTTCGAAAAGGGCCAGCGCGATCGTCGCACTCACAACGATCAGCCCGGTCACCCGCAGGCCACTCGCGACGGACGGTGTGCCGTAGAATCCCGCCGGCGTGAACGTGATCGGATCGACGTTTCCGAGGACGACAACGGCGACGAAGCCGGTCACACTGGCCAACAACGCGATCACGGACCGGGTCGCCACCGCGATCATCGCCAGACTGACGGTCACCCCCAACGCGAACGCGAACACGAGCGTCATCCAGAGCAAGCCAACCTCGATGGGACTCGTTCCCTGAACCAGTGCGCGGGCAGCGTCGGCCAGCGCCAGCGGACCGAGAATGAGCCCAGCGTAGTACAGCAGGTCCTTGAGCAGGAAGGTTGCAAGGACCCGTCGCCAGGAGATCGGCAGGGTCCGGGAACTACCGACCAGCAACGATACGTCACCGAGTACGTTTCGCATGGCGTCCCGGCCGACAAGCCCGATCGTCCCGACCTGCAAACCCAGGAAGGCGACCACCGCGTGCAATCCGCCGACGACAGCCCCGCGCGCGACGCCCAGTTCGCCGAGCAACGTCAGTCCGGCAGCCCCGAGCACGAACATGACTGCCGGAAAAGCGGCGAAGCGCCGCCCGCCGAACAACTGAGCGTGGAGTCGCCACTCCTCGACGAGCATCGCCGAAAGCAGACTCACGAATCCGGACCCCCCTCGTTCGGTTCCGCCGCCACACCACCGGATCGGCCGGCTGCCATCGCCATGTCGCCGCCCTCGACAGTTTCCATGAAGTACGACAGGAGGTCATCGTCGTCGAACTCGGCCGTCTCCTGTGTCCCCTTTAGGTGTCCGCCGTCGAGGATACCGACCCGATCGCAGAGGTCGGCGGCCACATCGACGAAGTGTGTCGACAGAAACAGCGTGTTGCCGTTGTTACAGTAGGCGCGCAACTCGCGTTTGACTCGCTCCTGGAGGATCGGATCGAGATTGACCAGCGGTTCGTCGATGAACACTAGCTCGGGATCGTGAACGAACGTCCCCCCGAGCATGACGCGCTGGCGTTGGCCCTCGGAAAGGTCAGCGGCAACGGTATCCAGTGTTTCGGTGAACTCGAGACGATCGGCCCACCGCTCGATGCGATCGTCGATGTCGTCGAGTTCGCGCACGTCGCCGATAAACCGGAGGTACTCCCGCGGCGTGAGGAAACTCGGCGGATCCTCGCGCTCGGGGAGAATGCCCACGACCTCGCGTACCTCGCGCGGGTTGGCGACGGGATCGATACCCAGCACGCTGGCAGTCCCGGCGTCAGGTTTTCGCTGGCCGGTCAGGATCTCGATCGTCGTGGTCTTGCCCGAGCCGTTCGGCCCGAGCAACCCAAAAAGCGCCCCCGACTCGACAGTGAGTGAGAGGTCAGCGAGTGCAGTGAGATCGCCATACTGTTTGGTGAGTCCGTCGGTTTCGACCGCCGGCACGGTTAGGCCGCCCCCCGTGAGGTGGACACCATCGAAGAATTCGAGACAGCGACCCACGGTTCCGCGTCAATCGTACCCATATCGATCGTGGGAGGGCCAACGCCCTTAGCTGTTTGGCCGACGGGATCCGAACCGTTTTCTCTCCCCCGCCTCCAGATGTGGGTATGAGTCGGCGACGGCGCGCGTACTATTATCTCGGTGCCTTCGCCGCCGTGACGATCCTCTATACGATCGCCTACGGGGCCGGCATGGCGATATTCGAGGACGCCTCCCGAACGTTGACCGAGTCGCTTTTGGTCGTCGTCCAGTCCTTTACCACGACCGGCTACGGCGAGGACGCCGCCGCCTGGACCACACCCCAGATGCGATTGCTCGCGATCGCGATGCAAGCGACCGGTGTCTTCTTCGTATTCATGGCGCTGCCGCTGTTTGTCGCACCCTGGATCGAACAGCGACTGACGACGACTGTCCCCGATTCAATCGAGGACGCCGACGATCACGTCGTCATCTGCGGATACACCCCGCGAACGGAGATGCTGATCGACGAGTTGCGGATGCTCGAGGAATCGTACGTCGTCATCGAACCGGACCGAGACACCGCGACCGACTATTACGACGACGGTATCGCCGTCATGTATGGCGATCCGGAGTCGATCGATTCTCTGACCGCTGCGGGCATCGAAGATGCACGTGCGCTTGTCGCCGATGTCAACGACGAAGTCAACGCCTCGATCGCACTCGCCGTCGATCAACTCGCCCCCGAGACCCGGACGATCACGTTCGTCGAGGACGCGACGCTCGCGGATTACCATCGCTACGCGGGGGCCGATCAGGTCTTCACACCACGACATCTGATCGGCGAAAGCTTGGCCCAGAAAGCCACGACGGCCGTCACCGACGAGGTCTCCGACGCGGTCGAGATCGGCGATGAGTTAGAGATCGTCGAGATTCCGATCGAGGCGGGGAGCGACCTCGTCGGGACCACCATCGGCGAGAGTCGCATCCGCGAGCGAACCGGCGCGAACGTCATCGGTGCGTGGTTCCGTGGCCAGTTTGTGAGTTCGCCATCGCCTGCGGATCGGATCAACGCCCGGACAGTCCTTTTGGTCGCCGGGCGTGAACCCCAACTCCAGGCCTTTCAGAAACTCGCCCGGGCAGAGGCACGTCAGCAACGTCGCGGTCCCGTCCTCATCTGTGGCTACGGCGAAGTGGGATCGACAGTCAAACAGCGGGTTGTCAGGGCAGGATTGCCGGTGACCGTCATCGATCTCGACGAGAAGCCTGGTGTCGATGTCGTCGGGGATGCGACTGATCCCGACACGTTAGAGACAGCTGATATCGACGAGGCAAGTTCGGTCGTGCTGGCGCTGCCGGATGACACGTCGGCGGTGTTCGCCTCGCTCGTCGTCCGACAGCTCGAACCCGACGTCGAAGTGGTCGTCAGGGCCAACGAGACAGCCAACGTCCAGAAACTCTATCGCGCCGGGGCCGATTACGTGCTGGCGCTGGCAACCGTCAGCGGTCGAATGCTCGCCTCGACCATCTTCGGCGAGGACGTCATCACCTTCGATCAGGGCGTCGAAGTCGTCCGCCTCCCGGTTGGCACGCTTGCCGGCCAATCGATCGCATCAGCCGACATCAGGGCCGAGACCGGGTGTACCGTCATCGCGATCCAGCGAAACGGCGAGTTGATTACTGACTTCGATCCGACGTTCACGTTCGAAGACGACGACGAGATAATCGTCACTGGGCCGGACGACCGTGTCAGTGCGTTCACTGCATTAGTCGAGTGACCGCCAGTTCGGCCTCGACGGCCCATCAGTTCAGGAACTGTCTCGCTGCCCGATCGCCACCTGCAGCCGATCGGCGACAGTTTCTCTGAGTCGATCAGCCTGCTCGGCGTCGATGTCCGCCGCGACCGCGTCCGTGCCCATGAGACTGCTCGAGCCCGCTGTATCGACGATAACCGAGGCCAGCCGACGGCGACGCTGGAAGATCGTCCGCGAGGAGAGGACGGTCTGGACGCGGTAGGTCGGAACGATCGTGATCCGGCGCGACCAGAACCCGTTGCGCGTGATCGCGTACTCCTCACCCATGTAATACCCGCGATGTCGCCATTTTACATGAGCCGCGATCGGCACCACGGGAAGAACCAACGCCGAGAGGAACCAAGGGCCGGAGATATCCGGGACGAGCGTCACTGCATAGGTGCCGGCGATCACGAGGAGCGCGACCAGCAGGTACCTGACGGCGTAGCGCTCTCTCGCTCGTTTGGGGGGGCGTTCGAAGGTCACTTCGTCGAACGGCTCGATCGAGCGGGCGAGTTCAACTACCCGGTCGCGTTCGGCAATCGGGATGGCCGACTGTGAGCGTGCGCCCGATCCCTGGCCGGGCGCGTAGCCCGCCGTCTCGATCGTCAGGCTGGCGTAGCCCAGCCAGCGGGCGAGGACGTTCTCCCGGATCGACAGCGTCTGAACCTTCTCGACGGGGATCGAACCGCTGTAGCGCTGGAGGAGTCCGCGTTCGTAGCGATACTCGTCCCCATGCGATCGCAACTGGAAATCGTAATACTGTAGCATCGAGATGATCCCACTGAGGATCGCCAGCCCGACGAGGGTAGTGAGGCCGACGAGCGGACCGATCAGAAACCACTGATCGACGTCCGGTAGCATGCTGGTGATCGCCGCCGGGCCAAACACTGACAGCGCCACCAACAGGAACGGAACCAGCCGGAGATCCATCGAGACGAGTCCGAGAATCCCTAACTCACGGGGGGTTATCGAATATAGCGTCTCGGTTTGCTGTTCGGCTTCGCTCTCGTCGACACTCGGCTCCTGCCCACGCTTTCGGCGGCCGACTTCCTCCTGGAGTCGGCCCGCCTCCTCGCGGTTGACGTACTTGAGTTGAGCCTCAGTCTGGCCGCCGCCGGCGGTCTCCAGGCGCACCTCGGCGATGCCGAGGAGTCGCTGGACGACGTTCTGTCTGATGTCGACGTTCTGGATGCGTCGGTAAGGGATCTCGCGATCGCGACGTGACAGGACACCGGACTCGATATCGAACGTGTCCCCAGTCAGCTCATAGCGGAACCGCCGATAATAAGCGACGTTCCAGCCGGCGACGAGAGCGACGCCGACCGCCGCGATGCCGAAGAAGATCGTCGCGCCTTGCAGGAGATTTCCGCCGGAGCCACTGGAACCCGCGATCCCGGCAACGACGACACCGCCCGCGATCTGGGTGCTGTTCTCGGCGATCCGATAGGGGATCGAAAGCGGATCAAGTCGCATGGTCAGACAGCGTCGTCCCCGTTGGAATCCTTCGCGAGTACTTTCAATCGTTCCTGGAGGTCCGCAGCGTCACTTTGCGTGAGGCCGGGGACCGTCACGTCGGCCCCTCGTGATCCGGCTGTGTAGACCACCAGCGACGAGAGGCCGAGCAGTCTGTCGATCGGGCCGCGGCTCGTGTCGATGTGTTGGACGCGGACGAACGGGACGACAGTCTTGACGTGCGTGATCACGCCCCGCTGGAGGTACAACGCGTCCTCGCGAACCCGGTACTCCCAGGTGCGATACAGCGCGAGCGCGTGGCTGACCCCGATGAGGAGTGCCAAAAGGAAGGCTCCGACGCCCGGGAGCGGTCCCCATTCGAGTCCGAAGACGCTGATCGCCCCGATGATCGTGCCAACTACCGCGGCCACGATCGTCGCCCTGAGACACCACTGCCAGCGGACGCGTGAGTCGAGCGACCTGACCGCCGTCTGTAGCGCTTCACGGTCGACGGACTCGTCCTCGGGCTCCGTCGATTCGGTGCCCGTCTCCGACTCCTCCCTCGGGTTGCGCTCTCCAGTTCGGTCGGCCGGTTCGGATTCGTGATCCCCTGGCGGCCCGCCGTCCACAGTCATGACAAACACGTCTGACTGGCAGCGGCTTAATGGTGCTGCCCGGCTGCGGGACCCAAAGTCCACAGGTGGGGTTCTCTGGGCGGTCGAAGGTCAAACCAGCCATGGAGTGCAGCGGGCCGGGTGACATCGCCGAACAGTCCGCCGACGTCCTGCCGAGCGCCTTCGGCTCCTCCTTCCGGGTGGGACCGGGCTGACGCGATCCGGCCCCGAGTCGCCGCGTGGAACGCCTGGGACTGCCGCGCCAGGACGACAGGTGGGGACGTCGCTCGGGAAGCGATGGATCCAGCATAGAAGATGACACATAAAAGCGTACTTCCCTCTCAAAGCGTTCGCGTGGGACGTGACTCGCCTGAATCGGTTGCTCGAACTCCTGGATCGGCGTCGGTCCGGGTCCGGATCGACCGAGAGAACGGTCGCGATCGCCTGCCAGGGCGGTGGCAGCCACGCGGCGTTCACCGCAGGCGTCCTCGACGAACTGCTCGGGGAGTTCCCGTCGTCTCACCGGTTGGTCGGTCTCAGCGGCGCTTCCGGTGGGGCCGTCTCGGCCGTCGCGGCGTGGTACGGGTTGCTCGCGGCCGGGGAAACCTCGGGTAGTGTCCTCGAGGCAGTGTGGGACGACATCGCTGCGAACACGCCCTGGGACCGGTGGGTGAACGGCATGGCGGTCCTCGGGGCGACGGTACCGGCGTCCGTCGAACCGGCCGAGAACCCGTATCTCAATCCGGGCAGCGACCTTGGGCGGGCCCACCTCGAGCGGACGCTTCAGGAGCACGTCGACTTTACGTCCTTCGGGGAGCTCGTCGATCTGCGACGAGCGCCCGCGTTGCTGGTCAGTGCGGTGAACGTCCGGACCGGGTCCCCCCAACTCTTTCGTGACGACGAGATCACGCCGGCGACCGTCGTCGCCTCATCGGCGATCCCACGAGTTTTCGAACCTGTCGATATCGACGGCGAGCAGTACTGGGACGGCTTCCTCTCCCAGAATCCGCCGATCCGCGAGTTCGTGACCGATGGGACGATCCCGGCGCCGGACGAACTGTGGATCGTCCGCCTGACACCGGAGACGGTCGAGGAGATGCCGACGACCGCCGAAGCCATCGACGGGCGCGTCCGGCAACTCGTCGAGACGCTGTCGCTCCGCCAGGAACGGCGGTTCGTCGAGACCGTCAACGAGTGGATCGCCGACGGCCGACTCGCCGACCCGTCGCTGACAGAGACGACGATCCGGCACATCGACCTCCCGCGAGAGCGGGCCGGCCGGTCGCGGCTCGACCGGCGGCCGTCGTTCGTTGCGGATCTCTACGGAGATGGCGAGGACGCCGCACGGGCGTTCCGTCGGCAGCTCGCCTGACGCCCCGTCGGTCGCGCTCGTCTCAGGGCGGGCTCGCGCCGCTCTCCTCGACGGCGAGCGCCCACTGTTCGAGCCACTCACGAAGGCCCGAGTCAGGGACCGTCAGCGAGTGGGTGTTCTCCGGGAGGGTGGGATACCCGCCGACTGCTTCGTGGTCGGGAATCCAGTAGTCGTACGGCGACTCGGTGTATGGATCGCCAGCGCGGGTTTCGATCTCGGAGATGATCCGCGAGTCGTCCTCAGTGCGATCGGCCGGGCGTGCGCCAGCGTAATTCAGGTTGTGGTTCTCGACCTCGCTCGAGTCCATCGCGGAGAGCCCATCGGGCCACAGCGGCCGAGACGACAGCTCGGACGTGTCGCCGGTCAGCGGCGTCGACGTGGGATCGGTGACGTTGTCCGCCAGATAGGCAGTCCCGTCTTCGATCGCCGTGTCCTCGAGGTCCTGGGGGGCGTAGACGTTCCCGACGATGGACGCTTCCGTGTCGCCGTCCATGTTCGTCGCCTCGTTGAAGAAGTACATCACGTTGTTGGCGAGGGCGGATCGAGTCCCACTTTTGAGCCGTGGGACCCGGCCACGGACCTTCGCCCAGACGTTACCCAGCAGCGCGACGTTCTCAGCGCCGTCACCGATGAGCGTCCCGTAGTTGTGATCGGCGCCGTCGCCGTAGGGATCGTACAGCCCCTCGTAGATGAGACAGTTCGTGTAGGTCGTCCGGTCGGTGTCGTACCCGACGGACATGCACTCGTCAGTACCCCACGAGGCCGAGACGTGATCGACGACGTTGTTGGTGGTGTCGTCCTGCGTGTTGAACGCGTCGTTGCTCTGGATGCTGCCCTCGGACCCCGGTCCGTGACGGGACCGAATGTGCTGGACGACACAGTCGTTTGCGTCGATCTGGAGCTGGCCTTTGATGAACGTAATCCCGGGCGAGGGCGCGGTCTGGCCCGCTACCCAGCACTTGTCCTCGGTAATCGCCAGTTCCTCACCGCCGAGGTCGATGGTCCCGCTGGTCTCGAAGACGATCACGCGCGGGCCAGAAGTGCTGAACGCACGTTCGACCTCGCTGCGGGTGGCGTTCTGGATCCGAATGACTTGCGTACTGTCATCCAGCCACGGTGCCGGATCGGCGAACCCGTCCGACGGGTCGAAGTATGATCCGCCGGCGGTGTCAGTGCTGGTCGATGTACTGAACATCGTCGCCGAGCCAGTGACCGGATCACCGTCGCTCGCGTCCCCAATCGCCCGGAACTCGTAGTCGGTATCCGGATCGAGTCCGGAAAGTGTCTCGCTAAACGATCCCGTCGAGGACAGCGTCTGCGCCGCGGTCGAGGACCACGAGGCACTGTCGCGCGCACGGTATTCGAAGGCGACCTCGACTGACGTGGCCCCACCGAGGTCCGTGAGTGAACCTGACAGCGTCGCCGAATGTGTTCCGACGTTCGAGACCGAACCCGTCGAAACCACTGGATCAGCATCGCCGGAGTCGCGTTCGTGGGTGACGCTCCCCGAGATGTCCGGATCGCCGATGTCCCGGTTGTCCGTCGGCGCGAGTCCCGACAGTTCCGAAAATTCGGCCGTACACAGGGTGCCCGTGTTGTGGCTGGTGACCGCCAGCCCGACGTACGCGGTCTCGGAGACGGATACCCGCGAGTCATCCAGAGCGGCGATCAGCGTCCAGTCGCTCCCATCGGTGGACGCGTATGCCTCGATGACGTCGCCGGTCCGGACCAATCGCTGATACCGTGCGGGCATCGTGCTTCCCGATAGTTCACTCTCCCCCTCGCCGGCGTCGGCGGTCGTGCTCGTGGTTTCCGCCCCCGCACCCTCACGCCACTGAATCGACGTTTCGTGGCCAGGGGTCTTCCTGACCATCGCGTTCACCGCGTCGGCGGACAGCGACTCACGGACCATCAACCCGGTCTTGGCCCACTCGTCGGTGTCGTCGAGACTGTCGATGCGGACGGTCACGTCGAAGTCACCCTCAACCGGCGTGTAGTAGTAATGCCCCTCATCCGCCTCGTTCCAAATGTCTCCACCAGCTCCCTCGACAGTGATCACGTCGGGTCCATCGCGCCTGGCTGCGGTCCTGAACGTGTTGGCGGAACCGGTATCGGTATCGCCGTCGCTGGCCGTCGAAACCGCCCGGAACTCGTAAGCGGTGCCCGGTTCGAGTCCAGTAATGGGTTCGCTGTAGGACCTGGTCCTGGACAGGGTCTGGGTCCCCACACTCTGCCAAGATCCCCCCGTGCGCTCCCGATACTCGAAGGAGACGGTCGCCGAGGACGCGCCACCGAGGTCGTCAAGTGACCCCGTGATCGTCGCGCCACTGGCTGTGACCCCCGAAGCCGACCCCGTCGAGACGACGACGCTCGTGTCCTTGTCGGTGCGTTCCGAGACGCTCCCCGGGACGGTGACGTCGCCGATGTCGGTGTTGCTCGTCGGCGAGAGACCCGAGAGATTCGAAAACGCTGCCCTACAGCGCGTGCCTTCCTCGCCGCTACAGACTGCTAGCCCGACGTACGCCGACTCGGCGAAATCGATATCGCTCGGCGAGATGGCTGCGATCCGCGTCCAGTTCGCGCCGTCGGGCGACCCGTAGGCTTCGATGGTATCGCCGTCGCGCACGAGGCGTTGCCAGGTCGCAGGCATTGTGCCACCGGCGACCTCGCCCTCGTCGCTCCCGCCCTCGGACGTCGTACTGACCATCTGGTCGCCATCGTCTGACCGCCACTGGAACGAGGTTTCGTGGCCGGGCGTCTTTCGAATCATCGCCGTCTCGGCGTCCGCGGTCAACGTCTGGCGGACCATCAACCCAGCTTTCGCCCATTCATCCGTCGCTTCCTGTGATTCGACCTTCACGGTGACGTCGAAATCCCCCTCCAGTTCGGTATAGTAGTACTGAAAGGCGTCGGCCGCGTCCCAGATATCTTCGCCACCGCCCTCGATCGTGATGGCGGTCGCTGCCCGCCCAGGATTGACCGCATGTGTTTCCCCCAGTGCCCCGATGCCCCCTGCCCCAAATGCACGCAGGAACGTGCGTCGGCTGTGCTCTATCATTCAGCAATCCAGTTCAAATTGTCTTATAAAACTATATAAAAGTGTCTGTTGCGGGCTGGTCCCGCTGACACCCGCCGGCAAACCGGGCAACCCAGAATAGAGATCTGGCAGGCGATGGTGACACCGTTGTAGTTCTGTACGGGGAGCCGACAGTGAAGCGGCTATGCACGGAGCGCGGTACCGTCGGGTACTCCCACAGTCCGGAAAGGAATCTGCGAACAGACGAGCGGCCGGTGCCACCAAACCAATGTTTATTGGGTAGGCATTCAACTGGTATAGTATGGCAGATGTACTTGTCGTCGGCGGCGGTCCCGCCGGCCTGAGCGCCGCACTGTTCACCGCGAAAAACGACCTCGAAACGATCGTCTTCGACACCGACGAGACCTGGATGCACAAGGCCCACCTGTTCAACTACCTCGGCATCGACTCGATGGACGGCAGCGAGTTCATGGATGTCTCTCGCGAGCAGGTCGAAAGCTTCGGCGTGCAACGCAACCAGGGCGAGGAAGTCACCGCTGTCGAGGACGCCGGGGACGGGTTCACCGTCACGACCGACGTGGGCGAATACAACGCCGACTACGTCGTCCTGGCAACCGGTGCCGACCGATCACTTGCCGAGGAACTCGGCTGTGCGACCACCGAAGAGGGCATCGTCGACGTCTCGGTCAACATGGAGACCAGCGTCGAGGACGCCTACGCGACGGGCGCGATGGTTCGCGCCGAGGAGTGGCAGGCGGTCATCGCCGCCGGAGACGGCGCAGCAGCGGCGCTGAACATCCTCAGCAAAGAGAAGGGCGAACATTATCACGACTTCGACGTGCCCGCCGACGCGGAATAATCGACGATCGAGGACGAGACGGCGACCCGTTTTCCGTTCCACGCTTCAGGATAGCAACGGCTGTGCCGCCGAATCCAAAAAACCGACTCGACGGGAAAACGATCGTCGCTACGCGAGCGGTTCGACGAGGTCTTCGAGGGCGGCTCGCGGATTGTCGGCCTTGGCGACGCCGCTCGCGAGGAGGACGCCCGTCGCGCCGAGTTCGCCCGCGGACTCGACGTCGTCGCCGGTCGAGATGCCGGCCCCACAGTACACTTCGACATCTTCGTCGACGGCTTCGGCCGCCTCGACGGCGTCGGTCACGATGTCGGGGTCGCCCGTCGCGACGGAGACGTCACCGCCGATGAGTTCCGGCGGTTCGACGGCGACCGAATCCGGCCCGAGCGCGGTCACGGCACCGATCTGGGCAGGGTTGTTCGCACACACACAGGTTTCGAGGCCGGCGCGTTCGGCGGCCTCGACGGAGCCGTCGATGTCAGCGAGTTTGAGCCGGTTCTCGGAGTGATTGATCAGCGTCCCCTCCGCGCCGGCGTCGGTGACGGTTTCGGCGAGCGTGTGGCCGGTGTTCGAGCCGTACTCGATCGGGTCGACGTGCTGGGCCCACGTCTCGACGCCGGTGTCGGCGACGCGCGCGATATCGGCGTCCTGTGCGGCGACGCCGATGCGAACGCCCGACGCATCGCTGACATCCTTGGCGGCCTCGGCGACTTCGACGGGATCACACGGGTACGTCTTGAGATTGACGAGAACGAACATTGCAGCTACGGATTCTCTGACCGCAGGAAAATAGGTTTCGAAGCACAGCCGGCCGTTCCGGGTCGGCCCGAAAACAGTGGGCATTAAGAGACCGCTTCCCGAAGGAGTATCCGACCACCGTGACCGATGGAACTGAGCCGACGACGGTACTCATCGTCGAAGACGAACAGCATCTCGCCGACCTCTACGCCGAATATCTCCCCGAGCACTACGATGTCCGGACGGCCTACAACGGCGCTGATGGACTCAAAGTCCTCGACGAAACAGTTGACATCGTATTGCTTGACCGACGAATGCCGGTCATGTCCGGCAACGAAGTCCTGGCGTCCATCGAAGAGCGGGGGATCGACATCCGCGTCGCGATGGTGACGGCCGTCGATCCCGACTTTGACATCATCGACCTCGGCGTCGACGATTACGTCGTCAAACCCGTCAGCAAAGACACGCTCGTGGATGTCGTCGAACGCCTCGAAACCGTCGCCGAGTACAACGACCGACAGAAGCGGCTCACGGCAAAGAAACTCAAACGAAACGTCCTCGAAGTCGAGAAGGCCCGGCCGGAACTAGAAGCCAGCGAGCGATTCAGCGCGCTCGAAGCGGAGATCGAAGAACTCCAGGCCCAGGTCCAGGCCCTCGAAACGGAAATAACGCAATCGACGATCGATCGATAATCGACGGTTTGACCGACGGGCAATCAGGAATCTTTCCGTTCGACGACGTCCCCGAGCGTGTACTCGCCGACCGCCGAACCGCTGTCCCAATCAGCGTCTTCCTCCGTACCGCCACTTTCGGTGAGTTCGATGTCGAGTTCCCGTTCGAGTTTCGTCTGAACCTCGTCACTGGGGAGGTGATCGCCGCGCTCGAGTTTCCGGATAAGGCTGGCCTTCTCGTTGAGTTGGTCGGCGAGATCTTCCTGACTCATGTCGGTCTGTTCGCGGGCCGAGCGGATCCGCTGATCGAAGTCCTGGACGAGTTCGTCCATCTCGTCGAACATGTCTCGACGGCTCCCGCCCCCGGAAGACCCGCCGGAGCCACTGCCGCTGCTGGCCGAGCCCGAACTACTGGAACTCGAAGAACTGCCGGAATCCGTCGAGTACTTCGTCGACGGACTCGACTGGTCGGGGGTCCGCACTTCCGTGCCGAAGTCGGCACACTCATCACAGACATCCAACTCTGCACCCTCCACCTTGACGGTGTTCGGAGCGCTCGTCTCGGCCCCGCACATCTCACATTGAACCATGTGAGTGGATTACTTGCCCCGGGGCATAAATCGTACGCCCCGCAGTACAGTATGCGGATGCTGCCGGTTTCCCCACCCTCATACCAGTCAGAAGCTCACTCGAAACAATGGCATCAACGCAGACCGGGTCGCCCGTCGAACGGTTTATGGCATCCCTCGATGGGATCGACGTGACATGGACCCGGACGGATACAGACGGGTTCGAATCGACCGTGGCTGAATTGCTCGACGAACCGGCTGTCGGCGTTCCGATCCCGATCGACGGGGTTTCGCTGCCCTCGGCTGTCGAGACCGACCCCGACCCGGAAACAGTTCGGGCAGCCGCCACCGGCGTGACGCCCGCGACGATCGGGATCGCCGACTACGGGAGCGTCCTGCTCGAATCGGATGACCGCGGATCGGGCCTGATGAGTCTCTTCCCGGAGACCCATATCGCGGTCGTCAGCGAGCGCGACATCGTCGGGACGATGGCGGATGCCTTCGCGGAACTCGGTCCGAAACTGCGCGAGGACCGGGGAGAGGTGATCGTCGCCACGGGGCCGAGCGCGACCTCGGATATGGGCGAGATCGTCCGCGGCGTCCACGGACCGACAGACGTCCACGTCGTCATCATCGAACAATGAGCGGCAAAACCTCCAAACGCGCCAAGGCAGCGAAGATCCGTGAGATCATGGATCAGGAAGGCGCGGCCATCGAAACGAACACCCAGGGGTTCAACGACGGCCGCTACGAGTCGGTCGCCCGCCTCGAGGACTACCAGGGGCTCAAAGACGAGGCCCGCGCGATCAAGGAGGACGCGATCGATCGGCTGCCGGAATTGATCGAGGAGCTCCGGGAGAGTGTCGAGGAAAACGGCGGCACAGTCTACCTCGCCGATGACGAAGCCGAAGCCAACGAGTACATCGAATCGGTCGTCGCCGACGCGGACGCCGACCTGGTCGCCAAGAGCAAGTCGATGACGACCGAGGAACTCGAGGTCAACGAGCACCTCGAAGCCGCGGGCGTCGACGTCGTCGAGACAGACCTCGGTGAGTGGGTGCTCCAGGTCGCCGAGGAGGCCCCGTCACACCTGGTTGCGCCGGCGATTCACAAGTCCCGCGACGAGATCGCTCGACTCTTCGAGGAACGGTTCGATCCCGACGTGCCCCTCGAGACGGCCGAAGACCTGACGAACTTCGCCCGGGAGCAACTCGCCGACGACATCGCCGCCGCTGACGTCGGGATGACCGGCGCGAACTTCCTGACGGCCGACTCGGGAACGATGGCGCTCGTAACCAGCGAGGGCAACGCCCGCAAGACCGTCGCCAGTGCTGACACACACGTCGCGGTCGCGGGCGTCGAGAAGATCATTCCGAGCGTCGAGGACCTCCAGCCGTTCGTCGAACTGATCGGCCGATCGGGAACGGGTCACGACATCACCTCCTACATCTCGCTGTTGACGCCGCCGATCGACGCCCCAACGTTCGAGGACGATGCATTCGGGGACCCCGACGATCGGGAGTTCCATCTCGTGCTTGTCGACAACGGCCGAATGGCCATGCGCGAGGACGAGGACCTCGAAGAGACGCTGTATTGCATCCGGTGTTCGGCGTGTGCCAACTCGTGTGCCAACTTCCAGCAGGTCGGCGGCCACGCCTTCGGCGGCGAGACCTACACCGGCGGGATCGCTACCGGCTGGGAGGCCGCCGTTGGCGGCGAGGAGAGTGCCAAGGAATTCAACGACCTCTGTACCGGCTGTAGCCGGTGTACCGAAGCCTGTCCGGTCGGCATCGACATCCCCTGGATCAACACCGTCGTTCGCGACCGCCTCAATCGCGGTGATGACCCAAGTGCCTTCGACCACCTCGTCTCTGGACTGACACCGGACCCGGAACCCGCCGGACTCGACCTCCAGAAACGCTTCTTCGGAAACTTCGCGACCGTCGCCAAGCTCGGGAGTGCGTTTGCCCCCGTTTCGAACTGGGCCGCCGAAGCCCCGCCCTCCCGCTGGATCGCCGAGAAGCTGCTGGGAGTGGATCGCCGCCGCGAGATGCCGAAGTTCACCCGTGGGACGCTTCGCAAGTGGGCCAAAGGGCGAGAGCCACCAGCGGACCCCGACCGCGAGGTCGTCCTGCTGGCGGACACCTACACGAACTACATGCACGTCGAGCGTGGGAAGGCGACGATCCGGGCGCTGGAAGCACTCGGCACCAAGGTCCACATCGCCGACGTCTCCGAGAGCGGTCGGGCCGCACTCTCTCAGGGGATGATCGCCACGGCGCGCGAACAGGCCGAAGCGGTCGCCGACTCGCTGGAACCACACCTGGATGCCGGACGGGATGTCGTCATGGTCGAGCCCAGCGACCTCGCGATGCTCCGGAACGATTACGAGCGGCTGCTCGACACAGAGACGTTCGATCGGATCGCCACGAACAGCTACGAGGTGTTGGAGTACGTGTACGGCCTCGTCGAGAACGGGGCCGACGTGGGCGCGCTCGCGGACGGCCACGGCGAGGAAATCGCGTATCATAGCCACTGTCAGCAACGGACACTCGGGCTCGATGCGCACACCGAAGCGATCCTCGATCGGCTGGGCTTCGACCTCGCTACCTCCCAGGTCGAGTGCTGTGGCATGGCCGGCTCCTTCGGTTTCAAACAACAGTACTACGACGTGAGTATGGCCGTCGGTGACGACCTCCGTGAGCAGTTCACGACGCCCGAGACCGAGGACCGAACGGTCGTCGCCAGCGGGACCTCCTGTCACGATCAGTTGACGGATCTACTCGAACGGAAGGTCACACATCCGATCGAGTTGATCGCACCCGCGGAGTGAACAGACCCAGCGCTGGCGCTGGCCGCGGTGTGGGCCACGTTCTCTGTAGATCGACAGGAGCGTCCCGCCAGAACTCGGCGGCATTCGGTACTATCGGTCGTATCGGTCGGGCCGACAGAAAAACGACGGACGGAGAAGCGTTCACCAGGATATGACCGGCAGCGAGAACGACTCCCGAAGCGTCACGGTGCCGGTCGCGTCCTCGTGGACGACCACCGCGGTGTCGAAGTCCCCGGCCAGCGGCGAGGTCGACAGTTCGTAGTCGACGCTCGTCAGTACCTGTGCACAGATGCCGTCTCGATACGTTTCCCGCACCGTGAACGCGACGGTGTCGGAGTCCAGACGCTCGACGCCCACCAACTCGGCACCGACGC
Organism: Halorhabdus sp. BNX81; assembly: GCF_029229925.1. NCBI lineage: Archaea > Methanobacteriati > Methanobacteriota > Halobacteria > Halobacteriales > Haloarculaceae > Halorhabdus > Halorhabdus sp. BNX81. Next base: position 1,209,257 of record NZ_CP107254.1, on the reverse strand, counting down.
AACTGTTCCGCCCGGCGATCGATCCCTGGAACACGGCCTTTGCCGCTGACGCGTCGACTAGTTCCACGTCGTCTTCGTGATCGGTAGCCGAGCGACCGATGACGTCGAAATCAGTCCGGTACGGCCACTGGGGCTTGTCGGCCGGGCCGTGATGGCGCCGACCGTCGCGGTCGGACTCCGCGGCAGCGACACCGGAGACGCCAGTCACCAGGGCAGCTGTACTCCCGATCGATCGGAGGAAATTGCGACGTTCCATACGTCGACGGAACTGACAGTCGAAATTGTAAAAATATGATCTTATCGGCAAGATAATCAGTCGTCAGGCAGTCAGTTACCCGGATTCGGGTATCCACGGAAACACGTATTCACCAACGGCGTCGTTGCGGTGGACTCCGGGGCGACAATTCCGTGACAACACGATTGCCTGAACGGGATTCTGAACGCTGTAATCGCCGCAATGGCGAGGGCCAACGGCCGGTCGTCCCGATATCCGAGAGCCATATTACCCTGTGCTCCCGGACGGTCTCGGCAAAATGGATGTCCGAGACCGCTCTCGACGGTCTTGACCGGACTCGGCTCGCATTTGCCACACGTAGAGAGTCCGTCAATACATTGATAATCCATCGGAAAGATATCCGAACTCGTGTCCATGGGAGCTGACGAGAACGCCACGGCCGATCGAGGGCCGGTAGTAGCCGGCGTGATCGTGAGTGTGGGCTCGGCGACACTGGTGGCGCTGATGGCGAGCGGGATCGTGTCGCCCTTCTCGATATTCTCGTTGGAAATAGCTGTGATGCTCGCCGTGATCGGCTGGCTCGGGGGCGTCCGCAACGTTTGATCGGCTCGGTATTCCGGAGGACTGAAGGGGCAAACCCATCCCTCTTCCGAGCGCGGGAGTGGACTCCACCCCAGTACGATGTGAGTAGACGACCGATCTATCTCCGTCACTCGTCGTGGTTTCTCGGGTGGCTCCCCTCCTGGATTGTAGTCCGATGCGTCTGAAACGGCCCCTATCGAGCTATTCGGTGTCCCCGTCAGGGTCCGAGCCGTTCCCGGCGAGGTCGCCCATGGCGTAGTAGAACCGTTGGAGTGCGGTAAGATGACCGACGACGGCGAAAACGACCAGCAACCAGCCGATTACCGACAGCCCGGAGACCGGTTCGGTCACGACAGCAGCAAGGAGGGCTCCAAACCCCATGAGAGCGAGGCGATCGGCACGACCGAGCAGGCCGCCGTAGACACGATCGAGGCCCACAGCCTGGGCCTGCGTCCCGAGGTAAGAAGTCATCAGTACGCCGGTGATCGCGGCCACGCCGAGGTCCCAGCGGTCGATCCCGGCAGCCAGGCCGATCAACAACAGCAGATCGGCGTAGCGGTCGAAGACGTGATCGAGCAGGTCGCCGGCCGACGAGTCGGTACCGAGTTCCCGTGCGATCCCGCCGTCGAGGAGGTCCAGCCAGCCGTTGGCGAACACCAGCCCGGCAGCCACGACGTACCAGACTGGCTCGGCCCCGCCGAGATAGAACGCCCCGGCCGCCCCGCCCGCCACGAGAAGGGCGAGCACGCTGACGAGGTTCGGCGTCAACCCGAGCCGGACGCTGACGGCGACAAACGGTTCGAGCAGCCGATCGGAGAGGGGGCGCAGTTGATCCAGTGTCATAGGTACTCGATGTAGGAAACGACACCTGGATTCGGTTCACGATCCCCCGCGATGACTGCCTCGATCTCGTCGGCGACGGTCTCGGGTAAACGCTCGGTCGTCTCGATCTCGTAGACGCTGTTGGGTCCGTGGGCATCGACGGCCTCGGTGAGGACCACGTCCAGGGCTTCGCTCTCGGCGTTCTCTTGGGCGCTCTCGGGCGATTCGCCACGCTCCCGGAGTCGCTGCTCGATCGTCTCGGGGTGACACCGCAGGACGATCACCCGGTCCACGGGGACGTGGTGGGCGAGGTGACTCTCGATCAGGATGTCGTCGCGACCATCGAGCCACGACTCGATGGCATCGAGATCGGCAATACTCGAGCCGCGCTCGTCGTCGACGCCCTGGATGAACCCCTCGCGGTCGATCACCTGGTTGAGGTGGATCACGTCGAGTGCGTCGACCTGCTCGGTCGCGGTCGTCTTGCCCGTCCCCGGGGTTCCGGTCACGGCAACGCGCACGCTAAAGCACCTCGTTGATCGTCTCGACGGCCGTCTTCGTTTCCTCGCGTGTCCCACAGGAGACACGGATGTGCTCGGGGAGGCCGAAGCTCGAACAGTCCCGGACGATCACGCCGCGTTCCTTCGTCGCCTGTGCGACCCGGCTGGCGTCGCCGACCTCCACGAGGACGAAATTCCCGCCGCTCTCGTAGGTCTTCGCGTCGAGTTCGTCGTCGTAGTATTCCCGTGCCCACTCGACGATATCCGTGATTGCGTCCACGTGGTCATCGTCTTCAAGCGCGGCGAGGCCGGCCCGGCAAGCGATCTCGCTGGCCGAGAAGGGCGTGTTGATCCGTTCGTAGGCGTCGGCCCACTCCGCGGGTGTGATGGCGTAGCCCAGCCGGAGCCCGGCGAGGCCATAGACCTTCGAGAACGTCCGTACCACGGCCACGTCCTCGCGCTTCTCGACCAGCTCGACGGCGCTCGGGCGGTCGGCGAACTCGCCGTAAGCTTCGTCGACGACAATCAGCGTCTCCTCGTCGGTCCGGTCGGCGATCTCCTCGATCTCGTCGAGGGAAACCATCGAGCCGGTCGGGTTGTGCGGGCTCGTGAGGTAGAGCATCCGCTCGCCGTCGTAGGCGTCCAGAATCCGATCCGGCGACTGGGCGAACCCGTCGTCCTCGACGAGCGGGTAGGTGTGGACCTCGCCGTGGTGATACCGGACGCTCATCGAGTGATAGGTGAAGTCCGGATCCGGGACGAGCGCGGCCTGTCCGGGATCGATCATGGCCCGGGCGAGGCAGTCCATCGCGCCGTCGCCGCCGTTGGCGAGCCAGATCTGGGCAGGCGTGACGTCCCAGCGCTCGGCAAGTGCCTCGCCCAGATCGGCGTGGGAGGCTTTGGGATAGGAGTGAAGCGCTTCGGCGTGCTCCCGGATCGCCGCGACGGCCTTCGGGCTCGGCCCCAGGGCGTTCTCGTTCGAGGAGAGTTTGATCAGCGCCTCGGGATCGACGCCGAGTTCGCGGGCCGTCTCTTCGATCCCCCGCCCCGCTCGATAGATCGTATGCGACGACAGGTCCCGTGTGTCCATACCGGTGGCAAGCAGGCGGGCGGTCTTAAGCCTGCATACATCGGGTGCGTGAGGGACTGGCGAGAAACGAACGCCTCAGGCGAAGGTCTTCGACACTTCCTCGTCGTTCTCCTCGGCCTGGATCTTCTCCCAGGCGTCCCGGAAGTCGGCCTCGGTGACTTCGGTCCGGTCGTCGCGGATCGCGAACATCCCGGCCTCGGTACAGATGGCCTTGATCTCGGCCCCGCTGGCGTCGGTCGCTTCGGCCGCAATCGCCGCGAAGTCGACAGTCTCGGCGAGGTTCATGCCACGCGTGTGGATCTTGAAGATCTGTTCGCGGCCGGTCTCGTCGGGTTTGGGCACTTCGATGAGGCGGTCGAAGCGGCCGGGCCGGAGGATCGCCCGGTCGAGCATGTCAAAGCGGTTGGTCGCGGCGATGATCCGGATGTCGCCACGCTCGTCGAAGCCGTCCATCTCCGAAAGAAGTTGCATCATCGTCCGCTGGACCTCGGCGTCCCCGCTGGTCTTTGAGTCCGTCCGCTTGGCGGCGATCGCGTCGATTTCGTCGATGAACAGCACCGATGGTTCGTGCTGGCGGGCGAGTTCGAACAGATCACGAACGAGCTTCGCGCCCTCGCCGATGAACTTGTGGACCAGCTCGGAGCCGGCCATCTTGATGAAGGTGGCGTCGGTCTGGTTGGCGACGGCTTTGGCGAGCATCGTCTTGCCCGTCCCCGGCGGACCGTGCAGCAGGACGCCGCTCGGCGGGTCGATCCCGACCTCGTCGAACATCTCGGGGCTTTTCAGCGGCATCTCGACGGTTTCACGCACTTCCGAAACCTGATCGTCGAGTCCGCCGATATCCGTGTAATTGACGTCCGGGCTCTGGTCGACCTGCATCACGCGGGCCCGAACGTCAGTCTCGTCCTCCAGCGTCTTGACGATCGACAGCGAGTTGTTGACGGCGACGCGGTCGTCGGGTTCGATGTCCTCGCGCATCTCCTCGGTGACCTCTGTCAGGGCCTCCTGATTGTTGCCGTGCTGCTTGATCACGACGCCGTCCTCAGTGAGTTCCTGGACCGTGGCCACGAACAGCGGCGACTGCTTGAGTTTCTTGTTCTCGTGGGTCAGCCGCTCGAGTTTCTGCTTGTACTTGTTGTTCTCGGCGTTGGCGTCGAGCAACTCGTCACGCATCTCCTCGTTTTGGGACTCCAAAACGTCGAGCTGTTCCTCTAACGCCTCGATTTTCTCCTGTTTGGACACGTCGTCGTCGTACGGCTGGTCGACGTCGTCCACCGTATCTGTCATTGCTCACTCCTAGCGGATGGGTCGGTAAGAGACTTCGGGTCGGCACAAACGTGGGTGGTGGGGACGGCATATTTACGGCCTGACGGAGGAAATCGCCACCCCTCGACGGATCCAGTCGGACCTGCGATTCCGTAGCGGTGGATGTCAGAAGGGGCGAGTGACCGACCGGATAATGCTCACTATGCATATTTAGGAATAACAAATATTATTACCCTGTATCCAGAAGCAGGTGTTACGATGAGCATCACGGAACCGTCACAGGGCGAGACAGCACAGAATCCCGGTTGGGACGCAGTGTCGGACCTCCCGCCGAGCGCCAAACTCGTCGCGAAGTCCCTCGAATACCAGGGCAGTTTGACACAGAGTCAACTCTCCGAGGAGACGCTGCTGCCGTCTAGAACGGTCCGGTACGCACTCAGTCGACTCGAAGACGTCGGCGTCGTCGAGTCACGGTTCTCGTTTTCGGACGCTCGCAAGCGCGTCTACTCGCTCGCGATCGAGTGACGATCGACGGTCACTGCTTACCTCATTTCACTGTCACGCCGGTCGCGCAATCCCTTTAGGACCCCGCGGAGTACCACGTCACAATGACGCAGGTGCTCCATACGGGCGACACGCATCTTGGCTACCGGCAGTATCACTCGCCGGAGCGCCAGGGGGACTTTCTGTCCGCCTTTCAGCAGGTGATCGACGACGCGATCGAGGCGGATGTCGACGCCGTCGTCCACGCTGGCGACCTCTTTCACGATCGACGCCCCCGGCTGCAGGACATTTTGGGTGCGCTGGGAACGCTGCGAGACCTCGACGCAGCCGATATCCCGTTCTTGGCGATCGTGGGTAACCACGAGGGCAAGCGCGACGCCCAGTGGCTCGACCTCTTCGAATCGCTGGAGTTGGCGATCCGACTCGACGAAAACCCGACCGTCATCGGCGATACCGCTTTCTACGGACTGGACTTCGTCGCCCGGGCCGCCCGCGACGACCTGGAATACGACTTCGAACCGCACGACGCGTCCCACGCCGCACTGGTCTCTCACGGCCTGTTCCAGCCGTTCTCTCACGGTGACTGGGACGCAACCGAGATCCTCGAAGGATCCTCGGTCGACTTCGACGCGATGTTACTCGGCGACGATCACACGCCAGCCAGACGCGAAGTCGGCGGGACCTGGCTCACGTACTGTGGGTCGACCGAGCGGGCGAGTGCGAGCGAACGCGAAGCGCGCGGGTACAATCTCGTGACGTTCGACGACGGTGTCGACATCCGTCGGCGATCAATCGAAACGCGACCGTTCGTTTTCGTCGACCTCGAACTCGCCGCAGGCGAGGGGACCGAGCGCGTCCGGACCCGGGTCGGGCAGCACGACCTCGAAGACGCCGTGGTGATCGTCACCATCGAGGGCGAAGGTGAACGCGTCCCGCCGGCCACGATCGAGGAGTTCGCCCGCGAGCGGGGCGCGCTGGTCGCCCGGGTCAACGACCGCCGCGAAATAGAGGAGGAAGCTGCCTACGACGTGAGTTTCGCAGACCCCGACGACGCCGTCCGCGACCGTATCGACCAGCTTGGGCTCAGTCCCGCCGCGTCGGAACTCGACGAGGTCGTTCGGGCCAGCAAAGTTGCGGATTCCAACGTCGACGATTCGGTCGAATCCAGGGTCCGTGAACTGGTCGATGAGGGAGACGCCGAACAGTTCGAACCCGCGCCGGCCGAAGGCGACAGGGAAACCGACGACGGGGATAACATGGAAGCCGGCGACAGCGACGACACAGAGGGCAGCGACAGCGACGACGAGCCGGCTGGCGACAGTATCGCGGACGCACCGGCTGAAGACGGGACTGAGTCGGAGGGCTCGGAAGCGAACGATACGCAAGCCAACGGCGAGAGGACAGATGGCCCAGACCAGCCGAACGACGGGCAGACCGAGAAAGACGGAAACCAGCCGAACGACGAGCAAACAGACGACGGTGAGGGGCAGGCAACCATGGGTGAGTACCTGTGAGGTTCGAGCGCGTCCGGTTGGAGCACTTCAAGTGCTACGCGGACGCCGATTTGCGGCTGGAACGCGGCGTGACGGTCTTCCACGGCGTCAACGGCAGCGGAAAGTCATCGCTGCTCGAAGCCTGCTTCTTTGCGCTGTATGGCGCTCGCGCGCTCGATCGAACCCTGGACGAACTCGTCACGATCGGGGCCGAGGAGGCGACGGTCGAACTCTGGTTCGCTCACGGTGGCGAGTCCTACCACATCAAACGCCGGGTCCGCGTTCGAGACGATCGAGCGACGACCGTCGAATGCGTCTTGGACGAATCTGACGGCGTGGTGGAGGGGGCCAGAGACGTTCGCGAGCGCGTCGCGTCGCTGCTCAGGATGGACCACGAGGCCTTCATCAACTGTGCGTACGTCCGCCAGGGCGAGGTCAACAAGCTCATCAACGCGACGCCGAGCGAACGCCAGGATATGATCGACGACCTCCTCCAGCTCGGCCGCCTCGAAGACTACCGAAAGCGTGCCAGCGACGCCCGGGTCGGCGTCGGGCGGGTGCTGGAAGGCAAACGTGAGTCCCTCTCTCAGCTGGAATCTCAAATCAAGGCCAAGGAGGAAAAAGAGCTTCACGAGCAGCTCAACGCCGCCGAGAGCGCACTCGCGACGATCCGGGAGGAGCTCGACCGCTACGACGACCAGCGCGAGACCGCCCGCGAGACGCTCGACGACGCGAAATCGATCCTCGAGGAGTACGAACAGCGCCGCGAGGAACTCGACGAGATCGAAAGCGAGATCGAAGAGCTGACTGAAACGATCGAATCGACCGAGCGCAAGCGGGAGGCACTCGGCGACGAAATATCCGATCGCCGGGACCGCCGCGAGGAAATCAGCGACCGGATCGAATCCGGGCTCGACGCGACCGAGTTATCGAGTGACACGGATCGGGACGCCGTCGATGCCCTGATTGATACCCTCGAAGAACGCGACGACGAGATTCGCGACGAGATCGAGCAACACCGTCTCGATCTCCAGCGTCACCGTGAGAACGCCGAGAGTGAACGCGAAGACGCCACTGACGCCGAGGAGCGTGCCGCCGAAAATCGCGAGCAGGCTGAGGAACTCGAATCGGGCCTCGAAGAAACACGCACTGATCTCGAGGACCGCCGAGAGAGGCTCGCAGAACTGGACAGCGAGATCGAATCGATCGAGGAGACGTTCACGGACGCACCTGTCGAACTCGGCAACGCGGAGTCGTTCCACGAAGAAATCGCCGACGAACTGGACGCCGTCAAGAGCGATCTGACCTCGCTCGAAACGACGATCGAGTCCCTCGAAGGCGACATCGAGGAGGCCCAGGACTTACTCGACGCCGGAAAGTGTCCCGAGTGTGGCCAGGACGTCGAGGAGGCACCGCGCGTTGAGACGCTCGAAGACGATCGCGAACGGCTGGCCGACCTTCGGGCCGAGCGCGAGGAGTTAGAGGAGACCCGCGAGTCAGTCGAGGCGCGGCTGGACCGTGCCGAGACACTGGTCGAGCAGGAAAGCGAACGGGATCGGCTCCTGGAGAAACGCGAGACGCTCGCGGAGTTGATCGCGGAACGCGAGAATTCGATCGAAGAAACCGAGGAACGCATCGAAACACTTCGGGCTGAAGCCGACGAACTGGATTCCCAGGCCGAACAGCACCGCGAGTCCGCCGAGGAATCCGAGAACGAAGCCGAGGAGTGCCGGGAGGCCATCGCCGAATGCAACGAGCGGCGTGGCGAACTCGCCGATCGGATCGACGGGCTCGAAGATATCGTCGCGGACTTTGAGCGGCTGGACGCCCTCACCGACGAGATTGAGACCCGTCAGGAGCGTCGCGAGCAACTCGACGAAATGAACGACGAGCGCCGCGACCGCCTCGGGACCCTTCGGGAACGCCGCTCGGAGCTAGCCGACGCCATCGACGAGGACCGACTGGCCGAGGCCCGAGACGACAAGAAACGTGCCGAGACCTATCTCGAAGAAGTCGTCGAAGAAATCGACGATCGCGAAGAGCAGCGGGACGAACTCCAGGCACGCATCGGGGCCATCGAAAACGAGATCGAGGAACTCGAATCGCTCCGCGAACGGCGGGAGGGGCTCGCCGAGACGGTCGAGCATTTGGAGTCCCTCTACGAGGAGGCCGAGCAGTTACAGGAGATGTACGGACAACTCCGGGCGGAACTGCGCCAGCGCAACGTCGAGACCTTGGAGTGGATGCTCAACGACACGTTCGATCTCGTCTACCACAACGACGCCTACGACCGGATCGAACTTGCGACGGACTACCACCTCACGATCTACCAGAAGGACGGCGAGGCACTCGATCCCGACCAGCTTTCGGGCGGCGAACGCGCGCTGTTCAACCTCAGCCTGCGGGCGGCGATTTATCGGCTGCTGGCCGAGGGGATCGAAGGGGCTGCGCCCACCCCGCCGCTGATCCTCGACGAACCGACGGTCTTCCTCGATTCCGGTCACGTCTCGCAGTTGCTGGAGTTGATCGAGTACATGCGCGAGGAGATCGGCGTCGAGCAGATCGTGGTCGTCAGCCACGACGACGAGTTGGTGGACGCCGCCGACGACCTGGTGTACGTCGCGAAGGACGCAACCACCAACCGCTCGCGCGTCGAGCGTCGCAACAGCCCGGAGTTGCCGGCTGATTAGTTGCTGTCGGCCACGAACTGCTCGCCCGTCAGCAGTTCGGTCGCCTCCTCGGCATCCGGGGTCGTCGCGTACCCGCGCTCGCCGGCGACCCGTTCCTCCACGATCAGTCCCGCGACGCGAAACTCCGCCAGCCGGCCGTGGAGATCGCTCTCACAGTACTCATAGCGGTCTAAAAGCGTCCGGACAGACAGTGGTCCGTCGCGAGCGAGTTCGAGAAGCAGGCCCAGGTCGCGCTCGGCGTGGACCACGGACAGCACCACCCGGACCGATTCAGGAACGGCCGTGGCTGCAACCGCAAGCGGTGACTGGCCCTCGACGATAGTCAGTGAGTCCGGTGACCGGTACGTTTCGTTTCCCGTCTCCGGGTCCCGGACGAGCCATCCATCAGTGGATTGCTTCAAAAGAACGTAGCGTGATCCCGATTCGTCCTCGACAGTGCGCACACTGGACGTATCGACTGCGAATACATGTGATTGCCGTTCCCGGCAGCAGCGGTCACTCCGTCCGGTGATAGCGGCGATAACGAACGAGTCCATACGCACCCACCATGCAACCGCCGGCAATGATCACCAGTCCGATCAGGATCCAGTCGGTGAAGGTGACGACGAGGATGCCCACCGAGACGACGGGAATCGCAACCTTGAGGACGACCACGAGCCGCCAGAAGAGGCTTCGGACTTCGGGATCGACTTCGGTGATGTCCTCTACGTCCTCGGAACTGTCGACGCCTGGAGCCGGCGACTCGGCGCGCCCGTCGCTCTCACCGATTTGTGCCGCAGGCTGATCTCGATCGGCCACATGCAACGTCGGGACCGCGTCGCTAAAAGCGACTTCGATCCGGACTACCGGCAGTCCGAGAGAGCCTCGGCGTCGTCGCTGTAGATCCACGCCATCGGATTTGCTGCATCGTAAATTACCGTCCCGTCGTCGGTTTCGTATCGCTCAATCGTGTCTGCCGTCGCCGGCAACGACGGCGTCCGGTCGGTCGTCGCACGCTCGTTCCGACTACCGTTGGCGGGGTTCGACATAGCTACCGGAAACTGGTATGGTATGTCGTGGCATAAGCCTTCTGGCGGCGGCCGACCGGGGGGTTTTAGGGAGGCAGCCGGCAACCAACCCATCAATGACCGATTCCGGGGAGCAGCGCGGGCTTGGCGCGTTCGCCGACGACGACAGACCGGCTGCCGAGGCACGTGCAGTCGCGGGCAACGGCGGCCACGAGGCGAGTGTCGTCGACGCCGACGAATGGCGATACCCCGAGGCCGACGGTACCGTCGAACTCGCGGTGACGCAGGTCGACTACACGATCGAGGGGAGTGGGAGCGACGAGTATCCCGTCGTCCACGTTTTCGGACGCACCGCGGATCGGGAACTCCTCCACGTGCAAGTCTATGAGTTTCGACCCTACTTCTATGCGCCGGCCGACAACGTCGACGAGGACCGACTCGCGAGTTACGACAGCGTCACCGGCTGGGAACGCACCGACGACAACGGCGAGCCGTACGAGTCCATTCGTGGCGAGGAACTCGTCAGGATCTTCGGCCAGACGCCGCGGGACGTCGGGCAGATCCGTGACGACTTCGATCACTACGAGGCGGATATTCTCTTCCCGAATCGCCTCCTCATCGACAAGGACATCACCAGCGGCGTCCGGGTTCCCGATCGTCGCACGGAGAACGGAACGATCCGGATCCCACACGATGAGATCGAAGCCATCGACTACGACGCCGACGCGAGAGTCAACACCTTCGACATCGAGGTCGACGACCGGTCGGGTTTCCCCGAGGACGGGGAGGAACCCATCATCTGTCTCACGAGCCACGACTCCTATCGCGACGAGTACGTCGTCTGGCTGTACGACTCGCCGGTCGGGATCGACCCGCCGGAGGCCCTCGAACAGTACGAACCGCTGGAGGACGACTTCGAGGCGGATGTCCGCGTCTTCGAGGAAGAGGAGCGGATGCTCGAAGCGTTCCTCGAATACATCGACGAGACCGATCCGGACATCCTGACGGGCTGGAACTTCGGCGACTTCGACGCGCCGTATTTCATCGACCGCTTGCAAGAACTCGACCCGGGGACCGACCGAAACCTCGACATGAACCGGCTCTCCCGGGTCAACGAGGTCTGGGAGAGCGACTGGCAAGGCCCGGACATCAAGGGCCGGGTCGTCTTCGACCTGCTACGGGCGTACAAGCGGACGCAGTTCACCGAACTCGATTCCTACCGCTTAGAGGACGTCGGCCAGGAGGAACTCGGCGCGGGGAAGGAGACGTATACGGGTGACATCGGGACGCTGTGGGAAGAGGATCCCGAGCGACTCCTCGAGTACAACCTCCGTGACGTCGAGTTGTGTGTCGAACTCGACCGCAAACAGGACATCATCGCCTTTTTCGAGGAGGTAGCCACCTTCGTCGGGTGCAAACTCGAGGACGCCCCGACGCCGGGCGATGCCGTCGACATGTACGTGTTGCACAAGGCATTCGGGAACTTTGTCCTGCCCTCGAAGGGCACTGTCGAGTCCGGCGAGGAGTTCGAGGGCGGGGCCGTCTTCGAGCCGATCAGCGGCATCAAGGAGATGGTAAGTGTCCACGACCTGAAGAGCCTCTACCCGATGTGCATGGTAACGATTAACGCATCCCCGGAGACGAAGGTCGACCCCGAAACCTTCGACGGGGAGACGTTCCGTGCACCGGACCCTAGCGGCCAGCACTTCCGGAAGGAACCCGACGGGATCGTCCGTGAAATGGTCGAGGAATTGTTGTCAGAACGCGAAGAAAAGAAAGCCCTTCGAAACGATCACGAGCCCGGAACCGAGGACTATGAGCTCTATGACCGCCAGCAAGGTGCTGTCAAGGTCATTATGAATAGTTTGTATGGCGTTTCGGGGTGGGACCGATTTCGCCTGTACGACAAGGACAACGCGGCGGCCGTGACCGCGACGGGGCGAGCGGTCATCGAGTACACGGAGTCGGCCGTCAACGATCTCGGCTACGACGTGACATACGGCGATACTGATAGCGTTATGATAAGTATGGGGACGGACATGTCCGTCGAGGACGCCATCGACCGTTCGTTCGAGATCGAGGAGGCGATCAACGCCTCCTACGACGAGTTCGCCAGCGAGACGCTCAATGCTGAGGAGCATCGGTTCCAGATCGAGTTCGAGAAGCTCTACCGGCGCTTTTTCCAGGCGGGCAAGAAAAAGCGCTATGCGGGCCACATCGTCTGGAAGGAGGGCAAGGACGTCGACGACATCGACATCACAGGCTTCGAATACCAGCGCTCTGACATCGCACCGATCACCAAGCGCGTCCAGAAGGAAGTTCTGGATCTGATCGTCACCGAGGGCGACGTCGAGGCCGTCACGGAGTACCTCCACGACGTGATTGCGGACTTTCAGGCGGGCAACGTCGACATCGAGGACGTCGGTATCCCCGGCGGGATCGGCAAGCGCCTGAACAATTACGACACCGACACGGCCCACGTTCGGGGGGCGAAGTACGCCAACGAGCTCCTGGGGACGAACTTCCAGCGGGGCAGCAAGCCGAAACGGCTCTACCTCAAGAAGGTCCATCCCGAGTACTTCCGCCGGATCGAGGACGAACGTGGTCTCGATCCCTCCCGGGATCTCATCTACGGCGAGTTCAAGCGTGACCCGGACGTGATCTGCTTCGACGTCGCCGAACAAATCCCCGAGGAGTTCGAGGTCGACTGGGAGAAAATGCTGGAGAAAACACTCAAAGGCCCGATCGCCCGCGTTATCGAGGCGCTGGGCGTTTCCTGGCAGGAAGTAAAGAGCGGCCAGGAACAGACGGGACTCGGACAGTATATGTGAGTCACTGGGGTCAAGCCGAGACAGTATTGGCCCGGATTCTGTCCCGTACATGTGCGGGATTTCGCCCACGTTCTTGGTTTTTCGTTAAAATTCCTTTGGAGATTCTCAAAGCAAGTATGTAGTCATGCGAAAGCATTATGGGTACGACAGCCCCATTTTCGGTTGACCTAGAACATGGCAACACTCGAAATCAACAATCTTCACGCGAAAGTCGCTGAGGACGGAGGCGAAGGAATTCTCGAGGGCGTCGACCTGACCGTCGAGGCCGGTGAGATTCATGCGCTGATGGGACCGAACGGCAGTGGGAAATCCACGACGGCGAAGGTCATCGCCGGCCATCCCGCCTACGAAGTGACCGAAGGGGAAGTGCTCATCCACCTCGACGGTGACGAGTTCGATCAGGAGATCCCGGAAGACAAACAGACCTGGAACCTGCTCGAACTCGAACCCAACGAGCGTGCCGCACTCGGCATCTTCCTCGGGTTCCAGTATCCGGCGGAGATCGAGGGCGTGACGATGGTAAACTTCCTTCGGACGGCCTTGAACGCCAAACTCGAAGAACGCGAGGAACTCTTCGAGGACGACGAGGAAGCCGAAGCAGACGAAGACGCAGACGAGGACGCCGGCTACGACACCTCGCCGATGGAGGGCCCCGCTGACGAGGGTGAGGTCAGCGTCGCCGAGTTCCAGCAACTCCTCAAAGAGAAGATGGAACAACTCGACATGGACGAGTCCTTCGCGGAGCGATATCTCAACGCCGGCTTCTCCGGCGGCGAGAAAAAGCAAAACGAGGTTCTACAGGCGGCGATTCTCGAACCCGACATCGCGGTGCTCGACGAGATCGACTCCGGGCTCGACATTGACCGTCTGCAGGACGTCGCCAACGGGATCAACTCCCTCCGGGACGACCAGGGCACGGGTGTCCTCCAGATCACCCACTACCAGCGCATCCTCGATTACGTCGAGCCGGATCACGTCCACGTGATGCTCGACGGGAAAGTCGTCGAGAGCGGCGGGCCGGAACTGGCCGAGCAACTCGAGGACGAGGGCTACGACTGGGTTCGCGAGCAGGTCTACGAGGCGGCCTGAGGTGACTAACGTATGAGTTCAGACAACGACCTCGAATCGACCGACACGGAGGCTCGATTCGAATTCAAGAAAGAGCAGAAGTCGGCCTACGAAGCGGAGGTGGGCCTCACAGAGGAAACAGTCCGAAAGATCAGCGAAGACAAAGACGAGCCCGAGTGGATGCTCGACCGCCGGCTCCGTGCCTTAGAGCACTACAAGCAGATGCCGATGCCGACCGACTGGCCCGGCCAGCCGGACCTCTCGGAAGTCAACGTCGACGAGATCGTCCCGTACATCCGCCCGGACATCGAGACCCGCGGTGGCGCGGATGAGTGGGACGATCTCCCCGACGAGATCCAGGACACCTTCGACAAGCTGGGCATCCCGGAGGCCGAGCAACAGGCCCTCTCGGGTGTCGGTGCCCAGTACGAATCGGAGATCGTCTACCAGAACATGCAGGAGCAGTGGGAGGAGAAGGGCGTCGTGTTCATGGACATGGACAAGGCCGTCCAGGAACACCCCGAGCTCGTCCGGGAATACTTCATGACGAAGTCCGTCCCGCCGAGCGACAACAAGTTCGCCGCGCTCCACGGCGCAGTCTGGTCGGGCGGCAGCTTCGTCTACATCCCCGAGGGCGTCACCGTCCAGATGCCCATCCAGGCGTACTTCCGGATGAATTCGGAAGGCATGGGCCAGTTCGAGCACACGCTCATCATCGCCGAGGAAGACTCGGAAGTCCACTACATCGAGGGCTGTTCTGCACCCCAGTACGCCCGTCACAACCTCCACAGTGGCGGCGTCGAGGTATTCGTCAAGGAGGGTGCCCACGTCCAGTACTCGACGGTCCAGAACTGGTCGAAGAACACCTACAACCTCAACACCAAACGCGCCATCGTCGAGGCCGACGGGACGATGGAGTGGATCTCGGGGTCGATGGGATCGAAGGCGACCATGCTGTATCCCGCCACGATCCTCAAGGGCCCGGGCGCGACTGACAATCACATCACGATCGCCTTCGCCGGCGAGGGTCAGAACATCGACACCGGGGCGAAAGTCTATCACAACGCGCCGGACACCAAATCGACCATCGAGTCGAAGTCGATCTCCAAGGACGGCGGCCGCACTAACTACCGCGGCCTCGTCCACATCTCCGACGGCGCGGAAAACTCCTCGACGAACGTCGAGTGTGACGCGCTGATGTTCGACAACGAGTCCACGTCGGACACGATGCCGTACATGGAGATCCAGGAGAGCAAGGTCGACGTCGCCCACGAGGCGACGGTCGGCAAGATCGGCGACGAGGACGTCTTCTACCTCCAATCACGGGGGCTGGACGACGACGACGCAAAGCAGATGATCGTCGCCGGGTTCATCGAGCCGATCACGGAGGAACTGCCCATCGAGTACGCGGTCGAACTCAACCGTCTCATCGAACTCGAGATGGAGGGGAGTCTGGGATGAGCACGCAGGTACGCGCCACTGTCACCGCCGACCAGGTCGAACAGATCTCCGCCGAGCTGGGCGAACCCGAGTGGCTGACCGAGACGCGACTCGAGGCCTTCGAGGCCCTTGCGGACCTCGACATGCCGTCGGTCATCCGGACGCCCGGTCGGGACTGGACGAACCTCGATGCGCTCGATTACGAGAGTCTCGTCGACCCGCTCGCCTTCGAGGAAGAGAAAGACCGGATCGAGGCCGAGGGCGTCGACGTCCTCCCATGGGCCGAGGCCCTCGAAGAGCACGGCGACCTGATCGAGGAACACTTTGGCAGCGTCGTCGATCCCCAGCGGGACTACCTGACTGCGCTGTCGACCGCGCTGTTCAGTGCCGGGACGGTGGTCTACGTCCCCGAGGGCGTCGCCGCCGAGGACGTCAAGATCCGGACCCGGATGAACTCCCGATCGCTGTTCAATTACACGCTCGTCATCACCGAGGAGTCGGCCTCCGTGACGATCTTAGAGCGCCAGGAAACGGGCGAGGAGCTCCCCGGCGAGCAGTACTACTCGGGCGTCGTCGAGGTCGTCGCCGGCGAGAACAGTCACGTCCAGTACGGTTCCCTCCAGAACCTGAGCGAGGCGACCTACAACTATTCGGTCAAGCGTGGCCACGCCGGTACGTACGCCACGGTCGACTGGATCGAGGGCAACATCGGGTCGCGACTGACCAAGACGAACGTCGAGACGCGCTTGCTCGGCGACGGCTCCGAGTCCCAGATCGTGGGTGCGTTCTTCGGTCACGAGGACCAGCACCTCGACATCGCCTCGCGGGTCTGGCACGAGGCCGAGCACACGACGGCCGACCTCGTGACCCGCGGCGTGCTGGACGATGAGGCACGCTCGGTCTACGAGGGTGTCCAAGACGTCGGCACGGACGCGTGGGACACCAACTCCTACCAGCGCGAGAACACGCTGATGCTGAGTGACGACAGCGAGGCCGACGCCAGCCCGAAGCTCATCATCAACAACCACGACACCGAGGCCAGCCACTCCGCGACCGTCGGCCAGGTCGATCAAGAGGACCTGTTCTACATGACCTCCCGCGGCGTCGACGAGGAGTCGGCGACGAACATGCTCGTCGAGGGCTTTTTCGTCCCGGTGCTTGAAGAAGTCGCCGTCGACGAGTTGCGAGAGGATCTCGACGAACTGGTCCTCGACCGGCTCAGTTCCTGAGTCTTTCGCCCCACGCACGATTCCCGACCGAACTCCCGTCCTGTCGTATTCGGCCATTGGTTTGTCTATTAGCCACGTGCTGTAATCGTGACGCCGCGTGACGTCTATCAACTAGCACACCCCGAGGTCGTATACCATTCCGATAAAGTTTAGTGAATATGGATTTTCAATTGTCATAGCGGCGGGGAGAACGACGCCGGGGGCCAGCGCGGGATGGGGGGCTACTATCCGATACATTGTCGCTACCGGTGACCGGGTACAGTCGTTACTTCTCACCGCTGGCAACCATGAAACGACGTGACTACTTACGATCGCTTTCGGCACTGGCCGGCCTCGCCGGCGTTTCGGTCGCATCGGCAGAAGGGAATCCGTCAGAGTGGGAACCGGAAACCACCTATTCGGGGGGTGACCGGGTCGTCCATAACGGTAACATCTGGGAAGCCCAGTGGTGGACGCGCGGCCGTGAACCGGCCGAAAACGCTGCCGTCTGGGAGCGGATCGAGTCAGTCGATGGGAGTGACGGAACCGGCGACGACGGGGACGGTGCCGACGACAGCGGAGACACTGGAGAGGGGGATTCCGAGTACCCCTCCTGGGAGGCGAGTAGGACGTATACGAGCGGCGATCGAGTTACCCACGCGGGATACGTCTGGGAAGCCGAGTGGTGGACTCGGGGTGACGAACCAGGGGCCGACGAGTGGGGGCCGTGGACGGAAATCCGGGCCGTGCAAGCGGGTGACGGCGAGGACGGCGGATCGAGCGAACTCGAGGCCGTCGTCGACGTTTCGACCCAGTTCCCGGACGTCGGGGAGGAAGTGACACTCGACGGGTCCGAATCGACGGGGAACGTCGATTCCTCCGAGTGGGAAATCGAGGGAGTCGGGACGGCCTCCGGCGTCGAACACACGCTGTCGTTTTCCCAGGGGCAACACGAGGTCACGTTGACAGTGAGCGACGGCGCTGGAAACGCCGACACGGATTCGATCACGATCACCGCGGGTCGTCCCAGTACAGACGAGCAACGCGTCGTCGCATACTACCGCCAGTGGGCGCAGTTCGACCGGAACTACCTCCCGGCCGACATCGACTTCGATCGCGTCACGCATCTCCAGTACGCGTTCGCCCGGCCGGAATCGGACGGGTCAGTCACGCTCGTGGGGGACAGTTACGCCCGGAACGTCTTCTCGGCCGAGAAAGACTGGCAACAGCCCGATCGCGGCAAGTCATTCGCCGGCTACGCTGCCGAACGGGACGACGTCTCGTTCGTCCTCTCCATCGGGGGGTGGGGAGATTCCGAACACTTCTCTGACGCCGCACTCGACCAGGGAAGTCGCGAACAGTTCGCCAGCGATTGCGTCGACCTCGTCGAGAACAACGACATTGACGGCGTCGACGTCGACTGGGAGTTCCCCGGCGGTGGCGGCGAGGAGGGGAACACGGTTCGTGCGGGCGACCAGGAACGATTCACACTCCTCATGGAGGAGGTTCGCGATCAGCTCGACGCCGCCGCGGAAGCGAATCCGGACCGCTCGGAACCGTACGAATTGACGGCGGCGATGAGTCCCGCGCCCGAGACGGTTCGGGGTCTCGAACACGGTCGCCTCAGTGATCTTCTGGACTTCGTCAACGTGATGACCTTCGACTACCGGGGGATCTTCAGCGAGACGACCGGCCACCACGCCCCGTTGAAGGCGAACCCCAACGACCCACTGGAGACGGGCCCGGAGTGGAACGCCTCCTACGCACTGTCGTTCTACGAACAACAGGGCTGGGAACCGGCACAACTCAACATGGCCGTCCCGTTCTACGGCCGTAGCTGGACCGACGTCCAGCCGCCAGAGGGTGACTTCGGGAACGGCGTCGACGACGGGTTGTTCCAGCAGTATCTGGGCGACGGGGCCGACGCGAGCGGCGACGGGTCGTATCCGCGGGGGACCGACGTGAGTGGCGTCTGGGAGTACTTCGACCTCGGGGGCGACGGTCGTGAGACCAGCGACGGTCGCATCGGGTCGAATCCGATCGATCTCGACAGCGCCGCCTGGGAGACGTACTTCGACGACCAAGCCGTCTGTTCGTACAGCTACAATCCGAGCGAAGGCATGATGATCTCCCATCCGACCGAGCGCTCGATCGAGGCAAAGATGCAGTGGCTGGCTAGCTCGCCCTACGGCGGAACGATGCTGTGGGCGATCGGCGGCGACACGAAAGAGGGGACGCTCATCACCACGCTCTGGGATACCCTCAACGGCTAGTCCGGCTGTCGCTCCGCGATCGACCGGGACATGCCGGCGACTGCGATGGAACTCGACTCTCGACGGGACGTGGGGGTATCACCCGACGAACGACGGATACGAACACAGCAATGAAACACACACGACGTGACGTACTGCGGAAAGCATCGGCACTGGGAGCAGCGGTCATCGGCGCGAGCGGCGTTTCAGCGGCGGCGGACTGCGACGGTGTCGCCGAGTGGAAATCAAATGGAACCTACACGAGCGGCGATCAGGTCGTCGACGACGGATCACTCTGGGAGGCCGAGTGGTGGACTCGGGGTGACGAACCCGGGGCCGACGAGTGGGGGCCCTGGGCGGAAGTCGGTGTCTGCAGCGGCGATGACGGTGGCGATACTGGGGATGACGATGGCGGTGGAAACAACGGTGACGAGGAGGATGACGTCGACGATAGCGACGCCGGAAAGGGGGCCGACTGTCGCGGCGTCGTCGAATGGGACGCCGAGGCAACCTACACGGATGGCGATCGGACCGTCTACGAGGGATCGCTCTGGGAAGCCGAGTGGTGGACCCGGGGTGACGAACCGGGGAGTTCGGAGTGGGGGCCGTGGGAGGCAGTCGGTTCCTGTACGCCGATGCCGGACGCCAGCTTTCGCGTTTCCTCGAGGAGGCTCGATCCGGGCGAGACCGTCCGGATGGACATGACCGCATCGGAGAACTGGGACACCTACGAGTGGACCCTGGACGGGGAGCCGATGGACTGGGGGGAGACGCCCGAGCACACCGTCTCCGAGGCGGGGCGATACAGCGTCGCCCTGACAGTCACGGACGCGGATGGGAACACCGACTCGACGACGAAAACGATCTCGGTCGGAACAATGTCGTCCCCGATCGACGGCGGGATCTACTCACCCTACCAGGGCACGTGGTACGATGTCGTCGAGGACACACTGGAAACGGATACCGACCGCGTCATTCTCTCGTTCGTGGGTGACGCCACGCGCGACGGCGAGATCGATCCCGGCTGGCTGTCGGGCTGTAACGCCGGGTCCTGTGACGAGAGTCCCCTCTCGGCACAGGCCGATGCGATCCGGACACTGCAAGACGAGGGCATCGAAGTCGGGATCTCGATCGGCGGCTGGCACAGCCCGGTCGTCGCACGCGACGCGAGCGACGCCACCGAACTCAAGGAGGCCTACGCGACCATCCTGGATACGTTCGGGATCAACCATCTCGACATCGACGACGAGAACGCCGACCAGCGCGATCGGACGGTCTACGAGATGCGCAACGAAGCCCTGGCGATGCTCAACGACGAGCGGCCGGACCTCACGGTTGGCTTCACCGTCTCGTGTACCGCGGACGGTATCGTCAGCCACGGCCACTCCCACGGCAAGACCTGGGTCAAAGACGCCGCCGAGAAAGGGGTCGATCTCGATTACGTCCAGCCGATGACGATGAACTTCGTCAGCAGCTTTGCGGACATCCCGCCGGCGCTGGAATCGACTGTAGACTTCCTGAGCGGGGACGTCTATCCCGGAACGACCAGAGACGAGGTCTGGTCAATGGTCGGTGTCACGCCGAACATCAACGAGCTCTCGATCCAGGACGCCCGGAACCTGCTCGAATACGCCGAGGAGAAAGGGATGTACAGCATCGCCCCATGGGTGCTCGGCGACGATGAGAACGGCGAGTTCTCGGCGATCTTCCACCAGTTCGAAAGCGAGTGAACGGAGTCACCGGTCGTGTCGTACTGCGCCGACCGGGCCGTCTCTCACCCTCGAACAGGTTCGAGAATACGTAACGAACCGCAGTCGAGTTTTCTGAGACAGTCCATCAGGCGATCGCTTCAGTCCGTCCGAGCCCCAGTCGTCACGCCTCGATCACTGCAATGAAAATTCGGTACGCATAGATTCTGTCCGGCCACGCTACCTGGGACTGTGGGAGAGTGGGCACGGACTCTTTTCGAGGACGTCGGTCGTTTCCCGCAGGAACGGGTTTAAGGGGACGCCTCCCGGAAGAATCACTATGAACGGTTGTTCGCCACGGGGGGAGAGACGGTGAGTCTTCGAGAGCCGATCGGCTCGGATCACCAACTCGCCCGGCTCCTCCAGATAGGGGTCGTCCTTCAGGAGGTTATCGAAGCGCGATCGACCAAGCATCTCGAATCGAGTGAGGCGATCGGTGCGGAGCTGGAAACGCTGCTAGAAACCGCCGTGACGCAGGCAAATCAGCACCGGGCTCGTCTGGAGACGCTGATCGCCGATCTGGACGCTGATAGCGTCGACTACGAAGACATCGAGCCACTCGTCGAGGCCCAGTACCAGGCCGATCAGAACTTCGACGATATCCTCTACGATCAGCTCTGTAACGCCGAGACGGCCTACAAATTCTTCGACGATCTGCTCGGGGCGCTGGAAACGAGTGACACCGACTACGGAGTGGATCACGAGGAACTCGTTTCTGTCCTGGAAACGCTACGGGAGGCAGAGGCGCGTGGCGTCGAGACGGTCACTGATCTCATGGAGGCCCAGCGATGAACACAGCCGAACAGTATCTCAAGGCGATCTATCTGGTCCAACAGCAGGAAAACGGCCCAGCACCGACCGGTCAGATCGCCGAGCGCCTCGGCGTGAGTCCAGCCAGCGCTAACGAGATGGTCGGTAAACTCGAAGAGCGCGATCTGCTCGAACACGAGAAATATACCGGCGTGACGCTCACTGACGACGGGATCGCCCGTGCGCGGGATGCGCTCCAGACGTACTGCATCATCGAGCGCTTCCTGGTGGAAGTTCTCGACGTGGCGGAGTTCCGCACCGAAGCGAAACAACTCGAAAGTGTCATCGACGAGACGGTTGCCGAGCGACTGGATACAATCATCGACCGACCGGAGAAGTGTCCGGACTGCTTCGACGCCGACGGGGACGTGTGTGGTCGACTCGATGTCGAAGTTGAAGCGTCTGACTGAGCGCTCCAGCAAGGTGGATCTGTCTTGGCTGGTCGCAAGGATAACGCTATTAAAGACTCATCGTTAAGGTTCGGTTGCAGTCCCGTGGTGTAGTGGCCAATCATAGAGGCCTTTGGAGCCTCTGACGGCGGTTCGAATCCGCCCGGGACTATTTTGCCGCGAGCAAGTTCGCGAGCGGCAAATACGTCCAGCGGATTCGAAGCTGGGAACGAAACGAGCGATAGCGAGTGGAGTGACGGCGGTTCGAATCCGCCCGGGACTATCGTCTCGCGAACGGACGTGAGCGAGAGATATCCCAAGGCGGTTCGTATCCAGAGGACGAGCGGATGCGAGTCCTCGCGGTTCGAATCCGCCGGAAGACTCGCTTTGCTCGTCTTCCGAGCCCTCGTTCACTTCGTTCACGAGGACGCCCGGGACTATCTTCTCGCGAACGGACGTGAGCGAGAGATATCCGGACTCGTTCGACAGCGCTATCGAGTGCTTCGGTTGATCGCGTTCTCCGTGTTTCTCGTCCCGATCACAGGGATTATGATTGCCAGTAGCCAGGCCCACGATCCGCTGGGCGTGCTTTTCAGTGGGGCTCTCGTCGTCGGGTACTGGGTGGCTTCGCGAGGACTTCGAAAGCGGGTATATGCTGCCTTTGAGTATGCTGTCGAGAAGACGTCATCCGAGGCAGTGATCGAAGCCTACGAACACTTGGCTACCGTCAACGACATCGATGGCAGCCAATCACGCTGGAGAACGGTATTGTACGCTGAACCGCCGCTCGAAGCGGTTCTCGACCGACTTCGCGAGCGCCAGGAATGAAGCCGGGGCTCGGACAGATAGCTCTCAAAGATCGAAGTAGTTGGTTCGTCGCGGTGAGCGACGAATAGTGCAGAATTACTGACGAACGAGATTCGCCGCGCGCGGTCCTTTCGGGGAGGACTCGATATCGAACTCAACCTCAGTCCCTTCTGTCAGATCCTCACCGCCGACATCCTCCATGTGGAAGAAGACGTCTTCGTCTTCGTCGAGGTCGCCGTCATCTGTCGAAATGAAACCGTAGCCGCCTGTGTCGTTGAAGAAATCAACCTTACCGTTTGCCATTACAACCAACTGTAAGACCGAGTACGGGATAACCCTTCCGAGAGGAGAGTTACCACAACGCTTCGCAGAACACAATG
Organism: Halorhabdus sp. BNX81; assembly: GCF_029229925.1. NCBI lineage: Archaea > Methanobacteriati > Methanobacteriota > Halobacteria > Halobacteriales > Haloarculaceae > Halorhabdus > Halorhabdus sp. BNX81. Next base: position 1,186,135 of record NZ_CP107254.1, on the reverse strand, counting down.
GGAGAGTCGGAACCGATGTGTGGTAGCGAAACGCCGGGTGGGGGAGAAACCCGGCGGGCTGGCAATTGATGGCATCGGACGAGCGTCGTCGTCCGGTTCACCGCGGGGGGAGTGTCGCGGTGACATGTCGGTTTGACGGCGACCACGGTGTGATCGCCCGGGTCGATGACAGTCGGGCGCGCACCGACCCATGTGAAGAAAAGACGGTATGTAATGTAAATCGAACGAGTGTTTTCACAGTCAGAAGATCGTACTTCGGTTCACCGGTTCCGCCGGAGCGTACCGGTGGCATATCACAGGGACAGCCGACGAAATGGCGAAACACCACCCGGGAGTGGCCACCCACAGATCGCCGGGGATCAGACTTCAAAGCGCCAGTAGGCCGCCCCAACGACCAACAGGAATCCAACAGCCATCGAGCCAAAGCGCGGGGCCTGTTGAGTCAGGAAATCAGCCTCGGAAGTGAGATGTCTGCCCTGGAGGAGATAGAACGCCCCCTCGTACTGGACGTTGTAGAGTTCGATACTGTCCGGCGGTGGCGTCACCGATTCGGGAGCGGTCGCGATCGACCGGTTGATAGTCTCGGGGGTTGCTCGACGTGCCTCGTCGAAGACGCCACGGGCGGACTCATTGAGGGTCGCGTACACGAGGTTCGTTTGCCCGGAGTAGTCACTCCAGTTGGCCTCGACGTAAAATTCGACGCGGTTGTCCGGGACATCCGCCGGGACAGCTATCGGGAGGGCTACCAGAGCCACGCCAGTGGCAAGGAGGATGCCAACCAGGACGGTGGATCGATCGATGTCCATGCTGGAGGTCCGGTGAATGGGAAATTTCGATCGCTCTTGACAGGTCCATGGATAGGGTACCGTGCTCCGAGATGGACGATCAGCCCACGATTACGCGATCACTCCTCGTAGGCGAGATTCATGAGCCACTGGGTGAACTGCCCGCTCTGGGCGTCGACTTCGTCGTCGCCGACGAACGGTGAGAGCATGTCGCCGGCCATCAACAACGAGAAGTCAAGATCCTTGGCTGTCGGCGTCAGGTGGTAGGTGTTGTGGCCATTGTAGACCGTTTCGGTCCGTTCGATGAGATCCTGCTCGGCCAGCGAATCGACGATCCGGGAGCCCTTGCGTGAACTCACGTCGAGTTCCTTCCAGAAGTCGCTCTGGTGGATACCGCCAGTTTCCCGGATGAGTTCGAGGCCCCGTCGTTCGTCCTCCGACAGATCGGACTCCGACGAATCAGTGCTCATGTCACTACCTGGGGCAGGTTGGCGCTTAAACCTGACCTTCGATGTGCGAGTCCCGCCCTCCCTGATACTGAAACGGCTGGGTCAGATCACTGGGAGTTACCCACCCACGCCACGCTCAGTAATCGTAGTCGGCCCCACGAAGATAGCGAGGCAGATCGCTCTTTCCCGGTCCATTGACAGCTCGCTGTGGCGAACACGAGAGGTTTAATACCACTCAGTCAAACCACCAGGTGGTGAAACGACGTACGTTTCTTCGAACGGCCGGAGCCAGTGTCGTGGGCGCAACAGCACTTGCGGGCTGTGCTGGCAACGACGCGACCGACACGGAATCGGCCGGGACAGGCGGATTCAACGGTACACTCCAGATAGCGACGTACTCGTCGTTCACTGGAAAAGACACCGCAGGGAACTGGCTGAAATCCAGCTTCGAGGCGGCCCATCCGGGCGTGACTGTCGAGTTTACCACGCCCGAGAGTGGCCTCAACCAGTACATTCTCCGTCAGCAGAACGGTGCCGAGATCGATGCCGACCTCTATATCGGACTCAACACAGCCGAACTCGTCAGAGCCGACCAGGAACTTGATGAGTCACTGTTCGAGACGGTCGATGAGGACCTTACACGCGCCGATACCGTCAAGTCGGGCCTCCAGATCGATCCCGACGGGCGGGCGATCCCGTACGACACGGGATACATCTCGCTGGTCTACAACGGCAACGAAGTCGAGAATCCGGCGACCTTCGACGCGCTGACGAGCGAGGAGTATCAGGGAGATCTCATCGTCCAGGACGCCGGAAACTCCGATCCAGGCCGGGCGTTTCTCCTCTGGACGATCGCCGAAAAGGGCCCCGATGGCTATCTCGACTACTGGCGGGATCTCCTCGAGAACGACGTAACGATCCTCTCGGACTGGGAACCCGCCTACAACGCGTACATGAACGACGAAGCCCCGATGGTGGTTTCCTATTCGACCGACCAGGTGTACTACCACGGTGAGGGCGTCGATATCCAGAAACATCAGGTCGGCTTCCTGAACGATCAGGCCTACGCCAACCCCGAGGCGATGGCGCTGTTCACCGATGCGGACGCGCCGGACCTCGCCCGGACGTTCATGGACTTCATGCTGTCGCCGGTGGCCCAGGCCGAGATCGCCGTCCGGAACGTCCAGTTCCCGGCCGTCGAAGGCGTCGATCCCGGCGCGGAGTTCTCACAGTACGCCTACGAGCCGTCCGAGCCAGTCACGTTCAGCTACGACGAACTCTCCGGCAACGTCGAAGGCTGGATCGAGGACTGGCGACGCGAGATCGCAAACTGACGATGCGACAGCCCTCGGCCGATCGTCTCGCCCTGCCGGCCGGGCTGGTGGTGACACTCTCGGTTCTCGGCGTCGTGTTTTACTATCCGGTTTCCCGAGTCCTTCTGGCTGCGATCGATCCGGGCGGTGCCTTCTTCGGACCGATCCGAACGATTCTCGCCGATCCGTTTTATGTTGGTGTTGGCCATCACGCCTTCGCCGATCCGCTCGGCGTTCCGTCGGGAGTTCTCGCCTGGATCCGCAACGGTGTCCCGCTTTCGGCGGTGGAGTTCGGGCTGTTCGGGTTCACGGCCTACCAGGCCGGCCTCTCGGCGCTCGCCAGTGTCGCGCTGGGGCTGCCCGGCGCGTACGTGCTCGCGCGCTACGAGTTCCGGGGCCGAGAAACACTCAGGTCACTGACGATCGTTCCGTTCGTCTTGCCGTCGATCCTCGTGGCGGTCGGGTTCCAGGCGATGTTCGGACAGACTGGCGTGTTGAACGACGTTCTGGCCGCGATGGGATTCGAGCGGATCGAATTCCTGTTTTCGTTGCCGATCGTGATCGTCGCCCACGCCTTCTACAACGCGCCGCTGGTCACGCGCCTAGTGACAGCAGCCTGGGAAGGGATCGACGCCCAGCAGATCGAGTCGGCCCGGGCCATGGGCGCGTCGCCGCTCCGGGCGTTTCGGGACGTCGTCGCACCGCAGTTGCGTCCGTCAGTGCTGACCGCCGGCCTGCTGGCGTTTATCTTCTCGTTTATGTCTTTCCCGATCGTGCTGGCGCTGGGCGGGCTTGAACTCCAGACGGTCGAGGTCTGGCTGTACGCGAAAGTCCAGTCGCTGGCGCTGGAAGAGGCGGCGGCGCTGGCGGTTCTGGAAACGCTGATTTCCTTGGGGTTGATGTATCTCTATCTCCGCTACGAGGCCGCACAGGTCGTTACCCGTTCGGGTGGCACAACCCAGTCACGCAGGCCGCTCGTGGCGGGCGCGAGGACGCTGACTGACCCCCACCGCCTCGCTGTGTTCGCCTACGGAATCGTCGCGGCGGTCGTCTTTCTCGGCCCCGTGGTCAGTCTCATCCTGGAGAGCATCACGGGACCGGGCGGGGAGTTTACGCTCGCGTACTACGAGTTCCTCCTTGCCCAGCAGGCCTCGGCTGCGGTCGGGACGATCAAGCCGTTGCCGGCGATCGGGAATTCGTTGCTTTTTGCCGTCGGGACGCTAGCGCTTGCCGTACCAATGGGCGTCATCGTGTCGATAATCGCGACAGGTGAGGGGCGAGGCGGTCGCCTGGCCGAGGCGGTGTTGAGCGCGCCGATCGCCGTCAGCGGAATCGTCGTCGGCCTCGGGTTGTTACAGACGCTCGTCTTCGGCGTCCCCGTGTTCGGTCACCGGCTCACCGTCACGGGGCCGGTCGCCGTCGTCGCGGCCCACGCCGTAGCCGCCTATCCGTTCGTCTCCCGCACTGTCACCCCAGCGCTCGCGGGTCTCGACGACCGGCTCGCCGAGGCCGCCCGATCACTCGGGGCGTCGCGAGTTCGGGCGCTGGTCACCGTGACGGTCCCGTTGATCGTCCCCGCACTGCTTGCCGGCGCGGCGTTCGCGTTTGCGATCAGCATCGGCGAGTTCGACTCGACCGTGCTGCTCTCTGAGGGTGGCGGCAGCTACACGATGCCGGTCGCGCTCGAACGCTACGTCGGCAACCGATCGCTCGGGCCGAGTCTCGGGGCAGCAACAGCGATGGGAACCGTCCTGCTGACGGTGACAGCCATCAGTTTCGTCGTCATCGACCGCGTCGGAGGGCGATACGATGGGTGAGAGGTCCGTATCCGCGGGCGTCGAACTCGACGGCGTCTCGGTCACCTTCGGCGATGTGACCGCGCTCTCGGACGTGACTCTCTCGGTCGCGGACGGCGAGTTCTTCACGCTCGTCGGTCCCTCCGGGTGTGGCAAGACGACGACGCTCCGGACGCTCGCCGGCTTCGAGACGCCGTCCGCGGGCACGGTCCGGATCGGCGGGGTTGACGTCACGGACCGTGCGCCCGAAGACCGCGATATCGGGATCGTCTTCCAGAACTACGCGCTGTTTCCCCACATGACGGTCCGGGAAAACGTCGCCTACGGCCTCCGGTATCGGTCGCCACCGGGTGACGCCGATCCGGATAAGCGAGTGGCGGCGATGCTGGAACTGGTCGACATGGCCGGCATGGGTGATCGAACCCCCGAGTCGCTGTCCGGCGGCCAGAAACAGCGCATCGCCCTCGCGCGTGCGCTTGCCCCCGGACCGGACGTCCTCTTGCTCGACGAACCGCTATCGGCGCTGGACGCGCGATTGCGCGAGCGACTCCGGGTCAGTATCCGGGAGATCCAGCGCGAACTCGACATTACGACAGTATACGTCACCCACGATCAGGAAGAGGCGCTGGCGATCAGCGACCGGATCGCCGTCGTCAACCACGGTCACGTCGAGCAGGTCGGGACGCCACAGGCCGTCTATGACTCCCCGTCGACCCGGTTCGTCGCCGAGTTCATGGGCGAGAACAACGTCTTCGACGCGACAGTGACGGGCCGTGACCCACCACAAATGTCACTTGGTGAAACGACGCTCACGCTTGAGAGATCACTCCCGACGCGATCCCAGGTGATCGTCTGTGTCCGTCCCGAGGACGTCACACTCGGCGATGGAGACGTGACCCTTGCCGCGAACGTCGAACACGTCGAGTTCCTCGGGGACACCTACCGGGTGCATTGTGACTGGAACGGGCGGGCACTGCTGGCGAAGACCCGGTCCGAACCGACTGGCGACACCGTCACCCTCGGGATCGACGCCGCTGACGTGACCGTGGTCGGCACCCGCGAACCGTGACGGTCCGCGAGCAGCCCCCTCGTCGAAAAGCAAGACACACTTGTCCGGTGACTGCCGACCTCACGTATGCCCGACCGCGGCAAGATCGACACCGACACGTTCGACGCCGTCATCGCGCCACACCTCGGGGCCAGGCGAGACGACGTGACACTCGGCCCACAGCACGGCGTCGACTTCGGCGTGCTCTCGATCGACGAAAGCGCACTCGTGGTAGCGACCGATCCGATCTCGATTCTCCCCGCACTCGGCTTCGAACGGGCCGGTCGACTGGCCCTCGATATCGTCCTGACGGACGTCGCCGTCTCCGGGATCGCACCCACTCATGTAACTGTCTCGCTATCTCTCCCACCGGAGATGAGCAACGACGAACTGGGGCAAACCTGGCGAGGGATGGCCGACCATGCGGAGAATCTGGGCGTCAGCATCGTCTCGGGACACACGGCCCGATACGAAGGTGTCGAGTACTCCTGGGTCGGTGGGGCCACGGCGCTCGGGGTTGGTGATCCGGACGATATCGTTCGACCGGACGGCGCAAATCCGGGTGACGCGATCGTGCTCGCGACCGGACCGGGCGCGGAGACGGCCGGCCTGTTCGGGACGTTGTTTCCCGAAGCGCTCGATCTCCCCGCAGAGACGGTCGCGACCGCCCAGGAGCGCGTGACGGACATACGAGGTGTCGCCGACGCGACGACGGCAGCGGCCGCAGGCGACCTGACGGCGATGCACGACGCGACGGAAGGTGGCGTGGTCGGCGGCCTCGCCGAGATGGCGACAGGGGCCGACGTCACGTTTGCTGTCGAACGGGAGGCTGCGCCGGTTCAACCGGGAGTTGAGGCTGTCTGTGATGGGATTGACGTGGATCCGTGGACCGTGACAAGCGCGGGAAGCCTTCTCATTACGGCCCCACCATCGGCGGCCGAAGACGTCGTTGCCGCCCTCGAATCACGCGGCACGCCGGCGGCGATCATCGGGTCGGTGCGCGACGCCGGTAGTGAATCACCGGGGGTCGTCCTCGACGGTGAACGGGTCGAACCACCGGCGAGTGACCCGGCGTGGGACGCGATGGCGCGCCTCCAGCGGACCACACGACGATAGACACCGGTGGCAATCGGTGTCGGGACAGCGTCCGTCGAGAATACACAGAGCCCGCACGGTCGCGGTCGATCAGCCGTGGCGAATCCGCTCGATGACGGTTTCGCGATCGACCGTCCCCGAGACCGTCCGGGGGATCGTCTCGCTGACGGCGATAGACTTTGGCACTTTAAACGATGCGAGTTCGTCCCGACAGATCGATTCGATCTCGTCGGGTGCCGGCTCGGTCCCGTTCTCGGGGACGACGAGCGCGCCGACACGTTCGCCCCACTCCTCGTCGGGGATGCCGACGACGGTTGATTCGGCGACACCCGGGTGTGATTCGATGACCGATTGCACTTCGTTTGGATCGACGTTCTCGCCACCGGTGACGATCCGGTCGTCGATCCGCCCGACGACGTAGAGCCGGCCGTCGCTATCCCGATAGCCGAGATCGCCCGTATGGAGGCCACGCTCGTCGAAGACACGGCGTGTCGCGTCGTCATCGAGATAGCCGGGCGTCACAGTCGGCCCGTCGATGACGATCTCGCCGGTCTCGCCCGGCGGGGACGACGCGCCGTCGTCGATGATCGCGACCTTCGTGAACATGAGCGGCTGGCCGACCGTGCCCGGGTTCTCGAAGGCTTGCGTGGGCGTGGCGGTCGCCACTTGGGACGCTGTCTCGGTCATCCCGTAGGTGGGATACGCCGGCACCCCGGCTTTCTCGCTCCGTTCGATGAGGTCCCGGGGCGCGGCGGCCCCACCCAGCAACACGAACCGGAGTGATTCGGGCGGCGACCACCCCGCCTCGAGCAGTCGGGAAAGCATCGTCGGGACGAACGAGACGCCGGTCACATCGAAATCCTCGATCGCTGCTGCGGTCTCGGCCGGTTCGAACTCGCGCTGGAGGACGACACTCGTTCCGTACAACGTCGACCTGATCAACGGTGCCAGTCCGCCCATGTGCACCATCGGGACTGAAACCAGCCATCGATCCTCGCGAGTGAGGCCCAGTCGGAACGCCGATGCGATCGCGCTCGCAAAGAGATTTGTCAGCGTGAGTTTCACGCCCGCCGGCTCGCCGGTCGTCCCGGATGTGAACATGATGAGATGGGTATCCGACGGGTATCGCGCCCGTGGGGCTGTTCCACCATCGTGAGACGGGAGCGTCTCGACCCCGGAGGTGTCCGTCTCATCGACACTGAAGCGAGGGCATCCGTCGATATCAGCGATCGACTCGGCAGTTCGATCCGTCGCGACGATGGCGTCGACGGCTGCCTTCTCGGCGAGGAACTCGAGTTGCTCAGTCGGCTCGCGGGTGTCAAGCGGCACGATCGCCGTCCCGAGTCGCCAGGCTGCGTGTGTCGCCCGGACGAAATCGATCCCCGTCTCCATGGCGATTCCGAGCCGGTTGGGCCGTCCCTCACAGGCAGTTTCGATCCGGCCCGCCAGCCAGTCCGCTTCGTCGAATAGCGCCTCGTATGTCCAACGTTCCCCCGTTTCCGACTCGATGACTGCGGTTCGATCGGGGGTCGAACTCGCGCGCGCAGTCAGTGGATCGACCTGGGGCCAGGCGTCGAGCGTTCGCATTAGCATGTCCTCAGACCCCGCAACACTTGAACGGCGCTACGATTCTCAGATTCTTCGAAGGTCATTCGCCCGGTGTCTGAAGACGATCGAGGTCGACCCCGATGCCGGGACTATCGGGCACGGGCATCCGGCCGTCGAGAACCGGTGCAGGATCGGGCGCGAAATCGTCCGCGAGTCGGTCGGCCGTCGCGAGACCGCAAGCCCGCTCGATCCCCAGACTCGCCGCCAGGTGGACGCAAGCGGTCCGGGCGAAGACCCCATCGATCGTCGTCGAAAATACCGGATCGAGATGTTGCTGTCTCGCTTCGAGTGCCAGCGTCCGCGCCCGTCGAATCCCGCCCACTGCCATCGGTTTCAGGACGAGAACATCCGCCGCCTCCACCGCGAGAATTTCGTCCAGGGTTCGCTTGCGAAGCGACTCGTCGAGTGCGATCTCGACGCCGCGATCCCGCAACGCCGCGTGACCGTCGAGATCATCGGCGGCCAGCGGCTGTTCGATGTACGAGACGTCGAGGGGTGCCAGACCGTCGATCGCCCGGCGCGCGTCAGCGACCGTCCAGGCAGCGTTCGCGTCGACGCGAACTTGCGGTTTCGGGCCGATCGCATCACGGACCGCCCGGACGCGGGAAACGTCCTCGCCGATCGAGCGAGCACCGACCTTGAGCTTGACCGTCTCGAATCCCGCATCGATGGCGGCTGATGCCCGTTCGGCCGTTTCTTCGGGAGGCCCGTCCCCGACGGTTGCGTTGACAGGGACGGACTGACTTGGGGACGGATCCAGAGACGCCGCCAGCGACTGTCCAGCCTCGCGAGCATGGCGGTCGACGATCGCGAGATCGAGTCCATGGCGCGCTGCCGGCGTCTCCGATGGGTCGAGTTCGTCAAGCGCAGTGTCGAGCCCGCGCTTGCGGACCACCGACTTCGTCGTTTCAAGCACCTCCCGACAGTCCTCAAGTGACTCTGTCCAGCCAGGGAGTGGCATCGCCTCGCCAATCCCCGGTGAGTCTTCGAGCCTGACGAGAAAGCCCTCCCGGCGTTCGATCGTGCCAGTAGCCGTCGAGAGCGGCGAGGCGAGGGGCAACGAAACGGGGTCGACCTCCATCAGATCACCTGCGGCAGGGCGAGTCCGACCGCGAACAGCACGGCGTGGGCGACCATGACCTGGCCGGTCCGTTCGAGTGCCGGATCGAGGACGTCGCCCCCCGATTCAGTCAGCACAGTCAACGTCACCGATACCGCAAGTGGAAGCGTCAATAGCGGGAGCAACGCCGGCAATCCGAAGTCGGAATCGAATGCGAAGACGACCGGGACAACGTACGCCGTCCCGATCATGAAAACGTATTCGAGGCGACTCAGTCGGTCGCCCAGGATGACGGCGAGCGTACGCTTGCCGGCCTTCCGATCCGTCTCGATGTCGCGGATGTTGTTCACGTTCAAAATGGCGGTCGAGAGGGTCGCGGCCGGCAGGCTCGCGACGACGACCGCAAGGCTGACTGTCCCGCTCGGCACCCACAGCGGGAACAGGTCGGCCATCGTCGACGCTGCCTGGACGTAGTACGTCCCGACCACGGCAAAGACGCCGAAGTAGACGAACACGAACAGGTCGCCCAGGCCGTAGTAGCCGTAGGGATACGGCCCCCCGGTGTAGAGAATCCCTGCGGCGATGCCGGAGAGCCCGACGAAGAGGATGGGCACGCCGCCGATCGCTACGAGATACAGCCCGACGACGATCGCCAGCCCGTACGTGACGATTATTGCGCGCTTGACCTCGTCGGGTTCGATCAGGCCACTCGAGGTAACGCGGGTGAAGCCCTCGCGTTCGTCCGTATCGGCCCCCTTCACGGCGTCAAAGTAGTCGTTAGCGAAGTTGGTACCGATCTGGATTAAGAGTGCGCCGACCAGCGCCGCGAGTGTCGGGAAGAGGGCGAAGACGCCGTCGTGGACGGCGACGCCGACACCAACGATGACCGGCGCGGTCCCGGCCGGGAGCGTGTGCGGTCTGGCGGCCATCACCCACGCTTTCCGCTTGGAGACGTCTGCCGCTGGCCTACTCATTAGGTCGGTTTCGGGGCCGCGTCCGTGTTAAGGTACCGGAGCGCGTCATCGAAATAACACCGAGACAGACAGCTGTGAGCATACGGCTCGCCCCGGCGAGCCGTTTCACTGCTGGCGAGTGAAGCGAGGCTCGAACGGAGTGAGAGCCTCGGAATTGCGAACGGCGACCGACGGGAGCCGTGAGCAACGAGCCAGCAGGAGTTTTTGATCCACCGATAGACTCACTATGCTCGTCTATCGAGCCTTGCTTCGCTTCGCTCAGCAAGAGAGCTTTTTGCGAGGTGGGTTCGCTTGCGAACCCACCGACGTAAAAAGGTCGTTTAGTAGTGCCAGGGGTACTCGTCGAAGTCCGGTTCCCGCCCCTCGTTGAAGGCGTCCCGGCCTTCCTGCGCCTCGTCGGTCATGTACGCGAGGCGTGTGGCTTCCCCCGAGAACACCTGCTGGCCGACCATGCCGTCCTCGGGGAGGTTAAAGGCGTACTTGAGCATCCGCATCGCGGTCGGGGACTTGCCCTCGATGCGCTTGGCCCACTCCAGGGCGGTCTCCTCCAGTTCCTCGTGGGGGACGACGTCGTTGACCATGCCCATATCGGCGGCTTCCTCGGCATCGTAGGTCTTTCCGAGGAAGAAGATCTCGCGGGCCTTCTTCTGGCCGACCTGGCGGGCAAGATAGGCAGATCCGAACCCGCCGTCGAAACTCCCCACATCGGGATCGGTCTGGAGGAACTTCGCGTGTTCCTCGCTGGCGAGCGTCATGTCACAGATCACGTGCAGCGAGTGCCCGCCGCCGACTGCCCAGCCGGGCACGACCGCGACGACTGGCTTTGGCATGTGGCGGATCTGACGTTGGACTTCCAGGATGTGCAGGCGAGGGGCCTCCTGGCCGTCACGTTCGTCCGGGTCACCGTCCTCAGCGTACTCGTAGCCGGCGTCGCCGCGAATCGATTGGTCGCCGCCCGCGGAAAACGCCCAGCCGCCGTCCTGCGAGGAGGGGCCGTTGCCGGTCAGCAGGACGGTGCCGACATCGGCCTGGCGCTTGGCGTGGTCGAGCGCAGTGGAGAGTTGGTCAACCGTCTCGGGCCGGAAGGCGTTTCGCACGTCGGGGCGGTCGAAGGCGATTCGAACGGCGCCGACGTCGCGTGCCCGGTGATACGTGATGTCCGAAAAGTCAAACGATTCGATCGGGTCCCATCGATCCGGGTCGAACAACTCCGAAACCATACCGGGAATCCGGGCGGCCGGCGCAAAAGCGTTCCCCGACGTTGGAGACGCCGGGTGTCTGACGCTCTGCCAAAAGTTAAGGGACCCCCTCCCTACGATCCCTATATGTCGATCGACCCAGAGGCAACACCACAGGAGATCACATCACTGGTGGGGCGAGAGGTGTATTCGAGCAACGGCGTCTACGTGGGCGAAATCGAGGATCTACGCCTTGATCTCGACGCCGAAGCCGTCACTGGGCTTGCCCTCCACCAGCTAAATACGGAACTGTTCAACGCCGAGACGGCAAGTGCCCGCGGGGCGATCGTCCCGTATCGCTGGGTACAGGCTGTGGGTGACGTCGTCATCGTCAACGACATCGTCGAGCACGTTCACGGGACTGAAGCTGACGGCTCCAGTGAAGACATCGTCGCGTGACTGCGTATTTTCGGCTCAACTTCCGTTTGAACTGTCGCTTCCTTCGACGCCCATCGCCTCGAAGAGCTTCGACCGAACGGCTTCCTCAGTGAGTTCGAGCAAAGTGTCCCGATTGTCGTCGCTCGTTTCGATCCCGGTAAAGATACCGAGTGGGATTTCGACGCTGGCATCTGTGGAGTGCCCGGCGGTTTCGCCGATGTCGCTGAAGGCCTCCTCTAAGACGTTGCCAATGTTCATCCGGATATCCTTCGAGCGGGCGGCCAGGTAGATCGTGTCGTCGGCGATAGCGAACACCGCAGTCGTCGTGATCCCTTCGAGATTGAGGAGTTGTTGAGCGGCTTGGGTGAGGGCGTCGCGGTCGCGGATGAACCCCGCGTTCGAGACCAGGTGACTGCCGCGGACCTGTCGGTTCCGGATCGCCTCGGCGAGGACATCCAGCGTCTCCGGACTCATACTCGGCGATTCGACCTGTTCGAGGGTGTCGTGATCCGCGAACGGATACAGATAGGCAGCGGCAGTCAGATCAGCCGGCGTCGTGTCGCGCTTGAAGTCAAGCGTCTCGGCGCGAATGCCATACAGAAGCGCGGTAGCGACTTCCTGATCGAGGCTGAGATCGAACTCCTGGACGTATTTCGTGAGGATGGTCGAGGTGGCCGAGACGTTGGGCCGGACGTCCGTGAATTCAGCGTCCATCTCGGTTTCGACCTCGTAGTGATCGATGACGATGTCGATCGGCCCGGAAACGTTCGAGGAGAGTTCGCCGCTTTTCGCATAATCGACGAGGGCGGACGTATCGTAATCAGCGAGGTCGACCGACGCGCTCGATACGAGTTCGAGACCGAGAAGATTGACGAACGCGCGATTTTCGTGATGTCCGATCTCACCCTCGTAGATGACATCCGCCTCGACGTCACGGTGTTCGGCGATGGCCTGCAGTGCGACCGCACTGGCGATCGAGTCCGGATCGGGGCCGCGATGGATCAAGATCGCCATCCGCTCGTCGGTCGAATCAATGACGGCAGCGAGCTGGCGGGCTTTATGTTCGAGTTCGCCGGTTTCGAGTGCGCGGAGTGCCGAATCGGCGATCACTGCAGACGGATTGATGACGACGTTCGCGCCGAGTTCCGAAAGATCATCCGCAGATACCGGATCGGATGCACGGGCGACGATGAACTGCTCGTCGTTGTGTGTCCGGAGGTTCTCGACGGCGACCTCGTTGGCCTCGACGTCCGAAGAGAGAATCAACACGACGTCCCGGTCGGCGAGTTCGTCGACGATCGACTCGTCACGGATGTCCGCGGTCTTGGCATTGAGATCCTGATCTCGGAGGGCTTCGACGCGGCTCTCGTCGCGGTCCAAAATGAGGACGTCTTTGCCTTCCATTTCGAGTTCTTCCGCGACGGCGTGGCCGACACTTCCACACCCCAAGATAGCATACGAAGACATTGTCGCCATCGTGATTCCGCTACTCATAGTGACGAAACCGAAGGATCCCAGACTCTTATATCATCGAGGTTGTTCTCGATTCGAAAAACTCCCCGAAGCCGCCGCCCGAGTGCGACTGCCCAGCCCGAAAGGAAACGTATTTGAATCGCCCGACGAAACCCATGAGTGCTTGGGGCCGGTAGCTCAGTCCGGCAGAGCGTCTGACTCTTAATCAGACGGTCAGGGGTTCAAATCCCTTCCGGCCCGTAGCATTTTGCTGCGAGCAACCCGCGAGCAGCAAATGCGCTATGAAGGGATTTGAAGTAGACGAGTCACAGCCCGGGAAGCGAGCGGAGCGAGCGACCCGGAATGTCTCGGCGCGGTTCAAATCCCTTCCGGCCCGCTCTCTCTGGCGCTCGCAAACTCGCGAGCGTCTGCTGTGCGTCGGCGAAAGGGTTTGACGGAGACCAGTCGCGCACAATGAAGCGAGCACGTCTGGACGTGATTCAAGCCTCGCCGGCCCGCTCGTGGCGAATTGAAGTGCGACTGGCTTACGTGGGGATTGCAGGGACTCACGGCCGGCCGAGAAGGCAGTCAGGAGTCCGCTCTTGCGACGGAACGGGCGAACTCAACGAGTACCGACTTCGAAACGCCGCTCCCGGCAACCGAGTACCGGGCGTTTGGCGTCGTCCAGGAGACGCGCAACTCGGTGCCAAGGTTGCGAAGCGTTGCATCGTAGTCGCCGACCGGTACCGCCTGTCCGTCCGTATTCGGGACGTATCCGGTGAGGTTACTCTTCGAGACCGACAGGACAGCCGTTTCGTTCGCATACTTGAGGCCGATACTTCGGACGCGGTCGGTCACAGTCTGTGTCGCTTCGACCAGCCGGAACGTTTCGGGAACGTCCGGATCTGGAACTGAAAACGACGCGACAGCACGGAGACCGGCGATATCGACGAACTGCTCCTGTCGTGTGCTATCGGCGTCGACGACAGTCACGTTCGATGGCGGGTCAAACTGGAACGTGTCCGCGGGCAAGCCGGGATTGAACGTCACGTTTCGGTACGAGACGGTTATCGAAACGGCGTCGCCGTCCCGGACGTACTCGGTCGTCCGCTTGAGCGGAACGTACCACTCCTTGTCGATCCACAATCGTTGCTCGAAGTCCTCGACGACGCCCGCCGTGGTGGCGTTGGAGTGTAGAGACAACACGTACGTCGGCCTACCGTCGACGGTTTCGACCCCCTCGTAACTCACTGCCATCGATCCGGCGGTTCCATCCGTCCGGTCGCTTCCTTCCGGCACGAAAGGCAGTGGTTCAATGTCGTGAGTGGTCCCGTCCGCCGAAGCCCCGCGTTCGACAACCGAAAACAATCGATCGAGACGCGACGGGAGCGATCGAGAGGTGTTCACGCCGTCGATCCGTTTCGCTTCGCTCTCGCCGTGCGTATAGATCCATAGCGTGTTCCCATCGGAGACCTGTATTTCCCGAGCCGTCAGATTATCCGTGATGTCCTCGATGCGAAACTGCCCCGTCCCCGGCCGTCGAGAGACGTGATCCAGCGAGCGGAACGTCCGGTTTTCACGATGGATCACAGTCCGCTTTTCGGCTGAAAATCCATCGAGGGAATCGTATCGCTCGCTGACGGACCCCGCAAAGTTCGGGGCTTGAGAGTCAGCACTGACCCAGACCCCGACCGCGACGCTACTACCGATCAGCAAGATGGCGAACCCCACTATCGGAATCCACGACCGCGGACGGGAAGACTCCATCTACGTGGTTTATATGCAACGAGCGAGCCAATAGTCGTTTCGATCAGCGGAAAATAACGTATACCGCGTGGAATGTGACATTCTCGACGAAACGGCAGGACAACCAGCTACTCTTCGAGGGCGTCGGCGATCCGTCCGAGTTCCCGTCGCACGTCGTGGACTTCGTCCCGGAGCTTGCGAACTTCCCGGGTGAGTTCCTCGTTCCCGCCGGTCTCGCTCTCGTCTTCGGGACCCATCTGCCCGGGGCCACGTCCGCCGGGACCGCCCGGTCCGCCACCCATCATGCCGCTCATCATCTGGGCAAACGGGTTGCCGCCACCCATACCGCCGGGACCGCCGCCACCCATGGCCTCCTCCATGCGCTCGCGTCGATCCTCCATGTCCATGTCCTCGCTCCCTTCCTCAGCGCGTTCCTGGCGGATCTCCTCGACACGCTCACGGAACGACTGTTCGTCGTCGCCTGATTCTCCATCCGATTCAGTCGGCTCCTCGGCGTCGTCCGTCATGGGGCGAAATTTGCGATGGCGTCGGAAAAGCGTTGCCGTCCGATGTCGACTGAAAAGGCGAGCGGCCGTTCGCGTTGTCCATCACGAGAACGAGCCGAGGCTTGCCTGCAGATTTCGATCGGTCTTGCCGTCGTGCAGTTCGAATCCGACTAGGTCCCGCATATCCACTCCATAGGTACTCCCGCCGTATTCGATGACCAGCAACCGCCCTTTGGTCCCGCGAACCGTCCCCGTTGCCAACGTCTCCGCGACCGGTCGCTCCGTCAGCTCCAGCCCGTGCTCGAAGGCAAAGCGCTCGATGACTTCGAAGTCCGCGAGTAGTCGCTCCCAGGCGTCACTATCGACGGTCCGATGAAGTCCCCGCCGCTTGCGGTCGACCCGGACGCTGTCGCCGACAGCGGTCGCGATATCGCGTTCGATCCGGCGGGCGGTTCGACCGTTTTCGACGGTTCGTATGTGTGCCGCACGATCGGCCCCCTGCTCGCGGAGACGGGTTTCGAGTCGCCACGAGCGGGTGACGCCGACCTTGAACGCGTCCGGCGCGAACGCCGCGAGATAGATGGCGTGTTCCTCACGACAGGATGCTACTGGTAGCGTGCACTCCCCCTGACACCGAGCACACGGCCAGCGGTCGGTATGGCTCGAACAGTACGGGGCCGTTGCATTATCACAGGCGATGTGCGTCCCGTCGTCGACCGTCCCTGCACAGTGGCGGTTCGCCAGGGTGTACGTGAGTTCGACGCCAGGTTCGAGCCAGATGCGTTGGACATCGGCGTCGCGACTCACCAGGAGCGCGGCTGGTTCCTCGACACGCGGTCGATAGCCCACAATCTGCACGGCCGTTCGTAGTCGGCATCGACCTTTGGCTGTTGCTATCCGGATGCAGTGACGACCTCTGACTGAAAACCCGTCCGACTGTCGGTCCGTACCCAGCATGCAACCACCCAGACCCGATTCCGTGATCTTTTTTGCATCGTCCCCATCGAGATAGGACAGTAATGAACCGAGCGGATCGGCAACCAAACAAGGAGCCCGCCACAGCGACGCCATCGAGACGGAAGCTGCTCCGTGCCGGCGGCGCTGCTGTGACAGCAGGGCTGGCCGGGTGTACGCTGCCACTCGGCGGAAACAAGGGGGCTGGGGAACTCCAGTCATGTCCGATCGATGTCGAAGAGACGAACGCCGAGTACCGGAGTCATCCGAACGGCGATGTGCGCATGTGGCGAGGGGGGCTCCGGCGACTCGGTTACTATCCCGAGGAGACCGTCCCCGATTCAGTCTCGGTCAACTGGACGTTCCCGATCAACTACGTCGGTCACACCGCCGCCAAATCCAGTCCGGTCCCGACACCGGACGGCGAGCAGATCCTCTTCGCCGGGGATACCGGTCGCGTCGAATCCTACGCACCCTCGGGCAAGATGGACTGGTCGACCCAAACGAACGCCACGGAGAAGGGATTCCACGGCTCGGCGGCCATCGTGGATGGCACCGCGTACATCGGCGGCTACAACGGCGACCTCTACGCGCTCGACGTTGAATCGGGCGAACTGGAGTGGCACACTACGTCGGAGGATCTCGCCGGCGCGCTGGCTATCGGCTCCAGTCCAGCATACTACGAGGGCATTCTCTACGTCGTCGCCGAGTACTGGGACCCGTCCTCCGGGGCGCTGTGGGCCATCGACGCCGAGACCGGCGAGCCGATCCACGTCGACGATCGCATGTGGGGTCAACCACATCCCTCGGCGACGATCGACATCCAGGAGGAGCGGCTCATCTCCGGGTCGAACGACGGCGTCGTCTACTGCTGGCGATTCCCGTGTCTAGAATTCGAGTGGAAGTTTCAGACGGGTCCGGAGGGAGGGCCAGACGGCAAAACCAAGGCTGACGGTGAGTTCAACCACGGCGCACAGGTCAAGGGCACGGCCCCGACGTTCGACGGCCGCGTCTTCGTCGGCTCCTGGGACGACCACGTCTACTGTCTGGACGTCACGGACGGCGAGGAGCTGTGGTCGTTCGAGACCGGAGACATCGTGATGTCGAATCCAGGTGCCGATCCGAACGCGGGCGTTGTCTACGTCGGGAGTTCGGATCACAACGTCTACGCGCTCGACGCCGAAAGTGGCGAGAAGCTGTGGTCGACGAACGTCGGCGGTCGCGTCATCGGCTCGCTGACTGTCACTGACGAAACGGTGCTGGTCGGGTCCTCCGGTTCGTACGTCTACGCTCTCGAAAAGGAGACGGGCAAGCGACGATGGCGTATCGAGAATCGCGGCGACGTCACGAGCGCGCCCGTCCCGCTCGACGGACGGATCTATTACGCCGAACGGGCTGTCATCGACGGCTACTACGACGACGATGAGGAATTCGAACTCGTCGAACCCGGCCACGCCTACTGCCTCGTCGAAGACTGACACTGGGTTGCACTCGTTGGCCAGCGTGTCATAGAACCCGCCAGCAATGCGCGGGACCGGATTTGAACCGGATGAAGACGTGCTCACTCGCTTCGCTCGTTGCGCGCGACTTCCAGGGTACAAATCCTAATGACGCATTCTCCGCTCACGGTTTGTTCGCGGAGAAGTGCGCGGGACCGGATTTGAACCACCCCCGAGAACCTGCGCCGTCGGCGCAGAACCTCGGTCTACCACAAATCCGCTCCTGCTCTTCGCTCACTTCGTTCGCTCATGCGCGGGACCGGATTTGAACCGGCGGACCCCTACGGGATAGCGTCCTAAGCGCTACGCCGTTTCCTGGCTTGGCTACCCGCGCGCAATTTCACCTTCGACCCGAATCAAATGAAACTTACCTTTCGCCGGGCGGTGATTTATATTCCATCACGCCAAAGCGACCTTGTGTATCGCGCTCGCGACCAACTGGCCAACGAAGAGTGGATCGAAGCCATCGAATCCGTTGCCGATCGCCTCGGTCTCAGTGACACCGCCCAGTCACGCGCCACGGACGTTTTCCTCTCGAATCTGCCGGAAGAAAAGCGATCCAAACGGGCGGTTCTCGCGGCGAGCGTCTACGTTGGCGCGCTGGTTGCCGGCGACCGGCGCTCGCAGTCGGCCGTCGCCGAAGCTGCCGATGTCTCCCGACTCACCATCCAGCAACGCTGGAAGGAACTGCTCGAAGAAACCGGATTCGACGCGCCCGACTGGTGATCACTCCGCCGGCTGGCGTCCGTCGCGGTCCGGTGTGAGATTGCCATGCTCGTCGATTTCGCCGCGGACGATGCGCGTACTCGAAATCGGTTTGTCATCTTCGGCCGTGACGTGATCGACGACCTCGATCGAAAGCGGATCACGCCCGTGTTTCTCCCGAATCTCGTTGATCCGCTTGCCCCCGGTCTCGGTCTCGGGTGAAACCACGAGTACGTCGAATTGCTCCTCGGTTGCGATTCCGGTCGGCTCCCGGAGTTTTCTGATCGTGTAATCGCGATCGTACTCGGTAGCAAAGTCCGAGAGTTCCGCGTCGAGGTCGGCGAGTCGATCGTCGTACGAGCGAACGGGCCGGCCCTCCTGTCGAGTCGTCGGAGCGAGTTCGTCGCTGGTCAGCCCAACTGTCACGTCCCCGAGTTCGAAGGCACGGTCGAACAGTGCCCGATGGCCGTCGTGGATCGGATCAAACGTACCCCCCAGCGCGACCTTCATACCGTTGGCAACTGCGCCTGGCGATTTAGCTTCTACGATGCTCGGTGCGGACCTGTTTCTATCTGGTCAGGAAATCCACCGAACTACGGACAATACATGAGTGTCACGACGTGTCCGGTCGACACTATCTAGTCGTCGACATCCTCACTCGGCTCAGCTTCGCCAGTATCGTCTGCTTCAGATGCATCCGTGACCGTTATCGTGACGGGTTCGTTCGTCTCTTCGTTCTCGTCACTCAGGTACGCGTCCAGGTTGACGACGGTGTTTAACTCGTCCTGGATCTCCCCGATCACGTCGGTGACGAGTTCGCTCGGCGCGATCGCGCTGTACTCGTAGGGGTTGTTTCCGGTCCCCTCGTGTTCGCGTTTCTCACGAGTGACGATGTCCTCGGCGTGGAGGTTGGCCAGTGTTTCCCGGACGGTACTCGGGTACAATCCGGTCCCGCTCGCGATCTCTTCGCTCGTCTGCTCCGGGGTGGCCCGCAGATGAACGTAGAGTCTGGCGCGCGTCTCCGTATCCAGAACCCACGACAGCACGTCGATCAGCCGCTCGTCGAACTCTTCGACGGCCCGGTCTGCCCCCTCCTCCAGTCGCGACCGAACGTCGCTATCAGTGTGCTCCTCGTCGGTGGTGTCGTCCTCCATACTGTTGCCTCTATAAGGACGGGAGGTCCAGAAAGTGAAAAGTCCTCGCCTCAGATAGCTCGGCTCACCGGGGATCTTCGACCAGCAACGACGAGTACAGCGCGTCGACACCCTCTTCATGTCGACGACGCTGACGGGTTGCACCGCTCTCGCCGGCCAAGAACGGCGCGACGCGGTCCAGAGTGAGGCGTGAAACATCACGTTCGATGGCCGTTGTGAGATCGATCGTGTCCGCACCATCGCGAGTAATGAACGAGGCGTCCCGGCCGTGCCGGATCGCGCGCCACTTGTTTTCGTCCAGCAGTTCTCGGCGAATCGGTTGGCCGCGCTCGCCGTCCTCGTATCGCGCGGCGAAATCGAGGACGAGTTCGTGGACGTACTCAACGAGCGCCAGCACGCGGTCGATGTCGGCCTGGGCATCGGCCGTGCGCACCTCCACAGTCCCATACTCCGTGTGTGGGCGCACGTCGAACCAGAGTTCCCCCCGATCGCTGATCGAGTTTGTCTCGATCATCCGTCGTTCGAACCGCTGGAAGGCCGCGAACGAATCAAACGCCGTCGGCATGCCGGTGTTGGGCAGCCCCTCGAAAAGTTTTGCCCGCGCCGAAGCCAGCCCAGTATCGAACCCGTTCCAGTACGGCGAATTAGCGGATAGCGCGAGGATGATCGGCAGATGCCACCGGAGCTGGTTGGCGATCCACACCGCCTTCTCGGCGTCATCGACGCCGACGTGAACGTGAAGGCCTGCGGTGGTATTCCGGTGTTGTGGGTACTGGATTCGATCGAGTTGTGACTGATATCGGGGCTTTTCGGCGTGTTCGAGCTCCCGCCATCTGGCACCGGGGTGTAATCCAGCCGCGGCGATACCGAATCCGTGCTCGCGTGCGTGCTCGACGAGCGCCCCGCGGACAGCGGCGAGCATGGCTGCAGCGTCCCCCGGCTCCTCGATGATCGGCGTCTGTGACTCGATCACGAACTTGAACAGCTCGTGGTCGAGGCGGTCCTCGAGGATCGCCGGCGGTTCGGTGTCGTAGACGAGTGTGTCAGTTCCAGAGACCGGCCGGCCGGACTCATCAACGACGAAGAACTCCTCTTCGATACCCAGCGTTCCCAGCTCCGTAAACGGACTCTCCGAAGCCGTCTCCATCGCTACGAGCGTTAGATTCGGGCCGGCTAAAGGGTTCTGTTCCCCGACGGAACGGCGTATCGAATCGGTACGGCAGCAACTCAGCGGGGACGAGCGATCACGGCCAGGTGATCGTCGTGATAGGGCTCCAGAGACTGGCGGTCGAGGATCTCGTAGCCGGTCTCCAGCCGGTCGATCACGTCCGCGAAGACGGCATCCGGCTCCCGGGTGACGTCCTCGCTTCGGGCCTTGATTGCCATGATGAGCCGCCCGTCGTCGGTGAGAAATCGCCGGTTGGCCAGGGCCACGTCCGCCTGGCCACGTGTGGCCACGTCCTGAACGATCACGTCGACCGGCTCGACGACGTGAGCATACGTTTCGGGGGCCCGTGCATCCTTCAGGAGGGGAAAAAGTCGATCACGACCTTCGGCGACCTCGACCAGATCCCGCATCGGCCGGGGCGCAAACTCGACCGCGTAAGTCGGCCCCGCGAAGTCGGCCACGTGACTGACAGTCGTCCCGCTCGCCGCTCCGAGATACAGGACAGTCTCGCCACCCGCCAGTCCAGTATCGATACCGAGTTCCAGCATGGCCCCCAGCTTCGACCGATCGGCGATCCACTGTCGCCATCCGTCCGCAACGGCTTCCCCGTAGACGGGCTCTCCTCTTGTTGCCAGCGCGTCCATGCCGTCGAACGTACGTCGCCGGACGCCATCGGGCAGCGTCATGTATCACCCCGCGAGCGAATGGTTTCGATGCGGTCGTCGAGTTCCGCGTCGAGTTCGGTTCGTCGGTCACCGCTGTAGTGATCGATCCGTGCGGCGATAGTCAGCTTGCCAGCCAGCGCCCGTGCGGCCGAACCGCGCTCGGCTGGGGCCGTTCCGCTGACGTACTCGTGGGTGTAGATGATCCCGTGTTTCGGCGAGGGTGCGGATCCCTGGAGGTGTGCGAACAGTGCGTCCTCGGCACCGAGAACCTGGACTGTCCCACTGGGCTTTTTCGCCAGGGATTCCAGTCCACCGGCGAGCGAGATGAGTCGTGCGGCCAACACTGGTCCCGCGAGCGCCGACAGGTTCGGCGCGACCGCCGGCGCAGTCGTCTCGATGTTCCCTCGAAGGTCGGCCGCCTCATCAGCGAGATCGACGACCCGCTGGGCCAGCGAGACGAGTGCAGCCTCAGCAGAATCGGCCGGCTCGTCGTCCAGAAGTTCCCGGGCGTACTCGACGCCGGACCCGGCATCCGGCAACCGCGTCCCCGCCCATTCGGCGACCCGCTCGGCGAGTTCGTTCGCCGTTCGCTCGCAGTCGTCCATCGCCCGAACCGCGTGTTTCAGCTGCTGATCGTCGGCCCGTTCGCGCTCCTGGACTGTGGCCTTGGCTGCTGCCGTTGTGATTGAATGTAACGCATCGTAATACGCTTGGGCATCCGCGGCGTAGCCGGCCTCGACGGCACGGTGTGGCCAATCGGCCGGTTCGTCGGCCTCCCCATCCCGAATCCGGGCCTGGGCAGCCGATTCGTCGTCGGCTGACAGACCTTGAAACCAGGCTGCCTCAGTATTCATGCCCGTCCGTTGGCCCCCCACGGCGAAAAAGCACGCGACTGGCGACCCAGCGATTCCGACAGTCCGCTCAGGCTCGAACTTCCAGCGACCGGGTCCGGGGACCGTCACACTCGACGAAAAGGATCGACTGCCAGGTCCCCAGATCGAGACTACCGTCGCTGACTGGCACTGTCTCGCTGGGGCCGATCAGCGACGCTCGAATGTGGGAATCGGCGTTGTTGTCTATCTGGTCGTGGTGCCAGCCATTGTCGTCGACCAGTTCGGACAACGCCGTTTCGAGGTCACCGATGAGCCGAGGCTCGCCCTCGTTGATCGTGACTGCGGCCGTGGTGTGCGGGACGAACACGGTTGCCGTTCCGTTCGCATTTGGCGGTAGCGCATTTTCGACCTTGTCAGTCACGTCGATGACTGACAGCCGTTCGTCAGTACTGATAGATAGGCTCCCAACCATACCGTAATGTCGGCGATGCCGGACAAAAACGCTTGCCCACTCACAGCCACTCGTCGGGTTTGGTGTCGTAATCGATGTCCTCGGCCGCCAGATGCTCGACAGTCTCCCACTCCACGGTTTCGACCGTGACGTGGTCGCCGTCGTATCGGAGACGCTTGCCGACCTCGACGGACTTGGGTTCCTGATCGCGCCGTCGCGCCATCTCGACATCGCGATCGTCGAACTCCGTCGTGATTGTGAGCAGATTGACTGGCCGACCCCACAACTCGAAGATACGTTTGAGGACGTCGGTCGCCTCCTCGATATCGAGCATAACCCCGTTGTACCGGTGAGCCAGCAGGAGTTCCCCGCTGTTATCGTAGTTTGCGTCCTCGACGACGATCGTCGGCTTCCCGAAGTTCGTGAACTCAAGCATCAGCTTCCGTTTGACGTCCTCGGGATCGACACTGGAGACCCGGAAGTCGCCGGTCTTGTGACTGTGCTCGTAGGCGAAATAGTCGTTGGCCGTGACGAATTCACCAGTCAGGAACGCGTCGATGAACGTCACGTCGTTGTGACTCTCCCGGAGCTCCCGCATGTGATCCCAGCCGCGGGTGTACGCGACATCTGCCAGGGCCGCCTCGATGCTATCGTAGCGCTGGTCGTCAAAGAGGTACCGCGCGATCGACTCGAGCTCCGAGTTGCTCGCCCGCTCGAGAAAGCCCCGAGACTGTGGCTTCAACAGCGAGTAGTGTCGCTGTGCCAGTCCCTCGTAGGTCAGGACCTTCCAGGGGTAGCGATCGACGTCGATCCCGCCGTCACGGGCCTTTGCGAGTGCGTCGGCGTCGACCCGTGAATCGTCCGGAGCGATGGATTCCAGCCACCCGGAAACGTTCTGTACCCAGGCCGGCGGTTCGAGTCGCTCACGGACGGCCGCGAAGTCGACCTCGCTTTCGAGATTGCGCCAGGTGATCCCCTCGACCCGGAGCAGGCGTTCGAGGACTTCCCGGCGGTTGGTCCGGTTCTCGACGTACTCCCAGAGCTCCTTGCCCAGCTTGTAGGGGTTCAGCCCGCCGGATCCCAGCACGCGAGCCTGGTGATCGGCGTAGGTCAGGAACTCGTCAGTGCCGGCGAAGGCCTCCTCGCCCATCATCATCGACTCCCAGTAGGCCGCCCACCCTTCATTCATTACTTTTGTCATTTTCTGCGGGGCAAAATAATAGGCCTCCCGGCGCAGTAGTTCGAGGATCTCCCGCTGCCAGTCGGTCATCTCGAGGGCTCTGTCGGTCTCCTCGTCGTACTGTTTGCCGTGGACAGCCAGGAACCCGATGAGATCCTCGACGGGTTCGGGCGGGAAGCCCGCGTCCTCGTCGGAGCTGTCGGCGAAGAACGCCTCGTCGAACACCTGGCCCGTGACCTCCGCCGAGAGATCGAGTTCCTCGATAGCCGCCTCGGGATCGGGGCCGTCGATCTCTCCGTCCTCCTCTGTCTGTTTGACGGGGGCGTAGGCGGCGTGCTGGTCGATCGTGTCCTCGAGACACAGTACGTGGTCGATCCAGCGCTCGACGGCCTCCCGGTCGATCTCGGGGTCCTCCATGAACTCCCGGATGCGGTCGGCGTGACGGGCGAGCATCGCCGTGGCGTCCGGTCCGCGGCGGTCGGCGGCGGCCCGGTCGTCGACCCCGTCGGTGAACAGCCCGAACCACTCGTTGTTCGCGAAGAAGTCGGCGTGGGCCTCGACGTGGGTGATGACGGCCTTCTGGTCGGCCAGGGCGTTGGACTCCTGGAGGAACGCGTGGGCCGGGTTGTCGTTGTTGACGATCTCGAAGGCCTTTCCGCCGAGGAACTGCCCCTGCTTTCGCTGGCGGTCGTAAGCCATGCCCCACCGCCAGTGGGGATAGCGCTCCTGGAAGCCGCCGTAGGCGATCAGGCGGTTCATCTCGTCGTGATCGACGATCCAGTAGTTGACGGGGTAGGGATCGAGTCCGAGGCTGCGAGCCAGCTTTCGGGCCTCCTCGACCGGTTCCCGGAGTCGCCGTGCGGTCTCTTTCGCGTCGGTGCGGTTGTCGATGGTGCTCATGATTCCTCCGTGCTGAGAATCTCGTAGATGGCGTCGGTGACGTCGCCCGGCTCGTTGACGAACGCGACCGCCACGTCGTCGCTGCCGGCGAAGTTGCGGTTGACCTCCTCGGCGTGGGTCGCGTTGATCGCTTCGCCGCCCGGCTGGGTCTCGACGTAGGCGTGGAGGTTGGCGTCGATCTCCGCCATCAGGGGGATGACGCGTTCCTCGGTGTCGTTGCTGGAGTTCTCGCTGTCGCCGGCCGCCAGCACGTAGCGGTTCCACTCGCTGAAGGGGTACTTGGCCTCGAGGATCTCCTGGGTCAGTTCGTAGGCGCTTGAGATCCGCGTTCCGCCGCCCGACCGAATGCCGAAGAACTCCTCACGCTGTACCTCCCAGGCGTCGGCGTCGTGGGCGACGTAGACGAACTCGGCGTTGTCGTACTTGCCCTGGAGGTACCAATCCAGTGGCGTGAACGTCCGCTCGACGAGTTCGCGCTTCTGCTCGCGCATGCTCCCCGAGACGTCCCGGATGTTGACCACGACGACGTTGCGCTCCTTGCGTTCGATCGTCTCGGGGTAGCGGTAGCGCTCGTCCTGCCGGCGGAAGGGCACGTCGTCGATGCCCTCCCGGCGGACCCGCTCGACCGCCCCTTCGCGCTCGACGGCCGCCTCCATCGCCTCGATCGAATCCCACTTGCCGCGTTCGCCCGCCGGCAGGTCGTCGTACTCGCCCTCGATCCAGCCCAGCGAGACGGGGATGCCGTCGGCCCGGGCCCACTTGAAGACCGTCTCGGGCCCCCAGCCCTCGACTTTCAGTGCCTCGCGAACGTACTCGCCGTCGAAGTCCATCGCCAGCTTGCGGGTGATCCCGCGCTTGAACAGCGTCTCGAAATCGAGGGTGCTCGAGGGGCCCGTCCGGGCGACGTCGGTGAACTCGCCCTCGGTCTCCTCGACGACGGTCTTGCCCTTCGGTTCGAGGTCGAGGCCGAGTTCCTCGTCGAGTTCCTGGGCGAACTCCTCTGGATCCATCTCGTAGTAATCGTGTTCGCCACCCTCCTCGCCCGGATCCCACTCCTCGTCGCCGTCACCGGGTTCGGGCTGGCCGACGGGATCGCCGACGTCCGGCTGTTCCCCCTGGCCCTGGCCGACGCCGCCCCGATCGCGGCGGTCGTAGACGAACTCCGGAAGGTCGACGATCTTGATGGGGATCCGCACCGCGTCGGCGCGGCTCTCCCCGAGGTCGCCGTACTGGATGAACTCAGCGAGGTCCTGGCGGCGCTGCTCGCCCACCTCGCGGTAGCGCTCGAGGTCCTCCCTCAGTCCCATCGGTGGGCCACCTCCGCCAAGACGTACCGGCTGGTCAACTCCGCCGAGGCGGGGCTGTAGCCGTAATCTCCGACCAGCACGTCGATCGTCCGCTCCTTGACGCGCTCGGTCTCGGTGCCCGCCGGCGGATCGGCCCACTGGTGGGGGTCGAAGTCCTCGAAGGTGCGCCGGACGGCGTCCCAGTCGTGACTGCCGAGGATCGACTCGATGACCGGGATCGACTCGGGGTCGAACGCCTCGACGGCGAAGCCCTCGTCGCGGGACTCCCAGGCGTGGCGGTTGATCGCCGTCACGATCTTGTCGTTCCTGAATGCACGGACGGCCTCGCCGGGTTCGTCGCCGTCGTAGTGACTCTCGTCGAAGCGCCCGAGGTGCTCGACCTCGAAGACCCGCATCGTCAGCGGGTCCGGTGGGACCTCCTCGCCGCGGTCGTTCTCGACGCGGCCGTCGGTCGCCCACGCGTAGACGGCTTCGACGTACTCGGCGACGGTCTCGCGCTCGACGCGCTTTTCCTTGAGTATCGCCGCCAGCACGTCCTCCTCCTGGCGAGAACTGACGTACGTCCGGACCTGATTCACTCGCTCTTCGAAGGTTTCCACCTCGCTCTCGCCGAAGACGGGCGCACCCGACAGGCCCTCGGCCATCGCCTCCAGCACGTCCCGGGGCATGATCACCGATCCGACGTCCAGGTCGGGGTGGTGACGGTCGCGGTCGGCGTACAGCAGGTCGGCGATCACGTCGCGGGTGTAGGTGACGGGGATGCCGCGCTCGCCGTCCTCGGTGTTCTCCTCGAAGGCGAACTCCGCGGCGTCGATGCGCTCGTCACCCTCCTCCAGGTAGCCCTGATCGAACAGCAGGGCCTTGTCGACCAGGTCCAGGGCGTCGGGCAGGTCCGACGTCGAGAGCCGCGAGACGACGTCGTACAGCGCTGCGGCCTCGATCGCGTGGGGGGCGAGTTCGATGTCGGTCGTGCCCTCGGCTTCCCGGACCTCGACGTGGACGGGTTCGCGGATACGTTCTGCAAGTTCCGCGTAGGAATCAGCCGTCCAGACGGCCGTCTCGCCGGTCAGCTCCCGATGGAGGAGTTCGGCCTCCAGCGAGAGCGTCGTGAGGTAGGCGAAGCGGTGTTTGTCCAGGCGGCGTTTGAGTGCTTTCAGCGGATCGGCGTCACCGCGCTGTTCGTGTTGATCGAGCTGGGCTTCCAGATCGGGATTGGAGATGATCAACAGCTGGGTGTCGACGTCCATCTCGATGCCCCGATCGAGTTTCACCGAGCGCTCGTCGGGGACGTTCAGCAGCTTCCGCAGGAGGTCGGCGTGCTGAGCGGCATCCTCGACGACCGTCAGGACGCCGTTGCCCTGGCTGAGGACGCCGTCGTAGGAAAAGGCTTGAGGGTTCTTCCGGCCCCGGGAGTTCAACTCCCGGAGCATCCCGCCCATCCAGGAGCCGACCAGCCGTTCCTTGGGCGTGCCCTCGTCCTCGGCGTGGAGGACGCCGATCCCCTGGCCGACGTCGACGACGTAGTTCTTCACCCGGAGGTGGTGGGGGTCGGTCACGGCCGAGAACAGCCCCTCGACGCCGTCCCGGCGGTATTGCTCTTCGAGGTACTCGTAGGCCTCCCGCGAGAACGGGTCGAGGTCGGTCTCGATGGTCACGTCGGGATGGTCGCCGAGTCGGTCGTTGAGATCGGCGACAACGTCGGCACGGACCTCCCGCGGAAAGACCGAGAGGGGATGAGTCTGGACCGGACTCTCCAGCCAGTCCTCATCGTCGCTGTCAGGGACGTCGCCGTAGGTGAGCCCGCCGCCGGCACTCCCCGCACCCGAGGCGTTCCACTCGACGGTGTATCGCCGTCCTTCTTCCGTCCAGGAGTACGCTCGTAGGCCGTTGATCAGACACCGTTTGAGTTCGGACTTGCCGGTCGCGGTCGGGCCGGCCAGCCAGATTATCTTCTCGGCCTTCCCGCGGCGGGCGGCGATCGTCCGGAGGTCCTCGACCAGCCCGTTGAGGACGTCCGTGTTGCCGAGGATGGCGTGCTCGCCGTCGTTGTAGGGATCGTCGAAGAAGCAGTAGCGCTCGCGCTCCTCGCCCTCCTCGACGACGGTCCGGGTCCCGGCGGCCTCGATCGCGTCGAGGAGATACGTGCTCGCGCCCGCGGCCAGGTGTGGCTCTTCGAGGATCGTCTCGACGTAGGCCGCGAGACTCATCGGGGGCTCGTAGGTCTCGGCCAGCTGGCGGTCGGCGGCGGCGACGTAGCTGTCGGCGTCTCCGCCGGCCCGGTCGCTTCCCCGTCGATCGGTGCGTTCGGGACTCATTCTTCCAGTTCGGTCTTGGCGACCTCCGCGCCCGCGAACTCCAGGACCTCGACGGCACCGTCCCGGGAGTAGCCCTGTTCGATCAGGGCCTCGATCCAGGCGTTGCGGTCGTCGTCGTCCATCTCCGAACTGGCGACCAGCGCGGAGAAGTTGATGTTGTGTTTCTTGTCTTCCCAGAGCTTTCGTTCGAGGGCCCGACGAAGCCGTTCGTTGTCCTGCGGGCTGAAGGTGTCTCCTTCACGGGCACGACGGGAGACCCAGTTGGACACTTCCTGGCGGAAGTCGTCCTTGCGATCCTCGGGGATGTCGAGATGCTCCTCGACACTGCGGAGGAACTGCTCGTCGGGTTCGGCCTCCCGGCCGGTGAGTTCGTCCTCGACGGTGTCGTCGTCGATGTAGGCCATGACGTGGTCCATGTACTTCTCGCCCTGACGCTGGATTTCCTCGACATCGTAGGCGAGCGCGTGGCGCACGTCGTCGATCGCCCGGTCGCGGTACTCCTCGCGGGTGAGTTCGAGGTAGCGGTAGTACCGATCGAAGCGCTCGGCGGGGATCGACCCGTGGTGTTCGAGGTTGGCCTCGAAGTGGTTGAACGCCGTCAACGGCGAGAGGAAGTCCCGATCGCGGTGCATCGAGTCCATGATCGCCTCGGCGATCTCGTCGCCGATGAACCGCGGCGAGACGCCGTCCATGCCCTCGCCGATATCGGCCGATTCGGCGGCCTCCTCCCGGAGTTTCTTGAGGTCGACGTCCTCGGCCCCCTCGCTCTCGCCGTTGTAGGCCTTTGCCTTCTGGAGGATCGTGACGGACGACTCGTCGGGTTCCTCGATGCGGGTGAGCACGCCGAACAGGCCGGCCATCTCCAGGGTGTGAGGTTCGACGTGGATGTCCGGCAGGTCGGCGTTCCGGAGCATCTTCCGGTAGATCATCGCCTCGTCCCCGTAGGAGAGCACGTACGGGAAGTCGATGCGCTTGGTCCGGTCGTTGAACGCCTCCATCTTCTCGTCGCCCTTCTTCTCGCGGTACTCGGGCATGTTCGTCCGACCGACGATCACCTGATCGATGTCGATCCGCGGGTTGTTGCGCGGTTTGATCGTCTGCTCCTGGGTCGCATGGAGGAAGTCATAGAGGAACTCCCGTTGAAGCTTGAGGAGCTCCTCTCCGGAGAAGATCCCGCGATTGGCGTTACAGAAGGCCCCCGAATAATCGAACGCGCGCGGATCACTTTCACCGTAGACGGCGATCTTGCTGTAGTTGACGTCACCGGTGAGTTCCGTCTCGTCCTGGTTTTTCTTGTCCTTGGGCTCGAACGTCTCGATCGCCTGACGCATGTTCTCGTCGGCCACCAGCCGGATGATCTCGACGTGGTTTTCAAGGACAGCCTGGAGGTCATCGTCGTAGTGGGTGAGCAGGCGATCCATGTAGAACTCACTGGCGGGATCGGGAGACTGCTCGTTACGGATCGTATACGGTGCCTCCAGGGCTTCGTTGAGATCCTCGAGAACCCGGTCGCGCTGTTCCTGGGGCAACAGGACCAGTGGGTCCTGATTCATCGGCGATCGCACGGTATCGTCGTCAGGGTCCTGGTCGGGGATGACGTCCCGGAGGTTCGTCCACCGGAAGGTGTACATCCGGCCGGCGTCCCGCATGGTGTAATCCTCGAAGTACCGCCGAACCTGTCGGTCGAAGTCGGATTTGCCGGACCCGACGGGACCCAACAGGAGTTTGATCCGTTTCTCGGGGCCGAGTCCCCGCGAGCCACTCTTGACCTTGTTGACGAACTCGTGGATCGCTTCGTGGATCACCCGTCCGTAGAAGGTGTTTTCACCCTCGTCGAGCGGGTCTGTCGCGGCGAGTGCATACTCGACGACGCCCTCGTCCTCGTCGTAGGTCGTCCCGTAGTGGTCGAACATGTCCGCGACCCGCTGGTGGGCGTTGCGGGCGATCTTCGGTGATGCCTGGAGTTCGTCCAGATACCACTGGAACGAACGGGTTTCCCGCAGGTCGGCCGGGATCGAATCCCGGTAGTGTTCGTTGAGCGTTTCGAGGGTGTTTCTGGTGCCATTCATGCTATCACGATCGGTTCATCCCACCTCGCCTGTTTCCGGGACACGCCAGCGACCTGTCCGGGGCCGGGTATTGATGCGGGTGCATATATTGTGATGTGTGTACATACCAAGGCCGGCCCGAGAGAGACGCATCCCGGCAGAGCGGCGATAGCAGGAAACCACCGACGTTTTATGCTAGAAGTTTTTCAAGTACTTAAACGTTGTCCTGGCACGGGAGACGTGACCCACACGAGAACCCCAGCAGACCGGACACATCGATACTGCGCTGAGATGGGCCGGAAAGTCGCATCGGCTTCGATGGAAAACTGAGCGGGCCACAACCGACGACAATATCATCGGGGGATCGGTGGCGGGGGGACGGAGACCGGGGACAGTGTCTTGGACCATGCCGCGGTACACTCGGGGAGACGACTCCAAACGAGACGTTCTTGCATCGAGGGACCGAACGGAATCTGTGACCATTGCAGAGCTACCGACCGGGTGGGAGGTCTGGAGCGAGGAGCCGACCAGACTCGTCGTCGTGTACCGACCCGACATTTTCGACACCGAGGCGTTTCCTGCCCCGTGTCTGCCGACGCTGTACGTGACAAAAGGATCACGAGACCGCCGTCCCGGTCGCCCGGATCCCGACGCTGACGATCCGTGGTACGTGACGCTCTATCTCGAACCCGAGGTGGAGGGAGCCAGAGAAGTCTACGACGATCGCGAGGGGGCGCTCTCCGGTGCACGCGAGCTCGCGAAGGCGTTCGACGCCGGCGATCTGGACTATCGCTCGTGGTATCAGGTGCCCCGATCGGCGTACCTCGATCGTCTCGACGAACTTACGGGCCGAGGGACTTAATCGGCGTGCCGGCGTAAGTCGCCGTAATGGCTCAGATCACGCTTCTCGGAACCCGTCTCGCCGAACCCGACACGGAATTTGTGTATCAGGGAGAATCACCCGCCTGCGACGGCTGTCCCTACCGTGAGCAGTGTCTCAATCTCGACATCGGCCGACGGTACCGGGTCACGTCAATCCGCGAGGGGGCCAACACCCTCGAATGTGCCGTCCACGACGACGGCGTCACCGCCGTCGAGGTTGAACCGGCACCGATCCAGGCGAACGTCCCGAAGCAAAGTGCCTACGCCGGCAGTAAGGTTGAACTCGACGGCCCCTGTCCCCACGAGGAGTGTCCGAGCCACGGCCTCTGTGAGCCGGCGGGGGCCGACTTCGAGACGACCTACCGGATCGACAGCGTGATCGGCGATCCACCACACGAGTACTGCATGCTGGATCGCGATCTCACACAGGTCGAACTCGCACCCCCCGAGTCGGAGTGACGCCCGTGGATGTAATCGCTCACGGCGGGGCCGGTTCACCGCCGGACGACCCGTCCTCACGCCAGGCCGTTCTCGACAATGCCGCCGCACGCGGACTCGACGCGGCGACCCCGCTCGACGCTGTCGTCGCGACCATCAACGTCCTCGAATCCGACCCCGCGTTCAACGCCGGCGTCGGGAGCGCAGTCCAGAGCGACGGGGACATTCGGACCGACGCGGGACTGATGACCGACGACGGCGAGGTCGGCGCGGCCTGTGCGATGACGGGCGTCGAACACGCCGTCGACGTTGCCCGCGCCGTCCTCGAAGAGACGCCCCACGTCCTCCTGGCCGGGGAGCCGGCCAGGGACTTCGCTTTCGCCCACGGGATCGAGACGGACAGCAACCTCTGGACGGAACGGACACGAAATCGCTGGCAGGACGCCTCACCAGGGGAGTCAGTCAGCGACCACCTCGCGTGGCTCGCCGACCACTTCGGGGGCCACGACACCGTCGGCGCGGTCGCAACCGACGGCGAACGAATCGCCGCCGGGACGTCGACTGGCGGGCGGTGGGGCGCACTCGCCGGCCGTGTCGGTGACGTGCCACAGATCGGCGCGGGTTTCTATACGTCTTCGGCGGGCGGCGCGAGCGCGACCGGGGCCGGCGAGGACATCGCCCGCGAGGCGCTTGCGCGGGCCGCAGTCGAACGCCTTGAATCAGGGGGCTCCCCGCAAACCGCAGCCCGGGAAGCGATCGAATCGTTCGAGGAACGTGCCGTGGGCACCGCGGGCGTCATCGTCCTGGCTGAGGATGGAACCGCCGGCAGTGCGTACAACAGTGACGCGATGCAGACAGCGACGGCGCGGCGGTGATCGAAGCCGGACCGCGGAGGTAAAACTGCAGATATTTCAAGAAATCCCGGAGTGATGACGACGATTGCGTTTCTGTTTCCGGTGAAAAACCCCATAATAAATCTCCTGAGCGGATAATACCGACACGTTCGTAACGCTAATATCAGTGACGCCGGATCGATCTGTCATGCAACGGCTGACCGGGAGACGGGTCAGGTGGGAGCCGGAATGATCGACCAGCGGATCGTCGAGAAAGCCGAAACGCTCGCGAAGATGGCGCCGGACGACTCAGTGACTGCGGAAGTACTGGCTGGCCGGGAAGGGCAGTTCTCGACGACGACACCGCTCGCCGCACCGCCGGTGACATACCTCCAAGACACGGAAGCCCCGGCGTACGTTCTGACGAACAAGAAGCGAGGGATCGGACTCGGATCGAAGCGAAACACGACGTCACCGACGGGCGAGCGCCGGACAGTTATCCTGGTAACTGGGCGGCGAACGCTATGTCTGGTCGGGGGAGAATCCGACGACGAAGTGATCGAGATCCCCCACGAGTCAGTTGCCAAAGCCGCCTACAGCACAGGCCTGCGTGCCAATCGGATCGCCCTCCGGACGCCTCGTCAGCAGTATCACTGCTGGATTCACCGAAAAACGACGGAAGCGCTGCTGGATGCGACGACCGAGTTCATCGAGGAGCGACAGCCCGAGGACCCGGAGCCGACCGACGGCGACGACGCGAGCCGGGTCATGTACCGCGGGCGGCCTGTAAACCGCGACCAGTTGACCGGGAGTTCCGGAGAGTCGGACAGCGATCGCACCGTGACCTATCGCGGAAAGCCGGTCGAGGATTCCTGATCGGCGAGTCCTACCCCTCGACCAGGTCGAGCACGTCGTCGAAAAAGGACAGCGAGTCGTTGGGTCCCGGGTTCGCTTCGGGGTGGTACTGGCGCGTGATGATCCCCAGGTCGTCGTTCTCTAAGCCCTCCGGCGTGTCGTCGTTGACGTTGATCTGGGTCACTTCGAGCGTGTCGCCGGGTTCGGCGACCGTATAGCCGTGGTTCTGGGTCGTCATCACGACCTGGTCGGTCCGGAGGTCCCGGACGGGCTGGTTGACGCCGCGGTGGCCGAACTCCATCTTCTCGGTCTCGCCACCCAGCGCGTTGGCGACGACCTGCTGGCCGAGACAGATACCAGCCAGCGGCGTTTCACCGACGTACTCGTCGACGAGATCGGCCGCCGCTTCGAAGTTCTCGGGGTCGCCCGGCCCGTTCGAGATAAACAGGAGGTCGGGATCGAGCTCTTCGACCTCGGCAGGCGTCGTATCGTAGGGCAGGACGTGGACGACCGCGCCGCGTTCGACCAGTGATTCCTGGATCGAACCCTTCGCACCACAGTCGATCAGCGCGACGTCGGGGCCGTCGCCGTCGGCGTTGTACACCGTCGGCTCGCTCACACTGACCTGGCTCCCGATGTCCGCGTGATCGCTCATGTGCTTGCACTGGCGGAGTTCGGCCAGTGCGTCCTCTTCGGTGACGTCCTCGCCGGCCGCGATGCCACATTTCATCGCGCCCTCGTCCCGGATCTCCGTGACGAGTTCGCGCGTGTCGATATGATCGACGGCGGGCCGCCCTTCTGCCTGGAGCCACTCGGCGACGTCGTCGGTCAACTCACGCGCGACGACGCCCTTCGGGTGGACGTGATCGGACTCGAAGCGTTCCTCCCGGACGCCGTAGTTACCGATCAGCGGGTACGAGAAGGTGAGGATCTGCTCCTCGTAGGAGGGATCCGTCAGGCTCTCCTCGTAGCCGGTGTAGGCAGTCGTAAAGACGAGTTCGCCGCGGGTCGTTCCCGGTGCGCGAGCACGCGCTTGAACGACGCGCTCACCTTCCAGGGCCACATAGGCGTCTGTCATTACGAGATCCGTATGAAAGGTCGGCAGATAAGCGTTGCTTTCGAAGCAGAGTTACGAAATTCGTAATTCTCAAGTACCGACCCGCGGTAGCCACACATCTCGATGGACGACCTCGACCGCAAGATCCTGAGCATCCTCCGGCGGGACGCCCGCACGCCCTACACGGAGATCGCCGACGAGGTGGGTACCTCCGAGGGGACGGTCCGCAACCGCGTCGAACGCCTGACCGAGGAGGGTGTCATCGAACGGTTCACGATCGCGACTCGGACGGGTAATGTCAAGGCGATGATCGAGATCGCCGTCGACGTCGACGTCGACCACAACGCCTTGGCGGACGACTTCGTCGAGTGGGCCGAGGTCGACTTCGTCTGGGAGGTCAGCGGCGAGGAAGACGTCGTGTTGATCGTCGACTGTGCCGACACCGGAGAGGTGAACGACCTGATCACGCGGGCCCGGGAGCGGGAGGAAGTCATGGGGACGAAGACGCGGTTGATCCTTGAGGAGCGAGTGGGGTAGTGAGCGGCTGTCGGAGATGTCGAGGATCCGTCGACGCAGGAATGCGTTCTGGAATGAGTTCCTAGGGGCGGAAGCGAAGACTGTTTGAACCAGCCTTCCTACGTGGTAGCTAATGAGTACGGACGCTGATTCGACGGTGGCACACGAGAACGCGGGCGAGGACGTCATCGCGGTCGACGGTGAGGACAATCCGGAGGGTCTCGTCAACCGACTCGACGCCCATACCGGCGAGGGGATTCGCCACCGGGCGTTCACGGCGTTGCTGTTCGACACCGAGGGCAACATCTTACTCGCCCAACGCTCACCCGAGAAACGACTCTGGGACACCTACTGGGACGGGACCGTCGCCTCCCATCCCGTCCAGGGGCAGACACAGGTCGAGGCGACCCGCCAGCGGTTAGAGGAAGAGCTCGGCGTCACGCCCGACCAGTACGACAGTCTGGAGGTGACCGACCGGTTCGAGTACAAGCGCTACTACATGGACGAGGGCCTCGAATACGAGGTCTGCTCGGTGTTGCAGGCGACGCTGACGGACCGATCACTCGACCCCGATCCCGCGGAAGTCGCCGGCCTGATGTGGGTCCCATACGACCGCCTCTACGAGAACCCGCGCTGGTACCGCCAACTCCGGTTGTGTCCGTGGTTCGAGATCGCAATGCGCCGGGATCTCGACTAAGCGCATCGTCAGTATCCGGATCCAGGTTCGAATTACAGCCCTGACCGGTATCTGATTTTCTTTTCCAAACGTGCGCCGGCGAACCAGGCGTGGAATGATAGTCGCAACCCCGAAAAACCACCAGCACATACGTCGGTGTATGCCACAGACCTTGACCGTCACCGGCATGAGCTGTGAACACTGTGAACAGACCGTCCAAGAAGCGCTCGAGGCCGTCGACGGCGTGGCGAGCGCGACGGCCGATCACGAGTCCGAACAGGCCACCGTCGACGGCGACGCCGACCCGGATACACTCATCGAAGCGGTCGAAGACGCCGGTTACGAAGCCAAAGCCTAACGCTCCGTGGCGGCGCGGTCGGAATCCCCGTCCCGTGGTAACCGGACGACGACAGTCGTCCCGTCGTCAGTCGTCTCGAAGCGGATCGTCCCGCCGACAGTCCGGACGATCCAGGCGACCAGCCAGAGTCCGATGCCGCTGCTGTGTGCGAGCGGTGTCTCGCGTCCCCGCTCGATCACCGTTCGCTCCTGCTCACCGATGCCGGGGCCGTCGTCGGCGATCCGCACCGTTACGCCGGTCGCGTCGGAGTCGACACCGACTGTAACCGTGGGATCACCGTCGTTGTGCTCGATCGCGTTGGACAGCAATTCCTCGAAGGCGAGGCCGATAGACGCGCCGCTGTTGACCCGTAAGCCGCTCGCCTCGTCGGGGTCGAACTGAATCGTTGCCGGGGGATGTGCTTCCCGTACCGTGCCGATCGCATCACGGAGTGTGAGCGTAAGGTCAACGGATTGAGGGCCAGCGGCGTCGAAAGCACGCGTGAGCGTCCCGACCTTGTCGCTGCGTTCGGTGACAGTATCGATGGTGTCGAAGATCCGGTCGAGATGGCGATCAACGGCCGGATCGTCGGCGGCTTCGGCAAGTAACTCGGCGTGACCACGGATCACGTTCATTTCGTTGCGCAGGTTGTGACGCAACAGTCGATTGAGCACGTCGAGTTGCTGTTCTCGGCGCGTCCGGTCGGTCACGTCCCGGAGGCTGAGAATTCTCGTCTCCGAATCGCCAAACGGCCGCTCGATAAGCGACTGTTGGACGTCGAACTTTCGGACGGAGCCGTCAAGATTGACCGCCTCGACGCGATGGTACTCGGTGGCGTCGTCCGGAAGGGGCTCCGTGAGTGACGGGGCGACTGTCGCAAGTTGCTGTCCGATCACGTCATCAGCCGTCGTCTCAAGCGCCTGGAGTGCCGACTGATTACAATCGACGACGACGCCCCGTGTATCGACGATGAAGACTAGGTCCTCGAGTTCGGCCAGGATTTCGTCCCGGCCGTGCTCGCGCGTGCCGGCCGTGACAGCGAGCAACTGTCGGCGCAGGATCGCGCCCGTGATGATCGTCCCGGTTGCAACAAAGGCGACGCCCGTCGGATCGATCCCCGGTGGCGTGAACTGAAACAGGAACGCCGCGTTGGCGATAAGTGGGACGGTGATCGCGGCGAGCAGTGACGTACTTTGGGACCGAAAGAGCTGATCGGTCCGCATCGATAGCCTGACGAGCAGGAAGGCACCGAGGGCAACCAGCAGATACGAGTAACTCACGTGGCCCCAAAAGGCGATGCCCCTGTTCGCGACCACCCCAGAGCCACCAACAGTGAAGACGAGATCCCGCGACTGCCAGACCAATTTGTGGACGCCGTTCGTCCAGACCATCGCAATAAAGACGATCGGTTCGACCAAGAGCGCGATCAGATGGTTGCATGTGATATGCCGGTCGTTGCCGGTATACTCGACCGTCAGCAGCAGCCAGGCCAGAGGGATGATCGTCGAGATCGACAGCCGAAACTTGGCCCAAAACACTGTGCTACCCAAGCCGTTGGCCGCCAGGCTGAGCCCTTCGGTGAACGACCACATCGCGGCAGCGAGCAACAGCAGGCCGAGTGGCCCAACACCGGGAGTATCCCGATGCAAGAGCGCGTACATCGCAACGCCGGTGCCGAGTATCCCGGCAAACAGGACCAGTGCCAGATAGATAACCGCCATTACACTCGGACCATCATCGGGGCGAACAAAAGGATTGGCGACCGATCGGCGTCATCATGAGCGCCGGGATCGAAGCGCCGTCCAGACCCCGACCAGTCCCAGCCCGATCGCCGGCACGAGTGGTACGACCAGATACGCATCCCTGAGAGTGAACCCGAGGGCTTCGACGACCCCCTGCGCCGACGGCAAAACGATCAACGACCACGGAATCACGACCAGCGCGATCGCCAGTGCGACGACGATGAGCCAGCCCTCGCGTGCGGACGTTGTCTCGCTCTCCGATCGGCTCGAGGGGTTACCCATGCCCAGCGAGTCGGGGTGGGCTGGACAAAAACCTCGGGGTTGGGGCATCGAATCGAGGACGGAAAGATCCGAGCCGTGCCGGCGTGGGCCTCCACCGGGTTTTTGAGGCAGGGCGACCCGTCCCCACCATGGTCGATTTCCAGTCACGTGACACCACTCGTGGCTCGCTGACCGACGACGAACCGGACGAGTCATCGACAGCCGACGAGCAGGCAGCGGACACTGCTGACGCGAGGGACATCCAAGAGACGGACGAGACCGAAGTCGAACTCGGCGTGGCGATCGTCGCCATCGGCGAAAATGGCGACTCCGAAAGCAGCGACTCGGCGAGTGACGCGGTCGCGGGCTCGATCGAGCGTGCCGGTTGGACCGTCGTCGCCCACGAGACAGCTGACAGTACCTACGACGCCGTCCAGGGGACCGTCGATCGGACCCTCGGCAGGCGAGCAGTCTCGGCAGTCGTGACCGTCGGCAGCGCCGGCATCGGTCCATCGGATGTCACAGTCGAAGCGATCGAGCCCCTACTCGATACGTCGATGCCGGGGTTTGGCGAACTATTTCGAGTGCAGTACTTCGACCGCGCTGGACCGAACGTCGTCGGAATGCGACCCACAGCGGGTGTCAGCGACGAGACGCCCGTGTTCTGTCTCCCCGGCGACGCGGACGCGGCGCGCTTTGCCGTCGAAACCATCCTCGCGGACACGCTCGACTCACTCGTCGCCCAAGCCACTGACCCGTAGGCGCGCGGTCAGTCACCGCGCGCCGGCCCTGCGGGACACATCAAGCGTGTCGCTGACGACGGACGCTTGGTCAAAACGATTCCGCCTCGCCGCCGAACGTGTCCGAATCCATGGCCGTCCCGCCGCGGTCGTCGTAGTACTTCCGGCCGATGAATCCGTCTTCGAGACCGCCCAAAAGCGTCGTATAGAGCCCATCTGCCGAGTGGTAGGCTGTTTCGTTCGTTCGATCTAAGATACTCCGAATCGTGACAACGTCGCCGACCGGCGACGTCAACTCCACGTCACCTAACTGCTCGACAACCGTGTCGTGGTCGGCCGGGAACTCAAACGTCTGTTCGAACAACTGTCTCGTTTCTGAGTGGCGCATCTGTATGGGCGTACAAGTTCATCATGAAAAAAGATTATGAATGGGACGACTTTCACGACCGGGCTGTCGAGACGAGTGACACACAGAGCCGGTGTGAGTTCGGCCGATTAGTTGGCACCCGCATCGAACTCCGCGGCGACGGCGTCAGCGTCGAGCAACGACGGATCCACGACGAGATCCGCCTGTCGGGTGGCGAAGTCAGGCAGCGACCCCTCGGCGTACACCACAACCCGTATCTCGGGGTTGTGGTCCTTGGCGACGGCGATCGAGGTGGCCTGTGCCATCTCGGTCAGCACGTACGCGTCCATCTCCTCGATACCGGCGGCTTCCAGTGACTCACCATCGGCGACATCGACGGCCGTGACCTCGTGACCTTCGGCGCTGATCGCCTCGCCGATCCCGCCTTCGTCGGCTCCAGCAACAATTACCCGCATCACTCGTATTCGATGGTCGCGGGCGGTTTGTGAGTTACGTCGTAAACGACCCGCGAGACGGTGTCGTTCTCGCCGGTGATGCGACTCTGGATGCGCTGGAGCGTCTCCCAGTCGATCTCCTGGGCGCGGGCGGTCATCCCGTCCCGGGATTCCACGGATCGGACGGCGACGACCCACCCGTGAACGCGGTTGTCCCCCTTCACGCCGGTGGCCTTGCCGATGACCGCCGCCAGGGCCTGCCAGGGCTCGTATTCTTCGAGTTCCTCCTCGACGACGTGGTTGGCCTCCCGAGCAACTTCGAGTTTCTCCGCGGTGACTTCGCCGATGATCCGAACCGCGAGGCCGGGGCCGGGGAACGGCATCCGTTCTGAGATGATCTCCTCGAGATCGAGTTCCCGGGCGACCTCCCGGACCTCGTCCTTGTAGAGGTCCCGCATAGGTTCGACGATCCCGTCGAAGTCGACGACGTCGGGCAGTCCGCCGACGTTGTGATGGGATTTGATCGTCCCCTCGCTCTCGATGCGGTCGGGATAGATCGTCCCCTGGACGAGGTAGTCGGCCTCGACCTCGCGGGCGACCGTCTCGAACTCCCGGATGAACTGCTCGCCGATCGCGTGGCGTTTCTCCTCAGGGTCGGTCACGCCTTCGAGTTCGTCGAGAAAGCGGTCCGTGGCGTCGACGATCCGGAGACTGTCCATGTACTCGAAGGTCTCGCGGATCTGTTCGGTCTCGCCCTTGCGCATCAAACCGGTGTCGACGTAGACGGGCGTCAGTTGATCGCCGATCGCGTCGTAGGCAAGCGCAGCAGCCGTCGAGGAGTCGACGCCACCCGAGAGGGCGATGACGGCGTTGTCGTCACCGATCGCCTCGGCTATCTCGGCTTTCGCCTCCGGGATGAACGTCTCGACGTCGACCATTAGTGCTCGACCTCCTTCGGTTCGTCCGATTCAGAACTGTTCAACACGGCCTCGACGAGGCCGACGAACGGTGGCGAGGCGCGCGTGGGTCGCGACCGGAACTCGGGATGGAACTGCGTGCCGATGAAGTACGGATGGCTGTCCGGATCGAGTTCCAGGATCTCCATCCGACGGTTCGAGACGCCCGAGAACGTCATCCCGGCGGCCTCGATGTCGTCGATGTACTCTGGGTTGACCTCGTAGCGGTGCCGATGGCGTTCCCGACACGTCGTGTCGTCGTAAAGTTCGTGCGCCAGCGTTCCGGGTTCGATCTCGGTGTCCTGTGCCCCCAGTCGCATCGTCCCGCCCATGTCCTCGACGCCCTCCTGTTCAGGGAGGATGTCAATGACCGGATGGGGCGTCTCGGGCTCCATCTCCGCCGAGTGTGCCCCATCGAGGTCCAGCACGTTCCGGGCGTACTCGACGACGGCCATCTGGAAGCCGAGACAGAGTCCGAGGAAGGGCACGTCGTTCTCGCGTGCGTACCGGGTCGCCTCGATCTTGCCCTCGGTTCCCCGGGAACCGAATCCGCCGGGGACGACGACGGCGTCGACGTCGTCGAGTTGGCCGTCGTGGCCCTCGGCGAGGTCCTCGGAGTGGATCCAGGTCGTCTCGACCTCGACGTTCGTTTCGAGGCCGGCGTGTTTCAACGCCTCGTGAATCGAGATGTAGGCGTCTTCCAGGCCGTACTTCCCGACGAGTGCGACGTTGATCGATCCGGTCGTGTCCTGAGTGACGAGGTCGCGCCATTCGTTCCTGCGCTCGCTCGCGGGAAGCGCCTCGTCCGCGAGTCCGAGTTCGTCCATCACGTACTGATCGAGGCCCTCGTCCTGCACGACCAGTGGCACTTTATAAATGTCCGCGACGTCGGGGTTCGAGAAGACGGCCTCGGTCGGGACGTCACAGAACAGCGCGATCTTCTCCTTGACGTCGGGGTCGAGTCTGTCCTCACACCGACCAACCAGGATGTCCGGCTGGAGGCCGATCGATCGGAGTTCCTTGACGCTGTGTTGGGTCGGCTTGGTCTTCTGTTCGCCGTTCTTCGAGTAGGGGACGAGCGTGACGTGCGTAAAGAGAATGTCGTCCTCGTCTTCCTCGTGGGCGAACTGCCGGAGCGCCTCGAGGTAGGGCATCCCCTCGATGTCGCCGACAGTGCCACCGACCTCGATGATGCAGACGTCGCTGCCTTCGGCGACCTCGCGGATCCGGCGCTTGATGTCGTCGGTGATGTGCGGGATGATCTGGACCGTCCGGCCGAGGTAATCGCCGGCGCGTTCCTTCTCGATGACCTCGCGGTAGACCTTTCCAGTGGTGACGTTGTGATCGGAGGTCATGTCGATGTCGAGGAAGCGTTCGTAGTTCCCAAGATCGAGGTCAACCTCGCCGCCGTCCTTGAGGACGTACACTTCGCCGTGCTGGTAGGGGTTCATCGTCCCGGCGTCGACGTTGAGATACGGGTCGATCTTGACCGCGGTCACGTCGAAGCCGGCGTTGGCGAGCAGGCGGCCGGTGCTCGCGGCGGTGATCCCCTTCCCCAGTCCGGACATCACGCCGCCAGTGACGAAAATGAACTTCCGACCCAGTTCCGGGTCGTAGTCGGTTGCAGGCTCGTTCGGCATACCGACGGTGGGCGGGCGCGAACCTAAACCGTTTCGGGACCGATTCGGAATCGCTCGTTTATCTCACTCGATGATCTCGTACTCGTAACCGAGGCGGCCGTTGAGATCTTCAAGCGCGTCCAGAACCGTTGCAACCTCCGCTGTCGCGATCGAAACTCGCATCGGTGAGATGTCCGCTTCACGACCGAACGCGCGCCGAAGTCCACGGACCACGCGGGACCCGCCTGTGGGAAGGTCCCACTGGAAGACAATCTCCGATCGCTCGGGTTCGGACTTGACCCGGCGTAGTCGTTCGAGGCTGATCGAGCGCCACTGATCCTCGTTTCGGCGTTCCCGAAGCGCGTCCCAGGTCAGTTCGTAGCGGTAGCCGTCCGTATGCCAGGATGCGAGTGGGCCATGGGGGACGATCGCTGTTCCCGGGATGTCACTGAGTTCCCGGTGAAGTGTCCGGAGATACGCCTCGACCGCCTCGGCGTTGATCTCCCGGATATGCGTCTCGTGTGGGACGGATCGATAGAGCCACGAATCGTCGGTCACGACGGCGAGTTCCGCGAGTCCGAACAGCCGATCCAGCCAGACAGCCGTGTCCGATTCCGGGAGTGAAAGTGCGGTGGTGACGATATCTGCGTCGGCAGGGAGTTCGGCACGGTATTCGGGAGTGGCGTTTTCGAGAACGCGGTCGTCCTCGACCCCAGGGAGCGTCTCTCGAAGATGTGCGAGCCGATCCGCGTTCAGCGTGTCGTCGATACAGAGGTGGATGGCGGTGGCTTGCCGCATGGACACGTTGATGACGCGATTCTCGACGGCGAGACCGCCTGCAGGGTCAGCATCGTCGATGGCATCACGCTCGCGGACGACGAGTTGATGAGTTGGTTCCTGCGTGCCGAACGGTTCAGCGAGGCCCATCGTTTGGAATGCCGGCGGACACCAAATTTAATTTTCGCCCGTGTTCGTGGGTCACCACCCCCATAAAAGAAATTAAGGCCGGAGCCACCAACGGAGACATATGGGAATCCTCTCACGCGCCTCCTACGTCATCCGCTCGAAGGTCAATTCGCTGCTCAACCGGGCGGAGAACCCCTCGGAGTCGCTGGATTACTCCTACGAACAGCTCCGGGACGAACTCCAGGACGTCAAACAGGGGATCGCCGACCTGACGACCCAGAAAAAGCGCCTGGAAATCCAGAAGCGCCGCCTCGAGGAGAACGTCGAGAAACACAACGACCAGGCCCGTGAGGCGGTCGAGCAGGGGCGAGACGACCTCGCCCGCCGCGCGCTGGAGAAGAAAAAGCAGAAGATGAACCAGATCGAGGACCTGGAGACCCAGATCGCCGACCTCCAGGGCCAACAGGATCGATTGATCGAGCAGAAAAACGAACTCCAGAGCCAGGTCGAGCAGTTCCGGACGAAAAAGGAGACGATGAAAGCTCGGTATCAGGCGGCCGAAGCCTCCTCACGCGTCTCGGAAGCTATGACGGGCGCTGGTGATCAGTTCGAGGACGTCGGGCGAGCGATCGAGCGAGCCCAGGAGCAGACCGAAGAGATGGAAGCCCGCTCGGCCGCGATGGACGAACTTCGCGATACGGGGGCGATCGAGGACGCTATTGGCGATCAAGATCAACTCGACCGCGAGCTCGAAGAAGTCCGGACCTCGGGGGCAGTCGACGCCGAGCTAGAGACGCTGAAATCCGAGGTCGGAGACGAGTCCGGCGACGAGGATGCCGAGGCAGACACGGAAGCTGACACAGCCGACGTCGACCTCGGCGACGTCGAGGATGCGGCCGTCGAAGAAGAGTTGGAGACACTCAAAGACGAGGAGAACTGATTCGCCAAGGCCGTTGTCCGCCGACAGAAATCGTTCAGGGTGTTGGTTCCCCGGTCGATCAGGCCCGATAGGTGTCGATCCCCAGCAGGTCGTTGAGGACACATTGCTGGAGCGCACCGGTTACCACGAGAATCAGGCCAACGACAGCCAGAACTGCTGACCCGATCATCGTGGTGATCGGTCCGATCTCGTAGGTGAACTGTTCGGCGAACCCTGCAAGTGCGACAGCGAGCAACACGATCCCGACCACGAGCCGGACGATACGGTCCATGCCACCGACGTTCTTTTGCATTCGGACCACTCCGGAAAATGAGTTCTCGGCCCCGTTACTTATATTTTGGTACTTGTTGTCAAGTGTCGTTGATTGCTGTCGTCGACGAGCGTATTCGATCGGATGCGCTGGGATGCACATCCGCTCCCAGTCGTGTGACCGCATTCGGCACCCTTTTTACCGGCCGCCGGAACGGTTTTGCTATGAAACTACTGTTCGTCCACTCGGACCACCTGGAGTTCGAGACGACCGATAAAGCGGGTCCCGACGGCC
This sequence comes from Halorhabdus sp. BNX81, assembly GCF_029229925.1. NCBI lineage: Archaea > Methanobacteriati > Methanobacteriota > Halobacteria > Halobacteriales > Haloarculaceae > Halorhabdus > Halorhabdus sp. BNX81. Next base: position 1,141,405 of record NZ_CP107254.1, on the reverse strand, counting down.
TCGCCGAGACCGAAGGGGTCCCGATGGAAGGCCGCATGGAGGACTGTGTGACGGTATTCATCACCGTCGAGAGCGACGACGAGGCGGACCTCGATGGCGTCGTCGAAAACGCCCTGACGGAGCTCGAAGACGTCGCCGGCCAGCTCAACACCAACGATGTCGTCCTCTATCCCTACGCTCACCTCAGCGAGGATCTCGCCGGCCCTGACGCCGCAAAAGAAGTCATGCAACGACTCGAAGCGGAGATGGAGTCGGCCGGCTACGAGATTCTCCGGGCACCATTCGGCTGGTACAAGGCCTTCGAGGTCTCGTGTAAGGGCCACCCGCTCTCGGAACTGTCCCGCCACGTCGCCGCTCACCGAGACGAAGACGATGACGAAGCCGAATCCGAAGGAGAGCCCGACCGCGAACCCAGCGAGTGGAAGGTCATGACGCCCGACGGAGACGTAACGAACGCCGTCGATGCCAAAGAGTCGGTTGGCGAGGATCTCGTCGCCTTCATCGAAGACGAGGTCGAGGGGATCACCAGCAACGAGGGCGAGCAGCCACCCCACGTCGATCTCATGCAGGAGAAGGGACTAGTCGGCTACGACGATCTGAGCGACGTCGGAAACCTCCGGTGGTACCCCCGCGGCAAACTCGTCCGGGACGCCCTCATGGAGTACGTCAACGACCTCGTCGTCGACTACGGCGGGATGCCGGTCGAGACGCCGATCATGTACGACCTCGGCGCGCGATCGATCGACGAGCACGCCGGGAAGTTCGGCGAGCGCCAGTACCGCTTCGAATCGGGCGATCGCCGGATGATGCTGCGGTTTGCGGCCTGTTTCGGCCAGTTCTCGATCATGCGGGACATGCACATTTCGGTCAACGATCTCCCACTGCGGATCTACGAGATGTCGACCTATTCCTTCCGCCGCGAGCAGAAGGGGGAGGTGACCGGCCTCAAGCGCCTGCGCGCCTTTACGATGCCGGACATGCACACCGCCACGGAGAGCATGGAGCAAGCCCGCGAGGAACTCCGCAAGCAGGCCGAACTCGCGCTCCAGACCTCCGAGGACCTCGACCTCAACTACGAACCGGCAATCCGGATGACTCGTGAGTTCTACGAGGACAACGAGGCGTGGGTCGAAGACGTGGTCGCGGAACTCGGCAAGCCCTCGCTCATCGAGATCATCCCCGAACGCCACCACTACTGGTCGGCCAAGATCGACTTCGCCGCGATCGACGGTCTGGGCCGCCCGATCGAGAACCCCACGGTTCAGATCGACGTCGAGAGCGCCGAGCGCTTCGACATCGAGTACACCGATGGCACCGACAGCCACCACCCCCCGATCCTCCACTACTCGCCTTCCGGCGGCATCGAACGTGTGCTGGCTGCCCTGCTTGAGGACACTGCCTCGATGGACACCCCCCAGTTGCCGACGTGGCTCTCGCCGACCCAGGTCCGGTTCATTCCGGTCAATCCTGATTCGCATTTGGACTACTGCGAAGGATTGGTCGACGAACTCGAAGACGCTGACGTACGGGCGGACATCGACGACCGCGACGAGTCCGTCGGCAAGCGTATCGCCAAAGCCGAGACTGACTGGGTGCCCTACTACGTCGTCGTCGGCGATCGAGAGATCGAGGGCGAGACGATCGGCGTCAACGTGCGCGCAGACGACGACGAGATCGACATGACGCCCGCGGACCTCCGCGAGGCGGTCCTCGACGACGTCGACGGCCTCCCCCAGAAAAGCCGGTATCTGCCCCGGCACGTCAGCAACCACCCGAACTTCACCGGACGGTAACACAGAAACGGGGGTTGCCCGGCACCGTGTGTCACCCTGGCACATACAACTATTTGCCTGGCGATTCAATTTTCGGACGGAGCATGTACGAGACCATCCTCGCACCGACGGACGGCAGCAGCGGCACGGCCAAGACGCTCGACCACGCGATCTCGATCGCCGGTGACAACGACGCGACGATCCACGGGCTATACGTCCTCGACCGCCGAATGTACCTCGCTGCGGAAGACGATGCCCAGGACGAAGTCATGGAGTCCCTCGAGAGCGACGGCGAGAAGGCCCTGGCTCGCCTCCGTGAACAGGTCGAGGATGCGGGCGTCACCGTCGAAACGGAACTCCAGGAGGGGATCCCACACCGTGGTATCCTCTCATACGCCGAAGACATCGGGGCTGACCTGATCGTCATGGGGACCCACGGTCGGACCGGTCGGGACCGACTTGCCAACCTGGGAAGCGTCACCCAGCGAGTCATCGAGAACGCCGACGTGCCGGTGTTCGTCGTCAATATCGAGAACTGAGCACGCTGTCGACGTTATCAGCCCGCGCTTAGGCCAGTTCCAGCCCGCGGATCGAGACGCCCTCCTCGCCGTCGACGACGCGGCCGATGATCCGTCCGTCCTCGGTCGCCTCGACGACGTTCATCGCGTCGGCGGGATCGAAGGTTGCGACGAACCCCGTCCCCATGTTGAACGTGCGGTGCATCTCCTCGTCGCTGACCGCACCCATCGTCTGGACGAACTCGAAGATCGGTTGAGCGTCGAACGGTTCCTCTATTTCGTAGTGGAAGGGGCCCATGCGGGTGAGGTTGCGCCACCCACCGCCCGTGACGTGGGCTGCCGCATGCGCGCCGTGTTCGCGAAGCGGATCGAGCAGGTCGGTGTAGATCCGCGTCGGCGCGAGGAGTTCCTCGCCGATCGTCTTCGAGGGATCCGGCGGGAACGGGTCGTCGTACTCGTGATCGCGCGTGACAGCCTCCCGGGCGAGCGTCAGACCGTTCGAATGGATGCCACTGGAGGGCCACCCGACGATGGCGTCACCCGCCTCGGCCTCCCCGGAAAAGAGGCCGTCTTTAGGAGCCAGTCCGGCCGCGGTGCCGGCGATGTCGAGGCCATCGATGACGTCCGGCATGACCGCGGTTTCGCCGCCGATCAGCGCGATATCTGCGAGTTCAGCCCCGATCTGAAGCCCCTCGCCGAGCTGGCCGGTCGTCGTGCTGTCGGGCGCTTCGATGGCGAGATAGTCGACGAACGCGACGGGTTCGATGCCCGCCGCGACCAGGTCGTTGACGTTCATCGCGATGCAGTCGATGCCGACCGTCGAGTAGTCATCCAGGGCCTCGGCGACGAGCAGTTTCGTCCCGACGCCGTCGGTCGCCAGCGCGAGGTATCGATCGCCGATGTCGACGAGTCCGGCGAAGTCGCCGGCGAACTCGCCCGCCGCGTCGAGCAGCGCGTCGGTCGCCGCTTCGCTCTCGTCGATATCGACGCCGGAGTCCGCGTACGTAAGTCCCTCGTCAGGTTCGTCAGTCGCGTCCGACGACGACCCTTCGTCGCCGTCGTCCGCCTCGTGTTCGGCCATACCCGAGTGGCCGTCCGGTGAGGTCAAAAGCCCACCGCTCCGCTCGCCTGGTTCGAGGCCTCCCCGCTCGCCGTTCCGAGGTCTCTCCGGTCGACCGGAGGGAGACCTCGCTCTTCTCAAAAGAACTCCCGAAGAAACACCCGCTCAGGCGGGAACAACTCGGCGAGCGTCCCGCGCGCGTCCGACTCCGCCGAGAGGTTGCCGACCGTCGCGAGGGATTCGACCGATCGCGCGCCGACGACGAGCCGCGACAGGGACCCGACATCGAGGGTTGCATCGGGTGAACCGTCGGGTGTCGATCGACAGTGACCCTCGCCACCCTCGACGACCAGCCGATACGTTCGGTCGTTGTCTTCGAGAAGGGGATCGCGAACTGAAAGCGTGACATCCCCCTCGACATCGTCGGGATACGGAACCGCTTGGAGTGCCGTCGTGACGTCGGTGAGACGAACCATCGGCCCCGGTCGGAGTTCGGCGTCGGCGGCCTGAGGATCTCCGAGAACGTCGAATAGCGCCGAATCATCTGGGCGGTCGAGGGTCACGCGGTCGACCTGTGAATCGTGATCGCCGAGAAATCCAAGCAGTGACCGGAAGGCTTCGTGATCGCGCGCGCCGAGATAGTTGACATCGAGTTTGCGGTCGCCGTCCTGTTCGATATCGTAGATGACGTATCCAGCGGGCGTCTCGTCCCGGTAATAGGCGTAGGCATGACGCCGATCCTCACCCCACTTGTGGAAGATCCGGCGTCGCCACCACTGCTCGCTGCGACGCATCGACAGCGTCTCCCCGCGGCCACAGGCCAGGTGGCATTTCCGGAGATCCCGCCAGTCGTCCGGATCGACAGGCCGGAATTGACCACCTTCCGTTGAGAAATCGGTCAGCGTTTCCGGCGTGATTTCGTATCGCGTGATCTCGTTTGCGCTCGCCCAGCCGAACTGCCGGTAGAACGCCGTCGAAAACGGCCACAGTGCGACGAGCGGGATATCGTCGTCGAACGTCCGGAGTGATTCCCGGAGCAGCCGCCGAACGTTGCCCGCACGGCGACGCTCCGGCGGCGTCGCGACGGCTCCGAGTCCACCCAGGTCGATCCAGGACCCCCGTACTCGCGTCTCGAAGGTGTAGTGGATGCAGATGCTCGCCAGATCCCCGCCATCGAAGAGCCCATATCGGGTGCCCAGCGGCGGGTCGACGTCATCGCTGTCTTCCTGTGGGAGCGGCCCATCCTCCGGATGGAAGGCGTACTGCCGAACCCGGTCAAACGCCGTCATCTCCGCCGGGGAAATCGGGCGAAACTCGCACATGATCGAGGATCTCGCCCGGGGAAAAAGAGCGTATCGTTCAGAAGCCCAGGCCGAACAACCCGACGATCGCGAGCGCGATCGACGGGACCGCGACAGCGAGGTAAACACCACGGTTCCACTTGAGAACGGTGCGTCCATCGAGCGGGCCGTAGGGGATCATGTTGAACCCGGCCAGCAGGAGATTGATGGTGACGCCGAAGGAGGCGACTGACGCGAGTCCCGGACCGGCAAGGAGGGCGAACGGCGCAAAGCAACTCGCCAACGCCAGGTTCGTCACCGGGCCAGCCAGCGCGATGAGTCCGGACTCCCGGAGCGTGAGCCGGCCGCGGTGGACGACCGCGCCCGGGGCGGCGAAGAGAAAGCCCGCCATCGCCGAGACGAGTGCGAGAAACAACATGCCGTAATCGGCCTGGAAGGCCGCGACCTGACCGTATCGAATCGCGACCACCTTGTGGGCGAGTTCGTGAAGCATGAACCCGACGCCGACCGTCAGAAGGCTCGTCACGAGGGATTCGCCGAAGGCCGCGATCACGACCGACGGGTCGGGGGCGTAGGACCACCTATCGAGCAGTCCCGGGTTCAAAAACAGCGTAAAGGCGACGCTCAAGATGAGCCACGCGGCGAGAAGATCGAACAGCTCTTTCCGGGAAAACCGAATCGAACGCAGTCCACTCATCCGAGGAGGTTCCAGAGCATTTCGGCCCCGTTCTGCGCACCCATTATCAGGAGTTCGGCGACCTCGGCGACACCGCCGACCTCGTTGGACATGAGTGGCAGGATCGTGCTCGCAAACAGCATGCTCGCGATGAAGCTCCCGATGTTCGTGAGTGCGACGATCAGGATGAGTCTGAATAGCGGCACTTCCCGCATCCGGGCGACTAATTCGGGAATCGGTAGCTCTTGATCGTCGAGCAACTCGTTGAGACGGCTGATGTCCGAGACGTTGACATCGAGATAGCGCAACTCGACGTAGCCGGCGAACCAGCCCGGGGCGAGCAGCGGGTTGACGCTCGTCAGCCAGGCGACCGCACCGCCGACGCCCGCACTGCTCCAGTGTGCGCCGGCTACCTTTGCCAGTGCAGCCGCGATGACGCCGTTGACGAGGAACCACGCTGCGAACAGTCTGAGCAACCATCCCTGTTCAGCCCCACCAAGCAACAGCAGGACGAAGAACGCGGCGAAGCCGAGCGTGAACAGATACCCAAGGATCTTGTACAGCGAAAACCGCCGACCGGAGATCGTGCCGGTGAGTGAGTCCATCGGCGGAAGTTCCGCGGGACGATCGAGATACCCCTGAATCCCGGCGCGGTGGCCGGCCCCAACCACGGCGACGACGTGATAGCCCTCCTCGCGCAGGCCGACGAGCTGGTGGGCGATGTAGGCGTCGCGTTCGTCGATCAATGCTTCGGCACCGCCCGGCGAGAACCGCCGAAACTCCTCCATCATCGCGGAGACGACATCCGTGTCAGTTAACTGCTCGATGTCGAACTCCTCGGGGTCCTCGTCCTCGTCGAAGCCCGAAAACGCGGCCACCAGCGGCAGGGCGATCACCGTTCCGACGGCTCCAGCCAAGAGGAATACATCAAGGACTGACGCGTATGGCACAGTGAGTCCGAGTATCCCGAGAATGGAGAACCCGAGTGCAGACCCGAGTATGCCGGCGAACATCCCGACCATCAGTCCGATCGTCCAGGCCGCCGTCCACGGACCGGCAATCCCGACGAGCATGCCGAAAAACAGTTTCGCCTTCTCGACGCCCGTCAGGCGCTTCCAGAACCGCTGGATCGTCGTCTGAATGTCCCGGTCAACCAGGGCGACGTCGATTCCCTCGGCCTCGGCGGTTTCGACACCGGCCATCATGTCCGCGCCGGGCGTCACGTCGAAACGGTCGCCGAGACGCGCCTGGACGTACGAAAGCATCCAGTACGCCAGGAACTGAAAGACCGTATTGCCCTGCAAGAGGTCGCTCGCCTCGATGTCGTCGGGCGACTCGCCTTTGAGTTGGCGAAAGCGTCCCTCGTCGAGTTCGACGGCGACGACGTCGGGTTGTTCGTCCTCGATCGTCCGCTCGACGCGCTCGGCACTCTCCGCCGAGACGTGTGCCGTCCCGACGAGTTGTATCGACCCCTCGCCACCGGTCTCAGACGGTTCCGGTGGGTCGACCGTGTCGCTCATTGTATAGGTTACACCACGGGGCATCCTTACGATTGTCGGGACGCGCCTGCGGGGGCTGTCCTGCAGATCATGCCGACGGCGGGACGTACCGTGCCGACACCACCAGCGTCTCCCGACGCTCGTCCGCGGTGTCGATCGCGAAGCCGTGTTCGCGGAGATGCTCGGCGACCGTCGCCGCGTCGTATCGTTCGGCAAGCGGCGGGCCGCGATCGCCAGTCCCGTCGGCTGACCAGTCGGCGATCGCGACCCGGCCACCCGGTTCGATCGCCCGGGCGAGTTCATCAAGTGCCCGTTCGCTCACGAATTCGTGGTAGGTCATCGTCGAGTACGCGGCCGAGACGGCGTCCGTATCGACCGGCAACCCGTCGATGCTGGCAGTGACCCGGTGGACGTTGCCCGGGCGGCCGAACGCCTCGAAGGCGGCGTGCATGGCGGGTTGAATGTCGATCGCCAGCACCGCATCGACGTGGGCGGCGACCGACCGGGTATAAAACCCGGTCCCGCTGCCGAGGTCGACGACGCAGTCGGTCTCTTCGAAGTCGAACAGTCCCAGCAGTTCGTCGACCGAGAGGTACGCGTACCGAGAGTCGTCTTCCAGCGCGTCCGCCCGGTCGGCGTCGAACGTGTGATGGCCCATACGGCCCCTTTGCCCCGTGGACGCAAAAGCTGACGGCCGGCGGTTGCTATGCCACCCGGAACCCATCATTTCGGCCAGTACCGGCAGATCTCTCCGCGACTATGTGAAACGGTAGCAAAAAGCGGGATTTAAGCGTCCGCCGCTCCCGGGTCGTGATATGCGACTCCACGAATATCAGGCCAAGCGCGTCTTCGCCGACGCCGGGATTCCGGTCCCCGATGCGACGCTCGCGACGACCGTCGCGGAAGCGGTCGACGCCGCCGGGGAGATCGGATTCCCCGTTGCGATCAAGGCGCAGGTACACGTCGGCGGCCGGGGCAAGGCCGGCGGGATCAAACTCGTCGAGGACGCCGAGGAAGCCCGCGCGGCAGCCGAGGACATCCTCGGCATGGATCTGAAAGGCTTCACCGTCGACCGGGTACTCGTCGAGCAGGCAGTCGACTTCGTCAACGAACTCTACGTCGGCGTGACGATGGACCGCGGGGAGGGCCAGCCGGTCGCGATGGTCTCGACGAAAGGTGGCGTCAATATCGAGGAGGTCGCCGCCGAGGACCCCGACGCCATCGCGCGCGAACACGTCGACCCGGGCTACGGCCTCCATCCCTACCAGGCCCGCAAGGCTGTCTACGACGCGGGCGTCGACCGCGAGGTCGCCGGTGACGTCGCCTCGATCCTCTCGACGCTGTACGACCTCTGGGACGAGAAAGACGGCAGCGACGCCGAGATCAATCCGGTGATGATCACCGACGAGGGGGAGGTGATCGCGGCCGACGCCGTCTTCAACGTCGACGACGACGCGCTCTTCCGACAGCCCGAGATCGCCCAACTGGAAGGGGAAACCACCGACGACAATCTCGAAGCGATGGCCAACGAGTACGGCTTCGATTACGTCCGGCTTTCGGGCAACGTCGGGATCATCGGCAACGGCGCGGGCCTGGTGATGACGACGCTGGACCTCGTCGATCACTACGGCGGCGCGCCGGCGAACTTCCTCGACATCGGCGGGGGAGCGAAAGCCGGCCGCGTCCGCAACGCTCTGGAGGTCGTCTTCGCCGACGACAACGTCGACAGCGTCGTGTTCAACATCTTCGGCGGGATCACCCGCGGCGACGAGGTCGCCCGCGGCATCAACGAGGCCCTCGAAGAGTTCGACACGATTCCCAACCCAGTCACTGTTCGACTGGCGGGGACCAACAGCGTGCAAGGCATGGAGATACTCAACACCGATCTCGTGACCGTCGAGGAAACGCTCGAGGAAGCCGTCCAGCGTGCTGTCGCCGACGCCGAGGAGGTGGCACAATGAGCATCCTAGTCGATGAGGACACCCGCGTCATCGTGCAGGGAATCACCGGCGGGGAGGGCGAGTTCCACGCCGAGCAGATGATCGAGTACGGCACGAACGTCGTCGCCGGCGCGGTCCCGGGTAAAGGCGGCCAGGAAGTCCACGGCGTCCCCGTCTACGACACCGTCGATCGGGCAGCACGCGAGGAGGACGCCGACGCCTCGGTCGTGTTCGTCCCGCCCGCCTTCGCTGCGGACGCACTCTTCGAAGCGCTCGATGCACCACTTGATGTTGTGGTCGCGATCACGGAAGGCATCCCGACCCAGGACGTCAGCGAGGTGTACGCCGAACTCGAAGACACTGACACGCACCTGGTCGGACCGAACTGCCCCGGCGTGATCACCCCCGGCGAGTCGAAACTCGGCATCCTGCCGGGCAACATCTTCAGCGAGGGGTCGGTCGGTCTGGTCTCGCGGTCCGGCACCCTGACCTACCAGATCGTCGATAGCCTCACCGAGCGTGGGATCGGCCAGACGACCGCCGTCGGCATCGGCGGCGACCCGATCGTCGGGACGGGCTTCATCGACGCGCTGGAACTGTTCGAAGCAGATCCGGAAACGGAGGCCGTCGTGATGTGCGGCGAGATCGGCGGCGAGGACGAGGAAGCGGCTGCCAAATACATCGCCGAACACATGGACACGCCGGTCGTCGGGTTCATCGCGGGCCGGACCGCGCCGCCGGGCAAGCGCATGGGCCACGCCGGCGCGATCGTCTCCGGCGGCGGCACCGGAACGGCCCAGAGTAAAATCGACGCCCTGGAGGCCGCGGGTGTCGAAGTCGGCGAGACGCCGAGCGACGTCGCCGACCTGGTCGAAGACATCGCCTAGTAGTGCCGAAACAGTAACTGGCGCACGTCGTCCTTCGTCCGGGCCGATTTCGTCGTCCCATCGGGCAGATCAACCTCGTACGGGGCATCGCCTTCCCCCTTGCGCCACTTCTCGCTGTGGTCATCCAGGAGTTTGTTGACCGATGCGAGCGGTGACGTCGAGGGAGCGTCAGTTTGATCGTCCGATGCCGATTCAGCTTGGCCATCCGACGCCGATTCGGTGTGGCTTTCGGCGGACGAGCCGGTCTGGCTTGCTGACAGCGATCCGTCCCCGTCATCCCCGTCGACGGTCGACTTGTCAGCCCCGCTGGTGTCCGTCTCGGTCCCCGCTTGCGTTGATGCCTCGGTCGTGGCTGGCGACCCCTTCTCGGCTGGTGGTCCCGCTTGCTTGGTCGGCGTACTGTCGACATCTGGCTCCCCATCCGACGCGGATTCGTCGGCGGGCGATCTCTCGTCCTCGTCAGTCTCCGTCTCCGCCGCCCGGAGTCGTTCGGCAAGTGCCTCCGGGCCTAGTGCCGCCAGCAAGCGCCCGCGCATCTCCGCGGCCTCGATGCCGCTGCCCGGGACGTCCTCGACGTCGCTCGCGATCTGCTGCAGCGTCGGGTACGTGGCGGTGGCGACTTTCTCGTAGGCGGCGACGATCGCCCGTTCCTCGGGTGGCGTGTAGGTATCGAGCAGGTACTCGATGGCATCCTGCGGTCGGGTCTCGCCGTAGGACTCGACGTACGCGGCTTCGACCTCCTGGCGCACGTCTTCCAGTCGGTCGTGTTGACGTTCGGTAATGGACAACTCAGCCATACTCGGAGTCAACGAAGTCCTGAGCCATAATACCGTCCCTGCTACGGTCGCATCACATTCATTACCATACAGTCCTAAGTGTTCGTATGGAGTGTCCACGTTGCGGGGGGAACCTGGAGACTTTCGCTGTCGGAGGAACCGAAGCGACGGCTGTGGTCTGTGATTCCTGTGGGTTCAGTGGGGTTCCAGCATCACACCGGTATGAAGGGGCCGCCCCCGAAAGCTGGGATCGGGCGATGGAACGGTTCGAGAATGAGAATCTCTCGACGGAGCACACCTGTCTGGTCGTCCGGGAAGAAGGCGTTCGAGTCCCGGTCGACGATCCGGATTTCGAGACGGAGTCCCGAGTCGACATCGACGACTTCGAAGAGACGGTGACCGTAGCCGCGTCGCTCCATACCAAGTCAGAAAACGAAGCGTGACGAGACCGTAGTCGTCACTTTCGGCGTCCGCGTCCGCCTCTGTCTCGTCCGTGGACGCATCGCTACGTCTCGGGTCAAAAAACCGAACTGTGAAGAGACCTCAGTCGTCGGTTTCGGCTTCCGCCTCCGCTTCTGGCTCGTCTTCCACTTCGTCGTCAGCCTCGACTGCGGCCCTCGTGCCGTCGCGCTCTTCCTCCGAGCGGGCAGCCACCAGGGCACCCTGGGCAACGCTGTACAGCGGGTTATCGGCCCGATCGACGCCCTGGATCGAGAACGGCAGGTCCGCTTCCGAGAGCCGTTCGGCGAACAGTTCCTCGAAGCCGTCCGGCGTCGAGGTCCCGCCGGTGACGACGACTGGGACGTCAAGCCCCTCCTCGATGTCCTCCTCGTCGACCTCGTTGATGATGTTCTCGATGACGTAATCGAGCAGGTTGTCGTAGTAGATGCTCAACGCACCTTCGATCCCGCCCACGTCGGTCTCGAAGTCGAGCGCGAAGTCCTCCTCCTTGACGGAGGTAACCTTGTCGACGGGCGTACCGGTCGCCTGGGCCGCCTTCTCGTCGATCCAGTCGCCACCCCGGGCGATCGAGAACTTCATGACCGGCACCGCGTAGTACGACAGGCAGACGTTGGTCATGCCGGCCCCGAAGCTGATGCCCAGCCCGGTGAACTCCTTGTCGGCCAGTTCCGAGTAGATGACCGCCATCCCCTCGTTGATCGGCTCGGGATCGTACCCCATGTCGCTGAGCAGCGACTCGACGGTCTTCTGGTGATACAACGTCGACGTATCGTCGTCGATCGGATCGGCCGGCACCGAGAAGAACAACCGCTCCTCGGAATACTGGGGATCACCGACCACCTGTTCGGTGATGAGCTTGATCATCGGAATCGCCGACTTCTCGTCGCTCGAAAGAATCCCCGCCTGCATTGGCCGGCGCGTCTCCTCGTTGAAGATGTTCGCGAAGTTGAGCGCGTCGTCCCCGACGATATACACCTTATCGTCCTTTCGGATGTGCAACACGTCGCTGCGAGACAGCATCTGATCGGCCATGTCGCTGTAGTCGATCTCGACGAACGAGTTACGCTGTTGCACGAAGACCGTTTCGTTCCCTTCCTGTCTGGCGGACAGGAGATTCATCGTCCCCACGTCAAGTCCCTTTGCCATGAGGGGACATTGCACCAGGGGTTAGAAATAATTTATCATACTTTCATTTCGCGTGACGAAACAGTGAACCCGGTCCTGCCGACCTGATCCAAGCTCCCCCGACAGGGGCGTCCGTGGCGGTCTCGTCGTACCGCGTCGAATTCGACCGATATGCGGAGCCCGAAAATCAATCGAACAGTCGTCGCCGGAGTGCCGCGAGTCGCCCTTCGCCGTCACCGCCAAACACTCGTTCTCGGAGGCGAGCAATCAGGCCCGGGCGCTCGACCCCAGTCTCGACGTCGGCCTCGGCCTGTTGTTGCTCGCGCATCGCTGCAAGCGCGGAGACCTGCTCGTCAGGACTCTCCGCCCGTGCCGTCGCATCCTCTCCACCCTGGAGCTTTCGCAACCCGTCGACTGCATCGTCGACGGATCCACTGGCGGATCTGGTCTCCGTGACAGCATCGACAGTTTCGTCGACGTTGCCCACCTCCGCGGCATCTGGCATGTCGAATTTGAGCCGTTTCGTGGTCGGTTCAGTCTCGACGCCGCCCCACGTCAACGAGGAATCAGCCATCGCGTCGTCGATGTCCGCACGGACGTCCTCGTCGCTGACGTCGTCTGCCGAGGACTCCTGGCCGCCGGCCTGGGCATCCTCGCCCGGCTGTTCGGTGACCCGATCGACGTACTGGGCAACTAACGCAGCCCCCGTCGCCCCGACGAGTAACGCGACCCCCGCGGCGTAGAGGCTGATCACACTCATGTCGTTGGCCGAGCTCCACTGCCAGGGATAGACCTGCGTGAACCACACGACCGACAGGAGGATGATGATCGTTCCGACCGCGCTGACCGCGCGCGTTCGACGTCCAACCGGCAGCAGGATGACGACGCTCAACGAGACGGCGGGAACCATCAGTGACCCGGCGACGATCGCAACCTCGCGAATGTACCAGTAGGGCTCGGATCCGGTGGGATAGGTCCCACTGTACAGAAACACGACGAACGCGGCAATACCGAGCGTCACGCCGGCAAAGAACAACCCGAAGCCGCTGTAGATCTCCCTGCGACTGACGTCGGATCGGACGTATCGCCGGTACGTTGCGACCAACCCGTTCTCGTCGCCGGGTTCTGGTTCCTCAGTGTTCGTCGATGGCCCGTCCCCACTCATATGTTCATGCGTTGGTTCAAGCGCCAGGATTATAGGTATTTATTGTGGGCCATCTCGCCGAGACGATCGATCGCACTCGCGGGACCCACCCCGAAAAGCCCTTTCAGGATGGGCGCGGAACGGACAGTATGCGCTGTATCGCTCACCGTGGCTTCGCCGGGCTCTACCCCGAGAACACCCTGACAGCCGTCCGGCAAGCGGCCGCGCAGGCGGACATGATCGAGGTCGACGTCCGACGATGTGGGTCGGGCGAACTGGTCGTCTTTCACGACGAGACCGTCGATCGGCTCACCGACGAGACGGGCGCAGTAGCGGACTATTCGGTCGAGGAACTCGCGGCCATGAACGTCGACGGCTCCGGGGAAGGTGTGCCGACGTTGTCTGCTGTTCTTGACGCTGTGCCGCCGGCCGTCGGATTGAACTTAGAACTCAAGGAGTCAGGATTGATCGAGGACATCCAGGCGGCCGTCGCGGGGACGGATGTCGATGTCTGGCTCTCGTCGTTCGACACGGACGTGGTTGGGACCGCCGCGGAGACGACCGACTGGCCGGTCGTGTTGATCGTCGAGGACGCCTCCGAAGCCGCGATCGAGCGCGCGGCCGGCATCGGATGTGCGGGGATCGCTCCCCACTGGCGACTCATCGACTTCGCGCTGATCGAACGCGCCCATCGGTCGGACCTGTCCGTCTATGCCTGGCCGATCAACGACATCGAACGCGCGGAGTCACTGGAAAAGATGGACGTCGACGGGATCGTCGCCGAGGAACCGACGGCCTGTCCCGGCCATTAGAGCCGCGCGAGGTTCTGCCGGAGCTTGATGTTCGCAGTCATCAGCGCCGTTGCGGCCATGATCACGAAGACGATCTGGACGTGGAGGATGATCGCGCGGTCGATCCCCACGAGGGTCACGAGTTCGACTGCCGGGACGAAGGCACCGAACGCCAGCACCGGCAGAAGATGACGCAACAGCGTATCGAGCATCGTCCCCTGGACCATCGACCGGGATAGCTGTGTTCGGCCGTGCCAGAAGCCGTATCCGGCGAAAACCACCGCGCCGATCCCCGCAATCCCGACGACGATCCCCTCCTTGACACCCGCGAGTTCGGCCACCAATACCGCAACGACGACGAGCGAGAACGCGACTGCCGGCTGGCGAGCGGTCACTTCGTCGTCAGCCTCGTCGTTCGCCGGCGTCCCCTGGCGGGCGATGAGCCGCATCGTCAACGCAAGCAGGAAGACGAATGCGAGCAGGATCGGCCGCCGGATGGCCGGCATCTCCGGCGTGATGATCTGGAGGACACCGACCAGACCATAGAGGGAGGCCGCCGCGCCCACACCAGTGAGATGCGTCCAGATCGACGCCTGGGACGGTAGTTGACTCGCCCGCCGGTTCCAGAGGGCATACACCCCGAACCGGATGCCGAGCACACCGATCAGTACGAACCCGACGAAATAGATAAACGTCAGGTTCGGGTTCCCAGCGATCTCCTGTAGCGACAGACCGCCGCCGATCATGTCCAGTCACCGGTCCCGACACAGCTCGTGGCGTCCGATCCAGCCATTCGATCGGTCATCGGTACCACCCCGCCCGATCGGTCACGACAGGTCACTCCGTTTACGATCGCCGCCACGTCCGGTTAACTCGTCGTGCACACGCACCAGATCCTGCCGCAAGTCATTTATCGTTTCGTATCTCCGGAGCGTGCGTTTGGCCATCGCCTTGGTGACCACGCTGTCGACGGCCTCCGGGACGTCGGTCTGGAGCGACGGCGTCGGTGGGGCTGCGTTCAAGATGTCGTCACGAACTGCGTCGAACTCGCCGAGAAACGGGGGTCGACCAGTGAGGAGTCGGTAAAGGAGTGCCCCGAGGTGGTAGACGTCGGTCGTGTGATCGATCCGGCCGAACTGCCGATCGTAGTACTCGGGGGCCGCGTATCGCGGATCGAGACACGAAGCCGGCGTGACGTGAAAGCGATACACTTCGAGCAGGCCAACGTTGAGGAGTGTCGCTCCCGTCTCCTCGGCTTGCCCGTCTGTAACGCCAGGAAGTCCAACAGTATGTGGATCGAGTCCGCCGTGGACCACCCCGTGGTTATGAGCGTATGCGAGTGCGTCGGCAATGTCGATCGCGATCGCGAACGCAGCGGCGGGAGCGACCGGCTCGACACGATCGGCGACCGTCGCCTCGAAGAGTTCAGTCGCCGCCCAGGGCTGTGGCGCGCGGTTCCAGTCGAAGACGGTGGCGATGTGGGGGTGCTCATCGATCCCTTGCCAACGATCGAGTGCGTTCCCGAGTTCGGTACGGAACGACTCCGGGGCGTCCGACGGCGGCCGGTGGAACAACCGCATCCCAAGGGCACGCTCGCTCCCGTCGGCAACCGTCAGGACGCGTGCCACATCGGCGTACCGACCGCGTTGCTGGCCCGACAGCATCATCAACTCGTCGAACCGACTGTACGCGACGATATCGGACAGTTGTTCGAACAGTTCGTTCCATCGCTGCCGATCCGCGGTACTCAGCTGTGGCGATCGGCCCCCCACATCGGCCGACGCCGCCTCACCGGTGTCCGATCCACCCCCAGTCTGTTCGCGGGATGGATCGTCGTGACGCTGTGGATCCGCCGGATCGATGACGCTCGGGTTCGGCTCGACGTTTCGGGGATCGAAGCCAACACCCGGCGGCCGAACCCGCCCGACTTCGTCCGTCGGCGAGTCCCTGGACGGAGGCACATCCGCGTCCCCCTGGGTCTTCTCCCGACCGTCACGCTCCTGGCGGGTGCCGTCCCCCAGTCCCGCATCGACCCGTCGCGGGAACGTCGTGGCGAGGTACTCAAAGACGAGTTCCGCCTCCGCGTTGTCGGTATCGAGGCGATCGGACAGGCGATCGGTGACATACGTAACTGAGTCGGGGTCGGCAACGGCGATCACGCAGAGTGCGAACGCGCCGGCGAGTCGGACCGCTGACTCGTCTTCGTCAAGTAACCCGACCAGATACGGCAGGAGATCGGCGCTGTCCGCTGGCTCAGCAAGGACCGACTGGACTGTCTCGATTGGACTCCGCGTATCGCCGGCGTCCGCCATATGGTACCACGTAGTGTGTGTTAGCTGAATCTCATCGGGGAGGAATATCAGCGTTTCGGTATGTTCAACACGGTCGAAGGGAGCCTGGCCAGCCCCAAGTTATCAGGCCTGAGAATAGGAAGTCACCATTTACGGTAATTCGAATCGTCGCGTTGCACAATGCCAGAGAAACGCAACGGAGCAATCCCTTCGTTCGTGCGCGAACGGTACACCGCACGGCTCGGGGTGGCCCTCGCGTTCGCAGTGATCATCATGATCGCGTTCGGTGGGGTCATCAGTGCCCAGACGTCGGGTGAACTGCGCAACGACGTCGAACGGGAGCTGATGACACAGTCGAATGCACAGGCCGATCAACTCGAAACGTGGCTATCAGCCGTCGAGGGAGACGTCAGAACGACGACGAAACTCCCCGTCTTCGCTTCGGGTGACGCCGATCAGATAGGTCGAGAACTCGATGGGATGATCGCGGACGGCGACCTGCCCGGCGATGTCGTCGCCGCCCACTATCTCGATACGGCCGACATGCAGTTCCTGGCCAGTTCGAGCGACGCCATGGAGGGCGTCAATCCGGCCGATCAGGGCGCGGCATTTGCGACTGATCCGCCGACCTTCGACAGCCCAAACGACGTCTACATTTCCCAGCCGTTCTCAGTACCCATCGTCGACCATCCGATCGTGGCTGTCCTCTCGCCGATCGAGGGTGCCGAGGATCGCGCGCTGGTCTATATGATCGATCTCGAATCTCGGGCGGCGGGCCTCTCGACGAGCGAGGAGACATCGACCGTCGTGGTGGACGGCAACGGGCAATACGTCGCCCATCCCAACGCGAGTAAGATTCTCGAATCGTACGACGGCGAGGCGATCGATTCGGCCAACGCGACCAACGGGTCGTTTCTCCGCCAGGGGGACACTGTGATGGGGGTGACAGCGATGGATAGCCACGACTGGACAGTGCTGACCCAACAGCCGGCCGACGCGGCCTACGCCCTCTCTGCGCAGATCAATTCCGATCTGCTGGGTCTGGTGTTGCTCGCGATCATCAACCTGGGACTGATCGGCGTCACGATCGGCTCGAACACGGCCCTCTCCCTGCGTCGACTCGCAAGCCGCGCGAGTGAGATGGGTGCGGGCGATCTCGAGGTCGATCTCACGACCCAGCGGGAGGACGAGATCGGAACGCTGTATCGTTCCTTCGGGGAGATGCGCGACTCGCTCAGAGCCAAGATCGACGAGGCCGAGACAGCCCAGGAAGAAGCCGAAGCAGCACGAGAAGATGCAGAGCGCGAGCGCGCTGAGATGGAAGATCTTTCAACGCATCTGGAAGCGAAGGCGACTGCCTACGGTGAAGTGCTCGATCGGGTCGCCGACGGCGATCTGACCCAGCGGGTCGACCCCGACAGCGAAAACGACGCGATGGCAACTGTCGGCGAGGAACTCAACGCCGCACTTGAGGCCCTGGAGACGACCGTCGCCGATGTCGAAGCGTTCGCCGACGAGGTTTCCCGATCGAGTGATAGCGTCCGCCGGAACGCCGATCGCGTCGGTGAAGCCAGCCGCCAGGTCAGCCAGTCCATCGACGAAATCTTCGACGGTGCGAGCGAGCAGAGCGAGCGCCTCCAGGACATCGCCGCGGAGATGGAGACGCTTTCGGCCTCGGCCGAGGAGGTCGCCAGCTCGGCCCAGGAGGTCGCCGAGACCTCCCAGCAGGCGGCCGAAGTCGGTGAGACCGGTCGCCAGGCGGCCGAGGATGCGATCGAGGAGATGAATGCGATCGAGGAAGAAACCGAACGGACAAGACAAGCGATCAACGATCTGGACGCCGACTTGGACGAAATCGGCGAGATCGTCGACGTGATCACCGAGATCGTCGAGCAGACGAACATGCTCGCGATCAACGCCTCGATCGAGGCCGCCCATTCGAACGGCGGCGAAGGGTTCGCTGTCGTCGCCGACGAGGTCAAGAACCTCGCCGAAGAGACCAAAGAAGCGGCCGGCGACATCGAGGCGCGAATCGAACAGATCCAGGCCCAGGCCGGCGAGACCGTCGAGACGATGGAGGCGACCAGCGAGCGGATGGCCGCCGGCGTCGAAACGGTGACCGAGACGGTCGACTCCCTGGAGACGATCGTCGAGCGCGCCGAGGAGGCCGACCAGGGGATCCAGGAGATCGACGCCGCCACGGGCGACCAGGCGGAGACGGCCCAGCAGGTCATGGCGATGGTCGACGACCTGACGGCGATTAGCCAGCAGACTGTCACGGAAGCAGACACGGTCGCGAGTGCAGCCGACGAGCAGACGGACTCCATCGCGGAAGTGACGGCTTCGGCCGGTGACCTGCTCGATCGGGCCGACGAACTCCAGTCGCTGCTTGACCGCTTCGAGGTCGAGCAATCGACAGGGGATGCGGGAATCAGCGGAAAAGCAACAACGGTGGATAACGCATGATCGACATCGACATCACACTCTGGTTTACGCTCGGAACGCTCGGAATGGCGCTTGGCAGCGTCGGCCTCGCCTACGGGTTCGTCACTCTCTCGAGCGATCGGCACCGCGAGTACGCCGACGTCGTCGTGGTCACGCTGATCGCGACTGTCGCCTACGGACTGATGGCCCTCGGCATCGGCGAGATCACGACGGCGAGCGGGGCGGAGCTCTTCGTCCCGCGATACGTCGACTGGTTGCTGACGACGCCGCTGCACGTGGTCTTCATCGCACTCATCGCGGGGGCCGGGCGGCGGCTGATCGCGAAAGCCGCGGCGCTGCAGGCAGCGACGATCGTGCTGGGCTTTCTCGGCGCAGTCTTCGCGACGCCGTTGAAGGAACTGTTCTTCATCGCCGGCAGCCTGGCGTTCGTCGGCGTCGTCTACCTGTTGGTGATCGAGGCCGCCAAGGACGCAGCGGAGCGCGACGACGTGACGGCGGGCCTCTACCGGAAGCTCCGGAACTTCGTGATCGTGCTCTGGCTCGTCTATCCGATCATCTGGCTGCTCGCGCCGACCGGTTACGGATTCATGGACAACGAAACCGCGTCGCTGGTCATCACCTACATCGACGTGGTGGCCAAGGTCGGCTTCGGCCTGATCGCGCTGAACGGCCTGGGGACGTTGGAAACGTTCGATGTCGCCGACGCGACCGGATACGGGTCCGGCGACGACTGACCGGGACAAACGCTTATCGGCCCCGCCGTCGATCCACTTCCCATGGACGTTGCGATCCTTGGAACGGGTGCGGTGGGTCAGCGATTCGCCCGCGCGTGTCTTTTTGGAGATGGCAAAGAGTCGTCCGATACAGGACCGGGCGAAACAGGCACGGTAGACACTGGGGATTCGGACGCCGCCGGCCAGTCGCCGGCTGTCACGCTGTATGGGTCCGATGCCAGCGCAGTGATGGATGCGGTCGACGCGCTCGAAGACGCGCTCCACAATCAGGTCGAGTCGGAATTGACCGACCGACTCGACCGCGTCGATGGAACAACCGATCTCGACACCGCCGTCGGCGACGCGGACATCGTGATCGAAACACGGGCAGACGACCTCGAAACGGTCCGCCGTCGCCTCGCCGGCGTCGAAGAGCGCCTCGACGACGGGACCACCATCGCGATCCAGGCTGACGTCGCTGACCCGACCGCCGCGGCAGCCGCGCTGGAAAACCCCGAGCGCGCGATCGGGCTCTCGATGGTCGTCCCCGGTTCTCCGGCGCAGGCGGATACGCAAGCTAGTGCCGTCATCGAGGTGGTCCGGGCTGTCCAGACCGATGACGCAGCCGTCGACACCACGACCGGGTTTTTCGACGGATTGGGGTGGACACCCGTCGTCGTCAACGACGCACCGGGGCGAATATCGAGTCGGCTCCAACTCGCGCTCGAAGCCGAGGCGATGCGCGCCGTCGAAGCTGACGTGGCCGCGCCCGCAGCGATCGACGCTGTCATCGAAGGGGGATTCGGGCACGCCGAGGGACCGCTGGCCGCCGCCGACCGGGCCGGACTGGACAATCGTCTGGAAACACTCGACGGACTCGCCGCTGAACTCGGCGAGCGCTTCGAGCCCCCGGCGATTCTCCGGGCAAAAGTCCAAGCCGGCGAACTCGGCGAAAAAACAGGGTCCGGGTTCCGCGAGTGGGAGGACGATCAACCGGTCGACGAAGCCGACTCTACGGTTCGGTAAGTGGCGTGGTCCCCGGCTCAGTCCTCAAAGCGCGTTTCGACGCTGTGGGCGTGGGCTTCGAGTCCTTCAGCCTCGGCCAGTGTCGTGATCGTCTCCCGGAGCGTTTCGAGCCCTTCTTCGGAGAGTTGCTGATAGGTTGCCGGACGGACGAAGTTGTCAACCGAGAGTCCGCTGGCGATCGCTGCCGAGCCGCCTGTCGGGAGCACGTGGTTGGTACCGCTAGCGTAGTCACCCGCGGCAACCGGCGTGAACTCGCCGACGAACGCACTCCCGTAGTTCGTGATCCGGTCGAGCAGATCGCGCTCGTTCGCCGCGTGGACGAAGATGTGCTCGGGCGCGTAGTCCTCGCTGAACGCCACGGCCGCATCCATCGAACCGGCGAGGAAGACGCCACTGGCGTCGTTTGCAAGGGCCTCACGGACGATCCCCTCGCGTTCGCGCTCGGGTGCCTGGCGGTCGATCTCATCGGCGACCGCTTCGGCGTGGGCAGCGTCGGGCGTCACCGCGACGACGCCGGCGTTCGGGTCGTGTTCGGCCTGTGCGACCACTTCGGCGGCGACGATCTCGGGATCTGCCGTCGCGTCAGTCAGCGTCAGCACCTCGCTGGGGCCGGCGAGCATGTCGATGCGGACATCGCCCCGTACCTCGGCCTTTGCGGCAGTCACCCAGCGGTTGCCCGGGCCAACGATCACGTCGACGGGGTCGATCGACTCGGTGCCGTAGGCGAGCGCGGCGATCGCCTGTGCGCCGCCGATCTGGTAGACGGCGTCCGCGCCAGCCGCGTGCATCGCCGCCATCGTGACCGGGTTGATCTCCTCAGCGGGCGGGGTCGCCACGGCGACGTGTTCGACGCCGGCGACCTTCGCGGGCACGACGCCCATCAACACGCTGGAGGGGTAGGCGGCCGTACCGCCAGGTGCGTAGACCCCTGCCGAATCGAGCGGGTAGTACTTCCGACCGAGTTCCCGCCCCTCGCTCGGTTCGACCGCCCAGTCCTCGGGTACCTGGCGTTCGTGAAACGCGCGGATGTTGTCGGCGGCCGTCTCGATGGCCTCCCGAATCTCGTCGTCGATCGACTCGTACGCCGCGGCGGCCGCCTCGGTGACGTCGAAGTCCGAAAGCTCGACACCGTCGAATCGGCGACTGAACTCCCGGAGGGCCTCGTCGCCGTCATGATGGACCGTCTCGACGATCCCCTGGACGTCCTCGCGGATCTCGCCGATCCCGGAATCTCGCTCGAAGAGCGCTCGTCGCCGTCGGTCCGAAAGGTCGGAAATGGACTGTACGTCCATACGCCGTAGCCTTCCAGACGAGGTCACAAACTACTTGCTATCCGTCGCTATGGCGATTATCGACAGTGAAGGACTCACTAAACCCGTCAACGCCTGCGTGCGTACCACCAGACACCGACGACAGCGAGGACGAACGCGCCGCCGAGGAAGAAGGCGACAGCAGGCTCAGTCAGCAGCGTCGACGGGTCGGCGGCTTCAGCGGCTGATTCAGTCGCTTCGGCGTCCATCGCACCGACGGTCCCGCTTTGTCCATCAGTTCCGTCCACCCCAGACTCGGCCAGGAACTGCTGGGCGGCGAATCCGAACGCCAGTGCCCCGGCGGCGAGGACGCCAACACCAGCCAGCAGTCGACTGACGGCTCTCTTTAGCAGCGATTCGTCGGCTTTCTCACCCGCGACGAGGACGAGCGCCTCGCTGGTCGGCGCGTAGACGTTCATCTCGTTGCCCTTCACTGAATAATCGGTACCGACGGACTCAATCAGATCCGCAGACTCGAGTTTCTCGATGTGATAATGGACGTTCTGCAGCGACGTGCCGATCTCTTCGCGGATCTCGACAGGTGTTCGGGGCTCCTCATAGACCAGTGAGAGGACTCGACGAGCCGTCTCCGAGGAGAGGGCGGCAAACGCCTCGTCAGCAGCACCCTCGTTGAGGCCGAGCACCCGCGGCTCCTCGGCGGTGTCGGCCCGCTCACCACGGCGTGGCAGTAACTTCCCCATGATCGATCGATAAAACGGCCACTGTAAAGGGTGTGCCGATGGGTCAAATGCGGATTTTATCGGCCCGATCCCTGTCGAGTCAGTCGATTCCGCGACTGTCGGCGGGCCGCGGCGGGAGTCGGAGGTCGGCGATCGACGGCAGGTGCTTGACGTTGTAGACGACTGTGAGTTCGTCGGTGATCGGTTCGCCGACACACGAGAGGCGGATCCCGCGGTCGATGGCGTCGGCCGGCAGAATGTGATTAACCGGCTGGGAGAGTTCCCCCCGAAGTACGGCCACGGCACAGTTGGCACAGGCCCCACCGCGACAGGAGTACGGCCACTCGTGACCGGTCGCTTCGGCGGATTCCAGCAGGGTTCGTTCGGACGTCACTGAAAACGTCCCGTGCTCAGCCCCACCGAGATCCGCACCGGCGGCCTTGCTGAAAAGATCCTCGTCATCGAGATCCCATCCGTGATCGTCCAGGACATCGTAATCGAGATACTCGACAGTGACGTGTGCGACTGACTGATCCGAGCGGGCCTGTTCGTCCCCGTCCTCGCGGCACTGTGAGAGCAACGCTTCGTACGCGGATTGGACAGCCTGAAACTCGGCGGCCGAGCCACCCTGGTCCGGATGGGCTTCCTTGACGCGACGACGGTACGCACGGTGGATGGCATCTTCGCTCGCAGCCCGGTCGATTTCCAGGATCTGGTACGGCGACGGCACGCGCGGAGCTAGCCAAAATTCGCGGTTAAACGTTCGCTTGGCGGTAATGTCGACCCCAGACCGTCAGACCAGCAGTGTCTTGGGTGCTTTCGGCACCACGAGGACATCACTTCCGGGTTCGATCGCGTCCTCGACAGTTTCCTCGGCGTGCATGAGACACTCCTCGACGAGTTCCGGGTCCTCGCTGGTGGTGATGTAGGCGTCGGCGTGACGCAGCGACCGCACCGTGACGAACCCGCGCTGGGCACCGGGTTCGTAGCCCTGTAGCATCGCCTGGTAGGCCGACTCGGCGTCCTCGGCACCCGAGAGCCACTCGTAGAAGCGCTCTTCGCCCCGACCCGCACCGTAGCCCTCGTCGAGCACGGCGGGCACGACCACGCGACCGCCCTCCTTGACCGGTGCGCCATCGGAGAGCACGACGTAGGTGATCCCGCGGGTCGTCTGGTAGAGCTGGGCGTCCTTGGGCGCGCCGACGCCCGAGACGACGGCGTCGTACTTGCCGTCGACCTCGAAGGCCAGCGCCTCGCGGGCGGTCTCGGCGAGGTCCCGGACCACCGCGCCGGAGTTACCCGCGGAAGCATCCAGAAACCCGTCAGGGCCGGGCGTGACGTTCAGACAGAAGTCCAGGCCGACCAGTTCGCCCGCTTCCTCGACGGCCTCCCGGAACGGGTTGCCGTCGATCTTGCCAAGCTTGACCGACTCCTGGCCCAGCATGTCCGGGCCGTGGGTGTACTTGATGAAGGACTCGCCGCCCGCGCCGATGATGACTGTCTTCGCACCGCCGGAGAAACCCGCGTACTGGTGGGGTTCGCTCTGACCGGTCGTGAGCACGAGATCAGCCTCCGCGACCGGCGTGTAGATCTCGATCGGAATGTGGTTGACCTCGCCAAGCGTGACAGTGTTGTCGGGATCGTGGTTCTCCGCGAGGTCGGCGTACTCGCCGAGTTCGGCCTCGATCTCCGCCTCGTCCATCGGGCGATGGAGGCCGAGTCCGAGGACGATGGTGACCTGTTCGCGGTCGACGCCGGCGGCCTCGAGTTCGTCGAAGAGCACGTCGACCAGAATCCCGTCGGGGGCGTCCCGCGTGACGTCCGTGACGACGATGGCGACGTCGTCGTCGGCGTTCGCGCGCTCGGCGAGTGGCGGGCCGTGTGGATCGGCCACCGCCGCCTCGGCTGCCTCGCGAACGTCGACCGGTTCGCCGCCGGGGAGTTCCGCGATCGTCACGTCACAGTCGGGGAGATCGACCTCGACGTAGCCGTCTCCGCGTGGGACTTCGAATGTCATCTGTTCGGGTGTCGAGACGGACGCGGGCCACAAATGGATTGCCCACGACGGCCCGAGGCCGATCAGTCCGCCCAGTAGTCCTCGAACACCGCCAGCGCGTCGGCCTGGGCGTCCTGGCTGACCTCCAGCACGATCGGGCCGTCGAAGGACGAGTCGCGGATTGCTCTCACCGTCGCCGCCAGGTCGATCTCGCCGTCACCGAACGGAAGCCCGTCGTCCCGGCGCGTGCTGTCCGTGAGATGGATGAGTCCGATCTGGTCGGGATACGTCGAGAGCAGGGACTCGAGAGCGTCGTGATACTCGCGCTCTGCCGTGTAGAGGTGGGCCGTATCGAGCACCAGATCGTTCCCGCGGGCGAGGATCATCTCCTCTAGGTGCATGACGCTCGCGCCGGTGTTGTTCTCGTGGCCGTGGGCCGCATCGAAGCCGATCGCCTCCACGTCCGGCGCGAAGACGTGCATGACGTACTTCGAGTGGAGCACGAGGTAGGCATCGAGTTCGACCGCGAGGCGGTCTGTCAGTTCGTAGTACTCGTGTTCGTCCGGCGTGACGTGTGGCGTGTGAACCGAAGCAGCCGAGACGGCCGCGTCCTCGACAGTTCGGACCGTCTCCTCGAGCGCGTCGAGATGCTGGCGTTCGAGATAGAGTTCGACGGCGTCGAACCCCCGATCGGCGGCGGCCGCGAGCGCCGCTGGTTCAGGTGCGCACTTCCCGGCGACCGTCGGTCCGTCCGTGGCAGGTGACACGCCGACCGATTACGTCGGATGACCCTTTTCGGTATCGGTCTTTCTCAGCGCGCCCACTCGACCATCCGCCGATACCGGTCGTCGGTCGAGAGTGCCTCGGCATCGCCGATCAGCACGAGTGCACGCTTCGCCCGCGTCAGCGCGACGTTGATCCGCCGATAGTCCTCGAAGATCGGTCCCTCCAGGCTCCCTGTGGCGACGAAGGAGACGAGGACGACCTCCTTACTGGACCCCTGGAAGCGATCGACGGTGTCGACGGTCACCCCGTCGGGGACGCGCTGGCCGATCTCGGCGACCTGCGCGCGATACGGCGCAATCACGCCCACGTCTCCCGGATCGACGCCGGCATCGAGGTACGAGTCGACGGTCTCCGCCACGGCCGCAGCCTCGTCGGGATTGGTGTTCCCCACTGCCTGCCCGTCCGGATCGAGAAACGTGACCCGACCTCCGAGATGGTCGGGCAGTGCGGCCGGATCGACGCCATCGAGATCGGCGAGCGTCTGTCCGGCGATCTCGCCGCTGGCGGGCCGCAACTGCCCGTCGTAGAACTCCCAGGAGGAGTAGGCCTGGATTCGCTGGGCCATCCGGTATTGCCGATCGAGCAACACGCCGGCGTCGGGATGGGCGTCGATCAGGCGCTCGAACAGCGATTGGGAAAGGTCGGCGGTCGACTCCCGGTCGGCGATGTCGTCTTCCGCGCGGACGACCGGTGGGAGTTGCTGGTGGTCGCCGACGAGGACGAACCGCTCGGCGCGGGCGACCGCCGCCAGCGCACCGGGTTCGGTCAACTGTCCCGCCTCGTCGATGACAGCCACGTCGAAGTCCTGCTCGCGCATGATCCGCGAGCCGCAGGTCGCCGTCGTCGCCGCGACGACGGGTGCCTCGGTGAGTTCGGCCGCCCGCTCGTCGGGATCGCCCGCCGGATCGAGTCGGACGTGGGCGAGATCCTCGCGAACGCCGGTCTCGGTCCCCATCCGGACGACGCCCTCGACGCCCTGCTCCAGCAACGCCTCGACGGCGTTGTCGACCGCGCGGTTCGTGAAGGCAGAGAGGAGAACGCGCTCGCCGCGCTCGACCAGCGCGTCGACCAGCGTCGCGAGCGTGTAGGTCTTGCCGGTCCCCGGCGGGCCGTGGATCAGCGCGAAGTCCTCCGCGCCAACTGCCCGACTGACTGCCTGATCCTGGGCGGGGTTGTTCTCGATGAACGTCTCCGCGACGTCCTCGAACGCGGGCGCTTGGCCGCCGAACAGGACTGCTTTCTCGTCGGGTGACTGTTGCAACAGGGCGTCGTGGATCGCCGTCAGCATCCGGTCGGTCGAGAGTTCCGAGGGATAGACGTCGAGCCGGCGGAGCTCGACCGGTTCGTCGGCGGTGACGACGATTTCATCTGCTAGCCGTTGGACGCGGGCCAGTTCCGCCTCACCTTCGATCGGGTCACCGTCACTCGCCAGCACGACGTCACCTTCGCGGATCTTCGAGGTCGCGCCCGTCGCTTTGGCTCGCAGTTCCCAGCTGCCGTCGTCGAGTTCGCGTTGGCCGGTGGGTTCGAGGTCGATCAGCGCGCGGTCGTCCTCGGCCCGTTCCTCTTTGTCCTGGTCCCAGAGCTTGGCGTACTCACGGTGAGCGGCCCGGCGCTCGGCCTCGATCGCACGATAGTTCCGCTCGAAGTACTCGCGTTCGTCTTCCGGGATCGGGTTCCCGATCTGGCCGGCCTTTGACTCCTGATCCAGCCGGCCCGAGACGGCCATGCAGGTGTCCTGCTCGAAGCAGTACTCGCACTTTGCATCGGCCTCGTAGCCGGTCGGGACATCCATGCCGTGCTCCATCGCGGCGATTTCGTTTCTCGTCCGGAGGACGAACTCGAGCAGGCCCGACCCGATGGAGAACTCCTTGGCCGGCGAGAGGTCACCGCCCTCCTCATTGCGATCGACTGCAGCGTTCTTGGTATAGAGAAGCGTCCCGGTGTTGGGCGGTTCGTCGCCGTGTTCGCCCAGGATGAGGGCGTAGGCGGCGGCCTGGAT
Organism: Halorhabdus sp. BNX81; assembly: GCF_029229925.1. Classification (NCBI taxonomy): domain Archaea; kingdom Methanobacteriati; phylum Methanobacteriota; class Halobacteria; order Halobacteriales; family Haloarculaceae; genus Halorhabdus; species Halorhabdus sp. BNX81. Next base: position 1,114,205 of record NZ_CP107254.1, on the reverse strand, counting down.
CTTGTCCTGAAATCGTGGTTCACGGTTCGTGTTCTTGCCCGTCTTGAGTTCGACGGGCATCCCCCGCCGGACGGCGTCGGCCCGTCCCTTCAGCCCGTAGCGCTGGCTGATGAGCGTCTGTTCGGAGCGCCACTCGCCCTCGGTCGGACCGAAGGTGGTCTGGCCGCCGTCGGTCAGGTGGCCCTGCTGGAGCCAGCCTTCGATCGCGCTGGCGTGATCCAGGGCGTCCTGGCGGACCGTTTCGGCGTCCCGTCCCAGAAGGCCGAGTTCGAGGCCGACCTCGTCGACGCGTTCGGCGACGGCGTCCTCGACGTCCCGACCGCGAAGGAGATCGCCGAAGACCTCGTGGACGATGGTCCCTTTCACGACCGGGTAGGCCAGCGGCGTCCCCGAGAGCTTGTTCAGGTAGTACATCCGGGGACACTGCACCCACGACCGGACATCGGTCACGTCGACGATGAAGTCGGGTTCGACAACGACCATCGTGTCCTCGCCGGTCTGATAGGTGGTCTCGCCGCGATACTCGCGCTCCTCTGCGTCGAAGACGGCGATGTCCATCCCGGCTTCGAGGACGTCGGCCGTCTCGGTCCACTTACCCCACAGCGTGACCGTGACTGGCTCCGCGCGGCCGTCCTCGGGGCGGATCGTGACCTCGGCGAGGTCCCGCTCGCCGTAGTCCGTGCTGACGGTTTTCGTCTCGCCTACCTCGAGGACTGGCCCACGGAGATGCACATCGATTGACTGGGCTGGAGTGGGAAAAACGCTGTCGGTGGGCCGCGGCTCAAGACCGAGCCGATCGGCGGAGGACGTCACTTCCAGACGGTGTCACATCCAGCTTCACGGATGGCTCCGTCCGTCGTGATGATGGCTTCAGTGTCACTCGCTCGATGGCTCGCAACTACCAGCCCATCGTGGATACTGAATTCGTCTACTATCCGGGTGTACTCGCTCAACGCTCGTTCGTCAATCGGTGCGGTCGAGATCGGGCCGCTCCCCACCAGTGCCTCTCTCGTTTCCTCCGGCGTTCCTGTGAGCCTGACGCCTCGAACGTTCTTATCGTGGGCGACGGCGTAGAGAACTTCTACCAGGGCTGTGCTTGGGGCGTGGATGACTGTCTCACCGGCTTCGGCCTCAGCAAAGAGACGGTCGGCTCGCGCCGGGAGCGCGTCGACGAGATACACCAGCAACGAAACGGCATCAGCGGTGTAGGTCGCCATTTCAGGCGTCCTCGTAGTTTCGGTCGCGGCGATTGCGGAGACGCTGCTGTAGCTCCGTGGAGATCTCCGTGCGTTTTTCCTCGGAAGTCTCATCGGGGACGAGCAGCCCGCGGCCGGTTGTGCGGGTCCGCTTTTTGACGACGATGCCGTCGTCGGTGTCCAACCAGACGACCTCGTCGCCCGGTTCGAGATCGTACTTCTCACGGAGTTCCTTCGGGATCGTCGCCTGCCCCTTCTCCGTAACACGCGTGGCCTCGCTCATGAGTGGTAATACGCACCGTAATACCTTAGTTTTGCGGGGCGAGACGACGCAGACACACGGACTACGCGCACACTCACAATCCAGGGGATCATCGGCTCCACGACCGCAATCTACAGGACATGGCCGCCCGTCCCGGAGGATATGGCGAAAACTGTCGACGAACTCCGCAACGAGATCCGACTGGCAGTCGACCGCTTCGAGCGCCGGGGATCGGTCGGGTTCACCAAGGAGAGTCTCGCCGCGATCAGCGAGGCCGTCGGTGGGGACGTCGCTCCGGGACAGCTCCCATCCAAAGCCGAGATGCGCGAAGAAATCGCCCACCGAATCGACGGGCTCGACGACGACCGCGATCAGGAACGACCGTTCCGGAAGGCGGAGCTCGAAATCGTCGCCGCCGAATTGGACGAGGAGTAGCCCGAAACCGGCTGCCCGTCACTCGACGACGGTGAACGTCCCCGTCCGTTCGATCGTCTCGTCGACGTAGCCGTCGGTCACTTCGAGCGTGATCGTGTAGGTGCCGGGATCCCATTGCTCAGCGGGAGACAGCCGATCGGCGATATACAGCATCGATGGGTCTGTGTCCGCCGGGAATTCGTTGTTGACCGGGATCTCGTTTTCGGCCCAGACGCTTCCCGCAGGACCAGTAAGGGTCTCGAATATCGAGACGTTCGTCCGTATCGTGTCCTCGGTCTCCCGGTAGTGCATCCCGTGGATCTCGTAGTAGTACCAGACGGTCTCGGTCGGTCCGTACTCGGCGTCGGGCTGTGGCGTGTACTCGTCGTACCCTGTGGCTTCCCCATCAGTGAACACAAGCTCCGGAACCTCGAACTCGGTGGCCTGTTTCAGCGCGGGTTCGACGTCGAAGGTCGCCGTCTCGGAAGCCTCGTTGCCGGCGATCGTGTCCCGAACGTCGATCTCGACGCGGTGGGAACCCGGCTCGAACGCCATCGACGGCGAGAAGTTGAGTACCAGAAACACCTCGGAGAAGTCCGCCGATTCGACGACGGTTCGTTCGACCGTCCGAGTGATCGTGTCCAGTGCTTCCCCGTCCGGCGTGTAGATCGTCCAGTTCAGTTCGTAGGCGAACCGACGTTCACCCTCGCCAGCGGGTTCCGTTCCCACAGTGGACGGTTCGAGGTAGAGCCAGACGACATCGCCTGGTGCGTACGTGTCCGCGGGCTGTTCGGTGTACTGCCGGTAGCCTGTGGGCTGCTCCGTACAGAACCGGACGTGTTCGATTGCGAGTGACGAGGGCATTGTCGGTGTCGGTTCCGGAGTCGGCGTCGGTTCCGGGGTCGGTGTCGGAGTCCCTCCCGGTTCCGTCGTCGTATCCGTCGACGAAGCGGTGTCATCGCCACAACCCGCAAGTCCAGCCACTGCAGCCGCACTGAACCCCAGGACGGTTCGGCGCGTATACGATGCCATACTTACCTGTAAGTGTTTCCGGTACATACTAACTATGGCAATAGAACATTATGTTTGGGGACAAGCTTCACCCGGACGGAGAAGCGGAATGTGACATCTCGCTACTCCCGGTCGGCCTGACGCTGTAAGTCGGCCAACGCGTTCAGCGCCTGAATGGGCGTCATCTCAGCGACGGAAAGCGATCGGAGTTCGGCGACGACATCGTCTCGGTCGGGTTCCCCGAGCGTTTCACTTTCACGTTCCGTCGCGGTTCGATCGGGCTCTTGACCCGGTTCCCGGCCGTCGGGGGTACTGTCACCGAGCAGTTCTCGCGAGCGGTCGACGACCGGGTCCGGCACGCCGGCCACCCCGGCCACCTCGACACCGTAGGAGGCTGCTGCCGGCCCGGTGGCGATGTCGTAGGGGAACGACACCTCTTCGCCCGCCTGTTCGGTCCGGAAGTGGAAATTCCGTGCGCTATCCAGTGCTGCTGCCACGTCAGTCAATTCGTGGTGGTGAGTCGCGAACAGCGTCGTCGCGCCGACCTCGTCGTGGATGAACTCCGTCACTGCCTGGGCGATCGCCAGGCCGTCGGTCGTGCTGGTGCCACGGCCCACTTCGTCCAGCAGCACCAGTGATTCGTCGGTCGCTTGCGCCAGAATCGTCGCGAGTTCGCTCATCTCGACCATGAACGTCGAGCGCCCGCCGGCGATGTCGTCACTCGCGCCGACGCGGGTGAACACGCGGTCGACGATCCGCAGGTCGGCCGATTCGGCGGGCACGAAACTCCCAGCCTGGGCGAGGATCGCGATCAGCGCGACCTGGCGCATGTACGTCGACTTGCCACTCATGTTGGGCCCCGTGATCACCGCGAGGAAGGCGTCATCATCGAGATCCGTGTCGTTCGGGACGAATGCGTCCTCGGTGCGCTCGACGACTGGATGGCGGCCTCCGTCAATGGCAATGCCATCCCCGTCGACCGAGGGACAGCAGTAATCGCGTTCGGCTGCGACGGTGGCAAAGCCGACCAAGACATCGAGAGTCGCCACGGCGTCGGCGACCGCCTGGACGCGCTCGGACTCGGCGGCGACGTCGTCTCGCACTGCGACAAACAGATCGTACTCCAGATCGTCGGCCCGCCCCGCCGCCCGGAGAATCTCGTCCTCGTGCTCCTTGAGTTCGGGCGTGTAGTAGCGCTCGGCGTTCTTCAGCGTCTGTCGGCGCTGGTAATCCCCGGGGACCCGATCGAGGTTCGCGTCGGTCACTTCGATGTAGTAGCCGTGGACGGCGTTGTGGCCGACCTTCAACGAGTCGATGCCGGTCCGCTCGCGTTCGCTTTCCTCCAAGTCGGTGATCCACTCCTTGCCCTCCCGTTCGGTCGCGCGCAACTCGTCGAGTCGGTCGTCGTAGCTCTCACTGATGATCCCACCCTCGGTGATTTCGGTCGGTGGGTCCGCCGCGATCGCGTCGTCGATCAACCCGCGGACGTCGTCCATCTCGTCGAGACGGTCTCGAAGGTCGGTCAACAGCGGGGCATCGATGCCGTCCAACGCCGCTTTGATCTCCGGGATCACGTCGAGTGTGTCTTTCAACGAGCGGAGGTCACGGGCGTCGGCTCGCGAGCGGGAAACGCGTGAGATGAGTCGCTCGAGGTCGTAGACGTCGGATAGTAGCTCGTGGAGCCGTTCGCGGGTTTGGAGCTCCGAGACGAGCGCGCCCACGGCCGCGTGTCTCGCCTCGATCCGGTCGCGGTCGATGAGCGGACGGCGAAGCCATTCGGTCAGCCGACGACGGCCGAGCGCAGAAGCCGTCTCGTCGATCACGTCCACGAGCGTCAGGTCCGCGCCGCCGGTGACACTCCGGCGTTCGAAGATCTCTAGGCTTTCGAGCGCCACCGCGTCGAGTACCATGTACGCCCGCGGATCGTATCGTGTGAGGTGGTTGAGGTAGTCCAGCCGACCGGCTTCACCCCCGCGGGCGTACTCGGCGTAGGCCAGCAACGCGCCACAGGCCCGGACCTCGGCATCGGTCGCGAGGAGCCGATCAGGCGTCCCGAAGTACTCGCCGACGCGCTCGGCTGCCCGGTCAGTGGCGAAGTACGTCCCCTCGACGGGACTGACGGTACACGCCCCATCGAAGAGGTTCGGGACGTCGGGGCCGAGGATTCCCTCAGCGGGCGAGAATCGACCGAGTTCGTCCCTGACCGTCTCCCGGTCGTCGGTGCTGGTCGCGTAGAAGTCCCCCGTCGAAACGTCGAGGACGGCCACACCAAATCGACCATCGTCAGCGGCCAGCGCGGCGACGTAATTGTTCTCGGCACCACCGAGCAGTTCGTCCTCGGTGAGTGTCCCTGGCGTGATGATCCGCGTGACTGCGCGCTCGACGACGCCACTGACCTCGTCGGGGTCCTCGACCTGGTCGGCGATCGCCACGCGGTAGCCCGCGTCCAGTAACTGCTCGATATAGGATTCGGCATTGTCGATCGGCACACCCGTCATCGCGTAGGTGCCGGTCGAATCCTCGCGTTCGGTCAGCGTCACCTCACAGATCCGGGCCAGTACCTCGGCGGCCTCGCAGAATGCCTTGTAGAAGTCACCCGACTGAAACAGCACCAGGGCGTCGTCGTAGCGCTCGGTCAACTCGACGTACTGGCGCAACATCGGCGTGAGATCCTCGCGCCGGTCGGTCATCTTCGCCGGCGGTCCCAGGGCCGCGTCCATGCCAGAGTGGGTGTGGGCCGGCGGACAAATACCCGTTGGTCGTCGGCTGGCGGGGATCCGCTGGCGCCTCGCTGTCTTGTCCTAACCAGACAATATCGAGTGGTCTTTGAACCTCCAGACCCGAACGTAGACAATGACCACCACCAGCCAGTATGACGCCACAGACCCGCCCGAGCGGCCGGTCGCACTCGACGACGGTGCCGATCTCGACGCCCTGATCGAAACGTACGATACCGTTCTCGTCGAATTCTACACCGACGGTTGTGGGGTCTGTGCGTCAATGGAGCCGATCCTGGGGATCGTCGCCCACGAGAGCGACGCCGTGGTCGGGACGATCAACCCGCGCGACGATCCGCCGCTGGTCGAACGCTTCGACGTGCGCAGCGTCCCACTGTTGGTCGTGTTCCGGAACGGCGAACCAGTCGAGCGCGTCGCCGACGGCTTCCAGCCAGCCGAGGATGTCGTGGCGCTGCTCGAAAGCGCGAGATAAGCATCGGTTCATCGAATCAGAGCGGTGTTTCAGCGGGCACTGGTGGATGTCATTGTCGAGCCATACAGGGATAAGAAATCCTTGACCTACCAGGCTTAACAGATATGCTCGACTGGAAAGAAATTCAAATATTCTATGCGAAAACAGGAGCTCGTTCACCTGCATGGCCTCCTCGCGGAGGTACGCCGGTACTGTGAGCAGGACGGCCACCGTCAGATCGATCTCTCGAAATACGAGTCGCTGGACACGGACGAGGCCTCAATCCACCAGGGTAGAGACCAACATCGCTCGGCGGTTTTTGCACTGGCCGAAGCACTCACTGAGGAATTCGAAGACACACAGACAGTCGTGATGGCGACTGAGTGATCCCGGTCACTTCAGCCGGTGCAACACAAGGATCGAGGCACCGGAGACGAGCGTGATCGCAACGACGTGGCCGACGACCGCAGCCACAAGGATCGGATGGCCCACAACGAACGGGACCAGCGAGAGTTGGATCCAGGCGAAGCCGATCGTGATCGCGTCGATCCGTCGGAGTTCGTCGACCGTTTCCCGGTCAAGCGCTTCGGACAACCACAGACTCCGCCAGAGCCCGATCAGGCTCGCCCACCAGCCGGTGCCGATGCGATAGCACACGTCCCAGAGAACCACGAGCGTGAAAAACACCGCTGGTGCCGGGAGCGGCTCACCGAGCAAGCCGGTGAGTACCGTCTCCCCGCCCGATCCGGGATCGAGCACGAACAGATACGTGACGAGGGCGAAGAAGGCGACCAACCCGAGGACGATCTCGATCCCGGTACCGAACAGTGTGTGCGTGTATTGTTCGGGAACGTCGAGCCGGCGCGTCCGCCGCCCGATAGTCAGCATGAAGACACTCCCGGCCGAGGCGACGACCACGGCCACTGTCCCGGCCGGCAGACTGCCCCAGCGCCCGTACCCAGCCGCCAGCGCCACCACGCCGGCCTCGAAAATCACGAGCTGGAGCACCAGCGCAGCACCCCTGGAGAGTGAAACACCGGGGATCGATCCGACGATGCTCTCGTACACCCACCGCTGGTTGCTCCGGGGATCACTCACGTCCCGGCCGTCCGGTTGCCGGGGCGTCATTCGCCGGACTCACTGGCGAACGCCCGCCGGACGGCGTCCTCGAAGGAGGTTTTGTCGAGAGTGATAATCTCCTCGATGCTGGCATCGGTGACGACGACGGGGTTTTTCAGTCCCAGGATGAGTGGCCGGGAGATCGCCTTCGGGACGTCAGTGACGAACTCCACCCAATAGGAGGACAGTCGCGGCGTCAAAACGGGTACCGGGACGATGTACCGGCGCTTGCCGAGGATCTCCGCGGTCTTTTCGAGCATGTCCCGGTAGGTCAATATCTCGGGGCCACCGATCTCGTAGGTGTTGCCCGCCGTTTCGGGCCGTTCGAGCACGCCAACCAGGTACGCGACCACGTCGTCGATTGCGATGGGTTGGCACTCGGTGTGGAGCCACCGGGGTGCGATCATCACCGGCAATCGGTCGACGAGTTGGCGCACCATCCGGAAGCTCGCACTGCCGTCACCGACGATGATCGCCGCTCGCAGCGTCGTGAGGTCGAAATCACCGCTGTCGAGGACAGCCTCGACTTCCTGGCGTGACTTGAGATGTTCCGAGAGTTCGTCGCCGGCCTCGCCGAGTCCGCCGAGATAGATAGTACGGGCGATGTCGGCTCCGTCGGCGGCCTCGACGAAGTTTTCCGCGGCCCGCCGATCACGGTCCGCAAAGGAAGTGCCGGTCTCCAGTGAGTGAACGAGGTAGTAGGCAGCGTCGATCCCATCGGGCAGCGACAGCGACTCGGGTTCGAGCAGATCACCCTCGACGACGTCGACGCCGTCGGGAGGAGCGTACGCACTCGCGTCTCGCGTCATCGCGACGACATCGTGGCCCGCCTCACGGAGCGCAGGGACGAGTGAGCTACCGACGAATCCAGTCGCTCCGGTGACCAGTACGCGCATAGATGAGTTCGGGGCCGACAGTGGATAAGTTGTCGGGCGACGCGACCAGTTCACTTGCGGGGGCGCTGGGACTGGTGGCTGATCCGCTCGGCGACGATCGACGGCACGGTCGTCTGACAACGGGTACACTTCCAGGCCGGTGCCGTTGTGCCCTCATTCCGTGTGAGGTCTTTTTCGTTGTCCAGTGTCGCCCCGCAGCCGTCACAGATATGGGTAGTTCGTGTCACGCAGCCCTCAACAGCGACTGCGGGCGGCAGCTACTTGATGGCTTCTCCGGTCGGGACACTGGACGGGAACGGTACAGCGGTGGGGAAACCCCTCCGGCCCGGTCGATCAACCTCCGAATCTTTATCCCCGCCTGTCAACAAACCCGGACCAGATCATCATGGCGAACCAAGCAGTCAAGGGAAAAGTTGCGATCATCGGGGCCGGCGACGTCGGTGCGACGACCGCCTATGCACTCATGATGAGTGGGTCAGTCTCCGAGATCGCACTCGTCGATATCGACCACGAAAAGGCCGAAGGCGAAGCCATGGACTTGCGTCACGGCGCTGCCTTCGTCAAGCCGGTCAACATCTACGCCGGTGATTACGAGGATGCACACGATGCAGACGTCGTCATCATCGCGGCCGGCGCGAGTCAGAAGCCGGGCGAGACCCGGCTCGAACTGCTCGAACGGAACGTCGACATCTTCCACGACATGGTGCCCCGCATCACCGACGGGCTCGCCGATGACGCCGTCGTTCTCGTGGTCGCCAACCCCGTCGACGTGCTTTCGTATGTCACCTGGAAGATTTCTGATCTCCCCCGACACCGAGTCATCGGAACCGGGACGGTACTGGACACCTCCCGGTTCCGGAACGTCCTCAGCAAGAACTGCAACGTCGACGCCCGGAACATCCACGCCTACGTTATCGGCGAACACGGCGATAGCGAGGTGCTCGTCTGGAGTGCGACCCACATGGCCGGCGTTAAATTCGACGACTACTGTCCCGTCTGTGAGCAGGACTGTGACCTCAACAACCGGGACCTGATCGCCGAGGAAGTGCAGGGTGCGGCCTACGAGATCATCGAACGCAAAGGGGCAACGTACTACGCGATCGGACTGGCGACGACCGAGATCGTCGAGAGTATCATCCGTGACGAGAACTCGATCCTGACAGTGTCGACACTGATGGACGGCCAGTACGGCCTCGAAGACGTCTACCTGAGTCTCCCCGCCGTCGTCAATCGCGGCGGTATCCGACGGGTCGTCGACCTCGACCTCAACGACCACGAGCGCGAACAGTTCATCGAGTCCGGCGAACTACTCAGCGAAGAGATCGCCAAACTCGACATCTGATTGTCGATCCGCCCCCGCTCGTTTGTCGCCGCCAGTCAACGGAGATCGAGCACATTGTGGGTCCGATGCACCGTCACAGCAGCGCGCACCCTGTCCTTTTCAGGGCTGTCCCCTATCCCCCTGTATGTACACACCGATGCTGTCCCCAATGAGTCTCGGGGGGCTGGTGGCAATGGTCGACGTATCCCGGGGGATGATCACTGGCGTCGGAGCGCTTGCCGTCGTGATCCTCGTGGTGTTCTCGGCGTTTTTCGCGTCCTCGGAGATCGCCATCTTCTCGCTGGCCGACCACCGGATCGCGACGCTGGTCGAGGACGAGGTTCGCGGCGCGAAGACGCTATCCGTTTTGAAATCCGATCCGCGTCGGTTGCTGGTGACGATTCTCGTCGGGAACAACATCGCCAACATCGGGATGTCCGCCATCACGACTGGATTGCTGGGACTGTACGTCGATCCCGGTCAGTCGGTGTTGATCGCCACGTTCGGCGTGACGTCGATCGTGTTGCTGTTTGGCGAGAGCGCGCCCAAATCCTACGCCGTCGACCACAGCGAATCGTGGGCACTGCGGATCGCCCGTCCACTGCGCCGCTTACAGCAACTGATGTACCCGCTCGTGGCGGTCTTCGACGTGCTCACGGACGGCGTCAACCGACTCATGGGGAGCAAAGAGGACTTCGAGCGGGCGTACGTCACGCGATCGGAAGTCCGGGAAGTGGTTACGGCCGGGCAACGGGCGGGCGTGTTCACTGAAGCCGAACACCGGATGCTCCAGCGGCTGCTTCGCTTTCACAATCGGATCGTCAAGGAAACGATGGTTCCACGGCTGGATGTCGTCGCTATCGACGCCGAGACGGACGTCGAAACGGCGATCGAGACGTGTCTGGAGAGCGAGTTCAACGAGCTTCCGGTGTACGAGGGTGTCCTCGATACGGTCGTCGGGACCGTTCACGTTCGGGATCTGGTCGACGCGCGATTCAATCGCGAGGATTCGTCAGTTCGCTCCGTTGCCAGCGAGCCGCTCGTCGTCCCGGAGACCAAAGACGTCGACGAACTGTTGACGGAGTTGCGCGAGCGACGGGGCCGGATGGCGATCGTCGTCGACGAGTACGGAACGACGTCGGGGATCGTGACCATCGAGGACATCATCGAGGAGATCATCGGGGAAGTACTGGCGGAGAGCGAAACGGCCCCGGTCCGCTGGCTCGACGACGAGACAGCGATCGTCCGAGGCGAACTCAACATCCACGAAGCGAACGAAGCACTCGGCACTGATCTCCCCGAAACCGGGACGTTCGAATCAGTCGCGGGGCTGATCATGAGTCAGACCGGGCGTCTCGTCGACGAGGGTGATCAGGTGACCTACGGCGGGGTCGACCTGACCGCCGAAACGGTGGCGAACAACCGCCTCCTGGAAGTCCGGGTCGATCTGTCGAACCACGGGAGAAACGAAATCGAACCTGGAGACACCTGAGAGTCACGAATCGCCAGCGGACAGATGTTTGTGGCAGTGTGACACGGTCGTTTTTCAGACCACCACGTCTATCTCGCGACCACAGTCACACGTGCCGTCGAGATTTACCTCGACGCTCGCCCGGAACCCGTTGCGCCTGATCCACGTTGTCCCACAATCGGGACAGCGGGTGTCGTTGTCGGCGTGGCCGGGAACGTTGCCGACGTAGACGAATTCCAGGCCCACCTCGCGGGCGATCTCCGCCGCGCGTTCGAGCGTCTCGACCGGCGTCGCGGGCCGATCGCGCATCTCGTGATCCGGATGGAAGCGGGTGAAGTGGATCGGAACCGACTGATCGAGTTCGTCCCGCACCCACTCGGCGAACTCGCGGATCTCCCCGGGCTCGTCGTTGAGGTCCGGAATGGTGAGATAGGTGATCTCGACGTGGATACCGGCGTCGTGTGCCAGCTCCGCCCCCCTGAGAGTGGGCTCCAGCTTCGCGCCCATGTGCTTGACGTGCGGGCGATCCCGGAACCCCTTGACGTCGACGTTGGCTGCATCGAGATACGGACCCACTTCGTCGATGAACTCCTCGGTGAAGTAGCCGTTTGTGACGATCACCGTGTAGCGGCCGTCCGCTTTCGCCAGTTTGGCTCCATCCCTGACGTACTCGGCGTAGATCGTCGGCTCGTTGTACGTCCAGGCGACGCCCTCACAGTCCTGTGTTCGTGCACTCTCGACCGCCTCCTCAGGGGAGACCTCCCGCAGTTCGAGATCCTCAGGGCCGGCAAAGGATATGTGGTTGTTCTGACAGAACTCACAGGCGAAGTTACAGGAGACGCCGCCGAAGCTCAGCACGCGACTCGTCGGGTGGAAGTGATAGAGCGGTTTCTTCTCGATCGGATCGGCCGTCCCCGGCGGACCGGTCGGTCGGTCGAACACCTGTCCATAGGTCAGCAGGCGCAACTCGCTGTCGACGTTCTTTCGCACGTCACAGATACCGGCCTGGCCGGGCGAGAGCGTACACCGGTGGGCACAGGCCGTACACTGCAGGCCGTCGTCGGTTTCGACGACCAGCTCGGCAGGGACGCCCGCCGCGTCGTCGAACGTGGACATGTCCGATCATAGGGACCTGATGATCAAAAGCCTGCCCCGCAGAAAGTAGTCCCAGGTCGACAGGTGAACCCCGCCGATCGGGACAGTCGGCGTCAACTCCGCGAGCCATGACGAGGAGTCTAAGTACCACCGAAAAGTACCACCGGGTGTATGAGCGAACCCGAACTCGGTAAAGCCGATCGCGAATTCTTCGACGAGTACATCTACCCACGGCTCGGGGCCGACCGCGACGACGTCCGCCTCCAGCCACAGCACGGCGTCGACTTCGGCGTCGCCGACGTGGGCGGCCAGGCACTGGCGATGGCGACCGACCCCGTGTTCATCGTGCCGGCGGCGGGCTTCGAGCGGGCGGCGTGGTTCGCCTTCCACATCCTCATCAGTGACGTAGCGGTCTCGGGGCTCGATCCGGCATATCTCAGCGTCGACTTCAATCTCCCGCCGGAGATCACCGACGAGCAGTTCGAGACCGTCTGGGAGACCTTCGACCGGGAGGCCAAAGACCTCGGCGTCTCGATCGTCACCGGCCACACCGGTCGCTACGCGGGGTGTAACTACCCGATGGTCGGGGGCGGTACCTCACTGGCAACCGGTGACTTCGAGGAGTTGGTCACGCCCGACGGCGCTCGGCCGGGCGACCGCGTGATCGTCACGAAAGGGCCGGCGATCGAGGCGACGGGGCTACTTTCCGTTCACTTCGATTCCCTGATGGATGGTGACGTCCCGGACGAGGAGATCCAGGCCGCGAAGGACCGCTTTTTCGACATGAGTCCGATCAAGGAGGCGATGGTGGCTTCCTCGGCCGGCCCGGTCACGGCGATGCACGACGCCACGGAGGGCGGCGTCTACGGCGGCCTCTTCGAGATGGCCCGGTCGGCGGGCGTCGGCTTCGAAATCGAGAAGGATCGCATCCCGATTCAACCCGGCGTCGAGGCCGCCTGTGACTTTTTCGACATCGACCCGTGGATCTCGATCAGCGAGGGGACGCTACTGGCGACGGTCGATCCCGATGGGGCAAGCGATGTCCTCTCCGCGCTGGAACGCGAGGGAATCCCGGCAGCGGACGCCGGCCGGGTCGTCGAGGGATCGGGACTCACCGTCGACGGAGAACGTGTCGATCATCCCGGCAAAGATCCCTACTGGGCAGCCTTCGAGGAGTACATGGGGAAACTCCAGGCGGCCGAGGAGTAAGCCGCGTCGCCGCCTCAGGGCGCACCCGTCAGCACGAACGTACTCTCTGTTTCGCCGTTCCGGATCTCGCGGGTTGCCTCGGACGGAACGCGGACTGCGTCGCCGGACTCCATCTCGACTTCTTCGCCCTCGATCGTGACCGTGGCTTCTCCGTCCACGAGTAGGTACACCTCTTCGTGCTCCTCCGCGGCGTGATCGTGTGCTTTCCCCGACCAGCCGGGCTCACAATCGAGCACCGTCACCCCGACGGTCTCACACGCTAAGGCGTCCCGCAGGAAGTGCATCGACTCCGCAACCGGCTCGACGTCCTCGTAGTTGACTTTGGTGTATGTCATCCCGGCACAATGTTGAATCGCCGGCCGGAAAAAGCTGTTTCGAAACGGGCGGTCGCCGACCCGGGAGCATCACGGATTTGTACAACCGCCGAATAGACATGGCTATGACGCGCAACGAAGCACCACACGACCCGCCGACCGTGTTGACGATCGCCGGCAGCGACTCCGGCGGCGGCGCAGGGATTCAGGCGGATCTCAAGGCCATCGAGGCAGCGGGTGGATTTGGAACAAGCGCGATCACGAGCGTCACGGCCCAGAATACGACTGGCGTCCGGGGGAGTCACCTCCTGCCGATCGACCACATCGCGGCCCAGATCGACGCCGTGATCGACGATTTCGACGTCCAGGCGACAAAGACCGGTATGCTGGCGACCGCCGAGGTCATCGAGACGGTCGTCGAATACGCCGACGCGTTGCCCGAACTCGTCGTCGACCCGGTGATGGTGGCGGCGTCGGGTGATCGGCTGCTCGAACCCGAGGCCGAGGACGCCTACGAGCGACTCATCGCCGAGGCCACGTTGGTAACGCCCAACGCCGACGAGGCGGCCGTCCTGACCGGGATCGAGCCGGTCGACGAGTCGACGGCGATCGAGGCCGGCGAGGCAATCGTCGGGATGGGTGCCGACGCCGCCCTGGTCAAGGGAGGCCACATCGCCGGTGAGGACATCGTCGACGTGCTGGTCACTCCTGAATCAGTCCGGACGTTTCGGCACGAACGGATCGACACCGACGCGACCCACGGCTCGGGGTGTACACTCTCGGCGGCGATCGCCACTCATCGTGGGCAGGGAGAATCGCTGGCCGACAGCGTGGGCGCGGGGATCGACCTGCTCGCGCGAGCCGTCCGGTACAACCTCGACGTGGGCGAAGGACCGGGTGCCGTCCACCACCTCGTCGAGACGCGCGAGCGCGCTGAGCGTACTGCGACTGCCGAGGCGATCGAAGCACTCGTCGCAGACTTCGTGGGCGAGGGCGACGAGGCCATCCAGGGTGACATCTCCGCACTGATTCCCGAAGTCGGGACGAACGTGGCCGGCGCGACGCCGTTCGCCGAGCGGCCCGGGGAGGTGGCAGCCGTCGACGGCCGAATTACCCGGACGCTGGCGGGTCCCCGTCCGAACCGCGGCGTCCGGTTCGGCGCGTCGAGTCACGTCGCCAGATACCTGCTGGACGCCCGCGAGGGCGATGCGGACTGCCGCTTCGCGGTCAATTGGCGATACGACGAGAGGGTGGCCGAGGCGCTCGATACCCTGGACGGCGAGGTCGTCGAACTCGATGGCCGACCAACGCTCGAATCCGGGTTCGGGACCGAGTTCGCTACCGTGGACGATCCAGTCGCCGTCGTCGATCCGGGTGGCGAAGGACGCGTTCCGACCACGATCCTGCTTGCACACGATCCCGACACACTCCGGGAACGAACCGAACAACTGCTCGACGTGATGGCCTGACCTGTTAGTACCGCGGAATGACCGCGAGAGCGGTCACGACGACCACGAGTAGTCCGCCCAGTGCGGTGAATCCCGGCCCGGTCGCCGTCGTCGTCTCGGTACCATCCGCCGTTCCGAATCGGTTCGCTTGGGTCACCGATCCTGTCGGAGTCGTTACAGTCACCGTCGTCGACTGGTCACCCGCTGCGAGCGCGAACGTCCCCGATCGTGGTAGCGTAACCGTGGCCGCAACGGACAGTGTTTCGTTGACGTCCAGGGAAACCGATTCGACCGCGAATACGGTTCCGTTTCGCGTAAAGTTTATTTCTCCCGCAGCTGGAATCGGTGAATCGTTCACGATGGCGGCTGAAATCGTCACGTTCCCCGGTTCCGGGAGCGTCGATCGATCGACTGCGACTGACCGGACTGTGGGTGTCGCCCGCTCGCTCACCTGGACTCGTCTCTCCTGATGGCCGGTCGTGAGCCGATAGGAGCCAGGTCGATCGAACGTCGCTGAGAGGGTGAGTGTGGTCGATTCGCCGGCAGCGAGGGTTCCCGTCGACTGGGTCGCAACCGCACCGTCGATCGAAAGGGTTGCCCTGTAGGTTCCGGCCACCCCGCCGTCGTTCGTGACGGTGACCGGGATCGTCACCGTCTCACCGACGACAAGGGGCGGAATCTCGGCTCCTGTGACGGTCCGATACTCACCGTCGACGGTGATATCCGCAGTCTCGTCGACGGCGTAGGTGAATCGTGCCGGATCGACGACGACCGTCGTGGTTCGGCCGTTCACGCCCAGTTCGTACCGGCCGGCGTCCGACAGTATGACCGTCGCCTCGACGGGTTTCGACGCGCCGGGAGCCAGCGAGACGGTTCGCTCAGCGACGGTTGTCCCGTTTCGGGTGAACGTCACCGTTGTCCTCGCTGGCTCGTCCCGGTCGTTGACGAGCGTTGCCGAAAGCGTCACGTTCCCCGGCGCTTCCAGGGTCTCCCGATCGACCGCAACCGATTCAACCGAAGCACTCGCCGGCTCGGTGACCCGAATCGTCGTCTTGCTGGACTCGATAGCAACCGAGTACGTGCCAGGGTCCTCAAACGTGTGTGCCAACTCGATAGTGGCCGATTCGTTCGCCGCGAGTGTTCCCGAGACCCGCGAGACGACAGTCCCCTCGACCGTCAGCCCGATGTCGTAGGTCCCAGTCGACCCGCCGACGTTCGAGACCGTGAGTGGAACGACCACCGTTTCGTTGACGGCCAATCGGTCGATGTCGTCGGTCGAGACGTTCCGGTACGGCCCCTCGATGCGATAGGGCGCTGCATCCGACGCGAGTTCGTGCGTGAACTCGGCCGGCGCCGACCCGAACGCATCCTCGTGCTGGCGACGGGTCCACGTCGCGGGCGTCGCGTCGCTCGTGACGTATCGGTCCGCTGTCGCCGCGACTGTCTTGTTGGCGGCCGTTTCGACCGCCTCGATAAACCGGTCGTGGTCGATAGCAATGTCGTCGTTGAGGTCGCCAAACACAGTCTCGAAGCGCTTCGATCGGTCCGTGGCGAGTCGGATCTGTCTATCGAGTTCGCCGGCTACCAGCGCGCCCTTGTCGTATTCGGCCAGGCTGGTCCAGGTCGCCTGCTCAGCGAGAACCACCTCGTCGTATCGGTCGCGGCTTCCACGGGCCAGGACTTCCTCGAAACTGTCGAAATCAGTGAGGTCGTCTTCGAGTGCGAGTTCGGCGGCGTGGTACGTCGCCGTCGCCTCGATCAACCACTCGGTCGCGTTCGTCGTATTGAGTTGTTGTCTCGAATGGACGTACTCGTGGAGCCAGGTGTTGTCGGCGGTCGCTATCGGCTCGTCGGCCCGCACCCACATATCGCTCTCCCAGGTCTGTAATCCCAGGACGGCCCAGTCGACCGAGGTCGGAGCCGCCACGGTGAAGACCTGCTCGTCCCGATCGCCGACCCGGAGTTCGTCGGAGGCGTTTGCAAACGCCGCAAGGATCGCCTCGGGTTCGGCCGTCATCGAGGCGGCCTCGGGGACAATAAGGGTAAAGGATTGACCGTGGGCTGTGCGGCGGTAGGTCTCGTGTGGACCGAGAAACGCGACGTAGTCGCCGGCGGCACCCTCGCCAGCAACGGTTCGTTTTCGATCGACGCCGACCTGGACGTCGTCGTCGACCGATCGGAAGGTCCCGCTGACGAAACCGATGGAAGGTGGCTTTACCAGCGCCCACGAACCCGTATCGGCGTACAGATATCGACCGCTGCCACGCTCCGGACCGCCTCCCCGAGCCGTCTCGTTGGCGTCAAGATCGTAGGTAATCGTCGCTTCGTCACGCTCGCCAGTCCATTCGTACCGACGGCCCACAGTGGATTCGAACCCGTCGGTGTCCGTGACCGTGCCTTGCCAGGGGACTGCGACCTCAAACTCGGTTGCGGCCTCCGGAAACGTGACTGTCGCCGTCACTTCGATGTGGCCCGGGGTATCGGGTTGCAGCCGGTACTCTTGGGTGATGGTGACGTTGTTCCACTCGGTCGTCGCCAGCGCGGGATCGTCATCGGTGGCCGCTCCGGCCACGCCGACGCCCGCGGCCGTACCAATCACGAGTGCGATAAGAACAGCCACAGCACCGACGTGCCGCCTGTGCATGATAACACATTGCAGGCCCGAGTATTTGAGTGCGACGGCCCGCCGATCGAACGCATCCCGTAGCGTTTTAACCCACTTCGCACCCAGGAAGGGACATGACCGAAGCGACGGGGATCGTCGGCGAGTTCTTCTCGCTGAGAGACGGGGCTGACGCGGATCTACTGGCGATGCAAGTGGGGGATTTCTACGAGTTCTTCGGCGACGATGCCGAGACGGTCGCCGACGAACTCGACCTTCAGGTCTCCCAGAAATCGAGTCATGGCTCGTCGTATCCGATGGCTGGCGTTCCGGTCGGCGAACTCACGCCGTACCTGACAGCGCTCGTCGAGCGTGGCTACGATGTTGCCGTCGCCGACCAACACGAGACCGAAGACGGCCACGCTCGGGAGGTGAGCCGGGTCGTCACGCCGGGGACGCTGCTGTCGACGACTGACCCACAGGCCCGGTATCTCGCGGCGATCGTCGAGGGCGAGACGTGGGGACTTGCGTTCGCCGACGTGACGACCGGCGAATTCTTCGTGACGGAGGTGGGCGATCGGGACGCGGTCTTCAGCGAACTCTACCGCTTTGACCCGGCCGAGGTGCTGCCTGGCCCCACCGTACGCGCTGATGACGAGACGATCGAGCGGCTCCGAGAACGGACTGACGCGGCGGTCTCGCTGCACGCGACCGAATCGTTCGCGCCCGGCCGTGCCCGCCACCGACTCCGTGAACAGTTCGGTGCCGAAACGATCGACAGCGTCGGGATCGACGATGCCGACGCGGCCATCGCGGCCGCCGGGGCTGTGCTCTCGTATGTCGAAGAGACCGGCCAGGGCGTGCTTGCGTCGATGACACGCCTCCAGCGCTACGGCGCGAGCGATCACGTCGAACTCGACGCCACGACCCAACGCAACCTCGAACTCACCGAGACGATGCGGGGGGAAGAGAGCGGATCGCTCCTCGAGACGATCGATCACACCGTCACGAGCGCGGGCACCCGGACGTTGCGCGCATGGCTCCAGCGTCCCCGCCGATCGCGGGAGATACTGACCCGTCGGCAGGACAGCGTCGAGGCGCTCGCGAGTGAGGCAATGGCGCGTGAACGGCTCCGTGACGTCCTCGGGGACGCGTACGACCTCGAACGACTCGCGAGCAAGGCCGCCTCGGCGAGCGCCGACGCCCGGGACCTCCGGGCCGCGGTCGACACCCTGGAACTGTTCGGGACTGTCCGTGGGATCATCACCGAGACGCCGGCGCTGGCCGAATCGCCGCTTTCGACGTGGCTCGACGAACCCGATCCCGACGCCGTGGCGGGACTCGCCGCCGAACTCGACGCGGCGATCGTGGAGGATCCGCCGGGAACGATCACGGAAGGTGGCATCATCAAACCGGGCTACGACGACGAACTCGACGAGGTTATCGAGGAACACGAGGGGGCCTTAGAGTGGATCGAAACGTTGCCCGAGCGCGAGCAGCGCGAACACGGTATCACGCACCTCTCGGTCGACCGGAACAAGACGGACGGCTACTACATCCAGGTCGGCAACAGCGAGACCGGGAAAGTCCCGGAGCACTACGAGAACGTCAAGACGCTGAAAAACTCCGAGCGATACACCATCCCGGAGTTGACCGAGCGCGAACGGCAGATCTTCCGACTCGAGGAGCGTCGCCACGACCTCGAACACGAGCGCTTCACGGCGCTTCGTGAGCACGTCGCCGAGCATGCCGACCTCCTCCAGCGCGTCGGCCAGGCCCTCGCGGCAGTCGACGTGTTGGCGGCACTGGCGACCCACGCCGTCCGAAACGACTGGACCCGACCGACGTTGCGCGACTCGCGGGCGCTATCCGTCGAAGCAGGTCGCCACCCGGTCGTCGAGCAGACTACCGAGTTCGTCCCCAACGACCTCCGAATGGACGACGACCGGCGGTTCCTGATCGTGACCGGCCCCAACATGAGCGGGAAATCCACCTACATGCGCCAGGCGGCGCTGATCGTCCTGCTGGCTCAGATCGGGTCGTTCGTGCCCGCTCGGTCAGCAGCGGTCGGCCTCGTCGACGGGATTTACACTCGTGTCGGCGCGCTCGACGAGCTCGCCCAGGGCCGCTCGACGTTCATGGTCGAGATGCAGGAACTCTCGAATATCCTCCACTCGGCCACCGAGGATTCGCTGGTCATCCTAGACGAAGTCGGCCGCGGGACGGCAACCTACGACGGCATCTCGATCGCATGGGCGGCGACCGAATACCTCTCTTCGGCCCAGTCGGCATCGCCGTCGCCGAAGACGCTCTTTGCGACCCACTACCACGAACTCACGGCGCTGGCCGACCACATTTCGGGGGTCGAAAACGTCCACGTCGCCGTCGACGGCGAACCGGATGCGGCCGAAAGCGGGAGTGGTGCTGGCCCAGCCAGCGGAGCCGACAACGAGGTGGCGTTCCTGCGGACAGTACGGGACGGGCCGGCGGATCGCTCCTACGGCGTCCACGTCGCCGAGTTGGCCGGCGTCCCTGATCCGGTCGTCTCCCGGGCCCGGGAGGTCCTCCGGAAACTCCGGGCCGACGAGGCGATCGACGTCCAGAACGGCCGCTCGACCGACGAGACCCGGCAAGTCGTCTTCGATCTCGATTCCGGGCAGATGCGGGAGTCGAATACCGACCAGCGGCGGGCGGGCAACCCGGAAGGGAACGGGACAACCAGCGAACCCGCGGATTCGGACGGCGAGGTGATCGTCGACCGCTTCGGCGAGGACGCTCCGGACGTCCTCGAAACACTCGCCGATCTCGATGTCGAGGAGACGTCGCCGGTCGACCTCCTCGCCGAGGTTCAGGAGTGGCAGCGACGACTGGAGTGATCGCCCAGGCGACGCTCACGACCCAGGGAGGATGTCACCCAGCGCGCCACCGACGGACATCGGCAGGATAGCGGCGGCGAGTTCGCCGACGGCGACAAGCGGGTGGGCCCACGTGAGACGCCCCCACATCGCCATCAGGACGAATGCGGTCACCGAGGCGATGACCAGTACGCCGGCGAAGCGCTGCGGGATGAACCCGAGGTACGGATCGACGACGCGGACGTCCTGGATTTCGGCAACGTAGAGGATGCCGAAGACGAGCGCGAACGTGAACCCGGCGGTCCCGACCAGGAAGGGCGGGTGTGCCGCGAGATACTCGCCGACCTCGCTCGTCCCACCCTCGACGAACATCGGGATCCCGAACAGAACGCTTCCCAGCAGCGCCTCGGAGGCGTCCGCACGGTCGAATCCCGAGATGACGCGGCCGAACGACCCCTGTTGGCTCACCGAGAGCGCGGTCTCCCTGACAGTCTCGACCTTGGCACGCTCCGCAGGGGAATCGACGGTCGCTTCCAGTTCGTCGAGTTCCTCGACCAGGTCCGCGACGTTTGGCTCTTTGGATGGCCCCTCAGAGTCGAAGCCGTCGAAGATGCTCATGGACCGACGTTCCGTCGCCCGGTACATGAACGTGACCCGCCGATCGGCGATCGCTCAGTCCCAATGAACGGACCCGCCGATCGACAGCCGATCAGTCCCGTTGGACTGACGCACCCATCGACTCGAAAACGTCGAAGAAGTTCGGGAACGAGACGTCGACGTGCTCGCCGCCTTTGACGGTCGTTTCGCCGTCGGCGACCAGGCCGGCGACGGCCAGTGACATCACGATCCGGTGGTCCGCGCGGCCGTCGACGACCGCTCCCGAGAGGTCGGTGTCGTCACCGTGGATCGTCAGGGTTTCGGGCTCCTCGGTGACGCTTGCACCCATCGCCGTGAGTTCCTCGGCCATCGCGGCCACGCGGTCGGTCTCCTTGTAGCGGACGTGTTCGCAGTCGACGATCCGGGTGTCGCCGTCGGCGACCGCGCCCAGGACCGAGATCGTGGGGAGGAGGTCGGGCGTGTCGGCGACGCTGACCTCGACGCCCGACAGCGAGGACTGGCTGACGGTGATCTCGCCGGCGTCGCGATCCCAGTCGATGTCCGCGCCCATCCGTTCAAGGACGTCGACGATCGCCGAATCGCCCTGTGCACTCGGGTGGGCGCTGGTGACGGTAAGACCATCAGGCGCAGCGAGCGCGCCAGCAGCCAACAAATAGGACATCGACGAGAAGTCCCCCGGGACGGCGTACTCGCCGCCAGCGGGATCGTAGGTCTGTCCGCCAGGTACGTCAAAGCCCTCGGGCGTCGATTCGGCCTCCACGCCGAAGGCGTCGAGCACTTCGATCGTGATATCGACGTACGGCGCGGACTTGAGTTCGGTTTCGAGGTCGATCTCGATTCCCTCGTCGGTGACCGCGCCGGCCATCAACAGGGCCGTGATGTACTGCGAGGAGACGTCGCCGGGGATCGAGACCGTCCCACCGTCGACCGGGCCTTTCACCACGAGCGGAGCCTGGCCGTTCGCCCGCGAACTCTCGGCGCGACCGCCGAGTTGCCCGATCGCGTCGAGCAGGGGCCCCTGCGGGCGCGACCGAAGCGAGTCGTCGCCGGTGAGAACGGTGATCCCGTCGGCGAGAGCAGCGGTCGCCGTCACCAGTCGCATCGTCGTGCCGCTGTTCGCACAGTCGACAACGGTCCCCGGGACAGCCGGCCGCCCGTCGAATCCGGTGACTTCGAGCGCATCGACGCCGCGTTCGACGCTGCCGCCGTAGGCTTCGACGGCACCCATCGTCGCCTCGGTGTCGGCGCTGACCAGGGGATCCCGGACGGTCGCGCCGTCGGCGTATCCGGCGGCGAGGATCGCACGGTGCGTGTAACTCTTCGACGGCGGGGCCTGAACCCGGCCCGCGAGGGTCGACGGTGTGACGTGGACGTCCATGTGCCAATGGTTGTGAGGGGGCGATATGAGGATACCGGTGTCATCGTCCCGGATCGCACGCTCCCCCGAACTATTGGGTGGCAATACCACACATTTTTCTCCTCGACACGCGAGAGGTTCACGTATGGGGGAGCCAATCCGGGTGCTCCACGTCGACGACGAACCCGACTTCCTCGACCTCGTCGCGACGATGCTCGAAGCGGAGGACGATCAGTTCGTCGTCAAACGGGCGACCACCGCCAGCGAGGGGCTCGGACGGCTCGACGAGACGATCGATTGCGTCGTCAGCGACTACGAGATGCCCGGGCTGGACGGGCTCGAACTGCTGGCTGCCGTCCGTGAGGAGTACCCGGAGCTGCCCTTCATCCTTTACACTGCGCGGGGATCCGAGTCGATCGCGAGCGATGCGATCTCCGCGGGCGTCACCGACTACCTCGAAAAGGCCGGCGGGACCGAACAGTACGCCGTTCTCGCGAACCGGATCGAGAACGCCGTCGAGCAGTATCGGGCCCGGCAACGCGCCGACCGGCTCGACCGGATCAGAAGCACCGTCCGGGACGTCAATCAGGAACTCGTCCGGTCGCGCGACCGGGCCGACCTCGAACGTCGGGTCTGTGAGATCGTCACGGACGGCCCGCCCTACGCGTTCGCGTGGATCGGCGAGGCCGATCCGGACGCGGGGACCGTCGTCCCGCAGGCGAGTGCGGGGGCCGATGACGACTATCTGGCGGCGATCACGATCACGCTCGACGAGAGTCAGACGGACCAGCCCCCGACGGCCAGGGCACTCAGGACGAACGATCTCGTCGTGACCCAATCGATCGCCGACGAGGAGCCCGTCGACCCCTGGCGCGAACAGGCGCTCGAACGGGGCTTTGCCGCCAGTGCGGCCGTCCCGCTCTCCTTCGAAGACCGACAGTACGGCGTGTTGACCGTCTACAGCGGCGAGCCGGATCCGTTCGACGGGGCCGAGCGGGACTTACTCCGCGAACTCGCCGGCGACCTCGGCCACGCATTCCGTCGCTTCGAACAGGAGCGCCGGTATCGACAACTCTTCGAGCGGTCGCTCAACGCGATCGCCGTCCACGAGATCGTGACCGACGAGGAAGGCGAACCGATCGATTACGTGTTTCTGGAGGCCAACGGGGCCTTCGAGGACGCGACCGGGTTGGATCGCGAGGCGATCGTCGGCGAGCGGGCAACCGACATCTTGCCGGACCTGGATCCGACGTTCATCGAGACCTACGGGACGGTCGCCCTGTCGGGCGAACCGGTCGAGTTCGAACATTACGCGGAGTCACTCGGTCGCCGGTATTCGATCACCGCGTTCCCGCTGGGCGACGGGCAGTTCGTGACGACGTTCTTCGACGTGACCGACCGGCACGAGCGCGAACGGGAACTCGAGGCGATGAACGACCGCCTCGAGACCGTCCGCGATCAACTCGAACTCGCCCTGGAGACGACCAGCGCCTGCACCTTCGACTGGCGTCCGGGGGAAAGCGAGATCCAGTGGTACCCGACCTTCGAGGACGTCTTCGGCACCGATGCGACGGACGTCGAACCGATTTTCGACGCCTACTTCGAGCTCATCCCGCCGGACCATCGCGAACGGGTCAGATCCGCCATCGAATCGGCGATCGATGGCGGGACCGACTACGATCTCACGTATCCGGTTCAACCACACGACGAGCAACTCTGGGTTCGCGAACAAGCCGAGGTCATGGACGACGAGGATGGCCCCCGCGTCGTCGGGACGGTGACCGACGTGACCGAACTCAAGGCCTACGAGCGCCGGCTCGAACGCCAGAACGAGCGCTTAGACGAGTTCGCCGAGGTCATCTCCCACGACCTGCGGAACCCGTTGAACGTCGCCTTCGGCCGGGCGGAATTACTCGCGGAGAACTGCGAAAGCGACCACACGCGACCGTTGCTTGACGCGCTCGACCGGATGGACGACATCGTCGGCAACACGCTGACGCTGGCCCGCCAGGGCGACACTGTCGGCGAGACCGAACCCGTCCCGGTCGAGTCGGTCGTCGCGGAGTGTGCGGAGATGATCGACAGCGAGGCCGAGACGGTCGAGGTTCCCGAGGAATTCGGGATCCGGGGTGATCCCGACCGGATCAGACACGTCTTCGAGAATCTGCTCTCGAACGCCGTCGATCACGCGACGACGCCGACGGACGAACAAGCGACTGAGCGGGCAGGCGTCACGGTCCGCATCGACCGCATCGACGATCGTGGCTTCTACGTCGCCGACGACGGGCCGGGAATCCCGGCCGAGGAACGGGACGACATCTTCGAGTCGGGCTACACGACCACCGTCGACGGGACGGGACTCGGCCTCACGATCGTCGAGCGGATCGCCGAGGCCCACGACTGGGACGTCTCGGTGACCGAGAGCCGGGAGGGCGGCGCGCGTTTCGAGTTCACCGGCGTCGACATCGTGTAGTCAGCTGCTGGAGCTTCCGTAAGCGTCGGGTCGACCGGTCACTGGACGCTAGCGCTCGAAGCGCGGTTGATCATGTAGACGGCGATTGCACCCAGGATCACGTCGAGGACGAGCAGGATTGCGATCGAGGGGACGAGCGTGTTCCAGATCCCACCGAAGGCAGTCACGTCGAGCACTTCCATCACGTCGGCGTCGAGCATGATCGCCCGCGCGGCATCGACGCCGTAGGTGATCGGATTGTAGGTCGCGACCGTCTGAATCCAGGGCTTCATCTCCGAAACGGGGAGGAACGCACTCGAGACGAACAACAGGGGAAGCTGGACCATGTTGGCGGCGATGATCGTCGACTCCTGATCCCGCGTGATGAGCGCGACCGTATTCGAGAACGCCAGAAACCACAGCGAAAAGAGGACGGCGATGCCGACGATCGCCAGCGCGCCGGGGATCCCCGTCGCCACCTCCGCACCGAGGACGACGCCCAGCACGAGGATGATGACAACCTGGACGACGATCCGGACCAGCTCCGAGAGCGTCTTGCCGAGGAAGACCGCCGCCCGATTCATCGGCGTGACCAGGGTCTTCTGGAAGACGCCGCTTTCGATGTCATCGACGAGCCCAATGCCAGAGGAGGAGGCGACGATCAGTGCGATCTGGACGGCGATCGCCGGCAGGAGATAGGTTTCGTAGTTAATGCCCGTCTGGAGGGCACCCCCGGCGATGTTGCCGAACACCTGGGTGAACAACACGAGAAAGATGATCGGCTGGAGGAGCGAGGAGACCACCACGAAGGGGTTGCGGATCGCGTTGATGTTCCAGCGCATGAAGTTCGTCCAGACGTCACGCAGGAACGAGTTCGAGGTGCGAGCGACCTCGCGATCCGGGGCCGTGTCAGTACTCATCGGTCACCTCCGTCGGCAGCGGTGGTCGAACCTGCCGCCGACTCGACCGCGTCAGCGTCCGACTCGGCCGGATCCTCGTCGTCGAGATGCTCGCCGGTGATCGCGAGGAACACGTCATCGAGCGTCGGCGACCGGACGTTGAATCCGGTGACGGTGATCTCGGCGTCACGGAGCGCAACGAGCAGGTCGGGACCACGCTTTCTGGATTCACGGGACGTGACTGTAATGCCGTCATCAGTGATGTCGACGGTCGGATCGTCGGAAAACAGCCCGTCCTCCCGCACGATCTCCGCGGCACGCTGGCGCGCATCGGATCCATCATCGAGTTCGACATCGAGAATCTCGCCGCCGACCTCACGTTTGAGCGTTTCGGGGGCCCCCTCTGCGACGATCTCACCGTCGAGGATGACCGAAAGCCGATCACAGAGATGGTCGGCTTCCTCTAAGTACTGTGTCGTGAGGAAAATAGTTGTCCCGCGGTCGTTGATCTCCTCGAAATAGTCCCAGAGACGATTCCGGGCCTTCGGATCCAGCCCCGTCGTCGGTTCGTCGAGAAAGACCAGCGGCGGCTGGTGGACCAGCGCCATCGCGGCGTCCAGCCGTTTTTTCATCCCGCCGGAGAACCCCTCGGCCTGTTTGTCAGCGACGTCAGCCAGATCCACGAGGTCCAACAGTTCCTCGATCCGCTCGGCCCGGTCGGCCGTGGGCACACCGTACGCATCACAGGCAAACCGGAGGTTCTCACGGGCGGTCATCTCCGTGATGACACTCGTCTCCTGGGCCATGTACCCGATCGACTCACGGACCGCCTGTTGTTCGGTCTCGACGTCGAACCCGTTGACTTCGACTGTTCCGGTCGTCGGGGACAACAGCGTGGCAAGCACCTTGATCGTCGTCGTCTTCCCGGCTCCGTTCGGTCCGAGAAACCCGAAGAACTCACCCGAAGGAACGGCCATCGACACACCCGAGACCGCTTCGGTCCCATCGGCATAGGTAAGTCCGAGAGCCTCGGCCTCGATCGCGTACCGACGATCGACGGGCGGGTGTTCGTCAGTGGCGTCAGTCTGGTTCGTACTCATCTACTTCCGGGAAATATCGTAGCACACATAAGCACTTTGATTGAATGTTCAATCACACCCTCACAGGCGATGCACGTCTCTCAGTGCGCATCAGCTCGAGTTCGAGAGTGCGGTGCCATGTGAGGGGAACCGAAACTGAGAGGCGATGCAAACCGGGAGACTAATCGACACGGCACACAGACCACCACCAAGGATGACAGCGAGACTGTTTCCGGACGATCCGGACGAGACGCGCATCGAGATCCTGAAAGCGACGTATGCGGCGTTGTGCGAACACGGATATGCGGATCTGACCATCGAGCGAATCGGTCAGCATTTCCCGAAAAGCACGTCACTGGTGTATCACCACTACGAGGGCAAAGACGACCTGCTACTTGACTTCCTATCGTATCTGCTCGAAGATGCCGAAACGAGCCTGGGCACCGACGAAACTGCCGACGCTGATGAGCGACTTCGGACCATATTCGATCGGACGCTCTCTGGAAGCGAAACCCCGGAGGAGGCAGCGTTCCAGCAGGCGATGGCCTGGATGCGTGCTCAGGCCACGACCGACGAGGAGTACCGTGACCACTTCACCCAACACGATCGATTCTTCCGGGACCGGCTCGCCGACATCATCCGCGACGGCATCGAGGCAGGCACCTTCCGTGAGGTCGACCCGGAACAGGCGGCGACGATGCTGCACACGGTGTTGTCCGGCGCAATGGCTGAGCAGGTGACGTCCGATCTCGACCTCTCGACGATGCGATCGGAGGTCGATGCTTACATCGAGGAACGGCTCCTGCCAGCGGGTCGGTAACCCTTTGGCTTCGGCGGCCAGAACCGACAGCATGGAACCGGATCTCTCCGCCGTCGACGCCCGACTCGAAGCGGTAGACGCCGATGGCTATCTCCTCGACGCTGACAGCACTGACCCGAACCAGCAGTACCTCTCCGGGTTCGACGCCCCCGACCCGTTCGTGACCCTGTACGCGGACGGCACCCATCTCTTGTTCGTCCGGAGCCTGGAGTTCGGCCGTGCAAAGCGGGAGGCGCGTGCCGACACCGTCGAGCGGTTCGTCGACTACGACTACGATCGACTTCGGGAACGGCACGACCGTCGCGAGGCCGCTGGCCGTGTTCGAGCCGCGTTCCTCCGCGAGCACGGCGTCGAGAGCGTCGCCGTCCCGCCACGCTTCCCGACGGGAACGGCAGACGCGTTGCGCGAGCAGGGCATCGAGGTCACGGTCGATCACGACGATGCCATCGAGCAAGCCAGGGCTATAAAGACCGCCGCGGAGATCGACCATATCCGGACTGCCCAGCGAGCCAACGAGGCCGCGATGGCCGCCGCCGAAGACCTCATCAGGGGAGCCGCTGTCGACGACGAGGGTCGACTGCTCGCCGAGGGCGAAGTGTTGACCAGCGAGCGCGTCCGCGAGGAGATCGAAGTGACGCTGCTCCGCAATGGGTGTGCGCTCGACGAGACGATCGTCGCCTGTGGCGCGGACGCCGCCGATCCCCACGACCGCGGAAGTGGTCCGCTCATGGCCGACGAGCCCATCATCGTCGACATCTTCCCCCAGGACAAGGACTCGAAGTACCACGCCGACATGACACGGACGTTCCTGGTCGGTGAGCCATCTGAGACAGTTCAAGAATGGTTCGAACTGACCGATCAGGCTCGAAAGGCGGCCATCGATGCAGTCGAACCAGGTGTCACCGGAGCCGAAGTTCACGACGTCGTCTGTGACGTCTACGAGGACGCCGGCCTGCCGACGCTCCGGAGCGACGGGAGCGCCGAGACGGGGTTCATCCATTCGACGGGTCACGGCGTCGGGCTGGCAGTCCACGAACAGCCGAGCGTGAGCCAGCGCGGCGGCGAACTCGAACCCGGCCACATCATTACGATCGAGCCTGGCCTCTACGATCCCGACGTCGGCGGCGTTCGGATCGAAGACTTCCTGGTCGTGACCGACGACGGTGCGGAGAACCTGACCGAGTACCCGGTGGCACTCACCGGGGAGTAACACGACGACAGCCGGGCCACCGAATCGACTGTTATTGTGCGGCGATCAATCGTTCCACGGCCTCACGGTCCGGCAGCGGTTCCATCGCCCCCGTCTCAGTCGTCGTCAGTGCGCCGACGGCGTTGCCAAACGTGACTGCGTCCGGAAGCGATCGCCCCGCCAGCAAGGCCGTGATCGTCCCCGCCGTGAACGCGTCACCGGCCCCTGTCGTGTCGACGACGTCCACGTCGACAGCAGGCTGGTCCACCTCGGCCGGCCCCCACGGAGCGTCGGCCGTCGCCATCCCGTACGTTCCGTCAGCGCCGCGGGTGAGAAACACCGTGTGCGGGCCGTACGCGAGCAGTTCCTCGGCGACCAACGCGATGTCCTGGTCGATCGTCTCCAGCAGGACAGAGAGATCCTCGCGATCAGTCTTGACGACGTCGGCAAGTTCGAGCGCCCGCCGCATCGTCGGTTCGAGGTCGGCGGGATCGGGCCAGAGATCCTCGCGGGTATTGGGGTCGAACGAGACCGTACAGGCCTGGGCCTGTGCGCGCTCGGCGAGGTCAAGCATCGCGGTTCGAACCGGCGCTTCACAGAGCATGACGCCACCGAAGTGGACCCACTCCAGGTTCGCGAGCGTCTCGTCAGGGACGGTTTCGGACTCCATCGCCATCGTGGCGGTCCCCTCCTTGTAGAAGACGAACGACTGGTCGGCCGCCGGATCCTCGCCGACGAGCGTGTGGGCGGTCTTCCGGTCGACGTCGACCTCGACAAAGCGGTCGGGCACGCCCTGGGTTTCGAGGACGTCAGCGAGATGCTCGCCGAACGGATCGGCCCCGAGTCGCGTCCAGAGATACGGGGGCGTTCCGAGGCGGGTCATCGCGACCGCGAGGTTCGCCGGTGCGCCGCCGGCCCGGCGTTCGAACGTCTCGGCGTCGGCGAGTGGGCCGGCCGTCGTCGGGAACAGGTCGATGAGTGTCTCGCCCGCGATCAACACGTCTGGATCGGTCATATCGAGCGGTTCGTCACGACGGCCTATCGTTCCTTGCCTTCGAGAGCGAGGGACGGATGCAACCCGAGCTCACAGCGACCGGAGTCCCTCGAAACAGGCTCCGATCGGATGATACCCTGGCTCGACGGCGGGGCCCTCGTCAGTGTCGATCGGCTCGTTTGCCCGCGTCAGCTTGGTGTAGAAGTTTCCGCCGGGCGCGGTCAGGTGGGTCTGGGCGTACTCCCAGAACCGGTCGTACCAGTCCAGATAGGCGTCGTCGCCGGTCCGCTCGGACAGCGCCGCGGCCGCACCGATGCCCTCGGCGACCGGCCAGCCGTATTTGTCCTCGACGATCGGCTGGCCATCACGATCGAACGTATAGTAGAACCCGCCGAACTCGTCGTCCCAGCCGTGCTCGATGGCCATCTCGAACAGTTCCTCGGCGCGGTTGATCGCCCACTCGACCTCGGCGTCGCGGTCGAGGATCGCCAGGAGTTTCGCCCACTCGACGTGGTGGCCCGGCTGGTAGCCCCACGGCCGAAAGAGATCCTTCGGCTTCTCGCGGTTGTAGTCCATGTCGTGGTCCCACGATTCGGTGTAGTGTTCCCACAGACGACCGTCGTGTTCGCCAGCCAGGTCGACGGTGAGTGCATGGGCGATCTCGCGAGCGCGGTCGAGATACCGAGCCTCGCCGGTCGCCTTGTGGGCGGCGAGCATCGCCTCGCAGGTGTGCATGTTGGCGTTCTGTCCACGGTAGGCCGACGCCTCGGCGAAGTCGCCGTCGAACTCACTCTGACAGAGGTGATGGGCCGGTTCCCAGAAGTGCTCCATCAGCAGATCGTACGTCGCTTCGATCCCCTCGCGGGCCCCATCGATGCCGGCCTCATGCGCCCGAGCATACGCAAGCAGGACGAACGCGTGCCCGTAGCAGACGCGCTTTCGATCAACAGTTTCGGCCCCTTCGAGCAGCCAGTCGTAACCGCCGGTCTCGGGATCGTAGTGCCCCTCCCGAAGGAATTCGACGCCGTGCTCGGCGGCATCGAGCCACGGCTGTTGGTCCTCGAACCGAGCGCCGAGACAGCAGTTCACGACGTAGCGCGTCGTGGCGACCAGGTGTTTCGACTCCGCGTCGTAGATCTCCCCGGTCTCCTCGTCGAGTTGGGCGATGTATCCACCCACCTCCTCGTCGATCCCGGTCGGATAGTAGAACGTGAGAACGTCCCGAAGGCGATCGACGAGCCAATCGGCCCGCCGGTACTGATCGGCCATACTGAGAGGGTCGGACGAGGAAAGCAAATAGGCTTCGACGGGACGAGCAAGTGCGGACGAGAAGGAGGGGCGTTGACTGCCGGCCTGACCCCTCCCGCGCCGGGATGCTGGCGTTTATCACCGGCGCGGCCCCACCAACGGGTATGAACATTGTACCGGACACGAGCGTCATTATCGACGGGCGTGTGTCCGATCGCATCAGCGATGGCGAGTTCGCCGACGCGACGGTCGCGGTCCCCGAGGCTGTCGTGGGCGAGCTTGAATCCCAGGCCAACGAGGGGAGACAAACCGGCTGGGACGGGCTCGAAGAGCTTCAACGGTTGGCCGACCTGGCTGACGACGGCGAGATCGAGATTGCATACATCGGCCGTCGACCGGAATCGAGTGAGCGACGGGCCGCCGACGAAGGCGATATCGACGCGTTGATCCGCGATCTTGCGGAGGATCGAGACGCGACGCTGGTCACCAGCGACGTCGTCCAGAGCGAGGTCGGTCAAGCGAAGGGACTCGACGTCGTCTTTATCGAACCAGTCGGCAGAGACGTCGAATCTCTAGATATCGGGCAGTTCTTCGACGAGACGACGATGAGCGTCCATCTCAAGGTGGGCGTCGCGCCGATGGCCAAACGCGGGGCGATCGGCGACATGCACTACGAGCGGATCCGGGAGGACGTCTCGACCGAGGAACAGCTCAAGGAGTTCGCCCACGACATCGAGGAGAGTGCTCGTGCCTCTCCCGACGGGTTCATCGAGATCGACGAACCCGGAATGCGTATCGTCCAGTTCCGCGAATACCGGATCGCGATCGCCCGCCCGCCGTTTGCCGACGGCCTGGAGATCACGGCCGTCCGGCCGATCGTCAAGACGGACCTTGAGGATTACGAGTACGCCGACGAGCTCCGGGATCGACTGGTCGAACGCCAGCGCGGCGTCCTCATCTCGGGCGCGCCGGGGGCCGGCAAGTCCACCTTCGCTCAGGCAGTCGCCGAGTTCCTGACCGACGCCGACTACTCGGTCAAGACCATGGAGAAACCCCGGGACCTTCAGGTCGGCCCGGAAGTCACCCAGTACACCGAACTCGCGGGCTCGATGGAGCGGACCGCGGACTCGTTGCTGATGGTCCGGCCGGACTACACCATCTACGACGAGGTCCGCAAGACCGACGACTTCGAGGTGTTCGCGGACATGCGCCTGGCCGGCGTCGGCATGATCGGCGTCGTCCACGCGACGCGGGCCATCGACGCGCTCCAGCGGCTGGTCGGGCGCGTCGAGTTGGGCATGATCCCCCAAGTGGTCGACACCGTCGTCTACATCGAGGCCGGCGAGATCGACACTGTCTACGACGTCACCACCGAGGTGAAAGTGCCCGAGGGCTTGATGGAGGAGGACCTTGCGCGGCCGGTGATCGTCATCGAGGACTTCGAGACCGGAAGGCCCGAGTACGAGATCTACACCTTCAACCGCCAGGTCGTGACGGTGCCGATCGGCGAGAGCGAGGAGAGCGAGAGCGGCGTCGATCGGATCGCCCGCCAGGAAGTCGAACGCGAGATCCGGTCGATCGCCGACGGCCACGTCGAAGTCGAGGTACGGGGCCGCGACCGCGCGATCGTCTGGGTCGAGGATCGGGACATCTCCCAGGTCATCGGCAAGGGTGGCGGCCGGATCAGCGACGTCGAGAACCGCCTCGGGATCGACATCGACGTGCGGACGTTCGACGAACGACCGGGCGGGAAGCGTCGCGGATCGACATCCGGAAACTCCGGGGGCGGTTCGAGCAGTAGCTCGGCGGGCGTCGCAGTCACGCCGGAGATCACCTCACGGCACGTCATCGTTCCGGCCGACGGTCACGCCGGCGAGACCGTCGAGGTCCAGGCCGACGGCGAATACCTCTTCACCGCGACCGTGAGTCGGGGCGGCGAGATCCAGGTCTCCCGGGGGAGTGCGATCGCCGAAGAACTCGAACTGGCGATCGACCGGAGCCAGCAGATCGTCGTGTCGCCCTCGTAAACGGTCGATACCGGTCGTTCGCTCAGTTGTCGTTTGAATCCGAGCCGTCGGCCGAGTCGTCTTCGTCCGTGTCAACGACGGATTCGTCGACCTTCTCCTCGACCGTTTCCTCGACTTTCTCCTCGACCGTTTTCTCGACCGTTTCCTCGACTTTCTCCTCGACTGTCTTGCCAACCGTCTCTTCGACCGACTCGTCGACTGCCGCTTCGACTGTCTCTTCGACGGTTTCACCGACGGTTTCTTCCACGGTCTCCTCGACGGTTTCTTCGACCGATTCGCCGACCGTTTCGTCGACCGCTGCTTCGACGGTCTCCTCGACGGTCTCGTTGACTGACTCGCCGACCGTTTCGCCGAGCGTTTCCTCGACAGTCTCGCCGACTTGCTGGTCGACCGTTTCCTTGACGGTGGACTCGACGGTATCACCCACTTGCTTTTCGACCGTCTCGTCGACTGTCTCTTCGACGGTCTGTTCGACGGCCGAAACCATCCACTCCGGATCGTACTGTGACATCTTCCAGGCGACGTGAACGAAGTACGATACCAGCACGCCGATGCCGAACGCGATCCCCACATCGTTGTCAACGACGACAATCAGCACAACCGAAACAAAAATTAACGCCCCATACACGGCGTCAACCAGGGCGTCTGTTCGTTGTTGATTCATACTCCTATTCCGCCCAGCGTGGTGAAATCCTTTGGGATGGAAGGCCCTGCGTAATCAATAGACGCTCGATTCCGTAAGAAAGCGCTCGAAACGTCGCCTCGGTGACAGTCGGCCGGCTCAGTCGGCGACAGGTTCTGCATCGGGAACTGCCTCGAGCGCCGTTTCGAGTCGGCTATCGACCTCCTCGACGAGCGATTCGAGGTCGTCGTTGTCGACGACGGAGAACAGCTGGGTCGGATCGACGACACTGACGCCCGTGGCGTCGCCGTCATCGTACACGACGACGTTGCAGGGCAACAACGCACCGAGTTCGAACTCCTCGTCCAGTGCGTCGTACGCAATGCCGGGGTTGCACGCACCCAGGATGCGATACTGGCCGAACTCCGCGTCGAGTTTCTCCCGGAACGCCCCCTGGACGTCGATGTCCGAAAGAATGCCGAATCCTTCCTCACCCAGTGCCGCCGTGACGGCCTCGATCGTGTCTTCGAACGATGCGTCGACGCGATAGCGGTTCGTATACGTTGCCATGAGACGACAAACGAGGGCGATCGGGGTAATTCCTCCCCTCCGAACAAGTATTGCCCGTTATTGAATTTTGTGAACAAGACTACGGCTCCGAAAGCCGACAGTCGGACGTTGCTCCACCGAGAGATCCGGCGACTCCGTCGGCCGACGGATTACTCCCCACGCAATTCGGCCATGTGGTCGATCCGGGACTGCACAAGGTCGGCTTTGCCGATGTCCCAGCGCACGCGCAAGCCATCGGTGCCGGCACGCTCCAAGGCCTCGGTCGTGATCGCCTCGGCATCGGTGATCGAATCCGCGACGCCGACGACCGCAAAGGAACGTGAGGTGGTGGTGTAGATCCCGTCATCGCGTTCGTCGACGCTCGCGTAGAACAGTGTGGCCGCGCCGGCGCTTTCGGGGTCGATCTGCACCTTTGCTCCGGCTTCCGGGTCCGCCGGATAGCCGTCGGGGACAGCGTACTTACAGACGGTCGCTGCCGACTGGAACTGGAGTTGCGGCAGCGCCTCGCCATCACGGGCGGCGACGAGGACATCGAGCAGGTCAGTCTCCATCACGGGCAAGGTGTTCATCGCCTCGGGATCGCCAAAGCGGGCGTTGAACTCGACGACTTTCACACCCTCGGCGGTGAGCATGAACTGGCCGTAGAGGACGCCCTTGTACCCCTCCAGCGCGTCGACCGTCGCTTCGAGGATGTCGACGGCTTCGAGGTAGTCCGCCCGATCCATGAACGGCAGTTCGAGGGTGGCGTCGCTGTAACTCCCCATCCCGCCGGTGTTGGGTCCCTCGTCGCCCTCGTAGGCCCGTTTGTGGTCCTGAACGGCGGGCGTCACGCGGACGTCGCCGTTCGCGACGAGCGCCTGGACCGTAAACTCCTCGCCGACGAGTCGCTCTTCGAGAACGAGTCGGTCGTGATCGGACTCGCGGATGTATTCTTTGGCCTCCGCGGCAGTGACCTGATCGCCGATGACGCGGACGCCTTTCCCGCCGGTCAGTCCGGCCGGTTTGACGACGAGGTCGCCGTCGTACTCGTCGATGAACGCACAGGCGGCCTCGCTGTCGGTGAACTCCTCGAAATCCGGGAGGCCGGGGATGTCGTTTCGCTCCATGAACCGACGCTGGAAGCCCTTGTCCGTCTCGATGCGCGCTTCGTTCTGTTGTGGGCCGAACGCGTAGACGCCGGCGTCGTCGAGCGCGTCGGCGACGCCCGCTTCGAGCGGACTCTCCGGGCCGACGACCGCAAGTGTCGCGTCGGTTTCCTCGGCATAGGTCCTGACTGCCGTCGGGTTGGTGGTATCCAGCGTCTCGAACCCGTCGGCGAGACTGGCAATGCCTGGATTGCGGTTGCCGGCGGCAGCGTACAGCGAACAGTCCGAGTCGGCGAGCGCACGGGCGACCGCATGCTCTCGACCGCCACCCCCGACCAGTAGTACCGTCTCTGTCATGGGAGAATCGCCACGCCAGGGGAGTGTAAAGGTTGCTCTTTGCCGGACAGCCCTCCGGACGGAGATGGCGTCCATATCGCCGCCTGCACGACGGTTTTACCGCCGGGACTCCCAACCCCGGTATGACCGATCCGACCGATCGTAACCGACTTGCTGCGGAGGGGAGCCCGTATCTGCAGGCACACGCCGACAATCCGGTTCACTGGCAACCCTGGGACGAGACAGCACTCTCGACCGCCGAGGACGAGGACAAGCCCATCTTCCTGTCGATCGGCTATGCCGCCTGTCACTGGTGTCACGTCATGGCCGAGGAGAGTTTCGAGGACGAAGCGACGGCAGCCGTCCTCAACGAGAACTTCGTCCCAATCAAGGTCGACCGCGAGGAGCGCCCGGACGTCGACCGGATCTACCAGACGCTGGCCCAGCTACTCGGCCAGCAGGGCGGCTGGCCCCTCTCGGTGTGGCTGACGCCGGATGGCCGTCCGTTTTACGTCGGCACCTACTTTCCACCGGATTCCCGTGGTGGCCGGCCCAGATTCGCCGACCTGCTCGAAGACCTCAAGGAAACCTGGGAGAACGATCGCGACGGAATCGAACAGCGGGCCGATCAGTGGGCTGATGCCATCAGCGGCGAACTCGAAGGGACGCCCACTCCAGCCGATCCCAGCGACGTTCGGAGCGACGAACTACTCCGTGCGGGCGCTGACGCGGCCGTCCGCACCGCCGATCGGGAACAGGGCGGCTTTGGCTCCGGTGGGCCGAAGTTCCCCCAGCCCGGCCGCCTGCAGCTGTTGTTGCGCGCCGACGCCAGGTTCGGCAGTGAACGCAGTGCTGACGGCGACGGCGCTGACCCCGGCGAATACCGGGCCGTCCTCACCGAGAGCCTGGACGCGATGGTCGACGGCGGCCTCTACGATCACGTCGGCGGCGGGTTCCATCGGTACGCGACCGATCGATCCTGGACTGTGCCGCACTTCGAGAAGATGCTCTATGACAACGCCGAGATCCCGCGGGCGCTCATCGAGGGCTATCGGGTGACCGGCGACGAGCGCTACGCCCGCGTCGCCGGCGAGACGTTCGACTTCCTCGAGCGCGAACTCGGCCATCCCGAGGGCGGATTCTACAGCACGCTCGACGCCCGCAGCGAGGGCGAGGAGGGGAAGTTCTACGTCTGGACACCCGAGGAGGTCCGGGCGGCTGTCGCGGACGAAACTGACGTCTCGCTCGTCCTCGACCGCTACGGGATCACCGAGGACGGCAATTTCGAGGACGGTCAGACTGTCCTGACGATCGCCGCGAGCGTGGACGAACTGGCCGCCCAGTCGGGGCTCGAAGTCGATGACGTCCGGGACCGACTTGAGCGGGCACGCGAGCAGCTGTTCGACGCGCGGTCGGAGCGCACCCGACCGCCGCGCGACGAGAAGATCCTCGCGGGGTGGAACGGGCTGGCCATCTCCGCGCTCGCCGAAGGATCGCTCGCGCTCGAAGCGGATCACCTGGATCGCGCCGTCGATGCCCTGGAATTCGTCCGGGAGACGCTCTGGGACGAGGATAGCGGCCTCCTCAAGCGTCGATATATCGACGGTGACGTCCGCGTTGAGGGGTACCTCGAAGATTACGCCTTCCTCGCTCGGGGCGCACTCGACTGCTATCAGGCGAGTGGCGATCCCGATCAGCTCGCGTTCGCGCTGGATCTCGCCGAAGAGATAGCGACGCGATTCTTCGACGAGGATGCGGGAACGCTGTATTTCACCGAGGAAGCTGGAAGCGACGCCGGGACGGACCTGCTTGCTCGCCCCCAGGAGCTGACGGACCGCTCGACACCCTCCAGCGCCGGCGTGGCTGTCGACGTGCTCGTCACGCTCGACGAATTTGTCCCGCACGATCGGTTCGGAGCGGTCGCGGGTGCGGTCCTGGAAACACACCACAGTGCTATCGCCGCCGACGCGCTCCAGCACGCGTCGCTGGTGCTGGGAAGTGATCGCGACCAGCACGGCTCGACCGAACTGACGATCGCCGCCGATGAGATCCCGGCAGAGTGGCGCGAACGCGTCGGAGAGGTGTACCTCCCCGCTCGCGTACTCGCTCGTCGACCGGCGACCGAAGCCGGGCTAGCGGAGTGGCTAGACCAGTTCGGGCTCGAGGACGCGCCGCCGATCTTCGCCGGGCGGGCGGCCGACGGCGGACCGACGATCTACGCCTGCCGGGAGTTCACGTGTTCGCAGCCCCAACAGGACGTCGAGGACGCCCTGGCGTGGTTCGACAGCGGCCCCTGAGTGCGATTCAGGCGGTCGATTCGGCCGATTCGAGCTGAGTTGCCAGATAGACGGCGATCGGTTCACGCTCCGCCTCGACGAAGCGGGCGAGTTCCTCGCCGTCGCGCTCGACGACAACAGTCGGGATGTACTCGATCCCGTATGCATCGACGCCGTCACCCTGTTTGTCGCGGTCGACGGGATAGTGCTCGACGTGATCATCAGGAATCTCCGCCGCGTCCAGCGCAGCGGCAAAGTCGGGGAGCTGCGAGCGGCAGTCGCCACACCAGTCCGCGCCCCAGATTTTGAACGTCGCGTCCGCGAAATCGCCGAGCGTCTCGACCGTGTCGGCGTGGGCGTCGGCGTTCCAGACCGGATTGGGTTCCATCGTTTCGAGTATCATTGTTCGATCCAGGGGTCGACGCTGAATAACAGCACCGCTTGGGGAGGCAGTGTCGACACCGGCACGACCTGCCGGTGACCGCCGGGTGTTTACTCCCGGGCGTCGAATCCGGGCACAATGGACGATAGCATTCTCGAGACGATCGGCTCGCCGCTGGTCGAGATCGACTCGCCACCGGGCGCGACCGTCGCCGCCAAGGTCGAATCGTTCAACCCCGGCGGGTCGGCGAAGGACCGCCCCGCACTCGGGATGATCGAGGCCGCCGAACGCGACGGTGACCTCTCTCCAGGTGACCGGATCGTCGAGCCGACCAGCGGGAACACCGGCATCGGCATCTCGCTGGTCGCGGCCGCGAAGGGGTACGACGTGACCATCGTCATGCCAGCGGACATGTCCGTCGAGCGCCGCCGGCTGATGGAAGCCTACGGGGCAGATCTGGAACTGATCGAGGGCGACATGACCGACGCCCGGGATCGGGCTGATGCACTCGAAGCCGATGAGGGGATGGTCCAGCTCCGGCAGTTCGAGAACCCCGCGAACCCCCAGGCACACTACGAGACAACAGGGCCCGAAATTCTCGAACAGGTTGGTGATCGGGAAATCGACGCGTTCGTCGCCGGCGTGGGCACTGGCGGGACGATCAGCGGGACAGCCCGGCGGCTTCGTGAGGAATTCCCGGATGTGGACGTGATCGGCGTCGAACCCGCCGAGAACGCGGTCCTCTCGACAGGCGAATCGGGCTCGGACGACTTCCAGGGCATGGGGCCGGGGTTCATCAGCGAGAACCTGGATCGGGACGTGATCGACGAGGTCCGGACGATCGAACTCGCGGATGCAGAAGCGGAATGTCGACGCCTTGCCCGTGCGGAAGGATTGCTCGTCGGCCAGTCCAGCGGCGCGATGGGCGTCATCGCCCGGGAAGTCGCCGCGGAACGGGCCGAACCTGACGCCGCTGAACCGCCCCTGGTCGTGACCGTCTTCTGGGACAGTGGCGAACGATATCTTTCAACCGGTCTGTTCGACTAACTATCAAATAATCGCGTCGCCGTCTGCGTTTTCTCGCCGTGTAAATCCGCGCCAGAGTTTATGAGGGAATGTGACATTCGTCGAGATAGGGATGGGCCAGATCACCGTTCTATGTGTCGACGACGATCCGGATCTTGTGACGCTTACGGCATCGCTACTGGAAGAGACAAACGAGCGATTCGAGACAGTTGCGGAAACGAATCCACGTGCGGCCATCGAGCGTCTGAAAACGGGATCGATCGACTGCGTCGTCAGCGATTACGACATGCCCGAGATGAACGGCCTGGAGCTGCTGGAGTCGGTTCGGAACGACTATCCCGAACTTCCGTTCATCCTGTTCACTGGGAAGGGGGACGATGAAGTCGCCAGCGCAGCGATGGCCCAAGACGTGACCGACTATTTCCTGAAAGGGGCCGAAAGCGGACAATACAGTCGGCTGGCGGAGCGAATTGCGACCGCGACCCAGGGCCGAACGGGGCAGCCGGAAATATACACGTCGAACTGAGGGCCCCTCCCGGAAGGGGCACCGCGTCTCACCGTGAGAACTCCCGCTCGGAGACACGGACGACGACAGTTTCCTCGACATCCCGAAGATCGTACCTCGGAATCGACCCATCAGTCCGTGTGACGTACATCGGTTCGACGAGTCGTGGTGAGGGGTCGTCTGGCTGTTGTTCGTCGCCGCTGTCGCTTCCATCGGGTTCAGCCGCTGTCCTGGCAGTGGTCGACGACGGTTCCTCGACGCCATACACTTTGAGATATCGTCCGGATGCGTCGGGATCGACATCCCCATCCCGAATCGCCGTGGCGAGCTCCCGCGAGAGCCATTCCCTCTCGCTGACGCTCGGCTCCCGGACCAGCGCAGCATCGACGTACCGGACCAGATACCAGTTGAGATCGTTCAACAGCGCGACGGCCGCGCCAAGACTCACCGTCTCGAGTTCGATGGCGTTGTGGTACGGCTCCGCGAGGTCGTAGGTCGCGAGCGCCTCCCGGGCCGTCTCGTGGCCGAGTAACGTCTGCCGGAGTGAAACGTCCTCGCTCCCGAGGAGGCAGACGCGAGTCATTCGCTCGGGACAACGATGGGGCGACTCAAAGCGGTTTCGTCACCGGTCGGCCGCCGACGGCTCGCCGGACTGCGTGGTCGATGACGAGTTGGCGGACTGGCTGACAACGTCGACGACAGCCGGATCACGAGCGGCGGACTCAACCATCGCCAGGAACCCTTCGGGTTCGGCCGACGCCACGGACTCGGGCGTTCCTGCCGTCTCCGGGCGCGAGGGAGCGACACGGTTACAGCCGGCCGGGACGGTCGCGTCATCATAGGTCCCGAGGTCGCGAGCGGCCTCGATGATGTCGGTCTTGTCCATCGTGAGCAAGGGTCGATGGATCGGCAAGTCGGTGACAGCGTCGGTCGCCGCGAGGTTGGCGGTCGTTTGACTCGATTTCTGGCCGATCGCCTCGCCGGAGACGATCCCGACAGCGTCGTGCTCGCGGGCGACCGTCTCGGCAGCGCGGTACATGAACCGCCGGAGGGATAGCATCCTGGTGTCGTCGGTCGCTTCGACCAGTTGTTCGACGGCCGCGCCGCCGTCTACCACTCTGAGCCGGAGATCGAAGTTCGGCGCGCGCCGGGCCAACGCCCCGACAGTCGTCTCTGCCCGGGCACGGTGGTCGACACCGCCGTAGGCACCGAGATCGACGTAGACGGGGACGATCGGTGCGCCGCGAGTCATGGCCTGCCAGGCGGCGACCGGCGAGTCGATCCCGCCGCTGACCAGCGCCACCAGCGGTTTCTGGGTCCCCAGCGGCAGGCCACCCGGACCAGCCCGTTTTTCCACGAAGACGAACGCCTCGTCGGGCCGACAGTCGACAAAGGCAGTGAACGCTGGATCGTCCAGATCGACTTCGGGTGTCCCGCCCGTCTCGGCGATCGCGTCCCAGATCGCCTGGCCCCCCTCGGATTCGAGGTCGCGACTGGAAAAGTCGTGCGTGTCCGCGTTGCCGGCCCGGCGGGCGCGGACGGCAAAGGGACCGCCGTCGTGGCAGGCCCGCGCAGCCGCCGCAAGCGCGTCAGTGATCCCATCCATCGTCGGCTCGACCGAGACGGCTGGGCTCGCGGAGACGACACCGGGAGCCTCGACAGCGGCTGCTGTCGCGGCCTCGACGGCGGATTCCTCGGTCCGAATGTACAGCCGGTTGCGCTCACAGCCGGTGTCGCCCGGCAGGTCGCGATCCGCGAGCAGGGCGTTCAGGTTTTCCTGGAGTTGAAACTCCATTTTCATCCGAACCTGATCGCTCTTGACGCCGACTTCGCCGTGGCGCACAACGACGACATCGGCTCCTGGCGGATGCATCTGGCTTCCGGCTACTCGATGGGGGGATAAACAGGCTTCGACACGGTCGAGGGTGAGCCGACGCCAGCCGTCTGACGGGACAAACCTGCGCTCAGAACGTCGAGAGTTCGCCGTCGATGACGCGCTCGGTGACGCTCGTGATGTCTTCGAGTTCGTCGTCGATGATCGCCGCCACATCGTCTTCGACCTCGCTAACAGCTACGCCGTCCTCGGTGACGATCGTGGCGTCGGCGACGTGGGGGTCGTCGATCGGCGAGCCGATCTGGCTGAGCAGCCGGACCTGCAACTGTCTGATGCCCTCGACCTCCGCGACGACCGACTCGGCGATCTCCGTGCTGAGAAGGTTGTAGATCTTCCCGATGTGGTTGACGGGGTTTTTCCCGCTGGTCGCCTCCATGCTCATCGGCCGGTTTGGCGTGATGAGGCCGTTCGCACGGTTGCCACGGCCGACCGAGCCGTCGTCGCCCTGTTCGGCGCTGGTCCCGGTCGTCGTCAGGTAGATCGCGCCCTCCTCGTAGTCGTCGGCGGTGTTGACCTGGACCCTGACGTCCCGGTCCGTGTACTCCGTCGCGAGGTCGGCGACGAACTCCCGGACACCCTCGACGGCGTCGCGGTACTCGTGGATGTTGTCGACGTGGGCGTCGACGGTCGCGGCGGCGACAGTCACGTCGATCTCGTCGCCCTCGCGCTTGCCCATGACCTTGATGTCCTGCCCGATTTCGGGGTGCTCGTCGGTGTACTCGCCGTTGATGCGACGTTCGGTGTTGAGGACGATCCGCTCTGTTTCAGTGAGTGGGGCGTGACCCACGCCGTACGAGGTGTCGTTGGCCATCGGGACTGCGCCGTCCTCGCCGAAGACCTCCTGTAAGTCGCCGCTGCCCTCGCCCAGCCGGACATCGACGATCACGTCCGAGCCGACATCGAGGTGTGGGAACGTCTCGTCGAGGTACTCGCGGGCGGCTTCGAGCGCGATCGTATCCGTCGGAATACGCGTTCCCTGGTACTCCTTGGTCGCACGGCCGACGAGCAGCAGATAGATGGGCTCGATGACTTCGCCGCCGCCGAACGCTGGGGCAGATGTCCCGGCCACGAGTTGCGTCTCGTCGGTGTTGTAGTGCAGTACTTTCCCGACGCGGTCGAGATACGCCCCCGCGAGTGCCTGGGAAACGGCCTCGGCGAGACCGTCACAGATCGAGTCGGGATGCCCGATCCCCTTTCGTTCGACGACTTCGATCCGCTGATCTTCGACCGCTTGCCCGCGTGCCTGCGTGACCCGAATATTCCGTTCACTCATTAGTGGAGGGTAGGCATCCCCATCGTCTATAACTTACGGAAACCTTTGGACCCCAAACGATTACTATTAGTTATTCTCAAGCAGAAGACCGAGGTACGACGTTCGGATGCTATCCGCAGGATCGAGACCGAGATCCGACAGCAACGACGTTACCGACTCGCGTGCCGCCTCGATTTCGGCGTCCGTCTCGACAGCCCTTTCGACTTCGACAAACTCGCCGAGATCGGTCACGTCGTCGAGTGTAACGGTAGAATTTCGGAGGGCGTACCGGTGTCGTTGTTTCTCGACGGTGGCGGCCGGTTCGAACCCGAGACCGCGGAAGATGGCGTCGGCCGTCTCACCGTCGCCGACACTCGTCT
This sequence comes from Halorhabdus sp. BNX81, assembly GCF_029229925.1. Classification (NCBI taxonomy): domain Archaea; kingdom Methanobacteriati; phylum Methanobacteriota; class Halobacteria; order Halobacteriales; family Haloarculaceae; genus Halorhabdus; species Halorhabdus sp. BNX81. The sequence goes on along the minus strand of NZ_CP107254.1, from coordinate 1,070,792 downwards.
CGTGTTCTTCGCGAGTCTTGGACGCCCCGTCGACCTTCGGCCCCTTGTAAGTGATCTTCGCCGTCACCTCGCCGTGGGCGTGCTCGCGGCGGATACGGAGCGCCTCGTCGGTGGCCGCAAAGTCCCGGTGGGGGGCGTTGTAGTAGGTGTCGACCTGTCGGATCGTGCCGAGGGGATCGGCTTCGGCGTCGAGAAGTCGCTCCTTGACTTTCCCGTGGTCGGCAGGGACCTTGAGTTCGACCTCGTACATGACACCGGGAAAGATTCCATCCGGCAAAAACGACTCGACTCGGCATGTACTGTCTCGCGGGTACGAGTCGGAAACGTTGTCCTTAAGAGCGAAACGACTGTCGGTTGGGGTATGAGCGACGATACAGCGGCCGACGAGGCCGACACCGAAGCTGAGCACGACGCCGAATCGACCGGCCTCCAGGACGGGGACTTCGTCACAGTCGCCTACACGGCCCGGACCGTCGACGGGGGCGACCTGGTCGACACGACCAGCCAGGAAGTCGCCGACGAAGAGGGCGTTGGCGAGGACCAGGAGTTCGAACCACGGACGGTCGTCCTCGGCGAGGGCCACATCTTCCCGGACGTCGAAGACGACATCGTCGGCAGCGAAGTAGGCGACGAGGGATCCGTCGTCGTCCCGGCTGCCGACGCGTTCGGCGAGTACGACGACGAGGAGGTTCGGACCATCAGCGCCAACAAGATCGAGGAAGACGACCGCTATCCCGGTGCGGCCGTCACCATCGATGGCGAACAGGGCTACGTCGAGACGATCATCGGCGGGCGGGCCCGCGTCGACTTCAACCACCCGCTGGCCGGCGAGGACATCGAGTACGACTACGAGATCCTCGACACGGTCGACGACCGCGAAGAACAGGCATCGAGCCTGCTCGACACCATGCTCGGCATGGACCTCGACGTCTGGTTCGAGACCGACGTCGAGGAGGAAGAGGAGATCGTCGAGGAGGCCGACGACCTCGAAGAAGCTGCGGAGGAAGGGGACGACGAGGATGACGGCCCGGTCACCGAGACCGTTGAAGTCGAGAAGGACACGCTGTACATCGAGGCCACGCCGCAGCTCTCGATGAACCAGCAGTGGATGTTCCAGAAACAGCAGATCGCCCAGCAGTTCGTCGAACTGCTCGGCGTCGATCGCGTTATCGTTCAGGAGACCCTCGGCGAGGGCGGCGGCATGATGGGCGGCATGGGCGGCATGATGCCCGGCATGGGCGGCGGTGGCGGCGACCTCGAGGACGCCCTGGAGGACGCTGACGTCGACGCCGACGAACTGGCCGAAGAGCTCGACGTCGAAGAGTAAGCCGACGGACCACGGTTGGTTCGCCCGAACGGCTGGAGATCGACACGATCTCACGCTGACGATTCAGTATCTCTTGCATGACGATCGTCGATCCCCGCGACCGAGACGACATCCGTACGACCGAGACCCGTGAGCAGATCGATGCGGACGCGTTCGCGGACGCGCGCGAATCGGAGCCAGTACAGGCGGGGTGGGTCGTGGTGGCCTTGACGTTCGACGCGGCCGGTCGCGTGTTGTTGATCGAGGAACCGTGGGCCGACGGCTGGCTCGCCCCCGGCGGTGCACGCAAACCAGGGGAGTCCCTCGAAGCGGCGGTCAAACGGGAGATCGACGAGGAGACCGGCGTCGAGGCAACGCCCGTCGCACCCCGCGCAGTCGACGAGTTCACCTTTGAGCACGAAGGGACTGGTGAGACGGTCGGCTGGACGCTGGTTTGCTTCGAGGCCATCGCCGACGACCCGACGATCGACCGCGATCCGTCCGTCGACGACGAGGAGATCACCGATATTCGCTGGTTCGAGGGCCTGCCCGAGAACGTCTTCAACCCGGATTTGATGGTATCCGCCTACGAAGAGTGCGTGAACGGGCCGTGACAAGGGTCTGATTTCGGGGTCTGCTGTAGACTGCTATTGGTCTCTTCGAGGTGATACATTCGACGTGTTTGTCTTGAATTGCCTGATCACTGTCTTGGCGTATTGATTAGGGGGAATCACTCTCCGACTCCATCCATTCTTTGAACTTTATCCAGATCTCTGGATCTCTTGCAGCCATATCATCTGTCCACGAAATTAAACCACCGCCTACAGCACAACCTACAAGTGCAAATTCTGTGTAAGATGTTGGAAAATTGGGAATAGACGCGAGAATTGCTAGGACTGCGAAAAAGAGATGTCCAGGTATGCTTACATACTGAACTTCTCGCTTGGTTAGAACATCATCACTGCGATACTCAGTTCGAGTTGGAAAAATTGGTGCAAATCTACCAGTATATTCAGGATCGGCTCCGAAAAGCCTCCCTATCCAAAAATGAAATCGTTCATGGAGTTGATTCCCAATCAGAAACGCACCACCAAAAACGAGTGCGGCAAGGGTTAAATTGGCCATATCTTTCTCAAAGCACGTAACTGTAGAAAGAACTTCGATTTATTACCCAACCGATCTATATTAAACGTCCGGAAATTGAAGTAAGGTGCAGTACACTCCGAACGCGACCGGAGGGAGCGTTCGCTTTTTTGGCCGAGCTTTTTTGCGCGAGTGGTACCCACAGCGCCGCCACCGGCGGCGCGAGGATACCCGAGCGGAAAAAAGGTCGGTTCTAGGCGATGTCGCGGCTGGTGTCGATGCTGACTTCCTCGACCAGGTCGAGCTTGATGACGTTCGTCGGCGCGCGGCCGCCGCGGAACTTCGGAATCGCGAGTCGGTTTTCGACCTCGTCGTTCGAGATGGTCGTGTTGAGGTCGAAGACGACATCGGCGAAGTGTTCCGTCGTGTCACGCAGCGGCGGTACCGATCGACCGCTCAAGCAGTGCAAGACGGCGAGGCTGCCAGTGTTGAAGATGTGATTCTGCAGGTCGTTCATGAACGAACGGAATCGAGACGGTGGTTCCTGTGCTTCGAGGACATCCAGTGGGTCGATGATGAGGTTCGACGTCTCGGGGAGCGCGCTCACGAGCTTGCCCGCGTTGTCGAGCGGGGCTTCACCCGAGACGTGTCTGATCGTCGGCTGGCCAGTTGCGGTCGGCGACTGTTCTAAGCTGTCGCTGATCGCCTGCTCGGAACGATCAAGCGAAAGGTACAGCGTCCCCCGCGTAGCTGTCAGCTCATAGAGGAACAGCTCGGCCTGACTCGCAGGCGTGGCGTTCAACACGACGATGCTACCGGCCGGGATGCCCCCGTCGAGTTTCCGATCGAGTACGTCGATCCCGGTCCGGAGCCGGTCGGACATAGATCAACAGGACCTATTATCCCCACCTGATTAAAGATTCCGGATATATGAACCATGGCGGTCGCAGGGGGTTTAGACCGCCGTTTGAGAGAGTTAGAACCCGGAGACTCGACAGCCATCGGTCGGTCAATCGACTGTACAAGTCGTCGTTGCTCGAAGCCAATCCGGTGTGTCGGGGGATTCAATAGCCCGGGGATCAGGAGTGAAACCAATGCGTCACGACCACATTATCAATGCCAAACAGCTCTCCCGGGCCGACATCGAGGAGGTGCTGGACCGGGCGGCCGAGATCGCGGACGATCCGGCCGCGTTCCGCCAGCGCCATCCCGGCGCGTTGCTCGGGCTGTTGTTCTTCGAGCCGAGTACGCGGACGAAAATGAGTTTCAGCGCGTCGATCAAGCGCCTCGGCGGTGACATCGTCGACATGGGGCCAGTCGAGTACTCGAGCGTCAAGAAGGGCGAAAGCCTCGCCGATACGATCCGGGTCGTCGAGGGATACGCCGACGCGCTGGTATTGCGCCACCCGATGGAAGGATCGGCGAAGATGGCCAGCGAATTCGTCGACGTGCCGCTGATCAACGGCGGCGACGGGGCGGGCCAACACCCGACCCAGACGCTGCTGGACCTCTATACGATCCGGGAGAACGCCGGCCTCGATGACCTCTCGATCGGAATCATGGGCGATTTGAAATACGGGCGAACCGTCCATTCGATGGCCCACGCCCTGACGAACTTCGACGCGAACCAGCACTTCATCAGCCCGGAGAGTCTCAGACTCCCACGGAACGTCCGATACGACCTCCACGAGGAGGGGGCCACGATCCGGGAGCACACGGAACTGTCGACCGTCCTCGACAGCCTGGACGTGCTGTACGTAACCCGGATTCAGGAGGAGCGCTTCCCGGAGGAAAGCGAGTACCGGAAGGTCGCCGGCGAGTACCGGATCGACGCGGCGACGCTCGAAGACGCGCGCGACGACCTCACTGTGTTACACCCGCTGCCACGGGTCGACGAAATCGATCACGACGTCGACGCGACCAGCCATGCGGAGTACTTCCAGCAGGCACACAACGGCGTCCCGGTGCGGATGGCGCTGCTCGATCTCGTCCTCGGGGGTGACTCGGCATGAGCGACGACCAGGAGCTTCGCGTCAGCAAGATCCGGAGCGGGACCGTCATCGACCACGTCAACGGCGGCGCCTCGATGCACGTCCTCTCGATTCTCGGGATCAAGGGCGGCGATGGGGATACCGTCAGCATCGTGATGAACGTCCCGAGCGATCGGCTCGGAAAGAAAGACATCGTCAAGGTCGAAGACCGGGAGTTAAGCCAGGCCGAAGTCGACGTCCTTTCGCTGATCGCGCCGGCCGCGACGATCAACATCATTCGGGATTTCGAGGTCATCGAGAAGCGCCGGGTCGCCCGCCCCGAGGAGGTCGTCGGCGTCCTGTCGTGTCCGAATCCACAGTGTATTACAACGGAAGACGAGCCTGTCGAGACCCGCTTCGAGGTACTCGAGGACGGTGTGCGGTGCTGTTACTGCGACACCATCGTCCGTGAGGACGTCGCCGAGTTGATCGACTGAGGGGAATCGCTCCGGAGATCGAACGAGCGGGGCAGGCAAAGAACCGGCTTGCAAGCCCGGACCCAGAACTGTTTTATCGGCACGGGGCGACATATCACATGATGTCGAAAAAGAAACTCCTGATCGCCCTGATCACCCTCGTGGTCATCGCGTACGTCCTGAAGGAAAAGCGCTAACGAACAGGCCTGTGGTCGTCGTATTGGCTTCTGTAGCACGTTGGGGGTAGCGTTCACCCCCGCTGGCTCGGTACCCTAGCCGTCTAGCTCGTGATCGCGAAAGCGCACCAGCACATCGCGATCCCGCGTGTCCTCGGGCAGTGACGTGAACCACTCCGCGTCGGTGATCTCGCCATCGGGATCCTCGACGGTCAGTGTCGTCTCCGTGGCTCGTCCCTCGTAGATCGGAAGCACGCCCCAGGTTTCGTACTCGTTACAGTAAAACTGGACCCGGCCGAGCAGCGCGAGGTCGGTGAACGCAGCCTCGATCCCGGCTTCCTCCGTCAGTTCGCGCCGTGCAGCTTCCCGAAACGTCTCGTCAGTGCCGACCTCGCCGCCGGGAAGCACCCACTTGCCGACAGCGTCGTGACGGACGAGCAACAACTCGCCGTCGTCGCGATAGACTACGGTATGGGCTCCGTACGGCAGGCCGTTGTCCTGAATCCGCTCGGTGATCGTCTCGAAACGGGGGCGAGAAACGTACCGCGTCCGAGTGAACTCCATGACGTCGTCTCGGTCTTCGAGGAGCCGATGATACGTCTGCTCGGCTTCCTGCTCGGCGACGTCAGCGCGGTACCAGAGATCGTCGACGACCGTCATTGCCTGCGGATGCCGTCGGATGGATTTGGCAGATGATCCAGTTGGGGGAAGAGATGTGTGAGGGGGTTCATGGGGATGTGTTCGGCCGTCGGTGGCTTAAGTGTGTTCGACAGTCCAAACCCGTGAGACGCTCGCGCGAGCGGTCGGTCCCCGGTACCGCCAGGCAGTGGCGCCGGACAGCAACAGTCGAATCAGTCCCTTTTTACTCCCTACCTGATTATCACACCCACATGGCATTCGAAGAGGACGAGACGGTCGTGCTACACGACGAGCACAGCGACTACGACGGCGAGACCGGAACGATCAAGCAAGTGATGGAGACGATGTTCGGCGACGCGACTTACACAGTCAAATTCGAGGACGGCCAAGAGCAGGGCGTCCCCGAAGACGCCCTGGAAGCGGCCCCGGACGCGGATGGACCGGATGCTGAAGCGGACGAAGCGGACGATCCAGCCGAGACCGACGACGCTGACGACTGACTCGAATGTCGTCCGTCCCCTTCCACTACGTCGATCTGCGGGCGTTCTGTTATGCTACCGAGGACAGCACGCGCGTCGAGACGGCCCTGCGGACGCTGATGCCCGAGGAGGCCGAGCTCGAAGGCGTCGAAAGCGAGGGCCATCACGGTGACCGGATCCTCGTACTGTCGGCGCGGCTGGAACGGGCGGACGAGATCAGACACGTACTTTCGAAGCTGGCGACGCTACAGGAGCGGCAACGCGAGACGCTCCTCGCTGAACTCGACGACCGGATCGACGACAACACGTCGTTTTTCCTGACACTGTCGAAACAAGCCGCGTTCAACGGGGACATCGAGCGCGGCGACGGGATCACGCTCCGGGGCAAAGTCGAGGCCTATCCGGCGACGCGGGATCGCGCGATCGAACACGTCCGGGACGCACTCGAAACACTGTGATGTACGAGGCGGCCCACGCCCGGCCGGACGGGCAAACCACCGTCGGCCGACTCGCGCTGACGGCCGCCGAATACGGATACGACGGCCTGGTCGTCCGGAATCACGGTGACGCACTCCCGGAGTACGACCGGGAGGCGATCACCGAATCGTACGGCGTCGACGTGGTCGATGGCGTCGAAGTCCGGGCCGAGGACCCATCCAGGGCGAGTGGGTTCATCGGCAACCATCGGGACCACCGCACGGTCGTCGCTGTGCACGGCGGGTCCGTCGAAATGAACCGGTTTGCCGTCGAGCAACCGGCGGTCGACGTGCTGGCTCATCCGATGGCCGATGAGGGCGACGTCAATCACGTCATCGCCAGGACAGCAGCCGAAAACAGTGTCCACATCGAGTGGTCACTGCGGGATGTCCTCCGGTCGGACGGCGGCCGTCGCGTCGAGACGATCCGCGGGCTTCGGAAACTCCGGGAGTTGATCGAGCAGTACGACGCGCCCTACGTCGTGAGCGCGGACGCAACCACCCATCTCCAGGTGCGCGCGCCGCGGGAACTGCGCGCACTCGGCGAGGTCCTCGATTGTTCGCCGGAGTGGATCGAGACCGGGCTGGCTGCCTGGGGTGAGATCGCCGACCGCAACCGGACCCGATCCAGCGACCGGTTCGTCGAACCAGGGGTGCGTCTGGGTCGGGACGACGAGTCGCCGTGAGCGGAGGAGCTGTCGGTGCTGCTTACTCGGTGGGTTCGGATGCACTCGTTTGTGGACCTCTGTGTCGATAGAGTTGCTCGAGTACCATGCCCGCGTGGGAGGCCAGCAGTTCCAGTAGTTGTTCGTCCTCCGATGACAGTTCGGCCTCGATGTCACCGACAGTGACGAGCACACCAGTCGTCTGGGCAGCGCCGTCGAGAACGATCGACAGTGATGCCATCGACAGGTCCGGGGAGCCAGACGGCGTCGCTACCGTGGTGTCGTCTCCCGGCCGTTGGATACGGACGACATCGTCCTGAGCGGCGGCATGTCTGGCAAGGCGTCGGATTTCCCCGTCGGGGACGCCCGCGACAGTACTGCTAACGATCCGTTCGCCGTCGGGTTCGACCTCGACGTAGGTAGTCTGGTCGTATCCGAGGAGCGACGAGACGGCCTGAATGCAGAAGGCACCGACTTCCTCGACCGAGGACGACTGGGCGAGCGCCCGACCGTAATTGTTGAGGTCAGCGGCTTTGCGGGCAAACGCTTCCGTCCGATCGCGCTCACGCTGGAGTTGGCGCCGATGGTGGTGACTGCGGGCGTCATACAGGCCGATGAGTGTGCCGGCGACCGCCCCGACTGTGACACCGTCGATCGCCGTGTACATCACCCGCGGTACGGTGCCGGTGGCCACGCGCTGACTGAACAGCATGAGCGCTGCGACTGCCGTGAACAGGGCTGTGCCGCCGACGGCCCACGCCGCGATTCGCGGGAGGTCCGGATCGTATTCCGCAGACGACCCGAGCCAGTACCCCGTAAACGAAAGCGTCAGCCCCAGCAGCGCGAAGGGCACCCCGTCGACAGCAATTGCGATCGCTACGTCGGTCTGCTCGGCCGCGTGGACGAGTTGTATTCCGGCCAGGAGCAGGCCGACGATGCCGAACGTAGCTCCGTAGAGATGACGTCGTTCCATGGCCCCCCAGACGGCCACCGGCCCATTGAGCGTTCGGGTGGCCCACCGAGACCGGCCATTCTATAGTTGGCCCCTGGCCAGCCCGCACGATAGCCAACCCGGGGTTAAAATACCGGAAAGATTATCCTATATCATGGTTAATTGTTGGGTGTGGGCCGGCGACAGTGCGGACAAGCGCCACCACTAGGAGGACACACATGGCAACATGGTACTGCAAGGACTGCTCGGAGTACATCGACGAGCGCATGGCGTCGTGGCACGAATCACAGGGACACGCTGTACTGGGGTATCGGGCCCCGGAGTCGATGGAGGATCGACATCTCTGGAGTTCCTGAATGTCGCCCGGCCGTAGTGTTGGTGAAAGTACCACGGCAGTGGACCGGTAGCTGAACGCTTCTGGGGCATCGAACGCTTTTCCCGCCGCGAGCCCACTAGGGACAGAGATAGGAACTACATCGATGAGCACGAAACGGGAGCTGGCCCAGCAACTCGGGGTTGTCGTCGGGTTCGACGATCCGGAAGCGTCACTCGAACAGTACCGCACGCCCCCCTCGGTCGCGGCGCATCTCGTCCATCTGGCGGATCTCAACGGGGACATCGCGGGCGGGACTGTCGTCGATCTCGGGTGCGGGACGGGCATGCTCGCGCTCGGTGCAGCGCTCCGTGGCCCCGCAACGGTACTCGGCGTAGACATCGATCCGGCCCCACTCTCGACTGCACGGGCAAACCAAAACCGGGTCGGAACGCGGACACGGATCTCCTGGCTCCGGGCCGACGCGACCGAACTGCCGGTGTGTCCGTCCGAGCCAGTTACCGCCATCATGAATCCGCCGTTCGGCGCTCAGTCGGACAACGAACACGCCGACCGAGCGTTCCTGGCGACCGCAGCCGACATCGCGTCGGTCTCGTACTCGATTCACAACGCGGGGAGTGTGGACTTCGTCGAGGCGTTCGCCGCTGACAACGGCGGCGAGGTGACGGCAGCGTATGGCACGACCCTTTCGCTGCCCCGTCAGTTTTCGTTTCACGAGGCCGAGTCCCGGGAGATCGACGTCGAACTGTTCCGGATCGAGTGGCGACGTGGGCCTCAGTAGCTACAGGGAGCCCAGATCACCGTCGTGTCGGTGGGACCTGCCGGTTGGCAACCCGAATGACGGTCCCGTCAGCGCTCGCATAGAGATCACGGCCCGACCGGTTGATCGTGATCCCGCCGACAGTCGCGTTCTCACCCGCCTCGGGAATCGGGACGGCATCGACCGTCTCGTCGTTGCGTCGGATCGCCACCTCGAACGCATCGGCTGCCGGTCGGATCGCGATCGTCCGATTGGCAAGTCGAAGATCCGCGACCGCCGGTGATGACGTGTGGACGAGACGCTTCTCGCTGTCTTCGGGATCGAGGAAGAGACGGTAGGTGCTGTTTCCGCCGACGACTGACCACCCGGACCGCGTCACCCAGACCGATGACCGCCAGCCGACGCCCCCGACGAGGACGCGGCCGCTACCGCGGGCCTCTATCGCGCGTTTGGAAATTGCAACCCGCCAGAGGTGGCGCTTCTCGCTCGTGACGATCACGCCGCTCGACCGGATCTGGGTAGCTTGGGTCAAGAACGGAAGATCCACGACGGCGATCTGTTGGTTGGTGACGTTCTCGGCGTAAGCGATCTCGTAATCCTCGACTTCGACCGCGTCGTCGGGCAGTCCACCGCCCGCAGGCGCAGCGAGGTTCAACGTCACACCGACCATCGACATCGTCACCAGCACGGCGAGCAGGACGCTCGCCGCAATCTCCCAGCGTGGTGCATCGAGCGACCGATCGAGGCCCGGGAGCCCGGAGAACACCGACCGGTCGGACCCGGCGACGACTGCGACGATAAGTCCCGCGAGGGCGAACAAAAGCGCCGTCCCGACTGCCTTGAACTGGATGTATTGGCCCTCCCCCAGAAACCAGTAGACCCGCCAGAGTTCGGCATCAATGCCGTAGATCATCGCCGCGAGCCAGATCCGCGCTGGATTCCCACTCCGACGCCGCTGTCGAAGGAGGAGTGCCGCGGCGAACACACCGAGTAAGAACCCGAACGCGTGGCCCTGTATAGCCGTACTCGCCCACCCGACGGTATCGTAACTGACGCCCGCCTCCGCGACGGAGTACGGCGAGACGAACCCGCTATAGACGTGCCAGAGCTGGCTCCAGCCCACGACGGCGACGATCGTCGTGATCGGATAGAAGACGAGCGCGAACCCGGCCATCGCATACGTAACGCCCGAGAAGCCGATGATCGGCCCCCACGAAAACGCGGCCGTGAGGAGGCCGGTACCGAGGATGGTCCCGAAGACGATCCCGATTCTGACGAATGGATTACGCCGCCACGAGGAAAACGACTCGCTGCCCCGTTCCGTGGGATAATGACTCCAGGCGAACTCGGCAATCGAGCCATAGACGAGGCCGGCCCAGAGGTTGCCAACGAGATGGGTCCAGCCAATGTGGGCGAATCCGGCGGTGAGGATACCGAGAGGATACGCATAGGACGTGGCCTGAAACGGCAGATTCACCGGATCGCGGAGATTCCCCCAGCCACCCTGAACGAACAGATACACGCAGATGACGAACCCAAGCCCGAGGACGGTTCCCCAGGGCACGCCCAGGACGAACCGCGAACGCAAGCGCCCGCCCCAGCGGCCACTAGGACGGGCCGTCCGATAGAGGGTGAGCACAGAAACGATGATCCCAGCGGCCAACAGGAGTTGCCAGCTCCACAGGGGGACGGCCTCGATCGCCGCCCGCAAGCCAGTCGCGGCCAGCGGGGCCGAACGGAGTGCTGACGGGATCGCCGACATACTCCGATCAACGGGGCAGGTAGGTTTAGCCCTGACGCCCACTTCCGGGGAGCCGTTTTGTCACTGATCCCGCCGCGAGTTGCCACCCCCGTGGCGGGTCTCGCCCGCAGGTTTTTACCGGATCGGGAGCGTGCGACTACACGATGGGAGTTCGCCCACCTGCCGACGACGGTCTTTCGGAACCGGACGTCATCGAGTTCGGGATTCCCGCCTTGGACGCCCGTCTCGAGGATGCCTCGTTTCCAGCGACGGCCGAGGAGTTGCGCGCGGAGCACGGCGACCTCGAAGTGCCATACAACGCGTCCGGAAACACCGTTTCCCTAGAGGACGTGCTCGACGAGATCGATCAGCGAAACTTTGAGACTGAGCAGGATCTCCTCAACGCAACCCACCCCGTCTTCGAACGACTCCGGGCCGAGAATCCAAGCGGGATTGTCGGTCAAATACGATCACTGATACCGTTTTGACGCCTCGATCGATTACGCAGCTGTACAGTCACTCGCTGGTTTCCTCGTCTACCGATCGCGTGTCTTCGAGCACCTGATCGAGTCGGTGCATCTGCTCGCGGTGGAGTTTGAAGATCATATCCGAGAGGACGCCAAAGACCAGGAGTTGGACGCCGAAGATGATTCCAACGGCGGAGACGATGGCAATGACCTCGTGTGAGATGTTTTTCATGAACCACTCGACAGCGACGTAGACGCCGAGCAGCGCACCGACAAGGAGACTCGCTGTTCCCACGCTGCCGAAATAAAAGAGCGGATTGTTCGTCTTGGCCATCCGGTACAGCGTCAGAAGGATGACAGCACCGTCACGGAACGGCCGGAGGTTCGTTTCGGTGTCTTCGGGCCGGCTCTCGTAGCGGATCGGCACAACCTCGGTGGTAACGTTGTGTTTGACGCACTCGACGGAGAGTTCGGTCTCGATACCGAATCCCTCCGAAGAGAGGTCGAAGCGGTCGATAGACTCACGCGTCATCGCCCGGTATCCCGAGAGGATGTCGACGAAATCCCGGCCGTGAATCCGCGCGAAAGCACGGTTGATGAGTCGGTTGCCCACCTGATTGAGTCGCGTCATTGCACCCGACTCCATGTCGGCAAATCGGTTGCCAATGACGTGGTCGGCCTCTCCAGAGAGGAGTGGATCGAGAAGGACATCCGCGTCCGCCGGGCGGTAGGTCCCATCTCCGTCGACCATGAGGATATATGGGGCGTCGATGTACTCGAAGGCCTCTCGGACGGCCTGGCCTTTGCCGCTGCCTGATTGTTCGACGACCTCTGCGCCGTGCTCGGCGGCTATCTCCTGGGTGTCGTCCGCGGATCCGCCGTCGATGACGAGGACCTTCTGGAGGTCTTGGTCGTGAAAGCCGTCGATGACGTCGCCGATAGCAGCCGCCTCGTTGTAGGTCGGGATGAGCACGCAGACGTCGTCGCGGGTTGGCATTGGCTGGTTGTCGGATGGCTCCGTGAAAAAGTGTACGGGATGGCAGCGATATTGTTTCCTAAACAAGGATGGATTAGAACCGTTTGAAACTAAACCATTCGTACCATCGTGGATCGTGACTTTGATTATCTGCTCCTTCTGTTTGAAAGTATGGACAGGCAAGTGAGTGTTGCGGAGCCGGTATTGGGGGAAGTCGAGCGTGAGAACGTCTCCGAGGTGCTCGACAGCGGTCGGTTCGTTCAGGGCCCCTTCGTCGAGGAATTCGAAGAGAAATGGGCGGAGTATACTGGCGTTGATCACGCAGTCGCGGTGGCGAACGGCACTGTCGCGATTCAAGTCTCGCTCAATGCGCTCGGGCTTGAACCTGGCGACGAAGTCATCGTCCCCAGCCTCACGTTCGGCTCAACGGCAACCGCAGTGGTACATCAAGGAGGGATCCCAGTATTCGCAGATATCGATCGTGAGCTCTATACGCTCGATTACCGGGATTTGGAGCGTTGTGTCTCAGATCGGACTGTTGCCATCATGCCAGTCCATCTGTACGGCCAACCGGCAGCGATGGACGAGATCCAGTCGTTCGCCGAGAGACACGACATTGCAGTCGTCGAAGACGCAGCACAGGCACACGGGGCCAGCTACAAAGGGGACCGCGTTGGCTCACTCGGCGATGTCGGCTGTTTCTCCTTCTATGCGACCAAGAACATCACCTCAGGCGAGGGAGGAATAATCACGACCGACGACGACGAGCTCGCCGAGAAACTCCGGCGGCTCCGAAATCATGGCCTCGTCGATCGAGATACGCACGTCGATTTGGGATACAATTACCGGATGAGCGAACTACACGCAGCGATTGGCGCAAAGCAAGTCGAGAGACTCGCCGAATTCAACGCGAAGCGTCGACGGATCTCCGAACGGTTGGCCGACGAACTTGGAGATCTAGAATGGCTCGAACCGGCGACGGTACCTGATCACGTCGAGCACGCGTACTTTTGGGCCCCCTTCGAGGTGAAAGAGGACGTAATCGGACTCTCTGGCAAAGAGGTATGGGACCGACTCGGGGACATGGGGGTCGAAACACGTCACCGTTACAATAGACCACTTTACGAACAGCCTGTGTTTAGGAACCACAAAGGATTCAACGGCGAATTCCCCTGGAGCGAAAACGAGAACGACCACGACTACGAGTCACTAACGTTGCCGAATGTCGAAGACGTAGTCGGGAAGATGATCGGACTTCCCAACCATCCGAATCTGACGGACGACGAGATCGAATACGTCGTCGAAACTGTCTCGGAGTTTCGGAATACCGTTGCAGATCATTCTGCGTAACCGAGTTGACGAAGTCGATGCTGTACATCCTCGGAGGGGTCGTCATTGTGACTCGTCTGGGCTGGGTTCCCCGCAGTGACCTGTTTTCTATCTCCGTTCTGTGAAACGTGCCAGGGGACTTCCGTCAACGCCGGGATTAAAATGCCGAGTGGATGGCCATAGACCTTGATAGGGAACGGACGGGCCAATTCACCGAATGCGTTGCCATGATCCGACGTGACGGCTGTCAGGCCAGGAAGGGCATCGAGCAATTCCGTAACCGTCGGTAGCACGCGCACGAGATTACTCCGGTATGCTTCATAAACCTCATCGTAGGTGCGTCCACCAGCCGCAAGCTGATCAAACGGAGTCGGGATCCGCTCGGACGGGTCCGGTCGTTCTTTCCCAAGTGCCTCTTGTCGTATTGCGCTTACCTTTCGACCGTCCAGACGGACATCGCCAATAAACGGCACATGCGGTTGATTGAAGTGGGCAATGATTCGTTTGTTGGGATATTTGTCATTGGCTTCAAGCACACTATCACGGACTGCTTCAGGCGGAACCGTTTGTAGTTCCTCATCCCAGTCGTGCTTCCATACGGGGACGACGTCGTAGAACGTCTCACGTGATAATTTCGTATTTACATATGGGTTCGCCGTGATATAGACCGTATCGTGGAGTTGTCTTCCTTCAAAATTCTTTTTTAAGTATTCGGGTGTTCCTGACCCCGCGGATCGCCGTTTCCCAAGTGTGCCGGGGAGGGGATAGTCCGATAATACGTCTTCAAATAGATCGTATCGACACGCATCCAGTAGCAGTACGTTGTCCCAATCCTGTGTCACAAGCGGATCCGAGGATGGTGGATTCAATCGATAATACCTGCTCACAATATGGGTTAAAAATCGTTTCCGCCACCACTGCGGATTTGTCCCGTGTTTTCGGATTTCTCGCAACGCATACCAGGGATCCATTGAATCCAGCTTATTTGATAAGGATGAAGAGTGTTTCCATTACGCAACACCTGCCGGCCATCGCTGTTTGGGGAGTCGAAGGACGCTGGATTACAAACGGAACGCTTTTTGTCTCTTCCTCGTGAATCTCACGACGTCAATGCACGTGCTTGTCACTGGCGGGGCTGGCTACATCGGGAATTATATCGTCGAGGAATTACTCGATAACGGACACGAAGTCCACGTTCTCGATTCGATGTTGTGGGGAGATGACGCCCTAGATCCGTTCAAAGGTGACGGGAATCTCGAAATCCACGAAGGTGATATTCGGCATATCGAGGATCTGTCGTACGCGGTTGAAAATTGCGAAGCGATCATCCACATGGCCGGCATCGTCGGCGACCCTGCCTGTGGCATCAACGAACAAGCGACCCAATCGGTCAACGTCGAAGCCACGAAGTCGCTCGTTGAGGTCGCAAAACTCCACGACATCGAACGACTCATCTTTGCCTCTACCTGTAGCGTCTATGGGGCAAGTGAACTGATGGAGTTGAACGAGGGCTCATATCTCAACCCGCTCTCGCTGTATGCGGAATCAAAAATCGACTCCGAGGAGATTATTCTCCACGAGACGAATGACCAATTTTCCGATAATAAGATTACGGCGACGATTCTCCGACTCGGGACAATCTTTGGATGGTCACGCCGGATGCGCTTTGACCTCGTCGTAAATCTCCTCACGGCGAAAGCAGTACTCGAAGACGATATCCCCGTCTATGGCGGTGAGCAGTACCGGCCGCTCGTCCACGTCCACGATGCTGCACGAGCCTTCGTCGACGTACTGGAAGCAGACGAAGAGAAAGTTGATCATCAGATCTTCAACGTTGGCGACAACGACCTGAACTACCAGATCAAGAAAGTCGGTCAAATAGTCGAAGATAACGTCGAGGATGCGGAAGTCCGGTTCGTCGAACACAAGGAAGACGACCGCACCTACCGCGTCAGCTTCGACAAGATCAACTACATTCTGGGCTGGGAGGCGGAGTACGATATCGCGGACGGTGTCCAAGAGATCAAAGAGTGGATGAAAGAAGAGGATATCACGGACTACGAGCGGGACAGCTTCCGAAACTCGGAATACCCGTACATGTAATCAATCCAGTTTGAATTCCCCGTGGTTTTGCTACCCCGTTCGGATACCTGATCGTCCATGCTGGAGCCCTCCCGTCTACATACGGGAGGGTCCCGACTACTCCGTGTCTTCCTCCGAGTACGTGGGAACGTTCTTCGTTTCGACAGAGGCCTCTGACTCATTTTGTGCAGATCGTATAGAGATGTCGATATAGTACTTTTTGCCGTCTTTCTCGAAGTATGCGTTGTCATATGGTGGAAACGTCAATGCACGAAGTCGATCAATGAAATCACCAATTCTCACTTCTTCGTCAGGATCGATCTCCCATTGCTCGACAAACTCCCGTTTATAATGATACGTTCCTTCTGAGGACTGCTGCTCGATTGTGTCCACGTCGTCGTCGCGTATCGACTCCCAGTGTCGCGTAAACTGCTCGACCTGTGCGTCCTCGAGGCGTTCGTATAAGTCCCGGCCGTCATCATCCGGCTTTACGGGTACTTTTTGTCTATCGATAATCGGCCCCTCATCTATCTCAGCAGTCATATAGTGGAGGGACGTTCCCGCAGGATTATCTTCGATGATACTCCAGACGTTTGGATTGAACCCTCTATTGTAGGGTAGATACGATTTGTGCAGGTTGACCGCTCCGAGGTCGGGAATTTCGAGAACATCTTCCGGAACGATATGTCGATATCCCACCGAGAGAATGAGTTCAGGTTCGAGTTCTCGGACGGTATCAAGCTGCTCACGTTCGGTAAATATACCCAGGATATTCGCATCATCACGCTCTGTCAGCCAGTCGTAGATCCGCTCTCCTACGTCGTTGATCCCTAAGAAAGCTACATCTACCATGCCACAGCAATAACTCCCTCAATATATAACTCCTCAGGATTCGAAACGACTCTATATTTCCAAAGATGAGGCGTACGAAAATGAAGAAGGTCCTATTAATAACTAACCGGGCCCCGGATGAAACAGGTGGCCGCGCCGAAAAGATTGACACGAGAACGCGATTACTCACCGAAGAAAACTGGGAGGTAGTGATCGGACACGTACCTAAGCCGTATATCCGTTCATTTCTCCCGAGTATTTTCCGGTGTTGGAAACTCGCGCGGAGAGAAAATGTCGATGTGATAAATTCAATAAGTAATCCGTTGCATTTGCAGGTAATCGGGCTTATTGTTTCATTGCTCGCGCGGATTCCATGGGTTGCGGAATTTCGTGATCCGATGGTGAACAACCCGGACAGAGAGGCAGGATCGTTGGTAACCAAACTCGCAAAGATCGTTGAAAAAACGACTGTCTCTGTTGCGGATCGTGTTGTGTGGATGGATGGAATTCAGATGAAAAAAGAGTACTTTACCGAAACGTATCCACACATTTCCGAGGAAAAGTTTCACGAACTACCCTTTTTGGGTTTCGAGAAAAGTGTCTTTGAGGAGGCCCAGACGACGGCGTACGAAGACTTTACCATCACGTATGCTGGTTCGTTTTATGAAGGATGGATAGAGCCATATAATTTCCTCGATGGTTTAGAACAATATGTTGAACAGTATGGACGGGATTTACGGATACAGTTTTATGGTGACTGGAACGACGAATATCAACGGGCTGTTGAGGCACGTGACCTGGAAGAGATCGTGTATACCCACGAATTCGTCCCACATGAAGAGATAATCCCCGTTCTCAAGGGATCCGATGTCACGTTATTCATCGCGAGTGCTGATCCTGCAAACAAGCTGAGCGTCCCATCAAAAATCTGGGATTACATTGCCTCACGAAATCCGATACTTGTGATTGGCGATCCGTCTTTCCGAATACAGCATGTTGTAAACGACAACGGCCTGGGAACGGTGGTTCATCCGGACAACACGGGAGGTATCGCCGATGCAATCCATGCTCTCCGGACGGGCGATATTGAATATTCTCCAGATGCTGAAATATTCGATAGGTTTAGCCGTAGACGCTTTATTACCGAGTTTGCGAGCCAGCTCGACGAGGTGTCGACAGCAGATGATGGATAATCGAAACCCTCGGAGAATGTGTCAGTTCTGCGATTAAACCAGCTGTTCCGCAAAATCGAACCACCGAACAAGTCGAAATGCCTCAGCGTAATCATAACCGACTTCCATCCCACGTTGGCGAGCTTTCGTTTCGATGCCCTTCGCCGATCGTGGGTGAGGCCACTCTTCCATCTCGGACTCGACGTTCGACATGGCTTCGATCTTTGTTTCGACGCGACCCTCGACGTCGACGTAGTAGTTGGGCTGGAACTCCCCTTCGCCCCACTCCGTCGAGGAGAGGACTTCCATGGTCACAATCCCAATCTGGCGATCGATGGAACGACCGACCACCATCGCGCTGTTGTAGGCCGTCCAGTGGTCCTGGTTCACGTCGCTCTCGTCCAGTGTGAAGATCACGTCCGGCTGTAGTCCAGTTTCCTCGAAGGCGATATTTACGTCGATCAGCGCTTCCGTATCGAGTTTCATCGTCGGGAAGTCGAGAAAGTGGATACGATCTTCGTCAAGGCCGAGCACACTCCAGGCCTGTCGGGCCTCCTCACGGTTATCGTAGTTCTTCTCGGGGTGGTAGTTGTAGTCCTCGGTCACGTACACGACATCGATAGTGTGACCCGCGTCCAGCATCCGCTGTGCTGTGCCACCGGCACCGAGGACGGCGTCGTCGACGTGGCAGACGAAAAAAACAACGTTCATCAGTACGGGATCGCCCCCAGTCGGTCACCCTGCTCGATCGAATCCGCCCCATCTGCATACTCAACTGTAACGTCGACGATTCCTTCCCCACACTGGACGAGCCAGCTCTCGTCCTCCCACGTGCCTGTGGCGAGTACTGTTCCTGGCGCGGCCTTGGTCACAGTCGGATGGTCGACCTGTGTCTTCCACATCGTGATCTTGTCCATACGGTTGTACGTGAACGCTCCGGGATAGGGATGGGATTGCCCCCGGATGAAGTTGTGAATGTCCCATGCCGAGTCTGTCCAGTCGATAATTCCCATATCCGGTCGTCTCGGATGGGTGTAGGTCGCTTCCCCGTCCTGAGGCTCGCCCGAAAAATCCCCCGTTTTGAAGCGGGGTAAGACATCCTCATTGAGGAGTCGGATCGTCGCCTGGGTACAGTTGTGGTGAAGATCCGCGGCGTGGTCGCTCGGATCGATCGGAACGACACGCTGATCGATCAACGCTCCGGAGTCGACACCCTCATCGATCCAGAACAACGAGACGCCAGTCTCCTCAAGGCCGTGGATCAGTGCCCACGCGACGGGAGCGCGTCCCCGTCGTTCCGGGAGCATCGAAAGGTGCCTGCCGACACACCCGACATCGGGTGCATCGATCAGTTCCGGTTCGAGAAGTTCGGGCCACCCCATCACGAGCAAGACATCGATTTCGTGGTTCTCGATCGCTGTCTTTGCTTTCTCGGAGTTGATCGTTTCAACTTCGATGGCCGGATACTCCTCGTATGACACGCCACGCCCGTATTCTTCTTCTACCGACTCGGTGAACGAGATTACGAGTTCCGGATCAACATCGATCCCATCCAGAATCTCCCTGGTTACGGAACTGTATCCGAGATACCCGAACCGGAGATCGTCCTCTGTCATCGCTTCGAACAAAGACAGAAGTGCCTATTCAAGATTGGGACTTCCAGCGCGGCGGAACCAAACACTTTTCGTAAAGACGTTTTGAATCACGTTTATCGGTCGCTCCGCCGGTGAGTCGAAATCGTGATTACCACTCGGTTGGAGAGCCAGAAGCACAAGAGACAATCGTGAATTTCCCCATCACCGCGTTGCTGATAGATTCACAGGAGTGGTCCCCGGATGACTGACAACGATGCTGGACGCCAGAGCATCCTGTTGTTCGGGATCCAGTTCACAGCACGGATTGTCGGATTTCTTGGACTTGTCTACTTCACGAAGGTAATTCCCCAGTCAAGGCTCGACATCTACTTCCTATTTTTCCTCGTTATCCAGGTGTCCTCGCTGGTGGGGAATCTGGGAATGGGACAAGCGCTCGTCCAGCGTATTGGCGAGGGGGAGCGCCGTTCTGAGTTGTTTACAGTTGGACTCGTCGTCATCACTGTTGTCAGTCTTTTTGCTACAGCTATCTTTCATTTCTTCGAGAACCCGATCACGAATTACGTTGGGGCATCGGTCCCTGGGCTCCTCGCTCTGGCAACGGGAACGTGGCTAGTCGCAGATCTGTTCATCAAAACACTGCAGGCCGAAGACCGCGTACTGACGAGCGGGTTTCTCCAGTTGCTTCAGGACATCGTGAGGGTGGGAGTCGGGGCCGCCCTCATCACGGTCGGATACGGTCCCAAAGGACTGATGTACGGTGTCATCGCTGGTTTCGTGGCGACGATCATCATCGCGTTCCCGCTCTCGAATTTGTCCGTAGCCATCCCCGCACGATCGGACTTTCGGCGGGTGTTCAGCATATCGAGGTATACAATGTTCTTCGGCCCGACGAACTTCATCTACTTCTGGCTGGATACGTTCCTCATCGGCGTCTTTCTCGCGGACGGTGCAGTGAGTTCCTACGAAGTCGCCTGGCAAACGACCAGAGTACTCATCATCGCGACGACTGCGATAAATATGACGATATTCCCGAAAGTGTCCCGATGGGCAAACGACGACGAGTTTGACGAAATCGAGCGTATCGTTCCGGGAGCAATCATATTCGGCCTCATCTTTCCGATTCCAGGTCTGGTTGGACTGACTGTCCTCGGTGAAGACATCCTTCGTGTCGTGTACCAGCCGGAATACGTCGAAGCGGCGATTCCACTGGTCATACTAGCGGGGTACATGGCAGTAGAGTCGGTCCAACGTGTCGGCAATTCGCTTTTGACAGGAATGGACCGGGCTGACATCCCGTTTCGCTCCCGGCTTGTCGGCGTGACATTAGCCATCGTGTTGAATCTAGTATTAATCCCCCGGTACGGCCTTATCGGGGCCGCGGTGGCGACGCTCACCTCGAAATTCGTCGATACAGTATACCAGTGGATCGCGATCAGATCGCTGCTCGACTTACGGATTCCACTCAAAAGTCTCTCCTGGCAACTCGGAAGCGCAGTGGCAATGGGACTGACAATCGCCGGATTCGCCACCGTCTTTCAGCCGACATCGATGGTTCGCATAGCGGTTGTGGTGCTTCTCGGTGTCGTCGTCTACAGTGGGCTCGTTCTCGTTGACCCGGATATCCGGGAGGTGGTGGTCCAATATATTCCGGTCCCCGTGAAAGGGTGAGTGACCATCTATGGCGTAGTGAATCAGCAAGTATTTACACGAATTCCATCGACAATCCCGTATGACTAATATCGTTCTGGTGACGATCGATTCGCTCCGGGCAGATCACCTGGGGTACTATGGATACGACCGGGAAACGTCACCGGTTATCGATTCGCTCGCTGCCGATGGGCTCTCCTTTGATGCATACGCAAATTCTAGCTGGACACGCGCATCGTTCCCTTCAATAATCACTTCGACGTATCCGCTGGAATTTGGCGGGTTTGAATATCTCTCGGACCAGCGGACAACCGTCGGATCAGTAGTGAGTGAGGGTGACTACGAGACTGCGGCGTTCCACTCGAACCTCTGGCTTTCGCGGGACTACAACTATGGGCGCGGGTTCGACCAGTTTTATGATTCGAAAACGGATCCCTCACTGTTGGCGAAGCTCCGGGCGTTCGTGAAGCTCAACCTCGACGACGACGGTATCGTCTACCGCACACTCCAGCGCCTGTACGATGTCACCGAAGAAAAGGCGGGCGTCGACGTCGGCCAGACCTACAAAGACGCCGAAACGATCACCGACGAAGCCATCGAGTGGATCGAATCGACGACTGGTGATTTTTTCGTATGGGTCCATTATATGGACGTTCATCACCCGTATGTCCCACACAGTAAGATCAGTGCGGATCTAGGCATTGATCCCGGCGTCTCCGAACGCGAGGCCATCCAACTTCGCCGGAAGATGCTCGAAGAACCGGAGGAGATCTCGGACGACGAGTATCAGACCCTCGTTGACCTCTACGACACCGAGATCCGGTACACAGACACACATATTGGCCGGTTGATCGATGTAGCGAATCAACACGGTGGGGACGAAGACACAGCCGTCGTTCTCACGTCAGATCACGGCGATGAGTTCCGTGAACATGGCCAGTTCAGTCATACGCCGACGATGTACGACGAGGTGCTTCACGTTCCGATCATTGTATCTGGTGCCGATGTCAAGGAAACAGGCCACCAGGACGAACAGGTCGAACTGCTCGATATCGCCCCGACCGTCGCCGACTTAGCCGACGTACCGACCCCTGACTCATATCGTGGACGCTCGTTGCTGGCTGCAGCCGGATCGGGAGAAGATGTCGACGTTATCAGCGAGACGTGGCAAAACGACGAGTACAAGCTATCAGTCCGCACTCCCGAGTGGAAATACATATGGGATCGAGATGCAGGGGTGCGTGAGCTGTATCATCTAGCATCAGATCCTGATGAGACACAGAATGTAATCAACGACCAGCCGGACATCGCGGACAACCTTCAGGAACGACTCCGCGAACATTTAGAGGAGCTCCGAGAAACCAACGAGACACTTCCGAACGTTTCGATGGACAACGAAACGGAAGCTCGGCTCAAAGATCTTGGATATTTAGAGTGAAATTTCGGCGTGCTGAGATAAGGTGAAAAAAAAATGATCCGCAAAAACGGTTGCAGTCACGATCACACCAGATTGAATACTACCAAATACACGGACGCTTGGGTTATCGGTCGGATCCATCCATGAATAGGCGACTGTATTTGATCCCTCCATAGAGATATCCCACACCGACCACCCCTGTAAACACAAGTAGCATCATACATTTCAGGAGTCGTTCGCGATTTGGCCCAGACACGAGTTTCCGGAGACGCATCGGTAGAAACCGGCCGGCGAGGAGACTCAGAAATCCACGCTCCTCACTGCCGGATTCGGGAACTAGCACTTCCATCGCTCGCTTGGAGTACCCCTGCCAGAACGCTCGATCGAGCAACCAGCTTATCTCAGTCCGGTACTCGAACACCTTGTGGGCGACCTCGGCTTCAGGGACGTACCAGACGCCCTCGGTGTACTCCTCGCGGAGTCGGGCACACAGTTCCGTCTCGCCGCCCTGGAGGTTCGCGTCGCCCTGCCGCCCTCCGATATTCGTGTCGAACCCGCCAAGTTCCAGAAACACGTCCCGTCGAAACGAAATATTCGACCCGAAGGTGTTCCGAACTTCCCCGGCAGCGTCCATATCTCCGTCGGGCCCGAACCCACGATGGGTTACGCCGACGAGCCAGTAGAACTCCGCCGGCAGAAAGTCAGGCTTGCCCGCCACCCACTCCGGCGTCATCTTCCCGCCGACCGCAATCGCGTCCCGCTTCTCGTAGCCCGCAACCAGACGTTCGATCCAGTCGGGCGCGGCGATCGCGTCGTCGTCGAGGAACGCAACCACATCGCCCGAGGCCGCCTCGGCACCCGCGTTTCGAGCCTCGAGCAACCCCCGATTTTCCGCAAGCTTGACGAGCGTCGCGTCGTCGTCCTCGCCGAAGTCGGTCCGGAACTGCTCGAAGACCGCGTCGCTGCCGTCGCTGACGAGGACGAGTTCGACGTCGTCGTACGTCTGGGCGCGGACGCTCTCGACCGCCTCGGTGAAATCGTCATAGCGGTCGAGGGTGTGTATACAGAGGACGACGGAGACGCGCATGTCGAGACGTGCGGGAGCGGTCAGGAAAACGGTTTCCGTTCAGCAGGGCGGCAAGAACGAAACGTGGGGCTCATTTCAGTCGTCAGCACGCGCGGGATTGACGTCGATGGCGTCGACCGGACAGACGTCGACACAGAGCATACAGTCGATACATTGGGACTCGTTCGCCGGATCAGCCTTGCGTTCGCTTTCGGGGTGGCCGGGCGTCTCGACCCACTCGAAGACGTCGACCGGGCAGTCCTCCAGACACGCGCCGTCCGCCAGGCAGATGTCGAAGTCGACGGCGACGTGCGTGCCGTGAATACCGAGCGTCTCTGGTTCCTCGACGGGGCCCCAGACATCGTGGTCTTCGTGTTCGTCGACGACGTCGCGGTTCTGGGCGAACTCCGGATCGATTGGCATACAATGAGGTTCGGCAAGGGGGTGGATAAATCCACGTCAGCGGGCAGGCTGGGCCGGGTTTTTGGGGAATCTGAACAGCCAAGAGCGGCGTGGCCGCCTGTCTGTCCCGATAGAGGCTTAAGGCCGGTCACCGAACGGAGGGCCATGGCAGCCGAAGATCTGGAGACGACGACAGTAACGCTCGAAACTGACGACGCGACCGACGAGATGGAGCTTCCGGTCGAACTCATCGACTTGCTGACCGAGGGCGACGAGTCGACGCCCACCGTCGTCGCCGACATCGCGATGTTCGGGTTCGCCCAGCGCATGCACTCCGCCGTCCATCACAGCCAGGGCGAACCGGACGAGCAACTCGAAGCAGTCGAAGCCGCGACGATGGATCGCTTCGAGGAACGCTTCGACACGCGATACGAGGATCTGATCGAACACAGCCACTGAGCGACTGAGTTACCCGAAGACACAATACAGCTTCTCAGGCGACGTCCCACCGCAACAGGACGCCGCCGTCCATTTGCTCGACATCCCGTAGATCGAGGGCCGGAAACTCCTCGATGAACCCGTCGCCATCGGCGAGCGTCGGTGCATCGCGCCCGCCGATGAGCATCGGGCCGACGAACACCGAGAGTTCGTCGACGAGGTCGTCCGCGAACAACGAGAAGATGAGTTCGCCGCCGCCCTCGACCATGAGTCGGTCGATCCCATGGGATTCGAGCGCGCCGAGTCCCACCGAGAGATCGGCGCGGTCGTGACCGGCATGGATAACTGTCGCACCCGTGGACTCGAGCCGCTCGACCTTCTCCGTCGCCGCGCGTTCGCCAACGACCAGGTACGTCTCGGCCTCGTCGTCGAGAATCTGAGCGTCGGGTGGTGTCCGGGCACGTGAATCGGCGACGACGCGAGCGGGCTGGGATGGATCGCCACGGTCACGCCGTTGAGCGATTCGATCGGGGTCGTCGACCGTGAGCGAGGGATCATCAGCGAGGACGGTCCCGACGCCGACCATGACCGCGTCGCTGTCGGCCCGGAGTCCGTCGACGCGGTCGAAGTCCGTCTCGCCGCTGATCGCGACCTGCTCGCGGTCGTGCGTCGAGAGTTTGCCGTCCGCGCTCATGGCGGCGTTGACGACGACGTGCATCGTGGGGGCTTCTCGCGGGAGCAAAAAGCCACTTTCGCCGGGCTAGGCTGAACGTGGTGACGGCAACCGACGGGTGTCTTTTTACCCGCTGCGATCGAACGGACGACCATGTCCGTCGAAGACAAAGCCGAGGAGCTTGCCTCCGACCTCGGTGTTGACAAAGCGGAGGTCAAAGAAGACCTACAGAACCTCGTCTCCTACAGCGTCCCGCTGGAGGAAGCAGTACAGAGCCTCCGTCGGAAGTACGGCGACAGCGACGACAGTGGCGGGTCAATCCCCGAAGCCGACGTCGCCGAGGTCTCGACTGGCGACGACGCCGTCTCCGTGACCGGCGTCTTCCTGACCGTCGGCACACGCTCGATCCGGTACCAGGGCTCGGATCACGTCATCCACGAGGGCGAGTTCGCCGACGAAACGGGCAAGATCTCCTACACGGCCTGGGAGGACTTCGGCGTCGAACCCGGCGATGTCGTCCGGATCGAGAACGCGGGCGTCCGTGAGTGGGACGGCGAACCCGAGTTGAACCTCGGCGAGCGCACCACGGTCCGTCTCAGCGACGACGCGATCGACGTCCCCTACGAGATCGGCGGGGATCGCACGCTCGCGGCACTCGCACCGGGAGACCGCGGCGTCAACGCCGAGGTGCAGGTCCTCGAACGCGAGCAGAAGATCATCGACGGCCGCGACGGCGAGACCGAGATCTTGAGTGGCGTCCTCGCCGATGAGACTGCTCGGCTCCCCTTCACCGACTGGGATCCACACGCCGAGATCGAGGAAGGCGCGTCGATCCGGATCGAGGACGCCTTCGTCAGGGAGTTCCGCGGCGCGCCGGCGATCAACGTCTCGGAGTTCTCGACCGTCACCGCACTCGATCGGACGGTCGAGGCGACCGACGACGCCCCCCGAATGGCCATCCGCGAGGCTGTCGAGGGCGGCGGGCTGTTCGACGTGGAAGTGACCGGGACCGCAATCGCAGTCCGGGACGGCTCGGGACTCATCGAGCGCTGCCCCGAGTGCGGTCGGGTCGTCCAGAACGGCCAGTGTCGGAGCCACGGCGCGGTCGAGGGTGAGGACGACCTCCGGACGAAGGCGATCCTCGACGACGGGACGGGAACCGTCACCGCCGTCCTCGACGAGGAACTGACCGCCGAGGTCTACGGCGGCGGGCTCGAGGACGCTCGGGACCACGCCCGCGACGCGATGGATCGGGACGTGGTGACCGACGCGATCCGCGAGGCCATCGTGGGGCGAGCGTTCCGCGTCCGCGGATCGCTGAGCGTCGATGACTTCGGCGCGACGCTCAACGCCACCGAATTCGCTGCCCGCGGTGACGATCCCGCTGACCGTGCCCGCGAGGTCCTCGCGGAGGTGGACGCATGAGCGCCGAGAACGGAAACGGCGATGCTGACGACGGCGGGGACGACAGTCCAGGCCGTCGCGAGGTCGCCTATCGGGTGTTCGCTGCCGAGTTCGACGACAGCGACTTCGATTACTCCGAGAGCGACGCCGACCGTGCGCCCAACTACGTCGTGACGCCGACCGGCGCGCGCGTCAATCGCCTGTTCGCCGTGGGCGTCCTGACGGAGGTCAGCCCGGCCGGCGAGGATGTCCTCCGGGCGCGGATCGCAGACCCAACCGGAACATTCGTCGTCTACGCCGGCCAGTACCAGCCCGACGCCCAGACGTTCCTCGAACGCGCCGAACCGCCGGCCTACGTCGCCGTGACGGGCAAGGCCCGGACCTTCCAGCCCGACGATAGCGACGTCGTCTACACTTCGATCCGTCCGGAGAGTCTCAACGAGGTCGACGAGGTGACCCGGGATCGCTGGACGGTCGGGGCCGCCGAGGCGACGCTCGAACGCGTCGGGACGATGGCGACGGCGATGGAACTCGACGTCCGCGGCGACGAACTCCGGGCGGCACTCGACGAACGAGGTGTCGAACCAGGGCTGGCGGCCGGAATCCCGCTCGCCGTAGAGCACTACGGGACGACATCGGGGTACCTGGCGGCGATGCGAACGCTGGCCACGTCGGCACTGGAAGTCGTCGCGGGCGAGCGCGACGAGGTCGAATCCCTGTCGCTGTCCCCAGATCAGGGCGGCGACGCTGATCTGGACGCGCTTGCTGAGACCGCGTCGATCGGCGAACCGACGGGGGTGACTGCCGGGACGGCCGAACAGGGAGAGAGTCCGGCGACGGAGAACGAGGAGACGCCATCAACCGGGGCGACGACATCTACATTCGATACATCGGCGTCGACAGCTGACGCGTCGCCATCGGCCGATGACACCGCTTCGACGACCGCGGACAGTGACGCAGGGGCGGCGTCTGAAGAGAGCGCGTCTGCGTCCACGGCTGACGTGTCCGGGGAGAGCGACGCGGCCGAAGGCGATGGATTCGACAGCGACGAAACCCCTGAAGCCGAATCTGCGACCGAGACGAGTGAGGAAGGGGGCGAAACGGATACGGACACCCCAGCGGCAGAGACGGATACCCCGACCGACGAGCCGAGTGAGGACACGGCCGACCTCGAAGACTTCGATGGCGAATTCGAACTCGACGAGGACGAGCGTGAGCAGATCAAAGACGAGTTCGGGACCGAGTTCACGTCCGGCGCGGAGGTCGACGAGCCGGGCGAAGCCGGTATCGAGACGCCCGACGAACCGATCGAACCGGAGACGGCTGGAGACGACGGGGGGACTCCTGCAACCGAAGAGACGGCCGACGAAGCGGCTCCTGCAGCCGAGAAAACGGATACGGCGACCGAAGGCGAGCCGGAACCGGCTGCCGAGGAACCGGGATCCGAAGAGCTGGCGAGTGGAGCAGACGAATCCGCGGCCGAGCCGGAGGACATCGATCTCGAAGACGCGGCGATGGACGCGATGGCGACGCTCGACGACGGTGACGGGGCCGACCGTGAGGCGGTCATCGAGCGCGTCCAGGACGCCCACGGCGTCGATGCGGCCGATGTCGTGGACGCGATCCAGGATGCGCTGATGAACGGCCGGTGTTACGAACCCAGCGACGGCCGGCTCAAGTCGATCTGATGGCGGTCGAACCGGTCCCCGGCGCACCTGCAGCGATCGTCGAGGTTCCGGATGGACGCGCCCTTGTTGTGGCGGACGTCCACGCCGGCATCGAAGCCGGATTGCGTCGAGAAGGGGTCGAACTCGCGTCCGGGGCCGACCAGCGGCGCGAGAACGTGCTCTCGCTGGTAGCCGAGACGGATCCGGACCGGTTGGTTGTCCTGGGCGACCTGGGTCATGCCATCGGGACGCCACAGCGAGACGAGCGCGAGGAGATTGACCGTCTCGTCTCGGCGGTCACCGATCGGATTCCGCTCACGCTCGTGAAGGGCAACCACGACGGCGAGATCGAGTCGCTGCTTGCCGACCGCGAGGGCGTGGCGATCACTGACGGATCGGGCGTGCGGCTGGGATCGATCGGGTTCGCTCACGGTCACACCTGGCCCGCACCGGACGTCCTCGCCGCCGAAACGGTCTGCATCGGCCACGAACACCCTGTCGTCCGGCTGGAAGACGAGGTCGGCGGCCGACGGAAGGAACGCGTCTGGCTCCGCGGAGCGATCGATCCCGTCCCTTTTCGGGAGCACGACGACGATACGCGTCTGCAAGTCGACGGCGAACTCGTCGTGTTCCCGGCGTTCAACGACCTCTCGGGCGGCACCTGGATCAACGTCGCGGGGCAGTCGTTCCTCTCCCCCTTTTTACCCGAGGGGCTCGCTGACGGGACGGCCTATTTACTGGACGGGACGCGACTCGGACCGTACGATCAGATCTAGACGTACCTGTCGTCGCTGTCGAGGAGACGAACCCGACGACGATCGCGACGGTCGCACTTCGATCGGAGTGCATCGTCATCGCGCCGAGGATGGCGACCAGCAGCGCCGCCACGAGCCTACCGTGGAGCGCGATCAGCGGGAACGTTCGACTGCCGGCGAAGGTCTCTCCGGACTCGCTTTGCCCCGCTCTAAGCCGACGAGTGCGCCGACCTCGAACGCCAGCGCGAGGTGACCGATCAGCTCGACGAGCGGCGCGGTTGACGGATCGACCATCGTCTGAACGTTTCGCGTGTATTGGTAGCAAACCACTATGCACGGAAGTCGATAAAGAAATCAATATTCCCGAAATCGATATTTCAGAAATACAGATTTCCGAAAGACGAGTTTCTGCAGTCGATACTGGTATCTGGGGTAGCATGTCGTATCAGATGGCAGCATACCTCGATCGAGATGACCGCCGCCTACGATCTGGTCGATACGTGCTCGCGCGGCATGAGGTCCTCGAAGGGCTGTTCGTCCAGCCACTCGGCGAGTGCGACGAGTTCGTCGCTGGCTGCCTCGAACAGCTCCGCACCGATCTCGGCGGTCGCCTCAGTTTGGTCCCCGAAAACCCCGTTCTCGCTGTTCTCGATCGAGTCGTAGAACGTGCGAGCACCGTGGACGCGACCGACGTCCTCGCTCACTTCGACCAGGCCGGTGTCACGCGCCTCCTCGAGTCGATCCTCGTGGACGAGATCCGGATGGAGGTGCTGGATGAGTGCGGTCTCCTTGGGGCCGCCGTGTGGCCCGTTGTGTTCGAACGCATCGGTGACCTGCTCGGGAATGCTCTCGTCCCACATCCACTCGACAGCGAAGGCGGTCCCGTCCTCGCGGAGTCGCCGACCGACCTCTCTGAGATGGGTTATGTTGCCGCCGTGGGCGTTGACGTAGATCACCCGGTCGATGCCGTGCGTGGTGAGACTCCGGGTGAAGCTCTCGACGTAGTCTCGGAACGCGGGCGGATCGACGGACATCGTCCCCGGGAACTGCTGATGATGGGGACTCACGCCGATCCGGACTGGCGGCGTTCGCAGGAATCCAGTCCGGTCGGCGACCTCCGTGGCGAACGCCTCGGCGATGAGGTGGTCAGTCCCCTCCGGCAGATGTGGGCCGTGTTGCTCGGTCGAACCCAGCGGGACGAGTGCGATCGACTCCGACTCGAAGTACGACTCCAGATCCGGCCACGCGGCGTCGGCGAGGTACATACACCTCCAACGGGTTTCGAGGGCAAGAACGTGTCCCCATGTGCGATTGCACGTGAACGATCAAGGAGTACCAAAGTGGCATCTGTGGACACACCTTCCAACGCGTTTAATCGGCTCAGCACCCAATACTGCTGTAATGAGCGAGGCGACGCGCGAGGGTGACGCCGTCTTCGCGCACCTCGGTGAGGCCGTCCGATCGGCGCTGTCCGATCGCGGGTTCACGACGCCGACCGAGCCACAGCGTCGCGCGATCCCCCCGATCGCCGACGGTGAGGACGCGCTGGTGATCGCCCCGACCGGCAGCGGCAAGACCGAGACCGCGATGCTCCCGGTCTTCGACGCCATCGAAGGGGATCCGCCCGAGGGGATCGCCGCGCTGTACGTCACGCCGCTGCGGGCACTCAATCGCGACATGCGGGATCGCCTGGAATGGTGGGGTGAGACACTTGACCTCGAGATCGACGTCCGCCACGGCGACACCACCCAATACCGCCGCCAGCAACAGGCCGAGGATCCGCCGGACGTCCTCGTCACCACCCCAGAAACGCTCCAGGCGATCCTGACCGGCGAGAAACTCCGGGAGGGGCTCGCAGACGTCGCCCACGTCGTCGTCGACGAGGTCCACGAACTCGCGGCCGCAAAACGCGGCGCACAGTTGACCGTCGGCCTCGAACGACTCCGGGAACTCGCCGGCCCGTTCCAGCGGATCGGGCTCTCGGCGACCGTCGGCGATCCCGCGGAAGTCGGGCGGTTTCTGACTGGCGATCGCGGGTGTTCGATCGTCGAGATCGACGCCGGCAGCGACATCGAGATCGACGTCGTCCGCCCTTCGATCGAGGAGCGCGACGAGAACGTCGCCGGCGAAATCGTCACCGATGCCGAGGTCGCCAGTCACGTCAGGCAGATCGACGAACTGATCGAAACCCACGAGTCGACGCTGGTGTTTGTCAACACCCGCCAGACGGCCGAAGCGTTGGGCTCGCGACTCAAGGAGTACGGCACGGACGTTGGCATCCACCACGGGTCGCTGGCCTCGGACACTCGCGTCGAGGTCGAGGACGCGTTCAAGGCGGGCGACCTGGACGCGTTGCTGTGTACCTCCTCGATGGAGCTCGGGATCGACGTCGGGCGCGTGGATCACGTCGTCCAGTACAATAGCCCCCGGCAAGTCTCCCGGTTGCTCCAGCGCATCGGGCGGGCGGGCCACCGCCGGGATCGAACGTCCGCAGGGACGATCGTCACGACGAGCCCCGACGAGACCTTCGAGGCGCTCGCCATTGCGCGAATGGCCCGGGCCGGCGAGGTCGAACCGGCAGCGATCCACCACGGGAGTCGGGACACCGTCGCCAACCAGATCGCGGGCGTCGTCATGGACCTGGGAGAGGTCGACGCCCGCCGCACCTACGAGATCGTCACGCGGGCCTACCCCTTTGGCGATATTTCCGAAGCTGTCTTCCGGGAGATCGTGCGTGAGCTCGCCGACAATCGAGTTGTCTGGCTCGAGGAGGACGACGACGAGCTCAGCAAACGCCGGGGGACCTGGCAGTACTTCTATCACAACCTCTCGATGATCCCCGACGAGGCGACCTACGACGTCGCCGACGGCACGAGCGGCCGGCAGGTCGGGACGCTCGATGAACGCTTCGTCGTCAACTTCGCCGCGCCGGGGGAGGTGTTCATCCAGGGCGGCGAGATGTGGCGGATCACCGAGATCGACGAGGACGAGGAGACGGTCCACGTCACGCCGGTCGGCGATCCAGCGGGTGAAGTCCCCTCCTGGACCGGCCAGGAGATCCCGGTGCCCTACGACGTGGCGCAGGAAGTCGCCGAGATCCGGGGGGTCGCCGCCGAGCAACTCCGGGCCGGGGGCGAGCCCGAAAGCGTCGCCCGGCACCTCGCTGGAAGATACGATGCCGCCGAGGCGACGATCCGGTCCGCGCTCGAACAGATCGAATATCACGAGGGACCGGTTCCCGGCCCCGACCGGATCGTCGTGGAGTTCGAGGGGCGGGACATCGTGCTCAATGCCGCCTTCGGCCACAAGGTCAACGAGACACTCGGTCGACTCCTCTCGGCGCTGCTCGGCCAGCGGACGGGCTCGTCGGTCGGCCTCGACGTCGATCCCTATCGGATCTCTCTGGAGGTGCCCCGAAACGTCACCGCCGGCGACGTCGTCGACGTACTCGAATCGACCGATCCCGCTCACGTCGAGGGGTTGATCGAGCTCAGTCTGAAGAACGCCGACGCGCTGAAGTTCCGACTCGCGCAGGTCGCCACCAAGTTCGGCGCGCTCAAGAACTGGCGTGGACGGGGGAGCAGCCGCTTCGGCCGGGATCGCCTGCTTGAGGCCCTGGAGGACACTCCGATCTACGACGAGGCCCTGCGGGAGTTGATCCACGAGAAACTCGCCATCGGCCGGACGAGCGAGTTACTTCGGGAGATCCAGTCGGGCGACATCGCTGTCGAGACCGTCGGCGGCCGGACGGCGATCGGTCGCGGCGGTCGCTCGGGCAGCAAGGAACTCCTCGCCCCCGAGAACGCCGACGCGAGCGTGATCCAGACGCTGAAAGACCGGATCCAGGAGGACCGCGTCATCCTGTTCTGCGTTCACTGTGAGTCCTATACGACCACCAAGCCGGTCAAGCGAGTGCGCGACCGGCCGAAGTGCCCGGAGTGTGGGTCGACCCGGATCGCGGCGCTGAACCCGTGGGACGAGGAGACCGTCACCGCAGTCAAGGCCGACGAGAAGGACGACGAGCAGGAGCGCCGGACGAAACGCGCCCACCAGGCCGCCGACCTCGTCCAGAGCCACGGCAAGCAGGCGATCATCGCGCTGGCGGGTCGCGGCGTCGGCCCGACGAACGCGGCCCGCATCATCAACAAACTCCGGGAGAACGAGGACGATTTCTACCGGGACATCCTCGCCCGGGAACGCGAGTACGCCCGGACGCGGTCGTTCTGGGAGTGACAGCTGGCGGTTCCCGGCTGAAATCACTCTCGATGGCGGGGGCTGGCGTCCTGCCAGGCGTCACGTTTCCGGCCGGCGACCCGTGAGACGGCCATTCCGGCAGCTATAATCACCAGGCCAAAGAGTAGAAACGACCCGTAAATGGTCTGGGTCCCGTCGATCGGGGGGTTCGTGGTCGCGGCAGTGCCGACGAGCGCCCGGCCGCCGGCGACGACCAGCGGCGTCACGGCGACGACCGCCCCCATCACGGTCAGCCCCCGGCCGACGATCAGCGAGGGAACGGGCGTCCGGGCAAGTACGGCAGCGGGTGCCATCCAGGAGAGCATCCCCACAAGAATGACGATGATCGGATGGGCGGGAACGAGACTCGTCAGGGCAAACGCCGACAGCGGGGCAAACGGGATACTGATCGCGAGGGCCGACGCCAGCCTGAGTGGATATGGAAGCGTCTGGCTGGACGGCTGTCGCCGTGCCGACGCGTTCGACAAGGTCCGCTCGACGATCGCGTCGGCTGCTTCCGATGTGAGGCCGTCCTCGCCCGTCCGGATCGTGAGCCCACACTCTGGACATTCATCCGCACCCGCGAGCGGCGTTTCGCATCGTGGACACGCTCCATCGTCGGGCGCACTCATCAACCGAAATTGTCGAGCGAGGTATTTCATACTGCCGGCCGGAGGCTCAGCGTGCCTGTCAGGTACTCCGAGAACGCTCTCAAAGCCATCTCGTGAGCAACTTTTTATGCGAGAGCGGTCCTATCTATAGGTACGATGGCTAGTTCGACGGTTGATAACGATCCCCACGACGACGAAATCCACCTATGGCGGGAGGACGACTGGTGGATCGCGAAGGACATCGAGACCGATGTCACGACGCAAGGTCGAAGTAGGGAGGCTGCGCTCTCCAATCTCGACGAAGCGGTCGCACTGCAGGCCGACGAGGTCGGACACGAACCAACCAATGAAGAGTTACGCGAACTGGGAATCGATCCGGGCAAAAACAGGACCGGAGGCGAGACCCCGCCAGACGTGCTCGAATAGATGGGTCGACAGACCTTTTCCGGAATGGAAGTCATCAAAGTGCTAGTCAATACTGGCGGATTCGAATGGCGTCGGACGGCCGGTGACCACGCACAGCTGTATTACGAACATCCGACGAACGAGAACGATCGTCGACGCGTCACCGTCCCATTGCATGACGAGCTCCGGACGGGGACGCTTCGGGAGATCGCTCAGAGCGCGGGCGCGAACGATTTTGACGCGTTCTGCAACTGGATCGACGCCAACGGATAGTCCGTGGTCTGTGCCGCCGAATCGGATTGTGTTCGACCGGAGGGGTAACACCTTAAGGACACCCGGGAGAGCATGCAACCATGGACGTAGCGGACTACTGGGGCGTCGGGCCGAAGACCCGTGAGCTCCTCGCCGAGTCGCTGGGGCTGGAAACCGCGATCGAAGCCATCGAATCGGGCGATCTCCGGACGTTGACCGAGGCCGGGTTGAGCCGCGGGCGGGCGACGCGGATTCTCCGCCGGGCCCAGGGCGGGGCGATGGACGTGCTTTCGACCCGCGACGCCCGATCAGTTTATAAGTCTGTGCTCGATCTGGCGAGTGAGTACGCGGTAACTCGTCACGCCACAAACAGCATCCGGCTGCTCACGCCCCTCGATTCGCAGGCAGCCATGGAGTCGCGCCTCGAAACTGTCATGGACGCCGCGGCTGTCTGGGACGACCTCGACGAAGCGACCCGGGAGCGCATCATCGAGGCCTTCGAGGCTTACGACAGCGTCGAAGGCGGCGATCTCGCCGGCGTCCGGACCGCACTGGCATTGCGGGAGACCGGTGTCACCGACGGTGTGTTCGCGCCGCTCGCAGACCTCGACGTCGAACAGCTCGAGGCCGCGGCCGACGCGCTCGCCGCGCTCGAGGCGGACGGCGTCGCGGCCGGTGCTGACGACCGTCTCGACGATCTCAAAATGCAGCTTGGAGCGATCGAGGACATGGCCGCCGACGCCGAGTCGGTGATCGCCACGATCCGCGATGCTGGCGTCCGGGGCGGCGACGAGTTCCGCGAGCGATTCGTCGACCACGTCGTCAGCGAAACCGGCGTCGACGTGGGAGCCGTCAGGGAGGCGATGGTCGCCGATGCCCCGGACGTGACTGATTTCGTCTCGGAAACGCTTCGAGACCTTGCCGCGGATCGTCGGGAAGCCGTCGACGAACGCGAGGCCGAGGTCCGCGAGCGACTGCAGGCCAGCCTGGAACTGGCCCGCGCGGATGTCGACGCCGCCGTCGACGTCGTCGACGAGATCGCACGCGACGTCTCGCTGGCCCGGTTCGCTCACGAGTTCGATCTCACCGCGCCGACGTACCGCGAAGGGCGCGTGCTGGCGGTCGAGAACGCGCGTAACCTGGAACTGATCGGTGCAGACCAGTCCGTCCAGGCCGTCACCTACGGGATCGGGGACCATTCATTGTCCGTCGCCGGCGCGAACGAACCGCCACGGGGCGATCGGGTTGCGGTCCTGACAGGAGCCAACAGCGGCGGGAAGACGACGCTGCTGGAGACGCTCGCGCAGGTCCAGTTGCTCGCACAGATGGGGCTGCCCGTGCCAGCGGATGCCGCCGAAGTCGGGATCGTCGACGCCGTCGTTTTCCACCGCCGACACGCGAGCTTCAACGCGGGCGTCCTCGAATCGACCCTGCGGACAGTCGTCCCGCCGCTGACCGACGAGGGCCGAACGTTAATGTTGGTCGACGAGTTCGAGGCGATCACCGAACCCGGCAGCGCCGCCGATCTCCTTCACGGCCTGGTAACGCTGACCGTCGACCAGCCGGCGCTCGGCGTGTTCGTCACGCACCTGGCCGACGATCTGGAACCGTTACCGGCCGCAGCCCGAACTGACGGCATCTTCGCCGAGGGGTTGACGACGGATCTCGAACTCGAAGTCGACTACCAGCCACGCTTTGGGACCGTCGGCCGCTCGACGCCGGAATTCATTGTCTCGCGACTCGTCGCCGATGCCGACGATCGAAGCGAACGTGGCGGGTTTCGAACGTTGGCTGCCGCCGTCGGCGAGCAGGCGGTCCAGCGGACGCTTTCGGACGCCGAATGGTCCGGCTGAGGCCTTCGGCCGAACCGTTCCGCCGGACTGGCTCATCTAAAGGCCCTCAATGGTGGGGGTTCCAGCGTAGGGCGGTCGAGTCCCAAGGTCGTGTCGATGGCGACGGGCGAGAACACGCCACGTCTCGACACGGAAACGGGGAAACGGCTTCTCGAATACGCACGGAGGATCATCGAAGCCGCCGTTACCGACGAGCCGACACCCACGGCACCCGATTTGCCAGTCCTTTCGGAGCAGCGGGGAACGTTCGTCACGCTGAAGACGGATGGCGATTTGCGGGGTTGCATCGGTCGGCCCCGCCCCGAACAAGCGCTCGGGCAAGCCCTGCAAGCGGCAGCGGTCGAGGCGGCGACAGCGGACCCACGGTTCCCACGGGTTTCGCCGGACGAACTCGATTCGATCACCGTCTCGGTGAGTATCTTGACGCCGCCGGAGTCCCTGCCGGACGTCGAGTCGGAGGACATCGTCGTCGGTCGGGACGGCTTGATCGTCACCCAGGGGCGACAGAGCGGGTTGTTGCTGCCCCAGGTCGCTGCCGAGCGGGACTGGACCGCCACGCAGTTTCTCCGTGAGACGGCCCGGAAGGCCGGATTACCGCCAGATGCCTGGGAACGTGAGAAAGCGATCGTCAAACGCTTTTCCGCGCAGGTTTTTGCAGAGACGTCGCCTGACGGGACCGTAACCGTCGAGGATTACACCCAGGTCCAGGCGGCCGAGTAACCGCCGGATGTAGCCGGCGACCAATAGCCGACAGACTCAGGAGGCAACCGCGTGAACGTCAGCCTATGCCAGCCGATCTCGTCGAGAAGACCGATCGCTACGAGCGATTGCTTTCCGAAGCTCTCGATGCGGCCACCGTTCGGCCACCGGACGGGACGCCGCTCGGGGACGCGGCCGCGGAGTTCGAAGAGATGGCCCAGTCGTATCTCGAAGACGGCCGTCACTTTCGTGACGATGATGATCTGGTCAACGCCCTCGCAGCGTTTTCCTACGGCCACGCCTGGCTCGACGCCGGCGCGCGAATCGGCCTCTTTGACGTTCCCGAAGACGGACACCTCTTTACTGTCTGAAGCTTCGGTTTCCAGCCCGGACGGGGTGGTCTGCAGGGGGGTGATAGAGGACATACACCGCCGTCACCTACCGGGGTCTTGTGGGAAGTGAAACGTACTCTTTTGGTATGAACATCCCTGCCATGGAGACGCTACATACATAAGCCTTAGGCCAAGGTTTAAATACTTCCAACACTTACTTCATCTCACAAAGGGTAACTCAGCGCGTTAATATTTTGTCTCCCGCGGTTACCCGATATCCCCCATCATGAGCGAAACTTCAACCCGATCACGGCCCGTAGAAGAAACTAGCGAACGCACAGCGGACGAGCGGATCGACCACGACGAGACACAGGTCTGTCCGGAGTGTGGTGGCAACCTGGTAACGGATTCCGAGCGCGGCGAGACCGTCTGTGGCGAGTGTGGCCTCGTCGTCGAAGAGGACGAAATCGATCCCGGCCCGGAGTGGCGGGCCTTCGACGCTGCGGAAAAAGACGAAAAGTCCCGTGTCGGCGCACCGACGACGAACATGATGCACGACAAGGGGCTCTCGACCAACATCGGCTGGCAGGACAAAGACGCCTACGGGAATTCGCTGTCCAGCCGCCAGCGCGAGAAAATGCAGCGGTTGCGCACCTGGAACGAGCGCTTCCGGACGCGGGACTCCAAAGAGCGTAATCTCAAGCAGGCACTCGGCGAGATCGACCGCATGGCCTCGGCGCTCGGTCTGCCCGAAAACGTTCGGGAGACGGCAAGCGTCATCTATCGCCGCGCGCTGGACGAGAACCTCCTGCCCGGCCGCTCCATCGAGGGTGTCTCGACGGCGTCGTTGTACGCCGCCGCCCGACAGGCCGGCAACCCCCGCAGTCTCGACGAGATCGAACGCGTCTCCCGGATCGACCGGATGGAGCTCACACGGACGTATCGCTACGTCGTCCGGGAGTTGAATCTGGAGGTCAAGCCCGCCGACCCCGAAAGTTACATTCCGCGGTTCGTCTCCGATCTCAACCTGAGCGAGGAAGTTTCCCGGCAGGCTCGCGAACTCGTCGATTCCGCGCGTGAATCCGGTATTCTCAGCGGGAAGAGTCCAGTCGGAATCGCCGCGGCCGCGATCTATGCGGCCGCGCTGTTGAGCAACGAGCGAGTGACCCAGGGAGACATTTCCGAGGTCGCGGACATCTCCGAAGTGACGATCCGGAACCGCTACAAGGAGCTTCTCGAGGCTAAATCGGCCGGTAGCCAGCAGGTC
Source organism: Halorhabdus sp. BNX81 (assembly GCF_029229925.1). Lineage (NCBI taxonomy): Archaea > Methanobacteriati > Methanobacteriota > Halobacteria > Halobacteriales > Haloarculaceae > Halorhabdus > Halorhabdus sp. BNX81. The sequence goes on along the minus strand of NZ_CP107254.1, from coordinate 1,032,162 downwards.
GCGTAAGCTGGGCGGCCTCCCACAAGAGTCTTAACTGACGGCTGTGATCCATCGCGTATGGTAGACATAAATCCGCTCCAACTCGGGTTGGACAACCCACAGCAGCTCGGGCTCGAAGTTGGTGGTGGTGCAGTTATCGGCGGCGTCATCGGATTCGCGGCCAAGAAAGTCGCGAAACTCATCGCGATCATTATCGGCCTGGAACTCGCGCTGTTCAAATTCCTCGAAACCAGGGGTATCCTGGAGGTGAACTGGGATGCGATTTCGGGTGCCGCCGAAAACGCGACTGGCGTTGCGACCAACGCGACCGGAGCGGTCAACAACTCGACAGCCGGTGGTGCTGCAGCCGCTCAGCCCCCGTCGTGGGTGATGAGCGTCCTCTCGACGGTGCCGGTCGGTGCCGGCTTCACCGGTGGCTTTCTGGTCGGCTTCAAGAAAGGATAGTCGGACGCCTGAGGGCTGTTTTCCTGCTGGAATTACCCGTCGCCCTGTTCGTCGACGATGATGACTTCCATGTCCTCGACGTCGACGTTGATCAGTGTCTTGACGTCGAAATCGGAGTCATCGATCTTGTTCTCGCCGCCGACTTTCTTGATGACCGCGACGATGTCGACGATGTCCGCGCCGATCTCTTCGAGCGCCCCAGTGATGCCGGCGAGTGTCCCACCCGTCGAAAGAACGTCGTCCAGCACAAGCACCTTGTCGCCCTCGTAGACGTCGTTGACGTACATCTCGCTCTCGGAGTAACCGGTGACCTGCTGGAGGGACACCTCGCCTTCGAGCCCGTACTGACGCTTGCGGATGACCACCAGCGGGATATCAGTCATCAGCGAAACAGCCGTCGAGATGTGGATTCCCATCGCCGCGGGCGTGACAATTTTGTCGACATCTTCCAGCTCGGCCTTCCGGATGATCCGGATGACGATCTCACGCAGGAGCTCGGGACGGAGCATCGGGACGCCGTCGCTGATCGGATGGACGAAATACTGGTACTCCTCCTTTTCGATTACCGGGGCGTCGAGCAACGACTGTTTGAGCCGATCCATGGCGGCGGTACTGCCCCCGTAATTAAAAGCTGCACGTAATCGACCAGCCGATGGTCTCTCATCCGATTATTGAACGGTACTGACCGTCCGGATCGCATAGATCCAAACCGTGTTTCGGACGTGACCGCCACAGACACCCTTCGTGATGGCCCTCGTACCGAGTGACAGGATCGGGGTATTTGAGAAGGATTAAGTCGACTCTCCCGGGAACACTGAGATGTGCAATCACCGAGTCAGAGCGTCCTCCTTGTCGTGCTGGCGTTGCCGTTTCTGGCGGCAGCGATCGCGCCGCTGGTTTATCGGCTGGCCGGCGAGCGCGTCGCCTACTTCGGGGCGGCGGTCGCGGCAGTCGCCTTTGGGCTGATCGGCACCCAGTACGGAACTGAGGGGGTCGTCTCGATACCATGGATCCCATCGCTAGATGTCTCGCTCGCCCTGTACGTCGATGGCCTCTCGCTGTTGCTCGGGTTCGTCGTCAGCGGGATCGGTATCCTGATTTTCACGTATTCGGGCGGGTACATGCACGACGAACCGGGGAAAGCGAAGTTCTACACGACGTTGCTCGTGTTCATGGGCGCGATGCTCGGAGTCGCCTTCGCCGCCGACCTGCTCGCGCTGTTCGTCTTCTGGGAACTCACGAGCGTCTCGTCGTTCATTCTGATTGGCCACTATCAGGACGACCCGGATTCGCAATATGCCGCCCGGAAGGCGATGGTCATCACGGTCGCCGGCGGGCTGTTCTTGCTTATCGCTTTCCTCCTGTTGCATACCGTCTCAGCCGACGTTATGGGCACAGCCACGTTCCGGCTGGCCGGCGAGGGCTCAATGATCGAAAACGCCGGGGCGATGCGGGAGGGACTTCGGTCGGCGGGACTGTTCGTGCCCGTCCTGGCGCTGCTCGCGGTCGGTGCCGCGGCGAAATCCGCGCAGGTACCGCTGCACATCTGGCTACCCAACGCCATGGAGGCCCCGACACCGGTCTCGGCCTTCCTCCACTCGGCGACGATGGTCAAAGCCGGCGTGTATCTCATCGGCCGGTTCCGGCCGCTGCTTGGCTCGGCCGAGTGGGAACTCCTGTTTGCCAGTCTCGGCCTGCTGACGATGACCGTCGGCGCGATGCTCGCGATCAAGGCCGACGACATCAAGGAACTGCTCGCGTACTCGACGGCCTCGCATCTCGGCCTCATCGTCGCCGGATTCGGCATACAGTACAAATACGGCGCGGAGACGGGCGCGTTCCACATCCTGAATCACGCGCTGTTCAAGGCGGCGCTGTTCCTCGTCGCCGGGATCGTCGCCCACGAGGCCGGCAGTCGGTTGCTGTCGGAACTCGGCGGCCTCTGGCGTGACCTCCCGATCACCGCCGCCGTGGCCGTCGTGGCGGCTCTCGGCATGGCCGGCCTCCCGCCGTTCAACGGTTTTTACTCGAAGGAGTTGCTGTTTGAAGCGACCTTCCACGCGGCCGAACACGCAGGTGGGCTGTGGTGGCTGCTTCCCGTTGTCGCGGTCTTCGGGAGTATCTTCACGTTCCTGTATTCGATCAAGTTCCTCTCGCTGTTCTTCGGCGACCGGCCGGACGCCCTCGAGCACGTCCACTCGCCGCCCCTCCCGATGCTCGCGCCGCCGGTCATTCTCGCCACGCTGGCGGGCGTGATCGGGCTCGGCGGTATCGGTGGGACACTCGGTATCCACTTCTGGCCGCTCGAAGCGTTCATCAACCGGATCCTCGAAAGCGTGGGGGCTTCCAATCCGCACTTTGGCTACTACCTCCCGACCTCGCTCACGCCAGCGGCGGGCATGAGCGCGATTACGGTCGGTGTCGGCGCAGTCGCCTATCCCTACTACGATCGGCTCGCGGCCGTCGTCGATCGGTTGGCGTCGATCAAGCCGCTGTCGCCGAACTGGTACTACGACGGGATCATGAACTGGCTCGACCGGACGGGCGTTGTCGCCGAACGCCTCCACACCGGCCGAATTCGAACGTACGCGAGTTGGCTACTGGTCGGCGTCGCCGCACTCACGATCGGTGGGTACGTCGCCGCCGGCGTCGTCCTGCCCGCGCTCTCCTCGATTACGCTGGCTGCCCCGATCGTCATCGTGCTGGGCGTCGCCGTCGTGGCGGCACTCGCCGTGACGATCGCACCCTCCCACGTCGCCGGCGTCCTGACGCTGTCGATCCTCGGGTTCATGGTCGCCATCTTCTACATCCTGGCGAACGCGCCGGATCTGGCGCTGACTCAGCTCGTCATCGAGACGCTCGTGCTCGTCCTGTTCCTGCTCGTGTTGAACAAGCTGCCGGCGTTCTACGGCGATCTGAAACGCCGCCAGATAGTCACGGACACCATCGTCTCGGGAGTCGTCGGCGTGACCGTCTTCCTGACAGTGCTCGTCTCGACGGCCGCAACGCCGGGGAAGCCGATCTACACGTACTTCCTCGAACGCGGTGGGGTCCCCACAGAGCACGGCCAGTGGCTGCTCGAGTGGGGTGGCGGGAGCAACATCGTGAACGTCATCCTCGTCGACTTCCGGGCCTTCGATACGATGGGGGAAATCTCCGTCGTCGCCATGGCTGCGCTCTCGATCATTACGATGATCGCGATGCGGCAACGAGGTGAGACACAATGAGTGGTGAGTCGACCCCGACAACGACCGATGCGGAGACAGCAGTCCCGCAGGTGACCGACGGGGATACGACAGTCATCGCACGGACGGTCGTCCGCATCGTCGTCCCGATCATCCTGCTGGTGGCGATCGCGCTCCTGCTCCAGGGCCACAACCAGCCAGGTGGTGGCTTCATCGCGGGCGTATTGACGACGACGGGGATCGCACTCGTGTACATCATCTACGGGTTGCATTACGTCGAGGACAACCTGTTGTCGGGGACGATACTGCCGCGGTCGTTCCCGCTGGACGTCGGTGACACTGGCTCTGAAAGTTCCGCGTCGATCACCAAGGAGTTCGGCGAGGTGTTCACGATCGGGCTGATTATTGCGGCCGGTGGCGGCGTGGCCGCGATGGCGTTGGGATATCCGTTCCTCACGCAGGCTGTCGTGTTCCTCGAACACCTCCCGATCTACGGCGAGGTCGAGATCGCAAGCGCGCTCGTCTTCGACCTGGGCGTCTACGTCGTGGTCGTCGGTGGCCTCCTCACGATCCTCGCGGTGGTGGGTAACGAATGATCGAGACACTGCTTTCAGCATCCGGCGGGGCGACGAGCGGTGGCGAGCCACAGATCATTCTGGCCGTCGTGCTCGGCCTCCTGTTCGCGCTGGGGACGTTCCTGATCCTCCGGCGCGACGTCGTCCGGGTCGTCTGGGGTGTGTCGATCATCAGCCAGGCGGCGAACGTCTACCTGGTGACGATGGGCGGCCTCCGTGGCAGCGTCCCGATCGTGAGTCACGGCGGTGGCGGTCACGGAACGCCGACGGACCCGCTGGTCCAGGCCCTCGTCCTGACGGCGATCGTCATCGGCTTCGGGACGACCGCCTTCGCGCTCGTGTTGACGCTCAGAGTCTATGAGGAACATGGGACGATCGATCTCTCGGAGGTGAGTGAATAATGGCGCTTGCACACGTCGTCGTGGCACCGCTCGTGATCACGCTGGCAACGGCGATTCTGACGCTGTTGACGAGGCGCTACGGCCGACTCCAGCGCGCGATCAGCCTGCTGGGCATCGGTGGCTACGTTCTGGCTGTCGGGGCCATCGCCAGTCGGGTCTTTTCGATCGACGTGCTCACCGGAGCAAGCGGGGAGACGACGACGCTGACCTATCAGCTGTCGGACTGGGGAGCGCCCTTCGGTATCTCGCTGGTGGCCGACGCACTCTCGGCGTTCATGCTCGTGCTCGCGGCGATCGTCTCGGTCGCTGCGCTGGTGTTCTCAGCACGGTACGTCACCGAGTACGGCCAGCGCGTCGCCTACCATTCGCTGTTTCACTTCATGCTGACGGGTGTCACCGGAGCGTTCCTGACCGGCGACATCTTCAACCTCTTTGTGTGGTTCGAGGTCATGCTCATGCCGAGTTACGTCCTCGTCGTGTTCTACGGACGCAGCGAGCACACCCGCGCGGCGCTGCAGTACACGGTGCTCAACCTCCTGGGCAGTGCGCTCATGCTGGTCGCGATCGGCGGGCTCTACGCGACGACGGGGACACTCAACATGGCGGATATGTCACGCCGCCTCACCCACGCGAGCCAGTACGGCATCGATCCCGCGCCAGTGCTCGGACTGAGTGGCATCCTGCTCGCGGTCTTCGCGCTCAAGGCCGGCATCGTTCCGTTCCAGTTCTGGGTGCCGGCCGCCTACAAGGCCGCACCGGCTCCGATCTCGGCCATGCTCGCCGGCGTCACGAAGAAGGTCGGCGTCTACGCGATCGTCCGGTTGGTGTTTACAGTTCTTGGCGGTGCCAGCCTCGACAGCGCGCTCGGACTCGGGCTCTCGGGGTCGGCCTTCAGCGACTTCCTGGGTCCCGTCCTGTTCATCATGGCCGTCGGGAGTATCTTCGTCGGCGGGCTGGGTGCCGTCTCGCGCAACGATCTCGATGGCGTCCTCGCGTATTCGAGCATCGGGCAGGTCGGGTTCATCGTCCTCGCCATCGCGCTTGCCGCTGGGACAGAAGGGCCGATCAGGACCGTCTCGCTGATCGCCGTGCTCGTCTACTCGCTGAATCACGCGATCGCCAAGTCCCTACTGTTCCTGATCAGCGGGGTGATCCAGGAGAGCGTCGGTTCGACGCGGTTCAGCGCGGTGGGTGGCCTCGCCGCCCGGCGGCCGATTCTCGCCGGGTCGTTCTTCCTGGGCGCACTCGCGATGATCGGCATCCCGCCGTTGACCGGGTTCTTCGGCAAGCTCCTCGTGTTCGATTCGGCTGGCCGGGCACTCGAGGCGGGCGTTCCGTTCGCCGAACTTGCACTCGGGGCCGCACTCCTCGGTGCGATCCTGACGATCATCTACATGTCCCGTGCCTGGAGTCAGGTGTTCTGGGGGAGCCAGACCGAGCCAGTCGCCCACGCCTATCGGCCGACGACGCTCGTCGCGATCGTCGCCGGGTTCTCGCTGCTGGTCGTCGCGCTGGGCGTCGGGTTCGATCCAGTCTATCGAGTGGCGGAGACAGCAGCACACGCCGCCATCGACCACGCCGGCTACGTCGATGCCGTGGGTCCGGAGGTGGGACAATGAGACGCTGGCCGGTCATCGGCGCGGCGCTTGCAGTCCTGTGGCTGTTCGTCAACGGCGTCGAACCAGCCCCCATGCCACTCGCCGGCGCGGCGCTCTCCGGCCTCGCCGTCGGGATGCCGATCGCGTACCTCTTCCGTCGGTTCTACGCGAGCGAGATCGCCATCGGCGGATTGCTCCGGTCGATCCCGGCGACGGTAATCTACCTCGTCCTGTTCCTGACGGAACTCATCACCGCGAACGTCGACGTGGCCTACCGGGTACTCGCCCCGTCGATGCCGATCGAACCCGCAGTGATCGAAATCCCGCTCCGTGTCGAGTCCGACGCCGCGATCACGACGATCGCAAACAGCATCTCACTGACCCCGGGGACGCTCACGATGGACTACGACGGGGATCGAAACTCGCTGTACGTCCACGCGATCGCCGGCCGCGAGCGCGATCTCGTGGTCGCCCCGATCCGCCAGTGGGAAGGGTACGCGCTTCGGATCTTCGACGAGGAGCGATCACCGACCGATCCAGTCCCGGATCCGGACGCAGATACTGAAGAGACTCCGAATGGAGACACAGACGGAGGTGAATCCAATGGCAAGTGAATTCCCGGCGTTGCTCGCCACAGTGCTCGATGCAGCCCTGATCATCGCGAGCGCAGTGACCCTCTTGGCAGCCTACCGCGTCATCCGCGGGCCGACCGTCCCGGACCGCGTCGTCGCCCTGGATACGATCGGGACGAACGTCGTCGCCATCGCGATCCTGTTCGCGCTCACGACCGATACGGGGCTGTTCATCACTGTCGGGCTGGTACTCGCCATCATCGGGTTCATCAGCACGATCACTGTCGCTCGCTTCATCACAGAGGGGGACATCATCCAATGACGCTGCTCCAGACACTGCAGGCCGTCGTCGTCGGCGTACTGGTCGTGACAGGGACGTTTTTCCTCCTCATCGGGACGATCGGCCTGCTCCGGCTCCCCAACGTGTACAACCGGTTGCACGCGACGAGCAAGGCGACGACACTCGGCGCTGCCTCGCTGTTTCTCGCCGGGTTCGTCTACTTTGGCCCACGCGGAGCGGGGCTGATCTCGCTTGTCGGGATCGTCTTCCTGTTTCTGACGGCCCCGACCGGCGCACACATGATCTCCCGGTCGGCCCAGAAGATCGGCGTCCCGTTCGTCGAGGGTGTCTCCTGGCCAGTGCCGGACGACGGTGACGAACAGGGAGAAACAGACTGACGCAGGCTGGCGACGATCAGCCTGGCGACGGTTATTCCGGAAGTTCGACTGCGAGTTCCTCGGCGATCCGCCCACCGAGTGACGCTTTCGACCCCTGGAACTCCTCAGTCGTCTCCGGCCGGACGAGCAATGCCCGCGTCTCTGCCCCACCAGCGGCCCCCGCATCGTTAGCGACCACAAACGACAGATCGACCCGCGACAGCAGATCGCGCGCTGCCGAGGTCAGCGATTCGTCGTCGGCGTCAGCCTCCAGTTTGAACCCGACCATCGGCAGGTCCGGCGCGCGCTTTCGAACCCGATCGAGGAGCTTCGGTGTCGGTTTCAGATCGAGTGTGAGATCGTCCTGTCCCGACGTGATCTTCCCCGCCCGCTGCTCGACGGTGTAGTCACCGATCGCGGCCGCAGAGACGAGCGCGTCCGCCGCCGGCGCATGCTCCTCGGCAGCCGCCACCATCTCCGCCGCGCTCTCGACTGATTCGACTGTGGCATAGGGCACATTCGGCCCGTCGTGAAGGAGTGTCACATCGGCCCCGCGGACGTAGCAGGCTTTCGCGATCGCCCGGCCAGTCGTCCCCGAGGCGCGGTTCGACAGCGTTCGAATCGCGTCGATCGACTCCGTCGTCGCGCCGCTGGTGACGACGACCTCCTTCCCTTCCAGGGGCCGCTCGCCGGCCGCCCGGGCCGTCTCCAAAACAATCGATTCCTCGCTGGCGATCTTGGCTTTCGATTCCTCGATCCGTGGGTCAGCGAAGGAGACGCCCCACGATTCGAGTCGCTCGATCGCCTCAAGGACACCCGGATGATCGTACATCGGCTCGTGCATCGCGGGTGCGATGACGACCGGAATGCCGGCACCCAACGCTGTCGTCGCGCAGGTGGTCACCGGCGTGTCGTCAATTGCGCTCGCAATCTTCCCGACAGTATTGGCCGTCGATGGTGCGATCAGGAGCACGTCACCCCACGGATCCTCGCCGAAGAAGGTGACGTGCTCGACGCTGCCCCCGATCTCGGTGACGACCTCGCCATCGGTCGCCAACTCGACCGCCCAGGGATGAATGATGTTCGTCGCCGACCCGGTCATGACCGCCCGAACCGTCGCCCCGCGTCGGCGGAGTTCGTGGGCCAACTCGACGGTCTTGACCGCCGCGATCGACCCCGTCACACCCAGGACGACGTTCGTGTCTTCGAGCATAGCGAGGATTCGATTGCAATGTGTAAGAAGCCACCGCAACGGTGGACCGACCGTAATCGACGGACATCGAACACACGTGTCCGCCCCTTCAGCGTAGTTCGTGCTTGGCGACGACGTAAAACCGACCGACGCCGAGTCCGACGAACAGCAACCCAACGGCGACGGCAAGCACCCGCGGAAGATCCAGCTGAAAGAGGAAGTAAAGTGCGGCCGCCGTGGTGACAGCACCAAGAATCGCCCCAATCACCATGATCGCCCAGCTAGTCCATGGCGTATCAGCAGTGTCTTTCAGACTCATGCCAAGGCTCTCGTGGGCTGTAAGCATATATCCCGACGTCAGAATACTGTCAAAAGGCCCGATGCGTCATCGGTGTACCCGACGTGGAATTGGTATGAGTCGCTTCCCCTAGCAAGAGTCGAAAGCGATCCGTTCTGGTTGCAATTCACGGTTTCGGTGACGTACCACAGTCACAAAATCACTCCAGGAGGCGCGGAATCGATGTAATCATAGCTCAGAACGGACACACGTTACCGTACTGATCGACCTGTCATGCCCTCCTCGTCGCCTGGCCAAGGGATATCGTCTGACCGCACCACGAAGATTGCAAGGAAAATAGCACTGAGGAGGATTCCGAGCTGGATCCCAACTTTGGCCAGCGGACTAACCGGCGCCAGGTACATTTCCTTCAGAACCATTGCAGGAACGAACAGGACGAGTGCAAACCCGATCGTCGAGACGACGATCCGCCAGAGATCCGTTCCAGTCGGCGTAACCATGGGTCAAATTTCACCCATCAAAGTATAGATCTTCTCCCAACGGGGAGCTCTCGGTACGATGACCGGCCGCGTTAGCTCAGATCGAAGTGCTCGGCGGCAGTCTCCATGTCCTTGTCGCCGCGGCCACTCAAATTGACCAGGATCGTGTCGTGCTCGTCGGCGATCTGTTTCGCCAGGGCAAGTCCGTGGCTCGTCTCCAGCGCCGGAATGATCCCCTCAAACATGCTCAGCTCCCGGAAGGCTTCCAGGGCTTCATCGTCAGTGATACCCCGGTAGTCACACCGCCCCACAGCCTTGAACATCGCGTGCTCAGGACCGACGCCCGGGTAGTCCAGTCCGGCCGAAACGGAGTGGACCTCCGTCTCCTCGTCGATGACACGGGTCTTCATTCCGTGGAGCACATCGTCTTCCCCATCGGCCAGGGGCGCGGCGTGTCGGTTCGAGTCAGCACCTTCACCGCCGCCCTCCGCACCGTAAAAGGCCACGTCGTCGTCACGGAACGCGTCGAACAGCCCGATCGCGTTCGACCCGCCGCCGACACAGGCGACTGCGGCGTCGGGCAACCCGCCGATCTGCGCTTGCATCTGCTCGCGTGCCTCCTCGCCGATGACTGACTGGAACTCCCGAACCATCCGCGGGAACGGATCGGGACCGACGACCGAACCGACGAGATAGTGGGTATCCTCAACGTTCTCCGCGAAGTCCTCAAGCGCTGCGTCGACGGCGTCGGCCAACCCTTTCCCGCCGCGGGAGACCTCCTTGACCTCCGCGCCCATCAGTCGCATCCGGAAGACGTTCATCCGCTGGCGGGCGACGTCCTTCTCACCCATGTAGACTTCCGTGTCGAGATCAAGCATTGCGCCGACCATCGCCGTCGCGGTGCCGTGTTGCCCGGCTCCAGTCTCGGCGATCAGTCGGTCCTTGCCGGCCTTCTTCGCCAGCAGCGCCTGCCCGAGCGTGTTGTTCAGCTTGTGTGCGCCGCCGTGGAGGAGGTCCTCACGCTTGAGGTAGATCTCAGCGCCGTAGGCCTCGGATAATCGTTTGGCGTGATACAGCGGCGTCGGTCGCCCGGCGAAGTGTTGGAGATGCGCGCGAAACTCGTCCTGAAAGTCGTCGCTGAGCGCGACCTCCTCGAACGCGGCGGCGAGGTGAGCAAGCGGTTCCAGCAGCGGTTCGGGCACGTGGCGACCGCCGTAGTCGCCAAACGTCCCGGGATCGTCGGAGTGCTCTGCCATTGGTGTGTGGTTCGTGGTGACAATAATATGAGTACCGAAATCGATGGCTTCCAGGCCGGCGACTTACGCTCGCAGAAAAGTGATCTTGATTCCACAAGAAAGTTAGGAGCGAGAAAGCCCAGACACGAGCGAAACGAACGTGCACCGGACAGAATCCGACCGCAAACAGCGGCGGTGTGAAATTAGGCGTTACTATCGTAGGCCTGCGGAGCCTCGGTCGACTTGAGGATGGCCGACGTATCTTCTTTGTTCCACGTCACCGTGAGGGTGTCACCCTCCGAGACTTCGCCACCACCAGTCTCTGAAATATCAACGTCAAGATTGCTATCAAATCCAATTGTCATCGTATCGCCGGCAGAGATGTCTCCGCCACTGGCCCAAGCACTACCTGACCATGCGGAAGTGTTAATATCGGACAAAGCTCCACTGAACTCCACATTCGATGGATCGACTGCCTGTCCACCCTCGTGAGAGAGGGTCAACACCGGATCCGTAGCGGGATTCGTTTGACCGTCCCACTCGACTGAAATCGTCGCACTCGGGGATGTCTCGCTGATCTGTTCACCCAGACCGAGGACGAACGTCGCGATGACAGCCGCCAGGATGACCGTGATGGCGACCATCAGGATTACCCCGATGACTGGTGAGACGCCCGATTCGTCGTCGAACAGGAATGGTTTGAGCTTCATGGTTTGATCGTCTTTTGCGAGTCGTTAGTTGGTACCGTCGTAGAGGATTGCAGACGTATCGCCGTTGCTCCAGGTGAGTTTTCCGTATGTCCCACCATCAACAACCGGATCGCCAGCGCTATATGGTCCTTGGCTGTTCGCGAGGGACCCGTTTTTGGTGGCCGTCCAAGTCAAAGTCCCCTCACCCGGCAATTCTTGGCCACCAGCGTGAACGAGGGTATTGCCATCATCTTGCAACTCGAAACTCGCTTGCGGTGACGTGTCACTGATCTGTTCGCCCAGGCCGAGGACGAACGTCGCGATGACAGCCGCCAGGATAACCGTGATGGCGACCATCAGGATCACCCCAATGACTGGTGAGACGCCCGATTCGTCGTCGAACAGGAATGGTTTGAGCTTCATGGATTATCAGTTTGTATGTCGCCGTCACCGGGCGGGCTGGTCGGGATCCGCTGAACGGACGGCGCTTACCAAACATTCGCCCTATCACGGCATAAAGCTTCCTGGCAAGTTATTGAAGATGATAACACCCGAGGAGGTTCTTAGCTATGTGTCATCTGCTCGCCATCGGGGAGATTTCACTTCGACAGACGAAATATCAACATACGAAAAAGTAAACCGAAAGGGTGGATCGAAGACGACCGCACAAAACGACCCGCGGGAGGCGTCGGTGACGGTGACTGACAGTTCGTGCCGTCACTCGACGTCCCCGTAATCGCCGCCGTACTTCATGAAGAAGTACACCAGGCCCAACACGGCAGTCATCACAAATCCGGACGTCACGCCGAACAGCTTCGCACTTTCGGGCACGACCGGGCCGCTCGGACCTTCGACCTCGACAGTCGGCACGTCGTCACCGACGACGATCGCCCCTTTCATACCGTTCAGTTCGTGAGGGCTGCAGTAGTACTTGTGGATGCCGGCCTCGGAGAACGTCCGTTCGTACGTGGTACCCGCCTCGGCAACGGCCGACCCCGAGGAGAACGAATCGTCGTCGGCGACGACGTTGTGGGCATTCCCCCGACCAGTCCACTCCCAGGTGACGGTCGTGTCCGGGTCGACCCACACGGCCGCCGGGCCAAACCCGTAGTAGCCCTGGTTGGCTTCGACACCAACCTCGACCGTGATTTCGTCCTCGCCACGGCGGTCGACTGTCGACGAGAAATTACTCACGTCCGAGAACCACCCGCCATAATCGACCTGACCGCCGCCACTCTCCTGGGCCGCGGCGGAGCCGACCGCGCCGATGGCCGCCGCCCCGCCGGCGGCCGTTCCACTGGCACGAAGAAGCGCCCGACGCGAGAATTCGACACTATCGTCGGTCATAGCGACAGTTTGGTCCCACCGGTAGTATATATGTTGGCCCCAACAATAGTCTCCGGTTGGCGCCCGGTCGAATCGGGGAGCTTCGAGCGGTCTGCGTGGCTCCAGAGGGGAGACATCCACAACCCCGAGACATCGCCGCTCAGTTTCTCGAGACCCAGCACTCGACAACCAGCGTATCCAAATTCGCCCGTCGCTTCGGGAGACGGTGTACTCTCCAGAGAACGGCCAACGGGGAGATCACCCTGGTGCGGAGGGTTTTTGCCCCCGACCGGCGACAGTTCGTGTGATGAGCGAGGACCTGCGAGACGGGCCAGTCGCCGTCGTCGGCGACGACGCCGGCGTGGTCGCTGAACTCGTCAGATCGGTCGGGGTCCAGGTGGTGCCGGGGACACCCACCGAGATCGACGAGCACGCGACGGCGGTGATTGCCGTGGGCGAGACACCGATCCTCAAACTCGCCCAGCGAGGGTGTTCGATACCAGTCCTCCCGGTGGCAGTCGACGGCGGACTCGGCGGCGTTCCTGCAGACACCCTCCAGTCCGCCATCGAACGGGTTCGTGACGGAAACTACGCCATCCGGGAAATCACAACGCTCGATGTGTACGTCAACGATGCACACGTCGAGACGGCCCTGGCTGACGTGATGCTGGTGACCAGCGAACCGGCCCACATCTCGGAGTATTCGCTCTCGACGCCCGCCGAATCCGTCGCCACGTTCCGGGCCGACGGCGTCGTGATCGCGACACCGACAGGGAGTCGTGGCTATGCCCGTCGCGTGGGCGGCCCGGTCCTCGATCCGGCTGCTGAGATCCTCGCTGCCGTGCCAGTCGGCATGTTCTCGACGACCAAAGATCACTGGACGCTATCGCTCCCCGACAGCGGCCCTGCCCTGTCAATGTCGATCAAGCGCGACGAAGCACCAGTGTCGCTCCTGGTTGACGATCGGACCTACGGTCGGGTCGGGCCGTCGGATCGGCTCTCGCTCGTCCGGGGCGAGACGCTTTCTGTGGTGTCGCTCCCGGAAAGTGACCCGCCGTTCGACATCGATCGTGATCGTACCTGAGCAGCCACTTGCCGAAGGCGTCAAGACAATCATGTCCTGATAGCGGCTAGAGAGCGTTCGTCGTGTTCAGTTCCAGTGAAAGTCGAACGGTTCACGGGAGCGGTCACTCGACTTGCCGGCAAGAGTACCGGTTTGAAAACACTCTAATGAACACCGCACGTGGGCTCAACCATGGTATCCGTTTCGCTGTTCGGGCCACTGGACACACTCCTTGGGAACAACGTTGTGTATCTTTTGCTGGTGCTGGCTGTCGTCAACATGGTCACGCGAATACTAGCCCACAGACGTCACGTCAGCCAGGCGGCGAGTGGCGGAGCCGATGCAGTGTCGCGATTCCTGCCCCACGTCGTCTCGAACGTCCTGCTCATCCTGGCGTCGTTTTACTACCTGACGCTACACCATCACGGCGGGTTCGTCACCACGGTGCTTGTGCTCGGACTCTTCCTGACGGACTTCTTCGAATTCGAGGCACGTAAGGCCGAAGCCCGCCGCGAGGTCGACCTCGACCGGCCGAAAGGCGCGATCACCGCGTCGCTGTTGATGCTCGGATACGTCGGCTACCAGAGCCTGTTCTTCGTCGTCGCGCCGGCCTGGAACGCAGTCATCTGATCCGGTAGCGGGTGTCGATTTTTCTCGACGACGATTCGTCAGACAGAAAACTTATACCGAGTTGGTGTCGTTCAGTTTTCATGCCATCGTTCACACTGACGTATATATGTCTGGGCGCTGCCGGGCTTGCGGTCCTTGCCGGGGTGGGCCTCCTGTCTCGGGCTCGCAATCCCATTCAAACGGCACGCAAAGCCAAGACAGGGATCGCGGCTGTCGCCGTCGGTGTGCTCCTGTTTCTCGCCGCAGCATGGTACACGTTCCGTGCCGCACAGTATTCGTATGAACTTGGGGACTGTGAGGACTGGATGAGCTTCGGCAACAACACGACGTATTCGAACCTTTCGGCGACCGGGCAGGACATCTTCAAGAGTACGCTGGAAGCCGATGGGAGCTATTATTCGGTGCAGTCGGCTCCGGATTTCGAGTACGTGACAGACGCCATCATGCGAACGCCGATCGAATACCAGGGGGAGTGTTACGCGATGCTGGCCCACGATGCGGGGCTCGGCTGGGGCATCATGATCGTTGGACCGATCTTCCTGCTCGGTATTGTGGTGACAACGATTGGGCTGTTGCGGATCCGCTCGGGGGACTGGAGCCTCCGGCTAGTTTGACTCGTTTCTCCTCGGGCTGGTTGTCGCCTGGGTGACGTTACATTCCCCGTGGCCCCTTCTCGGAGGCGTCGTCGCGACCCTCCTGATTGGCCTCTGGCTGTGGCTTCGACCCATCGAGAGACTCCGATAGCCGGTCCAGAAACGGAGACAGCCGTCTTATTTTCGATCGGCGTAGGCCGCGCGGGCCTGATTGATCGCGGGAACGAGCACCCAGAAGGCGAGTGCCCCCAGGATCGCGAAGTAAAACAGCCCTTCGCCGACGACCATGGCGATCTGGGTGTAGAAGTCGGGGTTCTCCGGGTAGGTGCCAAGGAGCTGTGGTCCCTGGAAGGACGGCGTCTTGTACCAGCCGGCGACGACCAACCACCCGAGCCCGGCCGTCACCAGGATACCGAACCCTTTCATGAACTCGTCAGCCATCCGTCTCACCTCCCTCGCCGGCCATGCCCTCGGTACGGAACCGTGTCGAGAACGCGTAGACGACCGCACCGAAGAGGATCGAGCCGAGCCCCAACAGCGCCAGCAGCGGATCGATCGCCGAAACGGCAGCCATACCGCGGTTGGTCGCCGTATCGAGCACGACGAACCCGACGACGATGGCCAGAATCGCAAACAGCGTCGAGAAGACCGTCACGGCCTTGTACACTCGTAGCGGGACGACGACATCCCGGCGGCCCGCATCGCTGCTTCCAGTACTCTCGGCGTGATCGGTCTCGGCACCGGCGTCAGTCGCCGTCGATTCGGTCGGCGTCCCGGCGGATTGAGTTGCGTACGTCATTGTCATTTTGGTGGACGAAGCCGGTAGTACCGGCGGTTGAGTTCGAACATGTAGCCCTCCCGCATCGACTTCAGCGCCGCGTAGGTGATGAACGCACCCACGAACGGCAGCAGGAACGTCAGGTCGAACAGGAGATGCGAGTCGAGGGGAAGGAGGTTCTTGATCGACAGCGCTGCGAGCGTCACCGAGAGGATGACGCCGAAGACCCCAACGGCCGCCCAGAACGGCTGTTCGACCGGGCGACGGGCGCTGCCCTTGTTGATGAACGGCACGACGGCGATCGCACCGACGACGACGAGGTTGGCCATCACGCCGAAGGTCCGGTCGGCCATGAGCTTCTGGCCCCCCAGCAACGCCAGGTCGGGGTTCAGCGGCCCGAGTTTCAGCAGGCCAAACGACCAGTAGAGATACCAGTCAGGCAGGATCGTCGGGGGCGTGACCCCGGAGTTGGCCGGCGCGCCGATGTGTGGCGGCAGCGCCGCCGCCAGGAACACCAGCATGCCGACGAAGAAGCTCGTCAGCGCGAGGTTCCGAACGACCTCGTGGGGCCAGGTCGGAAAGCCCAGCACGTCGCGTTCGACGTAGTCGGATTCCTCACGGAGATCCTGGTCTTCGCGGCGTGAGCGTTCGAAATACTCGTACGTCGTCCTGGCGAGCCCCTGTCGGCGCTCCTTGCGCTCGCTCCAGGTCGGCGTCTCGTCGTCCGGCGGGACGATGCCCGTCTCGCCGCCGTCGGTCCGGACACGCTCCTCGCCGGTCCGGGCTGGCCCCTCGTCGGCCCGGACGGGGTCCTCGTCGGTCGGTTGCTCGCTGACTCCGTCGTCGGGTGAATCGTGCTCGGTCATGGTTAGTGCGGTTCGGCGATGCCCTGCATCCAGACGATTGCGATGTGAACGGCGATCAACGTGGTGACCACGAACGGGAGGAAGAACACGTGGAGGATGTACATCCGCTGGAGCGTCGCCGGGTTCGGTGTGAACCCACCGAAGATGAGCTGGGCGACCCACTCACCGATGAGTGGGATCGATAATGACATCTCGACGCCGATCTGGCCGGCCCAGAAGGCGAGTTGGTCCCAGGGCAGCAGGTACCCCGAGTAGCCAAACAGCAGCGTCAGGCTGATCAGGACGATGCCGAGCAGCCAGTTGAGCTCCCGTGGCTCCTTGTACGCGCCGGTGAAGTAGACCCGCAGCATGTGGAGGAAGACAGCGGCGACCATGACCTGGGCCGCCCACCGGTGGATACTCCGGAGCATGAACCCGAAGTTCAGGTCGGTCATGATGAACGTGAGTGACTCGTAGGCGATCGTC
Source organism: Halorhabdus sp. BNX81 (assembly GCF_029229925.1). NCBI lineage: Archaea > Methanobacteriati > Methanobacteriota > Halobacteria > Halobacteriales > Haloarculaceae > Halorhabdus > Halorhabdus sp. BNX81. The sequence goes on along the minus strand of NZ_CP107254.1, from coordinate 1,015,116 downwards.
GGATCGCCCGACGAGCCCAGCGCACCCGGCGAGTAGTAAAACCCGAGCAGGGCACCCGAGATCGCCGCCACGATGTACGCGAGCGTCGAGAACGACCCCAGCGCGTACAGCGGATACCAGTACCAGAACTTGTTGTCGAGCCCGTACTGCTCGGTGTGGCTCTTTGGCATCTGCATGTTGACCTTGTAGTACAGCCCCTCCAGGATCTCAAGGTAGTCGACGATCCGGAGGCGCTTGTCGAACCAGATGAGGACTGTCAGGTACATGCGTTCGACCCGCGAGAAGTCCCGCTGTTCCATCCAGGCGTCGTGGTCGTGATCGTCGGGACGTTCGAGACTCATCGGGTCATTCCCCCGGGCGCGGCAGCGCCGTGAACTGTCGCTGGACTGGTTGGAACGGGTCGTACACCGACTGGTGGCACTGACAGTACACTTCGTTCTCGGCGTTGAAGCGTTCGCTCCCGCCGTACGCCTTGAACCCAGGCACACAGCAGAAGTGTGTACACTTGTTGAGCCAGGCCATCACGTCGTCCTCGGTCGCGGCGTCGAGGAACGAGCGGACACCGGACGAGAGGTCACTGTAATCGCCTTCCCCGTTGACCATCTTCGAGACTTCAGGGCTGCGGAGCACCTGGACCGGGATCGTCTGGACGTTGTCACCCTCCGAGCGCCAGCCCGCCGACGCCGGCTTCCCGAGGCCGGACTCGCCGATGTCGTTGCCCCATTCCTCGTAATCATCGAAATCAGACAGGGTAAGCGCCTGCCCGTCCTCGATGTCGCTTTGCCAGTCGTAGGTCCCCGAGGACGAGCGAAAGGCGTCGTCCTGATCGGCGTCTGGACTGATGCCGGCGTACGTCTGGACGCCACAGTACTGGAACCACGTCGAACTGTAGGTCGTCCCACCCATATCCATCTCGGCGACGGTGACGGTCTGTCCCTGGACGGTCTTTTCCTCGGTGTCCGGCCAGACGCCGGCGATCGTGCCGTCGTCCTGGATCTCGACCGGGACGATCGGCATCCCGCGTGGGGCCGGGCCGTCGGTGTTCTTGATGCCGATATACGGCGTGATCCCGCCGCCGACGCCCGACGGTGCCGTCGTCAGCCCGATCGCGGTCGCGCCGCCGGTCGCGACGGTGCCGAGAACGGCCGATCCGACGACGCCCTTGACGAAGCGGCGTCGGCCTGATTCTTCCGGATACTTGTCTTCGTGTGACATGGTTATCGTTTGTAATAGGGGTAGATCGCGCGTTTGAAACTCTCCGTTGCGCCGTCAGTCAGCGACTCGCCGTCGGCGTCCTCCTCACGGATGTAGAGATCCTCCCACTTGCGGCGTCGCTTCTTGACGATCATGACATCGGGGAGAAACTCCTTGCGGTACAAAAGCAGGATAAAGGCGAGGTTGACGAACATCGTCGCGAGAACGGTCCCGAGGAACATGTTCCCGAACCCGCCGTCGTTCGCGGCGATGCCCCAGCCGTTGATGAGGCCGTAGGTGAACATCCCCACCAACACGATCTCGACAAGCGTCAACAGGACGATCCCAAGGGCCGCGGCCGCACTCTCGCGTGGCGGCTCGTACCGGTGGATGTCGCCGTAGGTGCTGCCCGAGGAGGACATCAGTCGCTCCCCCCTTTCGAGTGTGCGGATTCGCCGTACTTCAGCAGGTAAAACGTGAACGCGAGCGTCGAGGAGATACCCAGCAGCGTGGCGATCCCGACGTAATGGGGCTGGAAGGGGACGCCCATGTGCTCTGGGTTGACCGGTGTCGATGCGTCGGCAGCGACCGTCGGCACGTCGTCACCGACGACGATCGCCCCTTTCATGCCGCTCAGTTCGTGGGGCTGGCAGTAGTACTTGTGGATGCCGGCCTCTGAGAACGTCCGTTCGTAGGTCGTGCCTGCCTCGGCAACGGCCGACCCCGAGGTGAACGAGTCGTCGTCGGCGACGACGTTGTGGGCATTCCCCCGACCAGTCCACTCCCAGATGACGGTCGTGTCCGGGTCGACCCACACGGCCGCCGGGCCAAACCCGTAGTAGTTGGTGTTGGCCTCGACGCCGACTTCGACCGTAATCTCGTCCTCGCCACGGCGGTCGACTGTCGATGAAAAGTTGCTCACGTTCGAGAACCACCCGCCATAATCCGGCTGGGCGCCGCCCGAGCCGTCTTCCTGGGCGGCGACGGAGCCAACCGCCCCCGCGGCTGCCGCCCCGCCGGTCACCGTCCCGGCAGATCGGAGAAAGTCCCGTCTATGCATGTGTACCGACACTCGGAGTTGTGTTTGTATAAAACCGCCAATTACGGTGCCATTTACCGGTTGCCCCCGGCGAATCGAGACTGCCCCGGCCCGGTCGTTCGTCCGCACGGCCGATCGATCGGTCTCGTCACCCGTCATCGGCTTGCCCGGCGTCCCTGCCGTCGGCCGTCTCCGGTGGCCGTACCCGGTCACGGCTCCGATTTCGTTCGTTCGTCTGTCCAGGGCCATCCGCAGCCGTTTCGCTGTCGGGAACGAACGCCGGCCGTTCGTCACCCTCGGCCCCCATCTCCCGAAGGCGGGTTCGGTATGCGTCGGCCCGGAAAGCTTCCGAAAGTCGGGCGTTGGCAACCACCACCAGCAGGAACAGGCCGATACCGGTCAGTCCCAGACCGGCCACGAACGCGATCCCGTTGCCCAGAAAACCGTACCCGAGCAGGACCACGCCGGCAAGCAGTTGAACGACCGAGAGCAATTGGACCATGATATTGCCGAGTTCGCCATCGCCCTCCGCCACCTCGTCGGGGTCAGGAAGCACGTCACCCGCAGGGGGCTCGGGCACGTCGTAGGATTCCATCGAACAGAGTGCCACGGAGGGTTCGACATCGCGGCGCACTGTCCCCTCACCCTCGACGGTGCCGTCGGGGTAGACGACGGCGTAACTCTCGTCCGAATAGGCCAGCAGTCGATCGTTCTCGCGCTCGATCCGGGCGAAGACATCCCGGTCGGCGACGCGTTGTCGGAGGTCGGCCTCCAGGCGGTCGAGCAGTTCCGCGCCGGTAATCCACGTCTCCGCGTCGAAGGCCGCCTCCCATTCCTCGCGGTCCATTTCGTCCATCTCCGCGGGGCCAAACGACTCGAAATCGTACGTCTCCTCGACCTGCTCGCGGAGGTCCGACAGCGAGGGGTCGCTGTCGACAGCGTCGTCCGTGGACTCGGCGGGCGCCATCGCCGTCGCCTACGACCCGTGGACGCTTACCGTTTCTGCCCACGGTAGCGTCTGTCCCTGCGGTGGAACGAGCGACTGACTTGCCAAGCACCGCATCGTCTCCCCGGCTCCGACGCGTTTTAACGGCCGCCCGCCGAAAGACGGCTCGATGGTCACTGATGGGACGACTGCCACGCTGGTGGTGCTTGCCGTCTCACTGAGTCTGCCCTGTTTCCTCTACGGTGCCTGGCTGATGCTCGTCCACGATCCGATCACCTGGCGCGTGCTTCGAACCCATCTTGCGGTCGTCGGGCTCGGCCTCGGGTTGACGACCGTCCCGCTCGTGGGCTGGATGATCCCGAAGCTCTGGAGCCAGTTCACCGGCTTCGCGGTCATCCACGCGTTCCTCGGCCTGCAAGCCTACGCCTTCTTTACGCTGGCCGCGACCGGGATCGTTCGGATTCTCCGGGCGAAGTGGGCCTCCGAGGCGTATCGTCGGTCGTCGTCCTTCGATCTGGACGCCCTCGAAGCGGAGACCGAAGACCTGGATCTGGGTCACTGGCGCGCTCGCCTCCGGATCGGCGTCGTCGGGTACACCGTCTTCTGGCTGCTTGCCTTCCTGACGGGGATCATCCGATACGTCATCAAGTACCAGCCACTCGGGTGACCAGCCGGATCGTACCCAAGCGTCCGCACGTCACTCCCAGTCCTCGCCGCTCGCAAGATCCACGTCACTGTCGCGTTTCGAGGAGGGACAAACATCTTCGAGTTCACACTCCCCACAGTCAGGATTCCGCGCCGTACAGACCGCTCGGCCGTGGCTAATCATGAGGTGGGTAAATGCCTGCCACTCGTCTTCGGGGATGATCTCCATCAGATCGTCCTCGATGGCGTCGGGCCGCTCCTCCTCGGTGAGCCCCAGGCGACGGGTGAGCCGCTGGACGTGTGTGTCGACGACGATCCCCTCGACAACGTCGTGACCGTGCTGGAGGACGACGTTCGCGGTCTTCCGACCGACGCCCGGAAGGTCGGTCAGCGCGTCCATCGTGTCCGGCACCTCGCCGTCGTGCTCCTCGACGAGGCGCTCGCCGATCCCCTTCAGATACCCCGCTTTGTTGTTGTGGAAGGTGATGCCGTAGATGTCCTCGGCGAGTTCGCCTTCCTCCGCGGCGGCGTAGTCTTCGGGCGTCTGGTACGTCTCGAAGAGGTCCGGCGTCGTTTCGTTGACGCGCTCGTCGGTACACTGTGCCGAGAGGACAACGGCGACGAGCAGTTCAAGCCGGTTCGAGAAGGTGAGCGAAATTGTGGCATCGGGGTAGGCGTCGTGCAATCGGTCGATGACTTCCGTGGCCTGTGCCGAACGCGGTTCCAGCGGCGTTCCCATATGCGTGTTACCGGTGGGTCACTCTTTGCGGTGTCGGGTTCGGCGGCCACTGCCGGGAGCCCGAAACCGATAGTTTTGTGATCGATCAACTAGATCGGAAATCCATGCCGGGCCACACGTTCCTGCGCGGTGACGACATCACGTTACGACCGATCGAAGCTGACGACGCCGAGTTCCTCGCCGAGACCATCAACCACCCCGATGTCTGGCCGGCGCTTGGAGCGTACGATCCATTGAACGACCAGCAGGAGCGCGAATGGATCGAGAGTCTCGGCGACAGCGACGATATCCACTTGCTGATCTGTGCGGACGACGAGCCAGTCGGGACGATCGGCCTCAACGAGATGTTCGACGTCTGGGGGACGGCCGAACTCGGCTACTACCTCCACCCCGACGCTCAGGGGAACGGTTACGCGAGTGATGCCGCCCGACGGCTCGTTCGGTACGGCTTCGAGGATCACCGGCTGGCGAAGGTGTATGCGAACGTCTACGAAGATAACGACGCCTCCCAAGCCGTGCTTGAATCCGTCGGGTTCGAACGCGAAGGCGTCTTCCGTGACCACGCTTTCGTCCGGGGCGAGCGCGTCGACGTGTATCGCTACGGGTTGTTGGCCAAGGAGTTCGGGGCCGACGCCGAGTGACGACAGAAGGCATTTGACCCTGGGTGCCGGCGTTTTAGTATGGCCGTCCGTCGGTTGTTGCGCGGGCAGATCGCCTGGCCACAGCTCGAAACCATCGTCGAGGCCGTCCTGGACCGCTACGACGAGCCGGCGGGCCGCATCGAGTTTTTGGACGCCAACAACTGGCTGTCGGTGCCGCTGGTCGTCAACGACCGCTATTTCGTGAAGATCATCTCCCAACAGCACTCGCTGGTTCACGCACTGTTGACGACCGGCCGCAACCTCGGCGCGTTCACCAGCGGGACCGAAGGCTTTTTCGAACACTTCGGGACACCGGTGGAGATGGCCGAACATGAGTTCGAGGCAGCCCAGCGGATGCAGTCGGTGGGCGTCAACGTCCCCGAACCGGTGGAAGCCTTCGAGGTGGAGGGCTATGGCGTTCTCGTCTTCGAATACGTTCCCGCATTTCGGACGCTCGAAGCGGTCGGGGTGTCTACCGCTCGCGATCTCGCACCTGACCTGTTCGCCGCCCTCGATCAAATGCACCAGGGGGGACTCGCCCACGGCGACCTCCGAAGCGAGAACGTCCTCGTCGTCGAGGGCGAACTGTACTTCATCGACGCGACGAGCGTCCGCGGCGACATCGCAGAGGCCCGAGCGTACGATGTCGCGTGCGCGCTTGGCGTCCTGTCGCCGCTACTCGGTCCTGGCGAAACGGTGGAACTCGCGATTGAGGTCGTCGGAGCCGAGACGCTGCTTGCCGCCCGGGAGTTCCTCGATTTCGTGACGATCCGGCCGGATCACGACTTCGACGCGGCAGCCGTCAAAGGCGAGATCGAGAAGATTACCACCGGATAGAAGATTTTTCTGCCCCGGCCGCGAGGTCTGCCCTAATGAGTGCAGAGACTGAGATTCCGGACCAGTGGGTGCGCGGATTCGTCGAGGCGAACGGCATCGAGTTACACTACTGCCGCACGAACGGGTCTGGCCCGCCCGTCGTCGTCTCCCACGGCTTCACCGACGACGGGTACTGTCGGCTCGACCTCGCCCGCGAACTCGGCGACGACTTCGACGTCGTGCTGTACGACGCTCGCGGGCACGGCCGCTCGGCCGCCCCCGACGAGGGGTACGGCCCGTCCGAGCGAGCGGCTGACTTACTCGGCGTGCTCGATGCGCTCGCCCTCGAGGACCCGATCCTGTTCGGCCACTCCATGGGTGCCGATACGGTCACAAAAGCGGCGGCTACGCAACCGGACCGACCGCGAGCCGTCATCCTCGAGGACCCCGTCTGGATGCTCGAGGGAGTCAACGAAGTGATCGAGGAAGATCCGGGTGCGGATATCGCCGAGCAGATCGCGTGGTGGCGCGATCACAGCGTCGAAGAACTCCTCGAAGCCGACCCCATGTTCAGCGACCTCGCCGAGCGCGGACAGCCCGACCTCGCCCGCCGCGTGGCCGAAGCCAGACAGCGACTCCGACCCGAGATCGGCCGCGTGTCCGAAGGGGAATTTGTCGATCCGACCGAGACCTACGGCGATATCGAGACACCGACGCTCATCCTGAAAGCCGACGCCGACGAGAGCGAACGCGAGCGCGAACAGGAGATCGCTTCCCTCCTCCCGGACGGGCGTATCGTACACATCGAGGACGCCGGACACTGCGTCTTCTGGGACGAACGCGAGCGCGCCACCGAGGAACTTCGGAAGTTCCTGGCGACGGTGTGACGGATTCCAGTCCGTGAATCCCGCCCCTCGAAAAACCCGGCTGGTCGGGAGGGACGGTCCGGTATTTTCGATCCGGACACGGCGGCCACTTGTAGACGCAGTATCAACCCACCTGTAGACGCGAGGTCACGCCCCCTGTTGGCGCGCCCGGGCAGTCAGTACGATCCCGGAAAGGACGACGACACCGCCGAGCGCCGTCACGATCCCCGGTATCTCTCCGAGCAGCACGAGTGCCAACAGCGTCGAGCCGACCGGTTCCCCCAACAGCGACACACTGACGACGCTCGATTCGAGGTGCGCCAGTGCCCAGTTGAGAACCGTATGACCGAACACGCCCGGACCGACCGCCATGGCGAAAAAGAGCACCCACTCGGCCGGCGGATACGCGAGTAGCGGCACACGCTGCACACCGAGAATGACAAGCAGCGTGACTGCGGCCACCGTATAGACCACGATCACGTACGGGAGCAGGGGCAATCGCTGGCGGATCGATCGCCCGGCGAGGACGTACCCCGCCATCGCGAGCGCGCCGAGCAGCGCCAGCGCGTTCCCGTAGAGCGGATTCGGCCCGAGGACGCCTGCGCCGAGGAGATCCGCTGCCGACATGACGGCAATTCCGGCGACGGCGAGCACTATGCCGGCGACGGTCCGCGGGCCGACCCGTTCGTCGAGCAGGAGCGGGGCGGCGAAAGCGACGAACAGCGGTTGGGCCTGGACGAGCGTCACCGAGGCAGCCACGCTCGTCCACGCCAGACTCTCGAACCAGGCGGCGAAGTGGATCGCCAGCGCGACCCCGGCCAGGGCCGCACCGCCCGCGTCCCGCCACGAGAGCCGGGCGAACGCCGATGGCTGTCGCCAGATCGCCACGGGCGTAAGCAACAGCGTGGTGAAAAGCACACGATAGAACGCAGCGACGATCGACGGGGCGGCGCTCCAGCGGATCAGAATGGCACTGGTCGAGACCGCAAGCACCGCGACCGACAGCCCCGCGAGCGGCGGGGCGCTTTCGATCCGATCGACGAACGAACGCGACACGCCGGGTGATCGCGGGCAATTCGCTTACGCCTTGCGGGTTGCCGATGCCGACGGCGGCCCGCTGGAGGCTTCTCACTCCAGAAGCTGCTTCGTCTGTCGATGGCGATACCGGAACATCGGCGCGAAGCCGACCACTGCGAGCGGGCTCGCGAGCCTGCCGAGCGCGCCACCAGCCAGTCGGTACTCGACGTGATCAGTGATTCGCGTCCCACCCTCGACGGCCTCGAAACGGTGGGTGTGTCGCCAGTGGGCGAACGGGCCGCCGGACATCTCGTCGACAAAGTAGCCCGTCTCCCGCCCATCGCCGCCCGTCCGTTCGCGCTCGACGATCCGTGTCGTCGACTTCTGGCGTGGCCCGACGCCGAACGGGCGAAGCGACACGATCGCCGTCGTGCCGACGATCATTTCGTCGGGATCGTCCTCGCCGTCGGGGCCACGGACGGATTCGGCTCGGAGATTGACCCAGCCCGGCGTCAGGGCGTCCAGCCCGTCGATCGTCGAGTGAAACTCCCAGACGTCCTCGAACGGGGCGTCGACGTGGACTGATCGCTCGTAGACAGACATACACCAGTTAGGAGGCGGATCGCCAAAACGTCACGGGCGGCTCAGCGGATCGACCGTGGTGAGTGAAAGTAGCCGTGTTAGCCCCAGTGGCCTGCCTGCTCACTCGCCGAGAGGACGCGACGGAGGGCAACGACGTAAGCTGCGACCCGCAGCGTCGGCAGGTCTTCGTCCTCGTAAGCGGACACGAGATCATCGAAGGCAGTGACGATCACGTCTTCGAGTTCCTCGTTGACGCGCTCCTCGCTCCAGTAGTTGCGCTGGCGGTTCTGCACCCACTCGAAGTAGGAGACGGTGACGCCGCCCGCGTTCGCCAGAATGTCCGGAATGACCAGGACGTCCTCGTCTGCGAGCACTTCGTCAGCTTTGGGGGTCAGCGGCCCGTTGGCTGCTTCGACGATGACGTCCGCCGTGACATCGGCGGCGAGTTCCTCGTCGATGGCGTTTTCGAGTGCCGCCGGCACCAGAATATCGACGTCCAGCGTCAGGAGTTCGTCGTTGGTGAGTTCCTCGTCGGCACCGGCGTAGCCGACGACGCTGCCCGTCTCTCGCTTGTGGTCTTTGACCGCGCGAGCATCGAATTCGCCGTCGGTCCGGATCGCACCCGAGGAGTCCGAGACGGCGACGATCGAGGCCCCGAGATCTTCGAGCAGATCGGCCGTGATCCAGCCGGCGTTCCCGTAGCCCTGGACCGCGACGGTCGCCTCGCTGATGTCCCGATCGAGGTACGAAAAGGCCTCGCGGGCGACCAGCATCGACGAGCGACCGGTCGCCTCGACGCGACCCTCGCTGCCGCCACTGTCGAGGGACTTCCCGGTGACGACACCGGGTTCGGTGGTGTTCTCCAGTGTCTCGTAGGTGTCCTTGATCCAGTTCATCTCGCGCTGGCCGGTGTTGACGTCCGGCGCAGGAACGTCTCGATCCTCACCGATCAGCGGCCGAAGTTCCACCGCGAAGGCTCGCGTGATGCGTTCGAGTTCACTCTCCGAATACTCGCTCGGGTCGATGACGATGCCGCCCTTGCCGCCGCCGAGCGGGATTCCGACCGTCGCACACTTATAAACCATCCAGCCCGACAGTGCCTTGACCTCGTCGCGGTTGACGCCCGGATGATAGCGGATGCCACCCTTGTACGGGCCGCGGGCGTCGTTGAACTGCGATCGGAACGCTTTGAACGTCTCGAGGCTCCCGTCGTCCATTTCGACGGTGAGCGTCGTCTCCAGGACGCGCTGGGGGTGTTTCAGGCTCTCCAGGACGTCGTCGCCGGCATCGAGGGACGCCGACGCGTCGTCGATCTGTGACTGTAAGCTCTCGAACGGATTGACCGAATTTGACATACGTCCACTTCCGGGAGGGTACTGTTAAGTCCATCGTTGTCGATCAGGCACTCACATATGTTGCCGCTTCTTCCCGGTCGGTGGTCACCCACTCGAACGGAATGACCCATCGGGGACACTGGAGCGGTCCCAAACACTGAGGGGGCGGCCGCTTGAGTCCACACACATGACGTTCAGCATCTGTGTTCGCGAACGGTACACCGACGAGAGCGGGAGCGACCAGACTCGATTCGGGGTGGCCGTGACGACACGTCTCCCGGGAGTCGGAACGCTGTGTCCGTTCGCCAGCGAACACGGGGCCGTCGCGACCCAGAGTCACGTCAACGTCGAACTTGGCCGGAAAGGCGTCGAGTATCTCGACGACGGGCTTGCCGTCGAGGATGCGCTCGAAGCGCTGCTCAGCGCAGACGACGGACGGCCACAGCGCCAGGTCCACGGCGTCGGCACAGCGGGGGAGTTCGCGTTCTCGGGCGAGGAGTGCAAGCCCTGGTATGGCGACCGCGTCGGTGACAATTTCACCGTCGCCGGGAACCTCCTGACGGGCGAGTCGGTCATCGAGGAGGTAGCGACTGCCTACGAAGACAGCGCGCCGCCACTCGGCCCCGACGCGGACGTCGACCGTCCACTTGCGGCGCGATTGATCGACGCGCTGGCGGCCGGGCACGCCGAGGGTGGCGACAAACGCGAGGAGTTGCCCGTCCAAAGCGCCGCGATGATCGTCGAAACGACCGAAGACCGCTCGATGGACCCCTATTACAACGACCTCCGTGTGGACGCGACCGAGACGCCGATCAAGGACCTCCGGGAGACGTACGAACAGGCCGAACGCGGGTTCGAGATGGCCCGCGAACGGTACGAGGACGCTGACGACGGGGACAATACCGAGGACGCCGGATGAATGTTATAGGGGCAATATTTTCAGCGGGAAACGGGATAATATTCGAATGTGAATATTCAGGGCTAGAAAGAAAAATATTGCCACAACAGCCAGTGATATATCCGGCTATACTCCCTTTGCCACAATCAGTGTGGTAGTCAGTTCCGCTTCGTTGTTTTTCCGAAGCGAGCCCTGTCCCACCCATGCCAGATCCGAGCACACCGCTCATCACCGTGACGAATATTTATCAGCTATCCAAACGAAAATAGTCACGGAAATGAGTGGTATCGTGACCTCGGGTTTCATCGTCCTGCTACTCCTGCAGTTTTTCCTCTGGGTCGGTATGGAGATCGACGTCAAACGGTCCGAGAACGGCGATCTACGGTGGTTCGCAGTCGCCGGGATCTTTCCGGTCATCGGACTGGGTGTCTCTCTCTGGTACGTGCTGAATCGACGTGATTTGCGGGACACCAGCGACGGTAGGTGACCAGCAGATGCGACGCCGAAATGATTCACGGAAAAGCAATCCGCACGATATACCGGTGTGCTCGTAGGGCGTCACTCCCCGACCAGAGCAAGTGTCGACCCGTCCCGAGAGCCGACTCGAGCAAGAGCAATGAAGAACGCCAATGCGAGCACCAATCCGCCGATTGACTGGAGCCACGTATGTGCATCGGCGAGTGGGCGAGCGACGACCATACCGAGCGCCACGATACTGAGCGGAACAAATCGTCGATCAACCAACAACAGGTAGCCGGCCGGTGCCATCGCATACAGGACGTGGCTCGAAATATCCCAGAACGGCGTGATGAGAAGGTGCGGGATCGTCACCGCCACGAGAAGGAGCGCGAACTCGGGCATGATGTCCCCCCAGTTCCAGACGCGCCACCCCGCCCAAATTGCCAGCATGCCGATGGCCAACCCCGCACTGCCCGTTGCGTCAGCCCCCCACTCCGGGAGTGGGCCCACGACGTGCGGGACCCCCTGATAGATGACGAATGCCACGACCCAGCCAAACCCAAGGACTCCGAGACGCTTGCCGAGTCCCACGAGGGAGTTACTGGCGGACGTGCGCCACTCGTATCCGATGAGACAGAGGCTACAGAGCAACACGAAGATTTCGGGGGCAAACACCGCCGAATACGTCCGCGCTATTTCGGACATGTGTCACCCCACCTTCCGGGAGCCTTGTATCGATTACGATCGGATTATCACACCGGTCGCGAAGGTTGTGTCGCTTTCGCGGGAAGTTCTTTACTCGTGACACCCACTCGGCCGCTCGTCCATCGAACGAAAGCATCCGGCGCTCTGTTCGGTCGGAAATCACCCCGATGCTGTCGGGTGATTACGACCGCAAAAATCCGCCACGGGCGCGAAGAGATGCTAGTGTACGGCGAGCAGAGCGAGCCGTTTCTCTCGACCGAGTGTTGCAAGGCTCGAACGAAGGGAGAGCCTCGGAATTGCGAACGGCGACCAGCGGGAGCCGTGAGCAGCGAGGTCGAGGTGTTTTTGGTCCACCGGTAGACTCGCTTCGCTCGTCTACCGAGACCTGCTTCGCTTTGCTCTGCAGGACAGCTTTTTGCGAGTCGAGCGGGACCAAAAGTCCCGCTGACCGTGGGAATAGCGTGGGAGCTTGGCTCCCACGGATAGTGCGAGCGGGCAGCGAGGCGGTTTTTCAACCGCCTCGAAGTCGCGGCGCGTAGCGCCGCGCACGGCCCGCGAGCATTCGGACGCTTCGCGTCCGTGAGCAGAGCGGGTTCCCGCAGCGAGCCGAAGGCTTCTTGCCGAGCGGAGCGAGGCAAGGCTCGTCAGACGAGCAACGCGAGTCCGACGGTGCGCGAGGAACCCCGACGACGTAAAAAGGTGGACGGGCGCGAGGGGATTTGAACCGGATGCAGACGTTCCTGCTCACTTCGTTGCGCGGGCTGCGACTGCCTGGGTTCAAATCCCCTCGATGGCACATTTGCTGCTCGCGGGATGCTCGCAGCAAAATGTTACGGGCGCGAAGGGATTTGAACCACAGTCGCTCCCGTTCGCTCGCTTCGCTCGCTCACCTCCCACTCCCTGATTCAAAATCCCTTCGTGCCGGTTCGCTCGTTTCCTCACTTCGTTCGAAAACTCGCTGCACGGGCGCGAAGGGATTTGAACCCTCGACATCTTGGTCCGGAACCAAGAACTCTGTCCACTGAGCTACGCGCCCTCACTGGATCGTTCCGGACAGGCGGATAAAACGGTTGTGGACTGAGTCGAAGACCAACGACGAAGCGGGTCGCCGGGACAACGCGATCCGCCGTCAGGGCGTCTCGCTGGTCTCGATGGTGAAGTCCGAAGTCGGGTGGGCCGTGCAGGTCAGACAGTAGCCGTTTTCCATCTCCTCCTCGCTCAGCGTGTCGTTGTTCGAGTGCTTGACGAAGTCCTCGGCCGCCCCGTCCTCGACGTGGCCCGAACACGACAGGCACTGGCCCTGGCGACAGGAGTACGGCAGATCCCAGTCCTCGTCCTCACCGGCCTCCAGGATCGTCTCGTTGTTGGCCACCTCGATCGTCTCACCCTCCTTCGCAAATTCGATCTCGTAGTGTTCGACTTCGTCTTCGGGGATGGCCTCGGGATCGAACCCGGCATCAGCCTCCGTGGCTTCGCCGTCAGCGAGTTCGCCGTCTGCATCGCCCGCTCCCGCCGGGATTGCCGCGCCGCCACCACCGATCGACCGGTTCATCGGCTCCGGAAAGTCCGTCTCCGGGACTGCGGCCCCACGCCGTTCCAGCAGCGCGGCAGAGATGTCTTCGGCAGGTTCCCAACCGGTCCCCTTCGCATAATGTAATAACACCGCAGTCACCGTGAATCCGATCCCGAGAGCGATGCCCAGTACCTCGACCATTGATGTACGGCGGTACGGAACACGGGTTTAATTAGCTGTTGTTAGGCTCAATTTGGCCCGGTATAGCCCGTTTCCCAACGTGTTTTTCCGGGATATGACGGTTCCGCAATATGTAGAGGTTGCGCTCGGGACCCGTCAGTGAACGGGCGGCCGTGTGGGCTACTACAATCGTCGGGGGTGGGCAAAATGCCGGTGACGTGACCGGACACTCCCATTCGTCTCCAGCGGGGAACGATTGACCGAGGCGTCGTCTACCGGTTTTACCGGTGAATGTTCGACAACCGTCGGACTCAAAATATATCACTGAGACGTACGAGTGACCGAACGGAGGATCACAAATATATGTCCACACCGATCGCTGGAGTCGGAATGACGAAGTTCGGCGAAATGGCCGACCGGACGGGTCGGGATCTGTTCGCCGAAGCCGGCGAGACAGCAATCGAAGACGCGGGAATCGACCGCGGAGAGATCGACGCGCTCTATCTCGGGAATTTCATGGGTGAACTCTCCGAGCGCCAGGGCCACATGGGTCCGTTGATGGCCAAAATGCTCGGGTTGGACGTCCCTGCAACGCGCGTCGAAAGCGCCTGTGCCTCGGGCGGGATGGCCGTCCGACAGGGCATTCAGGCTGTGCGTGCCGGCACTGCCGACATCGTCCTCGTCGGCGGGGTCGAGCGGATGCACAACATGGGAACCACCGGCGCGACCGGCGGGCTCTCGGTCGCGGCCGACGATCTCTGGGAAATCAAACACGGGATCACCTTCCCCGGCGCGTACGCCCTAATGGCGAAGCGATACTTCGAGACCCACGGCGGCGACCGCGAGGACCTCGCCGAGATCGCGGTCAAGAACCACGCGAACGCCGCGAACAACCCGCTTGCCCAGTACCAGACCGAGATCACGATCGAGAAGGTCCTCGACGCGTTCCCGGTCGCCGATCCGCTGGGACTCTTTGACGCGAGTCCGATCACCGACGGCGCGGCCGCGGCGATCATCGTCAGCGAAGACTATGCCGCCGAGCACGACCTCGACGCGCCGGTATCGATCACGGGCACCGGCCAGGGGACCGACGATCTCGCGCTCCAGCACCGCGACTCGATCACCTGGACGCCCGCGACGGCCGACGCCGCCGCGGAAGCCTACACCGACGCCGGCATCGACGCAGACGACGTCGACTTCCTCGAGGTCCACGACTGCTTTACGATCGCTGAAGTCCTGGCGCTCGAAGGATTGGGACTCTACGACGAAGGCGAAGCGATCACCGCCGCCCGCGAGGGCGAGACGACTGCCGACGGCGAGTTGCCCGTCAATCTCTCGGGGGGCCTGAAAGCCAAGGGGCACCCGGTCGGCGCGACCGGGCTCGCCCAGATCAGTGAGATGACGAAGCTGTTCCGCGGTGATCACGTCAACAGTGACGTCGTGGAAGACGCCGAAGTCGGACTCACGCACAACGCCGGTGGGACAGTGGCTTCAGCTGTCGTGCACGTTCTGGAGGTGGAACAATGAGCGACGAAGTCCGTGACGATGGCTACGACGACTTCATGGACGCCTTGGAGGAGGGCGAGCCCTACTACGTCGAATGTGCGAACGGCCACGCCTCACTGCCGCCGCGGCGACTCTGCCCGGAATGTGCAACCGACGACCTCGGCGAGGCACCGCTGGCCGAGACGGGCGAGCTGCTGACGTACAACGTCACGCACGTCCCGACGCCGGAGTTCGCCGACGACGTGCCGTTCGTCCTCGGGATCGCCGAGTTCGGCGACGTCCGCCTGACCGGTCAGGTTCGCGCCGACAGCGAAGACGTGGAGGTCGGCGACACCGTCTCGATCGGCACTGACGTCAGCGAGACGAACGGCGAGCGCTACATCGCGTTCGATCTCGAATAACGCAGAGTCGGTCTTCGCTTCGGGTCGTGTCGACAGCGTTCAGATTTTCAAGACTCCGACGTTCCGCAACTACTTTGCTCCGTGCCGTCCCCTCCTCGCACATGAAGGTAGCCGGAATGGCCTCGAACAGAGGTCGCAACCTCATGAACCTCGCCGACCGCACGCCGGGAGGGGCCGAGTTGTCCGTCGTCCTGACGAACGACGCCGACGCACCCGTCCTGGAGAAAGCCCAGGATCGCGGTATCCCGACGGAAGTCGTCGAGCACGAGGCGAGCGAGTCACGTGAAGCCCACGAGCAACGCGTCCTCGAAGCACTCGCCGATTACGAGTTCGATCTGGTCGCCCTCGACGGATACATGCGGATCCTGACGGAGACGATTCTCGAGGAGACACCGACAACACTGAACGTCCATCCCGCACTCCTGCCCGCGTTCAAGGGCATGGACGTTCACGAGGACGTTCTCGACGCAGGGGTCAGCATGACGGGCTGTACCGTCCACGTCGTGGACGAGAGCGTCGACGACGGCCCGATCGTCACCCAGGAGCCGGTCCCCGTCCGGG
This sequence comes from Halorhabdus sp. BNX81, assembly GCF_029229925.1. NCBI lineage: Archaea > Methanobacteriati > Methanobacteriota > Halobacteria > Halobacteriales > Haloarculaceae > Halorhabdus > Halorhabdus sp. BNX81. Next base: position 999,074 of record NZ_CP107254.1, on the reverse strand, counting down.
AGGGCGACACCGTCGAGGATCTCAAGGAGCGCGTCCTCTACGAGGGCGAGTTCACAGCCTATCCCCGTGCGATCCAGTGGTTCGCCGAGGATCGCGTCGAAATCGACTGGGAGGAAGGCACGGTCGCCGTCGAAGGCGACGACGGCGGAGCCTATCCCGAGCGCCGGATCGAGAGCGACGACCGCGTCCGGGAGTTGCGCTACGGCGAGAACCCCCATCAGGACGCCGCGCTGTACGCGGATCGAACCTGTGAGGAAGCGAACGTCGTCGACGCCCCCCAGCTCAACGACGGGGCGAAGGGGATGGGCTACAACAACTACAACGACACCGACGCGGCCCTCAACCTCGTCAAGGAATTCGACGATCCTGCCTGCGCAGTCATCAAGCACACCAACCCGGCGGGCTGTGCGGTCGCCGACTCGATCAGCGAGGCCTACGCCGATGCGCTGGCGACCGATCCCAAGAGCGCCTTCGGCGGCATCGTCGCCCTCAATCGTGAGTGTGACGCCGCAACGGCCGAACAGATCATCGAGTCGTTCAAGGAGGTCGTCGTCGCGCCGGGGTACACCGACGACGCGTTGGACGTGCTCTTCGAGAAGGACAATCTCCGCGTGTTGGATGTCAGCAACCAGTACGATCCCACGGACCCCCTGACCGAGAAGCCGATCGTCGGCGGCCGATTGGTTCAGGATCGGGACCTCCAGACAGTCACCGAGGACGATCTCGAAGTGGTCACCGAGCGCGAGCCGACCGACGAACAGCTCGAAGCGATGCGCTTTGCCTGGCAGACGATCAAACACGTCAAGTCCAACGCGATCGTCTTCGCGAAAGGGACGGAAACCGTCGGCGTCGGTGCCGGGCAAGTCTCCCGGGTCGACGCCGTCGAGATCGCGAAGATGAAGGCCGCGAGTGACGCCGAGGGCAAAGATGCCGACGGGGCCGTGATGGCCTCCGATGCCTTCTTCCCGTTCCCGGACGGCATCGACGCGGCCGACGAGGCAGGCATCGAGGCGGTCATCCAGCCTGGGGGCAGCGTCAACGACGACGACGTGATCGAGCGGGCCGACGAACTCGACATCGCGATGGTATTCACCGGCTCGCGAGCGTTCCGGCACGACTAGCGGAGAGAAATCCCTGATCGCCAGCGGCTTCGGTCTACCTGTAGCGCGGGATTGGAAACGACGTGGCAACCGTTTCGATAGAATAGAAATACGATCCTTTTTAGGTATTTGACGGAGAGGATTACGTAGACTGATGCGAAGAAAATGGCTTGTCCTCCTGGCCCTCGCCGGCCTCGTGGTCCTCGCGGGGTGCAGTGGGGAAACGACTGATACAGACACGCCGATCGAAACGTCTGAACCGACTGAGTCGACTACCGAACCGGTAGAGACCACCACTCCTGTCCAGATCGATACGGCGACCCTACAGGCGGACACGATCGAGGCGATGAGCGACGTCGTCTCCTATCGAATGGCCCAGAACGTCACCACGGTACAGACGACGAACAACCAGGAGGTGACGACGAACATCGAGATCGAATACGCGGCAAATCGAGACGCGAAAGCACTGGAATCCCATCGGACAGTGACGCAGTTGGGCACGGAAACGGTGATCGATACGTATCTCTCCGACGAGCGTCTCTATCAGCGAAGCGATCAGTACGTCCAGCGGTACGGCTCCGAATGGGTCACGGAGAACGTTTCGGAGAACTTTACGCAACAGTTCAACTTGCGCGATCAACTCTGGCGGTACGAATTTACGCTCGACAGTGCCTCGCTTTCTTCGGTCGAGGCGACAACCGTCGACGGGACCGAGACCTATCGCGTCGCGGCCGACGTCAACACCACCAAGTTAAACGACGCGATTCGATCCAGCCTCAACCTGTCGGCCAACGCCTCCCAGGCTGTCTCTGCAGGGACCAACGTGACGTCGACATTCTGGATCGATACCGAGACGAAACGCCCGCTCCGTGTCGATCGGACGGTCATCGGCACGCAGACGATCCAGGGCCAGCCCGTCGACTTCGAGCGGACGATCACGACCGAGTTATCGTATGAGGAAGTGACTGTAACACTCCCTGACGGAGCTGACTCGGCCGTGTCGTTGAACAGCACCGCCAACTGAGAGAGCGAGAGAACATGCCTCGGTCAGCGATGTCTCCGCGACGGGGAAAACGAACGGTCGTCCTCGCCGTGGTGACTGCACTCGTCGCCCTCGCCGGCTGTCAGGCCCCCGTGATCGGTCCCGACGGAACCGGGACCGGAAACCCGGACGTATCGCCGTCGGACAGTCACGCCGACACTGCCGAACCAGAGCCCACAGAGACACACACAGCCGATACCGACCGAACGAAGCCGACAGACTCCGCGTCACCGACATCGACGCCTGCCGAAACGACAGAATCTCCACCGCCGAACGAGACTGACGGGAACAACTCCATCGCCGTTGCGGGTGGGAACCTGTCGCTGTCCGCCGATCGTATTTTCGCTGACGTCCGGGACGTCATGGCTGGCGACGTAACCGCGCCCGAACAGGTGACCGTCCTCGAAAACGAGAGCGAGCTTGCGGACGTCCTCGGCGGCGGTACCGCCGGAGTCCCCCGATTCTACGAGCTTCTGGGTCTCGAGCCGGGCGAGGGACTGAACGGGACTGCGTTCGAGCGCATGGAGAACGGCCTCACGTTCAACAGCGGGTTCATCTACATTCTGAAGAGTCCGGACGGCGATCCGGGAAGTACCGAGTGGGTCCTCGCCCACGAGTTCGGCCACTACATCAACCTCAGATTGGACCGCGTCACGACCCTCCAGTCGAAGCTTGGCCGGACTACCGACGAGCGCTACGTCGTGCGGGCGGTCCGTGAGGGAGCGACGATTCTAACGACGGACGCCTACCTCTCCCGGCACGGCAACCGAACCGAGCCGACGGCCCCGCTGTACGACCGGCTCCTTGCGGCAGTGTCGCCCGGTGAGATCGACCGATACGGCTTCAGCCAGTACGCCTTTGGCTACCGATACGTGGCTGACCGAATCGACGATCCTGCCGACCTCGATACTGTCTTCGAGAACCCACCACGGACGAGCGAGCAGGTCATCCACGGATACGCGCCGGATGCGGAACCACCCGCGGAGCTGAACGTTACCGTCAATGCGAGCGGAGCCTGGCGGTCCGGCGGCTCCGATCGGCTCGGCGAGGCGTTCGTCCGGTACGCTCTGGAGAACGGCGTCGCTCCAGATCGGGCGGCTGAAGCGGCCGCCGGCTGGGGAGTCGATCGATTGTATTATCTCCGGCCGACGTCAGGGGGTGATTCGAGTTACGCCTGGACGTTCCGATGGGACGACGCGGCGAACGCGACGGAGTTCGAGCGGGCGCTCCGGAACTTCCTCGACGAACGTGGCGACCGACTGGAGAAGGGCTGGTCGCTCGGAAACGCCACGGCGACCCTCCACAGTCCAACCGACCGAATAACCGTGCTCCTGTTGGGCAACGAAAGCCTTGTCGACAACACGGCCGTCACGTCTCCGGACGCCGGACAAATACGGATCGAATTGCCGAAGGCGGACGACTGAGAAGCCCGAGCCCCGGATGTCAATCCGCTGTTTCGAGAGCCGACAGACTCCGATAACCTAAAACGCGCCGGACCGGTTCCCACAGATATGCACTATCACGAGGCCGCAAACTTTCTCTTCGATCTGCGGCGGTTTGCCCCCAGACCGGGGACTGACGCCACTCGCGAGTTACTTGCGGCACTGGACGATCCACACGAGTCGATCTCGGCCGTCCAGATCGCCGGGTCGAACGGCAAAGGCTCGACCGCACGGATGCTCGAAGCCGTCCTCAGAGAGGCGGGCCTCGACGTGGGGCTGTACACCTCGCCGCATCTCGACGACGTTCGCGAGCGCGTCCGGGTGAATGGCCGGAAGATTCCGAAAGCGGCGCTCGTCGAATTCATCGAGGAAGTCGAGCCCTACGCCACCGACCGGGCCGCAGCCGGCGACTCGCCGACGTTCTTCGAGACGCTGACCGCGCTGGCGTGCTGGGAGTTCGACCGCCAGAACGTCGACGTCGCCATCCTCGAAGTGGGGATCGGGGGACGCTACGACGCCACGAGCGTCGTCGACCCGATCGCGAGCGCCGTCACGAGCGTCACGCTCGAACACACCGACCTCCTGGGCGATACCGTCGACGAGATCGCCCGGGACAAGGCTGCCGTCGCCCCCACGGACGCGCCGCTCGTGACGGCCGCGACCGGCGACGCGCTGGCTGCCATCCACGACGAAGTCGAGGACGTCATTCGTATAGGGAGCCCGGACGAGGACGCCGACCTGACGGTCGAGCACGGGGGACGCGACGGGATCGAGAGTCCGATCACGCTGTCGGGGCAAGAATGGCACGTCGAGACGCGACTCCCACTGCTGGGCGAGCATCAGGCACGCAACGCCGGTGTCGCGGCCGCCCTCGCACGACAGGTCGCCGACGTGGCTGACGAAACACTGGCTACCGGCCTGCGTCGCGCCCACTGGCCGGGCCGGTTCGAGGTGCTCGATCGCGAGCCCTTAGTCGTCCTCGACGGCGCTCACAATCCCGGCGGCTGCGAACGTGTCGCCGAGACGCTCGACACCTTCGAGTACGACGAGTTGTACCTGGTCGTCGGCGCGATGTGCGACAAGGACCACCACGGCATCGCGGACGCGCTTCCGGCTCCCGATCACGTCACCGCCACCCACCCGGACGTCGACCGCGCCGAGGACGAGCAGGTGGTCGCCCACGCTTTCGAATCCGAGACGGAAGCGGACGTCCGGACGCGCTCGGATGTCGCGGGCGCGCTCGCAGATACGCTCGACGCAGCCGGGCCGGACGACGCCGTGCTCGTCTCGGGATCGCTCTATGCCGTCCGGGAGGCCCGGACGCGCTGGACGCGACCGAACGTCCCCAAGCGCGTCGAATCGATCCCCGACGCCGAGGCGGTCCTCGAAGGTGCCCACGTCACCGAGGCCGGCACCTGGCGGATGCGTGGCAAGGGCGTCCATCGCGTGCTCAAGACCCGCGTCCAGCCACGGCAAGCCCAGTATCTCAAAGAGGAGCTGCTCTCGCTCGGCGGGGAGTGTGCGGTCTCCGGCCTCGGGGACCAGGATCGCGAGCACGTCGACGCCGTCATGATGGGCACGCTCGCGCAGTTCAAGCGCCTCGCCGGGAAGCTCGACGGCCAGCCCTACGGCCTCTCGCCCTTTGCCGACGAGATCAGAGAATCCCTCGAGATCGGCGTCGCGCCGGACGAGCGCGGCTACCCCTGGGAGGATGGCACCGCGGTCATGGGCATCCTGAACGTCACGCCCGACAGCTTCCACGACGGCGGCGAGCACAACGCCGTCGACGAGGCGATCGAGCGCGCCGAGGAGATGATCGCGGCGGGCGTCGACATCGTCGACGTCGGCGGCGAGAGCACCCGCCCCGGAGCCGACCCAGTCCCAGTCGAGGAGGAACGCGATCGGGTCGTTCCAGTGATCGAGCGCCTCGCAAGCGAGGACATGACTATCTCGATCGACACCCGGAAGGTCGACGTCGCCGAGGCCGCCCTGGCGGCCGGCGCGGACATCCTCAACGACGTCACCGGGCTCGACGACCCGGCGATGGCTCACCTCGCCGCCGAACACGACGTCCCGATCGTCGTGATGCACTCCATCGACACGCCGGTCGATCCAGACCACGAGGTCCACTACGACGACGTGGTCGAGGACGTCATCGAGGAGTTGACCGAGCGTGTCCTGCTCGCCGAGAAGGCCGGTCTGGATCGCTCTCAGATCCTCGTCGATCCCGGCCTGGGCTTCGGGAAGACCGACGCCGAGAACTTCGAAGTTCTCGATCGCCTCGGAGAGTTCGAAGCGCTCGGCTGTCCGCTGCTGGTCGGCCACTCGCACAAGTCGATGTTCGAGATGATCGATCGAGGCCCGGATGAGCGTTACGAGCCCACGGTGGCGGCGACGGCACTCGCCGCGGAGCGCGGTGCGGACGTGATCCGGGTGCACGACGTGGCGGCGAACGTCGCAGCGGTCGACATCGTGGAGGCAGCGGACGATCCCGGATCGTTTGAGGATTGATCCGGTGAGATATCTGTGAAGGGAAACGTATCGAAATCCCTACATTATTTTCTCACCCAGACAGTCGATGAATCGGCGGGTACAGAGCCTCGCGTACCACTCGGCTACCTCAGCAATAAGTGAGTTTGAGGATGGTGTCAAATTTGTCCACTCTCAAGCCGAGCTTCCGGTCAGGACTGTGAAATCACGCCACAACCTCACTAAATTCTATATTTCCCTCATATATCGTAATATGAAGGCCATTTGCTTCATCCGAGGGGGTGTTCCATTCATACTGGTCTTCGTGGCCGTCCTCAATGGACACCCGAATTTGATGTAGCCCTTCGCTGTTGATTGGATTTTCGTATGCGTGATTGCCATCTTTCGGTATCGTGATGGTATTGTTTAGGATCTCCCGGTTGTCGGAAAGTCGAGTAACCACCGTGGTAATTGTACTTTCCTGATTCCGGTAGTTGTAAATCGCTAAGTCAGGTACATCGTTATTCTCAAACCCGAGACAACCCGAAAAGGCTACCGCTGCTACTCCTGATAAATGGAGGTACTCTCTTCGTGAAAGGGGACCTACCATATTGATTCAAAATCTGCCTTCGGTAAATACTTTGTCTGGCTGTGACGATTCGGCCAGGGAAGTCTGAGCAACCACCTGTACAAGATATGCGGCCTGAAACAAACGGCTCGATCGTTCTCCAAGCGATATCGGACCTATAGCAACCGTAACCGACGTCAGAACAACCCGTGAGACTCCTGCACTCGGCGATAAAGGTCGAGATACGACTCCAGGATCGCGTCGTTGTCGTAGGATTCGAAGGCGTCGTCGATCGTCCGTCGCTCGATGTCGCCGGCCGAGACGATCGCATCGGCGAGTTCCTGAGGATCGGTCACGTGGAAACTCCGCGGATGGTTCTCGATCAACTCGTGGGCGCTCGATTCGGCCTGGTACTCGACGATGCCGACGCACCCTGCCGCGAGCGCCCAGAGCAACTCGCGGGCGAAGTGTTCGCGATAGGCGGTCTGGACGAAGGTGTGGGCACCGCGGTAGATCGCGACGCGCTCGGCACGGGAACACTCGCCGGCGAAGGTGATCCGGTCGTCGATCCGGAGGTCCGCAGCCTGGCGTTCGTAGTCGGCTCGCAGCGGGCCGTCACCGATGATGGTCGCGCTCCAGTCCCGATTGCGCAATTCCGCCAGCGCGAGCAACAGGCTCTCGACGTTGGCCGAGTCGTCGAGTCGGTGGGCGAAGGCGACGTCGGTCTCCTCGGCAGGTACCGTCTCGGAAACCAGCGAGAAGTCGATCGCGTCCGGGATCACTGTCGTTCGTTCGTCCGGGATTCCCTGCTCCCGGACGCGGGTCCTGACGAGTTCCGACGGCGTGATCACCGTCGTTGCCTCACGGAACGCCTGCCTGAGAGGACGAGACTCCGAGAGCCCCTCGTCACCATAATAGTCGATCACCAGCGGTGCACGCGCGAGCGTCCCACCCGCGCTTGCGGCGAACACCCCTGCCAGTGGATACAGGCGAGCGTGAATGACGTCCGGGCGATATCGCGCGAGCAAGACGGGGAGACGCGCACCGAAGGAGGCGCGAGCGGGCGCGACGGTCACCGCGCGGTAGGTGACGCCGTCTACCTCCCGGCGATCGGCCGGGTCGTCCCACCAGGCCGCACAGAAGACGGTCACGTCGTGGCCGCGGTCGGCGAGGCTGCCTGCGAGACGTTCCAGCCGACGGTTCCCATCCGTGTCCCGATGACGGACCGTCCGCATCGAGACAAAGGCGACCCGCATACCCGCGATGAGTACGCGGGGTGTCAAAAAGGCCCCGTCTTCACCGGCGGGTCAGATGACGCCAGTGACTTCGGCCGCCTCGCGGGCAGCGGGTTCGCTCATCCCGTTGCCGAGGATCGTATATCGGTCGCGGATCTCGTGAGCGGTGGTCAACGCCTCGATCACGGTCGCCGCGTCGATGCCGAGTTCGGCTGCCGTCGTTGGCGCACCGATCGCCGCCAGCGCGTCACGGATGTCCCGCCACTCGCCGTGCTCGCCGCTGTGGAGGTACTCGATCATGATCGAGCCGACGCCGACCTGGTGTCCGTGCAGCGCCGCGTCCGGAACCAGTCGATCGAGCTGGTGGGAGAAGAGGTGCTCGGCACCCGATGCCGGCCGGGAGCTGCCGGCGATCGACATGGCGACCCCGGAGGAGACCAGCGCCTTGACGACGATCCAGGCCGACTCCTCGAGACCCTGCTTGATCGAGCCGGCGTGCTCGACCAGGAGTTCGGCGGTCATCCGAGAGAGTGCGCCGCCGTACTCCGAGTAGGTGACGTCCTGCAGTCGACGCGCGAGCTCCCAGTCCTTGACGGCAGTGTAATTCGAGATGATGTCGGCACACCCGGCCGTGGTGAGTCGCCAGGGTGCGTCGGCGATGATCCCCGTGTCAGCGACGACGGCGACCGGCGGGTTTGCGGCGACGCTATGACGCGTGGTCCCCTCGGGGACCGACGCGCGCCCGCTGACGATGCCGTCGTGGCTGGCGGCCGTCGGAACCGAGACGAAGCCCACGCCCAGTTCGTCGGCGGCCATCTTCGTGAGGTCGATCGGTTTGCCCCCGCCGACGCCGATCAGGTAATCCGCGTCGGCGTCCTCTGCGGCGTCGATCACGCGCTGGACGGCCGCGAAACTCGCCTCGTCGACGAGGACCTCCGCCGGTTCGTGGCCGCGGTTTGCGAACTGCTCGCGAACGGCGTTGCCGGCCACTTCGCGCGGAATCTCGCCGGTCACGATCAGCGGTCTGCCCGTAAGGTGGAGTTCCTCGACAGCCTCGACAGTCCGATCGAGGACATCGTGTCCGACGAGGACGTTCCGGGGCAATCGGATCCACGTCGACTTCTCGAACATATCACCACCCTCGCCGGCAGGACTGATAATCTTTTGCGGTCGGTCTTCATGCCGGTACCGCCCGGAGATTGAACGTCGCCCCCGCAGGACTCCCCCGGACTACCGCGTGGTAAACACTGCATTTGTGGCCGGACTGTGAGCCCACACAATCCTTTTGTCCGAACCGGTCGAGTGTTCGCATATGGACTGGCCGCATGATCCCGACGGCGACGCGGGAAGCGAGGGGCGACGCAAGTACGGACAGGCGATCATCGCAAAGAAACTCGACGCCGAGGACTTTCCCGTCTCGACCGACGCGTTCCTCGAAACCTACGGCGACCACCCTGTTCGGATCGATCACGAACAGGTCGTCAGTGTGGCCGACATCTTCGAACACGTCGAGGCCGCCGAGTTCGAGGACTTCCCCGCGTTCCACACGGCCGTCGGCGAGGCGATGCGCGAGGCCGACTACTGGCCCCTTGAACGTGAGCACGCCTGACTTGGGAAGGGAGTTGATTCGCGCCGGTCAGTACCCTTCTGTAACCTCGCACGGCCCGCTAAACATCGAATTGTAGATCGCGAAATCCAGCCCGAACAGGACCCCGCTTCCGAAAGATCGGTGGCGTTGTATGGGTGGTAACCTCTGACATATGGTCTCTCTTGACTTAAACGTGGCGCAGGTATCTTTTAGAGTCAACGTAGCAAAGTGATGGGTATGAATGGGTCGAACAGTGTGCGGGAGGTGATGACGAGAGAATACGTCGGCGTCAGCGAGTCCGATGGGGCAATAGAGACCGGGCGCTTGCTACAACAGGAACGCACCGACGGTGCTGTCGTACTGCGGGGGAACGATCCCGTCGGAACAGTGTCTACCGGGGACGTACTTGAGCAGCTACTGGAGACGGAAGATCCGGAGTCTGCCACGGTTCGGGACGCGATGGACGCGACGGTCCCGCGTATCGACATCGACGATCACATCGAATCGGCCGCCGATCAGTTGCTTTCGAGTTCCGTCTCATTGCTGATCGCCACCGACGAAAGTGATGACGTCGCCGGGGTCATCACCAAAGACGACCTGGTACGCGCCGTTGCACTCAGTCGAGATGCAGAGCCCAACAACGGCAATCTCGAACCCGCAAGAACCGAAGGGACTGCCGAAACGGATGCCGGCTACTCCAATCAGGGAATCTGTGAACGATGCGGGGCGCTGACCAGCGACCTCGTGTCGTTTAACGGACAGCTACTCTGTAATGACTGCCGAGATGTCTAAAGCGCGAAGGGCTTTACTCCATGCGGTGGTAAGTCGAGTACACGTGCCTCAGTCCCCGCCCGAGTGTACCCACAGGGGTGCGATGACCGCGCGGCGAACCCGGGCACGTGATATTTCGACGGCTTCGCCGTCATGACGCTCGGCGATCCCTGACGGGATCTCCCGCCTCGACGGCTTCGCCGTCTCGGCATCCGGGGACACCGAACGGTGTCCCCCGCGCTCCCGGCTACCGCCGGTCGCGCATTCGGAGATCCCTGGCGGGATCTCCCGCCCGGCACGAGGGTTTCCCGGCCAACCCGGCACGCCGCCAGGGATGAGGCCGGTCGTTAGTGTTCCGGGCGTACATTACGACCTTTTACTGCGCGAGCGACTGCGTCGCTCGCTTGCAAAAGCTCGACCAAAATGTTTCGAACTCTCTTTGGTCCCGTATCCGACGTTTTCGACGGCTCCAGTAGTGAAATGCCTTAATCCGCATTGGGTATGTCCGTAACAACTCGATACACACTCTTTCCAATCAACAGTACGTTTTTGCGGGAGTAGTTCACACTATTAGATATGGCTGAGAGAGACACCCGGCGGGTCGCCCGCGATCTCATGAGTGAACCTCATATCCACGGGAGACGAATCAGCGTCCGTCAGGTGTACGGCCTCGTCGAAGAACGCAGTGAAGCTCCCGAAGCGATTGCGGATCGGTACGATCTCGATGTGGCCGACATCTATCACGCGCTGGCGTACTATCACGACCACCCGCGAGAAATGCGTACCGTAGAGCAGGAACGTGACGACGCCATGGAAGACTTCCGCGAGTCGATCGTCCGACCCGAGGGTGTTGACCCGGACACTGCCTGAGATGACTGGGTGGCAGTTCCTCCTCGACGAGAATATCGATCCAAAGACAGCAACGTATCTGGAAAAGGAAGGGATTCACGCCGAGCACGTCCGCGATGCCCTTTGGCAGGGTGCTGACGACGAGGAAGATATTCTCCCGTACGCACGGGACAACCAACTGATTATTGTGACGAGTGATGTGAAAGACTTCGGTGGGTTACCGCCAGGGGCTCACGCTAGTATCGTTTTGCTCTACGACGATACGATGCCTGCGTATCTGGTTGCGGCTGGTCTTATTTCGATGGTCGATACGTATCCGAACCGAGATGTGTTCGGCGGCCACGAAGAACTCGATCCATGGATCTGACCGATTGTATTGATATTGTGGGAACGAGTCACTCAGACGCCCTAATACACTTTTAGCGACCCTACTAGTAGAAACTCAGCCGGTAGTGTTCCGGGCGTACACTACGACTGTTTGCAGCGTTCGCTGCGTTGTACGGGCGACCCGCGAGTCGCCCGTACAGCCCGCGGGACGCGCCGCGTCCCGCGCTGCTCACTTGCAAAAGCTCGACCAAAAGCCTGCGTCAGGGCTTCGCCTCTTGCTGGCCTCGCTTCTTGAGAGTGAACCGGAGACCGACTGGTCAAGAGACGGCTCCATCATCGAACGAAGACCACTGCCCTATCCACCAAGCTTGCCAGTGGCAAGCTTGGTCGTATGGGCAGCCTGTGGATGCCGGGATGCACGCCGATTTCACTTCCGTCCTATGGGTTAAATTTATATATAAGTTGAGACGAGGAAACGGAGCGGTTCCGCGTGAATCGAAAACGATGTCATGGCGGGAGCTGGGTTCATGGGACAGTGTGCGCGACGAGATCGAGACATCGCCCACAGAATTACCGCAAAAATGTCTTGCTGTGTCCCACAGGCAAGGAACACGCTCAGCGCTTGACCAGTGCGTAGAGGATCGATGCCATGCCGAGAAGCTGACTAGCTTGCATAATTCCCGCAAGGTACAGCTTGTTGATCGGGAGTTGGAATTCCAAGACAACCGTAAGAACATACAGCAGGATCTCTGCCGTCCCGGGAAACGCGATTACGAGAACGAACCCGATCGCAAGGAACAGCATCTGGCGGCTTTTGTTCCGTCGATAGCCACGGAACGCGACGTACGCTATGGCAATACCGATCACGACTGTGGTAACGCTTGCGGCAAGCAGTAACAACTCCACCAAGCCGGACGGCGTCGTTGCACTTTGCAGTGGAACTTCGCCAGTCTGACGGGGGGGATAAGTGGGGATCACGGTCACATTTCCTCCACCAGTCGCGTAAAGCGGTCGGCGATCGGTTCTCGACGGTCGACGGTGACCTCGTACGATCCATCCTGTAGCCGCACCGAAACTTCCGAGAGAGTCGCAACATACATCTGTTCGTGATGACCTCCGTCAGTATCGGGCCGAGTGCTGGCCTCGATCAGATCCAGTTCGGTGAGATCCTCGATCCGGCGATAGATCGTCGGCCCTGAAACCGAACACTGTTCCTGTAGCTCCTTTGCGGTCATGGGCCGCGTACTCGTCGCCGCGAGGATCCCGCGTGCACAGTCGTCCTCGAGGAGGGATGCGACGTCCTCCAGTACCTCCTCGTCGGTCACACTCCCGGCTACTCCGGATCATTACTTAAATCAATATCATTTGAACGCACCTTTCATCATGCGATGGACTTCAACCGGTGAAGTCCGGGGTGTCCCTATATGACCATGTCCGGTGTATCGCCGGTCGCTATGACAGCCATCGAAACGAACGGATTACGAAAGCGCTATGGAGACGATATTCTCGCCCTCGACGGAATCGATCTCCGCATCGAGGAAGGCGAGATATTCGGCTTCCTCGGACCCAACGGGGCAGGGAAGTCCACCACGATCAACATCCTGCTGGACTTCGTCCGGCCGACGAACGGATCCGCGACAGTGCTTGGCATGGATGCACAGGACCAATCCCAGGAGATCCGTCGCCGGACGGGTGTCCTTCCGGAAGGATATCAGATTTACGAGCGGTTGACCGGACGATATCACATCGAGTTCGTCGCCGAATCGAAAGGTGTCGATATCAATCCCGACGAGATACTCTCACGAGTCGGCCTGGCCGACGCCGCCGATCGAAAGGCCGGCGGCTACTCCAAAGGGATGCAACAGCGCCTGACACTCGGGATGGCACTGGTCGGTGATCCAGACCTGCTCATTCTCGACGAACCGTCGACGGGGCTCGATCCATCAGGCGTTCGAGACGTGCGTGAGATCGTCCACGAGGAGGCGGATCGTGGGACAACGGTGTTTTTCTCCAGTCACATTCTGAGCCAGGTCGAAGCCGTCTGTGATCGCGTCGGCATTCTCCGGCAGGGAGAACTGGTCGCCGTCGACACTGTCGACGGTTTGCGCGATTCGGTCGGTGCCGAGACGACGCTCCGGGTGACCGTCCAGGGCCTGACCGACGATGCACGGGAAGCAGTCCGCGCGCTTGAAGGCGTCTCAGACCTCCAAGTCGAGGGAGAAACCTTGATCGCGTCGGTTTCAGACGGTGCGAAGACGTCGGTTATCACCACTCTCGAATCCGAGGGCGTCAGCGTCGCGGACTTCTCGACGGAGGAAGCCGACCTCGAACAGTTGTTCATGTCCTACACGGGAGGTGAGACGGCATGAGCTGGCAAGTCGTCGCCCGCAAGGACTTCCATGACGCGATCCGATCGCGGATGTTCTGGGCGCTTGCAGCAATCTTCGGCGTCTTCTCCGTCGCCGTTGCCGGTTTCTTCGGCTACTACACGGACGGGATGATGGAGACGTTACCCATGCTAGAGGACGTGGGCCTGGGACTGGTCGTGTTTGTCTCCTCTCCTGTTTCGCTGTTTGTCACGCTCGTCGGTGTGATCATTTGTCATAAGTCGATCATCGGCGAGCGAGAGAGCGGCAGCCTACGGATCCTGTTGTCGCTACCGCACACTCGCGGCGATGTCGTGTTCGGCAAGATCGTGGGCCGAAGCGGTGTATTGCTCATCCCGGCCATTGCGTCGCTGATACTCGGTGTCGCGGTTGGCGGCGTCATGACCGGGACGGCACCGGTCGTTCCGGCCGCCGTGTTGATCCTCGGCATGATCTTGTTGAGCGTGACATACGTAAGCCTCATCGTTGGGATGTCAGCTGTGGCCGATTCCGCGGGAGTCGCAACGGCCGTCGCCGTTGGATATTTCATTGTCTTCGAACTCACGTGGGGCCTGATATTCTCTCTGATCCAACAGATCGTCCTGGAGGGCAGTCCTGAATGGATGTATATCGTGCTGCGACTCCCGCCGAGCAACGCATTTAGTGAGCTTCTCAACGTGGCCCTCGCCACGCTGACTGACTATCCGTCGGAAATGGTGGGGGCAAACAGTATCGACACGTTCTATGGGACGCCCGTGACGGCACTGCTCATCCTGTTGTTCTGGCTCGTCGTCCCGGCAGCCATCGGCTACTGGCAGTTCTCGCGGGCGGACCTCTGATCGGCCGGGAGTGTTCGAATACGCTCAATTTGCGGTCACGCCCGGACCACCGATTCGTCGACTGGCTCGCGGTCCAGTTCCCGAAGGATCAGGTCGACGATTTCGGGCACCCGTTCGGCGACCGTCTCGCTCAATTCGACGGATAGCTCGATGCGTGCAGGCTCGACGCCGATCACCAGGATCTCCGCGGGCAATTCGTATGCGTTCCGGCCGGCTGAGAGGCCCTCACAGAAGGAAACATCGTGCATCGAAATCGGCGGGGCTTGGCCGTCGAAACTTCCGTCTGTGAGCTCATAACGATAGATCGAGCCCGGTTCGCCATCGGCGCTGATAGCGTCGACCACGATCGCCCGCTCACAGCCGCTCATCGCTTCAAGGGCGAGCATGCCAGTCGTGCCAGCGTCAGACAGGCGAACTCCATCAGTCAGTTCGTCGGCGCGGTCCTGTAGTGCGCGGATCACTCGCCCGCCGACACCGTCATCGCCCATGATCGCGTTACCGACGCCGACGACCGCCACGTCCGACTCGTCCTCATCGAACAACGTCATCGGTCGTCCGTGATTTTGCCACCAGATTCGTTCGTCGCGTCCGATTTCGCGGATTTATCCATCACGTCGGTGTCCTCAGACGTGTTGGTTGTCTCCTTGCCGACGGCCCCCGGCGTAGCCGGTTCGAGGACTGTCTCGTACTCGCCGGTCGGCGTCTGAAGGTGGACGGAGCAGGCCAGACACGGGTCCATCGATCGGATCGTCCGCATCACGTCCAGGGGCGTCTCCACGTCCTCGACCTCCATGCCGACCAGCGCCGATTCGAGCGGCCCTGGGGTATCGTCGCTATCGCGAGGCCCCATGTTCCACAGCGTCGGCGTGACGATCTGGTACTGATTGATCTGTCCGTTCCGGACATCGGCCCAGTGTGAGAGTGCGCCCCGGGAGGCTTCGAACAGACTGACGCCCTGCCCGTCAAAGTCGTCGTCCCACTCGGCTGTGAAGGGGTCGCCGGGCTCGATCGCATCAAGCAGTCCCAGAACGTTGTCCCGAACGAGCAGGATCTCCTGGGTACGGGCGATAAGACGGTTGAGCGTATTACTCGCCGCGCTCGCCCCGCCCAACTCCGCCCGCAAGTCGAAGGGATCGATATCCGAGATCACGAGCCGTGCCAGGGGACCGACTTCCATGGGCTGGCCCTCGTAGCGCGGTGCTTTTCCCCACGAATAGGCCCCGTCCTTCCCGGGGGCGGGTTCGGGCGGTTTGGCCGAAGCGGGACGGCCAGCCGAATCATCGGTGTACCACGAGTGGGCCGTACTTTCGGTGATCGCGTCGAGGATCTCCGCTTTGGTCTGTGGTTCGATCGACCCGTCGCGGTAGATCCCGCGCTTGAAGAGGAACTCTTCACGTTCGGGGAGGCGGAACACGCCGTTTGAATAGTACCGACGGGGACCGACGCCGTACTCCGCCGCACCTTCCTCGGCGGCAGCATACAACAGCCCGACGAGGTCATGGAGTCCAGCACCGACCGATGGCTCGAACTCCCCGTTTCGGACGTTCTCGATCACCTCGGGGACAGCGTCAGTCGGGCCGATCCACTCGCTGACCGACGCGACGTGGTCTTTGACCGACTGAATGGTCGAGGCGTCGGGATTGGCGGACATCCCCCCCGGTACGTAGGTCAGCGAATTCGGAACGCGACCGCCGAACTCGGCGAAAGCCTGCATCAGCGTGCGCTGGTGGTCCATCGCTTCCAGATAGCCCTCGCCTTCCATGGGATCGAGGCGCGTCAGGCCAGTTCCTGCGACGGCATCGCTGTAGTCCGGCCCGGCCAGCGCGTAGAGATGGATCGTATGGTTCCACAAGTAGAAGATCCCCTCCATCGCATCCCGGAGGAGATGGGCGTTCCGCGGGACGCCGTCGAAGACGCCGGCCGCCATCGCGGCGTCTTCAACCGCCCGCGAGGAGGTCAGTCTGTGACAGGTAAAACAGACACCACAGACCTTTCCCGTGATATCCGGGACAGCTGACGGGGGGCGTTCGAGCGTGACCGACTCGATGCCACGGAACATTTCCATGTGGCTCTTTGCGTCCTGTACGACGCCGTCCTCGACATCGAGTGTCGTCGCGTGATGGCCCTCGATACGCGTCGTCGGATTGATCGTTATCTCCGGCATATGAGGTCACCTCGTTTCGGTGACGTCGGTGTTGTCTGTCCGCTCAGCCGACTCCTGACGTCCAGAATGCACGCATCGTCGACGGGTTCCCTGGCCGGCTGACGCCTGGCGTCCAGACCGCCCATGCCGTGGGCGGCTGTCGTTACTGGCTGACGCCTGGCGTCCAGACCGCCCATGCCGTGGGCGGCTGTCGTTA
This sequence comes from Halorhabdus sp. BNX81, assembly GCF_029229925.1. Lineage (NCBI taxonomy): Archaea > Methanobacteriati > Methanobacteriota > Halobacteria > Halobacteriales > Haloarculaceae > Halorhabdus > Halorhabdus sp. BNX81. The sequence continues at coordinate 982,118 of NZ_CP107254.1, read as the reverse complement.
CTGGCTGACGCCTGGCGTCCAGACCGCCCATGCCGTGGGCGGCTGTCGTTGCTGGCTGACTCCTGGCGGTTAGAACGCCCGTGCCGTCGACGGCCACCGTCCGATTCATAGAACGTCACCGGCCGGTTGTACTCGTCGAGTTCCGGCGGATTCCCGGTAAGAATCATCGTTAGGGTCAACAGAATGTTGTCTGGGTTGGGTGGGCACCCCTGCAGGTTCAAGACCGGCAACCCGGCTCCGGCAGTGAATTCCGGATCGAGGATGCCCTCCCGGTTGCGGCCCTGGAACTGAAGCCCGTGGGCATCCGTCACGTTGTCCTCCCTGTCGTACAGCTCCCGTCCGCGGCCGGCCGCTAGCCAGCCGCCACGGGCAGCGCAGTTGCCGACGGCGATCACATACTCGGCCCGCGGGGCCAATTCTTCGACCCAATCGAGGACAGGTTTGCGGTGGCCCTCGTCAGTGTGACCGACGGTCGCGGCCTGGGGCATCCCGGCGGGAATCGCCCCCTCGACGATCAGCACGTCCGGATCGGTGCTCAATGCGTCGAGGGCGGCCTCACCCGCCTCGGTCATGAGCGTGGGATGGAACGTTACTGCCACGCGGAACTCGCTGATGACATCCTCTAGGGCCGGATGTGGACTCTGAAGCATGGAGATGGTACACCCACTGCAGGATTGGCCCTGCAGCCAGACCACCTCACGATCACCCTCGGTCACCTGCTGAAGCGCGGCTTGGACTTCCCCGACGTGTTCAGCGATGATCGTTCCCGCCGAGGCCCCACCGGCGAATTGCAGGAAGCCCCGGCGCGTTGTCGACCCACTAATCGCGTCATCTTGTGTTTCAGGATTCGGATTCGACATGTGTCTAGTTCCCCCAATAGATCTTGACTATCAATATGGTATTTCAAAGATAAATATAATATATCTTACGGTTCGTGTCGAAGAAGAAACACTACCGCTGTGATCCCGGAGAAAACCAGCATCGGGCCCCAGCCTGCACGACAACAGGGCCACAATCGTCGTGTTCGTCTCCGGTTGTGGTGTCACGGGCCGACCGGGAACAGCCAACCACAACACCACGGAATTTATAACAAGCCCCCTGGAACGAGCGGCCATGGTCGCCATCGACCTTACTGACGTCACCAAGACGTACGGTGACGTCACAGCCCTCCAATCAGTCGACCTGACCGTCGAGGACGGCGAGGTGTTCGGCTTTCTCGGCCCCAACGGCGCGGGGAAGTCGACCACGATCGACATCCTGCTCGATCACGCCCGCCCGACGGCCGGTCACGCGGAGGTACTCGGTATGGACGCACAGGACGAGACCGTCGCCGTCCGGGAACGGACCGGCGTGTTACCCGAACGGTTCGGTCCGCTCGGCGAGATGACCGGCCGCCAGCACGTCGAGTTCACGATCGAGGCCAAGGACGCCGACGACGACCCGGACCGGATCGTCGAGCGGGTCGGCATCGATCACGCGGCCGATCGACCCGCAAGCGGCTACTCGAAGGGGATGACCCAGCGGCTCATGCTCGGGATGGCCTTAGTCGGCGAGCCCGATCTGCTCATTCTCGACGAGCCAACGACCGGCCTCGACCCCAACGGCGCGCGCCAGATGCGCGAGATCGTTCGTGCCGAGGCCGAACGCGGCGCGACCGTATTCTTCTCGAGCCACATCCTCCAGCAGGTCGAGGCGGTCTGTGATCGGGTCGGCATTCTCGATTACGGCAACCTCGTGGCCGTCGACTCCATCGACGGCCTCCGGGAGGCGGCCGGCACGACCGGCGAGATGACCGTGACGCTCGATATCGTGCCCGGCAGATTGGGCAAGGACATCGAAGCCATCGAGGGAGTCACGTCCGTCCGCGTCGACGGGGATTCCCTCGTCGCGGGGTGTGAGAACCCCGCGAAGGCCGAGGTCGTCCGGACGTGCCAACAAGCAGGTGCAACTGTCGAGAACATCGAGACCAGCGAGGCGAGCTTAGAGGATCTGTTCGCCGCCTACACGGGGGGTGCCTGAGATGCGGTGGTTGCAGATCGCCCGCAAGGACTTCGACGATGCCCGTCGCGATAGACAGCTCTACTACCTGCTCGGGATACTGTCGCTGTTCGCCCTCGGCATCGGCTACATCGTCGGCGACAATCCCGAGTTCGTCTCCCCCGGCCAAACGGCCATGTTCCTGCTGTCGGTGTTCGCTATTCTCGCCCCGATCGTCGCACTGACGATCAGCCAGGCCGACATCGTCGGCAAGCGGGCGACCGGCGAACTCTCCGTATTGTTGAGTCTGCCCTTCTCCCGGCGGACGATCGTCCTCGGGAGTCTGGTCGGTCGGATGGCCGTCATGACGGTCGTCCTCGTCGCGGTGTTCGTCCTCGCGCCGCTCGTGGTGGCCGTCCGCGGTGCGCCGGTCGATCCGGTCGCGCTGGCCGGTGCCTTCGCGATGATCTGGCTCCTGTCGGTGGTGTTCACCGCGATCGCGCTCGGGATCTCGACGTTCACCAGATCGACGACGCTGTCGGCCGGGGGCTCCTTCGGCGTCTTCCTCCTGTTCGTCATGCAACTGTGGACGGTCATCCCCAGCGGCGTCCGGTACCTGCTCAACGGGCTCTCGATGCCGAGCGGGCCACAGCCGGAGTGGGCGGCCGTCTTCATCCAGCTGTCGCCGTTCGCCGCGCTCCGAAACCTCGCCGAGCCAGTCTTCAGTGAGATCGTTGGTTCGGTCCCGCTCGCGGCCGGCGAAGTCGGCGAGAGTCTCCCCTGGTATCATGAGCCTGTCTTCGCCGCGATCGTCGTGGTAGCGTGGATCGTCCTGCCGCTCGCCGCTGGGTACTGGCGCTTCCAGACGACCGATCTGTAGGGCCATCGCGACGGGACGGATCGGGACCGATCGGCCGCTCAGCGGCCGATCGTCCCCTGCCGGGTGACCGGCGCGTCGGGATCGATGGTGAACGCGACGAGCAGCGTCTCAGTCCCGGCCGTGACCGTCGTCGCGGTGTCCTCAACGAGCAGTCCGCTCTCCGTCTTTCCGAAGTGTGTATCCCCAGTGGTGACCGCCCCGTCGAAGACGTAGAAGTACGTGTCCCAGCCTGACTCGGTCGGCAGATCGACACTGGCACCCTCTTCGAGGTGAACGTCGTAGAAGTGGACGTCGTTGCGCACGGAAAGCGGCGCCTCGGACCCTTCGGGGCCGAAGAGATGGCGCCACTCGTTGTCGACGGGCTCGGGGATGGGCTCGTGCTGGATGTCCGGTTCGAGGTCGAGGCTGTGCGGGCGGACGAAGATCTGGAGCATCCGCAGCGGCGGGTCGTCGGCGAGCGTGCGCTCTTCGTGCCAGAAGCCGCTGCCGGCGTTCATTACCATCATGTGCTCGGGATCGGTCACGAGCTTGTTCCCCTCGCCGTCGTCGTGACGCATCACGCCCGCAGGGACCCATGAGATGATCTCCTCGTTGCGGTGCTGGTGCATCGAAATGAGTGTGTCCGGGTCCATGAACGACTCGACGACAGTCGCGAGCGGGCCGTACCCGTGGTCGTCGTGATCGGGAAGGTTCCTCCCGGGGAAATTGAAATGGGTGCGAAACTTCCCCTGGTTCTGGGAAACGTCCGTACGTGGCGCTTTATACAGCGTGCCCGTCGATTCGAGACTCATTATGTACCATTGGGACTGGACGGACATATGGCCGAGGGATGCGACAAAGTGCGTCGTGCGGCAGTGAGGCTGTCTCCGTGGAATTTCCGCCCGCTCACTCCAGGACGCCACGTTCGGCAAGCAGTTCCTCGAAGTCGTCCTCGTCGACGATTGGAACGTCGTTAGTCTCGGCGTCGTCACGCTTGCGCTGGCCCGGATTCTCGCCAACAACCAGGTAATCCGTGTTGCCCGAGACGCTGCTCGTCGCTGATCCGCCGTGGGTCTCGACGAGTTCCTGCGCCTCACTCCGGGTGTAGCCGTCCAGTGACCCGGTGAACACGAACGTCAGCCCGTCGAGTTCCGCACCGCCTTCGACCTCGTAGGGCTGGGGCTCGACGTGTTCGAGGAGGCGCTCGATGGCCGCGCGGTTGCGCTCACTCTCGAAGAACTCCCGGATCTCCGCGGCGACTTTCGGCCCGACGTCGTCGACCGCCTGCAACTGCTCGCGGTCAGCGTCCATCACGGCCTCGAACGTCCCGAACTCCCGGGCGAGAGCAGTCGCCGTCGCATCGCCGAGCGAGGGGACGTTCAGCGCCGCGAGGAAATCATCGAGCGGTGGCTCGCGACTCGCTTCGAGTTCGTCCTGCAGGTTGGCGACCGACTGCATCCCCCAGCCCTCCAGTGACGTGAGATCGAGCTGTCCGAGTTCGTAGAGGTCGGCGAGTTCCTCGACCAGTCCGGCATCGAGGAGTTGCTGGACGCGTTCCTCACCCAGTCCCTCGATGTCGAGGCCGGCGCGGCTGGCGTAGTGGACGATCGCCCGCTCTAACTGGGCTGGACAGGCCAGTCCGCCGGTACAGAACGCGAGCGGGCCGTCGCGCTCGACCGGGCTGTCACAGACGGGACACGTCTCCGGGAACTCGACGGTGCCCTCACTCGCCGCTTCGACGACCTCCGCGACCTCCGGAATCACGTCGCCGGCCCGCTGGACGCGCACCTCGTCGCCGATTCCGACCCCGAGGCGCTCGATCTCGGCAGGGTTGTGCAGCGAGGCACGCGAGACCGTCACGCCGCCGACCTCGACCGGGTCCATGAGCGCGACCGGCGTCAGCCGACCGGTCCGGCCGACCTGGACGACGACGTCCCGGATCGTCGTGCGCTCGGTCCGGGCGGGGAACTTGTAGGCGAAAGCCCACCGCGGCGCGCGCGCCGTCGAGCCGAGTGCCTCGCAGGCCGCCCGGTCGTTCAGCTTGAGCACGACGCCGTCGATCTCGAAGGGGAGATCGTCGCGCCGATCGAGCAGCCGGTCGCGGTAGTCGATGGCAGCGTCGATCGAGTCGACTTCCTCGGCGAGGTCGGTCACCCGCAGTCCCCACTCGGGGAGACGGTCGTAGACCTCGCTGTTCCGTTCGAACTCGACGCTCGCATCGAGGACGCCGAAGAAGAAGATCGAGAGCGGTCGTTCGGCGGTGATCGACGGGTCGAGTTGGCGGAGCGTCCCGGCGGCCGCATTCCGGGGGTTGGCGAAGGGGTCGTCGCCGCGCTCGATGCGTTCGCGGTTGTACGCCTGGAACGCGTCGGTGGGGATGTAGACCTCCCCGCGGACCGCCAGAAACTCGGGGAAATCACCCCGGAGGCGGCCCGGAACGCTCGGGATCGTCCGGACGTTCTCGGTGACGTCCTCGCCGACCTCGCCGTCCCCGCGGGTCGCCGCCCGCTGGTAGACGCCGTCCTCGTAGACGATTTCGACCGAGAGGCCGTCGAACTTCGGCTCACAGAAGTAGGTCCGCGCGTCGGGATCGAAGCCCGCGTCGGCGAGTCCACGGGCGACGCGGTCGTCGAACTCCCGGACGTCGCTCTCCTCGCCGCCCTGGTCGATCGACTGCATGGGCGCGACGTGCTCGACGGACTCGAGTTCGTCGAGCGGTTCACCGCCGACACGCTGGGTGGGACTGCCTTCCCGGTCGAGATCGAAATGATCTTCGAGATCCTGCAGGCGGGCAAAGAGGGCGTCGTAGGTCCGATCGCCGATCACGGGATCGTTCTCGACGTAGTAGCGGTGGTCGTGATACCGGATCGCTTCCCGCAACTGTGTGGCCTGTTCGCGGGCGGTTTCAGTGTCGAAATTCTCGATCGGCTCGAAGTCCGTCGACGGGTCCTCGACGTAAGGGTTATCCGGCGGTTCGACCGCTGTCATACCGTCGTTTCGCGGCGGCCTGAGAATAAGGCTACCGTTCGAAGGGGCGACGACAGCTACAACAAGAAAGGGTGCGGCGTCACCCGACCCACGAGGTCCGGGCACGATCCGTCTCCGGCACTGTCCGACAATGAGGTCTCCCTGGACTCATTTGAATTGCGTACCGTACACCTGTATTGACTCAAAATTATCTTGGAAAAATTTAGTTACGTGTCCACTCATTCAGTAGTTTTATATGTTATTGTCAGTACCATCGAATCTAACTCAAATCGAGATTCACGCCGATCCATCGAACGACCGAGTTAGAATGTCGAAAATGTCCACTGCTTTGAATTCCTGGTAGCGCTCTTTCCCGGTGGTCTCCTGGAGTACATCCTCGTCCTCCAGGGCCGTGATCGCATTCCGGGCGGTCTGGTGGGACACATCGAGCAGCTTCTGGACCTCCTTTGTCGTGACGTATGGATACTGGAAGAGTCGCATCGCCAGCCGATCCCTGGCAGTCTTCTCGTGGCCATAGCGGACCTCGTACTCCCGTCGGAGGTCGCGCAATTCGTCCGTTCGCGTGACTGCGTCGGCCGCCTGCTGTCGGATGCCGTCGACGAAGAACTGGAGCCACGGCTCCCAGGCACCTTCCTCGCTTACCGCTCGCATTCGATTGACGTACTCGATCTTGTGCTCGTTGAAGTACGCGCTCGGGGAGAGGTACGGATCGCTCAGATAGCCCTGCTTGATGAGCTGGAGCGTGATCAACAATCGACCCAGGCGGCCGTTCCCGTCGCCGTACGGGTGGATCGTCTCGAACTGGTAGTGAACGAGGCCCAGGTCGACGAGGTCGTGATAGGCACCACCGTCCTGGATGTACGCCACGAGGTTGTCGACGAGACTGGGGACCTTCGTGGCGGCGGGTGGCACGAACGGCGTCAGGTGTGGCTCGGGCGGGGGGATGTGGACCGGTGCCGTCCGGAATGCACCCGCGCCATCCCCCTCGTCACGGACACCCGCCATGAGCGTCCCGTGCAGGTCGTGGAGCAAGTCGACCGTGATCTCTCCGGTCTCGGAGACGCGAGTGGCTCCCTCTCGAACGGCCGTCTCGTAGTTGATCCCCTCACGGATGTCTTTGGTCGTCTCGCCGTGGTCGATGTCTTCGGGCCGAAAGAGGTCCTCGAGTTCGATATCTGCCCCCTCAATGAGGACCGATTCGACGGCCTCGCGTCGCACGAGTGACGTATAGACGATCGGGCTCGCGTCCGTTTGTTCACTGATCCCCTCCAGACGACCCAGTTGGTAGATCGCATCCTGAAGCGTCTCCTGAAACCCGGAACTGAATTCGATCCCATCCGCTGGCGGCAGTTCGTCCGGGAGGTAGTACGACCGCTGTCCGAACGGGACGTATTTCCCCGGTGCCTCATCTGGAAGTCCGTCTCTGGCCATTGGAATCAGGAAGGCAATTGTTCCCTTAACTCAAATATCTTCCCTATATTTGGATTTAGAGAAGGGAGAGACCACAACAGATATGACGAATCAGTCGAAGCAACGGGAGCTAACTCAAATGGCGTGTGTGCAGTAGCGTTCCAGCGCGTTCAGTACGAACTCACCCGAACCGGCGTCCGGGCGAACTCCTCGGCATTGGGCGTCACGACAGGTTCGTCCCGGGCCAGCGCGATCGCGGCGATCAGGAAACACGAATCGAGTATCACTGGTCGACCCCGCCTACTCGTTCGTCGACGTTCTCGCGAAACTTCTCCGCCCGCTCACGGACACGCTCGGCTTCACATCGTCGAGTAGTCCGACGAGATCGAACAGCGGGCTACGGTTTCACGAGAATCTTCACTTGATCGCTCTCCGGATCGAGTAACTGTTCGAATCCGTCCTCGACGATGTCCTCGAGGCCGATCCGGTCGGTGATGAGCGGTTCGGGGTCGAGTCGGCCGTCCTCGAGCATGTCGATGACCATGCCGAACTCCTCGCCGGATCGGGGGCCGCCCTGGTAGGCGATCGAGCCAACGATCGAGCGTTCGGGAATGACGAGGTCGTTCGGCTGGGTTTCGAGGGGTTCCTCGAAGATGCTGACCTCCGCGACGCGCCCACCGGGCCGGGTGCTGTTGATCGCCTGGTTGTACGTCGCCTCGACGCCGGCGACGTCGAAGGCGATGTCGACACCCTCACCGGTTTCTGCCCGGATGACATCGAGAGCGTCATCCTCGGTCGGGTCGATCAGTACGTCCGCCCCGGACGCATCGGCGCGCGCCCGTCGCTCGTCACGCGGTTCCGAGACGATGATGGGATCGGCACCGGCCGCCCGCAGCGCCTGAATCTGACAGAGGCCGATCGGGCCGCTCCCGAAGACCGCGACCGAATCGCCAGCCGAAACGTCGGCAACGCGGGCCGCGTGGAGTGCCACCGTCAGCGGTTCGACGAGTGCGCCGTGTTCGACCGGGACGTCACCGAGCGCAACGACCTGTTCGGCGTCGACGACGACGTTCTCGGCGAATCCGCCGTTCGATGCCAGTCCGGTGAACCCGAGCGATTCACAGCGGTGGTACTCCCCGGCCTCACACCGTGAACACGTGCCACAGTAGATGATCGGATTGGCCGTGACGGCGTCTCCTTCCGAGAAGTCGGTGACGTCAGCGCCGACCTCCGAGACTGTCCCGCTGAACTCGTGGCCCATTGTGAGCGGTGCCTGGGCCCCCGAGACCGGATGGGGGGCGTCCCCCGGGATGAAGATCGGACCGGCAGTGTATTCGTGGAGGTCCGACCCACAGATGCCACACGCTTCGATGTCTATTCGGACCTGGTCGGGGCCGACCGACTCCGGTTCGACATCTTCGACGCGAATATCTTCTCGACCGTGATATCTGGCTGCGTCCATACACTCCCAGCGTTACACGCAGGCAGGCATAACAGGTCGATCGGTTCCCAATCTCCGGTAACGCCAGTTGCGCCTTAATAGACCCGTGTTGGATGCCCGTCGGGTGTTCGGATCGCGGAGACCGCCCTCAGAGATCGGCGACGTCCTCGATCGCGTCGGTCAGCGCTTTGATGCTCTCGACGTCGTGTTCGCCCATATGGCCGATCCGGAAGGTCGTCTCGCCGAGTTGCGAGCCATACCCGTTCGAGAAGACCATGTCGTACTCCGCCGAGACTTCCTCGATGGTCCCAGCCACGTCGATGCCCTGGGTGTTCTCGATGCACGAAACCGTCCGGGAGCGATAGCCTTCCTCGGCGAACAGATCGAAGTGCTCGCGCGCCCAGTCGTGGACGTACTCGGTCATCTCGCGGTGGCGCTGGTCACGCGCATGGTGGCCCTCTTCGAGCATGTGTTTCATCTGCTTGCGGTAGGCCAGCATGATCGGGATGGCCGGCGTCGAGTGGGTCTGGCCCTTCCGGTCGTAGTAGTCCAGACAACGCTGGAAGCCGCCGTACCACGACGCGGAATCCTTCTCGACTTCGCGCTCGTAAGCCTCGTCGCTGACGACACAGATCGCCAGCCCCGGCGGCATCGCGAAGGCCTTCTGGGTCGAGGTGAAAATCACGTCGATGTTGTGTTCGTCGATGTCGACGTAATCGCCGCCCAGTGCGCTCACTGCGTCGACGACGAAGTAGGTGTCCTCGTATTCAGCGACGACATCGCCGATCTCCTCGATTGGGTTGCGGACGCCCGTCGAGGACTCGTTCATGACGCTTGCGACCACGTCGTATTCGTTATCACTAGCCTCGATGGCTTCCCGAACGTCCTCGGGTTTGATGGCCTCACCCCAGTCGTATTCGAGGCGGTCAACGTCCTTGCCCAGGCGCTCGGCGACGTTGGCGTGGCGCTCGCTGAAGCTCCCGCAGGTCGGCACGAGAATCTTCTCGTCGACGAGGTTCAGCGTCGACGCCTCCCAGAACTCCGTCCCCGACCCCGTCAAAATGATGACCTCGTTGTCAGTGTCGAGGAACTCCTTCGTGTCCTCGACGATCGTGGTGTAGAGGTCGGTCATCCGGTCCATCCGATGGCCGAACATCGGCTGGGCCATCTCCGCGATGACGTCTTCGCGGACTTCGGTCGGACCGGGGATGTACAGCGTCTTTTCGGGATAGTCGTCGGTATATTCGCGTTTTTCGGTCACGGATACCACCGTTCGTATCTCGTTTCTCGGAGTCGGGCGGCATGGTATTTTTGATACGACGCTGCAACCAGTCCAAGCGCGTCGCTGATCGGCCCCTGATGATCCGAGATGAGCCACCGGGTGAAAGCGACACCCGCCCCAAATTTGCCGTAACTCTTAGTTATACGAAGCCAGAGGTATATGCATACGAAACATGAACGGACAGGACCCCCCACGACGCTTCGGGACGCGGTGTCTGCACGCCGGCCAGACACCCGATCCCGAGACCGGCGCAGTCGCACCGCCGATATACCAGACGACCTCCTATGCCTTCGACGACGCCGATCGCGCAGCGGATCTCTACGCACTGGAGGCCGAGGGCAACATCTACAGCCGCTTCGACAACCCGACGGTCCGGACCCTCGAACGCCGCCTCGCATCACTGGAAGATGGCGTCGACGCCGTTGGGACCGCGTCGGGAATGGCCGCTCTCGATGCGACGACGACCGTCCTCGCGAGCGCGGGCGAGAACATCGTCTCTGCGTCCTCGATTTACGGCGGGACCCACTCCTATCTGACGACGACCGCCCGCGAGCGGGGGATCGAAGCGCGCTTCGTCGACACCCTTGACTACGACGCCTACGCCGAAACCATCGACGACGGGACGGCCTACGTCCACCTCGAAACCATCGGCAACCCCTCGCTCGTGACGCCGGACATCGAGCGGATCGCCGAGATCGCCCACGATAACGGCGCGCCGCTGGTCGTCGACAACACCTTCGCGACGCCGTATCTCTGCAATCCGATCGACCACGGCGCTGACGTCGTCTGGGAGTCGACGACGAAGTGGATCCACGGCTCCGGGACGACCGTCGGCGGCGTGGTGATCGACGGCGGAAGCTTCCCCTGGGCGGACCATCCCGAAACGTATCCCGCGCTGGGGGACAGCGCCAGCACACTGGACGGGGAGAGCTTCGTCGATCGCTTCGGCAAGCGAGCGTTCGCGGTCGCAACTCGCCAGCGGGCCGTCCGAAACGTCGGCGACGGCCAGAAGCCCTTCGACGCCTGGACGACGCTGCAGGGAGCCGAAACCCTTGCCGTGCGCATGGAACGGCACTGCGAGAACGCCACCCGCGTCGCGGAATTCCTCACCGACCATCCCGATGTCGAATGGGTATCGTATCCGGGCCTCGAAGCCCACGAGACCCACGAGCAAGCCAGCGAGTATCTGCAGGGTGGATACGGCGGCATGGTCACGTTCGGCCTCTCGGGCGGCTACGAAGCCGGTCAGCGACTCTGTGAGGAGACCGACCTCGCACAGTTCCTCGCGAACGTCGGCGACGCCAAGACACTGGTCATCCATCCCGCCTCGACGACACACGCGAAGCTCTCACCGGAAGAACAGCGGGCCAGCGGCGTCGCGCCGGACATGGTCCGGCTGTCGGTCGGGATCGAAGACGTCAGAGACATCATTGGGGACCTCAAAGAGGGAATCGAGACAGCTACATGACGGTCACCGCCGAACACGAGACGGTTTCGGTAGGCGAATTCGAGTTCGAGTGTGGGGAGTCGATCCCCGAACTCGAGATCGCCTACGAGGCCTACGGCGACTTCGACGGCGACAACGCGGTGCTGATCTGTCACGCCCTGACTGGTTCTGCCCACGTCGCCTCCCATCCCGACGCCGACGACGCCACCAGCGGCCAGGCCCGCGCGTGGTGGGACGACATCGTCGGCCCGGGCAAGGCCATCGACACCACCGAGTACTACGTCGTCTGTGCGAACGTCCCCGGCTCGTGTTACGGGACGACCGGTCCCGCGAGCACGAACCCCGAGACCGGCGAGCCATACGGGACGGACTTCCCGCCGGTGACGGTCAGCGACTGGACGGAGGCCCAACGCGCCCTGTTGGACGAACTCGGGATCCCGCACCTCCACGCCGTCGTCGGCGGCAGCGTCGGCGGCATGAACGTTCTCGCATGGGCCAAGCGCCACCCGGACCACGTCGATCGGATCGCCCCGATCGCGACCTCTGCACGACTCGATACCCAGTCGCTGGCGCTGCACGGCATCAAGCGCCGGGCGATCACCGGCGATCCCGCCTGGGACGGCGGCGACTACTACGGCGACGATCACCCAGAACCGACCAACGGCATGGCATTGGCTCGCCAGATCGGCCACGTGATGTACCTCTCGAAGGCCTCGATGGACCGGAAGTTCGGCCGCCGGTCAGCGGGCCGGGAGGCCCATCGGGCCTTCCCCGAGGAGCCCGCAGCCGCGTTTTTCCCCTACCGTGATGTCGAGTCCTACCTCGACTACCAGGCCGAGAAGTTCGTCGGCCGCTTCGACGCCAACGCCTTCCTGACGATGACCCGGGCGACGGAGAACTACGACCTCGCCGCCGGCTTCGAATCCGACGCCGACGCACTCGCGGCCTTCGACGGAGAAGCGCTGGTGATGTCTTTCACGTCGGACTGGCACTTCACTGTCGCCCAGGCCGAGTCACTGGCCGAATCGCTCAGAGACGCCGACGTGAAGACGGCCCACCACGTCGTCGAATCCGACCACGGCCACGACGCGTTCCTCGTCGAACCCGAAAACGTCGGCCCACCGCTTGCGGACTTCCTCGGCGAGGGCGTCTCCGGGTCGGCCGTGACGGACACCAACGATGACGCTGACGAACCGGCCGACAGCGACTTCGCGCCCGTCCATACGAGCCTGTTTTCGCAGTGACGTGCGACGGTGGAAATCGACGGCAGTAGGTCCATTCGCCGACTGGTGAATGTCGTCCGCCGAGTGACTCCCGGCAGACCTGACAGAGAGGCAAAACTTTTTGAGACGTGGTACCGTTTGACTAGCCACGATGGCGCCCGATCCGACAGACGTCACGTTCGGGACGGAGATCTACGACGAGGCCGGTACCAGACTCGGGACAGTACGGGGGTTCGACGAACATGGCTTTTATGTCTCGACAGACGGCGGAATCGCCGCGCTGTCGAGTGAGCACCTCGCCAGCGGGATTGCGGGAGAGGCTGAACTCATGTGGCGGTGTTGGTCCTGTGGCGAGATGGGTGATATCGAGAAGCTCCCCGATGAATGTCCAGCGTGCGGGGCGCCCAAAGAGGATATCTATTACTGGCAGGAAGACTAACGCCGTCTCGAACCGCTAACAACACGATAGAGACCGAGGTGACTGTCCGCCGGTCGGCATGTCCAACTATCTTCCCGACTGAACAACCGGTGGTAGCAAAAAGCATATCTCCCGGGATGCCTGACTGTGACATACTGCATCCCCATCATGAACGAAGTTCAACTTGAGGTCGCGAAGGCCTACCCGAACGACTCGGGCCGGGGCATCGCGCGCCTCGATCCCGATACGCTGCTGCACCTGAAGCTCTCCCCCGGCGACATCATCGAGATCGAAGGGGCCGAGACCACCGCTGCGAAGGTCTGGCGGGCGGACCGCCAGGACTGGAACACCGACACGGTCCGCATCGACGGCTTCACCCGGCAAAATGCCGACGCGGGTATCGGCGAGCGCGTCGAGATCCGCAAGGCCGAAGCCGAGAAAGCCGACTCGCTCGTGCTTGCCCCGCCCGAGGAAGCGAGCGTCCAATTCGGCTCGGACGCGGCCGGTATGGTCAAACGGCAGATCCTCAAACGGCCGGTCGTCGAGCGCGACATCGTCCCCGTGATGTCGAGCACGAACCACCCATTCATGCGCTCGCCGGGCCAGGCCATCCCGCTGATCGCCGTCGAGACCGAACCCGAAGGCGTCGTCCTCATCACCGAGGACACCGACGTCGAACTTCGGGAGGAGCCCATCTCCGGGTACGACAAGACCGGGGGCGGGATCACCTACGAGGACATCGGCGGCCTGGAGAACGAGATCCAGCGCGTCCGCGAGATGGTCGAACTGCCGATGAAACACCCCCAGATCTTCAAGAAACTGGGAATCGAACCGCCCAGCGGCGTGCTCCTGCACGGCCCGCCCGGGACGGGCAAGACGTTGCTGGCGAAAGCCGTCGCCAACGAGACCTCGGCGAGTTTCTTCTCGATCGCCGGCCCGGAAATCATCTCGAAGTACTACGGGGAGAGCGAACAGCAACTCCGGGAGATCTTCGAGGACGCCACCGAGGAGTCCCCGTCGATCATCTTCATCGACGAACTCGACTCGATCGCGCCCAAACGCGAGGACGTCACCGGCGAGGTCGAGCGCCGCGTCGTCGCCCAACTCCTGACGATGATGGACGGCCTGGAATCCCGGGGGCAGGTCGTCGTCATCGCCGCGACCAACCGTGTCGACTCGGTCGATCCCGCGCTCCGGCGCCCCGGTCGCTTCGACCGCGAGATCGAGATCGGCGTGCCCGACGAAACCGGCCGCGAGGAGATCCTCAAGATCCACACCCGCGGGATGCCACTCTCAGACGATGTCGACCTCCCGGGGCTGGCCGAGGACACCCACGGGTTCGTCGGCGCGGACATCGAGAGCCTGACGAAGGAGGCCGCGATGAAGGCCCTTCGGCGGTACCTCCCCGAGATCGATCTGGACGAGGAAGACATCCCGCCGAGCCTTATCGACCGGATGATCATCAAGCGTGACGACTTCAAGGGAGCCCTCAACGAGGTCTCACCGTCGGCGATGCGGGAAGTGCTCGTCGAGTTACCCAAAATCAGCTGGGACGACGTCGGCGGGCTCGAATCGGCGAAAGACGAGGTCCAGGAGTCGATCGAGTGGCCGATGACCAGCCCGGAAAAGTTCCACCGGATGGGCGTCGAACCGCCATCTGGAGTGTTGCTCTATGGGCCACCGGGGACCGGCAAGACGCTGATGGCCAAAGCCGTCGCCAACGAGACCGACGCCAACTTCATCTCGGTGCGCGGGCCACAGCTACTGAGCAAGTGGGTCGGCGAAAGCGAGAAGGCCATCCGCCAGACCTTCCGGAAGGCCCGCCAGGTCGCGCCGACGGTCGTGTTCTTCGACGAACTCGACTCGCTGGCCCCCGGCCGTGGCGGCCAGGGCTCGGGGTCGAACGTCTCCGAACGCGTCGTCAACCAGTTGCTGACCGAGATGGACGGCTTAGAGGACATGGAGGACGTCATGGTCATCGGCGCGACCAACCGCCCGGACATGATCGACCCCGCACTCATCCGCTCTGGTCGGTTCGACCGCCTCGTTTACATCGGCGAACCCGATGTCGACGGCCGCGAGGAGATCCTCCGGATCCACACTGACGAGTCGCCGCTCTCACCCGACGTCTCGCTGCGCGAACTCGCCGAGATCACCGAAGGCTACGTCGGCAGCGACCTAGAGAGTATCGCCCGCGAGGCGGCCATTCAGTCTCTCCGGGAGAACGAGGACGCCGATTCGATCGGGATGGCTCACTTCCGGTCGGCGCTGGAAGGCGTCCGGCCGACCGTTACCGACGACATCCGCGAGTACTTCGAGCAGATGGAAGACCAGTTCAAGGGCGGCGGCCCCGACTCGCGCCAGCGCCAGGGCTCCGACCGGATCGGCTTCCAGTAGGAGACGACCTTTTTCGAGTTCGGGTGGACTCACTTCGTTCGTCCACCGCTCACTCCAAAAAGCTCGGCCAAAAAGGCCGCCGTCGCGGGACTGCGTCCCGCTCCGGCGGTGAACCGGCGCGCGTAGCGCGCCGGACATCTTCATTTTGGGTCAAATCATCATCTGTAAATTTATTTACTAATTAGCAATATACGGGGAAACGTGACGAAGAATCAACAAAATACGCTGACGGTTCATCTGAAGCGGCGCTTGCCCAAGAACCGTCCCAGCTTCCCTCCTTCAATCGTCATCCGCTACGTCTGAAACACGTGGTGACTCCGTCGTGTTCGAGTCAAGTTCGACGCGGTCCAGCACGGCGAGCGTTCCTGCCGAATACGCGGTAACGGACGCACCGAGAACCAGGAGGCCGAGTACGAACCGAACGTCCGCCGAAACGGGAAGCGCCGGTCCCGCTCCGATGAGCGCAGCGAGCGTGACGACAGCGACAGCGAGCCCAGTCCATCGCTTGTCGGCCCATGATTCGCCGGACGAGAAAGCTGGGTACGCACGCCGGATGTGGAGTGTGAGTCCGAACGCTGTCACCCAGGTGACAGCCGTCACGACCGCGAGAAGGATCTGTCCGACGAGCCAGTGGATCCCGACCCCGATCACCGCACCGACAACGAGCGCACTCGAGAGTTCTCGGTTTGGAGGGTTCATGTGATGATAAACGAACGGCTGGCTGAAGACTATTCGGCGGTCCCCGAGGGCGGTGTTTCGGTAAGCGGCAAACCGGAAGTCTGGTTTTATTGTTGTTCATCCCGAACGACAGGTCAAGATATGGCAAAAGAAATTAATTTAATTTCAAAAATCGTCCTGCCACTTATATTCATCTCCGTAACGCTGTTTCTGATGAATTGGGTACTGGTTTTGTATAATGGCAGACCAGTATACATCGGTGCGCTCTTCGCAATTATATTTATATGGTATTCATTTCAACCATATATGAGATTGATGAAAAGCAGGGATAGGCTTCGATCCGGTGTTGTGGCTTTTACTATCGTTGTGTCTGCCCTGCTGGTAGCGAAATCGATACTAACGGAACCAGACGTTTATGTATCCTTCAAATACAATTTAGTGATTATATTGGTCGGGGTTGTGTCCGGGGCGATATTTTATCGATACCGTCCAGCCGGACATCGTGATGCGTGAGGAACAATCGCATGCCCTCGTCGCGGAGATTCTCGTGTGGCATCAGCCAATCAAAGTCATTGTGTGCTGGCCGTCCAGGTGACCCTCACTGCAACGGGCGGGGCACTCGTTGTGGATCATGACGATCGTCGGTTGTACAGTGAATATCATGATTTCGCCTCCAAGGCGCTCCTGTCGGTCCCGTCTCGCTTCGCTCGCGCGTCGGGTCGCTGCGCGAACGTCCCGAATTCCATTGACCCCTCCCCGAATCGCTGGTGGATACACTCGCCGAAAATTGGCACATTCGATTGAGAATTGTGTCGGGTGGAGCGGCGGAGCCATTTGATAATATCGTATAAGGAGTATTGACGGATATACCCAAAAGCGTTAACATATCTATAGTATTCGGTACCCAGTGTATGTGAACAATGGACACGATAAACGCGACTCGACAGACGGTTTCGGCGAGAGATCGGCCGGCTCGGCTCAAAAGCGGGCATCCGACAGCCGACGGAGTGGTTCCCGCAGGACGCCTATCGAGCCGAAGCGAGACACCGGAACTCGACCGGCGAATGCGTGGCCGCCGTAGTCGCACCTTCAAGAATGTCTGACCACATCGATTCCAGTGTCGCTTCGAATCAGGATCCAACACTCGAAACGGACGGGAGTTCGGTCCCACTCCGTCGCAGCATCGAGGTGGAGTACTGGGTAATCGACGACGAGGGGCGGTTGACCGATCCGGGCGATCTCACCGACGCGGGCGAGGGCGTCGAACGGGAGTTCATCGAGCCACTGCTCGAGATCAAGACCACGCCCTGTGAGTCCACGGCGGAACTGCAAACGGAGTTCTACGAGCGGCTACAGATGGTACTCCAGCAGGCCCAAGAGTTGGACAAGCACCTCGTCCCGCTCGGAACGCCAATCCACGACGGTGAGATCCCGGACCGTCCCGGCGAGCGGACAAGAATCCAGGATCGGGTCGTCGGGTCGAACTTCGAGTACGTCCGTCACTGTGCGGGGACCCACATCCACGTCGAACAACAGCCGGGCCACGTCATCGATCAGTTGAACACGCTGATCGCGCTCGACCCGGCCCTGGCGCTGGTCAATTCCTCGCCGTATTTCGGTCGGGAGCGCCTGACGACCGGTGCGCGCTCGCAACTCTACCGGCGGATGGCCTACGAAACGCTGCCACATCAGGGTCGACTGTGGTCGTATGCAGACGATCTGGAATCATGGGCCAAGCGGCTCGAACACCGCTACGGCGAGTTCGTCACCCAGTCGATCATCACCGGGTTCGATCGCGAGCGGGTGGAGTCGTATTTCGGGCCGGAGAGTGCCGTCTGGACGCCGGTCCAGCTCCGCGAGCGGTTTTCGACCGTCGAGTGGCGATCTCCCGATGCCGCGCTTCCGAGCCAGATCCTTCGGCTGGCTGACGAGCTCGCCACTATCGTCAGCCGGGTGCCGAAGGTACCTGTCCGGATCGAGGGCGAGCGAGGGCGGATCACGTCGGGGGAAATCGTCCTGCCGGAATTCGATGCTGTTTCCGAGTACGTCGACGCCGCGATCAACGAGGGCCTCGACTCGAACGCCGTTC
The DNA here is from genome assembly GCF_029229925.1 of Halorhabdus sp. BNX81. Classification (NCBI taxonomy): domain Archaea; kingdom Methanobacteriati; phylum Methanobacteriota; class Halobacteria; order Halobacteriales; family Haloarculaceae; genus Halorhabdus; species Halorhabdus sp. BNX81. Next base: position 963,909 of record NZ_CP107254.1, on the reverse strand, counting down.
GGGACTACCTCGACCGGATGGGATTTGGCGTCGCGGCCTACGAGCCATTGACCCACGAAATAGACCCGGAACAGGAGATTACCGAATCACGAGCCAGAGAGCTCCGGCTGACGTGCGCCGATCGCCTGGAAGCTGACGTCCGTCGTGTCAGTTCGGTCGCTGCCGACTGACCGTCGACCAGCACTGGCAAAAGATGACGAGACGAAACCGTATTTCCCTGGGGAAGCGAAGATGAGCATAAATGGATCGTCCACGTCTCGCTCTGTTGAACGCGGCTCAGGAAGCAGCGGACACGCGCCGAAATTTCGAGCGGGAGCTGGACGCCGATCTCGATGTATTTCACTGTCCATCCGGGGAGTTACCCGACGGATTCCAGTACGACGGGTTCGTGATCACGGGGTCGAGCGCGTCGGTATACTGGGACCGGGAATGGATCGGCGAATTGAAAATCTGGGTCGGCGATGCGATCCGGGCGGGCCTGCCCGCGCTGGGCGTCTGTTTCGGCCACCAGCTCCTGGCGGACGTCATGGGCGGCAACGTCAAGAGCATGGGTGAGTACGAACTCGGGTACCGAACAGTCACCCACGACGGGGAAAATCGCCTGCTCGATGGGATCGATGAGACGATGACGGTGTTCATGAGTCACTCCGATCACGTCACCGACGAGCCGCCCGGAGCGACGGTGTTCGCCGAGAACGAGTACGGCATCCAAAGCTTCCGAAAAGGGCGCGTCTTCGCTGTGCAGTTCCATCCGGAATATGACATGGAGACCGCCGAACTGATCACGCGGGGGAAAGCAGACGAGATCCCGAAAGAGCGAATAGAGAGCGTTCTGGCGGGTATTCACGAGGAAAATTACGCCGCAGCACAGCACGCAAAGACGCTGTTCGATAATTTCCTCGCGGTCGTGAAAGATGTACAGCGAAAGCGGATCGACGCGACGAATTCGGGGTAACATCCCTCGATCCAGGGGAGAAATCGCGAGCGCAGGCCATGCCGAGCGGAAGACACAATATCGGCCCTCGTCAATCGCCGGTGTAATGGTCGTTCAGATCGCTCTGGCGCTGCTGGCAGGCATCTTCGTCGGTGCGCTGTTCGGTATCATTCAAGTACCGATACCCGCGCCGCCCAATCTCGCAGGTGTCCTCGGCATCGCCGGGATCCTGCTTGGATACAAGGGTGTCGAGTGGTTGAACCTACAGGTCGACATCGTCGAGCTGATAACGAACGTCCTGTGACCGAACAGCCGATCGAACGCAACGCGGGGGGACACCACGAACGCAAAAACATGGTCCACGCGAGCAAGCGAGTGTGGGCTCGGGAGAGCTTGCTCTCCCGGTGGTGAAAAAGGGTCGAGCCCTCCGTTCGGTCGAGTCCGAGATGAGAGCCTTACAGCTCGCCGAGTTTCCGCAGCAACTGCCCGCGGTACTCCTCCATCTTTTTCCGCTGCGGGTGAGCGCACGGCGCTCACCACTTGCGCAAAAACATGGATGAAAAAGGGTCGAGCCCTCCGTTCGGTCGAGTCCGAGATGAGAGCCTTACAGCTCGCCGAGTTTCCGCAGCAACTGCCCGCGGTACTCCTCGTCGCTACGGACGCCCTTGCGTTCGAGGACGTTGCGCTGGAGTTTGTCGAGCGCGACGTTGAACGCGGTTTTCGCCCCGTAGCCCTCGCCGGTGCCCGCGACCTGGCCCTTGTTGGTTCGGAGGCGGATCTGGCAGTTGATCAGGGGCGTCCCACGGAGTTTCTCCTTGTGTTCCTGAAACCGAACGTGGGCGTGTTGCACCTGCATGGCCTGGTACTTGTCGGCGACGTCCTCGATCCCGACGCGAACGTCCTGGCGGGAGATCGTATCAAGGAGCTTGATGTTGGTAATCTGGACGTCCATGTGTTCCTCCTCGGTGAACGACAGCGCCCGGAGGACGTCCGTCTTCGTGATGATACCGGCGACCAGCGAGTCGTCGCGTTCCGGCGTGACGACGAGTCCGGCGTAGTCGTTCTCGAGCATTCGTCGAACGGCGTCCTCGACCGACTCGTCGATCGTCGTCGTCGCGACGGGGCTACTCATCACGTCGTAGACAGGCAGATCGAGGACCCGGTCGACATCGCCGGCGCGCTCGCCGGTCGTCGCCTTGTCCATGTCCCGGACGACGACATCGACGATATCGTGACGGGTCACCATCCCCGTCAGCTTCCCGTCGTCGTTCAGGACGGGAACCCGGGAGATCCCGTGCTCGCGAAGCTTGTTGATCACCTGGCCGACCTCTGTGTCCTCAGTGGCAGTGACGACGTCACCGGTGAAGATCTGCTCGACAGTGAGGGCGTCCAAGTTGTCGATGACCGCCGAAAGAATGTCGTCGTCGGTGATGACTCCCCAGAGCTTGTTGGCCTCGAACACCGGCGCGACTTTGTTCCCACTCTCGACCAGGACCCGGGCCGTCTCACGGACGTCGCCCGTCCGCTCGATCTTCGGCGCGTGTTGCATCAGCGCGCGGGCCTTTGCCTGATCCTCGACGTGAGACTGTACCAGTTCCTTTTGCGTGATGACGCCGGCGTACTCACCCGCCTCAGTGACAATGATTCCTTTGGGATTTTCGCGCTCAAAGATCGAGCGGACTTTGCCCAGGCGTTCGTCCGCATCGACTTCGATGTAGTCGCGGGTGGCTATATCAGCAATATCCATCGTACCATCTGTACTTCGTCGGCAGGGATTATCAATCTTGGTTTGAATACACATGACGTGGCACGTCGATCGGGACAGTCCCATCGGCCTACAGCGATCGAACCGTCGCACGCAGTGTCCGGCACCCAGCCGGAAGGGAATCAGAAACCGGTTGACTCAGCCCGTCCCCGTAGCCGGTCTCTGCGGGCTGGATACCGACGACGCGGATCGACGGGTTCGTATCCGCCACCCGCGATGCCACCTCCAGGAGTTCGAACGGGTCAGTGCCGTGGGTGCCCCTTCGGCCGGTTGCGGTTTCAGGGTCAGCCGGATCGAACACCACAATCTCACCCGGATCACCGCCGAAATCTACCGCGTCGACGATCACGACGGCGTCGTAATCGGCGACGACGTGCACTAACTCAAACCCCGCGTCGCCGAGGTCGAGACAGTCCACCGACGACAGTCCCTCTTCGCGGAGCCGATCAACCAGCGCGGGCCCGATTCCGTCGTCCCGACGATAGGGATTGCCGAGTGCGACGATGGCGCGATCGGCGGTCATGCGTGATTTCCACGAGCCGGGTTCGCGATACCTGTCATCCGTTGGGACCGACGAACTCGACGTCGAGATAGTGCGTCGAACAGGAGATACAGGGGTCGTAGGCCCGGACGAGCATCTCCAGGGTGTGCTTGATTTCGTCCTCGGGGTGGTCGACGATCGTCGGCACCAGCGTCTCCATGTCCCGTTGGATGTTGCCGTGGTTCTGGTTGGTGGGGATGACGCAGTTGGCCTCGGTCACCTCGCCGGTGTCGTCGTAGGCGTACTCGTGGAAGAGCACGCCGCGGGGCACCTCGATGGCCCCGATCCCCTGGCCCGCGGTCGGGTCGATCTCGGGGACGTGGTAGTTCGACTGCGGGGTGAGGCCATCGTCCAGCAACGCCTCGATCAGCCGGACGGACTCCCCGAGGAGGTGGGCGACCTCGACAAGTTGGGCGACGTTGTTCAGATACGGATTGTGGGCGGGCGCGTCCAGACCGAAGCGATCGGCGACCTCCTGGGCCCGCGGGGCAAGCTGGTCGGCGTTGTTGTTGAAGCGGGCCAGCGCGCCGACCATATACGAATCGCGCTCGTGCCGCGCGAATTTGGCCGTCGAGTGCTCGACGACGTACTCGTTGGCGACGTCCCGATAGTCGGAGACGGGGATCTCCCCGACATCCGATGAGTAGATCGTGCCCTCGGCGAAAGCGTACTCCTCGGGATGGGTGAGCGAGATATACTCGGTCTCACGCTCGAAAGCGGGGAGTTCATCGGCCAGAACGGCCAGCAGGTCGGCGAGTTCCGCGACGGCATCCCAGCTGTTGAGGAGCCGATCGAGCAGCGCTTGGAGTTCGCTCTCGTCGGGAAGCTGGGAGAAACCGCCAGGGAGCAGGCGCTGAGCGTGGACCGATCGGCCGGTGACGACTTCGGTCAACTCGTTGCCCAGCCGGTGGAGATCGATCACAGTCTCCAGTTCGTCCTCGTGTGTGTCCGCAAGCGGCAGGACGGATTTCTCGCCGACCAGATCCGGCAACGCGAGATAGCCCAGGTGCAGGACGTGGCTCTGAAGCGTCTCGCCGTAGAGCGCAAGCTTTCGCAGCCGGCGGTCCTGCTCGGAGACGGAGATCCCGAGGGCCGCCTCAGTTGCCTGCAGCGAGGCGATCGTGTGACTGACCGAGCAGATGGCACAGATCCGCGAGGTGATATGATGGGATTCCTCGAAGGAGCGACCGACCAGCATCGATTCGAAATACCGCGGAGATTCGACGACCTGCCACTCGCAGGTTTCGAGTTCGCCGTCCTCGGCGTTGACCACGATCGAGCCGTGGCCCTCGACGCGGGTGACGAGGTCGCCCTCGACGTCGATCGTGTGACTCATCGCTCACCCCCGTCGGCGACGGGCTGGGAGTCGCCGTCAGCGACTGCCACCTGATCACGTTGCCAGCCCCAGTAGAGTTGATACTCCTCGATCACTTCCTCGGTCGTCAGCCCGTTGGCTTCGAGAACGTCCGTGTAGGCGTCCTCGTTCGGATGGTCGACCATGCCCCGACAGCCCCAGCAGTGGGTGCCCGCCGAGACGCAGGTCGCCGAACAGCCGCCGCGAGTGATCGGCCCAAGGCAGGTCTCGCCGCGCTCGAAGGCGCAGGTGTTCTCCTCGAACTTGCACTCCAGGCAGACGGGGTAGTTTGGGATCGACGGTTCGGCACCGTTGACCAGGGCCGTGACCGCCCCGACGAACTCCTCGCGATCGATCGGACAGCCCGGGATCTCGTAGTCGACGTCGATGACGTCGTCGATCGGGCGAGCCACGGGATAGGACGAGATCGAATCGGCGTCATCGCCGTACACCCGCTCTTTGACCGTCTCGAAGTCCTGGTGGTTGCGGAGGGCGTTGATGCCCCCAAAGGCGGCACACGAGCCTAGCGCGACGACGACATCGGCGTTGTCACGGACATCGGTCAGCCGGCGCTCGTCGTGGGCCGTCGCGACGCCGCCCTCGACGAAGGCGATCTCGTAGTCGTCTCCGTGTTCGGTCATCGCCTCGCGGAAGCTGACGACCTCGACGACCTCGACGAGATCCAGCAGTCGGTCCTCGAGGTTGATGACCTGCAGCTGATCGCCCTCACAGCCCGTGAAATCGAAGAAGGCGACACGCGGTTTCGCCTCTCCCGTCATACTTCGGCCTCCTCCTTGTCGCGGACGGTCGGATAATGAAACACGGGCCCGTCGAGACAGACGTACAGTTCGTTGAGTTGGCAATGCCCACAGAGCCCGCGGCCACAGTGCATGTTGCGCTCTAAGGAGAGGTAGATGCGGTCGTCGGCGAGCCCCTTCTCCCGCAGGGCCTTGATGACAAAACGGTACATCACAGGCGGGCCACAGACTAGCGCAACCGTGGATTCGGGATCGAACTCCAGGGGCGGGATCAGCGAGGTAATGACACCGATGTTGCCGTCCCACGCCTGATCTTCGGGCACCTCGTCGACGGTCTCGCGATAGTCCATCACGTCCGAGCCAGCCCACGAGTCGAGTTCCTCCGGAAACAGCTGTTCGGCGGGTTCGGTACAGCCGTACAGCGTCGTCAACTCGCCGAACTCCCCGGGGCGATCCAGGGCGTAGTTGATCACCGAGCGCAGCGGTGCGAGGCCGATCCCGCCGGCGATAAAGAGGAGGTCCTCGCCGGCGATGGCGTCGACGTCGAAGCCCTGGCCGTAGGGACCGCGGATGCCGACAACGTCCCCCGCTTCCATGTCGTGGATCGCGTTGGTCACGTTGCCAACCGCGCGGATGCATAACTCGAAGGGGCCCTCATTAGTCGGTGACGAGGCGATCGAGAACGGTGCCTCGCCGACGCCGGGGACGAACAGCTGGACGAACTGGCCGGGCTCGTGATCCAGGGCAACGCCGTCGGGCAGGTCGATCACGAACAGCTTGTCGTCGTCAGTATGGTCGTCGATCCAGACGATCTGGCCCTCGATCGGCTGGTACTCGCTTTCCCCGTGTTCGAAGCGTTTTCGCGTCTGGCTACGCATGCTGTCCCTCCCTGAGTTCGTTGTAGACCTCACAGGGATCGGCCACACCGGCGACGCAGTGGCGCGTACACCGGCCACACCCGACGCAGGCGATGTCGCCGTAGCGCTCGTAGATGTACCACCCCTTGCGCATGAACCGGTGGCGATGGCGCTGAGCGACCTCCTCACGGAAGTTCTCGCCCTGGGCGACCGTCGCGAAGTCCTCCAGCAGACAGCCGTCCCAGCGGCGCTCCTGGCGACCGCTGTCGCCCTCAAGGTCGCGGATCATATCGACACTGAAACAGAAGCAGGTCGGACAGACCACGTTACAGGTGCCACACGAGAGACACTGCTCGGCATAGTCCTCCCAGAAGTCCATGTCGTCGTAGCTGGCTTCAAGCAATGTAGGGAGTGCAGCCGGCGGAAAGGCGAGTTCCCGATCGAAGGCGTCTTCGAGGTCCGCTTTGATCTCCGCGACGCGCTCTACCTCCTCGGCGCTCGCGTTCCGGGTCGGAACCGACTCCAGCAACTGATCACCCTCGAAGGTCCCGATGTCGACGGCGAAACGATCGCCAAGGTCAGTCACCATGAGATCATACCCCGAGTCGATCGTCGCGGTGCCCATGCTCGCGGCGAAGCAGGTGTCGGCGACGTCCTGCATTGTCACCCCGATGAGAACGGAATGCTCGCGCTTGCGGCGGTACGGTTCGTCCTGCAGCGTGTCGATGAAGATCTTATCGAGTTGATTGATCGCTGCGAGATCGTACGGATGGACGCCGACGACGATATGCCCCGTCGGATCAGCCTCGGCCCGCATCTCGTAGTCGTCGTCCGTCTGTTCGTAGGTCAACAGCGTCTCACGCTGTGGCATGACGTACTTCTTCGGCGATAGTGCCGTCAGGTCATGTTCCAGCGCGAGTTGCTCGGCCGACTCCAGCCGATCGAAAACGTACTGCTCGCCGCTCTCCTGTACCCCGACTACCTCCCGCGGATCGGATGCGATCAACTCCTCGATCAACGCCGTGAAGTCCGATCGATCAATGACTTTCATGCTCTGGGAGACGGTGATTGCTCGTCGCGCACTCGTCTCTTAGCGCACAGGAGTGTCAGTGCCGGAGTAAGTCCCACCGAGGATTCCCAGTTCGTGAGAAACTATCATTATAATGGTCGTTGTGAATATATCGGGACGGCGTTCGCAGGTCCCGAACGACGGACTTTACTTGCCGCTCGCCCGATTTTCCGGTAATGGGAGCGATTCGGATCGTCATGGGCTCGGGTCACGGGCCGACGCCGACGGCCGCCTACGACGCCGCCCTGGCCGAGGCCGGCGTCCACAACTATAACCTCGTGACACTGTCGTCGGTCATCCCCGCCGACGCGAGGATCGAACGCGTCGGGACGGCCCCGGATCTCGGTCCGGCAGGCCGCGGGCTGTACGTCGTCCAGGCGGCGGAGACGACCGACGAAGGCGAGGCGGCGGCGGCGATCGGCTGGACGCGCGAGCCCGATGGCCCGGGCATCTTCTATGAAGTCTCCGGGTCGAGTGAACGACGGGTCCGGGAAGACGTCCGGGCAGGGCTTTCGGCCGGTCGCGAGCTCCGGGAGTGGGACTTTGGCGAGAAGCACGTCGAAGTCACAACGGCGACGGCAGCCGAGGAGTACGCCTGTGCGATCGTCCTGGCGGTCTACGGCGAAAGCCACACGCTAATCGAGCAGTGACACACGGCCGGAAGCCGCGGGGCCGACACGTCGTCTCGAAGACACGAGTCGGCGAGTTTATAACGGGCCCTCGCGTACATCCGGAGACGATTCATGTATGGAAATACGTCGCATTCCGGGGCCGCTGAGACGACGGTCGAGCTCACGCCGGAGGAGCGTCGATCGCTCCGGAGCGATCTGTCCCGCGTCGCCTCCAAGACGCGGGAGTTGCTGCCTGGCGAGTTCGTGGTCGGCTCGGAGCTGTCAAGCGGGGCCAGCGGTCCCGAAGCGATGATCGCCGTTCAGCCACCGATCGGCTCACCGGTCAGTGCCGGATATACCCCCGAACCGGATACGAACCTTCGGATCGACGACCAGGAATGTGAAGATCTCGCCCAGGGACTCGCCGCCAGCGCGGCTCTTCAGGTCAAGCAAGCGATGAGCGACGACGACACGCCGACGGCGCAGTAAGGATTCTTTCTCGCTCCGTCATCCCGTCGTTCAGGACGTTTCGCCGATCGTATCAGCGAAATCGGTTGCGACGTCACTGACGACCGTCTCGGCACGGTCGATTCCCGGGGACGTGGCAAACCCGTGGATCATCCCCGGATAGTGGCGATGCGTGACCTCGACGCCGTCGGCGTCGAGTTGGTCAGCGTAGGCAACGCCGCCGTCCCGAAGCGGATCGAACCCCGCAGTCACGACCGTCGCGGGCGCGACGCCCGCGAGATCACACGCCGCCGCCGGATCGGCGTAGGGGTTGCGCTGGTGGATCTCGCCGTCGTAATAGCAGTTTTCGAACCATTCGAGGTCCGCGATCGAGAGAACGATCCCGTCGTTCTCCCGGACGGACTCCTGGTCGTCGCTGATGCCGATCCCAGGGTAGAGCAGCGTCTGGTAATCAATGGTCGGTTCGCCTCGGTCCCTGGCCATCAGCGAGACGACGGCTGCGAGATTTCCGCCGGCACTGTCGCCGGCCACCGCGAGCGTCCCGTCCGACGCGAGCCTGTCGGGGTTGTCCGCGGCCCACTGGGTGGCCGCGTAGGCGTCCTCGACAGCCGCCGGGAACGGGTGTTCCGGGGCGAGGCGATACTCGACCGAGACGACGACCGCGCCCGTCTCCCGAGTCAGTTGTCGACACAGCCAGTCGTGGGTTCCGATGCTTCCGAGGACGAACCCACCGCCGTGGAAGAACACGATCGTCGGGTAGGGACCGGGCGCGTCCGGCCGGTATAGGCGGACGGGAAGGTCACCGTCGGGCCCCGGGATCGAGCCGTCGGTCGTCGAGCCGACTGCCGGCGGATCGCGATTCCCGAACCAGGTACCCACCCGTTGCAAAAAGCGCAACACGCGGCGATCGTGATCGGAGATCGGCGAGATACCGAGCCGCCGTTGTCGGTCGACGACGGCCTGTGCCTGGGGATGTATGTCGTCAGCTCGCATTAGGCGCAGATTTGAACCGGCGATGACATAAGCGTGATGCGAAGGCTCCCGTGGGAAACAGGCCGGACAGACCGGCGGGAGCGTGTTTGATTCGAACCCCATTCGTTCGTGTGGAAATCCATCACACAGGAGGGCGTCAGACACCGCCTGATACCCTCGTGAAACGGACCCATATACCCGGTAATTGGCCTCCGGAGCACTACGTTCGGCACAGACCAGCCGCCAAAACCCGACACCAGGGCTCAATCGTCTCGACCTTCGAGGCCGGCCACGTCTGCCGCCTCGACCTCGCGGTCGTCGGGCAGCGCCTCGATGCAATCCGAACACAGGAAGTGTTCGGTCCCGTCGGCTAGTTCGAGTGTCATCCCGCCGGTAGCTGACTGCGACGAACTCCACATGTCGCCGATCCCGCCGGCGATCCGCACCTCGTCGCCACACCCGTCGCAAGGGTCGGTCGTCATGACGATCCGTCAGCGCCGTCCGGATCTGGGATCTGCTGGCTCTCGAACCCGGGGTCGACGTACTCCTCGCGCTCCCCCTCCGACACCAGCGCCCACTCCTCGATCTCGCTCTCGGTGTAGGAGCCATCGAGTTGCTCGAACCAGTAGACGAAGTCGTCGGTCTCGAACCGAAAGGCAAAGTCCGTGACGGTGACTTCCTCACCCTCGTCGGTTTCGAGGACGTCGCCAACGCCGAACTCGGCGTACCGGGAGAACTCGATTGCCAGGTTGTGCTTGCGGTTCTCGGGGAAGCGTGCGGTCATATTTTCGTCTTCGGGCAGCCGTCAGTAATCGCTTTCGACGCCCGGCCCCCCAGTCAGTCACCGTTTCCAGTGACGGCCCGAACAGTAGTTGCAAAAATGCACAACAGAGGACAGTACTCCCATAATTAACTATTGTATGATTGATCGTACCTGCTGTACAGGGCCGCAAAAATCACGAAAACGAAGAGAGCCCCGATGACAAAGCCGATCAATGCTACATATCCATTATCCGTCGAAAACATGTTTCCAACCGAACTACCCACAATAAGCATCGCATAGAGGACGACGAAACCGAGGATGATGCGGGTAATGAAATTATCCTCAACCGGATTTTGTTCCATGCTGTCAGTATTTGAGGCGGAGCAATAAATTCGTTGTGAGGCCCCGGCGCTGGGCGAACAGCCGCAAGTAAGTGACAAAGGCCCGAACGGATCTGAGTCAGGTCGCCCTCCTCACAATCGCGCTGGATCCACCATCGGTTCGGGGTAGTCCTCGCCGAGCACGACCCCACGATCGCGTTGCTCGCGGTCGTCCATCCGCCAAGGCTCGCGGGCGTACGCGTCCACAAGCCCGTCCAGTTCCGGGCACCAGCGCTGCACGTACTCCGCCCCGGGATCGTAGCGTTCGGCCTGGCTGAGCACGTCGAAGCCACCCTCGCGGCTGTCGTTGCCGACCTTGGCGACGTACGCCCAGTTGCCGTAGTTCGAGGCGGGATCGAAGTCGAGCAAGTGGTGCTCGTAGTGGGCCCCGCCCCACCGCCAGTCGATCCCGAGATCGTGGACCAGGAAGGAGGCGGCGTTCTGGCGGGCGCGATTGCTCACGTAGCCCGTCGCCGCGAGTTCCCGCATCGCGGCGTCGACGAACGGTACCCCAGTCCGGCCCTCCTGCCAGCGCCGAAAGTCGCTCTCGTCGCGCCGCCAGTCCAGGTCCGTTCGTTCGCGGATCCCACCCGGCGTGAAGAATTTCCCGCCGTACTTGGCGAACTGAAACTGGAAGAAGTCCCGCCAGCGCAACTCGAAGTTCAGCCAGTACGTCGAGTCGTTGCTGACGCGCTCGCGCTCGTAGTCCTGGACGGTCTGATGAACGTCCCGTGGCGAGAGACAGCCGAGGTTCAACCAGGGCGAGAACTTCGAGGAGAAATCCCGCCCGACCAGCCCGTTGCGCGTCTGCTTGTACGCCCGGAGGGAGTCCGTCTCCCAGACGTACTGTTCCAGCCGACGCTGCCCCGGGGTCTCCCCGCCCTCGAAGTCGAGGGGCATTCGGTCGTCGTCGGGGACGTCGCCGACGACGCCGAGATCGGCGAGTTTCGGGATCGGCCCCGGATGTGGCGCGTCCGCTGGAACCGGCGGCACCGCGGGTGCCTCGATCGGCTCCCGGACGCGACTCTCGGCCTCGACTGACTGTCGCCAGGGGGTGAAGGTGTCGGGCATCTCGTCGTAGGGGGTCGGCAGGTCCTCGACGTGGTGGAGCGTGTGCGTCCAGTGGCGTTCGACAGTGACCGCCTCCGGTAGCGCCGCCCGGACCTGCTGTTCGCTAGTGCGCTCTTCCGGGATAGCGAGGGTCTGGCAGTGCAGGCGGTCGGCGTCGATGCGATCAATGATCGCTGGCAGCACCGCGTCGGGGCGGCCGTGGCGGACGAACAGATCGCTGCCGGTCTCTCGAAGTCGGTCACGGAGGTCCCTGACGGCCTCGCGTTCGAACTGTGCGCGACCGGCCCCGATCCCGTCGTATTCGAACGACGCTGCTCCGCCGAAGGCACGCTGGCCGTACCGGCGCGGCTCGAAACAGTAGACGGGCAGGACGCGATCGGCAGCGCAGGCAGCCGCGAGCGTCGGGTTGTCCCGCGTTCGCAGGTCGCGACGTAGCCAGACGACGGCAGTCTCGGGCATGGCCGTCCATCGGGCCGGATCTACTTGGACACCGGGGCCGAGACCAGTGTCGGGGCCGACGGTGGGTGAACCATCGGTTCCGCAGCAACATTTGAACGCGGCGACACGTCTTTGCGGATCGATACCGAGGAACAGGTATGTCGATCGCCCGTCACCGTCCCGGTCCAGCGGCGGCAGTCCGTGCGCTGGCGTCACAGGTCCATCCGGTGTTCATGCTGCCGCCGGTGGCCGTCTCGTTGACGGGCTCACTACTCGCTGCCCGAGCCACGGGGACGTTCACGCCGACAGTCGTCGCGGCCCACGCAATAGCGATCTTCGCAGCGGTCTACACCGCCCACGTCAAGGATGGCTACGTCGACTTCTTCGTCCGCGGCGAGGACGACGACCACCCGCTATCGGTCGGCGGGTGTCGACTGGCGCTGGTCGGTGCCGGCATCCTCTTCGCGGTGGCGCTGGCAGGCGTCTTCCTGACCGCGGGAGTAGCGGCCGCCGCGCTGACCGCGCCGACGTGGGCACTGGGGTACTTTCACGCGCCGCAACTGGACACGAACCCGGTCACGGCGACCGGGGGCTACCCGGCCGGGATCGCGCTGTCGCTCGTGGGTGCCTACGCCGCCGGGGCCGGCACAGTGACCCCGACCGTCCTCGGACTGGCTGGCGTGTTGCTTGCTGTCCTCCTGGGGATCAAGATCATCGACGACGCCCAGGATCTGGGGTACGACCGCTCTATCGACAAACGAACTGTAGCCGTCGTCCTCGGTCCGACGCGCGCACGCCGACTGGCGGAAGGGCTATTGGCGGCTGGATTGCTCGGTGTGGCCGTGTTCGCTGCCGTAGGTGTGTTCCCGACGGGAACGATTCTCGCAGTCTTCGCGTTCGGGGCCGTGGCCGCTATCGCGCGTCGCGCCGAGCCACGTCTGGCGACGATGCTGCTCGTCCGTGGTGCGTACGTCTTCCTCGCGCTGTTGCTGGTCGCGCTGTGGTATCGGCCCATGACCGGTCCATTGCCCATCGACATCGGCGTCCTCGGCCCGTACACCTACCTCGCGACCGAGATCGCCTTTGGCGCGTTCGGACTGGCGTTGCTCGTCCGGGCCGACGCTCTCGCGCGGGCCGGCCGGACAATCGCAGTCGTCTATCCGCTGGCGTACGTCTGGGACTGGTACACGCTCGAAGTGGGCGTGTTCGCCATCGAATTACGGACCGGGATCGACCTGCTGGCGATCCCAATCGAGGAACACTTGTTCATGCTCGTCGTCCCCGCACTGGTACTCGGCATCCACGAATCGCTCCGCGAAAGTGACGAGTGATAATCGCCGTGCGTGGATGGCTTGCACACCCACGGGTCGTGTCCCGATAACCCGTGGTACGCCATCTCTCGGAAGCCTTATACATCGGGCTCCCATTGGTAGAATTGCAATGGCAACTGGTACGGTCGATTTCTTCAACGACACTGGCGGTTACGGTTTCATCGAGACTGAGGATGCGGACGAAGACGTATTCTTCCACATGGAAGACGTCGGCGGCCCGGACCTCGAGGAAGGACAGGAAGTCGAATTCGACATTGAACAGGCCGAGAAGGGCCCCCGCGCGACCAACGTCGTCCGCCAGTAAGGCTTCGACGCGACTCGCGATTTCCTAATACACTATTTATCCCACTGAGCCCCTGGCTCGTCGCGAGGGTCACTTCGTGACGTCGGCCAGCGGGACCAGTCGATGGTCTACGGTCGGCTTCGTGTAGCCGCTTGACTCCTCGGTAACACCAGCCGTAAACACCTTTACCTTCTGCTGGAGGACGTGTGGCTCGCCCTTGTTGTCGTGGATCACGTCGATCGAGCGCCAGGCTTCGTCTTCCATACGAAACCTCGCGGCGGCCTGAACAATAAGATTCACCCGGTCGCATAGGGGCCGGTTCCCCGCCAATCATCGATCAGTCTACAGGAGCACAACGTTGATTCCAGATGCGCAAGAAGTCAGAAGGGATGGCATCACTCGCCCTCCTGTTTGTGGGCCTCCTCGGCGTCGCCGGCCTGGCGCTGATCGCGCTTGGGGCACGAGAACTGTGGTTCGCGTGGCAGATCCATCGCGGTGAGCCCCTTGCCGTCTTCGAGCTGCCGAACGAACTCGGCCCGGTCGAAGTCCAGGGAATCGCGAAGCCGGATGGGGGAACGGTCGAATCACCGATCTCCGGCTCACCGAGCCTCGTCTGTGAATGGGAAGTACAGGAACACCGGACGACCAACGCAGGCGAGGGAACGAACACCCACTGGAAAACCCTGGACGAGGGGCTTGTGGGCGGGCCGTTCCGGCTTGCCGACGACACGGCCAGCTGTCGCGTCGAACCCGCCGGCTCGGTTCGTCACCTCGAGGAACAGACGGTCACGGTCCCCGGCGGGACGCCGTTGCCCGATCGACTTGCCGAGTTCGTCGCCGGGAATCCGGACGTCGCCGCCCAGGACGGCACGATCGATCTCGGCGTAACGGAACTCAAGATCGGGAACGACCAGCGGTTCGTCGAACGACGGCTCGACCCTGGCGAGAAGTGTTACGTCTATGGCCGTGCCCACTACGACGCCGGGGCGGGCCATCGTGGTGGCGAAGTAAACGTCGTCATCAACGGGGACGGTGTCCGCCGGTTTCTCATTGCGGACGGCCGCGAACGCGGCGTCGCCTGGGACGTGGCAAAGATCGGCAGCGTTCCGGTCGTCATCGGGGTGGGCCTGCTGGCACTGGCAGTGGTGGTCGTATAACGTGAGATCGTCCCACGAGACGGGCCGGGCCGGCCAGTGGTCGCGTGTGAGCGTGGCCCTCCGTGCCACCGGGCCCGTCGAAAGGGATAGCCAATAGTTATGCCGCTGACCCTGTACTCGGTAGGTGTATGAAAGAGGAATTCTGGACCACCGTCTGTGATTACATGCCTCGTCTCCGGTTCCTGTTCGCTGCCCTGTTTGTCCTGCTGGTCCTCACAGTCTTCTCGCTGGCGTTCACGACTGTGGGATCGCCGTCGTACTACATCGCGCTGATCGACCTGATCCTCGTACTGGTAGCAACTTCGATTACGGTATTCCTCCAGTGGCGCTGTGCGAAAAACAAACGGCGACGTGGCGAGTGGCGGCCGGAAGACCGTCCAGACGAATAACCAAGCGTCTTATCGAGATATCACGCTCCAGCGCAACGGGTACTGGAAACCGGTTGTCCGGACAACCAACGGGACGGGCGAAAAGCGGAAGATTGGCGGCCGATCAGTCGTCGATCATCTCGTCGGTGACCGGATCGCTATCCCAGTAAGGGTGGTCCTCACCGTACTCCCGGAAGCAACTCGCGGTGTGGAACCCGTCGGCGTCGATCTGCTGGTCGGCGGGTTTCTCCTTGATGCACGCTTCGCGGGCCTCCGGACAGCGGGTATGGAACCGACAGCCCGAGGGCGGATTGATCGGATCTGGGATGTCGATCTTCCGCATCGGCATCTCGCCGATCTCAGCCTTCTCGGGATCGATATTGGGCGTCCCCCACCGCAGGACGTCCGTGTAGGGGTGGGAGGGGTTTTGCGTGATCGCCTCGGCCGGCCCGATCTCGACGAACTCACCCAGATACATCCCGGCGATGCGGCCGCCGGACTTCTGGGCAAGATACCGGGCGTTCGAGAGGTCATGGGAGATAAACAGGAACGAGGTGTCGAACTCCTCCTGGAGTTCGAGCATCAGATCCATCATCTCGACGCGCAGGGAGACGTCCAGCGCCGAGATGGCCTCGTCGGCAAGGATCAGGTCCGGGTTCATCAACAGCGCCCGACACAGCGCGACGCGCTGTTTCTCTCCGCCGCTGAGTTGGTGGGGATACCGTTCGCCGTACTCCTCTGCCGGCGTCAACCCGACGTATTCCATCAGGGTGTAGATGCGATCCAGCCGTTCCCCGGTGGACATCTCGGGGTGGATCTGCTTGAGCGGAACCGACAGGATCGATTTCAGCCGACGATTGGGATTGAGCGAACTCCCCGGGTCCTGATGGATGATCTGCAGGGATTTCCGGATCTCGTCCCAGGAGACATCGGCGTTGCCCCGTTTTGCCTCCCAGAGATCGACCCCCCGGTACTCGATTGACCCACCGGTGGGTTCCTGCAGGCCGAGGATCGACTTCCCCAGCGTCGTCTTCCCGCAACCCGACTCGCCGACCAGCGCGACTACGTCCTGTTCGTAGATGTCGAGGTTGACCCCATCGACTGCGCGGACGACATCCGGTTCGTCACCGAACAGCGACTCGATGAGCCCTTCTGACTGCTCGAAGTGGACCTCGAGATCGTTGACGGAAATCAGGGGTTCCTCGTCCGACGAGCGCCTGGCGCTGGTCGAAGTTTCCGCCCCCTCGCTGGTTTCGACGCTTTCGAGGTCCTGCTCGTACACCAGCGGCATCGATTCCTGGGCTTCCTGCCAGCGGAAACACGCGGCCCCGTGGTCGTCCTCGAGCAGGAACTGGTTGGGTTCGGCCTCGAGACAGGCCTCCTCAGCCAGCGGACACCGGGGATGAAACGAACACCCCTGGGGGACGTTCAACGGGTCCGGACTCGACCCTTCGATCGAGCGGTTCTGATCGATCGGCGCGTCGATGTCCGGCGTCGAGTTCAACAGCATCCGCGTGTAGGGGTGGCCGGGGTTTCTGAGCATCTGCTCTTTGGGTCCGACCTCGGCCATCCGGAAGGCGTACATCACCGCGAGGCGATCGGCCAGGCTGGCCACCAGCGCCAGGTCGTGGGTGATGAACACCATCGAAATGTCGTGCTCCTGTTGCAGCTCCCGGAGGAGCTGGAGGATCGACCGCTGCATCAGCAGGTCCAGCGCGGCGGTCGGCTCGTCCATGATCAACATCTCGGGATCGAGCACCATCGCCAGGGCCAACAGCGTGCGCTGGCGCATCCCACCCGAGAGTTCGTGCGGGTAGGCGTTCAACACGCGGTCGGGTTGCATGTAGAGGTCGGCGATGAGATCGCGCGCCCGCTCCATGCCCGCTTCGACCGATTGATCGTGGGCCTTCAGCGTCTCGACGAAGTGAGCCTTGACCCGTTTGACAGGGTTGAACGAAGACATCGCCCCCTGGAAGACCATCGCGACCTCTTCCCAGCGCCACTGGCGAAGTTGTTCGTCGTTGAAATCGAGGATGTCGACTGCTTCGCCCTCCGAAGGACGGTACTCGATCGACCCTTCGAGCACGCCGGGTTCCTCGACGGAGTCCATCATCGCCGAGACCAACGTGGACTTGCCCGCACCGCTCTCGCCGACAATGCCGAGGATTTCGCCGCGACCGATGTCCAGGTTGATGTCGTCGAGGACCCGCGAGATACCCCGATCCATCTCGAAGGTGACCCGAACGTCGTTGAGGCGCATGATCGGGTCGGGCTTCTCGACTTTCTCGACTTCGAGTGGCTGTTCGTCAGACTCCGCAGTCGCGTTATCAATACTCATTCGTTCATAACCTCCTCGATATCGTCGTCATCAGAATCAATTTCGTCGAACGACGACAGTTTCGTCCGGACCCGCGGGTTGAAGACGCGGTCCAGCGATTGGGAGAGCAAGATCAGCCCAAGCGCCAGGATCAACATGGCGATGACAGGCGGGAACAGCCAGTTCCAGATGCTGAGCCCGGCGATCGCGCCTTGCTCGTAGGAGTCGTTGATCATGACGCCCCAGTTGGCGACGTCCGTCGGCAGGACGCCCAGGTAGTACAGCCCGACGGCCGAGAAGACCACGAACCGGGCCGCGTTGACGAAGTTGATCAGGATGTACGGCATCAGATTCGGGATCACGTCCTTCAAGATGATCTTCCAGGAGCTGACGCCCATCGTCCGGGACGCCTCGACGTAGTTCTCCTGGCGCAGCGTCAACACCTGCGAGCGGATCGCCCGTCCGAGCCCGCCCCAGTAGTTGATCATGATGATCATCCCGATGGTCGCCGGCCGGAGGATGTTCAGCGGCTCCGGAAGCGAACCGAGCTGCTCGAAGCCGAGGCCGATCCCGAAGAGTTCCAGATCCTGGAGCGCGAGCGCGAGGACCATCACGAGCGGCAGGCCGGGGATCGTCATCGCGATGTCGATGAACATCGAGATCGCGCCGTCGACGCGGCCACCCTTGTACCCGGCGACCGTCCCGAGGACCGTCGCGATGACGGTTGCGAAGACACCGCCCGAGATGACCATGATCAGCATCTTCGGCGTCGAGTGGATGACGAGCCCGAAGATGGATCGACCGGTCTTGGTCGTTCCGAGCGGGTACGCGATGTCGTGGAACGTCGGATACGCGAGGTTGAACCCACCGATGTTCAGAAGGCTGTGCCAGTCAAAGGCGGGCATCAGTCGCAGATCCGGCGTGAACGGACTAGGCTGGTCCGGATAGGGGACCAGCCAGACGCCGATCGTCGCGACGAGGACGTACATGAGGAGAATAAATCCCCCGACGATGAACCGCCAGTCGTCGAACACCACGACGCCCGGTTCGTAGATGCGGTTCCGATAGAACTCCTGCATCCGATCGCGAAGCGTCACCTCGACGGCGTCCTCGGCGTCGTAGGTCCATTGCAGTTCGTCTGTCGACGTCTCCGATTCAGAATGACTCACTTTCATCACCCGTCTTGATCCGCGGATCGACGAACCCATACGAGAGGTCAGCCAGGAAGATGCCGACCACCAGCGACAGTGTGATTACCAGGAACGCCCCCATCAGGACGGGGTAATCACGGTAGTCGTACGCCTGGAACAACAGATAGCCGAGTCCCTGGTACTGGAAGACGTCCTCGAGGACGATCGTCCCGCCGAGGACCCACCCGAACGACAGCAACATCCCGGTGTACATCGGCAAGACGGCGTTGCGGCCGACGTACCGGAGCGCGATGACGCGTTCGGGAAGGCCCCTGAGCTTTGCGACCTCGACGTAGCCCTTCCCGAGAATGGAGATACTGTTCCCACGCATCGCGAGCGCGCGAACGCCGTATCGCGAGAGGACGATCGCCGCGATCGGAAGCGTCGCGTGATAGAGAACACTGTGAAGGAACGCGAGATTAAATCCGGGATCCACATCAAGCGAGTAGCGCCGTCCGGTCGGGAACCACCCGAGGATCTGCCCGAAGAAGAACACCAGGAGGATCGCCATGACGAAGAAGGGGATCCCACTGGCGAAGATCGCGAGCGCCGAATTGGCCGAGTCGAAGCGAGACCCTTCCCGGTAGGCCATGACCGCGCCGAGCGTGATCGATATCGCGAAAAAGAGGACGATCGAAACCACGGTGATCAGGATCGTCCACGGGAGGTGGGACGCGATAATTTCCGTGACGGGAACACCACCACCCGAAACCTGAATAGACGACCCCATGCTACCCTGGTGGAGCCCAGCGATGTATTCGACGAACTTTTCTTGAAGCGGTACGTTCGGATTGTATCCAAGGTTCGAGAGGACGACTTGGATCTGTTCTTCGGTATACCCTATCGATGAGAGGCGTCCTCTGATTCTGCTTGCCGGATTACCCGGAAGCATTCGGGTGAGGCCGAAGCTCAGGGTGATGACGATATAGATCGTCACTATCGCCTTCGCCGTCCGTTTGAGGTAGTAGTTTACCATCGGGTATTCTAAATTTGATAAATTATTGTTCGATCAGGCCGATACGACAGGGGCGCGCCTTACTCGCCTTGCCACTGCATCTTTCCGATACGCGGGGCGTAGAACGGCGGCCACTTGACGTTGCCCGCCGGTTCATCGTTCTCGGGGGCCGACAGCCGCCGCGTGCTGATGAACGACTGCTCTCGCTTGTTGATGACCGGCAGGTACGGGATGTCCTGGTGGGAAACCCACGCGAGTTCCTCGACGATTTCCCCGACTTCGTCGCCGGTTGCCGTCGAGAGGTCGCTGAGTCGCTGCTGGACGTTGACCGACATGGTGCCGTCGCCGTCCATCGCCGGAACCTCGATCTCGTTGCCTTCCTCGCCACCTGGGTAGCTGTGGGCGTTGTTGTAGGCACGACCGAAGACCCAGTTCAGCGGGAAGTACGGGAAGGAGGAGCGCGCGTTGCCGGGCGACCACGGACGCGCCGCCATCTTGAAGTCGCCATTCGAGACGACCGTGTTGATGTTGTTGACACGGTTGATCTCCGCGTCGAATCCGGCGTCCTGGAGCTGTGGGACCACAGCCTGGGTCGCGGTGACCCAGTCACTCCAGCTACTCGGGACGACGACCTGGAACGTGACGGTCTCGCCGTCCATGGCCCAGTTCCCGTTGCCGTTCTTCTCGTAGCCGGCGTCCTGCATGATCTCGGCAGCCTTCTCTGCGCCACCCTGCATCGCTGAGAACTGGCCACCCACGTCGATCCACTCGTCCTGGACGTTCGCGGAGATGGCAGCCGGGGTCGGGAAAGCCTCTTTGACCTGTGCGCCCGCGGCGGTGACGACCTCTTCCCGGTTGATGGCGTGCGTGATGGCCTGCCGAACCGGTCGCTGCGAGAGGTGCGGCGCGACATCCTCGTCGAAGTTGAAGACGTAGCCGACGCCCCAGTAGCCGGGGAAGTTGTACTCCTGCCAGTGGTCGGCGAGTTGGGTCCGAATGTTCGACGGGGTGAAGATACTCATCACGGTATCCACGCTGTCGCCGATCATCGCCTCCCACTTGCTCTGGTTGCCCGAGTAGGTCGGGAAACGGTAGCGCTCGAAGTTGACGTTGCCAGCGTCAGGGTGCTCGGGGTTGCGCTCCAGAATGTACTGCTCCGAGTCCTTGCTCTGCTGTCCGAAGATCCCGGAGACGAAGTCGGGCTCCTGGGGCTCTCGACCCTGAATGTCACTGGAGACGCCGTCCTCGTTGTCCTCCCAGTAGCGCTGGTAGAGTTCGTCGTAGGGCTCGGCCATCTTCGCCTGCTGCAACTGCGAGAGGATCGTGAACTCGAGGATCGACGGGTTGACTTCCTTGTTGGTCTCGATCTCGAGGGTCTTTTCGTCGGGTTCGTTGAACGACTCGAAGACGTCCGCGAACGCGGCCCCGGTCGCGAGGTTCATCACGGTGTTGACTTTGATGTCCTCGGCGGTCACCGGGTCGCCGTCGGCGTAGTTGTGCGGGTCCCGAATGTTGATCGTGACGGTCGTCCCGTCGATTGACCAGTCTTCAATGAGCCGCGGGATCCACTCGTTTTCCACCATGTTGTACTGGGCATAGCGCTCGTAGACGAGCCAGCGCCCCCAGATGTTCGGCCACCCGGCATACTGGGCGTTCCAGTCGAGTAGGTCCATCGAACGGGCGGCGACGGATTTGACCGTGACGTCTTGGACGTCCGTTTCGCCACCGTTCTCGGTCCCACCGTTTTCGGTGCCACCGTTCTCGGTCCCACCGTTTTCGGTGCCACCGTTCTCGGTCCCACCGTTCTCTGTTCCAGTATCTGTGTCGGTTTCGCCGTCACCACACCCGGCGAGCATGGCGGTGCCCGTCACACCCGCTATCCGCATGAAGTTACGGCGGTTCACCACATCCTCGAACTTATCGGGAGAGTCCTCTGTAGCCATTGTCCGGGGAAAAGTCGATACCGCATCATAATAAATATTGTTATCTATCCATGTCAAGGGAGAGTTTATTTACCGGCCTATATGAATTATACCTGGGAATTGATCCGTCATAGACATGACGGGTCGACTAATCGACTGTGACGTGAGATGCATATAATATCGGAAACATTATATCGACATATCGGCGGTGATCGGTTTTCCGAGTCAGTCACCGGTCACCCGTCGTCGGCCGATTCGAGCCACTCCGCGGTGTCCGCTGCGAAGGCGGCCAGTTCCTCATCATCGGCTTCCTCGGCGACTGTCCGAACGGTATCGGCGGCGTCAGTCGCGCTGAGATAGCCAAGCGCTCGAAGTGATCGCGCCCGGAGTTGCGTCGAGCCGTCGGGGAGCGTGGATTCGACACGCTCGGCGATGCCGTCTGGGATCGTGTAGTCATCAGCCGCCAGCGTCGAGACGATCTCGATGAGGGGGCCGGAGACGATCTCGTTTCGGTCGTCCACGTACGGTTGAAGGGCCCCGAGGTGGGGGACGATCGCGTCGGGATCGGTTTCGGCCACCGCGACAAGTGCTTTAGCGGCGAGCTCTCGGGCGTTCTCGTTTTGAGCGACGTTTTTCCCGATCTCCTCGCGGACAGGATCGTCCGAGGCCGTAAACTGAGACTCCGTGGATTCGTCCGGAAGTCTTGGCCCCTCCTGACCCAAGGCCGCAACGAGTTCCTCGACGTGGTCGACGAGAGCACCGGGGCGCTCGAAGGCAAGCAATGCGACGGATTTCGCCGCGAGAAACCGTGTCAGCGGCGTTTCTCCGGTGAGTTCGCGGGTGAGCTTCTCGGCCCCCTCGGCGACGGCGTCCGGCTCGTCCGGGACGAGATGGCCGATGGCACCGAGCGCCGAGTGTTTGACCGCGAGAAAGTCGTCCTCGACAAAGTCGAGCAGGTCCGGGATCAGCGGAGCGATCCGCTCGGAGTCGACGTAGGCGACTGCTTGGCAGACGTCCAGTGCCCGCTTGCGCGTGATATCCTCGTCGGCCTCCAGGTACGGGCGGATGTCCGCGACCGTCACAGACGTCGGCTCCTCCTCGGCGCGCTCGACGAGGGTCTCGACGTCTCCCGTGGCGTCGGCTGTCATTACTGGGCTGATTTTTCGTGCGTGGACTTCTAACCTTTGTGATGTCGACCGTTCGATGCTCTCCCCGATCTGTCTCGTGGCGATTCCGCCCGAACCCCCCTGTATCGCCCAGGGGACATGTGACAGCCGAAAGTGCGAGTGGTGATCGACGAGAGTGACGGGACCACCGTGTTTTTGGCCCTACCGTCCAAAGGGGTTGGTATGTCAGCACTCCGCGATGCACTGTCGGACCTTCCGGACGCCGTCTTTGCCGACCTCCTGGAGTCGGAGTCGGCCTACCTGTTGGTGATCGACCTGCCCGGGGCGACCGCCGACACGGTCGACGCACAGACCGAAGGCCACCGGCTCAGCATCGAGGCGCGCCGAGCCAAGGACGTCCCGACCGACTTCGAGTACGTCGCCGAAGATCGATCGCTGTTCCTGGACGTGGAGCTTCCGTTGCCGCCGGACGTGGCGGCCGACGGGATCTCGGGTGCAGTCGACCGTGGCGTCCTCGAGATCACTCTCCCGAAGATGTCCGAGGCCGAAACCGAGCCGATCCCGATCGAGGACGCCTGAGGCGGGTGTCGAGTCGGTGTCCCTTCGCTCCTATCGACGGTTCCTCACCGTCTTCGTCGAGTTCCTGCCGCTGGCGCTGACGTACGCCCGCGACCGCCGCCGGTTCCTCCTGTTCGGATCGAGCCGGTCGGTGTCGTCGGCCCAGCGCCACGAGCGCGCATCGACGTTGTTGCAGTCGTTGCTGACGCTGGGGCCGACGTTCATCAAACTCGGGCAGATGCTCTCGACCCGGCCGGACGTCCTGCCCCCGGAGTACGTCACCGAGTTCTCGAAACTCCAGGATCGGGTTCCGCCGGCCGACTGGGACGACGCGAGGGTCGTCCTCGAGGATGAGCTCGGTCCCGTTGAGGAGCGCTTCAGCGACTTCGACACCGAGGCGATCAGCGGGGCGAGCCTGGGACAGGTTTACTACGCCGAAATCGATGGCGATCCGGCCGCCGTCAAAGTCCGACGCCCGGGTGTCGAGGAGTTAGTCCAGGCCGACCTCCGGGTGCTGCGGTGGCTCCTCCCGATCTTGCTTTACTTCGTCGATGACGCCCGGTCGTTCTCCCTGGAGACGCTCGCGGACGAATTCGACCAGACGATCCGCCAGGAGATGGACTACGAACGCGAGGCCCGGATGCTGACCGAGATCCGGGAGAACTTCGCCGGCGATGACCGAGTTCGTATTCCCCCGGTGGTTGAATCCCATTCGACCGAGCGCGTGCTCACGATGGAGTACGTCGAGGGCACGAAGATCAACGACGTCGAGGAACTCGACGAGAAGGGCATCGACCGGACGCAACTCGCGGAAACGCTCGAACGGGCGTACTTCCAGATGATCGTCGAGGACGGCGTCTATCACGCCGATCCCCATCCCGGAAACCTCGCCGTGCAAGACGATGGGACGCTCGTATTCTACGACTTCGGGATGAGCGGCAGAGTCGATTCGTTCCTCCAGGACCGGATCATCGACTTCTACATGGCCGTCGCCGAGCAGGACATCGACGCCATCCTGGATGCGCTCATCGAGATGGGGACGCTCAGCCCGGAGGTCGATCGGCAGGTCATGGCCGACGTGATGGAACTCGCCATCGCGGACGCCCGCGGGGAGGAAATCGAGCAGTACCGCGTCCAGCAGATCATCCAGAGCGTCGAGGACACGATCTACGAGTTCCCGCTTCGGCTGCCGGAGAACCTGGCACTGGTCCTCCGAGTCGCAACTGTCGTCGAGGGGGTCGCCGTCACGCTTGACCCCGACTTCGACTTCATCTCGGTCGCGACTGACTTCCTGCGCGAGGAGGGGTACCTCGAAGAGAGCGCCCGACAGTTCGTCTCCGATCGCGTCACCGAGGTTCGGGACGCCGGTCGGTCAGCCGTCAGGGTGCCACCGAAGCTCGAAACCACGCTCGATCGGATCGACCGCGACGACTTCTACGTCCGGGCGGACATCGAGGACTCGGACAATCTCCTGGATATTCTGGCGACTCGGCTGATCCTGGGGATGATCGCGGCCGGCGGACTCGTCTCGACGTCAGTGCTGTACTCACTTTCGACAGTGCGAGCCACACTGCTCGCCGCCCTCGTGACGACGGTGTCGCTGTTTGCGCTCTATCGGTCGTTCCGCAAGCGCCGGTCGATCCGGGCAACGCCGCAGTTCACCCGCCAGAAGATGCGACAGCGAGAGTCGAATGAGCAGACAGAGTCACCACCGATCGGGGCCGACGGACCGATCGACGAGGCGGACGCGAAAGTGGCCGAGGAAGATCGTTGGACCTGACGCGATCGAAACCGACCGAAACGCACCCCGACGCGTTCCAAACCGTTTATACTCGTCCCCGGATAATCCCGCCACATGGCAAAACAGCAGACCGAGGTTCGGGAACTCGACGAGGGGAGTTACGTGATGATGGACGACGAGCCGTGTAAGATCACGTCCTACAGTACGGCCAAACCCGGCAAACACGGCAGTGCGAAGGCCCGCATCGACGGCAAGGGCGTCTTCGACGGGAAAAAGCGCAGCCTCTCCCAGCCGGTCGACGCGAAGATCTGGGTCCCGATCATCGAGCGCAAACAGGGCCAGGTCGTCTCGGTCTCGGGCAACGACGCCCAGGTCATGGATCTGGAAACCTACGAGACGTTCACGATGCGCGTCCCCGAAGACGAGAGTCTCTCGCCCGACGACGAGATCGAGTACCTCGAACTCGAAGAGCAGCGAAAGATCGTATAGATGGCCTTCCCCGGCGTGAGTGCCGACCGGGAGACGGCCGACTACGCGGTCGTCGGTGCGCCACTGGACGTCTCGACGACGTTCCGGCCCGGCACCCGGTTTGGCCCCGCTCGCGTCCGGGAACTCGCGGCCACCTTCGAGGACTACGACCACCACACTGACAGTCACTTCACCGACTGCGCCGTCAGCGATCACGGCGACGTCGGGGCCGCCGGGGCTGTCGACGACGCTGCCGAGTATCTCACCTTTCTGGAAGGCGAACTCGACGACCTGCGGGCCGACGGAATCGTTCCCGTCCTGATCGGCGGCGAGCACACCGTCAGCGTCGCGGGCGTCCGAAGCGTCGAGCCGGATGTCTTCGTCTGTCTCGACGCACATCTAGACCTCCGGGAGGGCTACGCCGGCAACCCGTTGAGTCACTCGACGGTCACCCGCCACGCCCTGGAGGTCGCCGATCGCGCGGTAATCCTCGGGGCACGAGCCGGCAGCAAAGCCGAGTGGGAGCGCGCCGACGCCGCGGACGTGACGGTCGTCCCGCCCGAGGAAGTGAGCGAATGGACACCCGATTTCGCGGACGAATCGGTCTATCTCAGCGTCGACGTCGACGCCGCCGACCCCGGATTCGCGCCCGGCACCGGGACGATGGAGCCGTTCGGCCTGACGCCACGGGAGATCCACGACGTGGTTCGGTCGGTCGCACCCCACGCTGACGGCTTCGACGTGGTCGAGGTCAACGACCGCGACGAGGGCCAGGCCGCCACGCTGGCGGCGAAGCTCCTGCGAGCATTCGTTTACGAGCACGCGGCGAACGACAGTGAGTAAGTGCTCGGCCAGCGTCGAAACTGCGTAGCTTTTTGCCACCGCGGCCGCGAGTAGATCACATGGATCGACTGGCGTCGTGTTACTTCTGTGGCGTCGCGGTCGACGCACCGCTCGAAGAGTACCCCGTCGTGCCCCGCGATCTGCGTCCGTCCGTCGAAAACCAGCAGACTGTTGTCCTGTGCCCGGAGTGTCGGCGCAAGCTCTCGACGATCGTCGACAGCGTGGCCGCGGCGGCGACGGACCCTGACCAGACGACGCTCGCGGGGAGCAGTCCGGATGCCGTCACGTCCGAGAGCGCCGACGCCGCCGATGATATTGAGCAACCAACGGAAGCAATCGAGTCGACTGATGACCGTCCAGCGGATAGCTCGCTGATCGAAGGCTTCGGCCACGACGACGAGCCGTCGCTCATCGAGGTGGAAGGGACACCTGAAGACGACGAGCCGACAGCAGGTGACGTCGTGAGCAACGAGGATCAGCGAGAGGAGACGCCGGACGCTGATGACAGCAAAAGCGGAGACGACGACACGACCGATACAGGAGAGAGAGAGGATACAGATGACGAAGACGCTGCAGATACTGGGGACGCTACTGGAGAGACATCCGCTCAGGACTTCGACCGGTCGTCGTACAACCGCGTCGTCCGACTGCTCCAGAACCGCGACTTCCCGCTCGAAATCGAGGAGATCACGACGATCGCCGGCAGTGCCTACGAGATCGAGCGCCGCGAAACCGAGGCGATCATCGACGCGCTGGTTGATCGCGGTGTGATCGACCGCGACGGGAGTCAGCTGTTCCGGCCGGACAGCAGCGAGAAGTAACAGACCTCCACAACGGAAAACCTGAAATAGAACGCCGACAGCCGGGTTACGCTACCGCCAGCGCAGCCACGTACGCCTCACTGCTATCCTCCACTCCGACGTAGAGCCGCTCGTCGTGGAGCACCGGACCGGTAGCCAGGTTGGCGTCCTCGCCGAACTCGTGCGTCCAGACGTGTTCTCCCGACGTCGAGTACGCCACGACACCGCCGGCCACCCGCGAGACGTACACCCGATCTGATCCGATCGCGGGCGGAAACCAAGCAAAGCGGTCGAGCGTGACCTGCCACTCTTTGTCACCGGACTCGATGTCGAGAGCCACGAGCGGTCCGGAAACATCGCTGGACGTCGGCCCGGACGATCCACCACCGGCAGGGGAACCGCCCACCGCAACGGCCCTTTCATCCGCCACAGCCACCGCGTTCGCCTCCGGAAGATCGTACTGCCACCGCTGCTCGCCACTCGCGACGTCGAACGCTCGGATACCGTCCTGCGAGTCAGCGACGAGAATCAACTCGTCCGTGACAGCAAGACCATCGGGGGCATTCACCGCTTGCTCCCACAGACGGTCTCCGTCGTCCGCATCGAGCGCGACCAGCGAGTCGTCCGCATCCGTGAACACGCGACCGTCCGCCGCTGCCAGGACCCCGAATTCGCCTGCATTGAGGTCGACGCGAAAGCGTCGATCCCCGTCGGACCGATCGAATGCAGCAGTGATCCCGTCAGTCGTCCGCACGAACACCGCGTCCGACCCGACGACCGGCTGGGCCGCGTGCAACGACTCCGCCAGCGCGTCCGTCGGCGCGGACCACAGCCGCTCGCCGTCGGGATCGAACGCGACGGGTGGCCGACCCGCACAGACGAGACCCGGACCGGCACCCGGGCCAGTGGAAACGTGGCTGCCGGAATCAACGATTCGCTCGGCCCAGCGGACATCGCCATTCTCGGCGTCGATTGCCCACAGGGTGCCGTCGTCGTCGGTGGCATAAATCGCCCCGTCACCGACGGCCAACGGTGCGTTCAGCGCCGTGGATTCGGACCCGAGCATGGCTCGCCAGCGTCCGCTGACCGGCGAGACGAACGGAAGCGAGGCACATCCCGCGACCGAAATGGCGGCTGCGCCAAGGCCTGCAAGGTACGAACGGCGGGAGGGCATCGTCCCGAATTCTTCTCGATGAGTGATAAAATTCGGGGGTTTCGAGTCGCACCGATCAACCCCGGCCTCGCACGCGGAGATCGACCACGGGATAATGTTAGACCGGCCACCGACGCGAGTGTCGACCGTCCGCCAGTCGACCACAATCACTACGGCCGGCCCCGTCGAAGCCGACGTATGGACTGTCAAGAACTGTGTTCGCGCTTCGACGACCGACTCGACGTCGCCGCCTACGCCGGGATCGACGCCAGCGAGAACGGCCTCCAGGTGGGACCCGAAGAACGGGACGTCGAGCGGGTCGCGTTCGCCGTCGACGCGGCCGTCGAGACGATCGAGGGGGCAGCCGAGGCGGGCGCTGATCTGCTGGTCGTCCATCACGGACTGCTGTGGGGTGGCGGCGGCCGGGTGACCGACCTGCGGTACCGTCGCATCGAGCGGCTCCTCGACGCCGACATGGCCCTGTATGCCGTCCACCTCCCGCTAGACGGCCACCAGGATCTCGGTAACGCCGCCGGGGTCGCCGACGTCCTCGACCTGGGGAATCGAGCCCCCTTCGGCGAGATCGACGGCGAGTACATCGGCCAGCGCGGCCGGGCACGGGAGCCGGTTACGGTGGGAGAGCTCCGCGAGCTACTGTCGAGCGAACTCGACACCGGCGGTGAAAGCGTGCAGGTGCTGGATTTCGGCCCCGACGAAATACGGGACGTGGCAGTCGTGACCGGCAGCGGGACGGACTGGATCGACGAGGCCGCGGCGAAGGACGTCGACGCACTGGTGACCGGCGAGGGCAAACAGCAGGTCTACCACCGGGCGCGCGAGCACGGCCTCCACGTCTTCCTGGCGGGTCACTACGCGACCGAAACCTTCGGCGTGCGCGCGCTGGCCGGCCTCGCCGAGGAGTGGGGCGTAGCGACGACGTTCGTCGACCATCCGACCGGCCTGTAGCCGAGTCAAGCGCTGCCCGATGGACGGCAGGCCGATAGCAGGCGAGAAAGCGTTGTCCGGCCAATGCCCAGATGGGTGTGGGGACACGGACGAAAACAAGTACGTTTATTTATTGCTATGAACTAACACAACACGGTAGCGCTTGATACGGCACCGATACCGCTGAGCGAGATCCACGACGTGGGGCACAGTCGGGGGGTGAGTCGACGGCCGTGGGAGAGACATTAATAGCAGTACGACCGAGTAGCGGCCTCTCGGTCTGGCCCCTCACTGAAGACGAATGTCGTAGTGTGGCCGTCGATGCCTACCGGAGCAGACAATGACAATACGCAACTGCCGAACGGCGAGGGTGCGGAAAGCGAACCACGGACGGAGAGCCAGACCAAACCGAAACACATCGCGGCTAGATGTCCGATTGGGATCGATCGGGGGGAACCGCTGATGGCTGAAGATCCCGACCTCGACCTCTCACGGCGGAACTGGTTGAAAGCCCTCGGGGTGGCCGGGACGCTTGGGACCATGCCAGCAGGGGTGGCCAGTGCCGAAACAATCGTGGGTACAGGTGGGTATCACGATGGACCACCGGCGGGTGCTGATACCCACGAGTTCACGCGCCATACGACAACAGACTTCGGGGACGGGCCCATTCCAACGAACGACTGGTACTCGGTGATTGGTCTCGAAGGGATCACCGGAGAGGACGTCACGATCGCCGCCCATCCGCTCGCGTACAAGACCCAGCAAGCGGGCCTCCAGGTAGGGCATCCGACCGACTGGACGACAAGCTGGGACAGTGCCGACCAGGTCGGTGACGTGGTGATCGACGACGTCATGGACATGACGATCAGCCACGCCGACAGCGACGGCTACACCGACCTGGCGCTTTCCGATCACGGCGACTGGTCGGTCAGTGCCGTCTTCGGCGAGGGGACCGGCAGTGCCCTCCGGGTCACGATGGCACAGGGCTCACCGTTCGTCTACTGCGAACCCGCGAGCGGCGGGGTCGAGATCGAGTTCGGTGCCGCCGTCGACGTCTGGGCCCACGAGCAAAACGTCGTCGGGCTCACGGTCAACGGCAACGACTACGGGCTGTACGCCCCGGATGGCACAGACTGGGGTGGCGTCGGGTCCACGACGATGACGACTGGAGCCGAGTACTGCTCGATCGCCGTACTGCCGGACCGTAGCTTCCTCGAGACGTACGAGGACTATGCGTACAACGTCCTCCGGGACACGCGCTTTGAGTGGGAGTACAGCGAGAGCGACGCGACGATCACGACCACCTTCAACTTCGAGGTCGAAGAGCTCCCGGACAGCCCGACATCGGGAACAGTTGCCGGCCTCTTTCCCCACCAGTGGAAGTATGCCGCCGAGCCCACGCTCGATGCCACGTATCCGTCGGCACGGGGCGAAATGCAAATCCTCACCGGTGACTCCTTCTCGGTCGAGTACGGGTGGAACGGCATGCTCCCGTTCCTCCCGGATGAGGGGAGTTATGATCGAGCGCGCCTGGAGACGCGCCTGAACGAGGTGAGCGAGTCGATCAACGGCGGCATCACCCAGGACACCTACCGCTTCGGGAAGGACACCGCGAGTCGGATGGCGAAGTGTGCCGCGGTCGCCGATCAGGTCGGGATGACCGGCAAGCGGGACGCGCTCCTGGAGACGGTCAAGGACGGCCTCGAGGAGTGGTTCACCCCCAGCGACGAGGCGACGTTCTACTACGACGATTCCGTCGGGGCCCTCCAGGGATACCCGGGAAGTCACGGGTCGATCGCGGACCTCAGCGACCACCACTTCCACTTCGGCCACTACGTCTGGGCGGCGGCACGCGTCGCCCGGCACGATCCGGCCTGGGCCGAGCGATCGAACTGGGGCGGCATGGTCGAGGAGCTGATCCGCGACTACGCCAATCCGGATCGGACCGACGACCGCTACCCGTTCAACCGGAATTTCAGCGTTTACGAGGGCCACTCCTGGGCCCACGGCTCGGGCAGCTTCGGCCTCGGGAACAACCAGGAATCCTCGTCGGAGGCCATGATGGCCTACGCGGCGATGATCGAGTGGGGCGAATACACGGGCAACACGGAGATCAGAGACCTCGGGATGGCGCTGTACGCGATGCAGGCCCGGGCGATCCAGGAGTACTGGATGGACCGCGATCAACAACACTTCCCGGACGACTGGGAGGCGAACTTCGCCGGCATCGTCTGGGGGATGGGCGCGGCACACTCGACATGGTGGACGGCTGACAGCGAGGCCGTCTACGGGATTAACATGCTGCCGCTGTCGGGCTTCTCGATGCACCTGGGGTGGGACGAGACACTGGCCGAGCGGAACTTCGAGCAGATCGCGGCGCTCAAAGGTGGCGAGTTCACCTACTGGCCGGACATCCTCTGGATGTACCGCGCGTTCTCGGACCCCCAGGACGCCATCGACCGCTTCGAATCCCGCGCGGACAGCTACACGCCGGAGGATGCCCAGGAGCCGGCACACACGCGCTACTGGCTGTACACCCTCCGGGAACTCGGATCGCCCGATCCGACCGTGACCGCCGACACGCCGCTGTATACGGTCTTCGACGACGGCAGCGAGCGGACCTACGTCGCCTACAACGCCGACGACTCCGCGACGACGGTGACGTTCAGCGACGGCACGACGCTGGACGTGCCGGCCGATTCGATGGCGACGACCACGGGCGATGGCGACGACAATGGCGGCGAGGAACCGGCCGATCAGTCGCCCTACGGCGGCGCTCCCCACGCGATCCCCGGTCGAATCCAGGCCCAGGAGTACGACGAAGGCGGCCAGGACGTGGCCTACAACGACACGACCGAGACCAACCAGGGCGGTGCCGTCCGCACTGGCGAGTCCGTCGATATTGAGACAGTCAGTGACGCCACTGGCGGCGAGTACAACGTCGGCTGGATCGCCGACGGCGAGTGGCTTGAGTACACTGTCAACGTCGAGGAGGCCGGAACCTACGACGTGGACTTCCGGGTTGCCTCGCAGGTCGGCGGCGGCACACTCCACGCCGAGGTCGGCGGCAGCGACGTGACCGGGGCCGTCAGCTTCGAGGCGACGGGTGGCTGGCAATCCTGGACGACGGTGACGATCAGTGGCGTCGAACTCACCGCCGGCGAGCAGGTCCTGCGGCTGTCGATGGACGACAGCGAGTTCAACGTCAACTGGGTCGAGTTCACTCTCGAGGACGACGGCGGTGGCGAGAGTGGGGACGGTGAGTACGCAGGTACTGCGGGCGACGGCTGGTCAGCGACGGTGACACGGGTCGACGCGGAGCGTCACGAGTGGTCCTTCGAGCCCGCCAACGCGGCAGACTGGGCAGACATCCAGTTCACTGACCCCGGCACCGACAGCTGGGTCGGCTACCGGATGGATCACCGGGACGGCGACGACATCCACGTGCACACGCGCGAGACGGCGGACGACGGACCGACGATCGACTTCCGGTTCGTCTGGGACGACGGCGGCGACGGCCAATACGTCAGCGAGCGCCGGACCCACGAGTTCTGATCGGCCCATCCGCCCGCCGTTTTCGTTGTTTCCGTCCCATCGAGACAGGCCGTATCGTGAGCAGTGGATCGCATCTCTCAAAGGGAGCGCACCCGAGCAGCCGTCGATGGCGGGATTGGCATACGACGCGATCGAGAGCCACGACGACCTGGTCGCCTTCTCGCGGCAGTACGCCCGTGAGGCGCGTCGAGAGTGGCTGCTGGACGTGCGTCTCGACCTCGTCGAGTGGGACGTTTCGACGCGAGCGCGCCGACGCGCGGCTGCGGTCAAGCGACCGCGAGTGCCGGACGCGACGATCGGCGAGCCGATCGACTGGAACCGGGTCCCGGACAGCGACGGGCGACCGCTTCCCTGTACGGTCTCGCTTTCCTGGGAGGCCTTCGAGGCCTTCTCGCGGGCAGAGTGGGAGTCGACGCTCCGGCACGAACTGCTGCACGTCGAGCAGTTCCAGCGCGACGGGACGACCGACCACGGCGCGGCGTTCAAGCGCCGGGCGCGGGAGGTCGAGACCGACGTGCGGTGTCGAACGTTCGCCACCCCAGAGTGGCTGTTCCGGTGTGGCGATTGTGGCACGGAAGTCGCCCGGCGATATCGCGATTGTGCGTTCGTTCGAGAGTACGAGGCGTATCGCTCGGACTGTTGTGGAGCGGGGCTGGTTCGAAGCCAGCCCGAGTAGAGGGGGACACTTCTGACTCAGGGCGCGATCGTACGCTTCAAGCGCCTCGCCCGCCGAGAGTCGAGCATGACTGACGACCACGCGGACGATCACCGGGAGACGTTCCATCACGATCCGATCGGCCACGCCGAGGTGCGAGCCGGCATGACCGTCGACGAACTCGCCGACGAGTACGGCAACGGGGGCTTCGGCGCGAGTACGCTCCACGAGGCCGTCGACATCTACAGCGAGATGCTCGACGACGAGGTGACGAACTTCCTCGGACTGGCCGGTGCGATGGTACCCGCCGGGATGCGCCGGATCGTCGCCGACCTCATCCGGGACGGCCACGTCGACGCGCTGGTGACGACGGGCGCGAACCTCACGCACGACACCATCGAGGCGATCGGCGGCAAACACCACCACGGCGAGGCCGTCGCCGAGGACGCGACGCCCCGCGAGCACGACGAGCAGCTGCGCGACGAGGGCGTCGATCGCATCTACAACGTCTATCTGCCCCAGGAGTTCTTCACGACCTTCGAGGAGCACCTCCGTGCGGAGGTGTTCCCGGCGCTGGAGGAGGAGGGTGCCGTTTCGATCCAACGATTGACCGAGGAACTCGGCCGGGCCAACGCCGCGGTCAACGACCGCGAAAACGTCGAAGAGGGGGCCGGCATCGCCGCCGCAGCCTACGAGAACGATGTCCCGATCTACTGCCCCGCCGTCCAGGACTCCGTGCTGGGACTCCAGGCCTGGATGTACAGCCAGACGAGCGAGTTCACGCTCGACGCGCTGGCGGACATGACCGGCATCTCGGACATCGCCTACGAGGCGGATCAGGCCGGCGCACTGGTGGTCGGCGGCGGCGTCCCGAAGAACTTCGTCCTCCAGACGATGCTGGTCAGTCCGGACGCCTACGACTACGCCGTCCAGTTGACGATGGATCCACCACAGACCGGCGGGCTCTCCGGGGCGACGCTCGACGAGGCGCGGTCGTGGGGAAAACTGGAGAAGGCCGCCCGGAACGCCTCGGTATACGCCGACGCGACGATCACGTTCCCGCTGCTCGTGGCGGCGGCCCGCGAGCGGATCGGGAAATAACGCTGCCCGTGAAACAGGCGATAGTTTTTTATTATAGTGTTCAGAGGACTAGGTGTATCGGATCGAACGAATAGGAAACCGGGGTTACCAATACAAAATCGGGGGATATATGCATGGAGTCACCGGGAAACTCGTCGGGGACGAACCGACCGCGAATAGACGCCGAACACACGGACGAACAGCTGTACATCATCTATGATCGGGTGAACTTCGACGCCTGGATTCAGTCGGATTACCACGTCGACCGGACCGGTTGGCGGTGAGCGGGGGGAGTTCGCCGATCGTAACGGCCTTTGGGAACGCCTCGCCAGTCACACGTATGCAATCGATAGTGCGTGAGCGGACAGTGGCGGTGACGACCGTCCTCACGATCAGCTCACTGGTAGTGATCTTCGGCGTCGTTGGGGGAGTGGTGCCGTCGTCGTGGCTCCCCCGAACCGACGCCGTCGACGCGCTCCCGCACCTGAACGCCGCACTCAGCGCACTCGCGCTCATCGCGATCGGGGCCGGCATTCGAGCGGTCCACCGGGGTGCGATCGACGCTCACCGCCGACGGATGGGGGCCGCGTTCGGGCTCTTTGTGGCGTTTCTCGCCAGCTACCTGTACCGAATTACCGTCGCAGGGACGGCCACCTTCGACGGCCCATCAGTGCTCGAACCGGTGTATCTGCTCGTCCTCGCGATCCACGTCACGCTCGCGATCGTCTGCCTGCCGCTCGTCTACTACGTGTTATTACTGGCCTACGGGTACGACCGCCGGGAGCTTCCCCAAACTCCACATCCACGCGTCGGCCGAATCGCCGCGACGCTCTGGGCGGTGTCGTTCACGCTCGGCCTGGTCGTATACGTCGCGCTGTACGTTGCTCCGTGGTAGTCCACCGATCGGTCGAGCATCGAGACTGACCGCTGTTCTCGAAGGACGGTCAATCGTCAGCGACACTCGGCTCATCGATGACCGGTCGTTCGATCTCCCGGTCGGTGGCCTCGCCGTCGATGTCGTAGGGATACTCGCCGGTGACACACCCCAGGCAGAGGTCGTCGCGATCCGTCCCGAGCGTCTCGGAGATGGCGTCGATCGAGAGATACGAGAGGCTGTCGGCACCGATCGTCTCGCGGATCTCCTCGACCGAACGGTCACCGGCGATCAACTCGTCACGGCTGGCCATGTCGATCCCCATATAACAGGGGGCGACGATCGGCGGTGAGCCGATCCGGAGGTGGATCTCCTCGGCCCCGGCATCACGCAACAGGTCGATCAACTGCGTCGAGGTCGTCCCGCGGACGATCGAATCGTCGATCAGCGTGACGCTTTTGCCCTCGATCGTGTTCTTGATCGGGTTGAGTTTCAACCGGACGGCGCGTTCGCGCTCGTCCTGCGTCGGCATGATAAACGTCCGACCGACGTAGCGGTTTTTCATCAAACCCTCGGCAAATTCGACGTCCTCGGCGGCCGCCGCGTAGCCGGAGGCAAACGCCCGTCCCGAGTCCGGCACCGGCAGGACGACGTCGGTGTCGATGCCCGACTCCTCGTAGAGCTTCTGTCCGAGTTCACGGCGGGTGTCGTAGACGAGTTGTCCGTCGATTTCGGAGTCCGGACGGGCGAAGTAGACGTGTTCGAAAAAGCAGTGAGCCGTCCGATCGTTCTCGACGAGTTGATAGGTGTCGTACCCCTCGCCGTCGGGCTGCAACACGACCAGTTCACCCGGCTGAACGTCCCGGATGACCTCACCATCGAGAGTGTCGACAGCCGAGGATTCCGAGGCGAGGACGTAGCCATCATCGAGTTCCCCGATACACAACGGCCGATTGCCCTGTGGATCACGAACGCCGAGGACGGTGTCGTCGTGGGTGATCGTCAGTGAATACGAGCCGTGGATTCGCCGCATCGTCCGTTTGACTGCTCTGACGAGGTCGGCTTCGAGCAGGTTCCGGGCGAGATCGTGGGCGATGACCTCCGTGTCGCCGTCCGAGGTGAAGGCGTGGCCGAGATTCGCGAGTTCGTCCCGCACGTCGTCGGCGTTGACGAGGTTACCGTTGTGACTCAACGCGAGCGACCCGCTCTTGAAGGAGACGGTAAAGGGCTGGGCACAACTCGAATCGACGCTGCCTGCGGTCGGATACCGGACGTGCCCGATCCCGACTGAGCCGGCGAGTCCATCGATGTCGTCGGGTTCGAACACATCGCCGACGAGTCCCATCCCGATGTGGCTGTGCTGTTGAAAGCCGTCGTGGGTCACGATCCCGGCCGACTCCTGGCCGCGATGCTGGAGTGCGTACAACGAATAATACAGCGGGCGAGCCGCCTCACGATCCGCAAGCGAGATGCCGACCACACCGCACTTTTCGTCCATCGATCGGGTTATTCGCCGGCCTTCTCCTGCCAGGCATAGTCACGCCGCTTGGCGGATTTGCCGAATCCACACGACGCACAGACGCCTTTCGTGACGTGATAGGACTTCTCGCCACACCGCCGACACTTGACGTGTGTCGTCTTGTTCTTCTTGCCCTGGCTCGGAGTTCCTTTCCCGGTCATAGGTGTATCGATACGACGTTGTCGCCGCGTATAATCGTTGTGTCTTCGCCCGCCGACAGCACCAGATTCAGGTGCTGGTCGTACCCAGTAAGTTCCCCTTCCAGAACCTCGCCGCCTTT
Organism: Halorhabdus sp. BNX81; assembly: GCF_029229925.1. Classification (NCBI taxonomy): domain Archaea; kingdom Methanobacteriati; phylum Methanobacteriota; class Halobacteria; order Halobacteriales; family Haloarculaceae; genus Halorhabdus; species Halorhabdus sp. BNX81. The sequence continues at coordinate 926,807 of NZ_CP107254.1, read as the reverse complement.
CAGATCGACCGTAACCGTCGACCCGACAGTCTCTTCGAGAACGTCACGTGGTTGATCACTCATACGGATACGAGACAGCGATGGCTTGATAAACGTATCGGCTTTCGAAACGACCTGTTGCCGGTGACTAGGCCCGCGACTCGGTGTCGAATTCGACGCCGAAGGGCGCAAGCGACTCGGCGGCGACGGCGAAGGAACCGAGCAGCGTGGCCGCGTTCGTCAGATCCGCCGTGTCGATCACTTCGACGGGCGTGTGCATGTAGCGGTTCGGCAGCCCCAGGTTCACCGATGGGACGCCCCCACGCTGGGTGTAGAAGGCGTCCGCATCAGTGCCGGTCCGGATGCCCGTCGCTTCGAGCTGGACGTCGAGACCCTCCTCGTCAGCCACAGAGCGGAGTGCGTCGACGAGTCGCGGGTGGTTCGCACTGCCACGCGCGACAACCGGTCCGGCACCGAGTTCGACGCCGTTGGATCGTTTCCCCGGCACGTCCGGCGTATCAGTCGCGTGCGTGACGTCCACCGCCACCACGGCGTCGGGATCGAGATCGAACCCGACCATCTTCGCGCCCTGGAGTCCGAGTTCCTCCTGGACGGTGCTGACGGCGTAGACCGTCGCCGAGGCGTCGGCGTCGCTTGCCGTTCGCAGCGCTTCGGCAGCCGTCCAGATCCCCACGCGGTTGTCCATGCCGCGGGCCGACAGCCGCGTCCCCGCGAGCGACTCGAGGCCCGAGGCAAATGTCACTGGATCGCCGATCTCGACGCGCTCGCGAGCGGACTCGCCGTCGGCGACGCCGATGTCGACGTGTTGTTCGGCCACGTCGTCGATACTGTCGTCCTCGCGATCACGCAGGTGGATCGCCGTCTGGCCGACCACGCCGGAGACAGGTCCCGCATCGGTGTGAACAGTGACGTGCTGGCCGCGAGTGACCGTCCGATCCGACCCGCCGATCCGGGACAACTGGAGGAACCCATCGTCGGTGATGTCCCGGACCATGAAGCCGATCTCGTCACCGTGGCCGGCGATCGCGATCTCGCGATCCCCGTCGCCCTCGTGGACCGCGACGGCGTTGCCGTAGTCATCAGTCCTGACTTTGTCGGCGAACTGTGAGACGTACTCGATCCAGACGCGCTGGCCGGGCGTTTCGAAGCCCGATGGGCTGGCAGTGTCGAGGAGCGATTCGAGAAAGTCCCGCTGTGGGTCGTCCATGCGACCATTCGGGGTGGCCCCACCAAGAAAACCTCGCCTGCCCGGCGGAACTTCTTTGGGAGTACTCGTCGAGCCCCCTGTATGGACGAGTTCACGTTCATGGAACTACATTTCGAGGACGGGTCGATCCCCGCCGGAAGCGAGTACGAGGGAGGTAGTAACCGCGGTGAACTGAACGGGACGGACGAAAACGACGAGTCAGGTGGCGCGGGCCTCGGCATTCCACTCCTGGGACTTGCCGTCCTGGCCATCGGGATTGCTCTTGCCCGAAAACTGCTTGCCGGCGACGGCGAAGATATCGAAATCGAAGCCTGACTTGTGAGGACCGGGCGAACAGCCGTGCTATCCCCGGGCACGAAAAAGCAATCGGGTACTGGCGTACGCACCGAGGACGATGCCGGTTCCGGCGACGATCCCGTGGATGCTCAGTGATGCCACGCCGGTGTAGAGGTTCGTCACGTTACAGCCGGGGGCGAGGGTTGCACCGACGCCCATCAGGACGCCGCCAGCGACGGGCGTGACGCCAGCCGAGCGCGACGGCGGTGTGAACTCGAAGTCGCCACCGGCGAGTGCCGCGAGAAAGGCACCGAGGAGAAATCCGGCAATGACGCCCATCCCCGGCGAGATGCTGCCGGAGTATGCGGCGTCGAAGCCGGGGACAGTTTCCAGCAGGTCGGTACTGATCGCCACGAACCCGAACGCGACCCAGTCCTCGAGTGGGCCCGAAACGGTCCAGACGCTCGACACGCCGATCCAGAGTGTCGCCGTGAGCGCGATCCCGATCCCGCAGGTCCGGGGATCCCATGGTCGGCGAAGCGCACGGCCGAGATCGATCCCCGAAGCTCGCGCACCGACGTACTGGCGCGCGCCTGCAACGAGGCCCGCCAATCCAACGCGTACGGATTCGCGAAACCCGTCGATCCGCCCCTCGTCTTCGTCGATCGACCCGTCGAATCGGCGCGTCGTCGATCCAGCGACCCCAGCGTACGCGAGGACGACGACGCCGACGAATGCGACCGCCACGAGCGGTGCGGGGACGGGAGCGGCGAAGGCAGTCCCGCCAGTTCCGAGCCACAGCGGCGTGAAATAGAACTCCGCGAGCCAAGGGTGGGCCAGTCCGGTGAGGAAGAATCCCACGAGGATGCCCACCAGCACGAGCGCGTACTGGCCGCTGCCGCTGGCGACGCGCCAGAGCGTGCTCGTCAGGCAGGCACCCGCAAGGATCATCCCGACGCCGAAGATAGCGCCGCCGATCAGCCCAGAGAACCCCCACGAGGGGAGCCAGAAACCGGCTTTGCCGCCCAAAAGATACGCACCACTCCAGGAGAGTGTCGTCAGCAGCGTGGCGAGCAGGATGCCGCCGCCGACCCGAGACGATCGAAACAGAAAGAAGTCCGAGAGCGCGCTCGCATAGCAGAGCCGCCCCTTCTGAAAGAAGACGCCGAATCCGACGCCCGCCACCAGCGCGAGGGCGAGTTCACTCATTGGACTCGTCGAGGCTACAGCCACCCAGCATATCCGCGGGCACGGCTTCGAGTTCGAACGCGCCCATGGTCCCGTTGCACTCGATCGCATAGTCGCCCGGTTTCTCCGGCACAGTCACCGTCCGGCTGACGGTCTCGCCCGCCGGCACGCGAACCTCGAAGTCGCCGAAGTCCCCCCGCAAACTGTGTTCCCGGTCGTCGTGGTTCTCGAAGACGACGGTCACTTCGTGGCCCGCAGCTGCCTCCCACGAACGCGGGGAAAACGCCCCGTCGCGAATCGTGACGGTCGTCCGATGGTCTCTGTCGGTGCCCGTCGATTCGTCCTCTCCCGACGCGTCGAGACACCCACTCAGCCCCGACCCGAGCGCCACCCCTAGAATCCCGAGTAGACGACGTCGATGTAATGCCATCGTACAACAGGCCAATATTGCCGGCAACGGGCTATAACCGTTACGACGGCTGCCCAAGGGGGAAGCCCTATCTTCGGCGACGGGTTACCGACAGTATGAGTCTCCTCGACGGATTCCGTGCAGTCACAGCGGCATCAGGAACGGGCCCGATCGACTGGGAGGCGGCCGCTGCCGCGGCGACAGCCGCGACTGATCCCGGGTCGGTATCTCTGACGGCGGCCGAAGAAGAGGCCTACGCGGCCGACGTTCGGGCAGCCAGAGACGCGGTCACTGACGCAACGAACGCTGCCTTCGAGTTACCCGAGTCGGTCACGATCCTGAACCGCAACCACTGGATCGAGGCGAACATCGGGACCTTCGAGCGAGTGATGGGGCCGATCGAGGCCCGTGCGGACGAGATTCCGGGCATCGCCCGCACAATAAACACCACGACGATGGCGGTCATGCTCGGCTTTCTCGGACGGAACGTCCTCGGGCAGTACGACCCCGTCTTGCTCGGTGAGGACCCCCACGAACTGTACTTCGTCCACCCCAACATCGTCGAAATCGCCGACCAACTGAACGTCCCACTCGCCCGGTTTCGGCGCTGGATCGCGTTCCACGAAGTGACCCACGCCGCGGAGTTCGGGGCCGCGCCGTGGCTGTCGTCGTATCTCGAAACCCGCGTCGAGGAAACTGTCGGGGACCTCGCCGACGGCCAGATAGATCGCGACGCCTTCGCCGAACTCAACACGGCGATGACGGCCGTCGAGGGGTACGCCGAACTCGTGATGGACGACGCGTTCGATCGGCCCTACCAGGACCTCCGGGACGCACTCGACCGCCGGCGGAACAACCGTGGGCCAGTCGCCGGGCTCATCCAGCGACTGCTCGGGCTGGGCCTGAAGCGCCAGCAATACGAGCGCGGGAAGGCCTTCTTCGAGGCCGTCGCGGCCGAGAGAGGGATCGATGGCGCTCACGCCGTCTGGGAGCAACCAGGGAATCTCCCTACCGACGACGAACTCGATACGCCCACCCGGTGGCTCGATCGGGTCGATCCCTGAGATCGTCTCCCGGGTAGCGCCGTGGACTCTTGTCTTGCCCCTATGTGATCGAACAGCAAGACGGAAGGAGCAATGTAAATCGACCACCCGTCCCACGATGCTGTGCCGGGGATCGTCTCAATGTTCGATCAGGGGAGCGCGATCGACACCACTCAGTCCACACATGTGGCAAAAACTCCTCGCCTGTAGAAATCCAAAGTTTCCCAGGTGGGATCGACTGCTTCGATCGGGATCGAGAGTTCGACCACGCCGGCACCGTCGGAGATGTCCACGTTCACGTTAGAGACGGAATCGAATCGATTTCTCATCGGCTGATCCATAACGCCCTCGATTTTTTGCTCTACGGTACGCTCCTCACACATGTTCGATTGAATCTTCGGTTCCAAGACGACTTCTCTGGAGACGGCAGTGTCACCGTCGAAAGCGATAGTGGTTCCCCTCGGGGTGTGGGCTTCTCCAATCGAAATGTTGGCCACGAACCCGGGATCAAGCAACGAGGTAAACCGATCGAATGCGTCGCTCGTCTCGGAGAGGCGTTGTGAGCCATCGAACCAGTTGTCCGCGATCGATTTCACGGTGTCAACAGCCCTAGAGGATTCCTCGTGAAGGTTCGAAACCACACACGTCGAATCGTTTACCGCGATCGCCCGGGAAAGGCCGGAAGACACGAACTGCTGGCGATAGACATCGAGTCCACGATGCGTTTCTCGTTTCTCGAAAGCGACGTCGGGATCGTTCCCCCGTCCCCGCAAGATTTCCCGCGCTGGAAATTCGGCGTTTACCAGCGTATCCACGTCAACGGTGCCGGACGTCGCGAAGCCACGACCGGGCGAATAGTTCGAAAACACAGCCGTCTCCACGGAAATAGCCTCGCGGAACGTATCGCTCGGAAGGTACGCCGATCCATCCTGCCAGTCCTGTTTTGCGCTCTCCGGGAGGTCAGCTTTGCGGGACTCATACCGCGGTTGCGACCAGCAGTAGAAGCTTGGCTGGGACCCTGACTCGCTTTCCGAATCCATGCCATCGCCGATCCATTGCAGGGGCGACTCGCTCCCGGTCGGGCCCTGGTTCGATGCACGTGAACCGGCATAGGCGAGTGCACCTCCACCGAGGGCTGCGACCCCGAGACCACCGGCCGCGAGTAGTTGTCGTCTCGTTGGATTGGGCGACATGCTGAATCATTTTTCACTCCAACCGCATATATTCCTCGAATTGACTATCAAATCTACAGATACTATCGATCCCCAACCGGAACTGGATGATCGCTCTATGTATCGCTTGAGAACGCCTCAGCGCACAACGATCATCCGAACAAACTCACTCGACCAACGATCACTCACTGGAACCCGCGGCCCACGTTCTCGTCGATCAGGTCCTCCAGTTCGGCGTCGAGTAACTCCTCGGCCTCCTCGAAGGTTTCCGTGAGGTCGTCCATCGCGTCGGGGCGGCCGTAGGCGTCGAACTCTATCGGGCCGTAGGCCGGGCTGTCCAGGGCGTCCATGAGGTCCTCGAACAACGCATCAGGGGAGGTCGATGCCTGGGCGTGTTCCTGAACGACTGCCTCCAGTTGGTTCGCCTTCTCTCTGGCCTCGCGTTCGTCCTCGACCGGCTGCTGGACGCCGAAGCGGCCGGCCCCCTTCTCGGGGAACAGCGGCTCGATCTCGTCGTCGAGGCTGCGGGCGACTTCCGCCCCGACCCCCCGGACCTCGTAGGGGTTTTTCGCGTAGGTCTTGAGCTGATAGACACCCACGGAAGGGTGGCCCAGATAGAGGTCCTCACCGATGCCGCCGGCGCGATCGCCGCCGACGGCGCGCCATCCGTCCGGATCTCGGTCGTTCTCGACCACGTCCGCGAGGATGTCCTGCCAGTCTCGAACGCGCATAGGGATGGATATTCGATCGGGTAGAATGAACGTGACGGTCCACGCGATGGAACTGCCACCACGGGAGCCGCGTCCGAGGAAGTCGTTGCGGTCTCAGTCTCGGCTGGCCCACCGATCAGTCGGCGGCTTTCGGCCCCTCGTCGGCTGCCGGGAGGTCGCGGGTCGCGACGATGTCGACATCGGTGTCACAGACGTTTTCGACGATCACGTCACCGAGTTCGACCGGGGCCTGGACTTCGACGGCAGCGATCTCACGCATGGCAGCTTCCAGCTCCGGTTTGGGCATCGGCTCGGCGGATTTGACGGGCACTCGTGGGAGGACGCCACCCGCGACGCGTGCCGTCGTCGGGAGGATCCGCGTCGGGTTCCGGTACTCCTCTTTGGCGTATTCCTTGCCTCTGGGGCAGGTGAAGCCCTCGATCGATTGAATCTCCCCACCCTCGACCTCGATGGAGACGTCACAGCCGACCGGGCAGGCGATACAGGTTATCTCGACGGTTTCAGGGCTCATCTAGATCTCCTCCTTTGGAACGACGTCAACCACGAGACGATTCTCCGGGAGGTCTTCGAGCGCCTCGGCGTCGAGATCGACCGTGATCATCTCGCCGGGTTCCGCACGGCGCTCGAACTCGCGAGCCAACTGCTCGTCGCCGCTCTCGACGGTGACGAAGACCTCGTTCATGGGCGCATAGACCCGCAGATACAACGGAAGTTCCTCGCGGTCGGCGTCGGATTTGCTGATCCGCTCCGGGACGACGTAGCTCACCGCGCCGGTGGATTCGATCTCGATCGGTTCCTCGCGGATGTCGATCTCGTCGTTGAGCTGTTTGGCGACCGATCGGCCGGCGATCATGCTCTCCTCGGTCACCCAGTCGACCAGATCGTGGACGTGGAGGACGTTCCCGCAGGCGTAGATGTCCTCGACGCTGGTCTCCCGACCGTCGTCGACGACCGGCCCGCCAGTGACGGGGTGCATATCCACACCGGCACCCTCCGAGAGTTCGTTTTCGGGAATCAGCCCGACAGACAGCAGGACGGTGTCACACTCGATGTCGTACTCAGTGCCGGGGATCGGCTCGAAGTCGTCGTCGACCTCCTGGACGGTAACGCCCTCGACGCGTTCGTCGCCGTAGATCTCGGTGATGGTCTGTTGCGTTCGTAGTGGAATGTCGAAGTCCTCCAGACACTGGACGACGTTGCGGGTCAGTCCGCCCGAGTACGGCATTACTTCGAGGACTGCCGGGACCTCAGCCCCTTCGAGGTACATCCGTCGAGCCATGATGAGACCGATGTCGCCCGAGCCGAGGATGACTGCCTTCTCGCCGGGCATCTTCCCTTCCATGTTGATGTAGCGCTGGGCTGTTCCGGCGCTGAAGACGCCGGCCGGGCGGTCTCCCGGAATGTCCAGGGCCTCTCGCGTCCGTTCCCGACAGCCCATCGCCAGGACGACAGCCTCGGCGTCGATCTCGGTCAGCCCTACGTCTTCGCTGACAGCGTAGACGGTCTTCCCGTCGGTCACTTCCTGGACCATCGTGTTCAGCCGGATGTCGACGCCGCGCTCGGCGACGTTCTCGATGAACTCCTGGGCGTACTCGGGCCCCGTCAACTCCTCGTCGAAGTAGTGCAGGCCGAAGCCGTTGTGGATGCACTGCTGGAGGATGCCGCCGAGTTCGAAGTCCCGTTCGAGAATGACGATGTCGTCGACCCCGTGATCGTAGGCTTCCTGGGCCGCGGCCAGTCCGGCCGGGCCGCCACCGACGACGACCAGATCGTGTGCTTCGCGTCGGATCGCACTCTCGGCCGCGGCGGCCGACTCGGTCGATTCAGCGGGCTCTGCCTCAGCCTCAGCCTCGGTTTCAGTCATCGGCATGCACCTCCTCACTGTCCTGGGCCAACAGCAGTTCTTTGGTGTCGCCGATCAGGACTTCCGAGCCGTCGCCTTCAAGTTTGATGTCAGTTTCATCGACGCCGTGTTCCTCGGCGAGGATCTCGACGACGCGAGGTTGGCAAAAGCCACCCTGACAGCGACCGGCCCCTGGGCGAACCCGTCGCTTGACGGCGTTGATCGTCCGAGCGCCGACCGGTTCGTTGATGGCGTCCCGGATTTCACCCTCGGTGATCATCTCACACCGACAGATGATCTGTCCGTAGGCTGGGTCTTCCTCGATCAGTGCCGCGCGCTCGGCGTGACTCATGTGTCGGGTCTTCGGCGGCGGTGAGTACTGTGGATCGAACGTCGAGTCCTCCGTGAGCCCGCCTGCTAGGTCGCCCACGAGATCGACGACGAGTTCGGCGACTGCCGGTGCCGAGGCGAGGCCCGGCGACTGGATCCCGGCGACGTTGACGAACCCGGGGTCACGGCGTTCGGTCCGGATCCGGAAGTCGCCGGTTTCTTTGATCGCCGGCCGAAGCCCCGCAAACTCCCGGATGACGTCGTCTTTCGAGAGGTCCGGGACGGTCTCCTGGGCTCCCGCAAGAACCTCGTCGAGTCCCTCGCGAGTCGTGGCCTTCTCGGTCACGTCATCGACCTCCTCGGCGTTCGGGCCGATCATCACGTTGCCCTCATCGGTCGGGGTGACGACGATCCCTTTGCTGACCTCGGAGGGGACAGGGAAGACGGTCCGCTGGACGTCGACGTCCGTCTCCTTATCGTAGAGATAGTACTCGCCGCGCCGTGGCGTGATCTCGAAGTCGTCAACGCCGACCATCTCCGAGATGACATCGGCGTACAACCCGGCCGCGTTGACGACGATGCTGGCCTCGATGTCGCCCCGCGCTGTCTGAACCCGGAACGCCCCGCTGGCCTCCTCGATGTCCGTCACCTCGGCGTTCAGTTCGACCGTCGCGCCGTTGCTGACGGCGTTGTTGGCGAACCCGACCGTGAGCTCGAAGGGATTGACGATCCCGGCCGTCGGGGCCCAGAGGGCGGCGATAGCGTCGTCGGTGAGGTGCGGTTCCAGTTCGTGGAGGCGCTCGCCATCGACGATTTCGAGGTCCTCGATGCCGTTCTCACGCCCCCGTTCCAACAGGGATTCGAGTTTCGGCCGCTCGGCTTCCTCGGTTGCCACCACGAGCGCGCCGCGCCACTCGATCGGGACGTCGAGTTCGTGCTGGATCCGCTCGTGATAGAGTTCGTTCCCTCTGACGTTGAGCCGTCCTTTCTGCTTGTCCGGGTTCGCGTTGAAGCCGGCGTGTAGCAGGGCCGTGTTGGCCTTGCTCGTCCCGGTACAGACGTCCGGCGCTGCTTCGAGCAACGTGACATCGAGTTCGTACCGGGAAAGTTCGCGAGCGATAGCTGTACCACTGACGCCGCCGCCGATGACTGCTACGTCAGTCCGGTCGTTCATTGTTGGACTCCGTGTCGCCCTGGACAGCGCACAGCCGCCGCCCTGTCAACGGGAACAGCGACCCGGATCGGTCGGTGACTGCTCACGAGACGGGACCTGAAACGGCCTTCAGTTCCGATCCGTCCACATCCAGGCTGTTGGACGGACGGATGACCCGCTCGTTACTGACTACTAGTCGTTTGGACGTGCTACGCCATATTAGCCTTTCTCAGCTTTCCCAGCCCCTGTGAACTCCTTTTCGGAGATTTTCGACGGCTGTGGGTTTTCATTCTCGAAGGCGTGTCACAGATCTCCCCGTTCCCGTCGCTTTTGATCTGATCTCCGTGTCTATGCTGGCAGGCCGGAACTCCGAAAACCCTCGTTTCGTTGTATAATTTGGTAGTATTAGTGAGTTATAAGCCGATCGAGTTCCACGCATCATCTATGAGCTTCACCGACGATCTGGAACCGACTGCCGAGCAGTACTGGGACGCCATCGTCGACCATCCCATGGTGGCCCAGCTGGGCGAGGGGACGCTGGATCCCGAGCCCTTCAAACACTGGGTCCGCCAGGACTACGTCTACCTGATCGAGTACGGGCGCGTGTTCGCGCTTGGGGCCGGGAAAGCACCGTCACTCGCCCGGATGGGGCGCTTCGCCGAGTTGCTCGACGCGACGATCAACACCGAGATGGATCTCCACCGCGAGTACGCCGCCGAGTTCGGGATCAGCGAGGCGGAACTCGAAGCGACCGAGCCATCGCCGACCACGCAGGGGTACACGGACTTTCTGGTGCGGACGGCCGCCGTCGGGACGTTCGGCGACACCGTGGCCGCGCTGTTGCCCTGTATGTGGGGCTTCAACGAGACTGCAAGGCGACTGGACGCCCAGGGCCGGCCGGCTGAGGAGCGATACGCCGAGTGGATCGACACCTACGCCGGCGAGGAGTTCACTGAACTCACCGAGTGGTGTCTGGACCTGATGGACGCCGTCGCCGCTGAATCGAGTGCCGAGGACCGGGAACGCTATCGGGAGCTGTTCGAGACCTCGGCGCGCTACGAGTATCGCTTCTGGGACGCCGCCTGGCGGCAGGAGGCGTGGTCGATATGAGCGACGCCACCCCCACGCAGGCAGTCCCGGACAGCTTCGAGTCCTATGCCGCCGATCGTGGCGACGCGCGATTCACCGAGTGGCTCCGGGCTCGCGCGGAGCCCGACTGGTCGGCGGCCGTCGACCACCGGTTCGTCGAGGAACTCGCCGCGGGCACGATCGACGACGCCGTCTTCCGTCGGTACCTCATGCAGGACTACGCCTTCCTCGATGCGCTCGTCGGCACGTTCGGCCACGCAGTCGGGGACGCGCCGGACATGGCCGCCCGCTCGCGCCTCGTCGAGTTTCTCGCCGTCCTGACTGACGACGAGAACGACTACTTCGAGCGCTCGTTTGCGGCACTGGACGTTCCGGAGTCGACATATGCCAACCCCGAGCCGACCGCGACCACCCGGGCCTTCGAGGATCTGCTCGGGCGGGCGGCCCGGGAGGGTGGCTACGCCGAGACGCTGGCCGTCCTGGTCCCCGCCGAATGGGTCTACCTGTCCTGGGCCGACCCGCGGGCCGACGCCGACCCGGACGCGTTCTATCTGCGGGAGTGGATCGACCTCCATGCCAACGACGGATTCCGGTCGTTCGTCGGGTGGTTGCGCGAGGAACTCGACCGGGAAGGTGCGGCCGCCTCACCCCGACGCCGGGCACGGCTCGACCGACTCTTCCGGCGGACGGTCGAACTGGAGCGGGCGTTCTTCGAGACGGCCTACGGCAGCCAGGACACCGACGCCGGAGGTGAGGATCCATGGTGAGCACTGGCGTCGCCCTCGGACTCACCGTCCTGACACTGGTCGCGTTTTCCGGGCTCGGCCTGTTGCACTCCCGGGGTCGCGTCGGCTCGGTCGAGGATCTGATCACGGCCCGCGATTCGGTCGGCGAGAAACGGATGACGGCGACGCTCGTCGCCTCGGTGATGGGCGTCTGGATTCTGCTGTCGGCCCCCGAGGCCGGTGCGAGTTTCGGGATCGCCGCGGTCGTGGGCTACGCGATCGGCGAAGCCCTGCCAATGCTCGCTTACGCAAAGATCGGTCCCCGCGTCCGGGCGGTCATCCCTGACGGCCACTCGCTGACGGAGTACGCCCACGCCAGATACGGGGCGTCGATGTACGCCTTCGTCCTCGCCGTGAGTGGGCTGTACATGTTCGTGTTCCTCGCCGCCGAACTGACGGGCATCTCCCGGGCGCTCGCGATGGTCGCCGACGTGCCGCAGTGGCAGACCGCCGTCCTGGTCGGCGGGTTCGTCCTGCTGTATACGGGCTATGGCGGCCTCCGGGCGAGTATCTTCACTGACACCCTCCAGGCGATCATCGTCATGCCGTTGCTCGTCATCGCCGCGGCCGGTGCGGTGTTCGCCCTGGGCGGTCCCGGTGCCGTCTACGATGGGATCGTCGCCACCAACCCGACGCTGCTGGATCCGGGCTTCTGGCCAGGGTTACAGTTCGGCCTCGCGCTCTCGTTTGCGATCCTCGGCGCGGAGTTGATCAACCAGACCTGGTGGCAACGTATCTACGCCGGCAGCGACAGTGAAACCGTCGAGCGGAGCTTCCTGCGAGCGTCCCTCGCAAACGGCCTGATCGTCCTCGGCGCGGCCTTCTTCGGCGTCGTCGCCGCCGGGCACGCGAACGTCGTGACCGCCGGCGAGGGGTACAACGCGGACCTCTCGTTTTTCCTGTTGCTGAACGAGGCCTTCCCCGAGTGGCTCGTCCTGGCCGTGGTCCTCCTGGCGCTGCTGCTCGTGATGAGTTCCGTCGACACGCTGTTCAACGCCCTTTCGAGCCTCGTGACCGCTGACCTGCCGCGCCTGATCGACGATCCGGACGACCGGACGCTCGCGCTTGGTGCACGGGCATTTACCGTCGTCATCGCCGTGGCAGCCATCTACGTCAGCCTGCGGGCCAGGAGCGTCCTCCGGCTGTTCTTCCTCGCGGATCTGCTCGGAGCCGCCGTCGCGTTCCCGCTCCTGTATGGCCTCTACTCGCGCCGACTGACCGGAACCGGCGCGCTCCTCAGCAGCCTCGCCGGACTCGCTTTCGGCCTGGCGTACTTCCCGGATCTTCGCGAGTACATCACGGCAATCCCGATCGTGGGAGCCAACCTGCCAGTGGCTGATGACCTCTATCTCACGTCCTTTGCCGGCGCGTTCATCCTCTCGACGCTCCTGGCGCTCGTTGCCGCCCAACTCTCGACGTCGACCGTCGACCACGACGCGCTATCGCGTCGCATCCGCCGCCTCGACGGCTCCGGTGCCGAGAGCCCGGCTGATGACTGACGGGCCAGCGCAAGAGGGTTCGTCGCTCGCTCAGATGGGGCGCTTCGCCGAACTGCTCGACGCGACAATTAACACCAAGATGGATCTCCACCGCGAGTACGCCGCCGATTTCGGGATCAGCGAGGCGGAACTCGAAGCGACCGAGCCGCCGACGGTCCAGGGGCATACGGACTTCCTTGTGCGGACGGCCGCTATCGGGACGTTTGGAGACACGGTAGCTGCGCTGTTGCCCTGTGGGGCTTCAACGAGACCGCAACGCGGCTTGACGCCCAGGGCCGTCCCGACGACGAGCGTTACGCCGAGTGAATCAAAACCTACGCCGGCGAGGAGTTCACGGAACTCACCCAGTGGTGTCTGGACCTGATGGACATGGTCGCTGCCGAATCGACCCCCGAGGACCGGGAGCGCTATCGGGAGCTGTTCGAGACCTCGGCGCGCTACGAGTATCGCTTCTGGGACGCCGCCTGGCGAGATGAGGAAAGGTCTGTGTGAGCGACGCCACCCAAGATTAGGCAGTTTCGGACAACTTCAAATGTATCTTTAGATAGGTAAAAGCGCAAATATTCGTTCTCAAAGCTGTTTTAGTCACGCCGCTGCAGAAACAGCCGGTAGCTCGCTCAGATCCTTCGTGTTCGTATAAATAAACTTATTTGATAACTACCGATAGATGCGAAATTGAGGCAAAGAAACGAGGACATAGTTAGCGAATCCGCTGTCCACTTCCGACGGGGTGGATTTGTCTTACCCACCAGTGATTATTTGACCGACTAGTACAGGTTTTTCTGTGAAGCGATAGGTTTGACGTTGGCAACAAAGTCCTCACGCATCAACGCATTCGGTTTAACGATCTATCTTGGCGATATTTAGTAATTCAACACGCAATTTAGTGATTGAAGTAATGGTGGGATTTGGTGCCTTCTAGGATATTTTTATCATAATAGCAATTCGTCCTAGGTTCGATTTCGCAATGGCTTTTGTCTTTTAAATCAACCATCCAGTCAACTTCGACGAATTCCTCCGCTATATCTAGTGTGTTAGCGTAAAAGACAGCCGTTGCGTCAATGGCAACGTAGTCACTGGGTATATCTCCTCCAAAATCATACCGAATATCACACAGCTCCTGCTCAGGTTTTGTCTTATTTCTAATGTGCAGATCACTTCTGGCCATAGTTTGAGAAGCCGTAACGCTTAAACTGTCAGCGGATACTCCGGCCCCGAGACTGATGAAATAGCTTTGGCTACCGATAGAACCGCTTGGAACAACCGCTGCTCTATTATTCAGCATGGCTATAGTTGCGCCATTCTTTCCTTTTATCTGAATTCTTGCCTTATTATGATTTAACCCCGCAGCATTGAGGTCGAGGACAACATGCACGACTCGGTAATACTCCGGATCGAGACCGGTTCCTGACTTTGGCTGATAAACTTCCGATATTCCGTCAATAACCGCGCCTTCATGCGTCTCATCAATATACAAATGAAGAACCTTTTCGAAATCCTCGGCGAGATGAAGATCATCACCACCAGCACTCACTGGAGAGGTCGCCGTCCCGAGAACGGCGCCTCCGGCAAGGAGTTTTCCAGACGTTTTTAGCACTTTACGGCGACCAATCATGTCACTCTTATCGGACAGATATCCTGATGATGATTCGCAATAAATTTATATCTTTCTATATCCCACTATCGAAATCAAATACAACCATCAGAAACTAGAATGCAAGCTGAGGACTGTGTTCGGAGTGATCGATTGGCCCGATGGAAGGCGCTGGAATAAGAGAGTCACCCACTACGTTGACGAACCGGAGGTACCCGCCGCGCCGGAGGGCGCGGGCGGTACGCCAAGTGGGTGCAGAGTGCCGATTCTGTACCACGTCGAACTTGAAAAGAGTCACCGCGAGACTGAAGACTCCCTCAACGAAATGCCCGGTGCTCTTGCCGTGTTTGCTCTTGACGAGGCACCGGACTACAGTTCGTTCCACCGGTTAGAGAAAGAGTTCCGGCTGCGTGAACTGCGCCGCCTGCTCCGCGTGTATGCGGCGTAGGCGGGCTGGAGTGGTGAAGCCGCGAATGACGTAAGTGCTTCCCAGCCGCCGATGGGCTCTATCTCACGTCCTTTGCCGGCGCGTTCATCCTCTCGACGCTGCTGGCGCTCGTTGCCGCGCAACTCTCGACGTCCACCGTCGACCACGACGCGCTATCGCGTCGCATCCGCCGCCTCGACGGCTCCGGTGCCGAGAGCCCGGCTGATGACTGACGGGCCAGCGCAAGAACGCTTCGTCATCTGCTGAGGAGCTCTCAGCTCCGAAGGAAACAGCCACAAGAACGAAGAGACGGACAACAGAGACCCGGGACGGACCGCGTCAGATCATTGCATCGACGCCAGCTTGCCGATGTGGACCAGACTCAACAGATGGTCGTCGATGGTCAGATCGCCGTCGGCCGAACGCTCGTCGAGGCCGAGCAGGTAGTCATCGAGGTCGTCGCCGACATCGTCGGTGATCCAGTTGACCTCGACGTAGTAGTCGATGGCCTCGTTTGCGCCACGGAACCCGGCTTTTTCGAGCAGGTAGGATAGCCACTCGAAGACGATGAGTTCGCCCGCGTACGTTTCGGGCAGGGAACGCAAGTAGGGCTTTTCAGGGTCGCCGCCGGCCATACTTTCCAGTGGGAGCAACTGGCGGTACAGTTGGGAGCGATACGCGTCGTCGCCGAGCACGTCACCGCTCAGGCCGCCGGCGTCCAAATCCGGGGCTGGCGTGGATCCGTCCTCCTCGTCGTCACCGACCGGAATCGTGGCCCCGCCGCGTTCGCGGGCCATCTTCCGGAGTTCGTCGAGGTCGTAATCCCGGGGGTTGATCGACATAGGTTTTGATACTCCATCATTTACGCTACTCAGTGTTAAATCTTGCAGTGGGATGTGACGGGCGTCAGACGGCCCTAACGCCGCGACACGGGGGAGTAGAGACTCGAAGGAAGGCGGGACAGCGCCCATTCTGATTTCAGCATTTGATACCCGCGAGCGTATTTTTATAGCTATCGAACCCGAGCGTTCCGATAACTGACGATGAGCAGCGACACATCGGCCCGGCCCGCCACTGTTTGCGTGACCAACGCGAAGGGCGGAACGGGCAAGACGACGATCGCGATCAACGTCGCCGGAGCACTCAACGAGCGGGGCCACGACGTTCTGTTCGTGGACATGGATCCCCAGGGAAACGCCACCGAGGGACTCGGCCTCCTCGACTCCTATGACGCCGAGCCGCCGACGCTGTTCGACGTCCTGACCGACCGAGAGATGCGATCGTCCATCGATGACCTGATCGTCGAACACGAGGAGATGGACGTCGTTCCCAGCAGCGTCGATCTCCTCCAGGCCGAACACGAACTGACGATCGCCGACCTCATGGCGTGGGCGAACACCGATCCGACAGTCGATATCGACCCGGCGGCGCTATCGTCGCTCGCGATCAACGTAACACCCGAGACGGTGCCCGGCGATCACGCACTGGAACTGCTTGATCTGGCGCTGTCGACAGTCAAGCCGGAATACGACGTCATTATCATCGACTCGCCGCCGTTTTACGGGAAACTAACCGATACGGCGATCTACGCAGCCAGGAGCGTGCTCGTGCCGGCGTTGACTGAGGCGAGTTCCGAGCGGGCCATCGAACTCCTCGTCGATCAGATCGCCGCGCTTGAATCCCAGGTCGACATCGACGTCGATACGGTGGGCGTCGTCGCCAACCGCGTCGAGCAGACCAACGAAGACACGGCCATGCTCGAATGGCTCGAGACGGTGTTCGAGGACTATCCGATCTGGGAGGTCCGCAAGCGGGTCGCCCTCCAGCGGGCGTTCTCGGCCGGCACATCTATCTTCGCCTACGAGCAATCGGTAGACATGGAATCGGTCTTTCTCGACATCGCCGAAGGGATCGAAACACAGTACGGGATCGAAGCCGCCGAGGTGCCAGCATGAGTGACGAAGACGATCGAATGGACAGGGCGGAGCGTATCAAGCAACTGCGACAGGGTCGCCGTGGTGGACAGGCTAACGATGCGCCCGAGGACACGGCGGACGACGAAACCGACGCCAGCGCGGAACAGACGAGCGCTGATGAACCCGCCGAGACTGAAACAGGCGATTCCCCCGCGGAAGCAGACTCTGTGCCGGACTCCGAAGGGGAGAGCGGAGCCACTGGCGGAGCAGCCGCCGAGAGCCCGGCCGAACCGGACGAGCGGGGTGAGATGACGGACGACCCGGCGACGACAACCGACGCCGCTGCGAGCGACGACGCCGAGACTCCGCCGGACGGGGACACAGACGAAGCGCCACCGGCGGGAGAATCGAACCCGGCCGGGACGGACAGTGACGAGGCGGACGATGCCCTCTCAGCAGCGCAGGCGGCGGCCCAGGCGGCGGCGGAATTCGAGACTGACGACCTCTCCGACATCGAATCAGGCAGCGACGAAGCCGGCGAGATGGACGCAGAAGCCGGGGACAACGCGGCAGCGCCGGCGGGTGCAACCATCGCCGGAGCCGACGTCGAAGAGACGACCGAAGCCGAGACACGCGTCCTGGAGTTCCGGCTGGGCGAGGAGCGCTACTGTCTCGACATCGAATACGTCGAAGAGATCGTCAGAGAGGAGACCGTCACGCGGGTTCCCAACACCCCGGAGTACGTCAATGGCGTCGTGGACCTGCGGGGCCAGATCACGACGATTCTCGATCCGAAGATCGCGGCCGACATCGAGACGAACGCCGATGACCAACTCATCATCGTCTTCGACGCCGATACGTTCGAAGATCACGGAGAGATCGGGTGGCTCGTCGACGCCGTCGACCAGGTGTCGCTTATCGCGGAGTCAGACGTCAAGGAACCCCCTGTCGAGAAACCGTACATCAACGGAGTCATCGAGCGAGGGGACGAATTCGTCATCTGGACGACGCCGGAGCTCGCCCTGGACGTCACTGAGGAGTAACGTCGCGCGCAGATTCGTGTGCGACTGCATCCTGAACGTGTGCGACGGCGTCTTCGACGGCACCGATACTTGTCAAATACCCTGCCCCGACGGTCGTTTTGACTGCGTTTGCTGGGGCCCCTGAGAGGATCGTCGGCCCGACTCTGGCAACCGCGTCGTCGCCGACGCTAACGAGCCACCCCATTTCATCGTCGTTATATCGTTCAAGCCGCGGCTCGAACCCGCCGGGTGCCAGGCGATGCTCGACCACGCGAGCGACGTTCGTCGCCGCGACACCGGCCTGGCGGATCGCCGCATGAGCCGTCGGCGGCACGCGTGTCCCGTCGGCGTCGACGACGTCTGCGGCGTCACCGAGTGCGAACGCGTTCGGCCCCAGTCGAAGCGTCGCCGGCACCGTCGGTCGGTCGCCGTCCTGGGCCGCTGGCCCCCGGATGCCGCCGGCCCAGACGAACTGATCGTACCGGATCGGGTCGCCATCGGCGACTGTAACCGCATCGTCGGTGGCACCGGTGATCGTCGTCGACGTGTGGCATTCCACGCCGGCCGATTCGAGTGCATCCCCGACGGCGTCCTGCAGGCGGTCGTCGAACCCCGGGGGTACCGCGTCGGCCTGCTCGACGAGTGTGACCGCGACCGTCTCGCTCGCGTCGCGCTCACGGGCGAGCGCCGCGAGTTCGCCCGCCGTCTGGATGCCGGTGAGTCCACCGCCACCGACGACGACGCGGCCACCGTCTGCAAGGACGGCCTCAAAGTCATCCCGGATCGTGTCGACATCGGCCGGTCGGTGCAGCGGCGTGGCGTACTCGGCGACATCCTCCAGCCCGAAGAACTCCGGATCGCCACCGAGCGTGACAACCCCGAAGTCGTAGGACAGTGTCTCACCGTCGGTCAGGGTGGCGACGCCCGCGGTATGATCGAGGGCCTCGACGCGGGCTTCTCTGATCGTGGCGCGCTCAAGGACGAGTCCCAGCGGAAGCCGAATGTGTGCAAGTTCGTCCGGGTAGCGAATGCCCCGGTGAAGCAGGTGGCGGACGACGTGTTCGCCCGACTCGTCGACGACGATCAACTCGACGTCGTCGGGTAATGATCGTTCCAGCCGTCGAGCGACACCCAGCCCGGCGTATCCCGCTCCGAAGATAGCGACGCGCATACGTTCCGTTAGTGCGCCAACAGCCTAAAGGCACGGACGGGCCGAAAATGGCCTAGAACAGTGCTTCGTCGGGATCGCGGACGCGGGCGGGCCCACCAACGTGCCAGGTGAGCGTCTCGATCCCGAGTGCTTCGATCGCCGATTCGACGCGGTCGACGTACTCGGCCGTGGTGTTGACGTAGATGCTCGCGCCGGTATCGCCGGAGAAGTAGACGGGAACCCCGTCGTCGCGAAGGTCCCGAACCGTCTCGAAGACTTCGAGGCTCTCGGGTTGCCAGTAGACCCAGCCGCTGGGGCCGGTCATCGTCGTCGCCGCCAGCGAGAGCGTGTCGTGTTCGGCGATCTCGAAGGTCCGCTCGAAGTCGCCCGTCCCGAGCGCGTCGCGCGTGTCCGCCAACTGTTCGTGGACGTGGGCGAGTCGGCCCTCGAACATGTGGCTGTCTTCGGCCTCCGCATGGGCTTCCTCGGTTTCCTTGTAAGCAGGGATCACCGCGCCGACGATCCGAACGTCATCCTCGAAGGGGACGTCGAGTCGCTTCGAACGGCAGTCGGCGTCGTTACTGCCCGCCCGCAGGTCCGAAAAGCCGCCCGTGACCGCCCGCGCCGCCGAGGTCGAGCCACGTCGGGCAATCGTCGAGATCTCCGGGCGTGAGAGGTCCAGCCCGGCTGCCTCGACGAGGGCCATCGCCAGCGCCGCGAATCCCGACGCCGAGGAGCCAAAGCCGACGTTCGACGGGAAGTTGTTCTCACTTGCGACGCGGACGCGCTTGTCGAGATCGGCCCGATCACGGACGTGATCGACGACCGTCCGGATGCGCTCGGCTCCGCGCCCGTCGATGCGTTCGCCGTCGATGACGTACTCATCCTCGGGACGCTCGGGTTCGAAGGCGACCGTCGTCGTGGAGTTACTCGGCGCGGTACAGAGGCTGATCGAGTCGTGATACGGCGTCCGGAGTTCGGGGTCGCGTATCCCGTGGTACTTCACCAGCCCCTGGATCGGGTGGGCCGTCGCTGTCGCTTTCATACGTGGGGGTGCAGTGGGTTGCACTTAGATGCCGCGTAATCGGAAACCCGGGCGGTCGTCCGAAAGCGACGGGCCGACGGGTTCGCTACGCGGGAGGACTACCCCGCAGAAATCAGACGACGGACTACTAGCGGTACTCGACGATGGTCCCGCCGGCACCGACCGCGATGGGGGGATCACCCTGGACGAGGGCCTTGAGGTTCTGGCCGGTCGGCGTCGCGTCGGCCGTCCACTTCGAGCCGTCGTAGTCATAGACCTCCCCGCCGCCACCGACGGTCAGTCCCTCGCCGTCGGCGACCTCGAGGTCCCGGAGGCCGGCGTCGCCGGTGTCGGTCGGCGTCCACTCGACGCCGTCCCAGTGGAAAACCATGCCGCCGCCGCCCGAGACCCAGACGTCGTCGGGGCCGTCGGAGTCGACGCCGTAGAAGTTGACGTTGGCGTCGGCCAGGCCGATCTTGTTCCAGGTCGCGCCGTCCTGGGTGTGCAGGACGGTCTTGTTGCCGTCGACGATGTGGCCGCTCTTCTCGTCGTAGAAGTCCACGGCGTTGATGTTCGAGCCGCTCGCGGGCGTGACGTACTCCCAGCTGCCTTCTTCGCCGTTCTCGAAGCTGTAGTACATCTTCCCGGAGTCGCCGGCGACGTAGACGTTGGCCTCGCCGGCCCGGCCGGTCACGGCGATATCGTTGAAGTTGTTCGTCACGTCCATGGGTGCGCTGTAGTTCTCCAGGTTGCCCGTCTGCACGTCGTAGGCGCCGATCGCGCCCGAGGAACCAGCGAACCACAGCCGCTGCCCGTCGTCGGTGACGTCCGCGCCGTAGAGGCTGTTGCCGTTGCCGGTCGGGCCGCCGTCGAGTACCTTCCGCCAGCCCTTCGACGTCCGCTCGAGGACGAGTCCACCGGCGCCGACGGCGTAGGCACCTTCGGCGGTGTATTCGACGTCGTAGAGGGTGTTTCCGGTGGGAGACGCGACACTCGTCCAGCCCGACTCGCTGGCGAGGACCGTGGGGACCGCCGCGGCGGTGGCGGCCACGCCGGCTGTCTTCAGGACGGTACGACGCGTCACGCGGGTTGTGCGGTCTGACATCGCAGTCGGATCTGTTGAAGGTGTATCACTAAAGGCCCCGAGTTCGTTTATCTCTATTCGCGTCAGTTTATCAGGTGACAGTGCGTTTCATGTCGTTTTAGCGGGGAGAAACAGTCAAACCGGGTACCGCTCGGTCGAAAATCGGAGAAACGGTCAAAACGGTCGCAGGATTAAAGTGGCCGTTCGTCTCCGGCCCAGTCGATTACACCAGCGCGGCCGCGGCGGCGATCGCCTTCTCGCTCGGGAAGCCGAAGGCCGGAAGGAGCAGGACCGTCACGACCGCCGCGACGATGATGGCCGTGTACAGCCCGATCGGGTAGGATTCGATCTCGAAGGACTGGGTCGGCTCCTCGAACCACAGCGCCTTGACGACCCGCGAGTAGTAGAACAGCGAGAGGGCGCTGGCGATTGCACCGACCGCGGCCAGCCACCACAGCCCCGCGTTGACGGCCGCGCCGAAGAGGACGTACTTCGAGATGAAGCCCGCCCCGACGGGCAGGCCGGCGAGGCTGAACAGGAAGATCGTCATCGCCACGGCAGCGACCGGGGCTTCCCGCGCCAGGCCGTTGTAGTCCTCGAACGTCCGGCCGACGTCCCAGTACTCCGCCAGCGCGACGAACAGGAACGCGCCGGTGTTCATGAACCCGTAGACCAGCAGGTGGAGCATGCCGGCCCCGAGCACCAGGCTGCCGTCGGCCTGTGGTGTGAGTGCCGCGAGCGCGATCAGGACGTACCCGGCGTGACCGATCGAGGAGTACGCGAGCATCCGCTTGACGTTCCGTTGGGTTGCGGCTGCGAAGTTGCCAAGCACCATCGTGGCGACCGCCAGGATCTGGAAGAGGAGCAGCCAGTCGATGGTGCCGCTGATCAGGTCATGGGGGAACGCCGTCGTGAAGAGCCGGAACGCGAGGACGAACCCGGCGGCCTTCGACGCCGAGGAGAGGAACGCCGAGATCGGCGTCGGTGCGCCCTCGTAGGCCTCGGGGGCCCAGAAGTGGAAGGGGACGCTCGCGGTCTTGAAGGCGACGCCGCCGGCGACCATCACGACGCCGACGCCGAGAATGCCGGCCGGGGCGTCCCCGAGTGCGGCCGCGACCTCGGTGAACGCGAGGTGGCCCGTCGCGGCGTAGACCAGGCTGATCCCGTAGATGAAGATCGCCGAGGACAGCGCGCCGACGAGGAAGTATTTCAGTCCACCCTCCACGCTACCCTTGTTGTCCTTGAGCGAGGCCACCAGCGCGTAGGACGGCAGGCTCGCCAGTTCGAGGGCGAGCAGTGCCGTCGCGAAGCTGTTGACCGCGCCGAGCAGGGTCATCCCGGTCGCCGCCAGGAAGAGTAGCGAGAAGTACTCCGCCCGGTAGGGCACGCCAGTATAGTAGTCGTAGCTCCCGAGAACAACCAGTGCGAGGACGCTGGCGACGATCGTCCCGAAGACGAGAGTCATGCCATCGACGATCAACTGGTCGCCGAACAGTTCGATCGCGCCCGGTTGGCCGGTTCCGGCCGCCAGATACCAGACGTTGAACCCGAGCGCAGTGAGTGCGCCTGCGAGTCCCACCGCGGTGAGGAGGCCGGTGTTCGTCGTGTCGGGTTCCGGCTCGATGCTGTCGATCACGAACAGGACCAACGCCGTCAGCCCGAGCACCAGCGCGGGGGCGAGCGCGGCCCACTGTGGGAGTTCTATGGCTGCCATCAGACACCACCTCCGAGTTCGACGACCGGCGCAACCGCGTCCTGGATCATCCCGTAGAACAGGTCAGGATGGATCCCGAGGATGATCACACACGCAAGCAGGACGAGCAACGGCGCGACGTCCTGGACCGGCGCGCGTGAGAGTTCGTAGTCGGTTGCGAGTTCGAACGGCCCGAACAGCGCCCGCTGCATCGCAAAGAGGAGGTAGCCGGCGACGATCACGATACCGAACATCGCAAGCGCGGTGAACAGCGGCGCGCCCGGGAGCACGTCCGATGGGAACGCGCCGATGAAGATCAGCGCCTCCCCGATGAACCCGCTCATCAGCGGCAGCCCCATGTAGCCGAAGGCCGCCGCGACGAAGACCCCCGCGGTCACCGGCAGTCGATCCGCCAGCCCGGACATGTCGCCGACCATCCGGGTGTGGGTCTGGTTGTAGACCACGCCGACGACCATGAACATCAGCCCCGAGATGAACCCGTGGCTGACCATCTGGAAGGTCGCCCCGCCCACGCCGTGGACGGTGTAGGCGATCAGCCCCAGCAGGACGTACCCCATCGACGAGATGGAGGAGTAGGCGACGATCCGCTTTAAGTCGCGCTGGGCCAGCGCGAGCATCGCGCCGTAGATGACGCTCACGACGGCGAAGATCCCGATGATCGTCGCGTTGGCCGCCGCGACGTCGGGCAGCATGGTGAAGTTGAACCGCAGCAGGGCGTAGGTCCCCATCTTCAGGAGGACGCCGGCGAGCAGCACCGACACCGGCGTCGGCGCTTCGACGTGGGCGTCGGGCAGCCAGGTGTGAACCGGGACGATCGGGACCTTGACCGCGAACCCGGCGAACATCGCGAGGAAGGCTGTCGCCTTCAGTGCATCCGGCTCCAACCCGGCGAAGCTACCGAGCGCACCCTCTTCCTGGAGCGTCTGTGCGATCACCGGCAAGTCGAGGCTGGCGACACTGTCGCCGAGCCCGAACACCAGCGCCAAGAAGCCGATGAACATCACCAGGCTCGCCACGTTCGTGTAGACGAAGAACTTGATCGCGGCGTACTTCCGGCGCGGGCCGCCCCAGATCCCGATCAGGAAGTACATCGGGACCAGTACGACCTCCCAGAAGACGAACCACAGGAAGAAATCGAGCGCGGCGAAGACGCCCAACAGCCCCGCCTCGAGCAGGAGCACAAGCGCGTAGAACTGCGACTCCCGTTCATCGATCGGCGTCCAGGCCGAGACGATCGCGGCCGTCGTGAGGATCGTCGTCAGAACGAGCAGCGGCAGGCTCACGCCGTCGAGGCCGACGTGCCACTGCAGCGCGTACGGCCCCAGGTCGAACCAGGCGAACTGGGTCTCGAAGGCGGGGTCGTTACCGAGCAGGGCATTGCTCGCCCCGTCGAAGGCCGACCACAGGTAGAGACTCCCGCCCAGCGGAACGAGGCTGAGGACGGCGGCGAGTTTCCCGGCGTAGCGGTTCGGGGCCAGCGCAACGACACCGGCACTGACCAGCACGCTCACGAGGAGGGCTTCGAGCAACATTACAGCCACCCCCCGAGCAGTGCGAAGGCGACCAGCAACGCGACCAGCCCGAACGTGACCAGCGAGGCGTAGTTGGTCACGACGCCGGACTGGATCCGGCGGACCCGTTCGCTGCCGAAGAGGCTCACGCTACTGGTGGCGTTGACGACGCCGTCGACGATACTCTGATCGAAGGTGTCGGCCGCGCGGGCGATCGGCACTGTCACGCCCCGGGCCAGCCAGACCTGATACTCGTCCTGATAGTAGTTGTTCATGAGCAACGTCTTGAGGCCGCCGAGCCGGTCCGTGTGTTCCTCGGGATCCGGCACGGCATAGAGTCGATAGGCGATGCCGGCCCCCAGGAGAGCGAGGCCGAGCGAAACCGCTGCGCCCGCGAGGACGGTTCCGACCTCGCCGAGCGGGTTCTCGGCCGTGTAGTGCGCGTAATCGTGAAGTAGCACTTCGTAGTGATGAACCGAGAGTAGTTCCGTGGCGCTCCCCAGCCAGTCGTGGAGGAACGTCAGGTGGACGCCCGTGACCTTCTCGACCGGCGCGAGGTTGATGACGCCGCCGACAGCCGCCAGGATCCCGAGCACGGCCAGCGGGAGTTTGACGTTCCACCGGACGGGGTGGGGATCCTCGGCCAGTTCAGTCCGGGCGTCGCCGTGGAAGGTCAGCAGGACCATCCGGAAGGTGTAAAAGCCGGTGAAGGCGACGGCGGCCAGTCCCATCGCGTAGCCGGCGAGCAGGAGCGGCGAGCCGCCCAGCCCGTGGATCAGCGTCTCGTAGAGCACCTCGTCCTTCGACCAGAAGCCGGCAAAGGGGAAGATGCCAGCAAGCGCGAGCGATCCCGAGAGGAACGCGTAGTAGGTCACGGGCATCTTGTCTTTGAGCCCACCCATGTCCCACATGTTCTCGTTGTGGTGCATGGCGATGATGACCGACCCGGCACCCAGGAACAGCAGCGCCTTGAATATCGCGTGGGTCGTGAGGTGGAAAACCGCCGCGACGTACCCGCCGCCGCCCAGCGCGAGCATCATGTACCCGTACTGGGAGATCGTCGAATAGGCGAGCACCTGCTTGAGTTCCTGTTTGACCAGCGCCATCGACGCCGCAAACAGCGCGGTGAATCCGCCGACGAGGGCGATCACGCCCAGGGCGGTCGGGGAAAGCAGGTAGAAGCCGTACATCCGCGCGACGAGGTAGACGCCGGCGGCGACCATCGTCGCGGCGTGGATGAGCGCCGAGACGGGAGTCGGACCCTCCATCGCGTCAGGGAGCCACGTGTGTAGCGGGAACTGGGCGGACTTGCCGATCACACCGCCGAGCACCAGCAGACCGGCGAGCGTGATGGCCGTCTCCGCGCCCAGCCCGTAGAAGGTCTGGCCCCCGTCGATCGCATGCTGGGCGAGTTTCGGGAAGCCCTCCTCGCCGACGAACAGCCCGGTGCCGAACATCGAGAGGATGGCGACGGTGCCGACGAGGAAGAAGTAGTCCCCGAAACGGGTCACGAGGAAGGCCTTCTTCGCGGCCGATGCCGGCCCGGGTTCGCGGAACCAGAACCCGATCAACAGGTACGAACACAGCCCGACGAGTTCGAAGAACATGAACGCCATCAGGAGATTGTCCGCGAAGACGAAGGCGAGCATACTGAAGGCGAACAGCGAGAGCTCGGCGTAGTACCGCCGAAGGCCGCCCTCTCCTTCGTCGTTCATGTACCCGAGCGAGAACACGAACACCAGCAGGGCGATCAACGAAACGAGGGTGAGCATCAGCGCCGAGAGCGGATCGATCAGGATGCCGAAGTGCAGACTGATCGCGCCCTCTCCGGAGAGGAACGTATAGAGTTCCGCGTGGTACGGATCGCCGTTGGCCACGGCCACCAGCGAAAGCGCCGAGAGGACGAGCGAGCCCCCCAGCGCGGCGATACCGGCCAGCGCGCCGCGCTTTGGCAGGTAATTGCCGCCGAGCAACACGACGACGAAGGCGGCCAGCGGGAGCAATGCGATCGCCGGAGCGAAGTCAAATATTCCTGTCATGTTACCACCGCATCGTCGTCGGAGCGGTCACGTCGATATCACCGAAGTTACGGTACAGGACGAGGATGATGCCGATGCCGACCGCGACCTCGGCGGCGGCCAGCGCCATCACGAACAGTGCGAACACCTGCCCCGTCAGGTTGCCATAGTGCAGCGAGAACGCCACGAAGTTGATGTTCGCGGCGTTAAGC
The DNA here is from genome assembly GCF_029229925.1 of Halorhabdus sp. BNX81. Lineage (NCBI taxonomy): Archaea > Methanobacteriati > Methanobacteriota > Halobacteria > Halobacteriales > Haloarculaceae > Halorhabdus > Halorhabdus sp. BNX81. Next base: position 900,410 of record NZ_CP107254.1, on the reverse strand, counting down.
AGCAGTTCGACGGACATGAGGAAGATCAGGGCGTTCCGGCGCGTCAACACGCCGAAGACGCCGATAGCGAAGACAGCAGCCGACAGCAGGAGGTACGGAACGACACCGACCATCACGCCTCACCTCCGTCGTTCCCGGAAAGTACCGACCCGTTTTCGTCTCGCGCAAGCATGATTGCGCCGTCCAGTGCCGCATCGAGGACGACCGCGATCAGAATGAACGATACCAAAAAGCCCTCGGAGACGAGCCCGGACTGGCCGGCCATGTCGAACAGCGCGTAACCGATGCCTTCGGTGACGCTGAGACCGGCTTCGAAGCCCGCCGCCTCCGGGAAGTTCGCGGTGACGAACACCGCGGCGAGGACGGCGAACAGCGCGACCGCGGCCACGCCGTGGCTCGCCCGCAGGTCAGCCGCGAGACGCGGTCGACTCATTGTGCCACCTCGCCCGAGTCAGGATCGCTCCGGCGCGTCAACATGACGGCGAAGCTAATCAGGATGAGGACGCCGCCGACGTACACCAGTACCTGCATCGCGGCGACGAACGGTGCCTGGACCATGACGTAGTGGACGGCGACGCTGAGCAAGGCGATCCCAAGCATCAGCGCCGCATGCCAGACGTCACGTACCAGCACGACTCCCAGGCTGGCACCGACAGTCGTCAGTGCGAACAGCCCAAAAGCGATCAGTTCGAGTACTCCCATGCTACTACCCCAATGCGCCCGCACGCCCTTTGAAGATTACCTTATCGTTCAAAGATTCCGGCAATTACAGCCGATATATGGGCCGGGAGCCCGCAGTCCATCGGAAATCAGGACAAACTGTATTGACAGGCTGCGGATATGTGGCAGTCAGTAGTCGCCGAGCACACCGAGACGCCGCGCCCGTCTGGTCGTCAGGACAAACATGGCGTAGCCAGCCCCGAGATAGAGGCCGGCAGTACCCACCAAAATCGCAAGCGCGAGCGGATCGAGTTCCCAGAGTCGAACGCCGTCGCGCATGACGACCTGCAAAAGCGCACTTCCTTGCACCAGTGGGAGCGCCCGCGTCCAGGGAATCTCGAACACCGGCGCGGAGATCAGTGCGATGAACACGAACTGCAGAAGGTTCACCAGGTTGTTGATCCGCTTATACAGGACGCTCAACCCGCCCATCGCCAGCCCGAGACCGAACACTGAGGCGACCGCAAGCGTCGCGACGACGATGACCGTCACCACCGGCAGTTCTATGCTCCGGCCGGTCATCACCAGCATCGCCGCCAGCACGACCGCCGACGTGAGGAACGTCCGGAGAATGACAGCAATCGACTTCGCGAGGATCACCGGGCCGAACCCGAACGGTGTCATGAAGTGACGCTCTAAGGTGCCCCAGCTTGCCTCCGCCTGGATCGCACTCGTGATCCCGTAGTACGACCCCTGGGCGAGCGTCCACAGAAAGTACCCGACGATCAGTCCCGCGATAGAGTCGGTGATGGCCTGGCCGGCAACCAGCCGCCCGCCGTAAAAGATCAACCCGAAGAAGATGAGGGTCACTAGCAGGCCGGTCGCGGCGTTGACGGGATATCGGAGCCAAACCACCAGATCCCGGTAGATCACGGCCTTCAGCAGGTGGTAGTACCCGCCAGATCGTGTGGGTTCGTTGCCGACGACCTCGCCCCGGCGACCACCTTCACCAGCAGTCATCGCTCCGTCCCTCTCGTGGTCCCGTTGGCCAGCGAATCACCGTTTCCGGTCACTTCGAGAAACGCCTCCGCGAGGTCCGGCTGGACCGTCTCGACGCCGCCGAGTTCGACATCGGCCGCCTCCAGCGCGTCGGTCAGCCGATAAAAGGTCGCCGAGTCGGCTGCCACTTCGAAGCGAACACGGCCGTCCAGCCGTTCGACGGCCGACAGCTCGAATCGATCCTGGAGATCGGCAAGCGTCGGCTCGTCCAGACCGCGTGCAGTAATGCGGTACCCCGTTGTCTCGAAGCCGTCGAGCAGGTTGCCCACCGTGTCGTCGACCACGATCCGTCCCTCGTTCATGATGATCACCCGATCGCAGACGGCCTCGATGACGTCCATGTCGTGACTGGAGACGACCAGCGTCAGGTCGCGCTCATCGACCAGCCGGACCAGTTCGCGCTGGAGGGTCAGCGAACTCTCGACGTCCAGCCCGAGGGTCGGTTCGTCGAGAAACGCCACCGAGACGTCCCCGGCCAGGACGCTCGCCAGCGACACCTTCTGTTTCATCCCACGCGAGAGATCACGGACCTCCGTGTCGGCCTCGCCGGCGATGTCGAACGCCTCGAGCAGTTCCGTATGGCGATCATCGAGCGCGTCGGGATCGTGCCCGCGGATCGCCGCGAAATACCGCAGGTTCTCCCGGACGGTGAGTCGCCAGTAGTCGTTGCGCGCGCCTTCGAGCATCGCGTCGACGTGTTCGTAGGCTCGGCGTGGGCGGTCAGCGACGTCGACCCCCTGGATCCGAACGTCACCCTCGTCGGGAAGCACCAGTCCGAGAATCGACTTGATCGTGGTCGTCTTGCCCGCGCCGTTGGGCCCGAGCAGGCCGACCACCTCGCCGGGTTCGACCGCGAAGCAGACGTCCTCGACCGCGGTAACTGCGTCCTCCCCGCTACCGAAGGTCTTCGAAAGTCCGTCCACGTAGAGTGCAGCCGTCTCGGGTGTGGGAGCCTGACCGTCACCGGCGGCTGTTTCGGGAGTGGTCGCCTGGCCGTCACCGGTAGCAGTGTTGTCGGGCGGTTCGTCGGCGGGATGGTCAGCACTGTGGCGGGAACCGGACATTGAGGTCGTCCCGGGGTTCGCCAGGCGGTCAGGTAAATCTGCCTGTCGTGAGTGCTCCCGTCTCGGTGTTCGGCACGGCCTCGCGACGGTCGAACAGCCACAGTGGTCGACCTCGACGTGTCGGTGGGCACTTCAAGGCCGGGCGTCGACTGTGCCCCATGGAGATCACCGTCTTCCTCCTGGTCGCCCTGGCGTTGCTACTCGGTGGCGTCCTCGGAAGTTTCGTGCCGATGGTTCCCGCGGGCCTGCTCTCGATCGGCGGGATTGTGGTGTACTGGTGGAGTACGGGCTACGTGACTCCCGGAGTGTTTGCATTCGCTGGCTTCCTCGCCGTCGGGGTGCTCGTCGTCGTGGTGGACTACCTGGCAGGGGCGATCGCCGCAAAAGCCGGCGGTGCCTCGACGCTGAGCAGCCTGCTCGGCGCGGTCGTCGGCGTGCTGTTGTTCTTCCCGCTCGGGCCGGTGGGAATCGTCCTCGGCATTACGGCCACCGTCTTCGTCCTCGAACTCTACCGGGGGCGAGCGCGGAGCGAGAGTCTGACGGCCGCGGCCTACGCTCTGGTGGGAACGCTCGGCTCGAGCGTGATGCAGTTCGTCCTAACGCTGTCGATGCTGGTGGCGTTTCTCATTGTGCTCGTAATCTGAGGTCGGTCGGTGCCCCGAAAGCTATCGGCTTGGCGATCTCGGATCTCGTTCGTCACGAGACCTCGCGCTCGAAGACGAGTCCAATCGTCGTGCCGTTGCGCGCGATCGTTTCCGTGAGGTGCCATCCTTCGCTCGCGTACTCGTTGATGATGGCGTCCAGGTCGCCGATCGATTGCTTGTTCCCTTCCGTTTCGTGGAGTGTGTAGACGTATTGCTGGTCCGACATACTAGACAGAAGGGTCTCCAGGCCCAAAAGAACCGACCCGAATGCGGGTTTCAAGCAGCGGACCTCGCTCCGTCGAGTGAACCGCGGCCTTCGGCCGCATATGCTTCCTACTGATAATCCACTTCGCCTTCGCCTTCACCGATCCAACTACCACGGTCCGGCTCCCGGGACTCCAGCGGGTCGACGATCCTCCACCTTTTTACTGCGGCGGGTTCGCTCCGCGAACCCACCTTGCAAAAAGCTGGACCAAAAACATCGGGACCTCGCTTCGCTCGGTCCCGCGAAACGCGGCCTTCGGCCGCGTATGCTTCCTACTGATAATCCACTTCGCCTTCGCCTTCACCGATCCAACTGCCACGGTCCGGTTCCCGCGACTCCAGTGGGTCGATGTCCTTGTACCACGGGACGTTCTTGAGTTCCTCCTTGTCGTACGCGAGGTCGTCCTTCGTATCGCCGACGAACTCGAAGTTCTGTGTCAGCACGATGGCGTCGGTCGGACAGACCTCCTCACAGAGCCGGCAGTAGATGCACTGGCCGACGTGGAGGTTGTACTGCTCGCCGTTGCGCTGGTCGTCCATCACGATCTGGATGGTGTCGTTCGGGCAGACGTTTTCACATTGGCGACACCAGATACAGCGCTCCTGGCTGTACTTGTGAACGCCGCGGAACCGCGGGCTGACTTCGGGTGCGGTCTCGGGATACTCGACGGTGAACGTCTTGCCGTCGAGGGCGTGTTTCATCGTCGTTGCCATACCTTTGAGGACGCCGATCATGTCATGTCACCACCAGTGTGAACGCGTGTCGGGGACCCGTCAGCGAACATCAGGCGACCACCCCGACGATGACCGCCGTCAGCACGAGATTCACCAGCGCGAGTACGAGCATCACCTTCCAGCCGATCTCGATCAACTGGTCGATGCGGACGCGGGGGACGGCAGAGCGCGCCCACTGTGTGAACAGGAACACGCCCCAGATCTTGATCAAGAACCAGACGATCCCTGGCAGGAAGGGGCCAGCCGGACCGCCGAGGAACAGCGTCGCGATGATCGCCCCGCCGAGGAAGATGTGGATGAACTCACCGAGATAAAACAGGACGAAGTAGACGCTTGAGTACTCGGTCTGGTAGCCAGCGACGAGTTCGGTCGGCGCTTCCGGAATGTCGAAGGGGTTGCGGCCGACCTCCGCCAGGTTTGCGGCCATGAACAACGCGAACGCGAAGGGATTCAGGAAGGCAAACCAGTTCGGGATCGCCACCGGGCCAAGAGCCAACAGCGTCCCCTCCTGGGCGGCGACGATCTCGCTGAGACGCAGCGAGCCCGCGAAGATGACGACCGACGCGCCGGTCAACACCAGCGGGATCTCGTAGGCGAGGTTCTGGGCGACCGCGCGCAGCCCTCCGAGAAAGGAGTACTTGTTGTTCGAGGCGTAGCCGGCCATCAGCAGGCCGAGCGACGCGATCGACGCGACGGCGAAGACGTATGCCAGCCCGATCTCGGGGTCGGCGACCTGGATGCCCGATCCCATCGGGATCACGGCGAACCCGAGCAGCGCCGACGAGGCCAAAAGGAGCGGCGCGAGATCGTAGGCCGGTCGGTCGGCATCCTCGGGGATGATCAACTCCTTCGAGAGGAGCCGGACGGAGTCGACGACGATCGTCCCGATCCCCATCGGCCCGATCCGGTTGACCGCGATCCGGTCGGTGAACGACGCCGTGATCTTCCGCTTCGCCCACGGGCCCGCCAGTGCCGCGTTGAGCAAGACGATCACGGCGACGAGGGCCGCTGCGAGCAGCCCTGCCAGGAAAACCACGAGTGGGTTCGCGGCGTCCAATCCGGCCGAGCCAAGTAGATCGGCGATGGTATCGGTCAGCGTCGTTGCCTGGAGCAACATTACCGATCCACCTCCCCGAGCACGATGTCGAGACTGCCGAGCGACGCCACCATGTCAGGGATGTATTCGCCCTCCGACATCACCGGCAGCGTCTGGAGGTTCGAGAAACACGGACTCCGGATCTTGAACCGCGCGGGCTTGTCGGTGCCGTCGCTGCGGATGTAGATCCCGAGTTCGCCCTTCGCACCCTCGACCGCCCGGTAGACTTCCTTGTCGGGATCGGGTCGGAGCGTCCGGGGCACGTTCGACTGGATCGTGCGGTCCTCCTCGGGCCAGTCCTCGAGCAGATCGAGACACTGTCGGATGATCTTCGCGGACTCCTCGACTTCCTGAAGTCGGACGAGGATGCGGGCGTAGTTGTCCATCCCGTCCTCGGTCACGACGTCCCAGTCGAGTTCGTCGTAGTAGCCGTAGGGGTCGTCCCGGCGGAGGTCGTAGTCGACGCCCGAACCGCGCGCGACGGGCCCGGTCGCCCCGTAGGACTTGGCGACCTCCGGCGGGAGGACGCCCGTGTCGATACACCGCATCTGGAAGATCTCGTTACCCGTGATGAGGTTGTGATACTCCTCAAGTCGCTCCGGAAGGTCGTCGATGAACTCCCGGACTTTGTCGAGGTACTCCTGGCGGGGTTCGGGCAGATCCCAGGCGACGCCACCCAGCCGGAAGTAATTGAACATGAGCCGCTGGCCGGTGAGGTCCTCCAGCAGATTCTGGACGACCTCGCGGTCCCGGACGGCATACATGAAAATGACTGTGAAGTCCCCATAGAGGTCCAGCCCGAAGGTCCCGACCGCGAGCATGTGGGCCGCGATCCGCGTGAGTTCGGCGCTCATCGTCCGCAGGACCTGCGCGTACTCCGGCACGTCGATCTCAGCTAGATCCTCGGCAGCACGGGCGTAGGCCCACTCGTTGAGGAGGCCACCGGGCGTGTAGTCCCACCGGTCGGGATAGGGCATGATCTGGTGGCGGTAGGTGCCCTGCTGGCACATCTGCTCCTCGCTGCGGTGGAGATACCCGATATCGGGGTCGATGTCGACGATCTGCTCGCCGTCCAGCACCGTCTTGACGTGGAGGACGCCGTGAGTCGCCGGGTGGTGGGGCCCGATGTTGACGAACATCGTATCGGGGTCCTGGGGGCTCTGTTTGTCCTCCTGTAGTGGATTGGCGTGTTCCCGAAGGGTGACGACCTGTGGCTGGGTCTGGTTGTACTCATTCGAGAGCGGATGGCCCTGCCAGGTCTCGGGAAGGAGAATGCGCCGTAAATCCGGATGGTCGTCGTACTCGATGCCGACGAGGTCGTAGGCCTCCCGCTCGTGCCAGTCGGCAGTATCGAACACCGATGCGCCCGATTGGCTCACTGGCTCGTCAGAGCTCGTCGGGACGACGACCGACAGTTCCTGGGTCGGGTCGTCGTACTTCTTGAGGTGGTAGATCGACTCGTAGCGGTCGTCGTACTCCTGGGCCGTGACTGCCGAGAGGTGATCGAAGCCCGCCCGGTCTTTCAGCGTCGAGAGGACATCTTCGACCTCATCGGGCCGGATCACGAACCCTTCGGCGTTGACGTGCTCCTCGCGATCGAGGACGTGCTCGCCGAGCAAGTCAGCGAGTTCGTCGTAGTCCAGTCCGTCCTCGGTCACGCCCACGTCCGGTTCGGCCGGTGTGCGTTCCTGTAAGCTCATGGCGAATCAGCCCAGTTGTACCGCATGACGAGATCGTCCTCGTCGATCTGATCTGTGAGTTTCTCGACGAGTTCGTCCTGCTCTAAGTCGCCGAACTCCTCGAGTTCGTAGGGCTTGACGACCACGGGCGAGGACTCGCCGTTGGCGATGCGCTCCTGGAGTTTGGCGACGCCGTAGATCAGTGCCTCGGGACGGGGCGGACAGCCGGGGATCTGGATGTCGATCGGGATGACCTCCTCGGCCCCCTTGACGACGTTGTAGCCCTCCTGGAAGGGGCCGCCGGAGATCGTACACGACCCCATCCCGATGGTGAACTTCGGCTCCGGGACCTGATCGTAGACGCGCTTCATCCGGGGGGCGAACTTCGAGACGATCGTCCCGGGGACGATCATCACGTCGGCCTGCCGCGGGGAGGCCCGTGGCACGCCAGCGTGGAAGCGATCGAGGTCGTGTTTCACCGAGTAGGTGTGCATCATCTCGATCGAGCAACAGGCGATCCCGAACTGGAGCATGAACATCGACGAGCCCCGGGCCCAGTTCATGAACTGGTCGAACTTCGTGAGGATGAACGGTGTCGAGCCCAGCGCCTCACGGAGCCGGGAGTTGAACCGATCGTCGACGCCCTCGCCCATCCGGGCCTCCCGTGTGGATTTCGTGCCGGTGCTCTCTGTCGGATGTGTGTTCTGGCTCATGCTATGATTCGATCCGCTGTCGTCCCGCGCGTTGACTGGTTACCCATCTGACGGCCCCGTTGCGCCACGCCCAGCCGAGACCGACGACGAGAATGCCGATGAACGCGACCATCGGCGCGAGCGCACGCCAGAGGCCGACTGCCTCGACGGCGTCGCTGTAGATGACCGTCCAGGGGAAGATGAGAACGGTCTCGATGTCGAAGACGACGAACAGCAACGCGACCATGTAGTATTGAATGTTGAACTGAATGCGGGTCCCGCCGGTCGGCACCTCACCGCTCTCGTAGGTGGCACGCTTGCTTCGTTCGGGCACACTCGGCCGGAGTAACGCCGAGGTCGCCAGCATCCCCAGAAGGACGACCAGCCCGACGAGCGCCAGCGCCCCGATTGCGATCCATGGATTGCTCATGTGGGCACTCTGGCATCGCTTGGTGGCGGTCCCACATAAGGGTTCAGTGTTTCAGCCGGAAACGCGCGAGGTGGCGGCCTATATTGCCGTTTTCGGCAGATTCGGTCGAGGTCGGCCAAGGATCCGACCCGACGCCGTCACTTCTCCCGAAAGTCGGGCGTCCCCAGTTCGTGGAGGCTCCGCGAGACCTCGCCGACGTCCTGTTTCAGCCCCTGGTGGTACTCGACGAGCCGCTCCCGGAGCTCCGGATGGTGTCGGGCGAGGATCTGGACGGCCGAGAGGGCGGCGTTGAAGGACTTCCCGGCGTCGACGGCCACGATCGGCGCGCCCTGGGGCATCCCGATCACCGACGGGAGGGACTTCTCCTGGACGGGAACGCCGATGACGGGCAGCGGGTAGGCGATCGAGGCGGTCATGTTCGGCAGGTCGGCGCTCTTCCCGCCCGCGCCGGCGATGATGACATCGAGTCCACGATCCTCGGCGGTCTCGGCGTAGGCGTACATCAGTTCGGGCGTTCGGTGGGCCGAGACGACGAACGTCTCGAAGGTGAACCGCGCGTCGGGCGCGTCCTCGTAGTCAGTCTGTTCAACAAAGTCGAGTTCATCGGTCAGGACGTCGTAGGCACCCGGCCGGCCGGATTCGGAGCCGGCCATCACGTCGAGATCCGAATCCGAACCCATGATGATCCCGATCTCCGGGGTTTCATCGGTGGGACGGTCCATCTCCGCCTCTGCTTCGAGCTGGTCGATCAGTGACTGGACGCTTTCGCTCGTCATGAGCGAGTGTGCTCGCGGAGGTGGCCTAAGCGTGTCGGGATGGAGTCAGATGTCGTTCCAGTCCGTCTCAACTCGGCTGGAACGTCAGCTCGTCGCGGACCTCACGCGTCCGTTCGAGTAGCTCGCCCGGGTCGGCGTCGTCGTCCCCGACCTGCGTCACGTGCCCCATCTTCCGCAGACGAGAGACCGCCTCTTTCCCGTAGTAATGCATCGACACGCCGTCGGTTTCGAGCACCCGATTAACGCTCCGGAGCGTCGCATCCTGTCGCTCGTCGACGTCGCCGAGGACGTTCGCAGTTACCGTCGGCGACCGTCGATCGGTCGCCCCGAGCGGCCAGCCGACCACGGCCCGCAGGTGCTGTTCGAACTGCGAGGTGAGCGCGCCTTCAATCGTCCAGTGGCCGGAGTTGTGCGGGCGCGGCGCAATCTCGTTGAGCAGGATCTCGTCGTCGGGACCCTGGAACAACTCGATGCCGAAGACGCCCCGGCCCTCCATAACATCCAGGACGTCCAGGGCGACCTCGCAAGCGCGTTCGCGGACCGCCGGGCCTGCGCGGGGTGGTGAGACAGTTTCCCGGAGGATCTCCTCGCGGTGGATCGTCTCGGTGACGGGGAAGGTATCGCGCTCGCCGTCGCCCCGGACACCCATGACGGCGAGTTCGCGCTTGAAGTCGACGAATCCCTCGACCATCGCCGCCCCGGACGGATCTTCGGGTGTCGAAGCTGGCGCGGCCTCGACGATCGTCTCGAAGGCCGCTTCGACGTCGTCGGGCGACTCGATCGGGACGTTCCCGCGGCCGTCATAGCCACCCTCTCTGGCTTTCAGCATGGCCGGATAGCCCAGTTCGTCGAGTGCATCGCGCAGTTCGTCGACGGAGTCCACACCGCGGAATTCGGGCACCGGCACACCGGCGTCTTCGAGGCGACGCTTCTGGACGAGTTTGTCCTCGATGAGCGACAGCGTCTCGGGCTTCGGGTGAACGGGCGTCCCCGTCTCCCGGCTCACCGTTTCGAGGACGCCCGTCCCGGCGAGTTCGATCTCGTAAGTGAGGAAATCCGCGCGCTCGGCGAGTTCGGCGAGCGCGTCAGGATCGTCAAACTCGGCGACGATCTGATCGGCGACGACCGGTGACGCGGGCGCGTCGGGCGTCGGATCGACGACGATCACCTCGATCCCGAGCGGGGCGGCCGCCTCGCCGAGCATCCGGCCGAGTTGCCCCCCACCGACGACGCCGACGGTCGGGCCTGGTAGCGTGGTAGTCATTAGTGAGTCGCGGTTTCACCAGCGCGGGCAAAAGGGTTGCCTTGCCGGCCGATAGCCGGAAACGCCAGGCCAGGGACGAACTGCCAGTGTCCTAGCCCGGGTTACTCCTCACGGAAGTCCTCGTGGACGTAAAACGTCGCTTCCGAGCCGTGGGTCCGGAGTCGATAGGAGTAGGGCTGGTAGTCCCTTTCGAGCGCCTCCTCGGGGACGGTAGTATCCTGGTCCCGAGTCATTACGATCGGTGGCGGATCGTCGCTTTCGATTCGGTCGAGGAGACCTTCGCTGCTGTCTTCACACTCGGCTTCAGCGTCGTAGGCGGCGAGATACCAGTTGATCGGGAGCGGTTCCCGCCAGTCGGTACAGGTCGGCCGGAAATCCTTGCTGGCATCATCGGGGTCCTCCCTGAGATACGGTTCGCCAGCCCTCGAACCGTCGTAGATCACGACATCCGTCCCCGCGTGGGTGGCGGCGACCTGCTGGATCCGATCGGTCGTCGGTCGGAGGTCGTCGGCGGGTTGTGAGTACTGAACGAGTGGGTTGTCCGGAGAGCGATCGGTTGGAGGATACGCACCGGAGACAGCGGTGACAGTGATCATCAGCGTGACAAGCACAAGAACGACGGTGGACAGGCCGAGGTCGATCCAGTCGTGCCGTCGATACGCCGTGATCGCCCACCGGCCGACGATGCCGAGGCCGACGGCCGCCGGGATCGCCAGCGGGACGACGACGTGGGTGATGTTCCACTTCCAGCCCGTGTCGATCGACAGCGTCAGCGGATAGCCGATCAGCGAGAACAGGGCGGCAAAGAACATGAACAGCACCAGCGTCCGACTGCGTTCGGCGAGATAGCGCTCGTAGAACACGCCGACGAGCCCGAAGGCAATGACAACCGGAGCCTTCGCCAGTAGACCGCCCCCCATCGCGAACAGGCGTTGCCGGTAGGGAACAACCTCAAGAGCTGACGTCGAAGCTGTGGCTTCCACGACTGGCGGGCCCTTGCGATCGAAGAGGACTGCGTGCATGTCCCCGAACGCGAAGTACTCCCCACCGGGATAGAAAACGTACGAGAACGTGTCGATCACGAGGTCCGGTATCTGGAGGGGGCTACCGAGCACCGCCCATAGACTCAGTCCTGCCGGCGGATGATAGACCCCGTCGAGACCACCGCCACGCGGTGCGAACAGGAAGGTGAACAACGCGATAGCCACGACGGCGATTCCGAGGGTGTGTGTGGCGTAGAACTTGGGCTGCTGACGGACGGCCCCCAGACGGCTTCGGAGCTGAGCGAACTTCGTCGCGACGAGATCGAGCCCGCCGCGGTAGTTTCGGGGCCGGTAGAGCGCGACGTCGAGGAGGATCGCCCCGGCACCGAGCCACGTGAGAACGTATAGCAGTGCGTTCTCCTTGGACCCGAATCCAAGCACGATGCAGACAGTCGCCGCGTAGAGATACCGGATCCGGCGAGTGTCGTAGAACCGAACGAACAGGCCAAACGCGGTGAACATGAACGTCGCGACCAGCAGATCGCTGCGCATGAACCGCGAATAGTACAGCAAGACGGCGTTAGCCGACAGCAATCCGGACAGGATGACGACCTCTACGTCCCGAAGGTGCTCACGATAGAGCAGTGCAGATACGGGGAGCAGGCCGCCGATGATCGCGGCCGGGATTCGGATCGTGGTGTCGCTGGGTCCCAGAATGCCGAAGAGATACCGCGAGAGGTGCTGGATCACCGGGCCGTGCGTATGAGAGTTGTACGCGAAGCGGCCGGTCTCGAACGTGTAATCGACCCAGTAGGCGACACGAGCCTCGTCCCAGTGGGCGATCCGCGATCCCAGGATGGCAAAGCGGGCGAGCAACCCGATGGTCGTGATCGCGAGCACAGCGACGACCACGGGATGGGCGGCGACGGTTGCCCGAATCCGGGCGAGTCCGTCGGGGGAGGGCGAATCGGCGGCTGAAACCTCGGGCATATCGCTTGGTGTGGCCCCCCGGGATTAGAATCCTTCCGGTTGGACGAGTGATCCGAACGCGGTTGTCGAGCGGTACACCTTTACCCACCGCGCGGTCATCACCCACCACGAAACGCGGGAGCCGGTTCGTGAGGAACTGTCGCCGGCGACCCGAACGGAGAGAGATACACATGGACTTCGCCGAACGCGTCACACGAGTCGAACCGAGCGCGACCATCGCGATCAGCAACCTCGCCGCCGAGTTGGAGGCCAACGGCGTCGATGTCGTCGACCTGAGCGTGGGCGAACCGGACTTCGATACGCCCGAGAACGTCAAAGACGCCGCCAAGGAAGCCATGGATGCGGGCAACACTGGTTATACCCCCTCGGATGGCATCCCCGAACTCAAAGATGCCATCGTCGAGAAACTGCACGCCGACGGCCTCACCCAGTACGAGAGCGAGAACGTCCTCGTGACGCCGGGCGGCAAGCAGGCGCTGTACGAGGTCTTCCAGTCGCTGATCGACGACGGCGATGAGGTGTGTCTGCTCGATCCCGCGTGGGTCTCCTACGAGGCGATGGTCAAACTCGCGGGCGGGAGCCTGACTCGCGTCGACACCGCCGCCCACGACTTCGACCTCGAACCCGCGCTGGACGACCTCGCGGCGACCGTCTCCGACGAGACGGAGATCCTGGTGGTCAACTCGCCGGGCAACCCCCACGGGTCGGTGTACTCCGACGCCGCACTGGAGGGCGTCCGGGATCTCGCCGTCGAGCACGATATCACGGTGATCTCCGACGAAATCTACAAGGAGATTACCTACGACGGTCGGGAAGCGACGAGTCTGGGGACGCTTGAGGGGATGGCAGACCGGACGATCACGCTCAACGGCTTCTCGAAGGCCTACGCGATGACCGGCTGGCGGCTGGGCTATTTCGCCGGTCCCGAGGAGTTGGTCGGCCAGGCTGGGAAACTCCATTCCCATTCCGTGACCTGCGCAGTCAACTTCGTCCAGCACGCGGGTGTCGAAGCCCTCCGGAACACCGACGAGACCATCGAGGAGATGTGTGCGGCCTTCGAGCAGCGACGGGACATGCTCGTGGATCTGTTCGCCGAACACGGCAAGGACGTTCCCGAACCGGAAGGCGCGTTCTACATGATGCTCCCTGTCGATGGGGATGACCAGGACTGGGCCGAGAAAGCCGTCGAGCAAGCCCACGTCGCGACTGTCCCGGGAAGCCCATTCGGGACGCCGGGGTACGTCCGGCTCTCGTATGCGGCGAGTCGGGAACGACTTCGGGAAGGCGTCGAGCGATTGGCCGAAGCCGACTTGCTGTAGCGTCTTTCGTTCAGTATCGTATACGAAAAGTACTTAGTCTGTTCCGTTTCACCGACAGGTATGTCCCCAACTCGCCGCCAGGTCCTCCACGGGGCAGTGCCGGCAGTTTTCGGGCTGACAGGGTGTGTGAGCAGCGATGGCCACGAGAGCAACGACGACACCGACCCCTCCCGTCGTGAGGCCGACCGCGCAACGGTCGAAAACTCAGGTAGCGTCTCGGATCCGCCAGTTGTGAAACCCCGGAACCCCGACGGCCGGCGCGTCCTCGACCCACCCGAGGACGAGTCCGGTGGCAGGTTTCTGGTGGGATCGACGGAGACGGTTGAGGCCTTGCAGTTCCAGCCGGGTGTGCCGTCGGAAGATGTGACCGCGACGCGGGAGTTCCTGAACGCGACGGACTTCAGCGAAGAGACGGTCTACGTCACACACATCCGGCCCAAGTCCTGCTACCAGTACCGGATCCACTCGGTGACCTGGCAGTACAGCGACGTCGAGTACGAGTACTGCAGTGAACTCCGGCCGCCCGACGAGCAGTGTGCGGCCGACACCCGGGTCGGCATGGCCCTTTGCTTTCGATTGCCGGCCGTCGTCGACATGGACCTACACTCCGGCGGCTCGAGTGGCCACTTCCCGTGTGAGGGGAGCACCACCGACTATGCTGTCATCGAGAGCAACGCGACAGTGGGGGGGTACCACGACAACCGACGACACCGCGGGTGAGAACCGATGACCCGACTGTATACGCGCAGAGGCCTTCTCGCACTCGCCGCCGCAGGGGCCACTGCGGGCTGTCTCGGTAGCAGTAACGGTTTCTGGGACGACCCGCCGGCCTTCGACCGCTCCGGTCTCGAGTCGGTCACCGACCGACCGGTCCCGGATCGGCCCGCCGTCATTCCGGTGACGCTGACCGAGGCCCAGCGTGGTGACCTCCGCGAGCGCGTCGAGAGCCGGCTGGCAACGGTCCCCGAGCCGCTCACTGCCGAACGCCTCCCGAACGGAACGATCCGGGAGGCGATCGTGGATCATCGGGCTGAAGCGCGATCGGCCCTCAAGGGGATGCGATCGGCGTCCGGAACTGTCAGGACTGTCGAGGCCGCCGCCCATGCCGCGGCACACGCCGGGCGCGCGGCGGCCATCTGGGCAGCCGTCCTTGTCGACCGGTCGCCGGCCGACGTCGTTCTCACGAACACCCAGGCGGAAGACAGGGTACAACGGGCCGAAGAAGCGCTACCGGGCCGGGCCGCCGACACCCAGTCGGCGGTCGTCGTCTACGGTGCCCTGGAGTCCGGGCTCTCCGAGACAGATCACGACATGCTCCCCGGGGGCACCACGAGTCCCCTCCGCATCGGCCGATACGCCGCGACAAACGAGCGCGCCTGGGCGTGGACGACCGCAGCCGGATTCGTTCGGGACCGCTACGAATCGAGCCTGACGGATCCCGAGCCCGTCGGTGACGCCCTCGAGGAAGCCGTCGCCACGCTGGTTGAACCCACCAGAGAACGGTTGGTCGAGTTCCGGCCGTCGGAGTCGGACGAGAAGCTGTACAGACGGCCCGACAGGGACGCGCTCGTCGAGCGGGACGTCCGGCAAGGTGAGCCGGGAATGGCGCTATTGGGGGAGAAGCTTGGCGAAGTATATCCCGACTACGACTTGCGAACAGTCGTCTGGTCCGACCAGCGATCCTACCCGGCCTATCGACTTCGCGAAACCCACTGGGTGTATGCCGCCCTCGACGCCCTCGAGACGGTGATCGCCCGTATCGACGACGGGGAAGATCTATTCCCTCCTGACGCCGCGACTATCGAGAGCACGCGACAGGAGGCTATCGAGGCTGTCGAGACGTTGATTGGAGCCGATCAGCCACTGGATCGGTTCGTCGGATCCCGACTCGCCGGAACGCTCACTGAAGCGGACGATGCACTGACGGAATCTGACCCAGACCTGCAGACAGTCGCGAGCGCTCACAGCGAGTACGTCTGGACCCGGCTCGTGGCAGAGGCGGTGCCGGCTGCGACAGAGACGATCATAGCGGCGATCGACGGGTGATAGTCTCGACCGCAGACAGAACACATCTCAGAGTCGCGACTGTTCTGGGGAGCCCGTTCGGGACGCCGGGGTACGTTCGGCTCTCGTATGCGGCGAGTCGGGAGCGACTCAGAGAGGCTGTCGAGCGACTGGCCGAGGCAGACTTGCTATAGCACGATCGTTCGCTCACCCGGACATGTTTACGGCCCCGCCGACGGCAATCGCGATGCCCGCAGCCAGCGTCGCGATAATCCCGATGCCGGGGTCCGAGACGGCATCGCGGAAGGCACCCTCTATCCCACCGCCGAAGACCGTCTCCGGCGAGACGACGAAGATCACGGCGACGAGGGCCATCACGACGCCGGCGGCGATCTCACCCATCCGGGCGAGGTCGTTGTCCGGTACACCGACGCTCAACACGACGGCGAGAACGGCGAGCCCGACGGTCAGGATCGGGCTGTAGATCGGCAGCGCCGCGTCCGAAATCATAGTGAGACCACTGGCGGTGCTCTCGCCAAGCCAGCCACCGGCCGTGAGCCACGGGAGGAACGCGCCAACGATCGCCACCAGCGTGCCGACGCCGATCAGTCCCGTCCCGACGTCGAGTTGCCCGTTTTGGCGCTTTGTATCCACTGACATATTATTCCGTCTACAAGTGTGGACTACCTAAACGTTTCCCTCCGGACGGAGAGTGCCACGTCGACAGAGGGCCGGCCGGAGACGTCAGTCCCGCGTTTCGAGAATCCGCTCGATGATCCGCCCCGTCGAGAGGACGGCCCCTTCGTAATCGGGTTCGTACTCGCTGGCCCGCTTGACCACGCAGTCGATCCCGCGCTCGGCGAGCACGTCGGCGATGTCCCCCCGGTCGTGATGCTGGTCGTAGCCGAGCACCAGAATGTCGGGGTCGATCCGCTCGACGGGGACGAAGATATCATCGGCGTGGCCGACAATCGCCTCGTCGACCGGCTCGAGCGCGGCGACCATCTCGCGGCGCTGTTCGTTCGGCAGGATCGGCGGGTCCTTGTGGGTGACGTTCTCCCGCCGGGCGAGGATGACGTGAAGCTGATCACCCATCCCGGCAGCCTCGCGGAGATAGTGGAGGTGGCCCGGATGGAGCAAGTCAAAGGTGCCCTGGGCGACGACGGTGGTCATTCAGCGCCGTCCCTCCCAGTTGTCGCTCTCCTCGCGGAGTTCCCGGTCGATATCTTCCTGCGTGAAGTCGAAAAAGGACTCCTCGGGTGGTTCGACGTCGAAAACCGGCAACTCGATCGGTTCCCCGTCGCTGTCGAAGGCCTGCCAGTCGCCGCGCTCGTAGGGGGCGCCGACGATGAGGTGGACGTCCCCACGCTGAAAGGAAGCCAGGTCGGCGTCGCTCGGTCTGAGGACGCCGTTGGGATGAGAGTGAACCGAGCCCACGCTCTGGACATCATTGGGAATCATACTCGTCTTGACGGTCGCACTCACCGAATTCGATTCAGTCCCCGGAATGACGAGGACGTCCGTGATGACTGTCCCGTCCCGGTCGAGGCCGAGCGAACGCGCATCCTCGCCCCGGAGCATCCCCATGTACTCGTGGGGGTGGCTGTCGCGACTGGCTGCAAGCGCGAACGACAGGGCGGCCTCGGCGATGCCGACGACACCCGCGGAGCGAAACAGCCGCATGGTTCCCGTTCCGGCCGGGTTCCTTCTAAGGGTTCCGATGCGATCAACCTCGAACGATCGGCACTGTCTCCCGCCGTTGCTGTGGGCGTGTCCCAACCCGGATGTGAGCGACCGACCTCCAGCATAGAAGCCCTGACGGTCGTTTCCAAAGCTTAAAACGGCGACGACGCCGAACGCACATACACAATGCCGATTTCGTCAGATTCCAACGCCGGAAGCGCCGATCCGGATTCTTCGGACGGCGACCGTCCGGTCGTCTACGATCTCGATCCTCGTTGTACGTTTGAGGACGTCGAAGCGGGCGAGCAGTACCACGCGACGGTCAACGGCGTCGTCGAGTACGGCGTCTTCGTCGATCTCTCCGAGGAAGTCTCGGGGCTGGTTCACGAGTCGAACCTCCATGGCGGCTACAACCGCGGCGACAAACTCATCGTTGCCCTCGAAGACGTCCGTGAAAACGGCGATCTCGCGTTCGCCGAACGTCGGCCGGGCGATTACCGCACCGTTGCCGTCGAAGCCGATACGGACGTCGAGAGTCCCGACCTCACTGACAACGTCGGCGAATCAGTTCGGCTGGAAGGTGAAGTCGTCCAGATCAAACAGACCGGAGGCCCCACGATCTTCCATATTCGGGACGGCGAGTCGGTCGTCCCGTGTGCCGCCTTCGAGGACGCGGGCGTCAGGGCATACCCCGATGTCGACATCGACGATTTGGTCCAGATCCGCGGGCGCGTCGAGGAACGCGACGGCGGCATCCAGATCGAAGTCGAATCCCTGGAGCGAGTCACGGAGGAAGCCGCGGTTGATCTCAAGGCTCGACTCGAAGAGTCAACCCGGGAGGCCGCCGCCCCTCACGATGTCGAACCGCTCGTCGAGTGGGACGCACTCGATCCACTGCTCGATGACCTCGAAGCTGTCGCCCGCCGACTCCGTCGCGCCGTGCTCGAAGGACGCCCCGTTCGGATGCGCCATCACGCCGACGGCGACGGGATCGCTGCGAGCGTCCCGCTCGCGGTCGCCCTCGAGAACTTCATCGAGGAGGTCCATGCCGACGCCGACGCCTCACGGCACCTGCTCAAGCGCCTCCCGAGCCGTGCGCCGTACTACGAGATGGAGGACGTCACCCGCGACCTCAATCACGCCCTGGAGAGTCGCGAGCGCCACGGCCAGAAGCTCCCGCTGCTGATGATGCTGGACAACGGCTCGACCGAGGAGGACGTCCCGGCCTATCAGAACCTGGCCCACTACGACGTCCCGATCGTCGTGATCGATCACCACCACCCCGATCCCGAGGCGGTCGAGGGCCTCGTCGACGACCACGTCAATCCCTACCTTCACGACGAGGACTACCGGATCACGACGGGCATGCTCTGTGTCGAACTCGCCCGCATGATCGACCCCGACCTGACCGACGACCTCACGCACGTCCCGGCGGTCGCCGGCCTGGCCGACCGCTCGGAGGCCGAGGCGATGGCCGACTACCTCGCACTGGCCGAGGGGGCCGGCTACGAGCAGGCGGACCTCCGTGACATCGGCGAGGCGCTCGATTACGCCACTCACTGGCTTCGCTACGACGACGGCGGCCCGCTGATCACCGACGTCCTCAACGTCGCGTGTGACGATCGCGATCGCCACGAGGAGATCGTTGAGTTCCTCGCGACGCGGGCCGAACGCGACGTGGAGGAGCAACTCGACGCGGCGATAGACCACGTCGAGCACGAGGAACTCGACAACGGCGCACATCTCTACCGCCTCGACGTCGAGAACGCCGCCCGGCGGTTCACCTACCCCGCCCCCGGCAAGACGACGGGGACCATCCACGACCGGAAGGTCGAGGAGACCGGCGACCCCGTCATCACGATCGGGTACGGTCCCGACTTCGCCGTCCTCCGGAGCGACGGCGTCCGGCTGGACATCCCCACGATGGTGACCGAACTCCGCGAGGAGATCCCAGGTGGCGGTGTCAGCGGCGGCGGCCACCTGGTCGTCGGGTCGATCAAGTTCGTCGAGGGCCGGCGCGAGGACGTCGTCGACGCCCTCGTCGAGAAGATGGCCGACGCCGAGATCGACGAGGAACTCCACAGTTCGGCCGCGCTTCCCGACGACGTCTGACGCGCGCGAAAGCGAACTTCTGGGTGCTGATTCTCGACATCTTCAGAACTCTCGATCGGGTAGTTCGCCGAAATCCTCCGCCAGAAGCCTGTCCTCGCCGGTGGTTCCGGTGGCGTCGGCGAATTCGATACGTCGACCGATGAGAACCGCCCCGAGGGCTGCCACGGCCACGACCACGGAGAGGCCAACGGACAGCCGCCAGACGGCCGCCTGCCAGTCGTCGGCGAAGACACGACCGAAGTATCCGGCGGGTCCCTGCCCCGCCAGCGCGACGACGACCTCGCGGTTCTCCCGCGCCGAGTGGTCGTTCCAGTTGAGGCTGCCCACCAGCACCGTCTCGCCGTCGACGACAACGCCCTTGGCGTGGATCTTGCCGAATCGGTCGCGAGGCCGGGCCAGTCGAACTGACAGTGACGCCCCCGCCTCAGTTGCCCATCGTTCGAGTCGGTCGGCGACTGCTTGATTCTCCTCGACGGCGTACCACGCTCGCGAGAGCAACAGTCGCACCTCGACACCCCTGTCGGCGGCGCGTTTCAGCGCCCGGACGAACGACTGGTTGACCCCGCCGACGCCGGCCTGGACGACATCGATCGACCGCTCGGCGGCGTCGAGGCGCTCGATGACAGCCCCCTCGGCGTTGTCGGGAGCCACGAGCAGGGACGCACCCCTCGCGTCGTGTCGCCGTGGGGCGTACCGGCGGGCGAAACTCCCGTTGGAGGGGCTCGGATCGCTGAACTCCCGGCCCTCGCGGAACTCCTGCCACGGAATCGCATCGCGCCACCCGGCGTCCGCCCGGAAGGTGTCGACGAGCGACTCGACGATCGCTGGGTCCGAAAGGACGACACCCCAGCCACGACTCGACCGACCACCAGTCCCGGCGGGTTTCCAGTTCTCGGTCAGCACCATCGCCCGGTCGTCGACGACGGCGTACTTCGCGTGGTGATGATCGACGCGGGCGGCGTCCCCGCCGACGGCGTTCACCTGCACGCCATCCTCAGCGAGTCGATCGAGGAGTCGCGCTTGCCGTCGACTCATGCCACCCACTGGCCCACCCTCGACGAGTACCTGAACGTCGACACCGCGCTCACTCGCGGCGATGAGGGTCTCGGTGGCGTCCCGCGACGTGAACGTATAGGCCGCCAGCAGAATCCGGTCGTCGGCTCCCGCGAGCACGTCGGCCGGCAGACCGCCCGCGTCCGGAAGGACGAACGTCCGGACCTGTCCGCCGTCGCCCCGCCGCACGGCGAAGTCCGTCTTCCCGATCGGTTCCCAGGCGATCGCCCCGTTCGCGACGCGGCCTAGTTCCCCCTCGGGGGCGTCCTCGTAGCTGACGCTGTCGAGCACTCGATCACCGTCCCGGAGCGTCAGTGTCTCGCCGCTGTTGGCCAGTGGAACGTGGCCATCGAGTGCGTAGACGGGTGCATCCGTGTGGTTGCGCGCCCGCGCCGGATCGGTCGAGAGCGCGAAGCGGCCGGAGACGGTCGCGTTCGGGAGCCGTGCCGTCGAGTGATCGTCAGCCAGGGACCAGCCAGTCACGTTCGTCTCGCTGGACACTGAGAGGACGACGTACTCACCGGCGTCGCCGTCGGCGACCGGGTTCGGATAGATGGCGTCGATGGAGGCGTTGGCGGGCGTCTGCTCGGTCGCGTTCGGGCCGGGCCCCGCAACCGCGATACCGGCCCCGAACACCCCCACTACCAGCCCGACCACCAGACAGGCGAACGCACGACGCACAGCACGTGCTGGGTTGGTTCTGGTATATAAAATCGCGGGGCGCGGTGGACGTTGTCTCCGGCCGCGGCCGCTCAGACGCCGGCGGCCTTCTCGGCCTCGACCTGAACGACGTAGGCGCGGTCGTCGGCGTACTCGGCGGCGATCTCTTTGGCGCGTTCGGTCCCGATCTGGTTGAGCGCCCACGCCGCGCTGGCCCGGGCGTCGTCGGCGTCGTCCTCGGCGAGAACGTCCGCCAGAGGGTCGACCGCGCGGGTGTCACCGATGAGTCCAAGCGAGCGAGCAGCCGAACTCCGGACGCTGTCGTTGTCGTCGGCCAGACAGTTCGCCACCGCCTGTGTGGCCTCCGTACTGCCGATCTCGCCCAGGGCGCGCAACGTCACCCGCTGGAGCGCGGGGTCGCCGTCGAGGAAGTCCACGAGCGTCTCGACCGCGCGATCGTCGCCGATCTTCCCAAGGACGCGGATCGCCTGCTTGTCCCGGCGCTGGGCACGCTGGTGGACCGGATCGAACGCCTCGGGCGGGCCGACTCGCTCGAACGCGTCGAGGATGTTCTCCTCCATGAACTCCGAGTCCATGAGATCGAGTGCCAGGAGTATCTGCTCGACGTCGTCGGGATCGCGGCTCTGCTTGTAGCGGTGTTCCCAGGAAAGCACGGCGTTGAGCTCCGGCGGGAAGTCCTTGCGGTGCTCGCCCTCGATAACCTCGTAAAACCCCTCATAGCGGAGTTTTGCCCGGACGGAGAGGTCGTCGAAGGCTTCGGCGGCCTCGATGTCGTCGGCGAGGGTCTCGGCCGCGTCGAGCAGCGACGCGATCGACTCGCTGTCGTCGTCGGGATCAAGATCGAGATCGGCGACGACATCGCTTGCTGCGGTGAGTGCCTCGCTTGCGGCCTGGACGTCGCCCGCGCCGTTCACGTCGACGTGCTCGGCGACCGCCTCGCCGAAGGCTTCGACAGCAGCGATCACTGCTTCCTCGCCGTCGTCAGTCCAACGCGTCTCGCTGACCGTCCCCGCGGCGGTCTCGATCTGTTCGGCGACGTCTTCGACGTATGGACCGCGCTGTTCGTCGACGCCGTCCCGAAGGTCGCTCAGCCGATCTTCGAGCGCTTCCTGAGGATCGTCCTCGTCCTCGTCCGGTTCCGGGAGGTCGGCGTCCGCCAGGTCGTCCTCGATGGCCGACAGCGTCTCCTCGACGGCATCGAGGTCGGCTTCCGTCTCGGCAGCATCGAGCGTGTCCTCGGCCTCGTCGAGACGCGCCTCGAAGTCCTCGACTCCGAGCTCCTCGCCCTCTCCGGACGCCCCGTCAGTTTCGTCCGGCTCGGCGTCGTCGTCACCGTTGGTCATGGAACGGACTGGGGCTGTGGCGGCCAAGAGCGTTTCCCTTCCCGCCATAGTTGGCCGCAATCGCGGGATCTGAAGGGAGTCAATCCTGTCGAAAGTCCAGCACTGAGCCCCAGTCGTCCGTCACTTCTCGACCCGTGGATAGAACCGTGGCGCGAGCAACAGATACGCCAGCGCGACCGTAAGGAGAAGTCGCGGAAACGCCCGTGAAGCGAGGCCGGGGGCGAGTACTACTCCGGCCTGGACGAGACCCATGCTCAACGCATCCCGAGTTCGAAGGTCAGGATAGGGGATCCGCGTGATCATCAGATACGCGAGGAGGCCGACCGCGCCAATCAGCCAGCCCAGCGGGATATCGACGGCCAGGACCGCTGCCGAAAGGACTGTCGCCGCGAGCGTCGACTGGACGCCCTCCGTGACGCGTTCTTCGATATCGTAGGCGGTGTACATCGCCAGCCGGATCACCGCGGCAGCGACGAACAACGCCGGAACGCCGACGACCAGTGCGGCCTCGACGGAACCGACCAGGGTTTCGATAGTTTCGAGGTGGACGACATCGCCGGCCAGACTCACGACCACGGCGGCCGGGGCGACGCCGAAGGAGACGGTGTCCGCGAGCGAGTCGAAGAACTCGCCGACGGGCGTCGAGCCGTAGGTACGGGCGATCAGGCCGTCGAGGCCGTCGGCGATCGCCGCGAGGAGGATCAACCGGGCGGCGAGCGCCGGATCCAGCGGGGCGACGATAATCGCGACGAACCCGACGACGATGTTGGCGACGGTGACGACGTCGGCGACGCCGAGTCGCCCGAGGAATCGGGGCCGCAGTTGCATATCCTGGCGTTGGCCAGGGTCGACTTAGTCGGTTCGATCCATGCCGAGAGACTGGCTGGCGATGCTGTCCCGGCAGGGGCGGCGGGGACCGCGAAGCCTTTGTCGCCTTCGGCCCAAGGTCGGGCATGGTCGATCGGCGGACGTTCCTCGCGACGACGGGCGCCTTCGCGGCCGGCCTCGCCGGCTGTCTCGGACGTGGCGCGGGCGATGCGGACCACGATATCGGGATGTCCAGCAGCGCCTTCCTCCCCGCGGAGTATCGGGTCGAACCTGGAACGACAGTGACCTGGAAGAACACGAGTACTCACGCCCACACCGTTACGGCATACGAAAACACGCTCCCCGACGGAACCGAATACTTCGCTTCCGGCGGTTACGAGACCGAACAGGGGGCCCGCGACGCGTGGTACGAGAGCGGTGGCGGCGCGATCTACGCCGGCAAAACGTTCTCACATACCTTCGAACAGCCCGGCCGCTATTCGTACGTCTGTATTCCCCACGAGTCGAGCAACATGGCCGGCGTCATCCTCGTCGGTGATGTCGAGGAAACAGATGACTGATCGCCGGTCGTTGCAACCGAAACCGAAGCAGAAACGGCGTTATTCCTCGACGTCGACGCTCGTCTCTTCCTCTTCGGCGACTTCTTCGGGATGGGCTTCGAGCGTCGTCTTCTGGATCTCGACGCGGCGAAGCGGGTAGATCGTCTTCGCCTCGTTGTAGATCGCACTCGAGAGCCGACCCTCGACGACGCTGTCGATCAGATCGTCGAAGGTCCGTTCCTCGGCCGCCTCTTCGATCATCTCGACCATCTGCTCGCGGATGGCCTGCTCCTGGCTCGCGTCGGCCTTTTTGGTCGTCAGCGCGACGGGCTGGATCTGGACGCGGTAGTCGTCCGTCGTCAGCACGGTGACGTAGGCCTCGACCTTCGAGGAGCCACGGCGCACGAGACTCCGCAGGTAGTCCCGCGTGAGTTCGTGTCGGATGAACTCCGTATAGGCCGTGTCGCTGCCGATATCGCGGATCTTGAAGGTCAGCTTCGTGTTGTTCTCGCCGGCGTCGTTCCGGAGGTCACCGAGGGTCGTCTCGATGGTCCGGCCGAGCACCTGTTCCGGTTCGTCTGCAGGGGTGGTGCCGAGTTCCTCGCGGCCGAACTCCTCGGGCGCGAGCACGGTGTACCACCGCTTTTCCTGTGTCTGTCGTGATACTGATCGTTCACTCATGAGTAGGGTGTGTCTTCTCGTTCGATAGCTGTACGGCGACGGAGAGGTTCACGACGTAGTCGTCGACCGTCGCGGCGAGTCCAGGAGTCGTCTCCCGGTCGATCGTCGTCTCGACGGTCGCCGCCTCGACTGTCGTCGTCATCTCCGCGGTGTTGTCCGGTGCCAGCGCCGCGGCGATCCGCGACGCCGTCTCTTCGTCCTCGTGGGTCGTCCTGATCGTCGCTCGGCGCTCACGCATCGGCGGTCACCTCGCGAACGGCCGCGACCAGCGTCTCGGTTGCGCCGGAGACAGTCAGGTGCGCCCGGTCGGCGTCACCGATGACGTCTCCCGTGTGCTCGATCGACGCGGTGGCCGATTCGAGGGTCGCGCGTGCGTCGTACTCAGGGACTGCCGCCAGAACGGCGCGGTCGCCGTCGGCGACGAGCGCGAGCGGCTCGGGCGAACGGAAGTCCCGCAGCAGGCGGGCGACAGTGGAAGCCGGGCCGTCGACATCTGCGACGACGAGTCCAGCGTGTCGCCGGACGGTCGCGTCCCGAACGGCGTCGTGGGCTCGCTCGGCGTGGGTTCGCCAGGCCGACAGCGCTGCCTCGGAGACTGCGTCGTGGCCGAGTGCCAGCGCGATTGCGACGCCTGGTTGTTCACGCACAGCGGCGTCGAGGACGTCCGCGTACCCACCGACGGTTTCGAACGGGCCGCCCGCGTATGGCCGAAGGACGTCTTCGACGGCCATTGCGGCCCGGGTGTCAGCGTCCGCGGCGTCGACAGCCGTCAACGCGACGACCGACGCCGTGCGACGACGCGCTTCGTCGTCCCCCGGGTCGGCTGCGTCGTGTTCGGTGAGCGTCGCCCTGGCCGCCTCCGGATCACCCGAGAAGGGCGCGTGGACGAGCGTCGAATGAGCGAGTCCATCGGCGAGGTCAGCCGTCGGGACGGCCGCGCCCGGTCGACGCTCGATATCGGCCTCTTCGAGTGCCTCGGCGATCGGGTCAGTCGGCTCCTCGCCGGCCCCAACAACGCCCGTCGCGGCAAGTGTGGCGACATCAGCCGACTCCGTTATCGTCGCATCGAGCGACCGGGCAACCTCGAAGGCCGCCACGCTAGCCGGTCGACCCGAACCGAGCGTCCGATCCGCGTCCGGACTCGCTCGGCCGAGTGCGACGGTTCGATCCGCTTCAGTCGCGCGAGCGGCGTCCGCTGGCGTCTGGACGACGCTGATCTGGAACGGGACGTCGACGGCATCAAGCGCACGGGCGAGGACGCCCGTCGCGGCGATGGCGTCACCGGTCGCTGCAGGGGCGAGGTGGACGAGTCCAGCCTCGCGGAGGCTGCTGGCGGCGTCGTGAGCCCCGTCTCCTGACTGGCGACCGGTGGTGGACATCTATTCGAGGAGTTCGACAGCGACGTCGTAGCTGTAGGTGAAGTCCTCGTCGAGTTTGTCGCCGTGGTAGTAGTCGACGAGACGGCGGATCTTCGACTCCGTGTTCTGGAGCGCGCGCTTGTTCTGGGCGTCGCCGGGGTTGTCGTTCATGTGCTCCCGGAGGCGCACGGCCCGCTCCATCAGGTTCCGGAGGTCCTCCGGAATCTCGGGGTCGGCGTCGTTGTCTTCGAGGATCTCGGTCACCTTCTTGCCGGTGGCCAGCGAGACGTCCGGGATCGGTGTCCCCTGGACGCCTTCGTCGCGCAACTTGACGCCGATCTCGCTCGGGCTGTGGCCCTGTTCGGCGAGCTCGACGACGCGCTCCTCGATCGCGTCTTCGTCTACGTCGCTCCACTCCGGTGGGTCATCTGCCACTGGCTTGTCCGAATCGGACGAGCCGCGGCGGCGTGTATGCATTCGTGCCATGGTCTAAATTGGAACACCACAGACCGCCACGTGTGGCACGGATCGAGCGACGCGACCGACTGGTCGGGCCGACGATCCCTGCCGGACACGTCCGCAATCCCAAGTCGCGCCCGGCGAAAGAGGCCGAAAGTGTCTGAGACACCTGCGCGACGCGTCAGATTTGCGGTCGTGTGTTCCCAAGCGATAACTGGTGGCTTGGCCACTAAACGGTTTCTACTCGTTGGCGTCCCCGAACGCCGGGCTTCGATGGGTTTAAGAAAACTCACCGGAAACGTAGCGGTGTTGACGCGGGCTCGTAGATCAGCGGTAGATCATCCCCCTGGCACGGGGAAGGCCGCGGGTTCAAATCCCGCCGAGTCCACTGAACTTCTCCCGGCGACTGCGTGAACGAAGTGAACGCCAGCGCCGGGTGTGTAAAGCGACGACGGCCGGATTTGAACCCCTGGAAGTCGCAGCCCCGGGAGCGGAGCGAACGGAGTGAGCGAGCACCCCGGACCGTCTTCCTCTGGTTCAAATCCCGCCGAGTCCACTCGACTCACTTCGTTCGTCTCGTTCCCTCGGCGACCTTCGCGAATCCTCCGGATTCGCCCAGTCCTGAGAGACGCGATCGTCTCTCAACCTTCGCGGCGACGATATCGCCGCTCAGTCTCGCCCGCTTGTGAGGAAAATGACTCCGGGAGGTCATCAACAGAAATTCTGGGTGGCGTAGACTCGGATGCCTTCGTCCGTCTCCGTGATCGCAATCCCAATCCCCTCGGATTGCCAGTAAGATTTGAGAATGTTCGCACGGTGGCCAGGGGAGTTCATCCACCCGTCGACGAGGCCCTGCGCGATGCGAGTTTCGTTGCGATTGTAATTTACCGTGCCGCCATCGGTCACGACGTTGGTATCAGCATAGGTGTATGCGATATTTTCGGCCCCAGTTGCATATTGCCGGTCGGATATCTGCACTTCACACTGGAAGTCAAACCTCGAATATCGGGCCCCCATGTCCTCACCGCCCGGAGCCGTATGAGCGAAATACCGTCTTTCAGCCATATCTTGGCTATGATATCGAGCGATCTCTTGTAGTGCATCATTGAAAGAAAGAGAAGCTAGCCCCCGTTCAGAGCGTTCCTCGTTGATGAACTGATGGACCTGGGATTCGATTTGAGTCTGGTTTATTCGAGCAGCGTTCACTATCTCCCGGTCATTCGTGGTCTGGGCGGCATCCGGATCCACCTGGCTGCTCGGCGTCCCCTCCCCGGTGAGGGCATCGTGAGCAATTGCGGTTCCTCCGTCGCTGGGTGTGGATTGTTCGCCCGGAATCGTGCCTTCATCGAGGGCATCTTCGTTGTGGAAAATGTCTCGTTCGGAATCAGTAATGATCGCTGTCGTAGTATCAATAGCCGGTATGCCAGTGCCGACCGTCGCTGAGATGCCGACGACGAACAGGCCGATGACGAGACCGAGGATGAGACTGCGTTTGGCCCACACGAGGACGGGAGAGACAACTCTTCGCCATCGGTCACGTAGCCCCATACCATCATGTTGGACTCTCGTTCAATAGAAGTTATGTTTCGATTCGATGATATCGAGAAGCGTAGTTGTGGTATGTGGACGAATACGCGACCGGCGTGTGCCCCAACGAAGCAGTCTAAAGCGAGAGCACCCAGCTGACCCCTGGAAGAACAGGTCGGTTTTCTCGGGTTCGAATCGGAGGGCCCCCATCCATGGAGGCTTGTAACATACCGTGTGTAGGAGACAGAAGTCGTCCATCTTTGAGATGATTCGAGCAAAGCGACAAGCAGAGACACAGAAATGCGATGATTGAATAGTCATTCACATTCAAATACATATACGAAAGTTTTACAAGTAACCTCCTACATGACATAATTGGATCGGACGATTGCCCCCGGCGATACGCCGCGTCAATTGCCACGTAATGTGTCGGGCCTTCTCCCCCGATGGCCCGATACCCCCCGATTCGTCCGGTCCGCCGTTCTCTTAATCTTCGATCGATTCGACGTATTGCGTGACGTGATCGTCCATGCGACGCTTGAACCCTGCCTGCCGAGCCAGGCGGTCGAGTTCGCGCGCGACGAGGCTTCCATACTGGAGTGCCTTTTTTCCCCTGAACGCGATTCGATCGGGGACCCAGGCCCGGCTGGCAAGTCGGAACGCATACTTCCGGTCACCTCGGGCAGAGACGAGTAACGATCCAGGCAACGAAAGTGCCGATTCGACGACGCGGTCGTTGAGTAGCGGCGCGACGGGTTCGACGCCGCCGGCACGAATCGCCAGAACGTCGCGTTCTAACTGATCCGGAAGTGTCTCTAGTCCCTCACGACGAGCCGCCCGGACAGTATCAGCCGCGACGCGAGAGTGTGCCGATGGATTCGCGACCTTGGCATAGCCCCCGAACAGTTCGTCGGCCCCTTGGCCGACGGCCAGGCGGTCGAACCCGTCGCCGGCGGCCGTCGAAGCCACCTGATACAGCGGGAGGGCGATCTCGACATCCATCGCGTTGGTTCGTCCCGTCGCCGCGACGACATCCGGGACGCGCGCTCTGAGCGTCTCGTGATCGAGTTCGACGACGCGAAGGTCCGCATCGAGAAACGCGGCAGCCTCCCTGGCCGCCGCAATATCGTGACTGTCGGGGAAGCCGGCGACGTACAGCGGAACATCCAGTCTGGCCGCGAGAAGTGCAGAATCGACACCGCCGGAAAACGCGACGGCGAGTCCGCCCGTCTCGACGGTACCCAGCGCTGTTTTGAGTGCAGAACGGACGGTCTCGATCGCGTCGCGTCCGCGCTGTAACGATGGCTCCGGGAGCGTCCAGTATTGCGTGAATCCCTGATGGTCCTGGACGTGGCCAGCCGGGACGGCAACCGGTGCCAAAAGGTTGCCCGGTTCGAACGCCCACGTCGTCGGGTCGTTCCGTTCGACGAAGAGTGGATATCGACCGAGCACGTCCCGGACGAGCCGGCCGTCAACCAGCCCGGCAAACCCCCTGGTCCCGGGCAGTGGATCGCGCGAGTCGATCGCCGCCCGGACGACATCCGGGTCGGCTCCCTGGAGTCTCGTCGCCCCTGAGTCGACGGGGTTGCCAGCCATCGTCACTCGAACAGCGAGGCGAGGCGCTCCCGAGCCTTGCGTTTCGCGCCGCCGGCTGCCTGTCGGAAGCTGATGTGCCAGGGCGTTCGTCGCCCCTCGATGTGGGTGCGTCCGTCCCGGATCGCCGCGAGGATCGCCGGGACCGAGCACTCGTCGGTCTCGACGAGCGTGACGGCCCGGCCGACCATCTCGCTGATATGGGCGTCGCTGCCGGCAGTCTGGGGAACCCCGTGTTCGCGAGCGAACGTCCGAGCCTGGCGATTGGCCCGCCCGGTCAGCAGTCGGGAATTGTACACCTCGATGGCGTCAGCCTGCGCCAACTCGGCGCGGGAGATGTTTGCCATCACTCCGCTCCGGGATTCCTGAAACGGATGCGGGACGACCGCCACGCCGTCCTGGTCGTGGATCCGATCGAGTGTCGTCTCGAACGGAAGGCCGTCCGGAATCTGTTCGTCGACCCCGAGCGCGAGGACGTGGCCCGCGGCGCTGGTCACTTCCATCCCCGGAATCCCGAGCAGGCCGTACTCGGGGGCCAACTCGACTGCCCGAAGGCTCGCCGCGATCTCGTCGTGATCGGTGACCGCAAGCGCGTCGAGTCCCGCGTCTGCTGCCCTGGCAAGCAATTTCTCGACGGGATCCCGTCCGTCGTACGACAGCGACGAATGGGCATGCAACTCGACCGAAAGCACACGGCCGGGTACACGGGCGAGGGCAAAAAGCACCCCGATCCCCCGTGGCATTCGCCGGAGTGGGGATCCGGGAAAACGAGCGGCTCAATCAGCAGACGAGGGCGAGCCGTCGGCGTCCAGACCGATCTCCTCGTCGGTGAGATAACACTGGGGGTCGCGCGCCCAGACGTCGCCCTCGGCCGCGAGTGCCCGATGGCGCGAGCCACCGCGGCACATCGCATAGTACTCACAGTCCGGGCATCGATCTGGGACGTACTCCTTGCGGTCCCGAAGCTTTGCCAGGAGTGGGTTGGACTCGTCCTCCCAGATGGCGCTGAACGGTCGGTCCCGGACGTTCCCCAGCGAATACTCCTGCCAGTACGGCGTGAGATGGACGTTCCCCTGGTAGTCGATGTCGGCGATGCGCTCGCCGGCGGGATCGCCGCCGTCGGCTTCCAGGCGGTCCCGGATCGCCGCGGCGCGGTCCTCACTCAGCTCCTCGCGTGCGTACTGATAGACGTAGCCCGTATCAGCATAATTGCCGTCGAGTAGCGTCTCGACATCGTGGCCACGATCGTGGGCGTCCAGCGTGATATCACAGACTCGCCGGACGGCACGTCGCTGGGCCTCGTGATCAACGTCGAGATCGATGACTTCCTCGTCCTGGCTGCTATACTCGAGGTGATGGAACCGGAAGCGTTCGACACCCTGGAGGGCGAGCAGATCGACGAGCTCCTCCATGTCGGCCGTGTTGGCCTCGGTGAGCGTAAAGCGAACACCGGGATCGAGCCCCGCGTCCTGGGCCGCCTGAATGCCATCGAGCGCGTCATCGAATGCCCCCTCGCGGCCGTAAAGTTCGTCGTGATGGTCCGGCAGCCCATCGATAGCGACATCGATGTCGTCGAGTCCAGCCGCCACGAGGGATTCGGCCCGTTCGTCAGTGAGTAAGGTTCCGTTTGTCGAAAGTTTCGTCCGGAGACCGGCATCGGTTGCCCGCTCGATCAGTGGTTCGAGATCGTCGCGCAATAGTGGCTCACCGCCGGTAAACCGGATCGCTGCCACACCGTAGGCGGCGAGATCCTCGATGACGGCCGTCGCTTCCGCGGTCGTCAACTCGCCGTCGCCGTGGCCAGGGCCAGCCCCGGCGTCCCCGTACTCGGGGTCGAGATTATTCGCGCCAGTCACGTGCCAGACGACGATTGGATGGTGCCGATCCGCCACAGTGATTTCTTCACCGCTCTCCCCCACAGTCGTACTCCCCCCCGTATCGTCCGCAACGTCGACGAGAAGATCGCTGACCGGGATCATGCGCTCTCACCCGGCGCGAGTTCCGGATCGGCGTACCGCTGGACGGCACTCCCGGGACAAAGCCAGACGGCAACGACATCCGAAAACAGCGTTTCAGCCTGTTCGCGGGCAGTTGCTTTCTCCGCCGCCGTGACACTACCAACATGAGTGAGAGGATCCTCAACCGTCTCGCGGACGAACACTTCCCACTCGCGGGAGTGTCGGCCGCGCGGCTGGTCGATCACCTCGCGTCGACCGTCCGCATTAGCTGTCATCGCCCGTACTTCTCCAGGAACCTACAAACCAATCCTGCTGATTCTCACTCGCTGGGAACGCGAGGGATCGCTTTGATGCACCCGCGAGAAGAATTCTATCGGTGGATCTGTATCGGACAACCGGCAACATTTTCCGCATCCAGGACCGTTATCGTCACAAAGTAGAGAGGTTTTTGCAAGCCAAAACAACCAGGAAGCGTTTCGATTACTGGCATAGAATCCCCTGTCGAGATTCGCCAGTGTCGAGCGGTCAGGACGGCGATGCTCGACGATCCGGTAACGAAAGAGTGAGGGGAGACGAACCGAAACACAAATTCCCGTGAAGCGCCGAATCTGTGATATGCACCGGTCTCGACGAACGCGTGCCATCCCCATCCATTCCGGACCCGCATTCCCGAGAGGACGGGGAGGGTCGGAATGAAATGGTCCGCGATCCGTTTGCAGCCGACGAATCTCCCGATCTGCAGGCCGTTCTCGACGCACTCGACGATCCGGAGTGTCGCCGGATCGTCGAGGAGCTCGACGAACCCATGACAGCTTCGGAGATCTCCGACGCGAGCGACATCCCGCTGTCGACCACCTACCGGAAACTCGATCTATTGACGGAGGCGTCGCTGTTGACAGAGGGCGTCGAAATCAGGCCGGACGGTCAGCACGCAAGTACCTACGAGATCGCGTTCGAGGAGGTCATCATCGGCCTCTCGGACGATCGCGAGTGTGAGGTCAAGATCGCTCGTCGGGCCCAGACAGCCGACGAACGCCTCGAAACCCTGTGGTCGGAGGTTCGCAAAGAAACATGAGTCCCCACGCCTCGATAACCGTCATCGCACTGAAGACGCTCATCCTGCTGTTGGGTGGCCTGATAACGTTTCTCGCCTACCGGGCCTACAGGCGAACCCGGTCACAGTCACTGGGTTCGCTCGCGCTTGGATTCGGCGTGATTACACTCGGCGCGTTCCTCGCCGGGGCCGGAAACCAGATCTTCTCGTTGGGGCTCGAAGCGAGTGTCATACTGGAATCCGGATTGACCGCGGGCGGATTCATTGTCATCGTCTACTCGCTGTACGCCGCCGAGTGAGACGTTCCCAAGAGGTGGTAACTGACGGCGGTTTATATCCGGCCAGCGTGTGGAGTATCCCGATACGGAGAGATAATGCAAAGTAGTGTGGTTGTCGTCACTGTGGCGGAGATGATCGTCCTCGGGTGTACGGGCATCCTTACGTATCTGGCCTATCAGGCCTATCGACGGACCGGCTCGACCTCCCTTCGGACGCTTACCCTCGGCCTCGGACTCGTCGCAACCGGGACACTCGCCGGGGGGCTCCTCCACCAGTTCGGATCGTTCGATTTCGGTGCCTGCATCGGCATCGAAAGTAGCCTCTCGGCGGCCGGGTTTCTTGTCGTCCTCTATGCGCTGTACGTGGGTGACGCCGGCGGCGGCGTGACCCCGTGAGACAGCACGGTCGAAAAGTGACTGTCGGTTTTGTAGTGAACGACGCGGTTTTGAATCCCGGCGACCGTAGGTTATCGACATGGTACGACGACGGGCGGTGCTCGCTGCGATCGGTGGCATTGCTGGTGGATCACTGGCCGGTTGCTCGAGCGACGACCCGAGCGAATCCACCGAAAGCGACTACCCCGAATACACTGACGTGCCGGACGAAGCCGAAGAGTATCTCTCGAACACGAGCAATTTCGACGGGACCGGCGTCGAACGAACTGACGCGGACGAAGTCTCGGTTACCGTCGGTGCCCGCGGGAATACCGGGTACCTGGCATTCGACCCCGCCGTCGTCGCGATCAGTCCGGGGACGACGATCGTCTGGGAGTGGAACGGGCGTGGCGGCGCTCACAACGTTGCCTCGCCTGATGACCAGGAACCGCTGTATAGCGGCCCCCAGGTCAACAGTGACAGCGAAACCTACGCCTACACCTTCGAGGAGTCAGGAACCTACCTGTACGTCTGTGACCCCCACAGAATCCAGGGGATGAAAGGCGCGATCGTCGTCGTCTGACGGGAGTACCCGATAAGAGGAACCGAGGGGTTCGTCCGCACCGCCTCACTCGGTACTAGACCCAGTATCAGTAGTTGCGGACTCGGCCGCCTCGGTCCTCGCCCGCGAGTCCTCGTCAAGCCGGTCATCCAGCCGGTCGTCGAGTTCGGTTTCGACCTCGTCTGACACCTGTGCCTCGACCTGTTCTTCGAGTTCGTCCGTCACCTGTGCTTGCACCTGGTCGTCGAGTTCCGTCTCGACTTCCGCCGGGACCTGTTCCTGTAGTTCGGTCTGGACCTCCTCGGGAACCTGTTCGTCGAGTTCGGCCTCGACCTGGGACTCCGCGGCTTCCGAAACACGCTCTTCGATGATGCGCTCGTAGATGGACATCTTCTCCCAGACGCGGAGGATGTAGCCGATCACGAGCCCCCCTTCGAACGCGGCGACGCGGGGATCGAACTGGAACATGAGCAGCGCGAACCCGGCGATAAACAGGAAGCCGTAGAGGAACTCGATGTAAAACTGTGTCTGGCGACCCTGCAAACGACTGCGCCACGACATGGTTCGATCGAACGTAAGCGATTCGAGCAAAAAAGCGTAACTCGCGACGGACTGGCTGTGTGACGACCATCCGCCGTCGTTTTACCGCCGTCGCCCGTGCAGCCGGCATGGACGATCGCATCCACGAACACGCCGCAGTGCTGGTCGACTGGAGCGCCCGCATCGAGTCGGGTGACGACGTCGTTCTTTCGGTCGACGAGGGCGCACACGATCTCGCTGTCGCGGTGGCCGAACAACTCGGCGAGCGAGGCGCGAACCTGGTGAACGTCTATCGCTCTGACGAGATTCAGCGTGCGTATCTCCAAGCGCACGACGACGATTTTGACGCCGATCCAGACTACGAGCAAGCACTCTATGAGAACGCCGACAGCGTCCTCGTGCTGAAGGGGACCCGAAACACGGCCGGGATGGCCGACGTGCCAGACGACCGTCAGCAGGCGTTCGCCCGCGCCCGCGAGGAGGTCCGAGAAGCGCGCCTGGCGACCGACTGGGTCTCAACGTTGCACCCAACACGCGCGCTCGCCCAGGGGGCCGGCATGGCCTTCGAGGAGTACCGAGAATTCGTCTACGACGCCACCCTCCGGGACTGGGAATCACTCGCTGCGGAGATGGACCGACTCAAGACGATCCTCGACGAGGGCGACAAGGTCCACATCGACGCCCCCGGCACCGACCTCACGCTCTCGATCGCGGGGCGGACAGCAGTCAACAGCGCCGCCTCCGTGGCCTACGACTCCCATAACCTCCCCAGCGGCGAGGTCTTCACCGCACCCGCCGACGCCGAGGGCGAGGTCACTTTCGACGTGCCGATGACGGTCCGGGGGACGAGATTGCGGGACGTTCACCTCGTCTTCGAGGACGGCGAAGTCGTCGAGCACGCGGCCGCGGCCGGCGAGGAGACGCTGGCAGCGCTACTGGAGACCGACGCTGGCGCTCGTCGGCTCGGCGAACTCGGGGTGGGGATGAATCGCGGCATCGACCGCTACACGGACAATATCCTCTTCGACGAGAAGATGGCCGAGACGCTCCATCTGGCGCTGGGCCGGGCCTACGACGCCTGTCTGCCCGAGGGCGAATCCGGCAACGACAGCGCGATCCACGTCGACCTGATCGCCGACACGAGCGAGGACGCGACGCTGTCGGTCGACGGCGAGGTGATCCAGCGGAACGGCGTCTTCCGGTGGGAAGAAGAGTTCTAGTCGTCGTCAGCCTTGTACGCCCCACTCCGGTGTTCGATCCGGTGGACTTCGAGGACGAACTGATCTCAGTCAAGCACGCAGGCGAGGCGGTACTGCCCGACACGGAGTTTCGAGAACGGCCCGCCGGTCAGTGGTTCCAGAAAGTCGTCGGGATCGCGCCACGCCCCGTCGACGACATCGTCGAGTTTCGAGACGATCCGATCCTGCACGTGTGCATCGAGGTTGTTGAACTGATCGGCGGCCCGTGGTGTGAACGTCCAGGTCCAGTCACCGTCACTCGGCATCGTCGTCCCGGTCCATCATCGCACGCACCTCGTCCCGTGAGACGAGTTCCGCCTCGCCCGACCGCATCTCGTGTTCGCTCGCCGCGATCTGTTTCCACCCTTCCCGGGAGAACGCCGGGTGTTTCACCGCGTCGCGAGCCGCGTACCGGAGAAACTCGCTCCGGGAGTTGAACCCCTGCTCCTTCCAGGTCGCGTCGATGTCCTCGAGGAACGCTTCGCTGAGCCGGAGGTTGATCTGCACCGTCTCCGGTTCGTCATCGCCGGGCGCGCTACTCGCGTTAGACATATACGTATGCTTTACGCTGGCGTATAGTAAGTCTTAGGGACAGTTCCGGACCATTCGGCGAAGACAGTGAACTGAGAACGTCCAGCGAAACGGCGTCTTCCGGTGGGAAGACGGGTTCTGACCGAAGGCGTGCGGTATTTCAGCTCCGTTTTCGGACTCGCACACGGACATCCTCGGCGGGCCGCAGGGTCGCCCCCATGGAGAACTCCGGATCCGGATCCAAGAGCAACTCGAAGTCGGCGCGCTGGAGCACTGTCGGGAGCACTGTCTTCAGTTCCTGCATGGCGAATCGCATCCCGATGCAGTGGCGCGGACCGCCACCGAACGGGAAGTACGCGTAGTCGTGTAGCTCGTCCTCGAACCCGTCTGTCCATCGGCTCGGATCGAACTCGTCGGGATCGTCATAGAACGCCTCCTTGCGGTGGATCCAGAACTGCGGGACGGTGATCTTCTGTCCCGACGGCACGCGGTAGCCGCCGAGTTCGACGTCCCGGTTGGCCTCCCGAAAGAGGACGTACACCGGCGGGTAGAGCCTGAGCGCTTCTTTGATCGCCCGCTCGGTCGCCTCCAGCTGCGGGACCTGCGCGAGGTCCGGTATCTCGCCATCCAGGACACGCTCGTACTCTCGGTCCAGCCGCTCACGTGGACCAGGATGGGTGGCAAGTGCCATGCAGGCGTAGGTCAACGCCAGCGAGGTCGTCTCGTGTCCGGCGAACAGGAACGTGGTCATCTGGTCGCGGATCTCCGTCTCGGTAAGCCCGTCGCCCTCGTGGGCCAGCAGGAGTGACAGCAGGTCATCGCGCTCGGTGGCGTCGGCCCGGCGCTGCTCGATCAGCTCCTCGACGAACGATTCGAAGGCCGCGACGCGCCGCTTGAACCGGCGGTTCCTGGGCAGCGGGACCCACAGCGGGACGAACGCGGTGAGATTGTCGACGTCCATGCGGTCGTTGACCGTCCGCGTGAACTCGGCGACCGTCCCCGCCTCCGCGTCGATGTCCAAATCGAACAGCGAGTGTGCCAGGATCCGGAGCGTGAGCCGGGAGAACGCCTCGTTCAGCGCGATCTCCTCGCCGTCGTCCCACGTCTCGACGGCCTCGGCGGCGTACTGCCCCATCGCGTCGCCGTACGCCCTGATTCGGTCCATCGTGAACGCCTCCTGAATCACCCGGCGCTGGCGCTGCCACTGCTCGCCCTCCGTGAGGACCAGTCCCTCGCTCCCGATACCGCCGCCGACGTCTCCCAACGCCCACTTGCCGTAGGCGTCGTGATCGGTCAACAATACCTGCTCGACGAGAGTCGGATCGAGAACGACGTTGAAGTCGTTCCCACCGGCCGTATAGTGGACGACATCGCCGTACGATTCCAGCTCCTCGTACAATGCCCACGGATCGCGATAGAGATCCAGCGTGTTCCCCAGCAGCGGCAACCCGCCCGGTCCCGGTGGCGTCTCACTCGGCTGTTCGCCCCGTTCGGTCGACGACCCCTGTGTCTCTGCCATGGCTGTTCGTTAGCCGCGCGGCCCAACCAGCGCTCGGCCGACGTCACTAGGCTATTTATTATCCCCCGCCGTCGACCCGGGCATGCGATACCTCCGTGCCAGGCTGGACCTGCCGGCGGAGTTGCACCATCCGATGCAGGAGTTCCTCCGGGAGAGCGACCGCATGGAGCGCGAGGAGTTGCTGACCTGGAACGTCCTGCCCGGCCGCGACGTCGAGTACGCGCTGTTCTACGCGGTCGGCGACCGGGCAGCCTACCGCGAGGCGATCGACGACGTCGACTCGATTCCCGAGTACACGCTGACGCCAATCGACGATGAAAGCTTCTACATCTACGTCTGCCAGGAGACTCGCGAGGAAGAGCGGGTCTGGCGAACGGTCTTCGCCGACCTGAACCTCGTTGTCATGCCGCCGATCGTCTACGACAGCCGCGCCCGAACCCACATCACGGTCGTCGGCACCGACGACTCGCTGAGCACCCTCGTCGAGCAGCTGGAGGCGGGTCCGGGCGTCGACGTCGAGGTGCTGGAGCTGGGCGACTTCGACCGCAGACACGGGGCGATCGCCGGCCAGTTGACCGGTCGTCAGCTCGAACTCGTCGAGACCGCCGCCGAACTCGGATACTACGAAGTGCCCCGAGGGGCGTCGCTGGAGACGGTCGCCGACGCGGCGGGCGTCGCGCGCAGCACGGCCTCGACGGTCCTCCGACGGGCGGAATCGGCGGTGATGGGGGCGCTGGTCGGAGCCTAACAGGACTCAGTCGTCCGCCGGTGTCGACGTGCCATCGGACGGCACCTGGATCGACGGCGTCGGCAGGTCCGGCACTTCCAAGACCCCACCAGTGGCGGCGCTAGTTGCCATCGCGGCGAACCGTTCGAGATTCCCGCTTGCCTCGAGTTCCGGCGGTTCCCACTCGGCGGCCCGCTCGCGCAACTCCTCGTCAGAGACGTCCAGCGACAGCACGCCCTCGTCGACGTCGATCCGAATGGTGTCACCCTCTTCGACCAGGGCGATCGGGCCACCCGCGGCCGCCTCGGGACTGGCGTGGCCGATGGCCGCGCCGCGCGTGCCGCCCGAGAAGCGGCCGTCGGTCAGCAGCGCGACTTCGCCCGAGAGACGCGGTGATCCGCTGATCTTCGAGGTCGGTTCGAGCATCTCGGGCATGCCGGGCCCACCCTTCGGCCCCTCGTACCGGATGACCACGAAGTCGCCGGGCTCGATCGCGCCCTCGTCGTAGGCGTCGAGCATCGCCTGCTGGGACTCGAAGACTCGTGCGCGGCCTTCGAATTGGTGCATGTCCTCGTCCATCGCGCCGGATTTGACGACCGCGCCCTCGGGCGCGAGGTTCCCCCGGAGCACTGACAGGCCGCCCTCCTCGTGGACGGGATCGTCGCGGGGCTGGATGACCTCGCCCGGTTCGTCGCCTTCCGTTAGGCGCTCGCCGATGGTCTTCTCGTCGACGGTGGGAAGATCGAGGTGGAGGAGATCCTCGATCCGACGATAGAGGGCCGGCAAGCCACCGTCCTCCCGGAGGTGTTCCATCCGCCAGGGACCGGCGGGGCTCATGTGTGCAAGGTGGGGCGTGCGTGCGGCGATCTCCTCGAAATCGGTGAGCGTGATGTCCAGGCCCGCCTCCTGGGCGATGGCCGGGATGTGCAGCATCGTGTTCGTCGAGCCACCGAGCGCAAGGTCGACAGCCACGGCGTTCTCGAAAGCCTCCCGCGTCAGGAACTCCGAGGGCCGGACGTCCTTCTGGACGAGATCGAGAATCTGCCGACCGCTCTCGCGAGCGATCTCGAACTTCCGATCGTCGGTCGCGCCGTGGGTCGCACATTCCGTCCAGGAGAGTCCGAGCGTCTCCGTGACGCAGGCCATCGTGTTCGCGGTGAACATCCCGGCGCAGGATCCTTCGCCGGGACAGGCGTTGCATTCGAGTTCGTAGAGTTCGTCGTCGGTCATCTCGCCCTCCTCGTACTGGCTGACGCCCTCGAAGACGGTCACGAGGTCGGCCGGTTCGTCCTCGAACTCGCCGGCGGCCATGTGCCCGCCGGTGACGACGATCGCCGGAATGTCCAGGCGAGCGATCGCCATCAGCATCCCGGGGACGATCTTGTCGCAGGACGCCAGCGCGATGATCCCGTCGAACTGGTGGGCGTTGGCCATCAGTTCGACCGAGTCGGCGATGACTTCCCGGGAAGGCAGCGAGGAGCGCATCCCCTCGTGACCCATCGCAATGCCGTCGTCGACGGCGATAGTGTTGAACTCCAGGGGAGTCCCGCCAGCCTCGCGGACGCCTTCCTTGACGTACTCGGCGAGTTCGTCCAGGTGGACGTGGCCGGGGACGATCTCGTTCCAGGAGTTGGCGATCCCGATGTGA
This sequence comes from Halorhabdus sp. BNX81, assembly GCF_029229925.1. Lineage (NCBI taxonomy): Archaea > Methanobacteriati > Methanobacteriota > Halobacteria > Halobacteriales > Haloarculaceae > Halorhabdus > Halorhabdus sp. BNX81. The sequence goes on along the minus strand of NZ_CP107254.1, from coordinate 860,464 downwards.
GGATTGTGGATCTCCTCGTCGGTCAGTCCCGCCGCGCGAAACAGCGATCGGTGGGGAGCGCGGTCGGCCCCTTCAGTGACCTCCGCACTCCGGAGGCCGTCTTTCTGTGAGTCGGCCATTGCTGGCGCTAGATCGGTGACTGCCCCGGGAGTAGGTTTCGGTTCGAACGTGACGTCGTTCCGGTCGGATCAGTCGTCGCCCACGGTCGGTTCGGGTTCGTCTTCGACGGGACCTCCAGATCCGGTCCCCGACGTCTCCCGGACATCGCCGTCCCGCCAGGACCCCCGGCGATACCACAGCCAGGCGATGAGGGCACCGGCGACGTTCGAGACGAAAAAGGCGGCCCAGATGCCCTGGACGCCGAGCCAATACTGGGAAGCGACGGCAGCCACCGACAGGCGGACGACGCCGAGCGTGAGGACGGCGATCGCCGCGGCGATCAGGGTCTTGCCGGCGCCGCGGAAACTCCCCGAGAACGCGCGGATGATACCGATAAATCCGAACGAAAGCGCGGTGTAGCGCATGAACTCGACGGCGATGGCAGTCACCTCGGCGTTCGGAGACAGCGGTGTGACGATCGGTCGCGGGACGAGGAAGATGATCAGGCCGAGGATCGACAGAATGGCGAACATCACCTTCGCGGCGGCGTAGGCGGCCGTTCCCGCCCGATCGGGCTTGCCCGCACCGATGTTCTGGCCGGTCATCGTCTCGACCCCCCGCCCGACGGCGATCGCCGGCAGGAAGATCACCGAGAACACGCGCGTTCCGATGCCGAAGGCGGCGACCACCGGATCCGCGAACGTCCCGACGACGAGCAGCATGGCATTGACCGACAGCGCCCGGCCGGTGGACTCGACGCTGGCCGGCAACCCGACCCGCAGCAGCGTCCGCAAATAGCCCAGATCGGGGACCATCGCCCGTGGGTCGATCGGGACGCCCCGCCGGCCGGAGAACATGATCGCCAGCCCGACGATCATCGCCAGACTGCGGGAGAAGACGGTCGCGATGGCCGCCCCCTGGATCCCGAGTTGCGGGAACGCGACGGTCCCCACGAATGGCGCGTTCTCGACGAGCGTCCACCCGTAGATAAGGAACGGGTCCAGGGCGATGTTCAGCACGACCGTCCCGAACATGACGACCATCGGCGTGATCGTGTCGCCGGCCCCGCGCATCAGGGCGATGAACACGAAGAAACCGAACATGAACGGCAGCCCCAGCGAGATGACCTGCATGTAGGCTCGCGCGCCGGGGAGTACGCTCGGCGACGCTCCCAGAAACTCGATCAACGGGCCGACCAGCGGGAAGCCGAGCAGGCCCAGCACCGCCGACCCCAGGATCGCCCAGGTGACCGTCTGGGACGCCGCAACGGACGCCTGATCGGATTCGCCGGCTCCGGTGTGTTGGGCAACGAGGACGCTCCCGGCCACTGACAGCCCCATCCCCATCGAGATGAGCAGGAAGACGATCGGGAAGGCGAAGGTGATCCCCGCCACCGCGTCCGTGCCGGCCTCGCCCGCGATCCCGGCCAGCCAGAAGGTATCGGCGATGTTGTAGGCGACCTGGAGCAGGTTGGTGACGACGATCGGCAGCGAGAGGTAAAACAGCGGTCGCAGGATCCCGCCCTCGGTCAGCTCTAGCTCGGACTGGCCCTTGAACAGGCTCACACGTCGACCCCCGGCATCCATCCCCGCAGGTGCACGAACGTGTCCCCGAGTAAGGGCCTGATCGTCGGATCCACATCCCCGTGAGCACAGATCGCGCTACCGGCCGCTCGAAGAATCATCTGGTTAGTCGCGCCGTCCATCAATACCCCCGCTAGCTGATCGACCGAGAAAAACGTACTGGCTGGGTAGTTGGTTCGCCTCATCCACTCCGCGTTAGCCGAATCGATCACGCTCGGACTGTGCCACGTCGTTACCGGTAGCGTCGACCAGCACCCCGACAGTAGCGCCCAGTGTACGCATACACTCCCGCTGAGAATGAAAATCGAGCTGGTCAGTCACGGCGCTCCACGACCGGTGTTGAAGGGCTTTCGTGACCAACAATCGCTCCTGGCGGTCCGTGAGCCCGAGTTCGTCATGCGACCCGGAGCAGTACCACAGCGCCAGTTTCCCGAAGGCCTCGGGCACCGTGTCGTACAGTCCAGCCCCGTGGGGCGACCCGGCAAGTACGCGCCATTCGAACACGGAGAGATCGAGGTCCGGCGTGCCGTCGACGGTCCGAAGCACGGCCCTGACGATGTCGGGATCGAGGTCGGAGAGGGGATCCGCCAGCGTCCCCTCGATCCGGTCGCGGAACCACTCGGTGTGCCGATCGAGCAGGTCCCGGCCATCCGCTGTAGTCGCTTTCAGCATGATCGCGGAGTGCTCGCCGCTGCGCTCGTTGCGCGAGGTCGAGAGGTGGACTGACCGGTACCCGTTCTGCGCCCAGAAGTCGACGAGTGGCGGCGTCGCACCGTACCCAGTGCCGAGCCAGTCCACGTCCTCGCGGAACTCGCTCTCGATCTCAGTTAGCAGGTGTGATCCCAGTCCCCGCCCCCGGACGGCGTCGTGCGAGGCGATCCGCATCACGCGCAGGCCGACTGGCATCCCCGCGGCTTCGTCCCGGAGTTGGCTCGTCAGCACGTCCGGTATCATGTTGCCCGCGACGCGGGCACCTTCGTACATTTCAGCCCGCCGATCGGCCGACAGTCCCCCCTCCCGAGCCAGCAGGGCGACCGAGACCACGTGGCCATTGTGAGTGAGTGCCCGCACGGTGACGTTCGGCGCGTCAAGCAACCGGGCGAGATCGGCGGGTTCCGTCCGGTAGTGCGCGACGACCAGTAGCCCGAAGACCTCCCGAAGCAGGTGCTCGTCCGCGAGCAAGTCGGTGGAGTCGATCCGTGCGTACTCGACAGTGGCCGGCGTCGCGTCGGCGATCAACTGCTCGACCGGCGGGCGTGCGTCGAGCAACAGTGCCCGGAAGGCCCAGACCTCGATCGGATCCCCCGCTGCGTACCGGATCGGTTCGTCCATCGTCCGCTCGGTCACGGCCACGTCCGACTCGGCCAGCCGATCCCGGAACCGGACGGAAAATCCCCGTCCTGCACCCTCGTAGCCGTGGACGGTTGTCGTGAACGCGACAGCAGGCGCGGCCAGGAAGGCTTCGAGAAGGCGAACCGGCAGTGCTGCAGCCTCGTCGACGATCACGGCGTCGGGTTCGTCGGCGTGAGTGATCGCGTCGGGTGGACACTCGAACCGCACGCACCCGTCACCGACAGAAATCTCCCGCGGCCCGGATTCCTGATCGGGTTCGACCGGGACGCCGACTGCCGCCGCGAGTTCTTCGACGCGGGCGAATAGTTCGCCTGCACTCCGGTACTGGGGGGCAGTTACGAGCACGTCCTGGCCATCGAGGGCGAGACTCCCGGCTGCTAGCCCGGCCGCGCTGGATTTCCCGCGACCCCGGTCAGCTTCGATCACCACAGCGTTGCCCGCTTCACGGAGAGCTTCGAGCGCCGAGAGACACGCGACCTGATCCGCCGTCAAGCACGCGTCGTAGGCAGCGCTCGGAAACGTGTGACTGTCGGGAACCGGTGGGTCGTCGCCGTCCAGTCGTGGGGCCGGACGGGTCAATCCGTCCCGCTCGACACGATCCGGCTCGGTGTCGACGATGGCGATCCCCGGATGGGCTCGAAGCGTCTCGACGAGTCGGGACCGGAAGTGTCCAGTCACGTCCGCCCGGTCGAATGGAGGGACCGAAAGCGATTCGTCGAACGCGTCCCGGCGGTCGGGCCACCGGTCGAGCGGCGGGGCGAGCAAGACGAGCAGGCCCCCACCGTCGACCGCACCGACGACGCAACCGATGGCGCTGGGATCACACCGTTCGTGGCAGTCAAGGACGACCACGTCACGGGTTCGGCCGAGAAGGCGGTCAGCATGAGCCGGTTCGAGGTGTTCGACGTGAGTCTGATCGAAACGTCCAGCCTGAGACCGTTCGGGGGATTCACCAGCCAGGAGGGCGACTGGACTGACGGTACTGACGGTTTCGTCGGCGTCGAGGACCGTTTGGACGGCTGTCGCGGCGGCCGATCGCGTGCTTGCGGGATCGCCGTGAATGACAAGTAGCCGGCGTTCGCCGGCGTTCCGGGCCTCCGCGCGGAGCGGGGCGACCACGTCCTCGATCATGCTTTCGCCATAGGTGAGTGCGCACATGGAACCATCGATCCAACGGGTGAGAGACAGCGGCTCCCGACGGTCGTGTGGCGGGCTCACACGCCCGTGCGGCTTCGAAAGCGCTTTTACGTCCGCCGGACCACGTTCGGGTACAGCCTGCACGGGGTTGATGATACTCCTAGCCATCTAGGACTTTCGCGCCGCCTCGATCTCCGGGGCGACGCCGGGATCGGCCCGTCCGGGGACGGTCCCGACGGCGGGGGAGTGTGAGCCCACGTGCAGGAGGTGATCCAACCCATGCCAGTATACGTCGATTTCGATGTTCCCGCGGATCTCGAAGACGACGCCCTCGAGGCGCTCGAGATCGCGCGAGACACAGGTGGAGTAAAGAAAGGAACCAACGAGACGACCAAGGCGATCGAGCGCGGCAACGCCGAGCTCGTCGTCGTCGCCGAGGACGTTCAGCCGGAGGAGATCGTGATGCACATTCCGGAGCTCGCTGACGAGAAGGACGTCCCGTATCTCTTCGTCGGCGCCCAGGACGATCTCGGTCACGCGGCGGGCCTCGAAGTCGGCTCCGCGGCGGCCGCCATCGTCGATTCGGGCGACGCCGACGGCGACGTCGAGGACATCGCCGGGAAGGTCGAGGACCTCCGCTGAGGTGATCACGCATGAGCGCTGAGGAGTCCACCGACGACGGATCCACGCCCGCGGAGGTCATCGAGGTCGTGGGCCGGACGGGGATGCACGGCGAGGCCATGCAGGTCAAGTGCCGCATCCGCGAGGGCGAGAACAAGGGCCGAATCATCACCCGCAACGTGCTCGGTGCCGTGCGCGAGGGGGACGTCCTCCAGCTGCGCGAGACCGCACGCGAGGCGGACGCCATCGGAGGCCAATAATGCCACAGACACGCGAATGTGACTACTGCGGCGCGGACATCGAGCCCGGCACCGGGACGATGTTCGTCCGGAAGAACGGGACGACGATCCACTTCTGTTCGTCGAAATGCGAGAAGAACGCCGACCTCGGTCGGGAGGCACGCGATCTCTCCTGGACGGAGGCCGGTCGCGGCCCCGGCGGCGAAACGACTCCCGAGCAGGAATCGGACGACGACGCCGAGCAAGTCGAGGAAAGCGTCGAGGCCGAAGCGTCCGAAGCCGACGAGGAGACCGAGGACGCCGAATCCGTAGACGACGAGGGTGAGGTGGACGGGGCCGAAGACGACGCTACCGAAGACGCTGAATCTGCGGACGCCGACGAATCCGGAGATGACGCCGAAGCCGAGGAGCCGACGGAGGCTGACGCATGAGCCATCACGACGAGCGCACGTTCGTCATGGCCAAGCCCGACGCTGTCCAGCGCGGACTCATCGGCGAAATCGTCTCCCGACTCGAAGAGCGCGGCCTGAAACTCGTCGGCGCGAAGTTCATGCAGATCGACGAGGACCTCGCTCACGAGCACTACGGCGAACACGAAGACAAGCCCTTCTTCGACGGGCTCGTCGAGTTCATCACCTCCGGACCGGTCATGGCGATGGTCTGGGAAGGTGCCGACGCGACGCGGCAGGTCCGCCAGATGATGGGCGCGACCGATCCCGCCGAGGCCGCCCCCGGCACGATCCGGGGCGACTACGGGCTCGATCTGGGGCACAACATCATCCACGGCTCGGACAACGAGGACCCCGGAGCGAACGAGCGCGAGATCGAGCTGTTCTTCGACGACGAGGAACTGGTCGACTACGAGCGCGCCGACGCCGAGTGGGTCTACGAAGACACCGGCGATCACTGATCGCCGATTCGCGGCCCGACTTTTCAACGACCGCTGAACCGAGCAGTCGCGTCACTCCGGGGTGAACGCTCCCGTCACATCATTCTTCAGGACTGCGTACTTCCGGCGGTTCGCCGACCCGATAGGTCAACACCGGCACTGGCGCAGACCGGATCACGCGCTCGGCGACACTGCCCAGGAGGAGTCGATTGAGCCCGCCCCGGCCGTGGGTGCCCATGACGATCAGGTCGACGGCCGCGTTTTCGGCACGGGCGACGATTTCCCGGCTGGGTGCCCCCTCGACCAATGTCGTCTCGACCGTCACAGCCTCGCCGGCCAGCTCCTCGATCTCTGTGAGCGCTTGCTCTGCCTCCTCGCGTAACATGCCGGAGACGGCTTCCCAGGACGTGTCCATCGGCATTCGACTCATCGTCGCCGTATCCAAGACGTACAGTCCGTGGACGGTCGCGTTGTGAACCGCTGCCAGTTCCAGGGCGTGCTCGATCACGGGCTCGATGCCGTCTGACCCATCAGTCGGAACCAAAATTCGATCATACATGATTGTCTATGTATGTACGCCGGCATCCGGCTTAAGAGCTAATGTAAGCCAGATGAGTTGAAGGGTCGATATCCGCCAAAATGTGTTCAGTCGCCGAGAATCACGTCGGTCACGTCATCGACGCCGGCCCGGCGGACGACCGCACGGACGACATCTTCCGCACCGGCGAGATTGTCCGAATCGCCGTCGAGCACGATCAGTCGGGCGTCCCTGCCTGCTTCGATCACGCCGGCGTTCAGGCCGGCGATTTCGGCTCCGGCGACGGTCGCCATGCCGAGAACCTCACGCGCGGAGATATCGTAGAGTTTGGCGGCGAACTCCATCTCGCGGAACATCGACGGGCTGTTGAGCATCACGTTGTCCGTACCGAGTGCGACCGTCGTGCGGTCGAGCAACTCCCGTGCCGGCGCGACGCCGGCGTCGGTGACGAGGTTCGAGCGCGGACAGAGGACGACTGGGACCTTCTCGTCGTCGAGGCGCTCGTAGTGGAGGGCTTCGAGATGGACCATGTGGACGAGAAAGTCAGGATCGAGGTCCAGCGCGGGATTGACGTCGTCGCTGTCGCGCTCGCCGGCGTGAATGCCAAAGAGCTTGTCCGCCTCACGGGTCGCCGTGCGTTCGGCGCCAAACTCCCCGTCGCGCGCCCCGCTGGCCCCGAACCCGTCGGCGGCCGCCATCGCATCGATCGTCTCCCGACCCAGGATGACGCCCTCGATAGCGAGTCCGTCGAGCGCCGCCTCGATCGCCTCGACGCCCGCAACGCCGCCCTCCCGGAACTCGACGAACGCCCCGGTTCCGGCCCGTTCCATAACGGAAAGCGAGCGCCGCATGGCGGCGATCAGTTCGTCCTGGCTGGCCTCCCGGAGTAGCTGGTGTTTCAGCCCGTCGGGCGGGGCGACGAGTTCGTCGAGGCTGAGGCCGGCCCCGGCCTCCTTGGCGATCGAATCGCCGATGTGCGTGTGGGCGTTGACGAACGCCGGGAGAATGATCTTCTCGCTGTGTGTAGTGGTCTCCTCGACGGCGGTGATCTCACCGTCCTCGACGACGACGCGGCCTTCAACCGGCTCGAAGTCCCGCCCGCGAAGAACCGTCCCTTCCAGTTGCATATTCAGTGCGTTGGGGTAAGCGGGGTTTGACAGTTTCGAGAGTGCAAAGCTCGGGCCGAGCGACGAACCGTCACTCGAACTCGTCCAACGTCGCGTGAATGCCCCGGGGCGTGTCGGTGACGCGTGCGCCGTCGATGTCGAGCCCGAGCGTCCGCACGGCGGCGTCGCCGACGCGCTCGCGGGCGTCCCGTGGGGCGTAGACGCCGAGTCGCCAGCGGTCGCGCTGGGCCGCCTGTAGCGCCCGGACGAGCGTCGACTGTTCGTCGAGGCGTCGCACAGTCCCGTTGACGAGCACACGCGAACTCGACTCGGCCATCGAGGGGTCCGGTGGCACGTCGAGAATCACTGCCGCCGGATCGACGCCCGCCTCTTCGGCGATATCCCGCTCTCGCTCGCGGATCGCCGCTTGCTCCATCTCCAGCAGATCCTCGGGGACAGCGCCGCGTTCGGCCCAGACCGCTCGCTTGTAGAGGTCGCGGTAGGTCAACCGCCGCCCGATCTCGGCCGTCTCCGCGGTCGAGCGGAGCGTCACGAGCAGTTCCGCGTCGTCCATCCGCCGGAACGTCGCGGGGGCCGTCTCCGTCGCTTCGAGAAGCCGGGCACTGGCACGCCGGAGCATCGCCTTGGCGATGCGGGCAACGTGATGGCTGTACACCGTCGGCGTCATCAGCGCGCGGGCGAGCAGGAGGCTCTCGGCCGTCTGGACGTTGCCCTCCGCGAGCACCAGCTCCCCGTCCCGGAAGCGCAGTTCCCGAACCAGCCGCCCGTGGTCGATCGTACCGTAGGGAACACCCGTATGGTGGGCATCCCGGACGAGATAGTCCATCCGGTCGACGTCGAGTTCGCCGGAGACGAGTTGGCCGAGTTCACCGTCCCCAGCCACGAGGTCGGCGACGGCATCGGGGTTCAAGCCGTGCTCGGTCAGGACCCGTGCGACCTCGCCGTCGCCGATCAGGTCGTGGACGTCGTCGTGGTACTTGCCCGTGTGGCGATGAATCAACCCCTCGACGTTGTGGCTGTAGGGGCCGTGACCCACGTCGTGCAACAGCGCAGCCGCCCGAACCCGTTCGGCCTGCTGGCCGGAGATACCGAGGTGGGCCAGCGCCTGATCGGCGAGATGATAGACGCCAAGGCTGTGTTCGAAGCGGGTGTGGTTGGCTGAGGGATACACCAGCGTGACCGTGCCGAGTTGGCTCACGTGTCGGAGTCGCTGGAGTGGCGGCGTATCCAGCAGCGACAGCGCCACGCCCTCGACCTCGATGTAGTCGTGCACGCTGTCCTTGATCGTCTTCATGATCTCCCGTACGACGGGTTCCCTCAAAACAGTGGGTGGCTCTGTCGTCGACAGCGTCGAACGGCCGGCTCAACGCAGCGAGAAATAAAGAATCAAGCAGTGCACTCGGCGATTGCGACACAGTCAACGCCGCGGACGCGACGGCAACCCAGTTCAGCCGACAGTCGCCAGGTGATCGAGGAGTTCCTCCTCGGTCGTCGGGCCGTCTTCGATAGGCTCCTCGGGAAACCGACCCATCTCCTCGACGGTTTCGACAGCCGGTTCGGCCCCGTACCCGCGGCCATAGACCAGCCAGGCAGCCAGTACCTGTCCGGTGCGACCCAGTCCCGAGAGTCCCTGGACGACAACTGGCGCTTCCCGCCGAACGGATGCCTCGAGGAACGGTAAGATGGTGCCCTCCAGCACGGTAGTGTCCCCCAGCCGTCGATCCAGTAGCGGCGCGTGAATGACATTGTCCGCACCGAACACCGCGACGTAGCGATCCAGGTTGTACCGACACCCGTCAGAACCACCCCCCGGTAACAGACAGCAGACCCGTTGGATTCCCCGGTCACGCATGAACTCGAGCCAGGCCGAGACCGCCGTCTCGTGGTCGACAGCCGAATGCCAGCCCGGCGCAGCCGCCCCATAGACGTACTCCTCTTCGGGGGCAGCCGGCGCGAACCGATACGCATCGTCCATGTCTGTCCAGCCGCCGTCCATACCCTTGAGTCTATGTCCCCAATTCTCAGGATTGAAAGTGGAACTGTACTGACGAGTCCGGCTGCCGAAGACACGCTTATGAGGACGCTGGCCGCAACAGCCGATATGGGTACATTCCTGGCCGGCGGGACGGGGACACCGAAACTCCTCGCCGGCACTGACGACATCTTTCCGCCCGCGGAGACGACCGTCGTCGCCAACACCGGCGACGACATCGAACTCGGCGGGTTGCTGGTCTGTCCCGATGTCGACACGTGTCTCTTTCAAGCGGGCGAAATACTCGATACGGCTACCTGGTGGGGCATCGCCGAGGACACGGCCGAGACTCACGAATATGTCCGGACGTTGACCGCGGAGGCTGGTCTCGACGGCGGGCCGCGATATCTCGCCGACGACCGCCAGACTGCCGGCCGGGAACTCGCCCGGTGGCGGCGGTTTTCGGCCGTCGGCGAGTTCATGCACATCGGCGACCGCGATCGGGCGATCCACACGATGCGGACGAGTCTCCTCGACGAGGGGTATACCCTCACGGAGGCGACACGGATCCTTGGCGACGCACTCGGGGCCGACCGTGAGATCCTGCCGATGAGCGACGATCCCGTCGCCTCGATCGTCCACACGCCAGACGGACCGATGCACTTCCAGGAGTTCTGGGTGGCCCACGATGGGACCCCCGCGGTCGATTCAGTCGAATTTCGCGGTGCCGAGTCGGCAACGGCGACTGATGCAGTCTCCGACGCGCTTTCCGACCCGGTGGTTATCGGCCCGTCGAACCCGATCACGAGTATCGGGGCGATGACGGCCATCGACGGGATCGCGGCTGCCCTCCGGGAAACGCCAGTGGTCGCCGTCTCCCCGTTCGTCGAGGACCAGGTCTTCTCCGGCCCCGCGGCGAAACTCATGGATGCGGCGGGGTACGAGCCCTCGACGGCTGGTGTCGCGGCGGCTTACCCATTCGTCGACGCATTTGTTCTCGACGACGCGGACGGAACCGACCTCGATCGACCGACAGTCCGGACGGACACGACCCTCGATACCCGGGAAGACGCCGCCCGAGTCGCCCGGGCCGTCAAGACGGCACTGGAGGTGGTGACGTGACGCGTGATCGGCTCGCCTTCGAGCCGCGAGTGGCCGCCGCCAGCCTGAGCGGGGCGTCCGACGCCGCATGGGCAAAAGCAGCTATCCCGCACGTCGGCGCGGCGTTTCTCGGCGGCCTGGCAGTCGACGAGCCGACCCGTGAGGCTGCCCGGGAGATGGTCCAAACGCGCGACCGCGAGGAGTTCCTGCCCGCAGATCCATTCGCGTTCGCCGATCAGCAGTTGGACATGCTGGCGGATGCCCCGCTCGTCGCCGGGGTGAACGTCCGGAGCAGTTCGCTCGCCCCACTCGAACGGATCGCCGAGATCTGTGCCGACCGAGGTGCGATCTGTGAAATCAACGCACACTGCCGACAGGCCGAGATGTGCGAGACGGGGGCCGGGCAGGCGTTGCTGTCCGATCCGGACCGGCTCGCCGAACAGGTCGAGGCCGCGGCCCAGGCAGGCCCGAACGTGAGCGTCAAAGTCCGAACGGAAGTGGACGGCCTGGACCTCCCGGCGATCGCCCGGCAGGTCGAAACGGCGGGGGCGGACATGATCCACGTCGACGCCATGGACAGCGAAGGCGTGGTCGCGGAGATCGCCGCGTCGACCGATTGCTTCGTCATCGCCAACAACGGCGTCCGCGACCGGGAGACGGTCCGCGAGTACCTGGCCTACGGCGCGGACGCCGTCAGCGTCGGGCGACCGAGCGATCGTCCCGCAGTGCTCACGCGGGTCCGAGAGGCGACCGAGGCGTGGTTCGAAGCGGACGAGACAGCGACAGGGGAAGCCACACAATGACCCGTCCCGTCGCCCAACAGGCCGAACTCGCGCTCCTGCTCGAAGTGGCGACGACGCCCACACCGGGCAACGTCGATCGACACCGCGATCACGATACGCTCCGGTTCGAGCACTTTCTCGCGGGTGCCGTGGGCGCGAGCGAGGGGCTTGGAGACCTCGCCGACCCTGACGGGCCGCCGATCGGGGTGGCCTTCGAGCATGCCGTCTCCGGCATGAGCAACCAGTCCGGCGGGAACACCCAGTTCGGCGGGTTGTTGTTGCTCGCCCCCCTGGTCCGGGCTGCCGTGCTTGGGGATCTGACTCCGGAACGGGCCACAGCCGTCGCCGAGGGGACCGGCGTCGAGGACGCCGCCGGCTTCTACCGGGCGTTCGAGCACGTCGATGTCGCGGTTGCCGACCCACCCGAGGACATGGATGCCCTGGACGTTCGTCGTGGGAGCGATGCCGTTCCCGAGATTCGGGACCGAAACCTGTCACTGTTTGACGTGCTTGCTCGATCAGCCGATCACGACGGGGTTGCCCGCGAGTGGACGACCGGGTTCGAGCGGACCTTCGACGCCGCGGATCGCCTGCCAGCCCGCGACGGACCGCTCCTCGTTCGTGCCGCCGACGTGTTTCTCGACCTGCTCGCAGCCGACCCGGACACCTTCGTGGCGATCAACCACGGACAAGAGACGGCCAACGACATCCGGGAGCGGGCTGAAGCCGCCCGGGACGGACGTGTCGATCCCGAAACGCTCGCCGACGAACTCGTCGCCGAGGGGATCAACCCCGGAACCACGGCCGACATCCTGGCCGGCGGGCTGTTCGTCGCGCTCGAACGGGGGGCCGACGTGTGAGCGACGGGTGGCCCGTCGAATTGCGTGGGATCACCGAGTCAGTCGTGACGACGCGGGGGCCCGACGGGACGTATAATGTCGCCGCGCTGGGGCTTTCAGCCGGCGATCCAGTCACCGCCACGACGTGGGGGCAGACACGAACGCGTCAAAATTTCGAGCGTGAGGGGGAGGGATACGTGCAGTTCACTCGCGATCCGGTGGATTTCGTCGAAGCGGCGCTGACTGTCCGGGAAATCGATGAGCCGGTCCTCCCGACGGCCGACGCCTGGGCGCGGGTGACGACCGAGGAGATCGACACCGGCACGGAAGACGGCACCGAATGGGTAAAATGGAGGCTCGACCCGATCGAATCGGCGATCGAACGCGAGACAGTCCCGACGACGAATCGGGGATACGCCGCCGTGATCGAGGCGACGGTCGCGGCCTCCAGACTCGGCGTTCCGGCCTACGACGACGACCGCCTCGCGGCGCGGCTAGCGTACTTTTCGGACGTCATCGAACGATGTGGCGGCGAGCGCGAACAGGTGGCCTGGCAGCGCCTGGAGGGGGCCGTCGATCTCCCCGAAGGAGACCGGCGATTCGAATCCTTTTAGGCCCCGAGTCGGTAAGAAGCGTACATGGCTATCAAACCCGCCTACGTCAAAAAGACCGGGACGATCCTGCTGGAGCGGTATCCGCGGGCGTTCTCGGCGGACTTCGAGCACAACAAGGACCTCGTCGAGGAGCTCACCAACATCGAATCGAAGGGCGTGCGCAACCGGATCGCCGGCTACGTCACCCACAAGCAGGGTTCGGCCGTCGAAGCCTGATCATCTTCTCGGACGATACTGCCGCTCGCCCAGCAGGACTTGTGGCCTATTCGAGAATCTTGGACAGATTCATCACTGTTGTGGATCCGTCCCGTCGTGGGAGTTCGACTTTACTTCCGAGGAAGAGACAGCGGATGATCGTGTGATCCAGTCAGCAATACAGGGGCGCGGATGGCGGCCGGTCGACGACCCCGGGGTTAGGGGAGACTTCGAATCGTCCCATTTGGGACGACTTCCCACGGTTCGGTGCCGGTTCTCTCAATGACGTACAGCGTCGCGTTTGGTGGTGCGCTGTCGAACGTGTCGCCGGGGAGACCCACACCGGCGTCCAGGTCATCCGACTCCGCAGATTGGAGCGCTTCGCCGACTGTCAAGCTCACATTGTGCACCCAGTCGACAGTGCCATTGCCGACGGCAAGCAGCCCGAATTCGACCTCACCGCTATAGGGGACTGGATCTTCGACGGCGAAGATGTACTTTGGGGACACGGACGGATGGGGATATACGGTCGTATTCAGCACATCGGTACTTGCCTCGTAGACCGCTGTTGGTGGCGTGCCATTGGCTGCTTGCTCCGGTGGGTATGGACCAGGTGACGGAGTGGCGTTCACATCGAGAAACGGGGACCCGGGGAGTGCTAACAGCCCCAGAAGCATCGCGAACCCCAGGACGGCTGCCGCGCCGAGAACTGTTCGCAACCGATTGCGATCCATGCCCAGGGTATCGACGCGGTGGTAAAAATTGGTTGCGATCGTGCCGACGGCCACCAGTTGACCAGGCTAGCATTTGAAAGACCAGTAAAGCGTCGGGGGACCCGTCTGTACGTACGACCGTTGCGTTCGATGGGTCGCGACGCAGCCACAGTGGTACCGCGCACAAGCCCACGCCTGTCAGGGTGGTGAGGGCGTACAAAGGTGTGACAACTACTGACCGGCTACTTCAGCGGCGGGTCGCTGACCTCGCCACGACTCATCACGTTCCAGAAAAGCTAGTCAGAGAATTGCGGTGACAATGTACTGACCAAGCCGTGAATCGACGAGAAGAAGATACACACCGAACACGAGTGTGGGCGTCCACGCGGATCGCGTTCGTTCGTAGCCGATCGCCGCGGCAGCGGGGACAGCCGCGAGGGTGACTATCGGTAAAGCGCCGACAGCCGGATAGCCCCGAACGAGAGTTGTGAGTACAGCCGCGATCGAGACCACTGCGACAGCGGCGATTCCCGACTGCAACGGAGTCACCCTCTCCACCCGCGACTGGACGATCCCCACACCGCGTGCGAACAGCCACGCGGCCATGACACCGACGACCACCGCTGCGATCGCTCTGCCGAGCGATTGAGCGAGCGGCACCGACGACATCGCCCGCTGTCCCGGGACAGTGAGCGAGGAGATTTTGGCCCTGGCCCAGGCGCGGACGGGCAAGAGTACTGTCACCGCCGCCACAGCCTGAGCAGGTCCCGTTACCCCAGCCAATCGCCCCTGGATCGCAGCGTTATAGAGGAGTGCGTACCCTACACCGCCGAGCACACCGGTGACGACGACGCTTCGAAGTATCTCGATCGGGCCGATCCGTGGCTCGAAAAACCACGCGAACCCCATGTCTCGGCCAGTCCCCACACCGAACAGGACGCCACCCCCGGCGATGACGGCGATAACGGCGACGCCCAGAACAGTCGGCAGTGCGTCAGAGCTCGGAAGCGCCCTTTGGACGGTCACGTCGCGATACTGTATATATCCGACCGCGAGGCCGCCCATTGTAGCGGGGCCGGCAAGATCGACGGCGATCGGCGTGACCGACTGCTGTATCAACTCGATCGCGAGGTACGCGATGACGAACGCGGCCGCGCCGATCGTCCCGGCGATCGTGAGCAGATCGGAGCCGGCGATCCGGTCGGGCCGATCAGTCCAGTCACGGATCAGCACGTAGCTGACACCGACCACGAGCATGACGAGAACGGTGTAGACGACCGCCAGGAGAATGTGTCCGGTGAACGCGCCTCCTGGACCGATGATGGGATCGTTGGTCGGGGGGACATGGATAAGCTGGCTGAGTACTCTCCGCA
The DNA here is from genome assembly GCF_029229925.1 of Halorhabdus sp. BNX81. Lineage (NCBI taxonomy): Archaea > Methanobacteriati > Methanobacteriota > Halobacteria > Halobacteriales > Haloarculaceae > Halorhabdus > Halorhabdus sp. BNX81. The sequence goes on along the minus strand of NZ_CP107254.1, from coordinate 845,289 downwards.
ACACCGTGCCCACAACGACGACGGCAGCCAGCAAGAGTGCCACACCACCGTATTCGATGAGTGACGCACGGGCCGAAAGCACGCGTGATCGTTGGAGGGGACGATCAGTCATACGGAGACCAATCACGGGAACGTGCAAATAGATTTATGTTCGGGTCGATGAATGTGGTGGCCGGTGGCAACCGGCCCACCGGCGATCCAAACAGTTTTGACTCGTCCTCGCCCAATCCTCCAGTCATGCCAGTAACCGTCGGAATTCTGGGTGCGACAGGGGCTGTGGGTCAGCGACTCGTCCAGCTACTCGACCCGCATCCGGACTTCGAGATCGCCGCACTGACTGCGAGTGAAAACAGTGCCGGCACGTCGTATCGCGAGGCTGCCAAATGGCGCATCGACACACCGATCCCCGATCACATCGGCGAGATGACCGTCCGGGCGACCGAGCCCGCGGCCGTTCCCGACGACATCGATCTGCTGTTCTCGTCGTTGCCCTCCGCAGTGGGCGAGGCCGTCGAACCCGACTTCGCCGAGGCGGGCTACGTCGTCTCCTCGAACTCCTCGAACTTCCGGACGGACCCGGACGTGCCGCTCACGATCCCCGAGGTCAACCCCGATCACGTCGAACTCCTCGACGTCCAGCGCGAGCAACGCGGGTGGGACGGCGCACTCCTGAAGAACCCCAACTGCTCGACGATCACGATGGTCCCGCCGCTGGCTGCGCTGGATGAAGCCTTCGGCGTCGAGCGCGTCGACGTTTCGACGCTGCAGGCTGTCTCCGGGGCCGGCTACTCGGGCGTCACTTCGATGGAGATCATCGACAACGCCATCCCCCACATCGGCGGCGAGGAAACGAAGATGGAGACCGAGTCCCGGAAGCTCCTCGGCGAGTTCGACGGCAGCGAGGTGGAGTGGTTGGATGCTGACGTCGCTGCTTCGTGCAACCGGATCCCGACACTTGATGGCCATCTGGAGAACGTCTGGGCGGACCTGCGTGAGGACGTGACCCCCGAGGAAGTGGCCGAAGCGATGGCCGCGTATCCCTCTGCCGACCTCCACAGTTCGCCCGATCCCCTGATCAAGGTCTTCGAGGAACCCGATCGACCCCAGCCCCGACTCGATCGCAACCGCGAGGACGGGATGCAGATCAGCGTCGGCGGGATCCAGGAAACCGAGACCGGGGTACAGTTCAATACCCTCGCGCACAACACCCTCCGCGGCGCGGCCGGCGCGAGCATCCTCAACGGCGAATTGCTCCTCGAGAAGGGCTACGTCTGATCGGCCCAACTGTTTTGGCGGGGCGAGGAGACCGACTGCGATGGTCCCCCACGAAACGCGCGTGCAACTCGTCGTCGGCACGGTCGCGACCGTCCTGCTGGCGCTCGGTGCGATCCAGGGCGTTCGGACCCGACGGCCGTCTTGCCGGGATCACGTTCGACGTCTACCTCGTCTAGCTGGGGCTGGCGATCCTGCTGGGCTACTGGATACTCGAAGCTCGCGATGGCTATCTGGCGAATCGCCCCGTCTGAAGGGGGATCGATCCTGTGGCTCCCTGACGACGGAAAGCGACGCTACTCCGAGACGGCGACGACCTGCTTGCCGATGTTGTCGCCCGAGAACAGCCCGAGGAACGCATCCGGGGCGTTCTCGAGCCCCGAAACGATCGTCTCCCGGTGAGAAATGTCTCCGGATGCGACCCACGCCCCGAGCTGCTCGCTGGCTTCCTCGAAGCGGGTCACGTAGTCACCGACGAGCAGCCCCTGGACCGTCGCGCGCGGCGCGATGAGCTGCGGGAGTTTCCGGGGACCGGTCGGGACACCCTCGTCGTTGTAGTGGGCGATCTGTCCGCAGACGGCGACCCGCGCGTCGAGATTCAGCTTCGTGAAGACGGCGTCGGTGATCGGGCCCCCCACGTTGTCGAAGTAGACGTCGACGCCGTCGGGTGCGGCATCGTCGAGCGCCGCCCGATACTCGTCGACGTCCTTGTAGTTGATCGCGGCGTCGAACCCGAGGTCCTCCGTGAGCCATTCGACTTTCCGGTCCGATCCCGCGAAGCCGACGACCCGACAGCCGTTCAGCTTCGCGATCTGGCCGACGACGGACCCGACCGCGCCCGCCGCTCCCGACACTACGACCGTCTCGCCCGGCTTGGGATCGCCGACCTCCAGCAGGCCGAAGTAGGCCGTTCGTCCGGGCATGCCGAGCACCCCGAGGTAAGCCGGCGGATCGGCGATCGATGGGTCGACGGGCGCTACGTTGTCGGCATCGAGGACTGTGTAGTCGGCCCACGTGCCGTTGCCCGTCACGAGATCGCCCTCGTCGTAGGCGTCGCTCTCGCTCTCGAGGACTTCACCGACGACGGCACCCTCCATCGGGTCCCCGACGGCCCAGGGCTCGGCGTAGGATTCGGCGTCGCGCATCCGCCCGCGCATGTACGGGTCGACGGAGAGATACCTGACCCGAACCAGTAGTTGGCCGTGTCTGGGTTCGGGAACGTCGCTCTCCCGCAGTTCGAAGCTGTCCATGTCCGGTTGCCCCTCGGGGCGCTGGGCGAGTATCCACTCGCGGTTCGACTCTCGCATACCGGCGCTCCGCCCTCGACGGCAAGGAAGGTTGTGCTCCCGGGGCTCCCGGCCGCCGAATCAGTCCCTGCCTGTCAATCTCAGGCGACTCGGTTCCGCAACGATTCGAGGTCGCCGTCGGACAGAACCGTCTCGACGTTCGGCGCGACGATGTCCGCCAGTCGCTCGTAGTACTCCGGCGTATGACCGGAGACGTGGGGCGTGATGAGGACGTTCTCGAAGTCCCACAGCGGATGGTCGTTCGGCAGTGGTTCGGGGTCAGTCACGTCCAGGGCTGCGCCGCGGAGGTGGTTCTGACGGAGTGCGGAGAGGAGTGCGTCCGTGTCCACGATCGGTCCCCGGGCGACGTTAACGAGTACCGCCGAGGGCGGCAGGGTCTGGAGTTCGTCACGGCCGATGAGTCCGCGCGTCTCCTCGGTCAGCGGACTGGCGACAGCGACGTACTCAGCGTCGACGAGGGCCTCGTGGATCTCGTCGAGTCCGTAGACCTCATCGGTCGGCCCCCCTTTTTCCGGACTGTAGCGCACGCCAACCGTCGTCACGTCGAAACCGGACAGTCGTTCGACGATGGTTCGTCCGATCGCGCCCATCCCGACGATGGCGACCCGACTCCCGGAGAGCTCCGAGGACTGGAAATGCCGCCACTCGTGGCGTTGCTGTTGGCGACGGGCGCGTGTGAAATTCCTGGCGAAGTGAAGGAACGCGCCGACGACGTGCTCGGCGATGTTCGGACCGTGAACACCGGCGGCGTTGGTGACGGCAATGTCCCGCTCGGCAAGCGTCTCCAGGGGCAAATGCTCGTAGCCGGCGTACATACAGGCGAATAGTTCCAGCGCCTCGGCCCGGTCGAGTAGCGCCTCGCGAAAGTGCCCACCCGAGACGACTGGCGCGTCGGTGACGGCCGCCCGCTCCTCGGCCGGCGTCCGGGCCGCTCGAACAGTGACGTCGTCGGAGAGGCGCTGGCGAAGCGCCTCGGCGTATGCGACGCCCGGAATCCCGTGGGGTTTCTCACGTAACACGAGAACGTCGGGATCCTCACTGTGCACGCTGTCCCCTCCGTTGACTGCCAGTGGCAGCGTCAGCCATGCTCGATCACAGGGTCCCAGCGCCCAAAAGAGTCGTGGCCGGCAACGCTGATCGGGTGTGTGAGCAGTTCCGTGCACATTCCCGGAAGATACGGCCAAGCGCGCGCTATCGGGGGATTAAACAGTCATGAACGGTCCGAACGAACGGCAGTATATACAATCGTACCCACGAGAGAGAAGCGTGAAATGGATGCCCCAGTGTCGGTTCTGGTCGTCGAGGACGATCCGGATTTGCGGTGTCTCCACCGCCTCTGGCTTGCCGAAGACTACGACGTCACCGCGGTCGCCGACGGCGAGTCCGCACTCGAAGCGGCTGTCGAGACCGTCGACGTCGTCCTGCTGGATCGGGACCTCCCGGGGCTTGACGGTGACGATGTCGCTCGGCGACTCAACGCCGACGGGTTTCAGGGGTTGATCGCCATGGTGACCGGCCGGGAACCCGATCCATCCATCGCGACACTGCCGATCGACGAGTACGTCACGAAACCGGTCGAGGCGGCCGAGCTCCGGGCCGTCGTCGATCGGTTGGCCGCTCGACAGCAGGTTCCTCCAGCGGTCCGGACGCTGTTCGGATCGCTCACACGACGCGCTCGCCTGGAATCGTCGCTTGGCTGCCGGCCAGCCGACAGCGACGCGTTCGCGGAACTCACCCGACGGATAGACGACCAGTGGGCGACTGTCAGACGGGACACGTCGCGGGCACAGCTGGCCTCGATGGCGGCGGACTGTCTGCCGCCGGTCCTCAGCGGTGACCGCCCACTCGAGGTCGCGCCACTGGTCGAGCAATGAGAGAGCGGCCACGGCGAACCCAGGACAAGACCTTTAAGAGGCACCGGATCACGGTTGCGGTATGGAGCGGACAGACGTGGCAGTCGTGGGCGGTGGCCCGGGCGGTGCAGCAGCGGCTCGACAGGCGGCAGCGGCTGGGGCCGACGTCACGCTCTTCGAGAAGGGCGTCCCACGGGCTGACAGAGACGGGCTTGGACCTGACTCGACAGACGCCGCAGGTATTCTCGACTACTGGGTCGACATCATGGACGAAGACCCCTCGGAGATCCCCGAGGACGTCATCCTCAGCGAGCTCGACGGGGCAACCTTCCATGGACCCACTGAATCGTTGACAATCACTGAGACCGGGCTTGATGGATCCTACGACAGCTTTGGGTTTACAGTGCACCGAGCCCGATTCGATGACTGGCTTCGACAACGAGCCGAGGATGCGGGAGCCGACTATCGCGTCGGGACCAGTGTGACCGATGTCGAAACCGATCTCTCGGGATCCGCGCCGACGCACACGCTGTCGCTGGCCGGCGGCGATGCGATCGAGGCCGATGCGCTGGTTCTCGCGGACGGTCCCCAGCGGACCGTGACCCTCGACGCTCTCGATCAGTTCCTCCCGGACGACGAACACGCGGGGAAGTATCTCTCTCCGGATCGAGCAAATCACATCGCCTATCAGGAACACCGACGCATGCCCGAGGAGTTGTTCACCCCGGACCACATCGAGTTCTGGTGGGGCGTCATGCCCGGCCACACGGCCTATCCCTGGATCTTCCCGAACGATGACAACGTCGCCAGGATCGGCCTGACGATGCCCATCGGGATGGACATCGACGACGTTGCCGACCGGGAGTCCTACGCGTTGCTCGACCCGGACGACGAGAGTATTCCGCCGGGCCGCGTCTACATCCGTCGACTCCTCGAAACGGAGTTCCCCGACTACGACCTCGAGGACTTCCCGATCGTCGAAGACCGTGGCAAACAATCCGGCACCGAAGCCTACCCGATCTCCTCGACACGGCCGGTGGAGTCGCCGACCGGGGCGAACATCGCGGTCGTCGGCGGGGCGATGGGCGGCACCTCCGCGTTCCACGAAGGTGGCGATCACGTCGCCATTCGGACGGGGAAGATCGCCGGCGACCTCGCTGCTAGCGATGCTCTCGGTCGGTACAACGCTGCCTGGAAAGACGCGCTCGGTCCCGAAATGCGCCGGAACGTCACGTTCGCCGAACTGGTTCGTGGCATGCAGCCGGCGGACTGGGACCGGAACTTCCGGACGATTCGACGGATGCTCGAAAGCGGGGGGTCACGCAAGCGACAGGCGATCGCGGCGGGGACCAACGGGATCGGCGTCTATCTCCGGTACCGACGCAAGCGGTGGGCGTATCGCGGTGATCGATACGTCCAGCTTCCGGAGTCGAAATACACAGTTTGAGGCGAAATCAGTTCCTCCGATCGCCACCACGACGTCGATGGGCAAGTCCCCGCGGCGTTCAGACGCAACATCCATACCCCATGGGGGCGCTGTAGGAGGTGTGCGCATCGAAACGCCGTCGATGAGCGCTGTCGACGCGCTCACAGATCGCTGGGTGGAACTCGCCGAGGGCCAGCGGACCTACGGTTCCCACCTCGCCGCAGACTCGAACAGAGCCGGAGTTCGCGAGTCGATCAGTCGCCACGTCGTAACCGGCCGCATCCGGGTCGCCCGCGCGGACGACCGTATCGTCGGCTTCGTGATGTTCACGATCGAGTCGGACACGCTCGAACGGACAGTCACACGCGGCCTCGTCGAGAACCTCTACGTCGTTTCCGACCGGCGGGGTGAGAGCATCGGGACGCAACTTCTCGAAGTGGCCGAAGCGACACTGCGTGAGGAAGGCGCAACTGTCGTCGTGCTCGATGTCCTGGCCGACAACGAGGCTGCCCGGGAATTCTACCGATCCCATGGGTACGAACCACATCGCGTGACCGTCGAGAAGTCGATCGAAAGCGATACGCACTCAAAGGGGCAGGAATAACTACCGACTGCGCCAGGGGAGCTTGGGTGGTTCAAGCACTCGACTTGTAATCGAGAATGCGTGGGTTCAAATCCCACCCCTGGCTTAGATTGGAACGCTCAGAGCCAGAAAACCCCCAACGCGTCCCGGTATTTCTGGATTTTGGAAGGAGGCGGATGATTCCTCGAGATGTGTACGGATTCGAGCATCGAAATCCTCTCTCGAAACAGCGGTACCACAGTCGCGGTCCTTGAGAAAACAGCTTGGATTATTCAACCGGTTCTAGTTCTTGCTCTTCGAGGTCCGGGATCGGATACGTCCCGACGGGATAATCATAGTCGTCGGGATCACCACCGGTACGCTCGGCTATAAATTCCGGAAGGCGAATATCCAGATTCGGGATGTGCTCTCCCTCTTCGTTGCTTTCTACGGGCGGTGATTCACGTTGTGCCATCGTTCAAATCTCTCGATTAGGGGGCCGTGATTCTGCTTGACGTATTCGAGACGGTATCGCGGCGATCCGATATCCTTACGATAGTCAGAGAAGTCCATCACCAAACATCCCGCCACCACCTCGAAGATCGTCGGGGTCTTTCCCATAGTTGTCTCTTTCTTTGTGGACAAACGCTACCGTTCCACCTTGGTCCATTCCCACTATACCCTGGTTGCCTTCGTATTTGTTCTTCAAATTCCGCCATTGGGACGTGTCTTCCAACCCACAGGCGACAACGATCACGAAGGGGTAGTTATCCAGATATCCTTCAATCTGCCCCCTGAGCTCTCTTTTCGCTTTACTGTTCGAGAGATTTCGCTTCATCTCGATTCCAACAGTGTCGTCAACGGCAATGTCAGCCCGTGACTGGCCGTGTTCACGATCAACCACATAGTCACGGCTTGGGCCCAACTCTATTCCCATCGGACCTTGATCCTCGCTGTCGTTTAGCTCAACGTCTAAGAACTCTTGAAGCTCATTCTGAAACTTGCTTTCGTGGTCGTATGCTTTCGACGGCACCCAGTACTCGACGATACCTAACACGTCCTCGAACAGTTGTTGATCCCCGCCGATCATTGTGATCACCAGAGTAGCCCGGATCAGAGACAAGCGTGCGGACCCGTGAACTTAGCCGTTCCACAGTGAGGCACGCATCTCCGAACAGTCCATGCTCCGGATCTACCGACTAGTCAAATGTAGTTGCCTTATGCATTTTCTAGTTCTACTTATATTTCTCCGGTTTTACTGCCAGTAGTTTTCACGTCCGAGAGGTCAACTTCGCGTCGCTCTACTGCCGTCTATGACATGCGAACGTGCCGAGAACGATATTCAACCTGCGAATTTCCTCAAGTTATGGCTGATTGACGACATTCGGAGCCAACACCAGGGGCAGGGTGTCAAGGGCAGCAGACCCTCGCTCAATACCCGGTCCCCAGATAAGTGTGGACAGCGTCGCCGGATTCGAGTTCGTCGACGAACGCGATCGCGAAGTCCGCCATCGAGATGTAGCTGTCGCCGTCCTCGTCGGCGACGAGTTCACCCTCGGCAGTCCGGTATTCGCCGGTCCGCTCGCCGGGTTCGATCAGGGCGGCGGGCGCGACGTACGTCCACGCGAGATCCTGGGTCTCCGCGAGTCGGTCGTAGGCGTCGATCGCTGCCCGGGCAACGGGTTCCCATTCCTCGGGGAACTCCTCGGTCTCGACGAGTCGCGTCTCCGGGCCGACATGCAGCCCACCAGCGCCACCCGTCCAGACGAGTCGCTCGACTGAGGCGCGTCCCATTCCGTCGACGACGGCGTCCATCATGTCGACGAGCACGTCCGGTGGCGTGTCCTCGTCGGGACCGAGCGCGGACGCGACGGCGTCGTGGCCGGTCGCGAGTTTCGCAACGTCGTCGGGATCGGTCGCGTCGCCCGCGACGGCGACGAACGACGGGTCGTCGATTCCTCCCGTGTCGCCGCTCCGGGAGACGCCCGTGACGGCGTGGCCGCGGTCGAGCAGTTCCGTCGCGATTCGTTGTCCGATCCGCCCGCTTGCGCCGAGAAGTAAGACGTCCATGATGTAGGAGACATATACTTCAGGGAGTGCCATAGCGTTTCTGCCTCGGTGAATTGCTTTCCGGTTCCCGGGAAGGCACTTCGCCGACGGTCGATGCTTTTTGTTTCTACCGACACTACCCCCCAGACATGAGCAACCTCGTCGACGCGGTCGACGGCATCGTCCACGAACCGACGCAAGTGCATGAAGACGGGGGCGTCGATCTCACAGTGACGGAAATCTACACCGTCGACGTCCCGGGACGGGTCGACTTCGGCGGTGGCGAACTACAACCGGCGGACCTGGACCCTTATCCCCGAGTTTGGCGCGACGAGGACGACGACTACCAGTGGTGGCATCTCGACGCGGGAACCTATCTGATCGAGTACAACGAATCCCTCTCGGGGACGGCACTGCTCCAGCCACGGACCGAGATCGTCGAACGTGGGGCGAGCCATCCGACGCTCCAGGTTGCGGAACTGCCGCGCGTACCGCTCACAGTCGGCGGGGCCGGACTCCGACTCAAGGAGAACGCGCGAGTCTCGACGCTGCTGCCCCGGTGAAGAAGTAGAAGAAAACCCTACCGTCGTCCCGCCCTCACGCCGACGAGCGGGTCACTCGATGTGGCCTTCGCGTCGCAGCTGGTCGGCGTCCTGGTTGTCGTAGCGCCATTCGATGGTCGCCTTCTCGTCTTGCCAGTCCCACGGCTCGGCGATGACGACGTCGTCCTCTTCGATCCAGACGCGGTACTTCATGCGACCGGGGATCCGACCCATTCGGGTCTCGCCGTCCGCACACCGCAACCGGACGTGATTCCCACCGAGGTGTTCGGTCACGACCGCGAACACTTCGTTGCTATCGGGCATGCGGAGGTTCCGTCGCCCTGATTCTTCACTCATACCGTCCCTAGGGACGGGGCACGATTAAGTGATCCGCGATTCCCGGTATCGTGTGACATGCGGCGGGGCTAGCGATAACGGTCAATCGATTCCGGAAACTACTGGACGATCGGACGTGAGAACCCGGTACGTGTGTTGATCAGCCACTACTTCGAGTGGGCGGACGTCATTACCGGCGGCCACGCCCAGTCGGTCCAAAACCAGCGGAAGATGCTCGACGCCCGCGACATCGAGTACACGACCGAACCCGTCCTGGACGCCGACATCCTCCACCTCAACAACATGGGGCCGCGATCGATCTACTACGCGAAGCGGGCTCAGCGCGCGGATGTCCCGGTCGTGGTTCATGCCCACCAGACAGCCGAGGACTTCCGGGAGAGTTTCGCCTTCTCGAACGCGCTTGCCCGACCGATGCGCCCCTATCTCGAGTACGCCTACTCACTGGCAGATCACCTGATCTGTCCCTCCGAGCACAACCGGGACGTGATCGAGACCTACACCGACACGCCGACGACGGTCCTCTCGAACGGCTTCGACCCCGACCGACTGACCGGTTTCGAATCGCTTCGCGAAGAATACCTGAATCGGTACGACCTCGACCCGCCGGTCGTCTTTACCGTCGGCCACGTCATCCCACGGAAGGGATTGGAAGCGTTCGTCGAGACGGCCCGCGCCATGCCGGATCTCGACTTCGCGTGGTTCGGCTATCTGAACCCGACCGGCGGCGGGCCCGTGGATCGACTCCTTCGGTCCAGCGAGACGACGCGGCTCGTCGAGAACGCCCCCGAGAACTGCACCTTTACCGGCTACGTCGAGGACATCCGCGGCGGGTTTGCGGCCGGCGACATCTTCTTTTTCCCGACCAAAAACGAAAACGAAGGGATGGCGCTACTGGAGGCGATGGCGTGTGGCCGCCCGCCGGTCGTCCGGGACATCCCGACCTTCGAGTGGCTCGAGGACGGCGAGGACTGCCTGAAATCGTCCGAGGACTTCAGCGAACCGCTCGACCGGTTGCGCGATCCGGAACTGCGCGAGCGACTTGGCCAACGCGCCGCCGAGCGGAGCGAGGCCTTCACACTCGACACCATCGGTGATGATCTCGTCGACCTCTATCGGCAGGTTCTGTCGAGCTGAATTCTATTGACAACTTCGGCGGCGAACAACAAGCCGGGAGCGTGTTGGGGTGTATCACGACTCACAGAGTTGGCTTACGTCTGGAAAACATATTGTGGGTATGAACTACGATCAGGCACTCGACCGCGCCTACGATTCGCTTCCTGAGCGGCCTGCAGACGGTGACGAGCGGCTGTCCGTTCCGGATCCCGAGGCCCAGACTGACGGGGCGTTCACTCGCCTCACGAACCTCCGGGACATCGCCGATGCCCTCTCGCGGGAGGCCGAACACCTCCATCGCTCGATCCAGCGTGATCTCGGGACCAGCGGCCAGTTCGACGAGAACCGCGCCCGATACAACGGGTCGTTCGACGCCGGTGACTTCGACGCCGCAATCGACCGATACGTCACGGAGTTCGTCACGTGTTCGGAATGTGGGCTCCCGGACACGGTCCTGACGACCGAAGACGGTATCGAAATGCTCCGATGCCAGGCCTGCGGGGCCTTCCGGCCGGTCGAGACTGGGACCACGTCAAACAGCGCACAGCGAGACCGTCCCACGGTCGAGGAAGGCAAAACCTACGAAGTCGAGATCGTTGGCACCGGCCGAAAGGGAGACGGTGTCGCCGAGAAGGGCAACTACACTATTTTCGTCCCCGGCGCACAGGAGGGCGACGTCGTTTCGGCCTATATCGAATCGATCAACGGCCATCTGGCGTTCGCACAGCTGGCGTAGGCCATTCTCTCGAAAATGATTCAAACCACCACCGTAGTGGCAACGCTTTCAGATACGTCCTACCATGCAATCCAGCCCGTCACGCAAGCTGGATGTCGTCGATCTCGAAGTGACGGCCAGCAAGTCGGCGGGCGAGTTCGATCGTCCGCCCCTCTGTGCCGATCGCTGCGCCGGTGTCCGCCTCGTCGACATCGGCGAAAGCGACGCGTTTCTCGTCGCGCTCCTCGATCGTGACGTCGTAGACCGCGGCCGGCGCGAGTGCGTTGGCGACGAACCCCTCCGGAGTGGGGGCATCCTCGACCAGCGTGACGTCCCGACCCAAGCGGTCCTCGATCCGGGCGACCGTCTCGCCGTCCCGACCGATCGCCTTGCCGACCTCGCCGGCCTTGACGACGAAGGCGATCCGGTCGTACTCGTCGTCGATAAGACAGTCCCGGATAGTCACGTCGGCGATCTCCTCGGCGGTGACGATCGCCCGGCGCTCGTCGTCCGACAGCGAGATCGTCACGGGTTAGTCGGCCGCGCCGCCGCCGGTGTGACTGCCCATCCGGAGGTTGACGTCGCCGGTGCCGAGTTTGATCGGCTTGCCGACGATGACGTTCTCCGTGACGCCGTTCAGCGCGTCGATCTCGCCGTGGATGGCGGCGTCCAGCAGGTGAGAGACGGTAACCTCGAAGGCCGCCCGGGCGAGCACGGAGTCCTTGCTGCCGGAGATGCCGTGGCGGCCGATCGACTCGATGACCCCGTTGTTGGTCATGATGTCGGCGACGAGCATCAGGTGCCGGACGTTCACGTCGTCGAGACCCTGTTCCTCGAGGGTGTTCATCGTCTCCTCGATGATCGACTCGCGTGCGGCCTCGACCCCGAGGTTGCTGTAGATCTCGTGGATGTTGTTACACGTTGTCCGGGAGGCGTCGACCCCCTCGATCCCGAGGACGTCGCCGAAGGCCGACCCCTCGGTGTAGAGGACGAACTCCTCGTCGTTCTCGTGGTCCTCGTCCATCTCCTCCTTGCGGATGACGACCCGGGAGACTTCCTCGATCCCTTTGAAGACGATCTCGCGTAACTCCTCGACCAGCTGGAGGAGATCCCGGTAGGACGGTTCCTCGGGACCGAACTGGATGACCGTCTCCTTGCGCTGGGTTTCGACGCCCAGCTGGGACTCGATCGTGGCGGCAATCTCCTCGGCGACGCTCTCGACGCTGTCGGCCGTCGGCCAGCGCTCCTCGAGCGTGTCGGGATTGAGATCGACCTGAACGAGCATGTCCGCGACGTTCGTCGAGACGTCGCCCAGCGCGAGGATGCGCGTCGCCTCGATCTTCCAGACGACCTCGTGGGCGCGCTCGCGCTCGGTGGCGTACTCGCCGTCCAGATGGACGGTCATCATCGGCGTGTCGGGCTCCTTGCGGGCGTCGACCAGCTCGATGAGCCGCGGTAGCCCCTGGGTGACGTCGATCTCGGCGACACCCGCATAGTGGAAGGTGTTCATCGTCATCTGGGTGCCGGGTTCCCCGATCGACTGGGCCGAAACCGTCCCGACGGGGTCGAGCGGATCGACGCGCGTGTCGAGATAGCGCGACTCGACGGCCTTGGCGATGTCGTCGGCCTGCTCGACCGTGACGCCGTCGCGGTCCTCGATGGCCTCGTAGACGCGAGTTTTCAGCCGGCGCGGCAGGTCCGTGTCCTCGACGACGGCCGCGATGTCCGTGTCGACGGCCGCATAGCGGTTCATCGGATCGTATTCGGTTGGCGTGTCTGTCATGGTAACCACCTCAGTCTCCGGCCTCCGCGTGCCACCACTCGTCCGCGTGTTCCGAGAGGTTGGTCGGACTCGCCTCGCGCTCGAGGAACGTCGCCTTCTCGCTTTCATCGTCGAACTCGGCCTCGACGATCCGCTCGGTGATCGCCTCGACGTCGATGTCGAAGTCCTCGTTCGAAGAGACGTCCACCGGCGAGGTGCCGTCCTCGCCGAACTCGAACTGGACGACGGTGTCGCTGGTGTCCCGGACGGTGCCGTCGTACTGAGTTTCCAGTTCGGAGAGGGCGTTGATCAGCCGACGCTGGAGGTACCCGGACTTGGAGGTCCGGACTGCCGTGTCGACCAGGCCCTCGCGGCCACCCATCGCGTGGAAGAAGAACTCCTTCGGGCCGAGGCCCTCACGATAGGAGTGCTCGACGAAGCCGTGGGCCTCCGCCGAGAGGTCGTTCTCTTCGAAGTGGCTGAGCGTGCGGTCCTCGTAGCCACGGTTGATCCGCTCGCCGCGGACTGCCTGCTGGCCGACACACCCGGCCATCTGGGTCAGGTTCAGCATCGACCCACGCGCCCCGGAGTCGGCCATCACCACTGCCGGGTTGTCCTCGGCGAAGTGGTCCTCGGCGATGTCACCCGCGCTGTCACGGGCCTGGCCGAGCGTCTGCATGATCTTCATCTCCAGGGTCTCGTCGACCGTCCGACCCGGGAGCGATTCGAGATCGCCCTGTTCGTAGGTCTCGATGAGTTCCTGGACGCGGTCGTAGGCGCTGCCGATTGCCTCCTCGACCTGCTCCTGGGCTGCCGGCGGGATCGACTCGTCGTCGATGCCGATCGAGAACCCGAAGTGCATGATCGTCCGGACCGCGAGCGTCGAGACCTCATTGATGAAGATCCGCGCCCGCGTCTTGTCGTAGACCTTCGCGATCGTGTCGACGATCTCGCCGCCGAAGGCCCCGACTGCGCTGTCGTCGATCGTCCCTTCGAGCAACTGGCCGTCCTCGATGACGACGTCGTCGCCGGCCTCGCTCGTGAATTCGAGGTCGAGGTCGTCCGGCAACAGTTCCGAGAAGATCGACCGACCCGTCCAGTAGGCCCGGCCATCTTCCTCTCCATCAGGTTCGGGCAACTCGTCGACGTTCGTCGCCCGCAGGAGGTCCAGGGCCTGGGTCTCGTTGAAGTGGGGGTTCTGGTGGGTCAGCAGGTACACCGACGTGATGTGGTCCTGGATCGCCCCGATGATGTTCTCGCCGAAGCGCGGCGAGAGCATCTGTTCCTGGACGCGCATGAGGACGCGAGCCTCGGCACGGGCCTCCTCGTTCTGGAGGGCGTGCATGTTCATCTCGTCGCCGTCGAAGTCGGCGTTGTACGGCGGACAGACGACGGTGTTCAGCCGGAACGTCTTGTAGGGCATCACCACGACCTCGTGGGCCATGATTGACATCCGGTGGAGACTCGGCTGGCGGTTGAAGATCACGATGTCGCCGTCGAGCAGGTGGCGAGCCACTTCCCAGCCCGGCTCGACCTTCTCGGCGAGCTCCTCGCAGTTCTTCTCGGTCACCTTGAGCCGCCGACCGTCCGGCCGGCGGACGTAGTTCGCACCCGGATGCGCTTCGGGCCCGTTGGAGACGTACTGGCGGGCCTCCGCGAGGTTGCGCTCGTTGACGTTCATCGTCTGGGTCATCTCGCTTGCGACCCGGTCGGGCACCCCGACCTCGTTGAGGCTCAGGGTCGGGTCCGGCGAGATGACGGTCCGCGCCGAGAAGTTCACGCGCTTCCCGGAGAGACTGCCACGGAAGCGTCCTTCCTTGCCCTTCAGTCGCTGGGAGAGGGTCTTCAGCGGCCGCCCCGAGCGGTGTCGCGCCGGCGGCGTCCCACTGATCTCGTTGTCCATGAACGTGGTGACGTGGTACTGCAGCAGTTCCCAGAGGTCCTCGATGATCAGCTGGGGCGCGCCGGCCTCGCGGTTCTCCATGAACCGCTGGTTGATCCGGATGATGTCCACCAGCTTGTGGGTGAGGTCGTCCTCGCTCCGCTGGCCGTTGTCCAACGTGATCGAGGGACGGGCCGTCACCGGCGGCACCGGCAGGACGGTGAGGATCATCCACTCCGGCCGCGAGGTTTCGGGGTTGACCCCGATCGCCTCGAGGTCGTCGTCCGGGATCTCCTCGAACCAGTCCCGGATGTCGCTGGGCATCAGCTTGTCCATGTCCTCCTCGAGGAGGAACGACGACGGACTCTCGATGTCGAGCTCGTCGCCGAGATGCTCCTCGAGGTCGTTGAACCGATGGAGCGCGCTGCCGATCTCCTGGAGCGCGGGGATGTCGTTGCGGTCCGGGCGGTAGGTGTCCGAGAGCAGTTCCCGGATCCGACCGGCGTCGAACCCACCGTCAGTCGCCTCTTCGAGTTCGTCGGGCGTGACTGGCTCACCTTCCGGCGGGTCCATCGCCATGCTGAGCCGCTCGGCGAGCTCGGCGTGGGGGACCTCGATGATCTCGTAGTACGTCGTCGGTTTCTCGTGTTTGACGTCGAATTGCTTTTCGCCGCAGTGGGGACACCGGCTGGCCGAGCGGGCCTGCCGGATCGCCGACTTGAGGACGTCCGAAGGGTCGTTCGAGAGTTCTCGCGCCCGCCGGAGTTCCTCCTTGAACTCGCGTTTCTTGTCCTCGGCAGCGGCCGAAGCTGCTTCGAGATCGACGTTGCCGTCGCCATCAGTGTACTTCGAGCCGTCGACGGCCGTCAGCCGGGAGCATTCCCGACAGGTTCCGCGCAGCAATCGGCGAATGAGCTTCGAGAAGCCGACGTGGATGACGGGAGCGGCGAGTTCGATATGGCCGAAGTGGCCGTTACACGATCCCGAGTGTTTGCCACAGGTCTTACACTCCAGGCCGGGGTCGATCACGCCGAGTCGCGGGTCCATCAGCCCCATGTCGATGGGGAAGCCGTCGTCGTCGTAGGTGTCGGCCGTGATGACCTTCGTGGCACTCATATCGCGGTACTCCTCGGGGTTCATCAGCCCGAAGCTGAGACGCCCGATCGACTTGGGTGATTGTCCTGTGCTCATGTTAGACTGCGTCCTCCAGTTCGATCCGCGGAGCAATACCCAGGGCCTTCATCTCGTCTAAGAGGAGTTTGAAGGCGTAACTCATCTCGACCTCGTGGACGTCTGTCTCCTCGTCGCAGTTGGGGCAATACACCCGCCGTTGATCGACGTTCTCGACGGCGGTCATCCCACACTGCCCACAGACGTGGATCCACTCCTGGTCTGACTCGTCGAGCAAGCGCTCCTTGAGCGTGAGTGCGGCCCCGTGCCCGATGAAGACGTCACGTTCCATCTCCCCGATCCGGAGACCACCCTCACGGGCACGCCCCTCGGTCGGCTGGCGGGTCAGCACCTGGACCGGCCCACGCGAGCGGGCGTGGATCTTGTTCGAGACCATGTGGTAGAGCTTCTGATAGAAGATGTTCCCGACGAAGATCTCGGCCTCGATCTTCTCGCCCGTGATGCCCGAGTACATGACCTCCTTGCCCGAGGAGTCAAAGCCGTGGTCCTCCAGAGAGTCCCGGAGGTCCTCCTCGTCCTCGCCCGTGAAGGCCGTGCCGTCGACGCGTCGGCCTTCGAGTGCACCGACCTTCCCGCCGATCATCTCCAGAATGTGCCCGACGGTCATCCGCGAGGGCAAGGCGTGGGGATTGATGATGAGGTCCGGGACGACGCCCTGCTCGGTGAAGGGCATGTCCTGCTGGGGAGCGATGTGGCCGACGATCCCCTTCTGGCCGTGCCGTGAGGCGAACTTGTCTCCCAGTTCCGGGATCCGCTCGTCGCGGACCTTGACCTTCGAGAGTTTCGAGCCGTCCTCGCCCTCCATGAGGGTGACCGTGTCGACGACCCCGCTCTCGCCGGATCGCATGGTGACGCTCGTCTCGCGTCGCTTCTGGGGGGAGAGCCCACCCATGTCGTCAGGTTCTTCGAGGAACCGTGGGGGGGAAGTCTTCCCGAGCAGGACGGCGTTCTCGCCGACCTTCGTCTCGGGGTTGACGAGGCCGTCCTCGTCGAGATGCGTATAGGCGTCCTCGCCGCGTGCGCCCCGAACCTCGTCGTCGGGGATCTCGAAGCGATCCTCCTGACCGCCGGGGTAGCGGCGTTCCTCGCCCTCGTAGGTCCGGAAGAAGTGCGAGCGGGCGAGCGCACGCTCGACCGACCCCTTGTTCATGACGAGGGCGTCCTCGATGTTGAACCCCTCGTAGCTCATTACGGCGACCGTGAAGTTCTGGGCCGCCGGACGGTCGTCGTACCCGATCTGTTCGGTGGTCTGGGTCTTGACCATCGACAGCTGGGGGTAATGCAGCAGGTGCTGGCGCGTGTCCGGGCGTACCCGATAGTTCGCGCTTGGCAGCCCCAGACTCTGCTTGATCATCCCCGAACCCATGGTAATCCGCGGGCTGGCGTTGTGCTCGGGGTAGGGGATCATCCCTGCACCGATCCCGAAGATGAGCTGCGGGTCGACTTCGAGATGGGTGTGTTTCTCGGTGAGTTCGTCCGTATCGACGGCAACGAGGATGTCCTCTTCCTCCTCGGCGTCGATGAACTCGACGAACCCGCGTTCGACAAGCTCCTCGAAGGTGAGTTCGCCGTTCTCGATCGCGGCGTACTCCTCCTCGGAGATCAGCGGTTCGCCGTCCTCGACGACCAGCAACGGGCGACGTGCCCGGCCGGCGTCGGCGTTGATGATGACTTCGCCGGTGCGCGGTTTCACCGAGACGTTGACCATCTCGCTGATCTCGCCGCGTCGGCGGGCTCTCCGTACCTGATCGGCGAGCTGGTTCGGTTCGGGATGGGTCCCGACGAGACTTCCGTTGACGTAGACTTTGGCGTCGCGTCCCTGACTCATGTTAATCGTCCGCGGGCTGTTGTGCGGCTGTCTCGATGGCGGGGATGCCCTCGACCCCCATCTCAGCGAGCGTCTGTTTGAGTTCCCGTTCGTCCTCGACGTGCTGGGAGAGTTCCATCGCCTGCGCGAAATTCTTCACCAGCCCACAGTTGGGCCCCTCGGGCGTCTCGGAGGGACAGATCCGGCCCCACTGCGTGGCGTGGAGGTCACGCGCTTCGAAGTGTGGCTGTGACCGACTCAGCGGCGAGCGCAGCCGGCGCAGGTGGGAAAGCACACCCATGAAGTCGGTCCGGTCGACCAGCTGGCTCACGCCGGAGCGCCCGCCGACCCAGTTGCCGGTCGCGATCGGGTGTTCGAGCCGTTCGGTCAGCACGTCCGACCGGACGACCGTCGAGACGGACAGTTGGCGGTTGCGCATGTTGGCGCGTTCGAGCTGGTATTTCACGTCGCGTGCCAACTTGTTCAGCGCCGTCCGGAAGAGGTCCCGCATGAGGTCCCCGGAGACTTTCAGGCGCTTGTTGGCGTAGTGGTCCTTGTCGTCTGACTCCCGGCGGTCGAGTGCGAGTTCGAAACACGCCTCGGCCATCCGACAGAGGTAGTAGGCCTTGTTGATCCGGACTTCCTCCTCGTCGACGCCCTCCTCGTGGAGGTGTGGCAGGAGGTACCGGTCGATGACGTAGTTCGCCCGCTTGAGCTGGTAGTTTTTGCCCTGTCCGGAGGCGACGCGCTGACCCAGCGTCTCGATGGCTTCCTCCTGGGTCTGGACTTCGGCAGCCTCCAGGTTTTCGAGCATGAACTTCACGATCTCGGGATCGTCACTGACCTGGTGGACGATCTCCTCGTCGCTCTCTAAGCCGAGTGCTCGCACGAGCGTGACGAAGTTGACCGACCCCGAAACGCTCGGGAACGAGACTTCGAGCAGGCCGTCCCGGGTGCGTTCGGTCAGCACCAGTGCCCGGTAGCCACGGCGCTGGGAGAAGGTCTTTGCGACCTGGACCTCGTCGCCGTACTTCGTGTCGTATTCGGCGAGGATCTTGTTCGGCGCGAGGTCCTCACTGGTCATCAACACGCGCTCGGAGCCGTTGACGATGAAGTACCCACCGGGGTCGGCGGGGTCCTCGCCGATGTCGATGAGTTCCTCGTCGGAGAAGCCGGCGATGTTACACTTCTGTGAGCCGACCATGATCGGCATCCGGCCGACCTTGGTCTCGGTCTGGTCGACGACCCGCTCTTCCTCTTCCTCGCCGCCCTTGACGATCGCCATTTCCATGAAGACCGGCGCGGCGTAGGTGATGTTCCGGAGGCGGGCTTCCTGGGGGTACAGCAGTTCCTCGCTGCCGTCGGCCTCCCGGACTCGCGGGGTGACGATCCGGACGTCGCCCAACTCGACCCAGACCGGTTCCTCGCCCTCCTTGTCGCCGATGTCGGTTTCGATAGTCGCTTTCTCGTCGACGACTTCCTGCATGCCCCGGTCGAGGAACGCGTTGAACGACCGGAAGTGGTGTTCGGCGAGTCGATCCCTCGAGAAGTACTCCCGTGATATGGTGCGTCGGTTTTCCGTGTCCATGTTATTCCACGACGAGTCGATAAACGACCGCAGTGTCGGTTGTTCGTGAATCCCGGGCGATCTCGATGACGTCCCCGACTTCCGCCTCCGACGGCAGGGCCGGATCCGCGCGCTTGATCTTCGGGAGATCTGTCCGTTTGATGTCGTATTCCCCAAGCACGTCCTCGAGTTCGCCGTCGTCGAGGATGGTGTGCTCCGGGACGAGTTCATGTTGGCTTACATCTACCATGTGTGGTGTGGCTGTATCGACTGGAGAAGGCTGTTCGAGATACTACAGGCGACTACTACTGGGAGGCATTTAACGCTTGTCAAAAAGCCCGGCAACAGCTATCGACGTGCGGGCGACCAGTACCCGTGTGTTGGGTAACCATGGATAAATGTGTTCTGGTCGGTGCCAAACGGAATTGAGACCGCAGATCACGACAGATCGCCCCACGGCATCCGTCCGCAGTCCGGATCTGTTTGGAAAGCCTTAATAATGGCACCCCGATACGGAGTAGTGTAGCAGGCCCGGATGGTGTAGTGGCCCATCATACGACCCTGTCACGGTCGTGACGCGGGTTCAAATCCCGCTCCGGGCGTCTTCTACTGCGAACAAGTCGTCGAGCACCGCGTAGCGTGTGCTCGACACCCGTGAGCAGTGAAACAACCTCAGAAGGGATTTGAACCCTGCCAGTCGCGCGCAACGGAGTGAGCACGTCTGGCTTCGGTTCACAATCCCGCTCCGGACGCTTCTGCAAATTCGAAGCGACGAGCGGCGCGTTTCATCGCGCCGCGTCCCGAATTTGCTGTGCGTCTATGAGGGATTTGAACACGAACAGTCGCAGCCCCGGAACGCCGAACGAAGTGAGGCCGCACGCCCGGAACGTCTGTGAACGGGTTCAAATCCCGGAAGACGCGGAGCGTCTTCCGACCTTCGCGGCGACGATGTCGCCGTTCAGTCCCGCTCCGGGCGACCTTTTATCGAACTCAACCCACAAGCGAGGCGTCTCATCGCCGACGATTCGGGGCCGAGCAACGAAACGATGATCGACAAGGGTCCAGCCGCGTCTACTCGTCCATGCTGGCAGCCTGTGCGCGGATCTCGTCGAGGGTCGTGCCGTCATAGGAGTTCTCCAGCAGGGCGACGAGTGCGGCGACGCCGAGCGCCTGTCTGACGTCTGTATCCAGATCGGTATCGGGAGAGGGAGCGTCCGTAAGATCGCCAAGCGTGTCGTCGTCGATGTCCAGGATCTCGTGGAGGTCCAGTTCGTCGACGTCGGTGAGATGGGAGAAGTCCGCGAGGCCGGCCTGAACGTCCGTGAGAAGTTCTTCGTGGTAGGCCACCTCGGGGTCGAGTGGTCGTGCCCCGTGACGAACCCCCTGGAGATACTGGATCGACGACCGCCGTAAGAACCCGTCACGGGAAGACTCCGCGAAACTGAGCCGTTCGCCACACCGATCGCAATAGCGGGCGTCGTCCTCGGCGTCTGCACCACAGTACGGACACTCGATCATGGGGACTGGTTCGACCCTCCCCGTCAATTGCCTTTCGCCGATATGGAGTTCAGTACTCGTCTAGTGTGGTGACGTCAGCTCTTCTTTCAACAGCAAGAAAGCCCCAGCCGGCTACGCTCCCGGGCCTCGCTGCGCGCGCTCGCTTCGCTACGCGTGCTTACGTCGGCCGGGTTCGCGTAGCCGGCTGCCCCTTTCAGTCCCACCCCACGTAGTAAACCACGACGGGCGGGACTGAAAGGGGCGTGTCGTTCGACGAGCGAGACGATGCAAGCACCACAGCGAAAGTAGTGAGCGAGGAGCGCAGCGAGTCGCAGCCGTCGAACGACACGGGGCTTTCTTGCTGTTCTCAGTCTGTTTCCCAGCCACTCCTGGGAGGCTTACAGGATTGGATACAGACAATGCTAGGCGAGAAGGGTTTTGTATCGCGGCCCGAAACGCTCGGCATGGACCAGCCGGACGAACCCAGCGGCGAACTCCCGGGCATGCTCGCCGAGGAGTATTTACAGCGCGAGGCAGGGGTGCGGGCACTGCTTGACGATCTCGATCGACAGGCGCTCGAAGGCGAACACGAGGCGGTGCGCGAACGGATTCGAGGGCTTGCCGAGACCGACCAGGGCGTCTTCTTCACGATCGCACTGAGCCTGACTGGCTCGGCGCAGTTCTTCGGCGACGTCGAGGCCCAGCTTGACGTGACGGCCGCCGATCGGCTCCGGGACCTCGCCGACTCCTATCCCGCCTTGGAGCAGCCGTTCAGCATCGTCAGGCGCGAACAGGCCCACGACCGACAAAATCCGGTGACTGGACTCCAGACGACGACCAGCTATCATGCCGAAGAGGAGTTGCCGCTGATCCGTTACACCGTCTCCTCTGGATCGGTGGATCTCTACGAAGGATGTGAATCACCGGAGGAGATTCTCGGCGTCGCCACGCAGTTCGTCCAGTCGACGGCCGACTCACTCGACGCGGCACTCGACGAAGAGTTCTCCGTGAATACCGAGGAGTTGAGCAACCTCATCGACCGCCGGGAAGAGCTCGAATCCGAACTCGACCGGCTGCGCGACCAGATCGACGAACTCCGCCGCCGGCCGATCGGTGACGAGTGAGCGGTCGGCTTCGTCTCGTCGGTAACGGGGGAAATCTACGGCGGTCTCACGCGGCCGACATCTGGAGCGGTCGAGGACCACCACGGGATTTACCCGGCTCCAGACGGAACCCCCGATATGGCCCTGGACCTCCGGGTCGAAGCCCAGAGCGTCGGTCCGACTCGACTCACGACCGCTGTCGAACAGGCACTCACACCAGCGACGCGTGACGCGCAGGACGGGAAGGCGTTTTTCTCGGAATCGTTCGTCCGGCGTCACACGGACTTCGAAAGCGTCGAGGAGTTGTGCCGGGCGTGTCCAGCCGAGCGCGACACTATCGGGGGCCTCCAGGCCATAAGCGCGGACGAGCGCGACGCGTTCGTCGCCGCGCGGACCGACTTCGAAACGTGGTCGGCGATGAAAGATGCGGCGGCGACCTCGGACCTCGTCACGTTGCTCGCCTGACTACCCCGCACCGAGCACGGCGGCCAGCAGGCGATAGAGCGCGAAACTGATCGCCGCGCCGCCGACCATCGACCCCACCCACGCGCCGACCGTGTAGCCGGTCTTTCTGAGTGAGATCCCATCCGAACTCGACGAGCCACCGACGAGGCCGGCACCGACGATGCTCGAGATCATCACCTTGTTGAACGAGATGGGAAAGCCCAGCACGATCGCGGCCTGGGCGATCAGGAACGCCGGGACGAACGCGGCGATCGATCGCTTTGGCCCCAGCGAGGCGTACTCGCGGGCGACCGCCTGGATGAGTCGCGGCGACCGGACCCACCCGCCGACCAGGATGCCGAACCCGCCGAAGGCCAGCAGGGCCAGGCCCGGCAGCCCGAGCGCCGAGGAGAACACCGGTTCCAGCGGTCCCGTCGCGAGGCCGACCTGCGTCCCGCCGCTGGTGAAGACGACGACGAGTGCGAGCGCGATCAGGATCCGGTTGATCCCCCGGGTGACGTCCGCGAGGAGTTGCCAGTAGGTCACCGCGAGGACGGCAAGCGCCAGTACGAGGCTGAAGAGGACGGCAACGATCGCCTCGCCGCCAAATAGTCCCGTAAGCCCGCCGAGTCGGTGGGTGAGCCAGCCGGCGATCGAGCCCTGCGGGCCCGCCGGCGTCGGGACGAACGACAGCTGGACGTTGGCCAGCGCGTAGCCGACCCCGCCCATGAGCAGCGGTACGCTGATCGCGTCCGGGACCCGGTCGCCGAGCAGGACCCGGGCGAGTCCGTACGCCATGACGCCCTCGACGATCGGGATCGCGAACCAGAACCCCAGAATCTTTGCGTACGTGCCCAGCGCGAACCCGCCCCCGAGGGCCACGCCCGCGCCGACGGCCGCCCCGCTCACGGTGAACGCCGAGGGGATGGGGTAGCCGTAGGAGTTGCCGATCGTGATCAGGGTGGCCGCCGTCAGCAGCGTCGCGGCGGCCGCCAGTGGCGTGATCGAGACGCCCGTGACCAGGCCGTGGCCGATCGTCTCGGAGATGCTACCGCCCTGTGCGATCGCGCCGAGACCGGCGACGATGCCGACGAGCAGCGCGCCCCTGAGCGTCGAGAGTGCGTTCGCCCCGACGGCGGGGGCGATCGGCGCGGAGTTGCTGTTGGCGCCGACGGTGAAGGCCATGAACAGCGACGTGACCAGCGCAACGACGACGATGCCGATGCCGGCCGCCATCGTCAGAGGGGGCGTCCATGACCACTTGCCAGTTCGTGATTCCGACGCGCCTCGTATCGCGAACGCATCCCTGTCATCGCTATGGTCGATCGCGCGTACATCGCGGCGACGTAAGTGTACTGCGGGATCGCGCCGTCGGCTCGAACGACAGGAGCCGCCCGGGATCGGGAGCGCCGACCACGGCCGGTCAATGATCCGGCGATCCGTCGACCACGCACCGCTGAGGCCACGTCACAGTTCCGCAAGCAGGCGATCGACATCCTCGGCCGTGTTGAATCCGTGAACCGAGGCCCGTACAGCGTCGGGGTAGGGCAATGAACGAACGACGGCGCCAGCCTCGGCCAGCCGTTCGACCGTCGCCTCGGGATCGTCGGCGTCGAACGTGACAAGCCCGGACTCGTACGTTCGAGGACTGATGAGCCGCTCGCCGAGTCCCGCCTTCAGCCGGTCAGTCAGTCGTTCGATCCGTGTCTGAACAGTTTCCATCCCGATCGATTCCAGCAGGTCGATCGCCGCGGCGAGGCCGACGTGCGGGGCTGGCGAGGCCGTCCCGAGTTCGAATCGCGGTGCGCCGGTCTTGTACTCGTAGGACGTAGCCCCGGACTCCTCGACACTCCGGTAGCCGATCCCCCGCGGCGCAAGTGCGTCGATCGCCTCGGGCGCGACATAGAGGAAGCCAGCACCCCAGGGGCCGAGCAGCCACTTGTGGCCCGACCCGGCGACGAAGTCCGCGTCCCAGGCCTCGAAGTCGACGGGGCGCTGGCCCGGCGACTGGACGGCGTCGATCAATACTCGCGCCCCAGCGTCGTGGGCGATATCGACTGCCTCCTCGACCGGCAACCGGGTACCGTGACTCCAGGTGAGAGAACTCATCGCCAGCAGTCGAGCGTTTTCAACGGCAGTCGCGAGTTCGTCGCGGTCGATTCGCCCGTCGGTGGTTTCGAGCGTCCGGACTTCGATCCCGTGGAGATCGGCCATGCGATCGAACGGGAGGACGCCGGCGGGATGCTCAAGATCGGTTCTGACGACAACGTCGCCGGGTTGCCACTCGATCGACGAGACGATCAGGTTGATGCCGTGGACCGTGCTCGACGTGAGGGCGATCGTCTCCGGCGAAACGCCAAGGAAGGGAGCGATGGTTTCGCGGGCCGCCTCGTAGCTGTCCCAGGCGTGCGGATAGATTCCCTCGTCGATCGGGGCCTCGAAATTGTGGTACTCGATCCAGTCCGTCGTCGCTTCGACGACTGACCGCGGGGCGGGGCTGCTCGCACCGGTGTTCAGGTACGCGATCTCTTCGAGGACAGGAATGTCGTCCCGGAGTGCGTCGAGGTCCATATCGGACGGTGGGGCGGACGCTACGTGAATCCACGGAACGGGGCGAGTTGGGGCTGTTCGGAAACGGCTTCGCCAACAGAGCTGTCCGGAATAACTGGACACGCCACCGTAGGTCAGCGTGCCCATCCTCACCGAACCGTGGCGGTTGTCGTGTGTGGTGGCTACGCCTCGGGACCGCTACTGCGTTCTGCAGTCTCACTCCCGCCCGAAGAGGACACCCACAGACTGATGTCATAGGACGGAGTGACACCGACGGTCATCGTATCGCCGAAAACGACTGCCGGCTGGCCATCGACCGTGCCGGAGGCGGTGCCGGCCCACTGGCCTTGCTCGGTGGCGTCGACGTTGGGCACGTTGGCAAACCCCGAGCCACGGATACTGAGGTTGTCTCGCGGGATAGGGTCACCGCCGTTGTGGGTAATGACGAGCCGTCCGCCATCGTTCCCGACACGGTAGTCCATCGTGGCGTTGATCTGCCGTTGGCCGCCTGCGATGTCTCCATCAAGTCTGACCTGTAGTGACTGCAGTTCTTCTGTCGGTACTGTCCCCTGGGCGAGGACCGCCCGGCCGTTGGTAGTGACGCTGACAGCGTCGGGACTGTCGAAGAATGCCGTGTGTCCGACCGTCGCCCTGACTCGTTCGGCATCGACAGCCGCCGCATTCTCGAAGACGACAGCAGTGCTGACCTCACTCTCTGACTGACCAAGATTGACCGTCGAGCCCGCCATTACCGCATCAGGAACCTGAATTCGATCCGCGTCGGTGTGGATCCGAACCGACGAGCCCGTAGGGAGGGCGTCCACCAGTGCTTGCCCGGCATCGTTTACGTCCTGCAGTCGCGGGATCGCCCCCTCGCTTGTATCGATGAATTCCCGGAGGTTCTGCCTCACGTCGGCACCCTCGTATGAAAGTGAGACGAGGACTGTGCCATCAGCAATGCCGTACGCTTGCACGTCCCCGGCAGCATACACCGAGTAGCCCCGGTGCGTGTCTGTCTCGCTGAATTGGTCGCTAATCCCTCCCGTGGCTGTCTCCGCGTCGAAGGTCCCGGTCATTGCAATCAGCGAGCCGAAACTGTGGATACGTTCAATAGTGTCAACAGGGACCATCGTATCACTACCGAACCCGAATCCGCCATCGATTCGTGGTAAGCCATCACGATGGCTGCGTATCTCGTTGACTCGGGCCGATGTCAACAGGATCGTATCGCCGAAAGCAACCTCACTGGGTGCGAGGAGCCACCGCTCGTAGTCCCCTGTTTCGTCCCCCTTGGCCGCCGAAGTCGTGTGTTCGGTGTCCGTTCCGGTCGGATCGGCTGCGTTGCTGTTGAGCGCGCCACAGCCTGCAAGCCCAGCCAGACCAGCGGCACCGACCACACGAAGCATCCGCCGACGCGACGGCGTTGGTTGTGCCATATCTGTATCCCCATCTGGAGGTTATATATTAGTATCTGTTAGAATGTTACTGAATTATAACTACATTTTTGTGATTGCATTGGAAGGAATGGCCAGTCTGCGATCTGACGCTTCACTGCCACAGCCGGACTCAAAAGTGCCTAGCGAACAGCACGCGCCTCTCGGTTCGGTCCAATACCCGTCGGCCTGTTCGATCATGCCGGACACCCATCCCGACCGGCTCGGCAGCCGCGAGATATGCACACGCTGGCGAGCATCTCGTGTGCATATCGAGAGGAGCGTATTTCTCTACGTGTGAACCCTGGGGGGTTATCTAAGACCAAGCAACTCACCTAAGCATAAATCGGGAGAATAGTCAGATTTGAAATGAGTAATCCTAGTGCGATGATGACATAATCAAACCACCCAAATCTCTCCAGAGGGAATCTGGCTAACCCAAACCGAGAATACCAAAACTGGATAGGATACTTGACAAAAAATACCATGAGAAGGAACAGAAGGTTCAGGACAAAAGAGCCGAACAGCCAAGAAACAAACATCCAGAGTATAGTGAATATGAGCATTCCGAATAAGAACAGCCCGATAATAGACTTAGATTGATATGATTGTCGTTCATCATCTAACTCGGTAAGTTCTGGTGGGATATTTGGACTATTTGACACGGAAGCCAGTTGAGCAACATAGAATAAAAACCAGTCTTTAACATTATCAGTCAATCGCGAATTTGCCCGCTCAGCCTTGACAGCGGCGTTGTATCCCAGAATAGCTAAGTAAAGACTGGCATCATGGAATATCTTCTCATGAAGCAAGAATATCGCAAGGAAGGACAGGGGTACAAATGGTCCAGAAATATATATTGCTGAAATATCCCATCCTAACACACCAATAATGAAAGTGCCTACTGCCAGAAACACATGAATAGAAGAAACGATAGTGATTGTCAATATAAATGGCATAGTCCATTCTAGTAGAGGTTGTGCCGGTGCATGCTGGTTTGAAACTGCCATTTTCCTCAAGAGAGTAAGACCACTCATCAAAATAACAAGTATTGATAAAAATCGATAGCCCGGATCGTTCGTAGATGTTGATAGAACGATTGTTACAATAAATGCAGTAAATGCGATCTCGAAGTCAACCTGTTCGTTTTTCGTCCCGCCAAAGACCGATTTCGGATTGATCCTTTCCATGTTGATCTATGTGAGGTACTTGGAATTGCTGGTCTGGGTTATTCAATATTGCTCTGCTGAATGAACTATCCTCCCACCTGCTACTAACTTTCTTTATTAGTATCTGGATAAATCACACCATACACTCCCCCTCTGTCTTTTACCGTACTAGACAGGTCGCTCAGGTGTGCAGCATTGCAATTGCTGTGGCACCCGACTGAACCGGATCAAAGTCCGGGTGTTTGACTCGACGTATTGTACCGTCTGCGCACCGATTTCCGCCGCTACGGGGGTGAGTGGGTGATGGAAAAGCGGATCGACCTGAACGATGCCTTCGTGAGTCCGTTCTTCGCGCTCGCGAGTGGCGTCCAGGCGAAGCTCTTCGCGCTCGTCCTGTTCGGCTTCGACTCTCGAAGTCGGTCATGGATCGACAATGGGCCGGGCGGTAACAAGAGTGGCCTCGCGGGCGCTCGGTGGCGTCCCGGTCGAACACGGCGCACTCGTCGGGCGGTAACAAGAGTGGACTCGCGGGGGTCACGCGAGGTGCGAGACGTGAGCACCGCGAACGTCTCGCAGTGAGTGTGACCACGCGAGGGAACGAGTGTGTTCGCGCAACGCGCGAACCACGAGTGGACTCGCGGGGACTGAGCGGCGACATCGTCGCCGCGAGGGTCGAAAGGCGGCTCGCCGCCTTTCGGAATTTGAACAATGGAAGACGATCGCCTCGCTGCCTCACTGCGACGCCGTTCGGCCTTCGAGGTCGCTTCGCGACCTCGCATCGCTCGGCGCTGCGACTTCCAGGCTCAAATCCCCGCTCAAGCAATCAGAATTGCATCGCTCGCGAGTTTGCGAGCGACAGTAAACATGGACTCGCGGGGGTCTCGCGAGCGCAGCGAGTGAGACCACGCGAGGGAACGAGTGTGTTCGCGCAACGCGCGAACCACGAGTGGACTCGCGGGGATTTGAACCCCGGGCCTCTTCCTTGCGAAGGAAGCGATCTGCCACTGATCTACGAGCCCGCAACGGGATATCCGTGATACGGATAGTTGAATCCGACGATTCGACCTGCGCGTGAGGGCGCACGGAAATCGTCGACGATCGACTGAGAGCGTCGGGTTCGAAACCCGAAGCACCGATCGCTCAGTCTTCGAGGACGATCTCGATCGAGACGTCGTTCGGCACCTGAATGCGCATCAGCTGTCGAAGGGCGCGCTCGTCGGCGTCGATGTCGATGAGCCGTTTGTGGACGCGCATCTCCCAGTGCTCCCACGTGGCGGTCCCCTCGCCGTCGGGGGACTTGCGCGCGGGCACTTCCAGCGTCTTCGTCGGGAGCGGCACCGGACCGGACAGCTCGACGCCGGTCTTGTTCGCGATCTCCTGGACGTCGTCGCAGATGTCGTCCAGGTCCGCGGGGCTGGTTCCGGCGAGACGGACGCGTGCCTGCTGCATTATTCGCGCTCGTCGACGCTCAGCACTTTGCCGGCCGCGATGGTCTGACCCATGTCACGGATGGCGAAGCTGCCGAGCTCCGGAATCTCGCCCGACGGTTCGATGCTGAGGGGCTTTTGCGGTCGGATGGTGACGACAGCCGCATCACCCGACTGGATGAAGTCGGGGTTCTCCTCGGCGACCTCGCCGGAGGAGGGGTCGATCTTCTGATCGATGGACTCGATCGTACAGGCGACCTGGGCGGTGTGGGCGTGGAAGACCGGGGTGTAGCCCGCGGTGATCACGCTCGGGTGCTGCATGACGACGATCTGCGCCTGGAAGGTCTCGGCGACCGACGGCGGATCGTCTGCGGGACCACAGACGTCACCACGGCGGATGTCGTCCTTGCCGACGCCGCGGACGTTGAATCCGACGTTGTCGCCGGGGCCGGCGCGGTCGACTTCCTCGTGGTGCATCTCGACGGTCTTGACCTCGCCGCCGACGTCAGACGGCTGGAACGTGACGTCGTCGCCGGGGAACATCTCGCCGGTCTCGATTCGACCGACCGGGACGGTCCCGATACCGGAGATGGTGTAAACGTCCTGAATCGGGAGTCGGAGCGGCGCGTCCGTCGGCGGCTCCGGCTCGGGCAGGTCGTTCAGCGACTCGAGGACGGTCGGCCCGTCGTACCACGGCATGTTGTCGCTGAGTTCGTTGATGTTGTCGCCCTCGAACGCCGAGGAGGGGATGAAACTCGCGTCGTCGGTGTTGAACTGGACCTGCTTGAGGAGTTCCGTGACCTCCTGGACGGTCTCCTTATAGCGGGATTCCTCGTAGTCGACGAGGTCCATCTTGTTGACGGCAACGATGAGCTCGTCGATACCCAGGGTGCGGGCCAGGAAGACGTGCTCCTGGGTCTGGGGCTGGACGCCGTCGTCGGCGGCGACCACGAGCACGGCGTTGTCGGCCTGGGACGCGCCCGTGATCATGTTCTTCACGAAGTCACGGTGGCCCGGACAGTCGACGATGGTGAAGTAGTACTCGTCGGTGTCGAACTCCTGGTGGGCGATGTCGATGGTGACACCACGCTCTCGCTCCTCGGCGAGGTTGTCCATCACATAGGCGAACTCGAAGCCGCCTTTGCCCTTCTCTTCGGCTTCCTCTCGGTGCTGCTCGATGACGTGCTCCGGAACGCTGCCGGTCTCGAACAGGAGTCGACCGACGAGAGTGGATTTCCCGTGGTCGACGTGTCCGATGATGGCGAGGTTCTGGTGCGGTTTGTCCTCACTCATTTGAATCTCACGCGCAGAGGCGCTGTATCGGAATCGTTCGGCTGTTGGTGTTAAAACCATTTCGATAGCGAGCGTAGACCATGCCGCCGCTGTCTTGCGATTTGGGAACTGCTGTCACGGATTGCGGTCGGCCTGTGTCCATCAGTTCCGGCGATAGAGGTCACCGGCGGCCGGTATGGGCCGGGCTGGCGAGAGTCAATCACGCGTGGTCCGATCAGCCGTCGATGTCCGTGACAATACAATTATACAACAGGCATACCCAAGCCTCACGCATGGGTAGCTACCATCGGGTTTTCGAAGCGCTCGCGGGCGTGTTTGCGGTCGCGACGCTGCCAGCCGGCATTGCCGCGTACATGAACACGGGGCCACAGGCGGCGTTGTGGGTGTTCGTCGTCGGCTGGCTCTTTTTGGTCCCGGTCGCTGGCGTCCTCGCCGGGAGTCTGGCCGATCCGGCGGAGGAGATCGAACGGGCACGGAAACTGCGGGACCTGGCAGTGGGGATCGACGAGAGCGAGACCACCCGTGACGGCGGGGAGACGGCGGACCCATTGGACGAACTCCGACGCCGGTACGCGAAAGGGGAGATCGACGAGCGGGAGCTTGAACGGGGACTCGAAGCGCTGCTGGAGACCGAAGACGTCCGGACGGACGACACGGATGCGATCAGAGCTGTCCTCGAAAGACGGGACAGACAGGACACACCGTCCCGAGAGACAGAAGAGAGCGAGAGTCCGGAGGCGGCCCTCGACGTCGAGTGACTCCGTCAGGCGACGGAGGAAACCGGCCACAATCAGTCCGTGGTTAGCGCTCGGGAAGCCGATTGACGTCCGCGAGGATCGCCGTCGCAGTTTCGGGACCGCCCGCACCGCGGCCGGAGAGGTTGAGCCGACCGGCGTTGTCGGTCTCCAGTTGAACGATATTGGTCGTCCCGCTGACGGCGAGTTCGCTGTGCTCGGGAACCAGTCGCGGACTCACCCGGATCTCGTCGCCGGCGACCTCGCCGATCAGCCGGATCGTCCGGCCGTCCTCGCGGGCGAGTTCGAGCGCGCTGCCCGGGATGTCCTTGATGCCCTCGACGGTCGCATCTTCGAGGGAGAACGCACGGTCGCCCTGCGCGAGGACGTTCGCGAGGATGACACACTTCAGGGCGGCGTCGGTCCCCTCGACGTCGAAAGCGGGATCGGCCTCGGCGACGCCCAGGTCCTGTGCCTCCGCGAGGACGTGCTCGTAACCCAGTCCCTCCGCGGCCATCCGCGTGAGGATGAAGTTCGCCGTGCCGTTGAACACACCCCGAACGGCGGACATCGTTCCCGGCCCGTAGTCCTCGATCGTCGAGAGTACCGGGATCGCACCTGCGACGGTGGCCTCGAAGCGGACCTCGCCCGCGCTTTCGGCTTCGAGCGCACGGACGTCGGCGTAGCGTTCGGCCATCGGCCCCTTGTTCGCGAGGACGACGTGTTTGTCCCGCTCCAAAGCAGCCTCGACGTGGCTGAATCCCGGTTCGGCGTCGCCCAGCGTCACCGGCGTCACCTCGATCAGCGCGTCGTACTCGGCAGCCAGCACGTCGTCGGGATCGCTGTCACCGAGATGTGCCATCCCCTCGGAGCGCTGGCGTTCCAGTGCTGTCGCCGTGTCGATGCCGTCAGGGTCGATCGCCGCGGCGTCGACGTTGGCCATGGCGGTGACCCGGTGCCCGTACTCGCTTGCGAGTTCGGCGACGGAGCTACCGACCGTCCCCGTCCCCATGATTGCGAGATCCATCAGGCCTCACCTCCCGGCGCGAGGGGTTCGACAACACGAAGGTCCTTCTGGTCAGCCACCGATCGGACCGCACTGAGGGTGTCCTCGACGGCCCCCTGCTCGGTCCGGAGTCGGAGGCGCGCACTCGACACCTCGTCGGCGCCCTGAGGGGCAGCCAGCGAGATATCGGTCACGGCCCCGTTCTCCGCCCGGAGTTGCGAGAGCGTATCAGAGAGATCAGTATCGACGAGATGGCCGACGAGGACCACGGTGAGTTCCTCGCTGTAGCGCTCCTTGCCGGCCTGGATCACGTTGACGCCGGCCTCCCGAAGCGCGTCGACGATCACGTCGAAGCGCTCGGGCGACGCTTCGAGATCGACCTCAACTGGGATGTGCCCGCGCGGGGTCATGTTCCCGCGTTCGTGGTAGATACTCAGCAGGTTACCGCCGTTGTCGGCGATCGGGGATAGCGCCCGGAGGAGTTCACCGGGTTCGTCGACGAGTTCGAGCCGAACTGTGTACGCCCGGACTTCGTCCTGCGGATCGCTCATCCCACGTTCACCTCGGCTATCGAAGACGCGTGTCTGGGCGCGTACATCGTATCCCATCCACAGGGAGGGAGGTATAAGAATCTGCTTGAACTGACGCCCGCCGAGAGGGCGACTCGTCCGAGCCCGTCGATGGTGACGGCCAGTCCGAACGAGCGTCCGATGGTGGGGGTATCGTCAGCCCTTAATGGATTGTGCCCCTAGACAGGCCAGATGGAGTCAGTGCGTGCCGACGCAGTCGGGACCGATCACGCCAGCGACGTTCTCGCCATCCGTGGCTGCCAACTCGACGCCGTCGATCCCGCCACGCTGCTCGCCG
Source organism: Halorhabdus sp. BNX81 (assembly GCF_029229925.1). Taxonomy (NCBI): domain Archaea; kingdom Methanobacteriati; phylum Methanobacteriota; class Halobacteria; order Halobacteriales; family Haloarculaceae; genus Halorhabdus; species Halorhabdus sp. BNX81. Next base: position 812,361 of record NZ_CP107254.1, on the reverse strand, counting down.
ACGAGATCCGCAGGCGACCGTGGACGGCATGGGCTAGCCCCGACGAGACGGTCGCGGGGACGGGCAGCGCGGCGACGATCTCCGTGACGAGCGGCGACCGATTCGAAGCGGTCCGCGAGCGAGCGAGTGGACTCTTTGCGAACCAGGATGTCGCCACGAACCTGCCGCCGTTCGCCCGCCCCCGGCTGTTCGGTGGCTTCGCGTTCCACGACGTCGGGGTCGATCGCCACGCTGACGCCGACTGGACGGGGTTTCCGGACGCCTATTTCCACCTGCCGGCCGTCTCGGTCATCGAGCGCGACGGCGAAACCTGGCTGACGGCCGCCGCTGTCGGTCCGGACGCCCCGAGTACCGCCGAACAAACCCTCGAACGCTGGCAGGAACGACTCACGAACGCCCAGCCGTCGACCGAGTCGCCACCAGGCATCGCCGCCCGATCACAGATCCCCGAGCGCGACGCCTGGACCGAACAGGTCGACGCTGCCGTCGAGCGCATCGATCGGGGCGACCTGCGGAAGGTCGTCCTGGCCGGCGCTCAGACCGTTGACCTCGCAGGGTCGCTGTCAGTGCCCGCCGCCCTCGATCGGCTCAGCGAGACCTACCCTGACTGCTACCGCTTCGCGTTCGCACCCGAGCAAGCAGGCGCGGGGACTTTCTTCGGGGCGACCCCCGAGCGACTGCTCAGGCGTGACGGTCCCCGGGTGCAGACAGCGGCACTGGCGGGGTCGATCGGCCGCGGGGACACGGGGGCCGAAGACGAGTGGCTCGCCGAGGAACTCACGGACAGTCCGAAGGACAGCCACGAACACGCCCTCGTCGTCGAAGCCATCCGCGAGCAACTCGATGGCTTCGCCGAGACCGTCACGACTGGCGAACGAACCATCAGACAACTCGCCACGGTCCAGCACCTCCAGACGCCGATCGAGGCGATCCTCGATACGGAGGTACACGTCCTCTCGCTGGTCGAAGCGTTACATCCCACGCCGGCCGTCGGCGGACTGCCGCCGGACGATGCGTTGGCGGCGATTCAGGAGGCTGAAGCCTTCGATCGCGGGTGGTACGCCGCGCCGATCGGCTGGTTCGACGCGGCCGGTGATGGGGAGTTTGCCGTGGGCATTCGGTCGGCACTCACAAGAGAGCGCCGGGCCACGCTGTTTGCCGGGGCGGGGATCGTCGCCGATAGCGACCCCGACGCCGAGTGGGACGAGATTCAGCTCAAGTACCGCCCGATCCTCGACGCCTTACGATGATGGCCCCGAACCGCAACACACTGTGGGCGAACGTGCTCGTCGACGAACTCGCGGCCGCCGGGGTCGAATATGCCTGTCTCGCGCCCGGGAGCCGGTCGACGCCGTTGACGACCGCGTTCGCGGCCAGCGAGGTCGAGGTGGTCTCGTTGCTCGACGAACGCTCGGCCGCCTTCTTCGCGCTCGGTCGGGGCCGCCAGAGTGGCGAGCCGACCGCCGTCGTCACGACCTCGGGGACGGCGACGGCGAATCTCCACCCGGCCGTGATGGAAGCCGACGAGGGTCGGGTGCCGCTTGTCGTGCTCACGGCCGACCGGCCACCCGAACTTCAGGACAGCGGCGCAAACCAGACTGCCGACCAGACGAAGCTCTACGGGTCGGCCGTCAGACAGTACCGGACACTCCCCGAACCCGCACCGCGTCCGCGAGCGCTACGGTCGCTCCGCGTGACGGCGGATCGGGCTGTCGCCGACGCGATAGGGACGCCGGCGGGCCCGGTTCATCTCAATATCCCCTTCCGAAAGCCACTCGAACCGGTCCACGTCGAGGGTGACGTTCCCGACGATCTCGGCGAGCGTGCGCCCCTGGCAGTCGAGGGGCGGGACGGCCCGTTCGTCGGGATTTCCCAGGGGGCGGTGACGCTTGCCGACGAGGAACTCGACCGCGTCGCCGGAGTCATCGAGGGAGCCGACCGGGGACTGATCGTCGCTGGGCCGGCGAGCCAACCGACACCGGCCAGAGAGGCACTGGTCGGGCTCGCCCGCGCAACCGATTTCCCTGTCCTCGCCGATCCACTCTCGGGCCACCGATTCGGTCACGCCGACAGCGTGGGGATCTGTGGCGGCTACGACTCGTATCTCGACGCGAGCGAGGAGTGGGGCTGGCCGGACCCCGATGTCGTCGTTCGGTTCGGTGCCTCACCCACGTCGAAGGTCCTCAGGCACTATCTCCGGGATAGCGAGGCCCGCCAGTTCGTGGTCGACCCGGCCGGCGAATGGACCGAAGCCGAGTTCACGGCGAGCGACCTGCTCGTCGCCGATCCGACCCGGCTGGCCGACGACCTGGCCGACCGGATCGCGACCGGCGGGGACGACGCGTGGCGTGAGCGCTTCGAGCGCGCCGAGGAGACGTACTGGTCACTGCTGGATCGGACAACAACGGACGCCAACTTCGAAGGAGCGGTCCTGTCGACGGTGGCAGCGGAGATTCCTGCCGGAGCGACCTTGGTCGTCGGCAACAGCATGCCAGTCCGGGATCTCGACCGGTTCGGACAGCCACGGGCGAGATCAGTCCGCATCCTGGGGAATCGCGGCGTGAGCGGGATCGACGGCGTCACCAGCACGGCACTGGGGGCCGCAAGCGCGACCGACGGTCCCCTGGTCGGCGTCCTCGGCGATGTCTCCTTCTATCACGACATGAACGGACTACTCGCGCTGGCCCGGGCCGAGGTCGAGGCGACGATCGTCCTGCTCAACAACGACGGCGGTGGCATCTTCCACATGCTGCCGATCGAGGACTTCGACCCACCGTTCACTGACTTTTTCAAGACGCCACACGGCCTGGATTTCTCGCCCGTCGGGGAGCTCTACGATGCCGAATTCGTCCGGACTGCGTCACTCGATGGGTTCGAATCGCTCTATCGGGAATCCCTGGCCGCCCCCGGCACCCAGATCATCGAAATTACCTTCGACGCAGCGGAGAGCCACCGTGTCCGGGAGACGATCCACGAGGATGTCCGGACCGAATTGCGGTGACTGGATGGGGCACCCGTGACTCGCGGTCAGTGTCGAATGAGTCGAAATACCACGATCGAGAGGCCAAGTGGGAGCCAGGTCGCCGTCATCGCAAGGACGCCGGACAGCGAGATCATGCCGAGCGACCCGATCAGGAAGGACCCGGCTGTAACGAGACCCCAGAAGCCGAACACGAGCACGCCGATCTCGGGCAGCGAGATGAGATAGCCCACGAGCGCCAGCGTACACGCGGCGACGATGAGATTAAACACGGCTGGGAACGGTGGGTAGACGCTAAAAAGGACAAAGGGAGGGTAACAGATGAACGCCGCGAGCAGCAGGACGACCGACTGGTTCGGCGGGAACAGGCGACTCCACCGGACCGTGTTCGGATCGCCCGGCTGGGTGACCCTTCCCCCTGACCCATGTGCCCACGTCCGGTCTCTGTCGGTAGGGGTGGATGACTGACCTCGCGTCGCGTCACGTGACCCGGATCGGACCCGTGTGTTATCGCCGACGGACGTCGAACTGCCGTCGGACTGGCTGTGCGCAGACGCGGCGGAGTGCGTTTCCCCTGCCCCCTCGTCCGTGGACCCCCTTGCCGATGCAGACGCCATCCCAGTGGGATCACCGGAGACGTACGCTTCGTGGCCCAATCGGTCGTAACGGGCACGCTCGGCCTCGTCAGTCAGCACGTCCCTGGCGTCGATGACTTCCTGCACTGTGTCAGTCGCGTCGGGATCGTCCGTGACGTCGGGATGGGTCTCCTTGAGCCGCTCGCGGTAGGCAGCCTCGATATCGGCAGTTGAGGCCGATTCCTCGACGCCGAGGACATCGTAGTACGTTCGAGCCATCCGACGGGTAACCTGGTCGTGTCAACCGGCCCATACTACAAACATCCGTCGGTCGCCGGCAAGCACAAACGATCATCGTGACCGACATGAAAGATGAGGCGGATCACAATCCAACCGTCGTGACTAGCTGTCAGCCGCCGGATCGACCGCCGCCTCTGGGTCGTACTTCTCGCGGAACTCGCCGATAAGTTGGCCCATCTTGGCGTACCAGTCGTTGAGCGTCCGCTGCATCTTATCCGCGATCTGATCAGGGTCCGTCGGGTGGTAGACGTGATAGTACCCACCCTGATCGTAATTGACCTGTTCCTTCTGGATGAAGCCCGACTGGAGGAGGCGCTGGACTGCTCGATACGCGGTCGAGCGCTCCCGATCGACGGCGTCGGCGATCTCGTCGATAGTCATCGGCTCCGTCGTATCAGTCAGGGTCACAAACACCTCCTTATCGAGTTCCTTGAGCCCGTGGATGCATTCGAGCAACCCCTCACACTCCATGTCCTGCTTGAGGTACTCGTTGATCGACTCTGCCATTCGTAGCCCCGTCTAGGCGAAGCGCGTTCAAAAGTGTTGTGAGTGCTGTGCATCACTCTAACACTGCAACGGAGGCGGTTTCGGGGCCCGACCACCCGTCACATCATAGACGTAACAGATCTTTACGGGCCAATGCAGGCACGTATCTGAGGGGAAATCACCCGCTAGATGGGGAACGAGCTTCACAGCGGTATTGTATGGTCCATTCACAACACTTAAGCGTCGGTGGGGCCTATCGGCGGATGCTATGACCGGCGGAGACGATATCGAGACGATCAAACAACGCAAGAAAGAGCAACTCATGCAACAGGACGATTCAGCGCCGACGACAGCCCCGAACGAACCGATTCACGTCGACAGCATCGACGACTTCGACGAGGTCGTCGCGACCCACGACGTCGTCATGGTGGATTTCTATGCGGACTGGTGTGGACCGTGCAAGATGCTGGAGCCGATCGTCGAGGAACTCGCCGCCGAGACCGACGCGGCCGTCGCCAAAGTCGACGTCGACGCCCACCAGGAATTGGCGAGTCAGTACCAGGTCCGGGGCGTCCCGACGGTGGTCGTCTTCGCCGGCGGCGAGGTCGCCGAACAGGTCGTCGGCGTCCGCGACCAGAGTCACTACAGGAGCCTGATCGACCGACACGCAGGTGCCTGATCACCGTCGAGCAATCTTCAGTCGGCGCGGGTTCCCCCGTTGGGAGCAACAAACCTTATTTCCGTAGGTGTGTCATACACACCCATCGATGGAGGAAGCGTACGTCAGACTCGTCTGTCCCGAGTGTCGCAAAGAGTGGGAATCGACGCCGCGCGATCTTCCGGCCCCCGAGGAACTCTTCACGTGCCCCGACTGTGCGGAACAGCGCCGGCTCTCCGAGTTCATGCGAACCGACCGCGATCTCGAAACGCTGCGAGAGCTTCGCTGAGTTCCGTCCAGTGTCGGGCGGGAACAGTCCGTTCGAAAATCGGAGCTACCCGCTGGTGGCGGACCGCGCACCACAGGCCTCACACCGGAGCAAAATTGCACCCTGCTCGCGGATGAGCCGCGTGTCCGGAAGGCCACACTCCGAGCAGATGACGAACTCCTCAGTATAGGCGTCGAGCGCCGCCTGAATCCGGCGCTGCTTGAACTCGCCGGTGAGCCGGGCGCGCCCGCTTTCGTCGATGTGACCGCTGGTCCCAAGTTCGTCCTGCAGGAATTTCATCACGTGCTCGTCCTCACGGCCGAGCCGACGGGTCGTCGCCTGGAAGTTTTCGTATACCGTCATGTTCCCCTCCTGGCGAACGTCCGGATCGGGCACGTCGAACCGGTCGGCCCCCGACTCGATGTCCGGCGTGTCCTCGATCGCCCGATCGAGCATGTCATCGTAGTCCATATCCCTACGTCGTCTACGATCGAATAAAAATCTTTCAAACCGGTGCGAAACGCTCCCCAGCACGGGGCGTGCCGTGTCAGCCGACGACTGACCGCCCCACTGGACCGCTGCCGAATTATAATGATAATTGATACGTCTCGAATCGCCGATCGGGGTGCAGTCGTCTCCACAGATCCATCGAAAACAACCGTTAGGAACGCCCTCGCTACCAGAGAAGTGTGGTAACAGTACTCAGGATACTACTATAACCCTCCAGTCGTTACGATTGAGTGACCATGAAAAAGCAGGAGCTCATCCATCTCCATGGGCTGCTTGCGCAGGTACGCGATCACTACGAACAAACACTCGACACGAAAGTCGACCACCAGCGATACACGGAACTCGGCGTGAAGCCGACGTCGATCCACAAGTCCAAGACGGACCACAAGGCGGCCGTGTTCGCTCTCGCCGAGGGCATCACCGGAGAAATGGAGTCCACGACGGACACCGAGCGCGTCTCCGCGACTGCTGACTGACTCTGCTGGGAAGCGCCCCGACAGTTTTCGGCGTCTCACGTTCGCCAGCGACTGCGTTGCTGATCGTGAATCGTGTCGCCATCCGCAAAATCGAGTCGTCGTGTGACTGTCGAGGAAGCTGCGTCGGAGTCAGCTGTACCGATCGGGTTATTCGTCGATCAGTTCCTCGAATTCCGGGAGGACGTCATCGTCCCGGTCGTCCTCAGCCACGGGATCGGTATCAGTGTCCCCAGCAGTCTCCGAGACGACCGTCGACGCTTCCTCGACTGGTTCGCTCTCGTCAGAACCGTCCTCGTCAGTGTCGTCCGCTTCGTCTTCGATCGCCTCGATCTCGACGATCTCCAGCGGGATGTTTTCGAGGCGCTGGCCGATCTCCTTGCGAGCGATACGGGCGGCGTGTTCGTCACGCTCGACGTTGAACACCGTCATCTCGAGTTCGAGGGCGACGAGGCTCTCGTCGGCGGCGATGAAGGCGGGGTCGAGTTCCTCGCCACAGTGGGGACAGTGTCGCCCGCTCATGTTTATCTCGACGTAGTTGAGGTCGGGATTGAGCATCTCCCCCGTCTTCGAGATGGCGATACGCACGGCCTCGTCTGCGGTTTCGACGTCGTATACGGGCACAGCCGCTTCGACGACAACTCGACAGTTCATGTGAACAACTTTGCACGCCTCTGATAAGAAGGTTAGGCCGGTCGAACGCGAAACGGACAAAGGTGACTCGCCCGGAGCGGTGGTATGAACCGCGGGACGCTGTCGCTTTCGTCGGTCGCGTTCGATCTCCAGTCGACAGTGGAGAGCGGCCAGAGCTTTCGCTGGACGCGTTTGGACGGCCAGATGTACGAAACCAGCAATGCGTACGGTGGGGACGCGTGGTACGCGACAGTCATCGACAATGACGGGGGCTTGAGCGAAGGGGACCACGACATCGTTCGCGTCCGGCAAGTCGACGATCGGCTGGAGTGGGAAGCGAGTTTCGAGGCGGAAGCAACGCTCCGACGACGCCTCCGACTGGACGACGACCTCGCGGAGATCAGGGACGCAACACCTGCGGACCCACTGCTCGACGCCGCCTTCGACCGCTACTGGGGGCTGCGGCTTGTCCGCGATCCTCCCTTCGCGACGCTGATCGCGTTCATCTGCTCGGCCCAGATGCGGATCGGCCGGATTCACGAGATGCAGCGCGCGCTGGAGGAACGCTTCGGCGAGTCGATCACCTTCGACGGGGAGGAGTACCATGCCTTTCCGACGCCCGGACGACTCGCCGAGGCGACGGAAGGGGACCTCCGGGACCTCGGCCTGGGCTATCGCGCTCCGTACGTTCAGCGGACGGCCGAAATGGTTGCCGAGGGGACGGCCCACCCCCAGGAGGCGACGGACCTGGCATACGAAGACGCCCGGGAGTATCTCACCCAGTTCGTCGGCGTCGGCGAGAAGGTGGCCGATTGCGTGCTGTTGTTCTCGCTGGGATTCGTCGAGGCGGTCCCGCTTGACACCTGGATCCGGTCGACGATCGAGGAGTATTACCCTGAATGTGACCGGGGCTCCTACGCCGAGACCTCCCGGGCGATTCGGGAGCGCTTCGGCGGGCAGTACGCCGGCTACGCCCAGACGTACGTCTTTCATCATCTCCGTAACGGCGGCGGGTCGACTGAGTGAGGACGACAGACGACACCCGGGAGTGGCATTTTTGCCTCGGCGTCCGAACTGCAGCACATGAGTGATCAAGTTCGCGCACACGTCCACGTCTCCGGCAACGTACAGGGCGTTTTCTTCCGGGCGACGACCCGCGACACAGCCGAGAAGCACGGCGTCGATGGCTGGGTGAAGAACCTGTCCGACGGCCGCGTCGAGGCAGTCTTCGAGGGGGACGAGGAGGGGGTCGACGCGATGGTCGAGTTCTGTCACGAGGGCAGTCCGGCGGCCCGGGTGGACGAAGTCGAGGTGACGTCCGAGGAACCCCAGGGGCTGGACGGCTTCGAGATCAGGCGGTGACCGTCGAATGGCGGCCCGGCGACCGATCAAATCTCGGCGATCGAATCGTACTCCTCCCAGCACGCACAGTCGAGGTCGTCCATGGAGGTGACCTCGTCCGGCAGATCCGAGACAGGCATCCAGCCGCTCTCTTGCTTCTCGCAGTCGTCGTCGTGGATGGAGAAGTCGTCATCTGACATCAGCGGCATGCACGGCATAGTTGCTCATCGACGCCGAAAAGCACCCGGATCCACCTTCAATCGCTGATAATGCTGAACTGTTAACCGCCGAGCGTTCGAACCCCCGGCCATGACCTTCGGGAGCGAACTCACCGGCCGGGAGATCGCCATCGTCGACGCAAATGCCGCCGCGCTGGGTGTAACCCGGAAACAACTCATGGAATCGGCCGGCAACGCCGCCGCTGGAGTGATCCGCGATGTCGCCGACGCCGACGATCGGATCGAGATCGTGGCCGGCCGTGGCAACAACGGCGGGGACGCGCTCGTCGCGGCACGGTTCCTCGGCGCGTACGACTGTCGCGTCACACTCCTGGGCGATCCCGACGACATCGGGACCGACATTGCCCGCGAGAACTGGAACGCTCTCGAGCGCTCGACCGTGGAAACCCGGACGATCAGCGACTCGACGGCGTTCGATCTCTCGGACCCGGACGTGATCGTCGACGCGATGCTTGGAACGGGGATCTCGGGTGCGCTCCGGGAGCCAGTGGCCACTGCCGCCGACGCGATCAACGCCGCCGACGCGACGGTCGTCAGTCTCGACGTCCCCTCGGGACTCGACGCGAGCGAGGGGACGCTCGCCGAGGGTGCCGTCCGACCGGACCGCATTGTCACCTTCCACAAGTCCAAGCCGGGACTTGCCGATCTCGACGCGCCACTCGAGGTGGCCGACATCGGCGTCCCGCCCGGCGCGGAGTTCTTCGTCGAGCAGGGCGATCTCCTTCGACTCTCCCGGCCGGCCGACAGCCACAAGGGCGACTTCGGCGAGGTGCTGGTGATCGGTGGCGGACCCTACACCGGCGCGCCGGCACTCGCGGCCCAGTCGGCACTTCGATCGGGCGCGGACCTCGTCCGGGTCGCCGTCCCGGCCGCCATCGCCGACGAAGTGCAGGGCTACAGCGAGGACCTGATCGTCCGGCCCTTCGACGGCACCCAACTCACTGAACCCGCCGTCGACCCGCTACTCGAGCTGGCGAGCGAGCACGACAGCGTGGTCCTCGGTCCCGGACTGGGTGCCGGCGAGGCGACGCTTTCGGCCGTCGAGGCGTTCCTCGCGGACTTTGAAGGAACCGCAGTCGTCGACGCCGACGCCCTTCGGGTCGTGCCGGACGTTGAGACCGAGGCGACCCTGATCTGTACGCCCCACCGGGGCGAGTTCGAGCGCATGGGCGGCCACGACGCGGCCGACTGGGAGACGCGGGCCGAGAACGTGGCGGAGTTGGCAGCCGAGATCGGGGCGACGCTGCTCGTGAAGGGACCGGCGGATATCATCTCGGACGGCAAATCGACGCGAGTCAGTCGGACCGGCAACCCCGGCATGACCGTTGGCGGGACCGGCGACGTGCTCGCGGGCGTCACGGGTGCGCTCGCGGCGACGCTCGATCCGCATCCGGCGGCGTCACTCGGCGCGTACGTCACCGGCCGGGCAGGCGATCTGGTCGTCGAGGAGTGGGGATACGGGCTCGTCGCGACGGACTTGCTCGAACGCGTCCCGACGGCGATGTGGGGTGACCGCGCGGAATGAACTCGAAAATCACCCGCACGAACCCGCTATTCGAGCCTTGCTCGGGTAACAGTCTGTCGCTACTGGTCGGGATCAAGGGCTAAATCCCCAAGAATCAGCAGCCCTACATAAGTATCAGCCGTCATATATTCGCGTGCTCACTCCCGTAGATCCCCTCGGCAACGAGCAGTCCAACCAGCGCGAAGATGATGATCGCATAGGACCCGGCGGCGAACAGGGCGTCAGGAATCGTCGCATACTCGCCCGTTCGAAAGAGGATGACTTTTCTGACCATCGCGATGACGCCAGTGTAAATAACGAGCTGGACGATGCGCCGGATGTCGTTCTCTTCGACGTACGCGAGCACTGTCTGGTATACCTCAACGATGATCAACAGGAGGAGTCCCGTATCGATGAAACCGATGACGACGAGTGGATCGGTAATGCTTCCCGAGGCGACAGCCCCGAAGATCTGGAGTGTGAGATCAGCGACCCCGATCGCAAAGAGGACAGCAAAAACGGTTGCGGCGGCGAGTTCGATCCCATGAACAAACCGACCCATCGCGTGGGTATACCGGTCTGCCAGCGGCTTCGAGCGTTCGCCGCCGTCTGAAGATTGCTGTTTGGCGGATGACGCGGTATCACCGCTCATCGGTGGAAGACGGCGTTTTCCCGCTGGGTAGCTGGCGATACATACAGCAGTTGTACGTACGCCGGACGGTTATACCATCGACCAAAGACAGTGGGGAGGTGGGACCAAATTGCGCCCCGAGCGGATCGACGGCCGGTACACTCACATCCAGTGGTTCCGATATCCTGAACATGCCGACGATCAGCGACACCTACCTCGAGAACCGCTGGCGCGTCCAGCCCAACCACGCAAACAATTACGGGACAGTCCACGGCGGCAACGTGATGAAGTGGATGGACGAACTCGGCGCGATGTCGGCGATGCGCGCCGCGAACGAGCCCTGCGTCACGGCCTCGATCGATCAGATGAGCTTCCACCGGCCGATCCCGACCGGCGAGACCGTGATCATCGAATCCTACGCCTACGAGACGGGTCGAACCAGCGTCAAAGTCGCGCTCGACGCCGCCCGCGAGAACCCCCGGACGGGTGAGCGTGAGCCGACGACGAACTCCCGGTTCGTCTTCGTCGCCATCGACGAGGACGGGGCCCCCGTGTCGGTTCCCGATCTGACGGTCGACAGCGACCGCTGCCGGCGACTCCGCGAGCGTGCGCTCGAACGCGAGCGCGATGACAGCTGAGCGGAAAACCAAACTCAGGACGCCGACTCCGCGGGGACGAGATCGCTCGCCTTCGCCCGTGACTGTTCGACGACAGCGGGCCGACCCTCGAACTCGACGACGACTTCCTCGCCGTAGTCGACATCCTCGACGTGGGCGTGGTCGTGGATCCAGGAGACGACGCTCATCGCGTCGTCAGTCATCGGGAGGACGAGGCGCTCGCGTTCGAGGGCCGGCAATGATTCGTCGATCCGCTCGCGGAGCGCGTCGACGTTCTCCCCGGTCCTGGCACTGACGGCGACGGGATTCGGCGCGAGCGCCGAGAGGGCCTCGCGCTTGCGGTCGAGTTCCGCCGCCTCGACGGTGTCGATCTTGTTGAGGACGGTCAGGATCGGGGCCTCGTTGCGCTCGTAGAGCGTGTCGTGGGCGGTGACCAGTTTCTCGCGGATCGACTCGACGGACTCGCCCACGTCGACCACCAGCAGCACGAGGTCGGCCTGATAGACCGAACCCAGCGTGGACTTGAAGGACTCAACCAGCCAGTGTGGGAGGTCGGAGATGAACCCGACCGTGTCGGTCACGAGCACGTCCCGGCGATCGAAGTCGGCCCGGCGGGTCGTGGTCCCCAGCGTCGTGAACAGCCGATCCTCTGACGCGGCCGTTTCGTCGAGGTCAGGATGGACGCCCTCGTTCTCGTCGACGTCCAGATCTTCCGCCAGCCGGCGGAGCAGCGTCGACTTGCCCGCGTTGGTGTAGCCCGCAAGCGCCACGAGATCGAAGCCCGACTCCCGGCGCTGTTCGCGACGGTGTTCGTCGGTCCGCTCGATCTTCTCGAGTTCGTCGCGGATCCGGGAGATCCGGTTTTTGATGTCCTGCTCGCGGCTCTCGTCGTACTCCCCCAGCCCCATGAACCCCGGATGCTCCTCGCGCCGGGCGAGGCTGGCCTTGGCCTCCGCCCGCGGGAGTTCGTACCGGAGTTCCGCGAGTTCGACCTGCAACTGGGCCTTCCGGGTCTGGGCGCGCTGGCCGAAGATTTCGAGGATCAGCCGAAACCGATCCAGGAGTTGGACGCCCTCGGGGAACTCGGTGCCGAGGTTGTACGTCTGGTAGGGCCCGAGCTGGTTGTCGAAGATGACGACTGTTGCGTCGCGAGCGCGAAGCTCTTCGGCGATCTCGGCGGCCTTGCCCTCCCCCACGTGGTAGGCGGGGTCCTCGGTCCGGGTCTGGGTGAGCGTGGCCAGGACATCGTAGCCCGCGGCGTCGGCGAGTCGCTTGATTTCGGTCGTGTCGGCGGACCCCTCGTCGACCCGCTTGACGACGAGCGCCCCGTCGGTAGGTCGGTCTGTTCCGGTCACTCACTCCGTGCTACGGCCTACCGATATTTAAGCTTGCGTCGGTTCCCGGTGAATGGCTCACAGTCCCTCGCCGGTGTCGTCGGGAACGGCCGTGAAGTCAAGCGTTCGGAAGTGATCAGGATCGAACGTGAACACGTGCTCGATATCTCGATCGGCAGCCAGCACACCGCTCATGTGGTCCGTGAGTGAGATCTCGTGATCGACGTAGCGTGCGAACTCCTCGCAGGCCCGGTCGAAGTCCGCCCGGCCCGGCTGGATGACGGTCGTCGGTGACTCGCGAACGCGCTCGAGCGCGGCGGTCGCAGCGTCGTGGTCCCGATGGCTGAGGATGAGTGTCGCCAGTTCGTCGAGGACGTAGGTCGACGTATACAGCGGCCGATACGCAACCTCCCCGGTGCCGATCGCTTCGAACACCGCCGTGGCACGATCGTGCCGTTGTGCTGTCCCTACGAACCGGGCGTAAAACGCACCGGTGTCGATGAAAAGCGGTATCGCGCCCGGAGCAACAGTCCGCGACACGTCTCAGCCCTCGCTGTAGAGAACGTCGTCGATCTCGGTCTCGTCGACCGGGTCGTCAGGAGAAAGCAATGGCTCGCCGCTGAACAGCGGATCGTCCGCCGGGAAATCGTGCGCTGATGCATTGTCGTCCGGGATCCACCACACACGGCTCCGCCCACCGACCTTTTTGCTCGTGATGTGGCCACGCTCCGCCAGCTCGTGGAGCCGGTCGAGCACTGTCCGCCGCGAGCAGTTGAGATCGTCCGAAATCTCCGGGGCGGTAAGCGGCTCGCTATCGTCAGCACGATCGCGGAAGACTTCGAGTACGTCCTCGGCGACGACTTCCGGATTCGGGCCTGGTTTCCCCATATCCAACCCTACGCACGTAGGAATGAAAAATCTTTCTCGGACGGATTGGCCAAAGAGTAGCTGACATGGCAGCCTACAGTCAGACACTATCAACACACAGGTAGGTATAGTTAGCTTGCAATACATTCTATGAACACAACCCCCACACGACCGGCGTTTCTTTGTGCGTGCCGAACGAACGTGGCCGGCAGACGATGACTGTACACGATCACACGGGGGCAGAGCAATGACCCAAAATCTGCAGGCACTCCTCCTCGGCGGCACGGCGTTCCCGTTCCACGACATCGAGGAACTCGGTCCGCACATCGAGTCGGCGCTTTCGGCCGAAGGCATCGACGCCGAGACCACGACCGACCGCGAGGAACTCGCAACGTTGCCCGACAGCGACTACGACATCCTGATCGACTACACGACCGACAGCAAGATGACCGACGCCCAGCTGTCAGGGTTGCTCGAGTTCGTCGAGAGCGGCGGTGGGTACGCTGGCGTCCACGGCGCGGCGGCGCTTGAGACCACTGTGCCCGCAGACCCCGACGACGTCGTCGGGGAGCGCGAGGAGCCAAACCCCGAACTCGAGGCACTCATCGGCGGGCGATTCATCCAGCATCCCGAGCCGGAGGTCTTCGACGTCCGGATCGTCGACTCCCACCACCCGATCACAATCAACCGCGAGGACTTCCAGGCTTACGACGAACCCTACGAGGTCGTCACCGGCGACGTGCGCGTCCTCGCGCGGATGGACCACCCCGATCTGGGGGACATGCCGGTCGCCTGGGTGCAATCCTACGGCGACGGTCGGTCCTTTTACACCGCGCTTGGGCACTTCCGGTCGTCATTTGAAGGAGAGGCGCGGGCGCTGCTCGGGGCCGGCGTGCGGTGGGCCGGCGGCCGGGCGTAAAATCAATCAGTTCAGTACTCGAAGACGGTCACACCGTCCTCAGTCCCCATGTGAACGGCGTCGGCGTAGCCGGGGAAGATCCCGTGTTCGACCACGCTGGGGATCGTCGCGATCTCCGTCGCGAGTCCCTCGGGATCGTCGATCGCGCCGAAGTCAGCATCGAAGAGAAGATTCCCGTTGTCAGTCACCACGGGGCCGCTCTTGCGCTTGGCCCACCGGAGTTCGGGTTCGCCGCCCATCTCGCGGATGGCATTCGCGACCGTCGTCCGGGCGTCGGGGAGGACTTCGACGGGGACCACGGTGTCCAGCACGTCGGTCTCCTTGGTCGGATCGGCGACGATCTGGAGGCTGTCGGTCGCGCTGGCGACGATCTTCTCGCGGGCGTGGGCCGCGCCGCCGCCCTTGATCAGATCCGGGCCGGCGAACTGGTCCGCGCCGTCGATCGTCACGTCGATGTGGCCGTCAGTTTCGTCCAGCGTCGTGAGGTCGATCCCCTTCTCGATGGCGATCTCGCGAGCCTGAAAGGAGGTCGTCACGCCGACGATGTCCAGCCCCTCCTCGACTCGATCGCCGAGGATGCGGATGGCGTGCTCGGCCGTGGAACCGCTGCCGAGGCCGACGACGTCGCCATCGCTGACGGCTTCGACCGCACTCTCGCTTGCCCGTCGCTTGGCCGCATCGCGAGTTTCCTCGTCCATATCCGTACGTGAGGACTCCGCGTCAAATAGCTACTGTTCGCCGCTGGCGGCACCTCGGAAGAGACGAAACAGGCTCGTTTTGGCCCCCGATTTCAGAATTTGATATCTCGGAAGATGAGCTTTTCACCGGGTACGTAGGCCTACTGGTATGGAACGCACCGAACCGATCAATACCGGCGATTTTTCCCGGTTCGATGGGTTGACACGCCGAATACGGGAAGCGGTGAGATACGTGCCGAACGGGCGGTCGATACCCCAGGCGTCCTGGCGGCGTCGACACCGGAACATCGTCGTACTGATACTTGCACACGTCCCCTTCCTGTTTCTGCTTGGAACGTACGAGGGGACGGAATCGGTCGTGACCGGCGCGACGATCCCGGCGATCCCGGTGACACACGTCCTGGCCGAACTCGCGATCGTGGTCGCCCTCGCCCTGGCGGCGGCAATCCCACGACTCCCCCGGCGGGCACGGACCGCGCTGGCGACGACGGGACTGTTGTCGACATCGGTCGTGCTGGTCCACCTTTCCGGCGGGTTCATCGAGGCGCACTTTCACTTCTTCGTCGGGATGGCCGTCGTCGCGGTCTACGAGGACTGGCTGCCGTTCGGGCTTGGAATCGGGTACGTCGTGCTTACCCACGGCGTCTTCGGCATGATAAACCCGAGTCGCGTCTACAACCATACCGCCGCGATAAACAACCCCTGGGCGTGGGGGTTCATCCATGGGATCTTCGTTCTGGCGCTGGCCATCGCACTGATGTCTCAATGGTACTCGACTGAGCGCTCCCGCGAGGAGGCCCGCGCACAACTTCGGGAAGCCCGGGAGAAGAGCCGGGAGATCGAGGATCTCGAAGCCAAACAGGCCGAAATCGAGGAGGCACGGGCAGAGGCCCAGGAGATGAAGGCCGAGGCCCAGGCCCGCCAGGCTGAAATCGAGCGAGCAAACCAGCGTCTCGAAGCGACGGCCGACGCCTACAGCGCCACGATTCGACAGGCTGCCGACGGCGACCTCACGGCCCGACTCGACACCGACGTCGAGAACGAGGCTATGGCCCAGATCGCCACCGCGTTCAACGGGATGGTGACGGAGACGGCCACGGCGATGGCGGAACTCCAGTCCTTCGCCGAGGCCGTCGCCGAGGCGAGCGCTGACGCGACCGCCGGGACGGATGAAGCCGCGAGCGCGAGCGCGGAGGTAAGCGACGCAGTCACGGAGATCGCGAGCGCGACGGCCGATCAGCGGGAGATGCTCGACGCGCTCTCCGGGGAACTGTCGAACCTCTCGGCGGGCGTCGAGGAGGTGGCAGCCTCGGCCGAAGCGGTCGCCGAGCGCTCACACGAGACGGCTCGCATCGCCGACGAAGGCGAACAGACGGCCCAGGGGGCGATCGAGGACGCCCGACAGGCCCGGGACGCGATCGACTCTACCGTCCGGAACGTCGAATCCCTCGACGATCGAATGGCCGAAATCGGGGAGATCGTCGAACTAATCGGCGACATCGCCGAGCGGACGAACATGCTGGCGCTGAACGCCAACATAGAGGCAGCCCGGGCGTCCGGCGACGGGAACAGCGGCGACGGGTTCGCCGTGGTTGCCGACGAGGTCAAGAGTCTGGCCGAGCAGACCCAGGCATCGGCGGGCGACATCGAGTCGCTCATCACGGCAGTCAAGACAGAAACCGAACGGACCGTCGAGGAGGCGCGGACGGCCGAACAGTACGTCCTCGAAGCGGTCGAGGCCGTCGAGACAGTGGCCGAGGCGTTCGGACAGGTCGCGACCAACGCCGAGGAGACCGACGAGGGGATCCAGGAAATCAGCGCGACGACCGACGACCAGGCCACGAGCACCGAATCCGCCGTCTCGGCGATCGAGGATGTCGCCGACGGCAGCCGGACGGTCGCGGCCGAAAGCGAAAGTGCCTCGGCAGCGGCCCAACAGCAGACCGCGTCGATGTCCCAGATCAACACCACCGTCGAATCGCTCAGCGATCGCGCCGCTCGGCTCCAGGCACTGCTATCGAACTTCGAAGTCCCCGATGGCGGTGGCGAACGGAATAGGCCGGCCGACGGTGGACGTATGGAATAGGGCTCGTCCGCCGAGGCGAGGCGACGAGTTGATACGACTCCGTTCTGAACTGACCGGTATGTGTCGCATCGCACCGTCGATCCTCGCAGCGGACTTCGCTGATCTCTACGGCGACGTCAGCGACGTCGAGTCGGCCGAGATCCTCCATCTCGATGTCATGGACGGCCACTTCGTGCCGAACATCTCCTTTGGCCCGCCGGTGATCAGTTCGCTCCGGGACCGGACTGATCTCTACTTCGACACTCATCTGATGATCGAGCACCCGGGTGAGTACGTCGAAGCGTTTCAGGACGCCGGTGCTGACCGGCTTACCGTCCACGTCGAAAGCGAGGACGATCCGGGAGCGGTCATCGAGTCGATCCACGACCACGGCATGGACGCCGGGATCGCACTGAATCCCGACACCGACGTCGAGGCAGTCGAGCCGTACCTCGACGACGTCGAAGTCGTCCTCGTGATGAGCGTCCAGCCAGGCTTCGGCGGCCAGTCGTTCATGCCGGAGACGCTCGACCGGATCGAGCGACTCGACGCGATGGGGGCCCCCGAGATCGAGGTCGATGGCGGTGTGAACAGTGAGACGGGACCCCAGTGCGTCGAGAGCGGGGTGGACACGCTCGTCATCGGGTCGTCGCTGTTCGGCCAGTCGGACGTGGCAGGGGCGCTCGCGGATCTGAGAGAAAGCGTCGGCATCGAGGCCAAGTCGCAGTAGCAGGAACGGTCGGGAAAACAGCAACAGCTTACAGCACGTCGGCGATCGGCGGCGCGGCGCTGACGCGGCTGATCGAACGGTCGATCGTGTCGGTCGCGTACAGCGACTTGACGCCGGCTCGCGAGAGCTTGCTCAGGGCATTGTCGACCAGCAGCGGGTGGACACAGGAGACGTACACGTGGTTGGTGTCCTGCTTGCTGATGAGCCGGACGGCCTCGCTCATCGTGCCGCCGGTCGCAATCATGTCGTCGACGAGGACGACATCACGGTCGGTGAAGTCCTTGTCCTCGGCGCTCATCTCGACTTCGGTCGCGGAATGGCGGATCTTCTCGAAGTTGTCGACGTGTCCCTCGCCGTATGTCTCCTGGACGGACTCGGCGAGCCAGACCGCGTCCTCGTCGGGGCCGAGGAAGACGGGATCGGAGAGATCATCGGGCAGGGGCTCGGCGAGTTGGGGGGCCGCGTCGATCGGCTCGGCCGGAACGTCAAAGTAATCCAGTACGGAGACGTTGTGCGGGTTGACCGAGTAGACGCGATCCGTGCTCGGGCTGAGGGCCTTCGCGATGGCCCGAACCGAGACCGCCTCGCCGGGGTTGAACAGCTTGTCCTGGCGGGAATAGCCCATGTAGCCGATGACCGTAACGATCTCGTCGGGATCGCGCTGGACGGCCCGCTCCTGGAGTTCCAGGAGTTCGAGGTGGGCCTGACTCGACGTCGTCGAGCCGACGATGACGACTCGCTCGTCGTCGCCGACGGTGACGTCCTCGGCCGCCTCGACGCTCCCGTCGAAGGCCAGATCGACCAGTGGCTCCCCAAGGATGTTCGAGACTTCCATCGCGATGGGCTGGGCAGTCGACGTCCCCGTGATCATGTATCCCTCCTTCGTCAGAGGTGAATAAGACACTTCGGTCTTCGCTCGCCCCGGATGAACGGTGGGAGTTACACACCGTCAGGTATCCAACGCGTCCCGGAAGGCGGACTCGACAGCCTTGTTCAGCGTCGGATGTGCGTGAATGGTGTCCGTGATATCGCTGACGTGTCCTGACCCTGCCCGCATCGCCACGAGCACCTCGTGGATCATCGTCGAGACTTCCTCGCCGAGCATGTGACAGCCCAGGATCTCGCCGTCGGGAGTGGCGAGCACCTTCACGAACCCTTCCTCCAGTTTCTTCGCCCGTCCCATGGGAGTGTCGGGCAGAGCCTGCCGACCGACGACATACGGGTGATCAGCTGTCTTGAGTTCGGCTTCCGTCGCGCCGACGCCGGCGATCTGTGGTTCGGTGAACACAGCGTGGGGCAGCGCAGAGAGGTCGATCTCCCGGCCGGTGTCATGGACCACGTTGTCGATTACCACGCGGGTCTCGTAATCGCCGGAATGTTTGAACATCGCGTTGCCGGCGATGTCGCCCTGCGCCCAGACGTTTTCGGCGGTAGTTTCGAGGCGTTCATCCGTCACGACAAAGCCCCGGTTGTCGGTCTCGATGCCGGCCGAGGCGACGTCGAGCGAGTCGGTGTTCGGCCGCCGACCGGCAGCCACGAGCACGTCCTCGCCGGAACATTCGATGACGTCATCATCCCCGGACTCGGCAAAGACTCGGACGCCCTCACCGAGCGGCTCGATCGCTGTGGCGCGATAGCCCGTGTGTACATCGTGACGCTCTCTGGCGATTTCCGTAAACGTCTCGCGCACCTCGGGATCCACACGGCCGAGGAGCATCTCGCCGCTCTCGATGATCGTCACGCCGGTCCCCACTGTCTCGAAGAAGTGGCCCAGTTCCACGGCGATGTATCCACCGCCGATGATCACCAGGCTCTCGGGTTGGTCGTCGAGATACAGCGCCTCGCGGCTCGTGAGATAATCCACGTTTCCGAGGCCATCGATCGGTGGAATGAACGGGCGGCTCCCGGCCGCGACGACCACGTTCTCCCCACTGACGTGCTCGTCATCGACCAGGATGGTCCGCTCGTCGACGAAGACGGCTTCGTCCTGATACAGCGTGAGATCGTCTTTCTCGCGGTAGTCGGCTTCCATGCCTTCGGCGAGTCCGGACAGTGTCTCGTCCATGTCGGAGACGATGGCCGAGAAATCCACATCATCCAAGGAGGCATCGAGGAAGAATCGGTCAGCCTCCCGTACTTCCTGGGCAGCGTTTGCGGCCTGAATGAGCATCTTCGAGGGGTTGCACCCCCGGTTCAGACAGGTCCCGCCCAGTGGCCCCTTCTCGACCAGGGCCGTGTCGAGTCCGGCGTCGGCCGCGGCCGCCGCGACGTTGTTCCCCGTCCCGCCACCGATGACCAGCACGTCGTAGTGAGCCATTCAGTCGGCCTCCTCTCGGTCGAACGCGGCGTCCCACTGGAGGAGTGCCGCGACGGCGGGTGCTAACGCTTCGCCGCGATCGGTCACGGAGTACTCGACGGGGACGGGTTGGTCGCTGACGATTTCACGGGCGACGAGACGTTGGTCTTCCAGAGCGAACGGACTCTCCGATGACATTTTCGAAGACACCCCGTCGAGAGCGTGCTTCAGCGCACTGAAACCTATCGGCCCATCCAAAAGGGAGTGATAGACGATTCGGAGGTACCACTTCCGGCCAGTGATCCCCTGAATCGTATCGAACGCCTCTCCGGGGTCGAAAATGCGCGGCGGATTCGCCATCGCGTGTTCGAGAACCCTCGTTGCTGTCTGCGTGTCGAAACTCATGATCTATCAACACGTTATACCGGAGACATATTTAAGCTGTCCCGGGCAAGCACGGGGAGTCCAGATCACCAACAGATTCAACTACGAGGTCCGTGGGAACGATACACTCAGCCGCGGCGTGACTGAGAGAAAGTACCAGTCGAAGCCCCAATGCAAAAGATACGTCCTGCTGAAACCCCCGGTGTGCCTGCCGATGTCGAAGACATCGTCGAACACGGACCGACTGGGTCTCGACGTTGTCAAGTCCCACGCGGGCGAGACCCTGCAGGCAATCGTGATCTACGACGAGACGCGCCATCGCGACGTCTACCGCCGGGATGACGTCGAGTCCCGCCACGGCTCGGACCTGGTGACGGATGTCCTCGAAGACATCCGGTCGGATCGAAGACGCCGGCGAGTCCGGACGCCAGCAGCGCCTGGTTGAGCAGCACGATCGCCGCGTAGCCGATCATCAGCGGCCCGCTGGCCGTCCCGAGTCGGTCGGCGAGATCCGTCAGCAGGACGGTGCCGTGAACGAGGACGACGAGGCCGAGACCGAGTATCAGCCAGCCACTGAGCACCATTTCGCTTGCCGAACTGGCACTCCACAGCGAATAGAGTCCGGTGGGAAAGGCTGTCACAGGAAGGTAACCGACCGGATGTGCCGAGAGGGGACGGGATGTCAGGAAACGCTGGCCATACACGAAAGAGATGCAGTAACAGTACCTCCGAATTGGACTCGATAATTGCATGAGAACCAATGAAATAAATCCCGTCCCTGCGGCACCCCGCGGTTTCCATTCTTTCATCGTGAATCTACATTTACAGATATAACTATTCTGTCAGGTCGTCCAGTTCGAAGGCTTCGTCTCGAATCGCGTGGAGTACGTCGTCCGCGGTGACAGGCCGCCGCTCGACGAGCCCGTATCGGTCACGAAGCTCCAGGTTCACGACCACCCAGATGTTGTAGAACAACTGCGCGAGGTTGAAGTGGAACGCCCGAACGCGTCCTTTTGGTGACTTCGTCGGCGCGTAGAACTTGTGCTTGAACTGGCGGAACTGGGTCTCCACACCCCAGCGGTTCCGGAACTCCCGCGCCAGCTTCTCCCGGTCCGCCGTCACCGGGTCGATGTCCGTCACGAAGGCCACCCAGCGACCGTACTTTCTGTCCTCTTCGTCGGTGTTCTCGTCGTATCGCGGCGCTCGCTTCTCCGAGGAGCGGATGAAGATGCTCGCCCCCTGCTTGAGATCGCCCATTTCGTAGTCTTCGAGGATGCCCCAGTCTACGTCCCACTCTTCCAGCCCGTCGATTACGTTCTTCACCGCGCTCACTTTCCGCGATTTGATGAGGAACTCGGTGTCTGTCTCCCGGAGTGCCGTCACGTGCATTCCGCCGTAGAAGCCCTTGTCGAGATACGCGCGCTCGATGTCCACGTCCAGCTGGTCGTCGGAGAAGTAGTGGATTCCCTTCACACGCTGGAGAATCGTCCGCAGGATACGGTCTTGGTCGGTGCGGTTCTTCAGGTGGTGGGCTGCGAGGCTCAGGCTGGCTTCGTTGCCGACGACGCCGATGGTCGTGAAATGAAATGAGTGGGCGTAATTGCGTGAGGGCTTCGTGCCGTCTACGAAGTTGTTCGACTTATCGCCGAACCACGGAATACCGGTCGTATCCAGGCCGACCTCGCTCGCATTCTCGAAATGCCCCATCGAGCGCGCTTCTTCAAGGAGTTCGGCGTTCACGCGGAGGAAGCGGTCAAACCACTCCTCGGCGTTTCGCTTGCGGACGTAATGGTACAGGTTGTCCGCGCCGGTCCCGCGGGACTCGTAGATGTTCATGTGGGTGAAGGTATCCGAGCCGTTCTCGGGGAATGCGCCCTCCAGGGCAAGGTGGGCGAGGAAGCTTACGATGGACGGGACGTGTACGTTGTCCGGGTCGGATCACGCCCAAAGGCGATGTGCGGAAGCGTCTTTTCGAGCAGGCCGTGGGCGATCTCCATGTAGTCCTGCTTACCGAATTTGAAGAGGTGTTCTTCGGCCCCATCGGGGAGCTCGAAGCCAGTCCACTTGGCGTGGTTGACCAGCTTTCGGGCTTCCGTCTTCAGCGCGGCCATCGCCTCGTCGTCGAGGCGCGGGTTGTTGCTGTCCGTGTCGGCGTACGCGCGCCAGAACGTCGAGGTTCGGGGTACGTCCTCTACGCTATCGAACCCGGCCATCTGCGCGACGTCCTCTCGGCCTTTGAGGTAGAACTCCAGTTTCTCGTCGCTCGGAAGGTTGCGTGCCTCCTTGAGCGAGAGCGACCAGATGACCGGCGAGAAGTCGATACTCCGGTGGTCACCGGCGTACGGGTCGTCGTCTTCGCTGGTTGGATCGAGGTTGGCGGTGAGAACAAAGCGGTCAAAGTCCTCCAGCGGGCCGCCGTTCAGGATCTGATTCATCCACGCGACGGGTGGGTTCTCTACGTCGCGGGCCTTCCAGTCGTCGATGGTGGCGGGTTCGCCGTTGTGGATTTCATCGTAGACACCGCCGAGAACATCAGGATTGAGGTCGGAGGGGTCGGCGATAGGAAGTCCATCATCGTCGCCGTCTGTCATTTCCCAGGATTATGATGGTTGGCCGTCTTTAAAATGTCGGTCACTCTTCTGCGGAACAGAACACGCACTGCCGATTCGGGGCGAAGCTGATACTGGTGAACGTTCGACCACGCTCGGGGCAGGAGCCGTCGTGTGGATTCTCGACCGATTCTACGCGGCACATATACTCACGGATCGTTCTCGGCAAATCCACTGTTTTGCTCGTTCCCGTCAACGACAGGACTACGTAGAAATATCAGGAACCCTATATAATTCAATATATTAGTCAAATAACACACTATTTAGTGGCCGTGTTGTCTTGCAGTTCTGCTGAAAGACACAGCCGTTGTCCTAAAATAAGTTCACTCAGATTATTGAATAGTAGAGGTCCATTTGGGTATTGATATTAACGGTATCCAAGTGCTTCGAGCCGATTCTGGACCATCGCAGATGTCTTGGTCTGGGTACCAAAATCATCCCAGGCATTCGGGAGTTGATCGCGGAGGGTAGTAGTACGGTCGTCGTCGAGGGTGCCGAACGTCTCCCCGTTGTCAAGAGTTGCGCCGAGAGTGATTCCGTCAGTTTTGGAGTGAATCACCTTTTCACCGTCACAATAGATGGCCTTACGTTCGGTGCCATAACGGGTAGCCTCACACAGGGCCGCTCTATCAGAAGCGACGCCTGAGAACCAATTTTCGCCCGGAAAACTGGGTTCGTCGATTCCCAGTCCCGCACAAACCGTTCGGGGGAGGTCACAACCGCTAAGATAGCCACCGGCGAAATCGATGGTTCGATCAGGATGAGCGAGAGCAATGGGGACTCGTGCCACTTCGTCGTAGGGCGTCCCGCCGTGTCCGACGCCGTAGTTGGGACGGGAGTCGGTAAACTGGCGGTCGCGTTCATGGTGTTCCCACATGGCCTCGCCATGATCGCCGGTGACAACGATCAGCGTATCCTCACGGCAGTCAGCGATAAGCGGTCGAAGCGTGTCGCTTACATAATCTAGGGCGGCACAATAAAGGCGGAGACGCTGCTCACGCCAGTCTTCGGGGGCCGAGTCGTAGTCGTCGGTGTATTTTCCCAAGGAGTGGAGACCGTTGAGGGTTGTGTCAACATTCCGGGCGTTGATGTACGTCTCTGGCGGTTCGATCGGAGCGTGAAGGTCGCCCAACTGGAGGGACGCGTACGTACGATTTCGGTTTGCTCGCCAGTCACGGTAGTCGTTGATAACCCGCTCGGCGTCCACGTCCCCGTAGACACGGTGGAACTGGAACCAGCCTTGGAGGGCGAGAAAAGGCATGATGAACGCCGCACCGAGATAAGTGTCGTACCCAGATTGTTCAATTACATGTGGCAAGGTTGAGGAACCATCGTATTGAGCAGGCATGGCGTAGTGGTCATCGTCGGGGTGGGTGTGGGCGACCGCGCCGTGCTCATGTGGTTCAAGTCCCGTCTGCATTGAAGTCACTGAGGGAAACGTCCATGTCCCTGGGGCGACCGCTCTGTCGAAATCCAGCGGGAGATCCGGGGCGGTATCAGGACGGAGGGCATCAATCACAACAATCAGCACATGATCTGGGGCCGTTGGGTCTGGGTCGGGATTGATCGAATCTTCGGGGGAGTGGGCACGGTTCGCCTGTATCGAGAGATACCGATAGTAGAGAGGTCCAAAGACAGTCGTGAGATCGATCGGGGCAAGATTCTGGGCACGAGTAGCGAGCCCTGTGATGGTAGGCATGAGGGATAGGTTGTACTTCCTCACAAATAAATAGATATGCGTCTCTCCTACACCTGTTATGGGTCTTGAGTTGGTCCTTAATCGGGATGTTAAGTAAATATCAATAGCGAGAACCAAAGCACTTCAAGCCACTCCTCGGCGAAGAGATAGGGGACTCCAAGAGCGGTAACGCTGGAGGCTGTGAGAGCCTTCCGGAATGCCTGGACGCTCTCGTTGTCATATTCCCCGCGGAACTCGATTGCTTGCGGCAGTATGTTCACCAGCGACTCCAACTTCTGGTTGCGGCAGAGTACGTGAACAACCTCGATCACAACCTCTACGAACAGGAAGAACTTCCGATGAACTAACTCAACATTCTGACACAACGGCTGGACTGGAGTGACTGAGATGTGTTAGTAAACAAATGGAAAGAACTAGGAGTAATGATCTCACCTCGTGCAATTATGCGCCCAATTCGGAGGTACTGGTAACGACGAAGAGACCGCTCGGTTCAGTGATCGTGACCGCTCTGCGCCCGCCCGATTCCCGAAAATCCGGAAAGGGCTGCTTTGGGGCCACGTTCAACCCGTGCCACAAGTATATCTGTATTGAACCTTAATTGAAGATGATGAGTGAATCTGACACGGGAGCCGAGAACACCATCGAGGAGACGACCAACTGGCCCGAGCTCGCGGTCGGGCTGTACGACCGACTGACGGGTCGGGGAGCCGAAATCGTCTACGACTTTGAGGACTTGGACGTGGCCGTTCCGAGCAAAGTCGGCGAGGATGCCGACCACGCCCACTGGCACGTCGACGGAACGGTCCGGGTCACGACCAACGAGCGTGAGTAACTGTGCCAGCGAGCGGTGACCTGCTCGCAACGGTTGAGACACTCGCTCGTCGCGGCCCCGACCTCAGTGTCACCGCCAATCTTTCGGTCACCGTCGACGACATCGACCTCGCTATCAGTACTGTCGAGGATCGCATCCGCATCCAGGTACCGTCGGTGTGGGCCGGGTGCCGTCTGCTATGGAGTGAACGCGGCCGGTTACCGCGCCTCACGCGAGTGCTCTCGGCGGCTGACCTGACCGCGGAGATACGAGTCGGCAGTGCCGTGATTGCGATCGCCGGGGCGGACGCCGTTCCCGGGCGGCTGTCGGACCGACTCGCAGTGGGGCCACTCGAGGTTCGCCTCCGGGCGCTTGTGGCGGCGGTACTACGGGTTCAGTGATGTAGCAGTCCCATCCCGGGAGAAAGCGGAGACGGAAAATGATCGAGCATGTGGGCGATTCGGTGACAACCGGATGGAGGGTGGCCTGCGATCCGGACCGCAACGCTGGGCCGAATTGACCGTGGTGGCAAACGGCGATAGAATCTTCACGCCGAGAGTCCCGAGAAATGAGTCTGTACTAGATATGGGTTGGGAGATCAAGGCACGCTCACAGTAGCGCCCACTCGACGACGACCGAAACGTTCCTGACAATCGGCGTTGGTATCTGTGACATGCAACCCATCGAGGAAGTCCACGTCGTGCCCCTGGGGTACGAGCACGACCGGATTCTCTCGCCGATTCGCGAACACGACGCCGACCGTGTCTATCTACTCGCGAGAGATCACCACGACCGCGACCTGACACCCTACCAGGAAGCGCTCGTCGAGGAACTCCAAGCGGACAGTCGTACGGTTGCGTTTCGAGAAGCCGACCTCGCAGACATCTACGACGTGCTTGCGGTCGTGACGACTGTCGTTGCGGAACATGCCAAGGATGTCGTCCGCGTCAACGTCTCCAGCGGCGGAAAGCTCGCGGCTATCGGCAGCGCGATCGCCTGCATGGCGACCGACGCGACCGCCTATTACGTCCACGTCGAGGAGCACGTCCCGGATCTCGAATCGAATCCACGAACGCGGGGATTCGACGAGGCCGAAGTCCTCCCGTCGTATCCGATCGAAGCCGTCTCCTACGATCAGGTCGCCGTCCTCGATTACCTGGCCGAGACGAACACCGACGCCTACACGGCGAAGAAGTCTGACCTGATCGCGTTCGCCGAGTCCGCCGAACTATCCTTCATGACCGAGGCCGATCCGGCCAACGACAAGGCCAAGTTTGCACTGTTGAACGCCAAC
The DNA here is from genome assembly GCF_029229925.1 of Halorhabdus sp. BNX81. Classification (NCBI taxonomy): domain Archaea; kingdom Methanobacteriati; phylum Methanobacteriota; class Halobacteria; order Halobacteriales; family Haloarculaceae; genus Halorhabdus; species Halorhabdus sp. BNX81. The sequence goes on along the minus strand of NZ_CP107254.1, from coordinate 785,440 downwards.
ATCGTCGATCCGCTCGAATCCGACGGCTACATCGCGGTCGAGACAGTCGGTCGCCAGAAACAGATCGAACTCACGGAAACCGGCTGGAACGTCCTCCACGCGTTCCGGCACAAACTACAGGACGACAGCTGACTGTCCCGACAGAAACGCTCTCTCGGCCGACGGAGCTGTTTCGATTGTCATGGTGTTAAAGATACTATCTGTCTTGAAGGTAGTATCGATTGTAAAGATAGTATTGTTACTATCGGTAGTAAGTATTGTATCACGATAGAACCTACAAACTACCCGGGTTTAGCTGAGATTGCGCAGGATGGCGGGGGTGGAGTAACCCTGCTGGATGTCGTCCCTGCCCACTTCGGCCCTCCAAGTCACATCCCGCCTCCCTGTGCATTTCGACACCGCCCATTTCCCGTGGGCGTGTGAATCAGCTATCGTATTTTCGAGTCCTCCAGCAAAGCAGCGTACGGAACGCGGACGTACTCAAAGACCCTCAACCGGCGTCACCGCTGATGGCAAAGCCGATCGAAATGAGTGCGCCGGTGAGGCCGAAAAAGCCGACGAGCAGGAGTTCGATCGGCGGATCGTCCGTGCGGACGGTGACGATGAGTCCGAATGCGCCGAGGCCAACCACGGCCAGCCCAACAGTCACGACCAGATCCGACCATCCATTCCAGGACGGCTCGAGCGCCGGTTCGAGTCGGGCGAGCCACCAATCTGCGTCGTCGGCCGGCGAATCGGTCGGTGGGGTACGCCCGAACAATCGCCTGAAAGCCGTCCGCCCACCCGATGCGAATAGCGCGGTCAGCGTTGCGACCGCAAAGCCGACCACTACTTCGGGCGACACGAGTCCAATCCGGGCAAACAGGAATGTCAGCACAATCCCGATCCCCGCCAGCCCGGCCAGGACCCCACGAAGAGTGGTGCGATATGCCATCCAGTAGAAGGGAAACGTCGTATTCAAACTTTAGTGTTGCTGGGCTGCAGCGGTTGCTAGCCGGTTCTTCTGGAAGATGATGACGCCCGCCGAGGTCGCGAACCGCTTCGTCTTTGGCTTCTCCAGCCATGCCAGCCCCTCAACGGCGGCGGCCTCTGCTTCGACGGCGGGTGTACACTACCACCTATGAATGAGTGGCGTGTAGAGCAAGTCACAGATGGGTGAGCAAACGAACGTGGCCATCGCCTGCCAGGGCGGCGGCAGCCACACGGCGTTTACAGCGGGTGTCCTCGAGGAGATGCTGCTTGAGTGCGACTGGGAGGATGAGTTCGAACTCGTGGGGATCAGCGGGACCTCCGGCGGGGCGTTCAACGCACTCGCCACCTGGTATGGCCTCGTAACCGATGGCCCCGAACGGGCGGCTGACCTCCTGAACGCGATCTGGGATGATCTCGCGGCCAGTGACTACGGCGATCGGATGCTCAACTCCTGGCTGACAAACATCAACCGGCTGGGCGAGAGCGGCTGGCCCCTCCCCCAGCTCAGCCCCTATCAGGTCCCAGGCAAGGAGATGGGTAAAGAACGCATTCGAGAGGTTTTACAGACCCACATCGACTTCGGTACGATCCCCGAGTTCTGTCGGAGCAAGACGCCGGAGTTGGTCGTCGGGACGGTCAACGTCAACGCGGGCGTCTTCGAAACCTTCGTCGACGAGGACGTCACCGTCGAGGCCGTCCTCGCGTCGGCGGCTGTGCCGAACGTCTTCGAGGCCGTCGAGATTCACGGCCATTACCACTGGGACGGCCTGTTCTCTCAGAATCCGCCCGTCCGGGACATGATGCATCAACCGCCCGAACGCAAGCCCGAGGAACTCTGGATCATCCAGATCAATCCCCAGGAATTGGAAGGCGAACCGACGACCTTAGAGGAGATCGCCGACCGACGAAACGAGCTGTCGGGCAACATCTCGCTGAATCAGGAACTGGGGTTCGTCAGGCAGATCAACGAGTGGGTCGCCGATGGAACACTCCCGACCGAAGAGTTCGCACAGACGGAGATCCACCGCATCGAGATGGGCCGCGATTACCACTGCTCGACCAAACTCGACCGCGATCCCGAGTTCATCGCCGAGTTGATGGACCTCGGTCGAAGGCAGTGTGGAGCGTTTCTCGACCAACGGTGAATCGCTGGCCCGAACCGCCGGATATCGGGGGCGATCCAGCGCGGGATTTTTGCGCGCCACGAGAGTAACCCCCGTCGATGAGTCTGCCGTATCCACACTTCCAGATCAACTTCAAAGTGTATCCGGGGACGTGGGGCGAAGACGGACTCGCGCTCGCGGGGACGATCGAGCGGGTAAGCGAGGAGACCGGCGCGCCGTTCGTCCTGACGCCCCAACTCCCGGACCTGCGATCGGTCGCCCGCGAGACCGACCTGCCCGTCTTCGCGCCGGCCGTCGATCCAGTCGAACCGGGTCGGGGGATGGGCAGGCTGCTCCCCGAAGCGCTGGTCGAGGCGGGAGCGGTCGGGGCGATCATCAACCACGCCGAAAACCGGGATACGCTTGCCGACATCGAGACCAAGATCGAGCGCTGTCAGACGGTCGGGCTGGATGCGATCGTCTGTGTCGACAGCGTCGAAATGGGGCGCGCAGTCGCCGCGTTCGAACCGGACCAGTTGCTCTTCGAACGGCCGGGCGACATCGCGACCGACCGAGCGATCACCCGGACGCATCCCGACCGCATCAGAGCGTTTCTCGACATGCGCGACGACGTGGCACCGGGGACACCGGTCCGCGTCGGCGGCGGAATCTCGACCGCCGAAGACGTCCGTCGTGCGTTCGAACTCGGGGTGGACGCGACGGGGGCGGCCTCGGCGATCGCGGCTGCGCCGGCTCCCGAAAGCCGACTCCGAGCGATCGGCGAGGTCGTCGCGTCGATCGGGTGACGCCGCGCCCCGGGACGACGGGAACGGTCACGTTAAGGATCGGGCGAGTGAATTTCCACGTGAACCATGACTGTCCCAACCACGACATTGCCGAGTGGCGACGAACTGCCCCTCGTCGGTAAAGGCACCTACGAACTCGAAGGCGAGACCGTCCAGGAACCGGTCGAGATCGCGCTCGAATCGGGGTACACCCATATCGATACCGCCGAGGGGTACATGAACGAGGCCGCCCTGGGCGAGGTCCTCGCCGACCACGACCGCGAGGACCTGTTCCTGACTTCGAAAGTCCTGCCCAAGCACCTCAACTACGAGTCGGTGATCGAGACGGCCAAGCAAACCCTGGCGGACCTGGGGACGGACTATCTCGATCTCTATCTGATCCACTGGCCGAACCCGGCGATCTCCGTGCGAGAAACCATGGACGCGATGGCGACGCTCAAAGCGGAAGGGCTGGTCCGGAACGTCGGCGTCTCGAACTTCAGCCGCTACCAGCTGAGTGCTGCCCAGCACGTCGCCGACGTGCCGATCGCGGTCAATCAGATCGAGTTCAATCCCTACTTCCAGCGCACCGACCTGGTCGAGTACTGCCAGGACAACGACATCGTCGTCGAAGCCGCCGCGCCGATCGCTCGCGGCGAAGTGCTCTCGGATCCGACGCTGCAGGAACTGGGCGAGAAATACGACAAGACGCCCGTTCAGGTCGCCCTCCGGTGGGCGGTCGAGAAGGATATCGTCGTGCTTCCGCGCTCGACCTCCCGAGGTCACATCGAGGAGAACTTCGATCTCTTCGACTTCGAACTCGAAGCGGAAGACCACGCCCGCATCGACGAGCTCGATCGTGGCGAGCCGTCCTACGACGACCGCGCCCGGTCGTGGGACGACGACGTCTGGGGCATGGCGGAGTAGCGGTCGCCGAACGGACTCACTCCTCGATGACGTCGACGCCGGTGAACTCGAAGCGTGCGCCGCCGGTCTCGCTTTCCGTGACAGTGACCGTCCAGTCGTGGGCGTCGGCGATCGCCCTGACGATGGCGAGCCCGAATCCCGTCCCCTCGTCGGCTGTGGAGTGACCCAGTTCGAAGACCGTCTCGCGGCTGTCCTCGGGAATGCCCGGGCCGTCGTCTTCGACGTAGAACCCCTCGGCGAGTGAGCCGACCGTGATGGTTACGCCGTCGCCCCCGTGTGTCACGGCATTCGAAACCAGGTTCTCGAACAACTGTTTCAGCCGGCCGGGGTCGGCCCGGATCAGTCGGTCAGTCTCGGCCGAAAGCGTCGCGTCCTCGCCCGTTGGCACCGTCCGCCAGCAGTCCTTGATCGTCCCCGCGATCGCGACCGGTTCCGTCTCGATGGCCGTGCGCCCCTCGATGGCGAGTGCTCGAAGGTCTTCGAGCAGCGAGAGACTTCGCTCGACCGCCGTCCGCGCGTGTTCGAGGTGGGTACTGTCACACGTCTCTTCGGCGAGTTCGAGTCGGCTCGTGGCGACGTTCAACGGGTTTCGGAGATCGTGGCTGACGACGCTCGAAAACTGTTCGAGGCGCTGGTTTTGGTGTTTCAGGCGTCGCTCGTTCCGGGTTCGATCGGTGACGTCCCGATACAGCCAGAGGTTGGCCTCGCCGTCCGGCAACGTGTAGGGGACGTAATCACGTTCGAGAATGCGCCCATCCTCGAGTTCGAGTCGCTCGTTTTTCACGGGTTCGCGCGTGTCTATCCGTCGTGCTATCCCCTCGATGAATCCATCGGGATCGGCGAACAGCCCCTTGAGGTCTTCGGCAGCGCGCGCACAATCCCGGCCGATCAACTCCTCGGCAGAGGCGGAGACGTCCAAGACAGCCCCCAGTCGCTCGTTGACCATCAAGACGTCCCGATCGGCATCCTCGACGAGAACGCCCATCGGAAGGTGCTCTACGATCGTCCGGAGGACTGTATTGATCTGTTTGCGGTTCCGTTCGCGCTCCTCGCGCTCGGTGACGTCGGCGTTGATCGCGACGAACCGCTCGATCTCCCCCTCCTCGTCCGTGACGGGTGTGATCGTCTGTTCGACGACGTACCGCTCGCCGCTTTTGCGTTCGTTGACAAGCTCACCCTCCCAGGTCTCGCCGTCGAGAATCGTCTCCCAGAGGGTCTCGTAGAACGCTTCGTCGTGTTCGCCGGAGCTGATGATCGCCGAATCGTGGCCGATCGCCTCCTCGGCTGAATACCCGGACTGGGTTTCGAACGCCGGGTTGACGTACTCGATAACCCCGTCAGGATCCGTCCAGTACACCGCGTGACCGGCGTGTTCGACTACCTCACGGAACGCCCGGAGTTGCCGTTCGCGTTCCCCCCAATCGGTGACGTCAGTATACCAGACGTAGTTCCCGACAGGTGATCCGTCGTCGAGTCCGTGCGGAATGATATGCATGATGAACTCCCGGATCCCGTCGCGGGTCAGTCGCTCGACGGTTGCCGTGATCGCCTCACCGTCCGCGGTTCGCTTCCGGAATCGGACATGTTCGTCGTGATACTCCGGAGGGACGAGGACATCCGTCACTTCCTCCCCGACGATGGCATCGCGCTCGAACCCGAAGACAGTCTCGAAGGACTCGTTGACGTCCGTAATATACTGCTTGTGGTCCTCACCCCGTGGACGTGAGGCTGCCACAGGCGTCGGCGCGTTCGCGAACAGTGCCTCCCGACGATCGCGCTCCTCGCGGCGCTTCTCGTCGATGGCAAAGGAGTGAAGCGCATGGCCGATATCAGCCCCGAGTTCCGAAAGTAAGTCGCGTTCGTCCCCGTCGAACGGCTGCGGTTCGTCCGCGTACAGCGTGAGGACGCCGTACAGTGTATCCTCGTGTTCGAGCGGGACGGCCGCGACCGACTGGAAGCCACGGGCGGTCGCCGCGTCCGCCCACCGGTCGAGGTCGGGATCCTCGGCGATGTTCTGGGAGACGGCGACACGTCGCTCCCGCGCCGCGGTCCCGGTTGGGCCTTTCCCCGTCGGGCTCTCGTCAGCCGTGACCGTGATCTCCTCGAGATACCCGTCGCTCTCGCCGGCCCGTTCCCGGACAACGAGTCGGTCCGTGTCCGGATCGACTGTGCCGATCCACGCGAACTCGTAGCGGTCGGTGTCCACGATACGTTCACAGACGGCAGCCTCCGCTTTCGCACGGGAATCCGCCCGGACTAACACCTGATTGACGTCGCTGGCGAGCGACCGGATCCGATCGAGTTTGGCCGCACGCTGCCCGGAGCGATACTGGGCAACGGCGTTCCGGATGCGGTTTTCGAGTAGCTCGTACTGTTCGGTCCCGCCACCCTTCTGGAGGTAGTCGGTCGCCCCGGCAGTGATGGCCTCGCTGGCGACTTCTTCGCTCCCCTTGCCGGTATATAGAATGAACGGGAGGTCGGGATCGTCCGCCCGAACTGCCTCGAGGAACTCGATGCCGTCCATTCCCGGCATCGCATAGTCGGAGATCAGACAGTCAAACTGCCCCCCAGAGAGCCGCTCAAGCGCCTCGGTCGCGCTCGTCGCTGTTTCGACCGTGATGTCCGCGTCCCGTTCGAGCATCTCAGCGACGACTGCCGCGAGGTCCGCTTGGTCGTCAACGTGCAGGACGTTGATGCCCGTCGATGCATCCGTCATCAATACTACCAGTTCGCTCCCCTAATTCAAAAGGCTGCGGTGGCAATTCTCAGAACAGAGACTGTGACGAACCCGTCCAAAACAAGACGGCGAAACGACGGATGTTCCGTCAGGGCGATCGGCGAATCCCTAGAGAGACAGCGTCACTTCAGTGCGGGACTTTCGCGGTCGCCCCAGTCGTCGAGGAACGCTTCGAGTCCGCTGTCGGTTCGCGGGTGATCGAACATCGAGTCTGCCACGTCCGGCGGCAAGGTCGCGATGTCCGCACCGGCTTTGGCGACTTCCTGGACGTGGAAGGGGTGGCGGATCGACGCCGCGAGGATGTCCGTCTCGAAGTCGTAGTTGTCGTAGACAGTCCGGATGTCCTCGATGAGTTCGACGCCGTCGTGGCCGTTGTCGTCCAGTCGACCGATGAACGGCGAGACCATCGTCGCGCCGTTCTTGGCGGCGATGAGCGCCTGGTTGACGGAGAAGATCAGCGTGATGTTGGTCTGGACACCCTCATCGGAGAGGGTCCGGAGGGCCTTCATACCGTCACGAGTCATCGGGAGCTTCACCGCGATGTTGTCGCCCCAGGTGTCGTACTCCCGGGCCTCTTCGAGCATCTCCTCGTAGTCGGTCGCGATGACCTCGACGCTGATCGGACCGTCGACGAACTCCGTCAGTTCGTCGATGATGTCCCGGTACTCCCGGTCGGTCCCGGCGACCAGCGACGGGTTCGTCGTGACCCCGTCGACAAGTCCGAGGTCGTATGCTTCCCGTACGTTTTCGACTTCCGCTGAATCGATGTATGTTCTCATGGTTGCAATCAGTCTAGTCGGCTCAGGCCAGTAGGTCTTTCGCCGTCTCGGCGATGTCCTCGCCGGTGAAGCCGTAGTACTCGTAGAGATCCAGCCCGTTGCCGGAGGTGCCGAACTCGTCCTCGATGCCGATCCGTTTCATGGGGGTCGGGCGCTGCTCGGCCAGGACCTCGGCGACGGCGCTGCCCAGGCCGCCGTAGATGTTGTGGTCCTCGGCTGTGAGAATCGCGCCGGTCTGCTCGGCGGATTCGACGACCAGCTCCTCGTCGAGGGGCTTGATCGTCGACATGTTGATCACGCGGGCGTCGATGCCATCGTCGGCCAGGACTTCGGCCGCTTCCTGGACGACGTGGACCATCGCACCGTGAGCGATCAGCGTCACATCCGAGCCGTCACGGAGGACTTCACCCGTGCCGATCTCGGGTTCGTACTCGTCCTCGTCGTGGATGACGGGCACGGACTCACGGATCAGTCGGAGGTAGGCCGGATCGTCGTCCTCGGCGAGGGCAGTCACGAGCGCGTTGGCCTCGACGGCGTCGGCCGGCGAGATGACACGCAGGTTCGGGATCCCGCGATAGGCGGAAATGTCTTCGACGGTCTGGGCGCTGGGGCCGTCCTCGCCCGTGATGACGCCGGCGTGACTGCCGACGACGGTCACGTTGCGCTTCGGGCGGGCGATCTGCTGGCGAACCTGTTCGAAGCCACGCTGAGAGAAGATAGCGAAGGTGTTGGCGAAGACCGGCCGACCGGTCTCGGCGATACCGGCCGCCGTCGCGAACAGATCCTGCTCGGAGATGCCGACGTTGATCCAGCGCTCGGGGTACTCGTCACGGAACCAGCCCCCGCGGGTGGATTTCGCCAGGTCGGCGTCCATGACGATGAAGTCCTCGCGTTCCTCAGCCTCGCGCAACAGTCCGTTCCCGAAGCCGTTCCGGGTCGAAATCTTCTCGCTCATTTGGTCGTCACCTCCACAGTGTCGGGGTCGAACCCAAGTTCTTCCATCGCCTCCGCAAGTTCGTCGTCGGTGATCGCGCCGGCGTGATAGCCGTTGGGCTGGGCTTCCATGAAGTCGATCGGGTAGCCCTTGACGGTGTTTGCGATCAACAGTCGCGGACCGTCCGCCTCGTTGATTTCATCGAAGGCGTCGGCGATCTCACCGAAGTCGTGGCCGTCGACCTCCCAGACGTCCCAGCCGAAGGATTCGAACTTCTCGTCGAGCGGGTCGATTTCCATCGTCTCGGCGACGGGAAGGTCGTTCTGTTTTTTGTTGCGGTCGACGATCGCGACGACGTCCAGTCCCTTCTCGCCCGCGGACATCGCGGCCTCCCAGATGTTGCCTTCCTGGGTCTCGCCATCGCCCAGGATGGCGTAGACATCGTAGTCACGGTCGTCGAAGTCGGCTCCCATCGCCTGCCCGTTGGCGTACGAGAGCCCCTGGCCGAGCGATCCCGAGGGGAATTCGACGCCCGGGACCTTCGGCGAGGAGTGGCCCGGAAGCTCGCCGCCGAGGCGGCGGAACTCCTCGTTGGGATCACAGTCGACGAAGTCGTATCGAGCGAGCAACGCGTACAGAACCGGACACGCGTGACCTTTGCTGTAGATGAGACGGTCACGGTCCGGATCGTCCGGGTTCTCGGGATCGACGTTCAGTTCCTCGTTGTACAGCCAGAGCAAATACTCGACGGCCGAAAGCGAACCGCCTGGATGCCCTGACTGGGCCGCATAGACCATCTCGATGATGTCTCTGCGGACTTCCTGTGCTGTCTGGCGATACTGCTCGATTCGATCGTCCAGATCGCCATCTGACGTACTATTTCCAGGCAAACTTTTCACCCGGCGAGATTTTCCCATTTCGGCAGTAAAAAGCTTCCTATCGGCCGTAGTCACCGTCGAATCGTGGCCGTCTTTTGACGTCTGATCGATGAGTTCGAAGCGTCGCAGTCGGGGGCGGCCGACGACGCATCTGCTACCGCTACGTTTCGGAGAGGGCGTCGACAAGTCGATCGGCAGTGGCCGCGGGCTCCGGCTCCGAGACGAACTCGGCCATCAGTGATTTGACCTCGATGAGTGTCTCGGGATGGACCGCCAACCCGTGGGCGATCGACGGCGGTTGAGAGGTGGCGGCGTCGAAATCGTCCCGCTGGTCCTGCAGGAACGGCGTGAACTCGGACGGGTCGGTGTCGGTCCGCGGCGGCATCGACCCCTTGTGGCGGTTGAACGCGGTCTGTGCCTCCCGTGACCCGGCGTAGGCGAGGAACTCGTCGATGGCCGTCGTGTCCGCCTCGGAACTCGACGGGACGAGCGCGTCCATGTTGAGCGGGTAGTCGCCCTCGGTCCCCGGGAACGGGATCGCGTCCCAGGTCTCGCCGTAGGCGTCCTGGTCATAGGCACTCGCGGCCCAATCGCCCATCAGGAACAGCGCGCCCTCGTCGTCGACGAAGTGGGCGTTGGCATCCGGCAGCGAGGCGAACTGGGCGTCGTCGTTGGCAAAGTCGAGATATCGCGCCAGCACCGAAAGCGTCGTCTCGATCGCGTCGCGATGGCGCCCCGGGTTCCCGTCGACGACATCGCGGTACGTCCGGGCGTCGGTCTCCCCGAGCAGGATCGTCTCCCAGACGTGGATGGTTCCCCAGGGATTGCGAAGTGCCATCAAAAAGGGCGTCACATCGAGTGCGCCCTCGAGCTGTTCGAGGACGTCGACAAACGCCCGCGGCGAGTTAGCGTCGATATCGACGCCAGCCTCCTCGATCATCTCGACGTTGTAAAACAGGTTGTTGATCCGGTGGATGTTCAGCGGGATCGCGTGATAGGTGCCGTCGAAGCGGACCTGTTCTTTGGCCCCATCGGTGAAGACTTCCTCGAAGCCGTTGTCATCCCAGATGTGGGTGATGTCCCGGACTGCACCGGAATCGATGTACGGCGTGACGTGCTGGCCCGGCCATTCGATCCAGGCGTCCGGGGCTCGTTCCTGGAGAATCCGTATCTTGACCCGGATGGAGAGATCATCGGCCGACGTTGTCGTCTCCTCGACAGTGTAGGACGTCCGTCGCTCGTAGCCGTCAACGAGCGCGTTCAGCGCTGCCCCGCCCCACTCAGCCCCCACTAACTGGTGTAAGAGTTCGAAGCGCTGCTGTGTCGACTGGGTCTGTGCCATATCCCGGACGTAGCTTGCCGACCCTCTTAAGTATACGTCTGTCCCGATTGTTGAATGTCGAAACACACCGACAGGACTACCGGGACCGAACGCGCGACGCCCACCGGTTCGGCCCCGGTCGTGTGACCGTTACGAACAATTGGTTCCGATTTTCGAAAACACTATACGATCACATGGACATCGGCTACCCGGAGCCCCTGACGACATACAATGACGGAATCAGTACACGGCGTACAGGCGAAGGGTATCGATACCGACGACGTGACGATCGCCTACATCGGCGGCGGGAGCCGCGAATGGGCACCGAAGTTCTTCCGGGACCTCGCGCTCTCGGACCTCTCGGGGGAAGTGCGACTACACGACATCGACCACGAGAGCGCAGAGCTCAACGCCGAATTCGGCAACTGGGTCCAGGATCGCGACGAGGTCGAGGCCGAATGGGAGTACGAAGCCGTCGCGGATCGCGACGAAGCGCTCGCGGGCGCGGACGCTGTCGTCCTTTCGACGCAGTACAACCCGGCCGAAACCTTCGTCCACGATCTGGACATCCCGAAGGACCACGGTATCTACGGCGCAGTCGCCGCCACGATCGGCCCGGGCGGGATCTTCCGGGCGATGCGGACCATCCCAGTGTATCGTGAGTTCGCCGCCTCGATCCGCGAGCAGTGTCCCGACGCCTGGGTGTTCAACTTCACCAACCCCGTCCACTTCGTCACGCGGGCGCTGTACGACGAGTACCCCGACATCAACGCCGTCGGCTTCTGTCACGAGGTTCTGTGGACGCGCCATCATCTGGCGAAGATCGTCGAGGAAGAACTCGGCGAGGAGGCCGAGCGGTCGGACATCTCGGTCAACGTCAAGGGCATCAACCACTTCACGTGGATCGACGAAGCACGGTACAAGGGCCGGGACCTCTGGCCCCTGCTCGAAGACCTGGTCGATACTGACCGCGCGAACCGCGAGTTCACGCCCGAAGATCTCGAAGACGACTCGCCGTTCACCGACAAACAGCAGGCGACCTGGGAACTGTTCCGCCGCTTTGGCGTCTTCCCGGCGGCGGGCGACCGCCACCTCGTCGAGTACGCGACGTCGTTCCTCGTCGGCGGCAAGGAGGGACTCAACCGCTGGGGCGTCAAGCGGACCACCAGCGACTACCGCGCCAAACACTGGAACCCTGCCGAGTCCAACCAGACCACCAACGTCGAGGCCTGGATGGACGGCGATCGGGAGTTCGAACTGTTCCACTCGAACGAGATTTTCGACGACATGGTCGCGGCACTCGGCGGCGAGGACACGATGGTCGCGAACGTCAACATGCCCAACGAGGGCCAGGTCACTGACATCGAGGACGGAGCCGTCGTCGAGACCAACGCCGTGATCCGCGAGGGCGAGATCAAGCCGACCACCGCCGGCGGGTTCCCCCGCCCGGTCCGGTCGATGATCAACGGCCACGTCGACACTATCGAGACGATCATCGAGGCCTCTCGCACCGGCGACGTCGATGCAGCCTTCGCCGGCTTCCTGCTCGACCAGCAGGTCCGGACGCTCCAGACCGAGGAAGCCCGAGAGATGTTCGCCGAACTCGTCGCCGCCGAGGAGGAGTACCTCCAGGACTGGGATCTGGACGGCTCGGACGTACTGGCCGAAGCCGACGCCTACGACGCCTAAACTGTTCGCTTCGTTTTCGAGCGACACCGCCGATCGAAGACACGACGATCCACGCGCAGGTCGCCACGATTTATGCCGTCCGTCCGCGATGATTCGAATCCCGCATGAATTCGCTCCCGTGGCTGCTCGATTGGCCCCCGAGTCGCGGTACGATCGCTGTCTTCGTGGTCCTGACTGCATTCAGCGTCGGGACGCTCGTGCTGTTCGGCGGCGTGACTGACGAAGCTACGGCCGAGAACGTCACCATCGAGTCAACCGACCTCACCGTCCGATTGAACGACGAGGTGACATTCCCGGACGTGGAAAATGACTCGGTGCAGACGTGTATGGGATACGGAACACCGGGCGACAGTATCAGTGTCCTCGGTGACGTGTCCGTCCGGATCCCGGCCGAGAGAACGCGAGTCGACGCCGAGACCGCACAACTGACACTCGCAGTGAGTCTCGATCACACGGCCGAACGGACCACGCAGACGCTGGCGCGAACGGGATCCGTGACGGCGGACGTCTTCTGGATCCTGGACGACGACGAAACCCTCGCCGTGAACGAGACGGCAGGGGTTGAAATCAGCGTGCTGTCGGGTAATTCGACGGTGGCCAACAGCACAACGTCAATCCCTGTCAAAAAGGGGACGCGAACCTACGACTGCTGACTGGCCAGCGACAGAGATCTCGAAGGAAGGAATGCCGGAACGAAGAGTGAAGGGAGTATAGAACCGTACCGAAGGACTATGTTACTCCAACCAGTAGCTGTCCACATGAACGATCAAAGTCAACCGGAAGAGTTCGCGGATGTCAACGAGGTGGTCGAAGACGAATGGGAGGCCGAGACGACTCCCTACGAACGCATCCGGCACGTCGTCGCCCACGCGTACTCCCCGGTCTCGGCCGATGCAGTCGCCGAAGACGCGCTAACGACCCCGAAGACGGCGCGAAAACACCTCGAGACGCTCGCCGAGGAGGGGTTCGTCGAGACGTCGCCAGGCGAGCATGGCGGCACGCTGTATTGCCGGTCCCCGGAATCACTCGTCGTCGAACAGGCCGCGGACATCCTCGAGCACGTCTCGACTGACGAACTCGTCACGCGGGTCACCGAGATGCGTGAGCGACTCAACGAGTACCGCACCGAGTACGGCGTCGATTCCCCGGAAGAACTCGCCGTCGAGCGGACGAATCAAACGCTGTCCGAGTCTGGTTCCGCCGGGCAGGAGATCGATCCGGAAACGGTCCGTGACTGGAAGACGCTCCGTCGAAACCTCGCGTTCGCGAACGCTGCCCTCTCGATCGGGACCGCCGAGCAGTTCGTCGGCGAGGACGATCGCTCGACTGACGAGAGCATTCCCGCCTGAGACATGACGGGGCCGACCGATCAGCCGGAACAGCATAGCCTTCGAGGAGCAATAGATCGCCCGGCACTACTCACCATTCGGGATATCGTCGAGGAGATGGAACCGCTCGCGACAGCCCGACTCGACGACTATCTCGATCCGTCACGTGTCGAAGTCACTCTCGACGACGGACTCGGTGAGGCAGACAGCGCACGGATCGATATCCGATGGACGACACGGGGAGACTACGCGTTCCACTATACGGACACGGACGGGGTGAACGTCCGCTGGGGGAGCCATCCCCACGGGAGTGAATATAAACGGGTCAATGGACTCGAACACCATCACCCACCGCCGGATGCGAGTTCCGATCCTGACGAGGTCCAGGACTCCTGCATCACACAGTCTTCGGAGGCACTCCTCACCCGTGCCGTCCTCAAACTCTGGCGTGTGGCCTACCACACCGACGCATACGAACCTCTCAACGCGGGGAGCAACCCGCCATAGGACAGTACGCAGGACTTTCGTGTTCGTAACGTTGAACTCAGCAGTGTCGACGATCTCGGCCGCGGACCTCCAGAGCGCTTGGTGCTCCGTCGTATTTTTCCCCTCACTGGCCCTCATGTCCGGTTCGACCCCTCACAGCCGCTATTTATTTATACCTCGTTGTACAAATCCGGATAGTGTCCGAGAATACAAAACAAGGGATAAAAGCCTGCATCGATGTCCGTCCAGAGAGCGATGTCGACGTCTTCCGCATCGAGGCGGCTGACCAGATACTCCGTCTCCTGGCGGACGCTCACGAGACGGAATTCACGATCGCCGAACTCGTCGACGTGACCGGGGCCGCCCGATCGACCGTCTGGCGGGCTGTCGATCTCCTCGACAGCATCGGCGTCGTTCGCATCAGGGAAACGCCACAGCGGAACTACGTCGCCATCGACCCGGAGCGACTCCGGAAAAACGACCCGATCCTCGCCATCGAACAGCCCGGGTTCCACGCCCCGGTGCGAACGTTCGTCCAGCGAGTCCGGGAGGCGGTCGAGGGGGCCGACGCCATCGAAGACCTGGTGGGGATCGTCGTCTTTGGGAGTGTCGCCCGGGGGACCGCCGACAGACAGAGTGATATCGATCTGTTCGTCGTCATCGAAGGCGATCGAACGACGGCGAGAAGACTAGTGACTGATGTTGTCGCTGCCCTCCGTGAGGAGCGTTTCCACGGCGATCGATTCGACTTCGAGCCGTACGTCGAATCAGCCGCGAGTGCCCAACGGGCCGGAGAAAAACTGCAGGATATCTTCGAAGAGGGCCTCACTGTCTACGGTGACGATCGGCTGCAGTCCATCCGCAAGGCGGTGTTCGCCGATGAGTAGCACCCGTATCGAACAGCTCATCGACGACGTGCAAGCCGCGTTCGATCGGCCACCACGGGAAATCGAAGAGGGTCTCGACGTCGAAGACGCTGCACTCCTGCAGCTACGTAAAGCGTGCCGGTTGCTCGCCGGTGCCGAGTCGCTTCGTCGTGATGGCTACTTCACGCTCGTGATCGAGGCGTCCTTCGTGGCCATCGAGCGATCGATCGAGTTTCGATTGCTGGAGCGGGGGACACTGCAGCCTACCGATCTGCCGGGCACACACCCGGGTGTGTACCGCGAGGCAGCGGCCGCCGGGATCGTCGCCGAATCGACAGCCGAGGATCTGGCGGATCTCTGGCGCGACCATCGGGAAAAAAACCTACTACCAGGACGGGCTCGCAGCGGCGGACCGAGCCGACGAAACGTACGCACTCGCGAGCGAGATTCACGCCTTCGTCGTCGGTCGTTCGTCACAGGGATTCGAGTGTCTCTGTGAGTGATGGCGATCTGGCTGCTCACCGCAGTCGAAAATGAGAAGCTTCCGTCGACCGGGGCGGCTGATTTACTCTACTCTCTCGACGCTCGTCTCCGTAAGATACGTCCGAGCGGACCGCGGGACGACCTTCGTGTCCGTAACTTCGAAATCAGCAGTGTCGACGATCTCGGCTGCGGATTCCCCGACGCGGAGTTCGTAGGGACCTTCCTCGACAGCGAGGTTCATATCGAAGTCGTGGTAGGCGAGTTGCGTCGCGTCGAAGGTGAACGTGACCCGCTTTGACTCGCCGGGTTCGAGATGGACACGCTCGAAGCCGAGCAGTTCCTGGACGGGACGGGCCTGGCTCGGGTTCTCGGCGTGCTGGTAGAGCTGGACGACGTCGTCGCCTGCCCGCTCGCCGGCGTTCGTGATGGTGACGCTCGCCGACAGGCTGCCCATCGGCGCGACCGTTCCCTCCTCGAGTTCGAGATCGCCGTACTCGAAGTCGGTGTAGGAGAGCCCGTAGCCAAAGGAGTACAGCGGTTCGCCGTCCATGTAGACGTGCTCCTCGTTGGCCGAGTTTGGCTTGCGGCTGTAGTAGACCGGTTGCTGCCCGACTGATTTGGGGATCGACACCGGCAGATGCCCGCTCGGGTTGTACTCGCCGAAGAGTACGTCCGCGATGGCGGTGCCGCCTTCCTGGCCCGGTAGCCAGGCGTGCAGCAGGGCCGGGACAGTCTCGGCGATCTCCGGGATCGCGTGGGGTTTGCCGCTCACCTGGACGACGATAAGTGGCGTCTCGGTCTCGGCGAGACGGTCGATCAGTTCCGCCTGGACGCCCGGCAGTTCGAGGTCCGTGACGTCGCAGTTCTCGCCGCTGGTCGGGACGTCGGGCAGTTCGGCGGGGTTCTCACGGTCCGCGAAGTCGATGTCCGAGCGTGCGCCGACACACGCGACGGCGACGTCGGCGTTTTCGACGGCATCGGCGGCCGCGTCGAACCCCTCGGTCGAGGGGCCGGTCGTGGTGGCTCCTTCGACGTACTCGACGTCGAAGCCGGCCGTCTCGCCTTTGGCTTCGAGGGCGTCTCGTGGTGTGACACTCTCGAAATCGCCGTCTTCCTCGGTGTCGAAGCGGGCGGCGTGGGTGTAATCGCCGACCTGGCCCCGGCCGTCGTCGGCCTGCGGCCCGACGAGCGCGACCGAGTCAAGTTCCTCGGGCGAGAGCGGCAGGAGATCGTCGTTTTCGAGCAACGTCATCGACTCGCGGGCGGCCCGGGCGGCGAGCTCGGTCCCCTCGTCGGTGTCGAACGGCTCGGACGCAGCCTCCGGGTCGACGTACGGGTCGTCGAAGACGCCGGATTCGATCTTCGCCCGGAGCACTCGACGGACAGCGGTGTCGACCGTCGCCTCGCTCAACTCGCCCGCCTCGACGGCCTCGACGAGGTTCTCGCCGTAGCAGTCGGTCGCCGGGAGTTCGATATCGAGGCCTGCCTCCAGTGCGGCAACGCCGGCCTCGCGCTGGGTGTCGGCGATCCCGTGCTCGGTCTTGAGCAAGTCCACGCTGAAGTAGTCCGCGACGACGTGGCCATCGAAGCCCCACTCGCCGCGAAGGACATCCGTCAGCAGCCACTCGGAACTCGCACACGGGACGCCGTCGATGTCGTGATACGCGTTCATCACGGCCCTGGCGTCGGCCTCCTGAACCGCGACCTCGAAGGGGTAGAGATGTACCTCTCTCAATTCGCGCTCGCCGATCTGGACCGACGAGCGGTTCTTGCCGCCTTCACCGCTTCCGTGGGCCGCGAAGTGCTTCAGCGTCGCGTCGATCCCGTCGCCGTCGTTCTGGAGCCCCGAGACGTAAGCGGCACCCAACGCACCGACGAGCTGTGGGTCCTCACCGTACGTCTCCTCGACGCGGCCCCACCGCATGTCCCGGGAGACGTCGAGCACCGGCGAGAGCGCCTGGACCGCGCCGACTGCCGCAAGTCGTTTGCGGATCGAGTCCGTGATCGATTCGACGAGCGCCGGCGACCACGTACTCGCCAGCCCGATCGACTGCGGGAAAATGGTTCCGCCAGGACCCCGGTAGCCGGTCAGACACTCCTCGTGTTCGATCGCGGGGATGCCCAGCCGCGTCTCCTCGACGAGATACTCCTGGAAGGTGTTGATCATCTCGGCCGCGTCTTCGGGATCGAGCAGTCCCTGACTGGCGATCTGGGTCAGGTGGCCGATCCCGTTTCCGAGATACTCCTCGACCACGTCATCGTCGATCTCACCGTCCTCGTCGAGCATCTCTTTCTCGGGGATCACGCCGATCTGCTTCGGGGGAATCCCGCTCAACTGGGCGGCCTTCTCTTCGAGGGTCATCTCCGCGAGTATCGCGTCGATCCGGCGTTCCGTCGGTGCCGTCGAGTCCTGAATGATATCGGAGTCAGTCATGGAGAGTAACGTCCCTTCGTGCTCGGGTAGCACCATTCAACGTTTCGGAACGTGTACCCACGCAATCACAAGCAGAACACAGAAATCGAATCGATCGTCGAGGCGACGCCAGTCCGGTACGAAGCGGTCGAACGGGCCGCTACTCCCGGTAGCCCCAGCCGTCGGCACTCCAGCCGCCGTCAGCGTGGAGAACTTCGCCAGTGACGAAGTGATCGTCACGGGCCAGGAAGAGGATGTTCTCGGCCATCTCCTCGGGCGTCCCGTAGCGACCGACCGGCGTCCGTCGGCGGATGTCCTCGTTGGAGTAATCGGCAGAGTCCTGGGTCTGTTCCGTGATGTCAGTGTAGATGTAGCCCGGGGCGAGGGCGTTCACGTAGATATCGTCGGCTGCCCACTCGACGGCGAGCGTCCGCGTGAGGTTGATGACCCCGCCCTTGGCCGCGCAGTACGGCGAGCGCTTCTGGAGCCCCATCTCGCCCATCATCGACGCCATGTTGACGATCGAGCCGCCATCCTCCTGTTCGAGCATCTGCTGGCCGGCGATCTGGCTGCCGATGAACACGCCCGTGAGGTTGACGTCGATGACCCACCGCCAGTCGTCTAAGTCCATCTCCTCGGCGGGGGCGATCTTAGTCACGCCAGCATTGTTAACCATCACGTCGAGACTGCCGTATTCCTCGACAGTGGCGTCGACGGCGACCTGGACATCCTCCTTCGAGGAGACGTCGGTCTCGACGTACTTGGCCTCGCCGTCGTTGTCGGCCTCGTTGATAGCCTCGTGGGTCGGCGTCCCCCCGGTCTGGGGGTCCGGCTGGATGTCCGCGTTCGTGACGTTCGCGCCGGCTTCCCCGAAGCGTTTCGCGATCGCACGCCCGAGCCCCGAGGACGCGCCAGTGACGATAACTGCCTTGTCTTCAAATTGATCTGTCATTGTTTTCCTCGTCTAATCGCAATCCAGTTACTCACTTCAAGCCGTCGATACAGCCTCCCTGCTGGCATTTCGCCCGTCCCGAGAGCCGTCGTTCGATGACGGGACCGACGGCCACAACGAAAGAAAGAATTGTCCACGTTCGAAAGTCGCGGTCATGGATACAGCACTGATGCTCCCGCCGCATCCCGACGAGCGCTGGACCTTCGCCAAGCAACTCGGCGTCGACACCGCCGTCGTGCGCTTCTGGGGCGTCGAGGGCGAGTGGTGGGACTACGACACGCTGATGCAGACCAAGAGCCGCTTCGAGGACCACGGCTTCTCGCTGGATGTCGTCGAGGACCGCCCGCCGATGGAGAAGACGGTCTTGGGTAAGGAGGGCCGCGACGAGGAGATCGAGGCCGTCAAGCAGCTGCTGCGGAACATGGGCCGGCTCGACATCGACGTCTACAGCTGGGTGTGGACGGAGCTCCCGCTGGGCGTTATTCGAACCTCCGACTCGCTACCCGGCCGCGGCGGCTCCAAGCGGATCGGCTACGATCACAAGTGGATGGAGCAGGCCGAAGACCACCCCGAGGCCGGCATCACCGAGGAAGAGCTCTGGGACAACCTGGAGTACTTCCTGAACGAGGTCGTCCCCGTCGCCGAGGAGGCCGGCGTCAAGATGGCGCTGCACCCGGACGACCCGCCGCTGTCGCCGGTCCGTGGCGTCCCACGGATCGTCACCTCCCTCGAAGATTACGAGCGCATTCTGGACCTCTATGACAGCCCGAACCACGGCGTCAACTTCTGTCAGGGCAACTTCGGGGCGATGGAAGTCGACACCGAGGAGGCGATCGAGGCGCTCGCCGAGAAGATCCACTTCGTCCACTTCCGGGACGTCGAGGGGACGCCCGACTCCTTCGCCGAGACCTGGCACGACGACGGGCCGACGGACATGCTCTCGACCATGCAGACCTACGCCGACGTCGGCTTTGATGGGCCGATCCGGCCGGATCACGTCCCGCGGATGGTCGGCGAGGAGGACCGCGAGGAGACGATGGCCGGCTACACCGACATGGGCCGGCTGTTCGCTGTCGGCTACATGAAGGGACTGCTCGAGGCCGTCGAGGAATAGGCGAGAATCTCGTAACTACTTACTGCTGGCGGGTCGGACGTGACGACATGGCGTTCCTCGACGACGACTATTTACTGGAGACCGACGCGGCGCTCGACCTGTACGACCACATCGCCGATCGACCGATCGTCGATCCCCACAACCACATCGATCTGGACGATATCCTCGCGAACGATACCTGGGACGACATCTGGGCGGTCGAGGGCGCGACCGACCACTATATCTGGCAACTCATGCGCAAGCGCGGCGTCCCGGAAGCAAAGATCACCGGCGACGCCACCAATCGTGAGAAGTGGAACGCCCTGGCCGAGACGCTGCCGATGATGGCCGGCAACCCCACCTACGAGTGGCTCCATCTCGACCTCAAGCGCCGCTTTGGCATCGACAAGGAAGTCACCCCGGAGACGGCTGACGAGATCTGGGAGGAGACCAAAGCCCAACTTCAGACTGACGACATGCGCCCCCAGGCAGTCCTCCGGGAGATGGACGTCGAGATCATCTGCAGTACTGACGACCCGACCTCCCGACTCCAAGCGCACGAGCGATTCGCCGAGGAGGTCGAGGACGTCGAACTCCACCCGACGTTCCGGCCCGATCGAGGAATGAAGATCGACAACGCCGAGTGGTCGACCTTCGTCGAGGAACTCGACGCCGTCACGGAGAGTGACGTTTCCACCTTCGATGGCTTCCTCTCGGCGTTCGAAGAGCAACACCACTACTTCCGCGAGCACGGCTGCAAGGCGTGTGACATCGGGACTGGCACGAACCCACATTCCAAGCCCGTCAGCGAGGAACGGGCGGCGGAGATCTACGACGCCGCCCGGCGTGGCGAGAACCTCGACCCAGCGGCGGTCGAGGACTTCTGGGCGTTCATGCTCGAGTTCATCGGCGAGTTGAACGCCGAAGCGGGCTGGGTCACCCAGCTGCACGTCGGAGCCGTCCGGAATTACCGCGAGTCGCTGTTCGACGAGGTCGGCATCAACGCCGGCGGGGACGTCGCGACCCAAGACGTCGATATCGTCGAGGACATCGACTACTTCCTCGATGCCTTCGACGGCGAGATGGAGATCGTCCTCTACACGCTCGACCCGACCCACTACCCCAGCGCGACCGTCGTCGCCCGCGCCTACCCGAACCTCTCCATCGGGCCGGCGTGGTGGTTCCACGACTCGCCGATGGGCATCGAGGAACAACTCGAGGAGGTCGCCTCGATCGACCTGCTTGCCAACCACGCCGGCATGGTCAGTGACTCCCGGAAAGTGGTCTCCTATGACTCTCGGTTCGAGGTGTTCCGCCGCTCGCTCGCGAACGTCGTCGGGCGGATGGTCGATCGCGGCCAGCTGTCGATGGAGCGCGGCAAGGACCTCGTCGATCACCTGGCGTACGACCGGCCGAAGGAACTCTACGGGTTCTGAGACGCGCTGATATTCCTATCGGGGAAACAGCTGCACGGACGGCAAATTCCCAATATACAGTCCGAATGGTCTCATTGAACGCGTCGGTAACAGGCTGCCAGCCACGGCCGTCCTGAGTTGATCTATAGCATCGATTCAACCGAATAAATTATGAGTCCGGTCTGATAATCTCATTTCCGTGAACCCTCCAACCAGGCGTCGTTTCTTGGCACTCAGTACTGGTTCTATCGGGGCCCTCACCGGGTGTTCGTTGCCCGGTGGACCTCCTGACGTCACGCTCGGTGGCGTCTCCCTGGTGAACACAACGTCAACAGCGGTCGCGTTCGATGTGATCGTCGAATCCGATGGCGAGAGGGTATACTGGGAATCACACGAGATCGGGCCAGCACCGGACAACGGTCAAACGAACACTGAAACCATCGTGCCCGATCTCCCCGAGAAGTCCGAGACCATCGTCGTTCACAGTCGTGTAGACGGCCAACGGAGAACAATCGACCTTGGAAGAGACGACTTCGATGGTGAGTGTGTCCTTCCATCGTTCATCTGGCAGAAATCCGAAGACGTGTTCGGAACGACAGTGACCCTCGTTGCAGATCTTTCCGATCCACCCGAAGCAATCAGCTGTCAGAGTTGATTTGGACGGTACTCACTCGGCTTTGTCGTGATCAAAAGCGCACTGAGGCAGGCGTTTCGCGGCAGTGCGACAGGAAGCGACCCCTCACTGATGATCTATGTATACTAATCAAGCGCACTGTAGGCCAACCGTCGTGCTGTCGGTCAATCACTGATTGACAGCAGTCCTCAGGGAACGCGACCCTGTTCGTCCTCGATCTCCGCGAAGTCGTAGAAGTACCCCGTGATGACGTCGCGCCACTTCTCGGCCTGGTGGACCTGCTCGTCGAAGCGCGTCGCGACGTGCTCGAAGCGCCGGTCGTCGATCTTGCCTTCGAGGGAGAGCCACAAGTCACGGAGGCGCTCGGCCTCTTCGACGCCGTCGTAGAAGTTGTCGTAGAGGCGCTGGATTACCGTGGTGCCGTCCTCGAGTTCGTGATCCCACGGGAGGTGATGGAAGAACAGGAGGTACTTCTCGGGGCAGGTCTCGACGTCCTCGAAGCGCGAGGCGACGGGGTCGCGGAACTGCTGAGCGTAGCCGCTGCCGGTCGAGGTCCGATCGTAGCCGATGCCCTCCTCGGTGGCCCCGTGATAGCCCGGCCACTCGCCGGGGGAGGGGAGGTAGTGGTTTTCGAGGTACTCCTGGCCGTTGTGCATCATGTGGAGCAGGCCGAGCCCGCCGGTCTCGTAGTCGATGCAGGCCTCCCAGGAGTCCAGCAGGATCTCCCGGACGGTCTCGATGACTTCCTCGTCGGCTCCGAAGGTCTGGGTGATCCACTCGTCGGTGATCGTCTCGCTGTCGAGATCGGGATCCCAGATCAGCCGTCCGAAGGCGTAGAGGTTCGATTGCATGAGATAGTGGCCGGTCCAGGTGTGGTCCTCGCCGATGGACGTGACGCCGACGACGCCCTCGCCGTCGCCGCGGAAGAAGTCCTGGACGCGGGACTCCTGGCGGTCCGCGTGCGTGTCGAACTCGAGGATCTCCTTCCACATCGGGAGATGGGAGGTCGCGTGGACGCCCTGGCCGGTGTACTCGCCGGTGATCTGGAGTTCCAGGCCGAGGTCGGTTTCGGGCATTGCGCCGAACAACGTCGAGACGGGTTCGCGGGGCTGGAAGTCGATCGGGCCGTTCTTGACCTGGACGGTGACGTTCTCGGCGAAATCGCCGTCCAGCGGCTCGAAGGTGTCGTAGGCCTGGATGGCGCGATCCTCGTGGGAGCCGTAGACGAACGCCCGCCACCAGACGCGCCCGCCGTGGGGTTCCAGAGCCTGCGCGAGGGCGTTGGCCCCTTCGACGTGATCGCGGTCGTAGTTGTAGGGGCCGTCCTGGCCCTCGGAGTCGGCCTTGACGAGGAACCCACCGAAGTCCGGGATGAGATCGTAAATCTCGTCGGCCTTCTCGCGCCACCATTGCCGAACGTCCTCGTCGAGGGGATCGAAGGTGTCGAGGTCGCCGATGCGCTTCGGTGCGCCGAAGTTGACAGAGAGGTAGATCTGGATGCCATAGCGCCGGAAGACGGATGCGAGGCTGGTGAGGTCCTCGAGTCGCCGCGATTCGAGAAGTCGCCACCCGTCGAACTCCTGGGACGCCTCGTTCGTGCTACCCCGGGGGTAGTACTCGGTGTTGACGTTGTTGAGGACGACGCCGTTGATGCCCAGGGAGGCCAGCAGGCGGGCGTAGTCCTCGTAGCGATCGCGGAGATCGGGCAGGCGATCGAAGTCGAAGATCGACTCGCCGGCGTAGCCCCGTTCGACCGTCCGGCGGAACGGGCAGTCCCAGTGGTTGATCACCCGGTTGGCGTAGGCCGGCTCCTCCCGGACGTCGATTTCGTCGATGGCCTCGCCCATGTTCAGCAGTCGAAGGAGGTGGAAGGTGCCATAGACCAGGCCCTGATCGGCCCCGCTCGTGACGACCAGGCAGTCCTGGCCCTCGTACTCGACGGATCGGATCAGATAGCCGTCGTCGTCGAGGTCGTCGACCGCGCCGTCGGGGATCGACTCGGCGATGACTTCCATGTCGCCGGGCGTCCCGATTGCGAGAAAGCCATCGACCGTCTCCGGGCGGTGCTGCCAGAGGTGGACGTCCTCGCCGAGCAGCCCGGGGATCGCCTCCCGGAGTTCGTCCCGAACAGCACTGCACTCGGGGGATTCCTCGGCGACGTAGGCGTGTTTGAGACGGCGGCGATACGACTCGCGTTGGTCCTCACTGACGCGGTCGTATCGGAGCCAGCAGTCGTCGTATTGGTTCCGCGGCATATGCTCCGGCAATCACCGCCCGGCCACAAAACTGTACTGATCGGGGGAGTGCGCGGCGGTGGGGGCGGGCGACGGTATCCCTGGCGGTGACGGCCGCGGGCCTTTTTCAGCCAGAGTCCGTAGTCACTGCGAAGATGGCCGATCGGCTGTTGGTGGACGCGATGCTCGGGAAACTCGCGACGTACCTGCGGATGTGCGGGTACGACGCCGCCTACGCACTCGATCGCGGCGTCGAAGCCGACGACCGGTTGCTCGCGATTGCCGACGCGGAAGACCGCACCCTGCTCACCCGGGAGCGACAGCTCGCGATGCGGGCAGCGGACAGCCTGTTGCTTGTATCCCGCGACGTCAACGAGCAGTTGCGCGAGTTGCAGGACGCCGGATACGAACTGACACTCGCGACGCCACCCGTACGGTGCGGGACGTGCAACGGTCACCTCGATGCGGTCACGGCCGACGAACCGACGCCGGCGTCGGTCCCCAGCCCGGACGCCGAGTCGGTCTGGCAGTGTCGGGACTGCAGCCAGTACTTCTGGCAGGGCAGCCACTGGGACGACGTCGCCCAGACGCTCGCCGAGTTGTGAGTGGCTACGCGAGACAGACCGCTGGGACGGATCGAATCCAGAAGGCTGTAATACCGTGTGGGCGAATCACCGTCGATGACGCTCTCCGATGAGGCCCTACAGCGCCTGGCTGACGTAGTCGCCCTCCAGCCGACGAAAAATGCCGAACTCCAGGGGGAGTGGGACTTAGAGAGCGGCAGTGAAGTCCACCAGGTGCTCGAATCCGACCTCGGTGAGTACTATTATCGCGACGAGGACAGCCTGATCCGTGCGACGCCGGAGGCGGCCGAACTCGTCGAGCGCGAGGGACTGGTCGAGGGAGGAAACGACGACTTGACAGTCCACGTCTCGGCGTTACAGTGCCGTGTGCTGGAGGTGATCGCCGGCCCCGAAGCGGAACCCCAGAGCGTCGTTTCAGTGCTGCAAGACGTTCGTGAGGCCGGGGAAGATCCGTCAGTCGACGACGTCCGAAGCGCACTCGGCAGCCTGACCGACAAGGGGATTCTCGAACGGATTCGCACGACTGTCCCGACCTATCGACTGGCTGTCGAACGTGACGAACTCACGGTCGAAAAGCGCGAGTAAAGTCCCTGCTGCGTTTCTGACTTACTTCATGCCAGGGCGCTGACGCCGACGCCGTTGTGCCAGCAGTCGCTTGATCACCGCACCCGGCCCACCCTCGATCGGCCATCCCTTCGTCCGCCAGACTGGCGGTTCGGGTTCGAATTCACTACACGAGCCACGACACTCCGCGGCAGTCTGCCGTCGGTCCTTGGCGGCACAGAACGGGGTCGGTCCGGGCTCTTCCCAACTCAGCTCGAAGTGTCGACAGTCGGGCCGCATCGACTCGACGTAACTTCGCCACCCGCGTTCGTAGGCGCGTTCGGCGATCTCTCGGCGTTTTTGTGCCTTCCACTCCGGGTCGACGTACTCGAAACGCGCAGCCGAGGCGTCGTGGTCGCCACCCGAGGGGCGGTCGAGAATCCGGACGCCAGGTTTCGACGGGTCGAGCGTCCGGGGGTTCCAGGCGACATCGGCATCGCCAGCC
This sequence comes from Halorhabdus sp. BNX81, assembly GCF_029229925.1. Taxonomy (NCBI): domain Archaea; kingdom Methanobacteriati; phylum Methanobacteriota; class Halobacteria; order Halobacteriales; family Haloarculaceae; genus Halorhabdus; species Halorhabdus sp. BNX81. Next base: position 759,779 of record NZ_CP107254.1, on the reverse strand, counting down.
GATGGATCGACGACGAGGATGCCGGCCTCGACCGGGACGTTCTCCAGTAACGCGGGTTCGATCCGCTCGCCCGTCTCGGCCGTGGCGACCCACACTTCGTCGGCCAGTCCCATCGCGACGTCGCGTTCGATCTGGGGGGCGAGGTGGCGCGCCGCACTCGCGTCGAGATCCGGTTTGTTCTCGATCGCGATCACGCGCTCGACCCATGACGGATACACGGACTTCCGGCGGATCTCGATCTTCCCGCCGTTCTTTCGGACGTCCAAAATGTCGCGGTCGGCCGCCCGGTGGATCGCCTCCCGGACGTACCGCCAGGGATAGCCGGGATCGGGGAGTGCATCGCGGTAGTAGGTCCACTCGGCGGGCGCATGCGGGATGACGTCGAGTAGATCCGAGTCGAGGGCGCGTTCGCCGAACTCGGCACGCTGACGGAGGCCGTCAGGATCACATTCGAAGACGATCGTGTCCCAGCGGCGGCGTTTCGTGCCGAGTTGCCGGGCGACGACCAGTGGGTTCTCGCGGTCGCCGCCCGGCGGCCAGGCACGCTCGGCCCACTGACAGACCCGCAGTTCGAAGTCGAACTCGGCGTGATAGTCCTGGCCGCTCACGGATCGAGCGAGGAACGGCGTTGTCGAAGGCGTTTCGATGCCCACTGGACAAGAGAGGTCCCAAGTCACGCAACCTGTCGGCGTTTATAAATGTAGAGTCCGCCGATCAGGTACGGGCCGACCAACAGGACCGTCGTGAACAGCACGGACATGAAGTACGTGATCGGGTTCGGTTGCCAGTCGGTTCTCGCGTTGACGCGTTTGGCATCGTGATACACAGCCAACGCCAGTGGCGGACCCAACCCCAGCAACACGAGTGTCGCCGTGACGTCCAGGCCACCGATCCCGAAGCCGACCAGCGCCAAAAACCCCCCACTGACACAGAACATGACGATCGGGAACCAGAGCCGGGACGATGAATTCGGCGGGAGATACTCGTAGCGCTTCCGGAGGTACGGCAGGACGACGAGCGCCGAAAGGGCAAGTCCGCCGGCGGCATAGAGGATTGGAAACGGATACCAGTCGAGCTCGGCTGCATGGAGTTTGCTGGCGTCGGCGTACAACCCGACCGCGGCGATGATGTGATACAGCACGCCGTACAGCGGCAAGGCGATCAACAGCCAGCCACTGATCGAGGCGATCGGTTCGGGAAACACGGACGTGTTGATCGTGCCGAATCCACTCGCCGCCGTGGAGGTCATCGAAACGTAGCTGAAAATGCCACCGGCGGCGATCGTCAGCACCCACAGCAGGAAAAACCCGTATTCGAGCACCCGACACCACCGATCAGACAGTTCGTCCCCCTCCCCCGTCATACAGATCGAATTTCATTAATGGCTGATAAAACTATCGGATTTTCGGATGGGAGGTCACACGAATCGAAGAAAGAAAGCCGCTGAACCGCGCGTCCCGTCGAGAAATACCAGGAACGGATCCGAAAACGAACCCGCCCCAGCACAACGTATTTGATTGGACGAGTAAAGCTATCAATATGAACGACAAGCAGCGATTGATTGTCGGGTTCAGTGGGATCGCGCTCGGGAACACCCTGCTGGCTCTCGGCTCCTGGCTACGGGCGGACTCAACCATCTTAACCGCCGGTCAAATCGTGGTCGCCCTCAGCATGGCCATAGTGGCAGCCGGGTATCTGTTTGATTTCAGTCAGTACGAGCCGCCCAACGACAACCGAATGTGGGAATTGTTCCCAACAACTGTCATCCTTCTCGGGATCATCATTTCGGCCATGGGTGCTGTCCTCGTCATCCTGGCGCTGATCAACTGATCGGTCGATATCGGCCCTATTCCACCAACCGCTTGCATTCATCGTCGGGGACCCAAGCGCGATTGACTCACAGAGAGACACAAATCCCGAGGACGAACCCGCTGTCGTCCTCGCGCGGCGGGACGGTTCCGGCGGACAGAGCCAGACCGTCACGGTTTTGTCAACTGACGTGGGTTTCCGGAATATGGTCCCTGACGACCGAGATGCCGTCCACCGGGAGTTGCGATCGATCAAACGATGGCTCGTCGTCGTTGCGATCCTGCTGGCCGGCGTGACCCTGGGCACGCTGTCCGATCTCAATGCAGCACCCACGTGGCTGGGCGCACCGCTGCTGGTGACCGTCTTCGGGACGCTGTTGGGCGGCCCGATCTATCTCATTGTGTCTTTGTTCCGGGAGCCACCAGATACTGAAGTGTCCCCCTGATCGGGGGCGGGTTGGGCTGTCCTCATCAGTGCAGTCGCCGCAAAGAAATCGTGAGCGGTTCCCCTGCAATCACGAGCAGTCCGACAGCGAGTTGCCGTAAATAGCATATCGTTGTTCATAAAACCGAACCAGTCGAGCGGAGACATATGCCCGCTGATATCGAAGTGCTTGCCCGACACGTCCGTGGAGTCAAGCGCTGGCTCGCCATCATCGCGACACTCCTGGCTGCCATCGTGCTACAGGTGGATGCAATGTTTTATGAGTTCACTCTGGACCCGACGCCGGCGTTGCTACTGTTGGTGATTATGCTCGTCGGTCTGGGCTATGTCGCGATCTCGTTGCTGCTCGAACCGTTCCGTCGCCTTGAGAGCGAAGTGGACGACGATCCCACCAAGGATGATGCCGATGAGATCGAGAGCCGGCAGCTACCGACGCGACGTCGCTCGCGGACGAGGTCGCCCCGCTTCCGGGGGTGACGCCGGCCGCTTCAGACGTCTTTCTCGTCGATGAAGTCGTGGGCCTCCTCGAAGATCTCCCGGGGGCCATCCTGGGTGATGGTGTTTTTCGCCTGTTCGTAGTCGCGCCACTGGTGGTCGTGGTGCTCCGTGGAGAGTTCGGCACTCGCCTCGAAGGATTTGGCGATGAACAGGTGAACGGTCTTGTGAATGGTGTTGCCGTTCGCCTCGAACACGTAGTCGTACTCCTCACGGAAGCCGTCGATGAGCCGGAAGTCGTCGATTCCGGCCTCCTCTTTCACTTCGCGGATGGCGGTTTGCTGGAGTTCCTCCTCGCCCTCGACGCCGCCTTTGGGAAACTCCCAGTCCCCCGGGCGGCTCTTGAGCAGCAGGTACTCCCGCTGGCCACGCGTATCGCGAAAGAGGATGGCTCCCGCGCTCGTGGCCTCGATCATTACCGACATCTAGTCATGCGGAACTTAAGAGCATATCGAAGCCAGGAACCGACAGACGCAAACAGTACCGCCCGGCACACCCAATAGTGATGGGTATATAACAGGAATTTGTCCGGAGACGAAGGCCGAAATCGATCGCTTGAGCGCCCCAAAGGAATGGGTTTTTCCCCGTCGGCCGCGGACCCAGAAGACGAGATGCCGTTCGTCATGACGTTGACAGTCGAAAGCGGGGATCGCTACGTCCTCGAAGACGTAGTGACCGAGATCAAAGAGGCCGCCGAGCAGAAGGGCGTGGAACTGAAAGGCCCCCATCCCCAGGCCCCCCAGGAGCTTCGCGTTCCCCAATCGGCGGACCTCAGTGCGGACGGCAACCGACTCGACCCCTGGCACTACACAGTGTTCACCCGGACGGTCGAGATCATCGGGCACGACGAGTTCGCCCGCGATGTCGCCGAGTGGGAGTTCCCCGAGCGCGTCCACATCGAGGTGTCGGTCGAGCAGCGCCGCGGTGCCGGTCGGTGAAGAGGGGGCGATTACGGGACGACAGCGCGTGCGATTTACATAGCACAAACGTTTCTGCGGACGTATGACCGAAACCCCAGAGCATCTCAAGCAACTTCGACGTGATCTTCATCGGCACCCAGAACCGGCCTGGCGGGAGTTTTACACGACAGCCCGCATCCTCGAGGAGATCGAACGGATCGGTGTCGACGAGGTGTTCGTCGGCTCCGAGGCTCTCGACACTGCCGCCAGAGCCGGCGTCCCGGACCACGACGAACTCGCCCGGTGGCGGGAACGCGCGAGCGAGGCAGGCGTCGACGAGGCGACCCTCGACCGGCTCGACAGCGGACAGACGGGTGCGATCGCCGTCCTCCGGCGGGGGGACGGGCCGACGGTCGGGTTGCGGGTCGACATCGACGCACTCCCGCGAACCGAATCGAGCGATCCCGAACACGCACCCGTCGCCGAAGGGTTCCGTCCCGATCACGACGACGCGATGCACGCCTGTGGGCACGATGCTCACGCTACCATCGGCGTCGGCGTCCTCGAAGCCATCGCCGACAGCGATTTCGAGGGAACGCTGAAACTCATCTTCCAGCCCGCCGAGGAGGTTATCGGCGGCGGGCGGGCAATCGCCGGGAGTGGTCACCTCGACGACGTGGACGCACTGCTGGCGATCCACATCGGTCTGGACTACCCGACCGGCGGGGTGGTCGCCGGGATCGAGGGCATGTTCGCCGTTTCGAATTTCCGGGCGGAGTTCGCGGGGGAATCGGCCCACGCCGGCGGTCACCCGGATCACGGCCGCAACGCCGTCCAGGCGATGACGACGGCCGTCGGGAACCTCTACGCGATCCCGCGACACACCGACGGCGCGACGCGAGTCAACGCGGGGAACGTCGGCGGCGGATCGGCCTCGAACGTGATTCCCGAGTCGGCGTACATCGAGGGCGAAGTTCGCGGCGGAACGACCGAGCTGAGAGAGTACATGCGCGAACGCGCCGAGACGGTCATCGAATCGGCCGCGGAGATGCACGATTGCGAGGGAAGCGTCGACTGGGGGGCCCAGGCCCCGAGCGCCGATCCCGACCCGGAACTTCGGCGGCTCGTCTATGACGTCGCAGGTACTGTCGACAGCGTGGCGTCCCGACGCGAACGGGGTGAACTCGGCGGCAGCGAGGACGCCACGTACCTCATGCGTCGCGTTCAGGAGCACGGCGGCGAAGCGACCTTCGTCGGAATCGGGACGGATCACCCGGGAGGTCACCATACGGCGACGTTCGACGTCGACGAGACGTCGATCGGGATCGGCGTCGACGTCCTCACCGACGCGATCCTGGCGATCGGCGAGCAGAAGGCCTGAAAGTCGCCACGGGCCGGGACCCGGCGGCTGTCCAGAAGTGCGCAGACGGCAGTCAGTACTTCGCCTCGGCCCCGGTCGTCTCGTAGACGTCCTGGATGAGGTCGTCACGCCGATCCTGCCAGGCCTCGAAGCCACTCGGTGACTCCGGATATGCCTCGTAGTGCTCGAGGAGTTCGTCGGCGTGGCGTTTGGTTCGATAGAGGTCCAGAATCGTGCCCCAGTGGCCACGACTCTTGAGGGCCGTCTTGAGCTTCAGCGACCAGCTCAGGTCGGCCGAGCCCGAGTACAGCGCCTCGGAGAGTTTCGTCATCGGGAGGCTCGCAAGCATGCCCGTCAGGTCGTCGATCTCGTATGCCGTCTTCTGCTTGAAAAAAACGTCCAGGGCGGCGTAGCGGCCGCCGAAGTGCTCCATGACGCGCTCGTTGTACCGCCACAGCGTTGCCTCGGAGGGATCGCCGTCCTCGACGGCCTCGATGGCCTGGTCAGCAGCGTACTTCCCGGCGTAGGCCGCGCCGGCGATCCCGCCGCCGGTGGTCGGGTTGACGTGGGCTGCGGCGTCCCCGATCGCCATGAACCCGGGGGCCGTCGCGGAGTCGTAGGGCCGCCGAGTCGGGATCGCCGCGCCGAGTTTGTCCTTGACAGTGGCGTTTTTGAACTCCGCGCGGTTCTCGATGTCCCGGCGGAGTGCGTCGACGAGTTCCATCGGTTCCTCGCCCATCTGAAAGCCCAGCCCGACGTTGATCTCCGTCTCCGTCCGCGGGAAGTACCAGAGATAGCCCGCCGATCGCTCGGTGGGTTTGAGCACCAGCGCGTCGTGCCACTCGACGGGTTCCTCGACCTCTATGATCTCCCGATACCCGGAGCTGAACTGTGAGTAGGTGACGTTGGTGTCGAAGGTCGCGTCGGCGAGATCGGCCTCGTCCTGGAGGATCGACAGCGCGCCGGCGGCGTCGATCACGACCGGGGCCTCGTAGGTGACCGGATCGCCCTTGCGGATCGCCTCGAGCCCGGTGACGCGCGCGCCGTCCTGGAGCACCGTGTTGACGACGGTGTCGTAGTGGAAGGTTACGCCCGCGTCTTCTGCCCCTTCGATGAGTAACTTGCCGAACTGCAGGCGGTCGATGACGGCGAGTTCACCCGGGACGGGGATGTCGACGGCGGTGCCCTCACTCGGTAGTTCGAAGTGGCCGTGGTCGACGACCGAGTTGGTGATCGACGGTTCGATCTGCGAGCGTGGGATCGCCTCGGGGAAGTTGCTAGCTCCCTTGAGTGCGTCCCCACATGCGATGTGGCCGGCCTCCGATTCGGACTTGCGCTCGACGATCACCACGTCGAGGCCCTCCTCGGCCATGGTCGCCGCCGCGTAGCAACCGGAAACGCCGGCTCCCACGACGACAGCGTCATACTCGGCGGTGGTCATGGACTCCGGTCAACGCCGGACGGGGTTAACTCTTTGCGCTTGGGCAGCGATCATGAGTGATATCGCGTTGGATAGTTAGAATGGTGAATGGAAACAGCGTGAAAGCCCCCGGGCACTCGCCGGCTGCGAACCGCGCTGCGCGCGCCTACGGCGTGCTTGCGGGTTCTCGCTCGACGAGTGCCCGGCCCCTTTCAGTCCCACCCGTATAGGCTTCTCAACCAGGAGACGTGGGTGGGACTGAAAGGGGCGAGTCGTTCGGGGAAGGCGGACCCGATAAGCACCGGAACGTAGTGAGGAGCGCAGTCGCGGTCCCCCGACTCGAACGGCTCGGGGCTTTCACGCTGTCTGTGGTGGTCTCGACTCCCGATATGACTACCGAAACACCAGACAGGACCAAACGACGATAGTGGAAGACATCTAATCACCGAGGACCGTGATCGCCGTCCGAGATTGTCCGCTATCAGTTCGAATGCCAGTCGCCGTTGGCGTTTTCGATCCACAATCGGCGCTCGTGCCCGTTCGCCTCCGTCACCACGACGAAGAATCCCGTCTCCGTATAAAAGTCCTCCTCCGGCGATGGCACCGTGGAATCAAATCCACTCTCGCCGTTCGCCAAGTCGGCTGTGAGTCCGAACTCGCCCTCCGGGACTCGGAGTGCAAATGAGCGCTTCCCGGGAGCGACAGTGACCGTCTTCGTAGCGAGTTCTTCCAGAAGATCGATGATAACAACGACTGTATACTCACTGTCGGCGCGGTTTTCGACGAATATCGGAACCGTCGATTCCGTCTCGGATCCACTCGTCAGGCCCACACCCAAGAGCCCGGCACCGACTGCGGCACCACCGAGACCGAGAACCGCTCGCCGGGATATTTCAGGCGGCATATAAAGAATTTCTCTCGTCAAACCATATGTTTTTTTGGTTGAACGTAGATGCCACCCCCGTCGATCCCATAAAGAGTTTTGTCGGGGACTTGCGTACGCCACCCTATGGCTGAATACACCGTCGAGTTTGTGGGCACCGGGGAAATCATCCAGGTCGAGGACACGGACACTATTCTGAGCCGGTGTCTCGACGAAGGGATCGCCCAGGAGTACTCCTGCCGGGTCGGCATGTGTCTCGCCTGTTCGGCGAAGATCGTCGAGGGCGAGGTCACCCAACCGGCTGCCCGGGGACTGACCGAGGAAGAGAAAGAGAACTACGCGCTGACCTGCATGGCCCGCCCGCAGTCGGATCTCAAACTCGATCGGGGCAAGTATCCCCCGAGCATCGAAGCCGAGGCGGCCGTCGAAGCGGGTGCGGGCGACGAAGCAGCCGCGGACGACTGACGAATTTCTTCCGGCGTCGGGCACGTAGGGGACGATAGCGCGCCATTGAACCACACACATTAGACGAGTTCTCGAAATTCGCCGTACCAGGATCGCGCACGCTCGGCGTCGTCGCGTCATTGGTAGATGATGTCCGACTTACAATCTGGTCCAGATAATCGAGTACTCCTGGATCAATCCGTTGGCAATCGCGCCAGGCCCCCGGTATCTCTGTGTGAAATGTACAGCGCACCATCAGCCGCCGACACGCCAATCTGCGAGGATTCCGGGTTGTATTGCCACCGACGCGAACCGCTGTCAGGGTCATAGGCAGCGATTTCGTTGTCGCTGGCAACAAAGAGAACCCCACCGACACGCCCCAGCGATTGAACTGTCCCGCCGATGTGGACATCAGTCGTCGTCTGCCATCGCCGGGTGCCATCGAGGGAAAAAGCGTCCAGCCGAACCAAGATACCGCCGTCGGGGTCAACGACCGAGCTCGCAACGAAGACGCCCGCAGAAGTCGGCGTCACCCTCTCGAGTTCGTATCCGACGCTTCGACGCCACTGAATGGATCCATCCGCACGGTCGATGGCGACGAGTTCATCCGGACGTTCGTCACGGCTACTTTGCACATAGACGTGCTCGCCAAGCCAGAGTGGCGATCCAAAATGACTGGAGACGTCGCCAGCAACCGCAGTCTGCCATCGGATATGGCCATTGCTGGCCCGGCGCATGCACACGGTAGAATATGAGTCACTCCGCCAATACGCCGTGAGGACCCACTCATCCGCAGCTACGACGGAGGGAGACCCATCGCGAGCTTTCGACTCCCACAGCACTTCACCAGACCTCGGAGCGTGCGCCACCAGCTTCTCGTCTCCATCCGAGTTCGTAGCCGAAAGGAGGCACACCGACCCACTGAGCGTGGGGGACCTACTGAACGGAGAGGGAGGGTACGGATCGGCTTGGCCCGACAGCTGGAAACGACGTGTACCATCACGCGCATCGTAGCCGGTGACTCCACGGCCGTCCCGAGCGGTGCCGAACAGCAACGGGCCCTGACGATCGAGCCATCTGTTCTGTGCCTGGCCCTCCACATGCCATAGCTTCGCCCCCGACAGTCCGACCGTGTAGAGGTCACCGTCAGTGCTGTGGACATGTACCGGTCCACCCGATGCAGGGACAGCCGGTCGTGCCTCGATCGGGCCACCGGTTTCGAAGCGAAAGGTTCGCTCCCCGTCAGCACTGAACGCGTGCAGTTGCGTATCCTGTCCACCGACGACAACGTGTTCATCAGTCGCGGCTGGCGGGCCCGCGGCCATCGCAGACGAGAAATCCCGTTCCCAGAGTGGTTGCACACCTGTCATCACCGACTGGAGATTGCACCCGGCCAGCGCGAGCGTCCCAACCGACGTAAGCGAGACGAGGGCCTGACGGCGAGAGTAGTACCGGCTGCCTTCTCGCTTGGTTGCGGGCTGTCGAGAGTTCTGTGTATCGCCAGCGGTGTCGGGTTCACGCATCGGTAATCGCCTCCGGGGCGAGCCGTGTCAGACCAAACGTTTGTCCCAGATAGACGGTCTCGCCAGCTGCCTGTGCCCACTCCACGCCGCCGCCGTCCTCGAAGGGCCGCCCATCAAGCGGAACTGTCCGGACACGTGTCCCGTCCTGTTCGTGGACATAGAGAACGGTCGGGTCGAACGGGATAGTGCCGCTTGAGCCACGGATGCGGTGGTTCCCGCCGACCAGCGTCACCAGGCGATCACCGACCGGCAGTGGGCCGTGCGTCACGGCGTTCCCGAGGTCATCGCGCCACAGCTGCTGGCCCGAGACCGTGTCGAACGCCCGGAGAGTGTAGTCGGCACCACCAACGTACACGCGGTCATCGGCCACTAGCGGACGAGTGAACACGGTATTTGACAACTGGCCACGCCACAGTACGCTCCCAGTCGTGGCGTCCATCGCCAGTAGTTCCTCCGTGGCGGCACCGAGATATGCAGCCCCATCAACAGCACTCACGGCTGAGAGCGCCGCCCCAATCTCGCGAGTCCATTCGACCGCCCCAGTCCGATCGAGGAAGAGAACACGGCCGTCGACGAGGGGTGCAATCACCCCATTTGCTGTCGCGCCAGGAGCACCCGACAGCGACGCGGGCAATGGGTGGATGAAACGCGTCTCACCGTCGGCGCGGTCGACCACGACCAACCGATCCGGGATGTCATCTTCGGTGCCGGAGATCGGGACCACAAGACGGTCGCCGAGGGGAATCGGGGCAAACTCGACGACGCCGGGGTCAGCATCGTCGATCGGAGCAAGCGGGCGCTGCCAGATGGTGTCACCAGCGGCTGCATCGACGGCGATCATCGTTTCGGCCTTCGAAATGGCATAGGCCTGGCCGCCATCGACACCAATGGGTGAGTTTTTGCCTTTCCCGACTGTCACCGTCCACGTGGTTTCCCCGGTGGTGCGATCCAGGCCAGCGACGATCGGCTGGTCGCGGAACGGACCGTGCCAGCCAGCAAGGAGATGGCCTGTGGCGGTCATGGCGACGGATGAGCACTCGTGAATTCCCGTATGCCACGAGCGCTGAATCGGGGGCGATTCTTTCCCGCGGAGACTGGCACAGCCAGCGATGCCGCCAACGACGCTTCCGAGGACGGCGAGGGCTCCACGACGTGTCACGGAGGGCATATCCCAAATGGTACAATAGCCTATATTTCAGTCTAACGAATGCCTTTGCGTCGTCGCAATCACCAACGATGAACGTGAGAACAATCCGGAAAGCACGATCATCATGGTGTCCGACCAGTTCTGGAAGAGAACCGTCTTTGAGCGACAATCAGCTCACTCACCTGCCGAACGCATTTTTCGACGCCGATCCTGCCCCATGTCATGGAATACACCACCCCCGGCTCCACCGGGATGGAGGTCAGTCGAGTTTTGCCGCCGTATCGCCGATGAGGCCGTCGAGAACTTCGGGCGTCGTCGGGTGGTAGGCCCGGTCGGGGATCTCCCGGACGTCGAGTTCCATCTCGACGGCGAGTTGCATCGTCTTGGCCATCACGTCGGCATGGTAGTGTAGCCCTTGATACCCCAGGACCGTGCCGTCGGTGCCGACGACGAGTCGTGCGAGTCCGTCGGCAACGTCTTTCGTCTTGAACACGCCGTCGCTGGAGGCGTCGCGGGTAGCTGTCACAAAGTCCAGGCCGGCAGCCTCGGCCGACTCGACCGAGTGGCCGACGCGGGCATAGGGGAGGACGCCAAGCCCCGAGAAGATGACATGGTGGTGGACGTTCTCGTACTCCTCGAGGGTGTCGCCGTCACGGTGATGGCGGATATTGTCCGCGGCGGTGAACCCTTCCTCCTTGGCAACGTGGAGGATGGGTTCGCGGCCATTGACGTCCCCGACGACGAACACCCGGTCGTCGCCTGCGGCCTGCATCGTGTCGGCAACCCAGCTCTCGCCTGGCGAGAGAGACGTGTTCTCGATGCCGAGCCGATCGAGTGCCGGCTCGCGGCCGGTGAAAGCGAACAGTTCGTCGGCTTCGACCGTGTGCGTTTCCCCACCGGCGTCGACGGTCATCCGGACGCCGCCGTCCGCTGTCTGCTCGACGTGCTGGCCCTCGGCGTCCAGCAGCACGTCGACGTCGAAGTGCGCCTTGTAGTAGTCGAGCAGTTCCTCGCCGAAGGGCTCGTCGGCCTCCTCGAGGACGTCGGGGAGCGCCTCGACGACAGTCAGATCCATGTCGGCGGCCTCGGTCAGGTACGGGACGAGTTCCAGCCCGATGTATCCGAGTCCCAGCGCGATCGCGGAGTCGCCGAACTTGGTGCGGTCGAGGACGTCGGCACTTGTCCCGACTGGGACGTCCTCAATGCCGGGGATCGGCGGAATGGCCACGTTCGATCCCGTCGCGATCACGACGTAGTCGGGCTCGATCCGACGGCCGTCGACGTCGAGAACCCGATCATCGACGAATCGAGCAGTGTCGTGGATGAACTCGACGTTGTCCTGCTCGGCAAGTTCGGCGATCGCGTCGCGGCGATGCTGTGCGAATCCCGAGGTATGCTCGTTCTTGCGCTCGACGACGGCATCGATATCGACATCCGGCACCTCACCGACGAGTCGCTCGTCCTTCCGGGCCGCAAATCGGTGCTCGGCGGCCGAGAGTACTTCCTTTGAGGGCATACATCCGCGGAGAATACACAGGCCACCGCCGGGGTCGCCGTCGTCGATCAGTGTGAGTTCGATCTCGGGATCGTCGGCCAGATCACCGGCGACTGCCGCGCCGGCACTTCCGTATGCGCCAACGACTGCGACGTGAATGCTCATACAAAATGACCGGCGTGGGCGAACAAAACCGTTTGGAACGGCGAGTTACTGGCCCCATGTTCCGGGCACACGCCAATCCGGTTCCCAGAGCGTATCGGGGCCAACGGCTCTCTAAGGGCGATAGATGGAGTCGGTGATCTGTGGTGGAAAGGGCAGGCCATATATGCCCGGGCCCCGTATAAGCACACGAATATTGGTGTTACACAATCGTCGCGCGAGACGGCCATATTCCCTGTTCAAACCATGACGAGCCGCGTATACAGACTCCACTCGACGCTCGAACTGCCCCTCGAAGACGTCCACGATCACTTCGACGACCCCGAGTTGCCCGAAGAGATCGACGACGTTGAGATCACGCGACGGAACAACACGCTGATTTTGAGCGCGGTCGCCACTGATGAGAGCATCAGCAAATACACGCCGACCGCCCAGCTCAAGGCCAGCGTGACCGAAAATCGCGTCTACGAGGAAGAACCCGAACCCCCACGCGGGACCGGCGGTGGCGGCCAGTGGGGCGCACTCGAAGAGGAAGAGGAGGAGATCGAATCCGAACTCGTCGAGTACGCCTGCTTCAAGGGGGACCGCGAGACGGTACTGCAGAACACGACCCTGCAGTTCCCGATGTTCGAAGTGCTGTGTGGCATCGCCGAGATTGCCGAGAAGGGGACACTCACGGCGATCGTGGCGGTCGACGAGGAACTACAGGCGGTCCAGATCGTCGACGGCGAACGAACGCCAGCCTCCGTCGCCGTCACCGAGGACCCCGCCGACGACGAGGGAGAAGGCGGGGTCGACTGGCGCGACAACGAATTCATCCACTGAGGCGACGCTCCCGACGGGCTGGGTTGTCCGTTTCGAAAGACTCTTGCGGAGTCTAATTATATGTAATTACACGCATGACGAGCGCAGCCGACTTCCCCGCGTATCTCGACGTCGACTATTCGGACGGCGACGGCGAGGACCCCGCGGATTATCCGAGCATCGAGCACAAGATCGAGAAGGCCATCGAGGTCACGAAGGAAGGGCTCGAACAGTACGACAACCCGGTCGTGATGTGGACCGGCGGCAAGGACTCGACGCTGACGCTTTACTTCGTCAAAGAGGTCGCCGACCGCTTCGACCTCGAGGTCCCCCCAGTCGTGTTCATCGACCACTACCAGCACTTCGACGAGCTCATCGACTTCGTCGAACACTGGGCCGACGAATGGGACCTCGAAGTCATCTGGGCCCGTAACACCGACGTCGGCGAGTACGTCGAGGCGAACGGGCTCGAACCCGGTGACGACATCCCCGTCGATGCGCTGAGCGAGCACAACCAGCACCACATCCGGAACATCCTCGAATACGAGGAAGACACGTTCCCGTTCCTGCTGGATACCTACGTGGGCAACCACCTGCTGAAGACCGTCGCGCTCAACGACGCCATCGAAGAGCACGACGTCGATGGGATCCTCAGCGGCGTCCGCTGGGACGAACAGGAGGCCCGCGCCGACGAGACGTTCTTCAGCCCGCGCCACGACCCCGACATCTACCCGCCCCACGACCGAATCCAGCCGATCCTCCAGTTCGCCGAACCGGATGTCTGGGAGGCCTTCTGGCACTTCGCGGTCCCGGACACGGTCGAGGCGTTTCCGGACGATGGGTACGTCCCGCAGGGCCAGGACGATCTGCCGGAAGGCGTCGAGAAGGAAGACGTCCCGGTCAGCCCCAAGTACTTCGCCGGTTTCCGGTCGCTCGGGAGCCAGGTCAGTACGGACAAATCCGCCGAAGAGCCCGCCTGGCTCCAGGACATGGCCAACACGACCGAGCGCGCCGGCCGCGCCCAGGACAAGGAAGACCTGATGGAACGGCTGCGCGATCTCGGCTACATGTAAGGACGACCTTTTTACTTCGGAGGGTCGCAGGGCGACCCTCCTCGCAAAAAGCTCGACCAAAAAGGCCGGACGCTCCCGTCGGTCGCGTCCGGTGAGTGCCAATCAATTCCACGCAGTCACAACCGCTCAGGGCCGCCCCGAGCATCCACTGAAAAGTACCGGCGTGCCTACAACTTATTACCTTGCATTGTGAAAACATCCCATATTGGAACGAACATGAGCGAGACAACCGAGCCGGTCCGTATCCTCCACGTCGATGACGAACCGGACTTCCTCGAGATCACGGCCGAATTTTTACAGCGGAAAAACGAGCGGTTCACGGTCGACGTTGCGACGAGTGCCGCGGATGGGTTGGATCGCCTCACGGAGAATGCCTACGACTGCATCGTTTCGGACTACGAGATGCCGGGCCAAGACGGGATCGAATTTCTCAAAGCCGTTCGCAAGGACCACCCCGACCTCCCGTTTGTCCTATTCACCGCCAAAGGAAGCGAGACGATCGCCAGCGAGGCAATCTCGGCCGGGGTGAGCGAGTACCTCCAGAAGGGAAGCGGGACCGATCAGTACACGGTGCTTGCCAACCGGATCGAAAACCTCGTCTCCCGCCGCGAAGCCGAGATCACGGTCGCCCGATACGACCAACGGGAACGCGAAAGCGAGCGGTATCGGCGGGAACTTCTGGATATCACCGCCGATCCGGACACCACAACCGACGAGAAAGCCCATCAGTTGCTCGAACTGGGCCGCGAGCGCCTCGGCGCTGAAAACGGCCATCTCGTCAAGATCGACGAGGATCGGAACCGACACGAAGTGATCAGCGTGACCGGGTCCGAAATCGTCCAGAAGGGAGTAACCGACCTCTCGAAAACGTACTGTCGACGAACGATCGACTCCGACTCGATCTTCGACGTTCACGACGCCCCAGGAGCTGGCTGGGAGGACGATCCTGCCTACCAGCACTTCGAGTTGGGCTGTTACATCGGCCGGAAACTGCTCGTGGAGAGTGAGTTGTTCGGCACACTGTGTTACGTCAGCAGCGACCCGCGTGAGGAACCGTTCACCAACGACGAGAAGACGTTCTTCGAGCTGCTCGCCCGGTGGTTCACGCAATTGCTGGAACGGAAACGCTATCGGAGCCAGGCGGAGACGGTGTTCGAACACGCCCAGGATGGGATCTTCCTGGTCGACGTCAGCCCCGAGCAGCGGTTTCGAATCCGGCGGGTAAATCGGGCGTACGAGGCGCTGACCGGCCACTCGACCGAGGACATCGAAGGGAAAAGCCCCACCGACATCTACGGCGCTGACATCGGGACCGAAATCGAATCCCAGTATCGCGAGTGCGTCGATCGGCAAGAACCGATCGAATACGAAGTGGCGTTGCCGGTCGGTCCCCACGACGAACCCAGGCAGTTTCACACGAAACTCGCACCCGTCGTCGAGGCGGGCACGGTCGTCGAACTCGTCGGTGCAACCAGAGATGTTACCCAGCGCAAGGAACGACAGTCGAAACTTGAAGCCGAGCGTGCGTTCATCGAGGAAACACTCAACAGCCTCGAAGATGTGCTATACCTGATCAATCCCGATGGCAGCCTCCGTCGCTGGAACGATCGCCTCGGTGCGGTGACCGGCTACGACGACGAGGAGATCGAGACGATGGCGGCGACCGACTTTTTCCCACCAGAAGAACGCGAGCGCGTCGCCGACGCGATCGACGAGGCGCTTGCGACTGGCAGGGCAGTTGTGGAAGCGGACGTGCTCACGACCGAGGGCGAACGGATCACCTACGAGTTCACCGGGACGCGATTGACCGACTCGTCCGGCGACGTGCTCGGGGTGGCCGGAACCGGTCGGGACATCGCCGACCACAAGGAACGCGAACGCGAGCTCAGACAGTACCAGCAGATCCTCGACGCGATGCTCGATCCAGCAACGGTCATGGACGAGAACGGAAAGTACACGGTCGTCAACAACGCGATGGCAGCAGTCCACGAGATGACGGCGGCGGAGCTCGTCGGCGAACCCAGCCCGTTCATCCGGGAGCTTCGCGAAGCGCGTTCGGACGACCCCTACCGGGAACTCGTCGATGGCGAACGCGAGGAGTATCGCGGGGAGTACACGATGGAGATCCCCGACGCCGATCCGATCTACTTCGAGTATCGGCTCAGTCGGCTGACTATCGACGGGCGCTTCTGTGGGATTGTCGCCGTGGGCCGGGACGTCACCGACAGGACGCGTCGCGAGGACACTCTCGAAGCCCTCCACGAACGAACGCGCCCGTTCATCACGACACCGGATCAGGATGCCGTTGCCGAGCACGCCGTCGAGACGGTCGCGAGTGTGCTGGGCCAGGAGATCAACACTGTCTGGCTCTACGACGAGGACAGCGAGACACTGGAACCGGCCGCCTGGACCGACGCTGCCGCGGAACTGGTGGGTGAGATGCCGAGCTATACCGGGACGAAGAGCCTCTCGTGGGACGCCTTCCGGAGCGGAGAGGTACGAGTCATCGACGAAATGAGCGCGGTGAACGGCCGGCACAATCCCCAAACGCCGATCCGGAGTGAAATCATCCTCCCGCTGGGCGAGTACGGCGTACTGAACATCGGATCGACGGAACCGGACGCCTTCGAAGACATCGACGTCTCGCTCGCTCGTGTCTTCGGCGACATGGTCGAAGCAGCTCTCATCCGGACGGACCGAGAGGAGGAACTCCGTGACAGACGTCGTGAGCTCGAACGCCAGAACGAGCGTCTCGAAGAGTTCGCCAGCATCGTCAGCCACGACCTCCGCAACCCGTTGAACGTCGCCGAGGCACGGGTCCAGCTCGCCCTGGACGAGCGCGACAGCGAGCACCTGGACGTCGCGGCGAAAGCGATCGACCGAATGGGTGTCCTGATCGACGATATCCTCCAACTGGCCCGGGAAGGCGAACGGATCGACGAGATGGAACGCATCGACCTCGAGACGATCTGTGCCGACTGCTGGGACGCCGTCGAGACAACCGAGGCGACGCTGTCCGTCGAATCGAACCGGCCGATCCGTGCCGACCGGAGCCGGGTTCGACAGCTGCTGGAGAACCTCTTTCGCAACGCGGTCGAACACGGGGGCGAAGACGTACAGATCACGGTCGGTGCCCTGGAGGGGGGCTTTTTCGTCGCCGACGACGGGCCGGGTATCCCGCCGGACGAACGAGAAACCGTCTTCGAGAGTGGCTATACGACCCGCGAGGACGGAACCGGGTTCGGGCTCGCGATCGTCGCCGAGATCGCCGACGCACATGGCTGGGACGTCGCTGTGACCGACAGCGAGGACGGCGGCGCTCGCTTCGAGATCACCGGCGTCGAAGCCCCGTAGGGTCGGTGCAGATGGTTCTCACTCCTCGAGACTCTCGATCAGTGCCTCTAGCTGGCCGACGTGCTCCTCGAACTTCTCGCGACCGTGATCGGTCAGTCGGTAGGTCGTCTGCGGGGAGCCATCCACGAACTGCTTTTCGACGGCGACGCAATCGGCGTCCTCGAGTTTGTTCATGTGGCTGGCGAGATTGCCCTCCGTCATGTCGAGTTCCTCAACAATTTCCGAGAAGCTCGACTCGCCGTGCCGGTACAGATACGCGAAGAGTTGTAGCCGCGTCGGCTGGTGGACGAGTGTGTCGAAGTCCATGGATCACCGTGTCAGGGAGGCATACGCGACGACGGCATACAGGCCAAAGAGGACACCGAAGAGGCCGACGCCGACGTATCGCAGGAATGCAACGTAGGGTATCATCGAGGCGAAGGCGAGCGTCCAGACGCCGCCGGCGTAGAACACCAGGCGATCGCGGCGGCGGACGCGGTAGGCCGAAAGGACGACGCCAGTCAGGAGCAACGCCAGTCCGAGGACGGCGATCACGAGCCCGAAGTACAGGGTCGCGCGATCGAGCCCACCGACCTGTCCGGCGACCTTCCCCGGGACGCTGGTGGCCGCGACGAGGAACGCACCCAGCGACCCGAAGAGGGCGCGCCAGCTCGGCGCTGTCTCGGGTGCGTCGTTTCGGGGGAGCCTGGTAGCCATCACCCACAGCGCCAGGACGGCCACGACGACGAACACGCCCCAAATGAGGACGTAAGCCATCGCGGAAAGCGTCTCGTGGAAGAAAAACGTCACCTGAACGCCGAGTGCGACTGCGCCGACGAGCACGCCGGCGAGCAACCACAGTCGAGCGCGGCCGGGATACCGCTCGGCGAGTCCCATCGCACCCTTGATATCGTCGAGTTGGCGCTGGAGTTCCGCGGGGTCGACGTCTTCGTCACTCATCGATCGATCACCCGAGTTCCGCCCCCTGGAAGCGCCAGTAGCCGATTGCCAGCGGGACGACAGTCCATGCGAGCAAGATCACGACACTGAACCAGGGTTTCAGGTAGAACGGGATCACGCCCAGTGGTTCGATAGGGAGGTGGTTCGCCGGGTCAAAGATGAGATACGTCGCGTTCAGATACGAGCCGGCGGGCGTGAGGTTGTGGACGAACTCATAGAAGTGCTGGCCCAATTCGAGGCCGAGTGTCTCAGCCAAGAGGAACCGTACCGCGTCGACCAGCGAGAAGTTTTCGAAGACGATCAACACGTCCGTAAGGACGTAGAAGCCGACCGCACCGGCGATCGCCCGGGATCGAGTATCCGTCGCCGCCGAGATGGCGACCGACGGCCCGACGTACGCACCGACGAACACCACAGTCAGGACGATAAACGTCCCCGAGACGCCGAGTTCGAGGCTGGGATACATCACGACCCCGATGAGGCCCCCGACCACGAACGCGACGAGCAATGACCCGACGATCAGCAGACTTCGCGAGAGGAACTTCCCGGTCACTACGGCCGCCCGCGAGGTCGGCTGGCTCAACAGGAACGCGACCGTGTTCGACTCGCGCTCGCCGGCGATCGCCAGGTAGCTTCCGGCGATGGCGATCAGCGGAAGCAGCAGGGTCGTCAAAAAGACCTGGTTGAACAGCGCCGTGGCGAGATCAGGATTTGTGGCCCTCCCCTCCGCGTAGAGGATCAGCGCCGTGAACGCGACGTAGATCCCCATCACGCCCCAGAGTAGTTTCGAACGCCGAACGTCACGGAAGTCGTTCCGGGCGACAGTGAGCGTCTGGCTCATGCTGTCACCTCCGGGGAACCGGCGTCAGCCTCCTCGGTCGATCCGTCAGCGTCGTCGCTGGACCCGTCGGCGTCCACCATCCCCTCGGCCGCTGAGTCCCCGTTGGCGTAGCGATCGAACAGCGCCTCGAGGGACGCCGGCTCGGAGATGACGTCCCGGATTTCGGCGACCTGATCGACCCGACGGATGACCTCGATCTTCGCGCCGGCGTCGGTCACCAGCGCAGAGAGCGTGCTGTCCTCGACGCTCATAGCGGCCACGCCATCGAGATCGGTAAGGTCGAAGCCCTCCGGCACCGCATCCACGCGAACGTCCAGCGGCGAATGCGTCTCGGTCCCGTCTCTGAGTTCGTCGATCGTCCCCTCGGCCACGAGGCCACCGTCGACCAGAATCCCGATCCGGTCACAGACGGCTTCGACCTCCGAGAGGATGTGACTCGAAAAGAACACAGTCGTCCCGTCGGCGGCTTCCTCGCGGATCAACTCGCGCAGTTTGGCCATCCCGCGCGGATCGAGCCCGGATGAGGGTTCGTCGAGGATCAACACCTCGGGATCACCAACGAGTGCGCAGGCCAGCGCGAGCCGCTGCTCCATCCCGGTCGAGAACCCGCCGGCAGACCGGTTCCATGCGTCCTCGGTGAGTCCTACTCTGTCGAGGAGTACGTCCGGGTCGACAGCCACGTCCTTGAGATCGGCCGCGTATTTGACGTGTTCGCGGGCGGTGAGCCGTTCGTAGGGCGAGAACGCCTCCGGGAGCACACCGATGCGCCGGCGAAGCGCCCGGGACTCGCGTTCGATATCGTGGCCAAGCACCGTCGCCGAGCCCGACGATGGATCGAGAAAGCCAAGCAGGAGGTTGATCGTCGTCGACTTCCCCGCCCCGTTCGGGCCGAGAAAGCCGTAGACTTCGCCCGTCTCGACGCTGAGGTCGAGTCCATCGAGGGCTGTCAGGTCGCCATATTCCTTTCCGAGGCCGTCGATCTCGATGGCCGTCATCCACGGACACCTCGCGAGGGCGGCCGGCTCGGTCCGTCTCTCGATGCGACTCGACGCTCGCGACCAGCAGTAGCCCGTCGGCTCTGGGGAAGGGCCGTCACGACAGCGGGGATCATGCGTACGATTCCGGTATCCGCCCGCCGTTCAATAAACTTTGCGTCGCAAACTGGCTTTTCGATGCAAAGTTTGCTGGTTCGGGACTTGTCCGAAAGTCAAGAAGGATGCCAGAGAACGCCGATCAGATGCTGGCGAAATCAGCTACCGCCAGTGGCGGTAGGAAAACGCCAGCACGCAACACGCAGTGGAAGCGTTCCGCGATGTAATAATTCAGGGCCCGTTTCGCTCGCCTCGGACAGTCCGACCGTCACGCTGGCACCTTTTTCTTCGTCGGGTTCGCTCCCTTCGGTCGCGAACCGCTCCTCGAAAAACGTGGGCGAAAAACCGGTCTCGTTCCACTCGACCGGCGAAACCGCTCACTTCGTTCGCGGTACGTTACCGCTCTTCCGAGTCGAGTACGCGGATCTGATCCCCACGAACCGTCACGGGAATCGGAACCGTCGCCTCGTAGAGTTCGACCGTGACCTGGTCCTCGCACCTCCACCTTTTTCGTCGACGGGTATCCTCGTTCGCGCCGCTCACTGCGGGTACCCGTCTCGAAAAACGTGGGCGAAAAACCGGTCTCGTTCCACTCGACCGGCCAAACCGCTCGCCTTGCTCGCGGTACGTTACCGCTCTTCTGAATCGAGTACGCGGATCTGATCCCCACGAACCGTCACGGGAATCGGAACCGTCGCTTCGTAGAGCTCGACCGTGACCTGGTCCTTGCCCTCGTCGATTCGCTGGACCTGGGCCTTCTCGCCCTTGAACGGGCCGGCGATGAGTTCGACGATGTCGCCCTCAGCGATCCCTTCGACGTCCGGTGTCGGCGAGAGGAAGTGCTCGACCTCCTTGATCGAGGACTTGCCCTGGACGACGCCGTTGGCGTGGGGTATCTCGTCGAGAATGCGTTCGAATACCGAAGCATCCTCTGCCTCGACCATGACGTAGGAGGTCAGGCTGTCCGGCGCGAGTGCGGCGTGGACCGAGTCCTCCTCACGGTTCATGATCATGTCGGCGACGGTGCGCTCCTGACTGGCCGTGGTCTTGACGGCGAAGATCCCCATCACAGACCACCCGATAGCGGTACCATGAGGACGAAGATGACGAACCCGAGCAATCCGACCAGAAGGATGCCCGCGCCCGCGATCTTCGCGATCTGAGAGAACTCCTGCCAGGAGGGGGTACTCGCGAGCTTGAGTACCCGCACGTATGACGTGATATCGTACGGAACGTCCATGGAAGAGGGTTGCAACTCGGGGCTTTTCTATCTATTGATGGCTCTCGACGCTGAGAGCAGGCAAACGAGCAACCAGCGGGCGCAAGCGAGAGGAGCGCTACTCGACGTAATCGATGTCGTCGCCCATGCGCTGGGCGGCCTTCTCGCGTTCGGCCTCGCTTTTGCCGTAGATCTGTGGACTCTCGACGCCCGTGACGACGATCATCGTCTCCATCTGGCCGTCGTACTCGTGGTTGACCGACGCGCCCCAGATGATCCGGGCGTCCGGGTCGATCCGGTCGTAGATCTCCTCGACGACGCCCTCGGCCTCCTCGATGGACATGTCCGGGCCACCGACGACGTTCACGAGGGCGCTGTTGGCACCGTCGAACTCGACGTCCAGCAGCGGCGATCGCAGGGCCGACCGGATCGAGTCCTGGGCCTTGTTCTCCGAATCGGATTCGCCGAGACCGATCATCGCGACGCCGCCGTTCTCCATGATCGTCCGAACGTCGGCGAAGTCGACGTTGACCAGGCCGGGCTTGGTAATGAGTTCGGTCATCCCCTTGACCGAGCGCATCAGCACGCGATCGCAGATCTTGAAGGCGTCCTGCAGGGGCATCGACGGCGCGTAATCGAGGAGTCGATCGTTCGGGACCACGATCACGGTGTCGCTGACGGCACGGAGGCGCTCGAGGCCGGCATCGGCGTTGGCCCGCCGTCGCTCACCCTCCGCGGTGAAGGGGATCGTGACGATCGAGATCGTCAGCGCGCCCGAATCCTGGGCGGCCTGGGCGATCACCGGCGCAGCGCCGGTGCCCGTCCCGCCGCCAAGACCGGCGGTGACGAAGACCATGTCCGAGCCGTCGATGGACTGCTGGATGTCCTCGATGTTCTCCTGGGCGGCCTCCTCACCGATCTTCGGCACCGAGCCGGCCCCGCGACCGCCGGTGCGCTTCTTGCCGATCAGGATCTTCGTGTCGGCTTTGACCTCGTCGGCGAGGTGTTGGGCGTCGGTGTTTGCCGCGACCAGCTTCGCGCCGTGGATCCCCTCCTCCATCATCCGGGTGACCGTGTTGCCGCCAGCGCCCCCCGCGCCGACGACCGTGATCTTGGTTTCGAGGTCCTCAACGACGTCAGCGAGTTCCTCGTCGGTCATCTGGCCGGACGTCGCCGGTTCCTCGGCCGACGTGTCTGTCGATTCGGTGCTCCCCTCGACCGGCGACTCCTCGGGGTCGTCGTCGGTCTCCTCCATGGCGTCGTCGATGATAGAGTCCATATTTAAATGACTCGTAGCGGGTCAGGACTAATTATCTTTCCCCTCCGGTCCGACGCACGTCAGACAGCCGCACGGTTGGTTCGGCGTCGAGCACGCCCAACAGCCGGATTTGCGGGGCCGGCATCACCGATCGTGCCTGAAGTGTGCCCGAACACGATACGCCCCGCAAACTGCAGGTTGCAGAAGGCTTTTTCTCGGTGGCGGGATAGTTCGGACCTACATGGTAAACGATCTCAATTGGGCCATCGGCGGGGAGGCCGGCGACGGGATCGACTCGACGGGCAAGATCTTTGCCCGGGCGCTCTCGCGGGCCGGTCGCCACGTCTTCACCTCCAAGGACTTCGCCTCGCGCATCCGGGGCGGGTACACCGCCTATAAGGTCCGGACCGCCGTCGAGCGCGTCGAGAGCGTGGTCGATCGGCTGGACATCCTGATCGCGCTCACCGAGCGGACCATCGACGAGAACCTCGACGAACTAAAGGAGGGCAGTGTCATCATCTACGACGGCGAGCAGACGACGATGGCCGACGTCGAAGTTCCCGAGGGCATGATCGGCCTAGAGATCCCACTCAACAGCCTTGCCGAGAAGGCCGGCGGGGCGATCATGCGAAACGTCGTCGCGCTGGGGGCCGCGAGCGAAGTCGCCGGCTTCCCCGTCGAATATCTCGACGAAGCCCTGGTCAAGCGCTTCGGCGAGAAAGGCGAGGCGATCGTCTCGAACAACCGGGAAGCGGCCCGACTCGGACGGGACTTCGTCCGCGAAGAGACCGACTACAGCGAGGAGTTCTCCCTCGAAACGACCGACGAGGACTACGTCCTGCTGAACGGTGACGAGGCCATCGGCATGGCGGCGATCGCCGCCGGCTGTCGGTTTTATGCGGGCTATCCGATCACGCCCGCGACGGACATCATGGAGTACCTCACCGGGCGGATCGAGGCCTTCGGCGGCGCGGTCGTCCAGGCAGAGGACGAGTTATCGGCGATCAACATGGCGCTGGGCGCGGCCAGGGCCGGCGCGCGGGCGATGACCGCCACGTCCGGGCCGGGGATCGACCTGATGAGCGAGACCTTCGGGCTGGTCGCCACGAGCGAGACACCCCTCGTGATCGCGAACGTGATGCGTTCGGGGCCATCGACCGGGATGCCCACAAAGCAGGAACAGGGTGACCTGAACGCGATGCTCTATGGCGGGCACGGCGAGATCCCGCGGTTCGTCCTCGCACCGACGACCATCGGCGAGTGTTTCGACCGGACCGTCGAGGCGTTCAACCTCGCCGAAAAGTACCAGCTCCCGGTCTACCTGACAGCAGATCTCGCGCTTGCAGTCACCGAGCAAACCTACTCGCCGGAGCGCTTCGACATGGAAGGCGTCGAGATCGACCGCGGCAAGGTCGTCGACCCCGACGAAGTTGAGGAGTGGCTCGACGAGAAGGGGCGCTTCAAGGCCCACGCCGCGACCGAGGACGGCGTCAGCCCGCGCGCGCTCCCGGGAACGCCCGACGCTGCACACATGACGACCGGCCTCGAACACGACGAGTTGGGTCGCCGGACCGAAGAGGAAGACGTCCGCGTCGAACAGGTACAGAAGCGCCAGCGGAAGGTCGACACCGCCCGCGACCGGGAGGCCTTCGACTACCGGGAGTTCGGGGATCCCGACGCCGAAACGCTCGTCATTTCGTGGGGTTCCAACGAGGGGGCGATGCGGGAAGCCCTGGGGATGCTCGACGATCGCGGGATCGACGTCCGATTCCTCTCGGTGCCGTATATCTATCCGCGGCCTGATCTGACCGACGAGGTCGAGGCTGCGGAGGACGTTATCGTCGTCGAGTGCAACGCGACGGGGCAGTTCGCGGACTTGATCGAGCACGACACGCTGACGCGCGTCCAGCGCGTCATGAAGTACACGGGCGTCCGTTTCAAGGCCGACGAACTCGCCGACGAGATCGAAGGGGCGATCGCCGGCGAACGCGCCCCACCGGAGGTGAAACGATGAGTTCTGACACGCACTTCACGGACTTCAAATCCGACAAGCAACCGACCTGGTGTCCCGGCTGCGGTGACTTCGGGACGATGAACGGCATGATGAAAGCCCTCGCCGAAACGGGCAACGACCCGGACAACACGTTCGTCGTCGCCGGGATCGGCTGTTCTGGCAAGATCGGGACGTACATGCACAGCTACGCGCTGCACGGCGTCCACGGCCGCGCACTCCCGGTCGGCACTGGCGTCAAGCTCGCCAACCCCGACCTGGAAGTGATGGTCGCCGGCGGGGACGGCGACGGCTACTCGATCGGGGTGGGCCATTTCATCCATGCCGTCCGACGGAACATCGACATCACCTACGTCGTGATGGACAATCGGATCTACGGCCTGACGAAGGGCCAGGCCTCGCCCACCTCGCGGCAGGGATTCGAAACCGCGACGTCGCCGGACGGAACCGTCGAGCCGCCGGTCAATCCACAGGCGCTGGCGCTGGCTGCCGGCGGGACCTTCATCGCCCAGTCCTTTTCCTCGGACTCCCAGCGCCACGCCGACTTGGTGCAGCGGGCGATCGAACACGACGGTTTTGGCTTCGTCAACGTCTACTCGCCGTGCGTGACGTTCAACGACGTCGACACCTACGACTACTTCCGGGACAGCATCGTCAACCTCGACGAAACCGATCACGATCCCGGTAACTACGAGGCGGCCAAGGATCGCATCATGGACCCGGGGGCCGAACACATCGGCGTCCTCTATCAGAACGAGGACAGCGTTCCCTTCAGCGAACGTGAGGGGATCGATCGGAACATGGCCGACATTCCCGACGGCGCGCCCGAACGTGCCGATCGGCTCGTCCGGGAGTTCTACTGAACGCGCGAGGCCCCCGACCTGGCAGGCCACGGGTTATAAACGAGCGGCCGGATTACTGAACGAACTGATGGCCCCAGACACCACACCGGCGATCACCGACGACGATCGACTCTTACTCGGCGCGGGATTTGCCTTCGGCGTGATGACGACGCTCATCGTTCTGGTACTCGTTCTCGTCATGAACGGAACACTCGCCGCTGGCGAACTCGTGACGACATCGGACGGACTCATCGCAATCGCGGGGATCGTCTTCGCGGGGATTCTCGGGATCGCGCTGTACGTCCTCGCGTTCCCCGACAACCGGGCCAACATTCCGATCGCAGCCGACGACGAACGACCGCGAGAGTGACGCCTGCCCGGTCGAGCGACCCCGGGCGCGAACTCGACGAGTAGGCTGCCGGCGACGCCGGGTTTTTGCCCCGTTCCGAGAAAGGTCACACATGACCGACTTCGACCCGGACCGCTTCACCGACAAGTACGAGCACTACTTCACCGAACTCCAGCAGGCCTATCGCCGGGCGTTCGAAGCGATGTCCGAGCGCCACGACTCCGACCTGATCCACGGGATCGACCAGCGAATCCTCGCCGAAAGCGAGCCCTTCTACGAGGGTGACGGCGAGTTTCGGATCGACCTGCCTGACGATGCCAGTGATCGACTCCCCGACGTGGACGCCGACCGCCTGGAGACGGTCCTCGGGGAGTACACCGGCGAACTCGAAACCCAACTGCGCTCCGTCTTTGATTTCGAGGAGGCGCGGTAGTTGTCGGAGTCCAAAGGCCTAAAGCCACAGCTCGGCTACGTGAGGATACAATGAGCACAGAGTCACAGGAAGGGTCGTCCGATCTCGAACAGCGCGTCGTCAACTTCCTGCGGCGCAACTTCCCGCAGATCCAGATGCACGGCGGAAGCGCGGCCGTCCAGGATCTCGACGAGGAGGCTGGCGAAGTGACGATCATGCTCGGCGGGGCCTGCAGCGGGTGTGGCATCTCGCCGATGACGGTCCAGGCGATCAAGTCCCGCATGACAAAGGAAATCCCCGAGATCAACACCGTCCACGCCAACACCGGCATGGAGGGTGGCGGCATGGGCGGGATGGAGGAGTCTTCGAGTCCCGGCGACTCCCGCGGCGGCAGTCTGGACAGCGACGACGACGAAGGCCCGGCCGCCCCCTTCTAATTCCGCAGGTTTTGCTCCCGTTCCCAGCCCCGGAGGAGCGCCGCCAGTAGCTCGTTGGCTGGCGTTTCGACGTCGCTTTCGGCCACGTGGCCGTTGATCGCGTCGACCTCTGTCCGGCGGCCGGACTGGACATCACGATACATCGATGATTCGTTGTCGGCGGTCGCCTCGACGACGGATTCGAGCGCGGCGATTGCGTCGTCGTCAGCCAGGTCGACGCCCCGGGATCGCGCGACCCGGGCAGTCTCACGAGCGGCTCGGCGCGCGACGTCCGACAGCGGGCCGTCGCTGAGTGCGCCGTTCGGCACACGAGAGAGTGCTGTCGTCGCGTTGATGCCGGCGTTGACCGCAAGTTTTTCCCAGAGCCGCCGGGGCATGTCCGGCGCGACGGTCGTCTCGATCCCCGCCGCTTTGAACGCGTCGCCGATCCGATCTGCGAGCGCACTCCGTCCACCGTCCGGCGGGCCGAGGACCACCTCGCCGAGTCCGGTACATCGAACGCTCCCTGGTTCGTCCTGAATCGCGCCGTAAGTTACCGTGCCCGCGAGAATCTCGGTGTCGAGCGCCGCCAGTCGCTCCTCGTTGCCCATCCCGTTCTGCAGCGAGAGCACCGCGTCGCAGTCACACGCCGAGAGCGCCTCGACGGCCGCTGGCGTGTCGTGGGCTTTGACGGTCACGATCACTATATCGGTCGTGTCGGGAACGTTCGTCGAGGCACGGGGGTGAACCACGTCCTCGACCTTGCCTGTAAGCCGGAGGCCATCTTCCTGTACTGCGCGAGCGTGCTCCTCGCGGCCGACCAGCGTGACGGCGTGTTCGCGGGCGAGTAACCCGCCGATCAGACTCCCGAGGCTGCCCGCGCCGAAGACGACGACATCCATTGGTGGCGCTGGGGCCGGCGAAGACAAGTCAGTACCGGCGTCCGGCGGGGGCAGTCGATACACCAGCGCTTTTTGTCGCGCATCGCCTCCGCACGTGCATGGACACGCTCGCGTTCGACGGCCGGATGGGTGCCAGCGGCGACATGATCCTGGCGGCGCTGCTCGATGCCGGTGGGGATCCCGACGTGCTCGCGCCCGTCGAGGACGCCCTCGGCGTCGAGTACGTCGTCGGCCGGACGACGACGGGCGGGATCGATGCCGCGAACGTCGACGTTCGCTACGCGGACAACGCGGAGACCCAGCGCCACGAACACGAGCATGGAGCGGAACACGGCCACGACCACCATCACGATCACGCTACCGACGAACACGCTGCCGAAGGACACGGCCCGACGCGGCGCTACGACGAGGTCATCGATGTCGTCGAGAGGATGGCCCTGCCGGACGCGGTCGAAGAGCGCGCACTCGCGATCTTCGAGCGCCTGGGCAATGCCGAATCGGCAGTCCACGGCACCGACCTCGATGCGACGCACTTCCACGAGGTCGGGGCCGACGACGCCATCGCTGACGTCGTCGGCGCGAGTCTCTTGTTCGCGGATCTCGACCCGGACCGTATCGTCACGACCCCGCTGTCGACCGGCGACGGCGAGGTCGAGATGGCCCACGGAACCACAACTGTTCCCGCACCAGCCGTGGTCGAGATCGCTGCCGACGCCGACTATTCGATCCAGGGTGGCCCCGTCGAGCGGGAACTCCTGACGCCGACGGGCGCGGCGATCCTCGCCGAAGTCGCTGACGGCGTCGAGACGCTCCCAACCATGGACGTGCGGGCGTCGGGCTACGGCGCGGGCGATCACGAGACGGGCGACCGGGCGAACGCCCTCCGGGTGCTACTCGGCGAGACGGCAGGCGATCTCCGGCGAGAGTCGATCACGGTCCTCGAGACGAACGTCGACGACGTGAGTCCGGAGATGCTCGGTGGGCTCCAGGAGACATTGACCGAAGCGGGCGCGCGGGACGTCTCGATCCTCCCGGTGACGATGAAGAAATCCCGACCCGGCCATCTGATCAAGGTCGTGGTCAAGCCCGAGGACGCCGATCGCGTGGCCCGGCGACTGGCCGAGGAGACCGGCACGCTCGGCGTTCGTGAGCACGGGGCCGGGCATCGCTGGGTGGCCGAGCGCGAAACGCGGACGGTCGACATCGAACTCGACGCCGAGACCTACCCGGTCGACGTGAAGGTTGCCAGCGACCGCGAGGGGACGTGGCTCGACGCGAGTGCGGAATACGAGGACGCACTGGCAGTCGCGCGTGAGACGGATCGGCCAGTCAGAGAGATCATGGCCCGGGCCGAGCGCGCGCTCGACGAGTGAATTGGCCGCGGCGTTCCCAGGAGGGTCAGTCCTTCCCGACCTGATGCTCGGCGAGCGCCTCCTCGATGGTCAACTCGCCGGCGGCGACCCGGCGGGCCAGGTGTTCGTCGATGGCACGGTTCGTCTCGCTTTCCTCCCTGGAGCGTTCCTTGATTCGGTCGAGTTCTCCCGTAGTCGGGTCGATGTCGATCGAATCGACGCGCTCGCCCTCGATCCGGGCGATATTGACGGCCGCGAGCACGTCGCCCATCCCTCTCGCTCCCGTCCCGAGGTACGGCGTCGTCCCGGTCTCGTCGACCACTTCGACGGGCACGTCCTCGAGGGCGTCCACGATCCGCGAGCCGACGAGTCGCGCGCCGTCGCCGATCCGGACCAGCGGATCGGTCGCGTCTTCGACCTCACGGCGGACCACCTCGCCGACCTGATCGGGCGGCACCTGGAAGGCCCCGATCACCACGTCACCGGCGAGGACGGCGATTCCGGGTTTCTCGCCCGGATCGACGCCGACGACGATCCGCCCACCCTCGCCCCGCATGATTGCCAGGAGATCCTCGACGGCCCGTCGTGGCTCGGCGGGATCGGCCTCGACGACGGCGACATCGTCCGGGACGTCGATCGTCTCCTCGGGGCCCACGACAACCGCCTCAGTTCGCTCGGGGAGTTCCTCGTCGGGCTCGATCGTGGTGAACGTCACGCCGCGGTCGCGCAGCTCCGTGACCACGCCGTGATAGAGTTCGAAGTCCGCAGTGGCGACAACGATCACGGTGGAGTATTGCGGCCGACGTACTTGGTACGCTCGGTGCCTGTCGTCTCCAACCGCAACACGGGAAGATTCATACTGCCGTGGGTAATAGTGGGCACCATGAACGTGGACGCCGACGAACTTCAGACCAACGAAACGGACGACCGGGGGCGGATCTACCTCGGAACGGAATACGCGAACAAGCGGGTGACAGTCGCCGTCGTCGATGTCGAATCCGACGGCCCTGACGACGACGAACTGGCGGCCGCGTACCGCCAGGCGTCCGAAGGAGCAGCTGAACTCGCTGAAGAGTGGGACGAAACGTCGAAAGAGGCCTGGCAGGATCTCGATGAATGAGTGGTCCTCCCGAGGTTCGACGGGGGGATGTCGTGATCGGCAGACTCGATCCCGCCGAGGGCCACGAGATGAAGAAAACCCGACCCGCCGTCGTGGTCCAGAACGACGTTGGGAACGCGAATGCGAGTACGACGATCGTCGCGCCGGCGACTGGAACGTACCGGGGATACCCGTTTGAGGTACTCGTCGAGGCGAATGACTCTCCGTTCGAGAAGGACTCCTCGGTCCGGCTTGACCAGATTCGCGTCGTATCGATCGAGAAGCGGATCCACTCGGTACTCGGGAGCCTCGATACAGGGACGATGGTGGAGATCGACGACGCGCTGAAACTAAGTCTCGGACTCGACTGATATTACTGCTACCTCGAACGTTCGAAATAATTAACATATTGGAAGGACAGAGTCCGATATGGGCCCGTTCAGTCGCTCCGAACGAGGAGCGGATCTGGGATCCGCTCCCGGTGGGGCGGTCGCGGAGCGCGTCGACACGACGTACGCCCTCGCGGGAGGACTCTACGTGACTGCGCTCGTGACCCCAGCAGCTCTTGCCCTGGCCGTGCAGTCAGGGATCAGTGGGGCGGCAGCACTGTACGTAGCGTTTCTCGTCGTCGTGACCGTGACCACGATCGGGACGGCATTTGCCGTCCGTCGGTTGGGGGGCTTGCCCGAACGACTGGGGCGGTCACGCCGCCAGTGGGCGTTCGTCGTGGTGGCTGGGGTCACGGCGGCTGGATACCTCGTCGCCGGCGAGGTGAGTGCATTCCCCACCGAGATGGCAGTGATCGCCGTGTTCGCCGTCGCTTATATCGGCGGCCTGTTCGGTATCTTGCTGGCGGCGATGTCCCGAACACGGTACATCGACGCGATCCTCGCCGACGAACCGATCGAGTGCGAGTGGGAGGCGGGGTGGCCACGGCTGTGGCGGATCGGTGTCGTGGGGACTTCCCTGGCGATGATCGCTGTCGGGTTCCTCACGGCGTTTCTCGATCTGGTTCCCGGTGGCATCGCCGTGACAGTCTTCGGTTGGATCGCCTATGTCTCCGGCTTTGTCCTGCTGAACCTCGGGGAGTCCTGGACCTACCGTGCCAGACCGTCCGGACTGGAGCGCACGCGGTCCGTTATCCGTCGCCTCGACCGCTGGAATCGAATCACGAGTGTCGAACAGACCGAGACGACACTCACGATCAGACGCCGTGGCTGGTGGCGACCGCCGATTCACTGTGCTTGGACGGACCTCGAAGACCCCGAAGCCATCCGGGAGCATCTCGACCGATACGTTGCCGATGTGGACGGCGCTCGTGGCGTCGACGGGCAGTAACGGGTGCCAACCTCACTCGCTGTTCAGGGGCCGTCGATCCGCGGGGTTTTTGCACGGACCGCCAGTAGGACCGCGCAGTGAGCGAGCCAATTTCGACCGGCTGTGACGCCGTCGACGAGCTGCTCGGCGGGGGCCTCGAACGCGGTGCCGTCACGCAGATCTACGGGCAGCCGGCGGCCGGGAAGACCAACCTCGCGCTGGGGGCGGCCGTCGAGACGGCTGCAGCGGGGGAGTCAGCACTCTACCTCGACACCGAGGGCGTCTCGATCGACCGCTTGGAGCAACTCGCCGACGCCCGCGGCGATGTCGAGGACCTCGCCTCGCGGATCATCCTCACCGAGGCCCACACCTTCGAGGAACAACAGGAGGCAGTCCGCGACGCCGAGGAGTTCGGCGGCCAGGTCGATCTGATCGTGCTGGACAGCGCGACGGGCTTCTACCGGCTGGAGCGCACTGAACAGGAAGACGGCGAGGCGCTGCGGGCGGTCGCCCGCCAGATCACACATTTGCTGGCCCTGGCCCGTAAGCACGATCTTGCCGTCGCCTTTACCAATCAGGTGTTCAGCGATCCCGACGGCGATCGGGCACGGCCCCTGGGCGGCCACACGCTCAATCATTGGTCGTCGCTCGTCCTCCGGCTGGATCGCTTCCGCGGCGGCAAGCGCCGGGCCACCCTGGAGAAACACCACGCGAAGGCGACCGGCGACACGGCCCGTTTCCAGATTACGGACGCCGGTATGTCTGGCGTCGAGGACATCTGAACGGTGCCAATCGTTCCCGCCGGATTTTTCTGTGAACCGCCTGAGAACAGCGCATGGATCCCGACGAGGACGCCTACGGGCAGGCGATACGTGACTACCACGAGCGGGCGGAAGGGTTCGAAATCATCGAGCGCGACGACGGGCACGTCGCGCCGTCGGCGGGACCGGCGATGTACTTCAGCGACTACGACGAGTGGGGGACGGACGAACAGACTGCCCTCGATCATCTCCGTGGATCGGTCCTGGATATCGGGTGCGGTGCCGGTCGACACGGGCTGTACGCACAGCGACAGGGTCACGACGTGACCGGGATCGACGTCTCGCCGGGTGCGGTCGAGGTGAGTCGGGACCGCGGGCTCGACACGGTCGAGCAGTGTGACGTGATAGACGTCGCTGACGTGTTCGTCTCCGATGCGTTCGAGACGGTGCTGATGCTCGGAGCCAATTTCGGACTGGTCGGGACTGCCGAGACCGCGCCGGACATCCTGGATGGCCTGGCGACGGTCACGACGGAGGACGGTCGAATCCTCGCACAGAGCCGGGATCCACACGACACCGACGATCCACACCATCGGGAGTACCACGCGTTCAACCGGGACCGCGGCCGGTTCCCCGGTGCGCTCAGGATGCGGACGCGCTACAAAACCTTCGCGACGCCGTGGTTCGACTACCTGCTCGTCTCGCCGACGGAGATGGACGACGTTCTCGAAGCGACTGTCTGGACGCGAACGGAGACGTGGGCGGGCGACGGCGGGCTGTACACCGCGATACTAGAGAAGGAAAGATAGTGGACGAGCATACGCGGCGCGAAGCGCCGCGTTTCGCCGAGCGCCGACGGCGCTCGGCTGTTTTTGGCCGAGCTTTTTGCAAGCGGGGGTCGCCCGTGGCGACCCCCCGCAGTAAAAAGGTCGTCTCTAGTAGATCAGGGCGTCGTCGTTGTCGACCATGTACAGTGTCCGGGCGGCGATGTTGACGGCGTGGTCGCCGACGCGTTCGAGGTCCCGGACAGTGAGGAGGAGCCGTGAGACGTCACGCATGAGGGATTCGATCTCCTCGTCGGTGGTGTCCTCGTCGATCTCGCGTTCGATGAGGTTGCGCATGACCGTGTCGGAGGCGTCCTGACACATCGCGTCGACCTCGTCGTCGCGGTCGCCGATCGCATAACAGAGTTCGCTGTCCTCGTCAGTGTAGGCCGCCATGGCTTGTTCGTTCATCTCGACGACGATCTCGCCGATCGCCTGGACGTCGACGTCCGGTCCGTGATCCTGTTCGGCATCGATGGCGTACTCCCCAAGGTTGACGGCGAGGTCGGCGACCCGTTCGAGGTCGGTGATGATCTTGAAGCTGGCGGCGATGAACCGGAGGTCGCCGGCGACCGGCTGCTGGAGGGCCAGCAGGTTGACACAGTCGCGTTCGAGATCGAGATAGAGCTGGTTGATCTCGTCGTCGCCGTGGATGACTTCCTCGGCTAGTTCGTCGTCTTTCTTCTCCAGGGCGTCCAGTCCCGTCTGGAGGCGATCGAAGACGACCTCGCTCATGTAGAGGACGTCCTCCTGGAGTTCGTCGAGTTTCTCCTGATATCCTTCACGTGGCATGGTTGGTCGTGGGTGGTTCGGTCCTATATATGTTGGTCATGTTCGAACGATTCGCCGAAGATCCACGAGAGCCGATGGAATGATGCGTCATCCGAACTTGCCGGTGATGTAGTCCTCGACGCGCTGGCTCTCCGGGTTCTCGAAGATCTTGTCGGTGTCGTCGTATTCGACGAGTTCGCCGCCGGTGAGGAAGACGGCGGTCTGATCCGAAATCCGGGCCGCCTGCTGCATGTTGTGGGTGACGATGACGACAGTGTAGGACTCGGCGAGTTCCTCGATGAGGTCCTCGATCTTCGAGGTCGCGATGGGGTCCAGGGCGCTGGCGGGTTCGTCCATCAGGATGACCTCGGGGTCGACGGCGATGGCGCGCGCGATGCACAGTCGCTGTTGCTGGCCTCCGGAGAGGTCCAGCGCGGACTCGTCGAGTTGATCCTCGACCTCGTCCCACAACGCGGCGCGTTTCAGTGCCGTCTCGACCTTCTCGTCCAGGTTTTCGGTCTCGTCCTGGATGCGGAGGCCGTAGGCGACGTTGTCGTAGATGCTCTTCGGGAAGGGGTTGGGGTGCTGGAAGACCATCCCGATCTTCCGGCGGAGCGCGACGGGATCGACGTCGTCGTCGTAGACGTTCTTGCCCTCGAACAGCAGTTCGCCCTCGATCCGGGCCGTGTCGATGAGATCGTTCATCCGGTTGATCGAGCGCAGGAACGTCGACTTCCCACAGCCGGAGGGGCCGATCATCGCCGTCACCCGGTTCGAGAGGATCTCCATCGAAACGTCCTGTATCGCCTGGGTATCACTGTAGTAAACGTTCAGCCCGCGGGTCTCGATGACGGTGTGGCTCTCTCCCTGCGTGGCGTCGGATCCGTCGCCGAGGCCACCGCGGCCGGGCGCGGTCGAGACGAGTTGCTCGTCGTTCGATGCTGGGTCGGGTGAGGTGTTGTCTTGTGACATCGTCAGGCCTCCGTTTCGTACTTGTTTCGCAGCAGGATCGCCACCGAGTTCATCGTCAACAGGACGATCAACAGCGTGACGACGCCCGCCGCTGTCACGCCGTGCTGGAAGGCGTCCCCGGGGAGCGACGACCAGGTGTAGATCTGCCTCGGCATCGCGCTCACCGTCGAGAAGAAGCCGCTGGGCGGGTTCGAGGTACTCGTCGCGACGCCGACCATGATCAACGGTGCGGTCTCGCCGATCGCCCGCCCCAGTGCGAGGATCGTGCCCGTCAACATACCGGGCAACGCCTCCGGGATCACGACGCTCCGGACGGTCTGCCACTTCGTCGCACCCATCCCGTAGGACGCCTGCCGGAGCGAACCCGGGACGGCCCGGACGGCCTCCTGGGCCGAGATGATGACGATCGGCAGGATGAGCAACGAGAGGGTGAACGCCGCCGTCAGGACCGTCCCGACGCCGATGCCAGTGTAGGCGAAGGGGAGCGGGATCTCGATCCCGACGAGGGGGATCGACAGCGACTCCAGTCGCATGTTGACGAAGATGCCCAGCCCGAGCAACCCGTAGACGACCGAGGGGACGCCCGCGAGGTTGGAGATGTTGATCTGGATGATCCGGGTGATCCCGGCCAGCGGTCCGCTGGATGGGGCGTACTCCTCTAAGTAGATCGCCGCGCCGACGCCCAGCACGAAGGTGAGGACGGCGACCAGGACGATGACGAACACCGAGCCGACGATCGCCGGATAGAGACCGGCTTCAGCGGCCGTCCCTGTCACCGGGTCGCTGGTGAGGAACTGCCAGTCGAGCCACGGCTCCGGTCGGTGGAAGCCGAGCGCGTCGACGATCCCCCGGCCGAGGACGAACCCGCCAAGTAGTATCGCGGGCAGGGCGAAGGCGGTCCGACGGGTCCGGTCACGGACCGTGTTGGCGACCGCGACGACTACCGGGACGACGAAGACGACCAGTAGTGTCAGCCAGACGGTCCGCGAGACGACAGCCACTCGGTCGATCGCCGGGACGCCGGCGATCGCGACGAGCGGCAGCGCCACGGCGGCCCCGAGCGCGACCCGCCGGCCGTACTCGAACATCGACCGAAGGAGGAACGCGAGGATCGCCGCCCCGGGGAGCACGATCGAGACGAACACGATCCCGGGACCGCCCAGCAGGCCGCCGACCGTCGTCAACACCGGGAGGGCGAGCGTGCCGCCGATCGGACCGACCAGCAGGACGAAGAGAGCGGCGAGCCCGGTCCAGTTCGCGTCCACGTCGTACCGGCCGTAAGCGTACAGCGCCCCGACGGGCGCAAAGACCGTGAGGAAGTACGCGAACCAAACGTTCGGGCCGGCGATCACGAGCAGCACGATCACCGCCCCGACGGCCCCGAGCAGGCCGCCGACCGTCGCGCTGACCAGCTCGAGTGCGGCCTCGGCGACGACCGGACGCGTCCGTGCGTACCAGAGGAACGCGGCTGTCGGGACGACCAGCGTCGCCCCAAAGGTGAGATACCAGCCCGTGCCGGCGCTCCAGAGGCCGAAGGCGTCCCAGAACACGAACGTCAACAGCGACGCGAGCGCGATCAGTCCCAGCACCGACGCGCCGGCCGAGAGATACCGGAAGGCGATACCCCAGAGCCGATTCACCTCCCCGAACGCCGAGCCGTTCGACGCATTGGAGCCGACCGACATCACTCGTATTCCTCCCGGTAGCGTGCTGCGATACGGTCACTGAGTACGTTCATGGTCAAGGTAATGACGAACAGCGTCAGCCCGATCGCGTACATCGCGTCGTAGCTGACCGACCCGCCGGCGAGGTCCCCGCGGGCGATGTCGATCATCTTCGAGGTCATCGTCGCCATGCCCTCGGCGTACAGCCCGACGATGTCCGTCGGGGCGACATACGGGATTCCGAACGCCGATTCCGTGGCCGGCAGATCCAGCGGGCTCGTCCCGGCTGCGAGGGTGACAGCCATCGTCTCACCGATGGCCCGGGAGATCGCGAGGATGAACGCCGAGGTGATGCCCGAGATCGCCGCCGGGACCACGACCGTCGTCGAGACCTTGAACTTGGTCGCCCCGAGCCCGTAGCCCGCCTCCCGCAACGAGTCCGGCACCGCGGACATCGCGTCCTCGCTGATCGAGGAGACCATCGGGATGATGAGGATACCCACGACGATGGACGCCGAGAGCCCGTTGAACAGCCCGAGCGTCGGCAGTGCGAGGCCGAGCGTTCCGTTTACCCACTCGATGACGACGTTGAGCGCGGGCGTGATGTACACCAGCGCGAAGTACCCGTAGACGACCGTCGGGACGCCGGCCAGCACTTCGAGCAACGGTTTGAGTATCGATCGCACGCGCGGGCTGGCGTACTCGCTGAGGTAGATCGCCGTCAACACGCCCAACGGGAGCGCGACCACGGCCGCCCCGATCGTGATCAGAAAGGTCCCGGCCATCAGCGGGAGGACCCCGAAGACCTCCCGCTGGACGTTGAACGTCGGCCCCGTCAGGAACTCGACGGCGGAGTACTGAGAGAAGAAGCCGGCCGCGTCGATCGTCAACACGAGGATGATGCCGACCGTGGTCAGAATGGAGACGGCGGCGGAGACGAAGAACAGAGCATGATAGACCGATTCACGCGTCGTCCGCGTCTCGGGGCCGCCGGTCAGGTCCGGTGTGTTCCTTTCAGCACTCATCTATGATCTGTGATTTCCCAGGTATGAGTGAAAAGCGACTCGGAATGGTTCTACTGGACGGACTCGATGGCAGCGTTCAACTCGTCGAGTTGCGTCTCGCGTTCCTCTTCGGTGTTGGGGACGTAGCCGACCGTGTCGGCCACCAGCTCCTGGTTGGTGCTCTCCTCGACGAAGAACCGACAGAACTCGGCGACCTCCTCGCGCTCGAGGGCGCTCTCGGCGACGTAGGTGAACAACGGCCGCGACAGGGGCTGGTACTCGCCGGTCCTGGCGTTCTCGAGGGACGGCTCGATGCACCCGTCGCCGTTGTCGATCGAGACGGCCTTGACCACGTCCTGATTATCGGCGTAGTAGGCAAATCCGAAGTACCCGATGGCGTACTGGTCGCGCTGGACGCCCGCGAGGATCTCGTT
Source organism: Halorhabdus sp. BNX81 (assembly GCF_029229925.1). NCBI lineage: Archaea > Methanobacteriati > Methanobacteriota > Halobacteria > Halobacteriales > Haloarculaceae > Halorhabdus > Halorhabdus sp. BNX81. The sequence continues at coordinate 721,989 of NZ_CP107254.1, read as the reverse complement.
GTCCCGCTCGGTCGCGGAGTAGTCCGAGGTGTGGTTTGTGTCCTCACCGACGATCACCTCCTTGAAGTAATCGAACGTGCCAGAGGTCCTCGCCGCGCCGAAGCGGTTGATCGGTTCGTTCGGCCAGGACGAGTCGACGTCGCGCCAGGTCTGGGCTCCGTCCTCCCGCCAGATCTGGGCGAGCTGGTCGACCGTCAAACACTCGACCCAGTCGTTGTCGCTGTTAACGATAACTGTCACCGCGTCGCTCGCCACCTTGATCTCGTGGGGAGTGACGTCGTTCTGGCTACACTGCTCGGACTCCCCGTTAGTGATCGGTCGCGAGGCGTTGTTGATGACCGAATTCCCGACACAGAAATGGTTGCTGAACCCGCCCCCGCTTCCAGTCCGATTGAGCGGAACACTCACCTCGGGATGATCGTTTTCGAACTGGTTGACAACCTCCACAGCCAGGGGATACACCGTGCTCGACCCGGTCATCCTGAACTCACCCGACAGTGAGTCCTCGCCGTCGGTCGTCGTCCCACCCTGTTCGGTACAGCCAGCAAGCGCTATCGAGCCGGCACTTGCCGTCCCGGCCCCGATCAGGAACTGTCGTCGCGACACGGCGCGATCTGACTTCCGTGACATTGTTCGAGAAAGCCGCCGAGACGAATAAGTACCCTACTATTAGTAGTATATAGACTATATATCCATATTTACCACCGTCCGTTTCCCGCCGTGGAAAACGGCAAGAACACCCAAACCGCCAGATTGGGTGGTCCTTCCGGATAGTACAATGTGAATGCAGGACGAGCGACCTGGCGACTGATCGGTTTCGTCGTTCGAATGGGTGCCAGGTGAATCGAGGCGGATTGAACGGTGTGTGGACAGGATCGGGGTTTACGGCCCCGAAACGCCGGATTCGGGTGTGTCTCTGGTCGCGACTCCGGAATATTATATATAGATTCGAAAGCGTTTATTGTGATACGGTCAATATAGGGTGATATGGAGACCCGCAAGGTTCAGGTCACCGGTGGCTCGACGTATACGGTCTCATTACCCAAGGAATGGGCGACGGAAAACGACGTCAGCGCGGGCAGCGTCGTGGAGTTCCACTCCGAGGAAGACATGCTGTTGCTCTCGCCCCAGGACGATCGCGAGCGGGCGGAGGGGAGCCTCGACGTGAGCGGGCTGACCGAGGAGACGGAGTTGACCCGCGCCGTGATGACGATGTACGTCAGCGGGTTCGACATCATCCGCCTGGAAGCCCCCCGGATCACCGCCACCCAGCGCCGGTACATCAGAAACGCCACCCAGGGACTCGTGGGCCTGGAAGTCATCGAGGAGACCGGCGACCGGGTCGTGCTCCAGGATCTGCTGGACTCCTCGGAGCTGTCGGTCAACAACGCGATCACCCGGATGCGGCTGGTCTCGCTAACCATGTCCGCCGACGCGGTGACCGCACTGGTCGAGAACGACGACGAACTCGCCGCCGACGTCATGGAACGGGACGACGACGTCGACCGGCTGTGGTATATGGTCTCACGGGTGTTCCGAACCGTGTTGCGAAATCCGACAGCGGCCAACGATATGGGCTTCCCCCGGGAGACCGTCTTCGATTATCAGTCCGGCGCACGCCAACTCGAACGTATCGCCGACCACGCCAACAAGATCGCCGACATCGCCACCGACATCGAGGCAGTCCCCGAGGAGGAGGCTGACGCGCTCGACGAACTCCGGGAGATCGCCATCTCCGTGCCCGAGACGGCGATGGACGCCCTGCTGGCCGACGATCCTGACGAGGCGGTCTCGCTGGCCAACGAGGCACGGGGGCGTATCCCCGAAGTCGACGAGAAAGCCCGAGAGGTCGACAGTCTGATCCGGCAGTTCGACGACCCCCAGCGCGCCCACCGACTCGGCCTGGTGGTCGACTCGTTGAGTCGGACCGCCGACTACGGGAGCAACATCGCCGAAAGCGCACTCCAGAAAGCAGTTCCTCAGCCGTCCTAACGGTGAGAGGAGTTACTCGATTAGCTCAGCGTTGACCTGGCCGTCCTGACCGGGTCGGGAGGTGACGCGGGCCTCGCCCTCGCTGGTCGCGACGACCGCGCCCTTCGTGATGATGTTCCGCCGGATGTAGTTCGGGTTGGCGGGGTTCTCGACGACGTTTTCGATCTCGGCAGCGACAGTCCCGTCGTCGGTGGCGACGCTGGCGACGTCGGTTGCGACAGCACGGATCTTCTCGGTCCCGCCACGAGCGTCGACGAACTTGAGTTTCTGCTCGCCGACTTCCGTCTCGGTCGGTTCGTCGCCGAGTTCGTGGCGGCGCTTGTTCCGTGCGTGACGTCGTCGACCTCCAGTACGTTTTCGGGTCGAGCGGCCCTGGAATTTCATGTTTGAGAGAAGTATCAGCGCGCACTTGAACCTCTCGAATCGCAGTCGCCGGTTCGTCCGCGGAACGAACGAGCTGGGACGGCGGGGTCGGCGTGGACGGACAAACGTCTCATCGGTCGGCTTCGAAAAACGACGCGTTGCGGCGGGCGTTATTCCTCGACGGTGATCGCGTCGACGGGGCAGGCGTCCGCAGCCTCTCTGGCGGCGGCGACCATATCGCCGTCGACCTCTTCCTGTCCGTCGACGACGTACGCGAGCCCATCGTCACGCATTTCGAAGATTTCCGGTTCCATTGCCGCACAGATCTCGTCGCCGACACAAAGGTCCTGATCGACTTCCACTGTAGCCATTATTGTTGCCTCCGGTGGAATTTGCCGATTGAGACTCATAAAGCACACTGGTTTTCTCTGCGCTCTGGAATCCTCACGGAGAATCGTGGGGGTCCACGGCGGATCGCTCACCGGCGGCGCGGCGTGATCGCCAGCTTTAGGCGTCCCTGTGGACCACCTGCGAACGATGAGTCTCCGGACAGCCGTGGCCGCCCCGTTCGTCCAGGCCGGAAGCGACCAGCTTCCGCGGAGTGACTTCGTGGTCGACCTCAGCCTCGACCGTGACTGGTTCTCACCGGAGCAGGCAAAGCGGCTGATCGACATCGCCGAAGGCGAGGGGCTGGTGACGGCAACCGACGACAGCCTCGAACTCGCCTTCGATCCGACGTCGGTGACTGTTCCCGACGGCTACCAGCCTGACGAATCGATCCTCCGCGAGCGCTCGACGTTCGAGCGAGTCCTCGATACGGTCGTGGCCGAGGGGACGGACAAACAGCAAGCCGTCGCGGCGATCAACGGCCTCCAGTCCGATCTCGGCGTCACCCTGGAGACGGCAGCGATCCTCTACGCGCGCCGGCAGGGCATCGACGTCGACGAGGCGATCGATCGCACGCTGGAGGCCCTCTGATGGTCGACGATTGCGTCACCGACGGCGAGCGCATCGCGACGCTCCTGCGGGCGGAGATCGACGGCCGCGAGACGGCCGGGCTGGATCGGCTCTCTGTCGTGGCGGGCGAGGACCGAGAGCCGTCCGCTCCGGACGAGGGGGCGGCAGTCATCGATGCCGATGGTCGCGTCCTCGCCACGCTGGAGCCGATGTCGGACGGACTTCTCCTTCACGTCCGGGCCGGCAAATCGGCCGTACACGCTCACACGGACGATGAATTTTTGAGGGTGGACGTAACTGACGAGCAAGTGCAGGTCACCGTCCCGACAGCCGCCGCGGTCAAGCGAGCCGTCGATCTGCTCGTCAGCGTCGCCACTGAGAGGTGAGCCTGTCCAGCGTGTCATCGAATCGGTCACCGCCAGTCGGGCGAGACGCGAACCTTCGGCGGACTCACGGATCCGCATTCGTGCGCATCCGGTTCCGGTCGAAGGTGTTCGGACCTCCGGCCAGCCAGGGGACGTCCGATCAGTCCACTACTGAATCGCCCTCTTGACGTTCCTGGACCCGGATCGTCGAAATTCGGGACCCCTCGACGCTCGTCACCGTGACGACGTACCCGGCGACCGCAACGCGATCGCCACGTTCCGGCGCACGGTTGAGTTGCTCGAGTACCAGCCCACCGATCGTTTCGACCTCGTCACTCGTGAGCTCCCCCTCGATCATGTCGTTGATTTTCGACAACGGGACGCCCCCATCAATGTCGTATCCCCCATCATCACGCGGGCGAATCGAGGGTTCGCGCTCGTCCATATCAAACTCATCCCGGAGGTCCCCGACGAGCGCCTCGACGACGTCTTCAACCGTTGCGATCCCCTCAAACGCCCCCCACTCGTCGATAACTGCAACCATTTGCTGTTGGTCTTCCCTGAACTGTCTCAGGAGATCGCTGAGTGCCATCGTCTCGGGGGCGATCGCGATCTCGCGGGCGATGTCGCCGACTGACTTGGCGTCCCCACCCTCCACCTCCGCTCGTAACACGTCCTTGACGTCCACGAATCCGATCACTTGATCGCCGTCCTCGGCGGCAAGCACTGGATAGCGGGTGTGACCAGCCTCGAGGACGATCGACTGGAGGTCCGAGAGCGCGGCATCCGCCCGAACGCTCACCACGTCAGGCCGTGGAACCATGACCTCCCGCACCACGATGTCGTCGAGATCGAAGACCCGCTCGATCATCGTCACTTCTGCCAGGTCGATGTCCCCCACCTCACCCGATCGTGTGAGTACCCGGAGGAGCTCTCGCTCACCGAGAGTCTCGTCCGTCTCGGAAGCGGGCGGCACACCGAGCGACCGCGTGAACGCGTTAGCCGCCCCGTTAAAGACGACAATACCCGGATAGAGTATGAAATAAAAGAACTTCATCGGCGGGGCGAGAAACAGCGAGAGTCGTTCGGTTTGGGCGATTGCGATCGTCTTCGGCGCGAGTTCACCGAAGACGACGTGGAGGAACGTGATGATACTAAATCCGATTGCGAACGCCACGAGATGGATGAGACTCGCCGGCAGAACCGATTCCAGTATCGGCTCGATGAGCGCCGCCACGGCGGGTTCGCCGACCCACCCCAATCCGAGCGAGGCGATGGTGATGCCGAGTTGCGTCGTGGCGAGGTAGTTATCGAGATTCGTCATCACTTCTTGCAGCGTCGCCGAGCCGGGCCGCCCTTCCTCGGCGAGCTGGTCGACCGATGTCCCCCGAACCCGGACGAAGGCGAACTCCGCAGCGACGAAAAAGCCGTTTAATACCACCAGAATCAGCGCCAAGACGAGTTGTGCTGCCGAGAGCGCGACGTTTACCATCGGTGCCACCAGCAAGGACTACCGCTCGATTGTAACAAGCGCATATCTATGCCTCTCGTTCCATATACAAAAATCATCGAACGGATTCACGGGCCACGTCGCCGCCCGCTCACAGGCCGGCGAGAACGTCGAGCAAATCCGTCCGAAGCTTGTCCCGATCGACCGCGGCGTCGGCCCGCGGGTGCAACTCGGGACCACCGGGATAGAGTACCTGCACCGCGGCCAGGCCGGCGTCTTTGGCTCCCGCGACGTCGACCTCCGGCTTGTCGCCGACGTACACCGCCTCGGACGGGCGGACAGACATCTCCTCGAGGATCGCCTCGAACGCGATCGGATCGGGTTTGCGCGTCTTTAAGGCCCCGGTCACGACGCTGGCGTCGAGATAGTCATCCCACCCGAGCACGTCGAGTTTGCTCCGCTGGGCGCGAACCGGCCCGTCGGTCAACACGCCGACGCGGTAGCCAGCGCCGTTGGTGAGATGGGCGAGCAGGTCACTCGCGCCATCGACCGGAACGAGCGCGTCGTTGACCGCCTCGCGGTAGGTGTCGGCTACGGCGTCGGGATCGACCGTCTCGTCGTCGATGACGGCCTCGAAAATAGGGGCCCGCGTTTCGCTCGTGACTGCCTCGTGGTGGGTATCCTGATAGGTCGTGTACTCGATCGGGTCGCCGCCGGCGACGGCGGTCGCCTCCTCGATCAGCGTCCCCCGATCGCGCGTGGTCACGGCCAGCGTCTCATCTAGGTCGAAGACCACCGCGTTGACGGTCATCGAGAGAGGATACAGCGGAGGCACAATTGAGTGTTGTGTTCGACGCAACGTCTGGGTCGCGTTGACAGACCGAGCACGAGAGGAGCGAGGAAGTCGTCGCCCACATGGAAATACTTGAGTCGAGGGGGGCCGGAGGGTGAATATGACCTTCTTCGAGCGACTGGCCGGCCGGATCGACGCGGTCGACAGCGTCGTCTCGGTGGGCTTAGATCCCGATCCCGACCGTCTTCCAGAGCACCTCGCCGACCGGGAGTTGCCGCGGTGGGCGTTCAACCGCCGGATCATCGACGCGACCCACGAGCACGCCGCCGCCTACAAACCCAACGCCGCGTTCTACGAGGACCCCGACGGCTGGCGCGCGCTGGCCGAAACCATCGCCTACGCCCACGGCAAGGACGTGCCAGTCCTGCTCGATGCAAAGCGGGGCGACATCGGCAACACGGCCCGCCAGTACGCCGAAGTGCTCGACGGGGACGGTCTCGACGCCGACGCGATCACCGTCAACCCCTACATGGGCAGAGACTCCCTGGAGCCGTTTCTCAGCCGCGAGGAGACCGGCGTCTTCGTCCTCTGTCGGACCTCGAACCCGGGCGGGGCGGACCTCCAGGGCCTCGAACTCCAAGACGGTGAGGCGCTCTACGAACGCGTCGCGGCGCTCGCGGACCTGTGGAACCGCAACGACAACGTCGGCCTGGTCGTCGGTGCAACGGCCCCGGAGGAACTCGAATCCCTGCGCGAACAGGTTCCGGACCTCCCCTTCCTCGTGCCGGGCGTCGGCGCGCAGGGTGGGGACGCCGAGGCTGCCGTCGAGCACGGGCTGGCGGAGGTGCCAGGTGTCGACCCACAAGTCGGCCTCGTGAACTCCTCGCGGGGGATCATCTTCGCCGGCGAGGAGGCGGGCGGGCCGGGCGACGCCGATCCGGATGCCTACTACCGGGCAGCCGGCGAGTCGGCAAAGCGGCTCAAACGGAAACTGAACCGTCATCGAGACGGATAAAATCTTACGGCGAGTTGGTGACAGCGTAATCTGGGCCGCCTTTTCGTATCCCCGGGCAACAAAAGATCGATCCATGACGGCCACGTCTAACAGATCGCTGTCGCGTCGCATCCTTGGCGTCGTGGTGGCGAAGCGAACGTATCGCAACCTGGCGTACATGTTCCTGCGGTTCCCGCTGGGGATCGCGTACTTTACGCTGTTTCTCACTGGAATCACTCTGGGAATCGTCTTGATCCCGCTAGTGATCGGCGTCCCAATTCTAATCGGCGTCCTCGGAGCCGCCGACTATGCGGGTGTGATCGAAACACGGATCGCAAGAGGGCTGCTGAACGTCGACGCGACCTGGACACCCACCGACGCGGACGAGCTGTCGGTCCGCGACTATGCCAAGACGGTCGTAACCGACCGCCACAACTACGGGATGGTTGTCTATTTCCCGGCGCAGTTCATCGTCGGCACTGTCGCGTTCGTCGCGCTCACACTCGGGCTGGTGATCCCACTGACGCTACTGGTCGCGCCGCTGGTGTACTGGTTGCCCGGCGTTCGCTACGAGCTGTTGACCGGCGAGGGGTCGACCGTCGAACTGGGGGCGCTCTCAATCGATAGTTCAGCCGGAGCAGGCGGGTTCGGTCCCATCGTCATCGACACGCTCCCGGAAGCACTCGCCGCGTCGGTCGTCGGTGTGATCGTGTTGCTGGTGGCTCTCCATCTCGTCAACGCCGTCGCCCGGGTGATAGGGTGGCTCACGTGTACGATCTTCTCGTCGTCGAGTCAGAACTGATAGGTGTCGCCGGTGTCCGGCTGATCGTCCCCACTCGGTTGCCCGCCACCGCCCACTTCGCGGGCGCACTCGACGCAGAATCCGACCGACGCCTCGTAGTGGCGCTCACAGACGAGCGAGCCACATCTATCGCAAGTGTACCCGGCACCGGTGCGACCGCAGATGCCACAGAGACCGGAACTGCTCATATCCTCTCTTGGCCGGCCACGGACTTCAGAACTGGGGGCACATGCTTGCCGGATCAAACCGACCACGCCACGAGCGGAATCAGATGTCTTTAACTGACGGCCATCGTATCGCCGGGAAAGATGTCGTGGCTCTCGGTCGTCGTCATCGCGTTCTGGGCGATGTTGCCCGCATATCTCCCCAACAACGTCGCCGTGCTGGCCGGCGGCGGTCAGCCGATCGACGGCGGGCGAACCTATCGCGGTGCGCGCCTGCTCGGCGACGGCAAGACCTGGCGTGGCACGGTCGCCGGCACCGCAGCGGGGGCCGCCCTGGCGCTCGCACTCGACGCCGCGGCACCCGCCATTGGCGACGCGATCGGCGTCGCTCTGCCTGGATTCCCGATCCCGGCCGCCGTCGCGCTGGCACTGGGCGCGATGGTCGGTGACATCGCCGCCTCGTTCATCAAACGCCGCCTCGATCGCCAGCGCGGCGCGCCCGTCCCCGGCCTCGACCAACTCGATTTCGTACTCGGCGCGCTCGGCCTGGCCGCACTCGCCGCGCCAACCTGGTTCGGCGAGACGTTCACGCCGGCCGTGCTGGCAGTCGTCGTCATCCTGACTCCCATCCTGCACGTCACGACGAACGCGCTCGCGTACGTGTTGGGGCTGAAAGACGAGCCGTACTGATCGGCTGGCGGCACTTCGATCCGGGCCAGCTATCGCCAGCGTCGAGCGGTGAGGTTATCCCGCTCGACCGTGGACACACGGCTAATGAGCAGCCGTGCCACGACGTTCCGGTTGGCCACGCGCGGGTCGGATCTCGCGCTCCGGCAGACCGGGGCGATACGCGACGCCCTGGAGAGTCGCCGTCACGAGGTCGAACTCCTCGAAGTCGAGACGACGGGCGACGAGCTCCGTGACGAGCTCATCCATCGCCTCGGCAAGACCGGCGCGTTCGTCCACAGCCTCGACGAGCGCGTCCGGGCAGGCGAGGCCGACGCCGCCGTCCACTCGTTGAAGGACGTCCCGACGGAGGATCGCGAGGGGTTGACCGTCGCCGCGGTGCCCGAACGCGCGCCGGCGAACGACGTCCTGGTGACGCCCGATGGGACCGAACTCGCCGACCTTCCGGAGGGTGCGACGGTCGGGACGTCCAGTCTCCGCCGGCGCGCGCAGTTGCTCGCCGAACGCCCGGATCTCGACGTCCAGCCACTGCGCGGCAACGTCGATACGCGGGTGGAAAAGTTACTCGCACCCACCCTCAAGGCCGAGTATACGGCGCGACTGGATGCCCAAGAGAGAGAAGAAACCACCGAAAATGGCGACGAGGAAACCAAAGCGACGGGCCAGACGTTCGAGCAGTCGTTCGACAACTGGTTCAACGGCCTCGCCGAGATCGAACGCCGGGCCACGGCACGCGAAGTCGACACCGAATACGATGCGATCGTGCTCGCCGAAGCCGGGCTGGATCGGCTGGGACTGACCCATCACCTCGACTTCCAGGCACTCCCCGACGAGCAGTTCGTTCCATCTCCTGGCCAGGGGGTCGTCGCCGTCGTGGCCGAGGAAGGCGAAGCCGCCGAGACGATCCGCGATCTCATTGATGACGCTCGCACGCGCGTCGAGGCGACCGTCGAGCGCACGATCCTCGAAACGCTGGGTGGCGGCTGCGTGGCCCCGATCGGCGTCCGGGCGGTGTTCCAGGGTCGGGTCGTCACGACGACAGTCCGCGTGCTCGCGCCCGACGGAACCGAGGAGATCGCCGACCGACGCGCACTCCCGGTCGAAAACCACGTCGACGCCGCCCGCGAGCTGGGCGAGGACCTCGCCGACCGCGGTGCAGATGAGGTGATCGAACGCGCCAAGGAGATGGCGGAGGCCGACGACACATGAGGCCGGTCGCCGGCACTCACCGCACCGGGAGGGAGAGACATGACTGACAACCGGCCGACTGTCGCCGTCTTCCGCCCGGACGACGAGCGACTGGAGACGGCGGTCGAACTCCTCGAATCGCTCGACGTGAAGCCGATCGCCGACCCGATGCTCAGCGTCGAGCCGACCGGAGCTCAGCCCCGTACAGATGCGGCCGTCGTTATCTTCACGAGCAAAACCGGGGCCGAACTGGTGGCCGACGACTGGACGCCCGGCGACGCGACAGTGTGTGCGATCGGCGAGCCGACGGCCGAGGCACTCCGGGCGAACGGAATCGAGGTCGACGTCGTCCCCGAGACGTACTCCTCGTCCGGACTCGTCGATGCACTCGGGGAGCAAGTCGACGGGCTGGGAGTCGAGGTCGCCCGCAGCGACCACGGCAGCGACGTGTTGCTGGACGGGCTGGAGTCGGCCGGCGCGTACGTCCACGAGACGGTGCTCTATCGGCTCGTCCGACCCGAAGAAGCGGGAGAATCCGTACAGCTCGCTGTCGACGGAACCCTCGACGCAGCGCTTTTCACTTCCTCGTTGACGGTCGAGCACTTCCTGGCGATCGCGGGCGAGCGAGGCCAGCGGGAGGCGGTGATCGACGGAGTGGCCGACGCAGTCGTCGGGACGATCGGTGAGCCGACACGGGAGACCGCCAGCGAGCAGGGGATCGCGGTCGACGTCGTCCCCGAAACGGCCGAGTTCGAGGCACTGGCCACCGAAGCCGTCGACGAGCTCGATCGATAGCCGCCCTCCCTCACAACGAACGGGGTTGCTCGACGGTGTTCAGATAAGCACCGAGCAAAGAGTCTGTTTCTGCTGGCTTTCCAGCCGAATCCTGGCGGCCTGCGAAAATCGAAGATTTTCGGGCGACCAGAAGACTGCGTCTTCTGGTAAAATGAAAGGGCGAGCCACGCGTGGCGGCTGCGAGGCGGTTGCACCGCCTCGAATGGAGACGGCGACGCCGTCTCCCTGCCGCCACGGTTTGAGGAGGTCGGCAACGCCGACCTCCCCTTTCGGGAACCCCGACGAAGCAAGCACTGCAGAGCCTGAAAGGCTCGAAGCGCGCAGCGAGTCGCGGGACCGAAACTGGTGAGGGCTTTCAGGGCAGTCTCACTCTGGACAGATCCTTATCTGAACACTACCGGTTGCTCCACCCAAGGTATTTTGCCAGCAGCGACCGCCCTTGGAACACCGTGTCTTTGTTCGGACTGAGATCCGCCGTGAACCGTCGCCTCTCACCGGCTGGGTTGATCGTGGCGGTGATCGGGTTCGGCCTGACTCGCGTTACCGTGACGTTCACCGTCGGAGAGCAACCGTTGCGGTTTGCCTTTGCTGGCATCGTCCCACTGACGCTCGGCCTGACCCTATCGGCATTCGGGGTCGCGTTGACCGTCGGCTCGTTCGATCGACGCTACGTCCGAACCACAGCCCTCTGGACGGCGATCGGCGCGTCCGGAATGTTTCTGCTCGTCGTCCTGACGCTGATGGGATCGGGCGTCGACGAGATGGGGGAGCTCGGTGGCGTCCAATGGCAACCGGCCCTGTCGAACTTCCTGATTGGCGGGGCCATGGGTGGCGCACTGACGGGCGTCTATGCTGCCGAGAACCGACGCCAGCGCGAGGAACTCAAACAGCAGACCGACCGCCTGGAGATTCTCAACCGAAGTCTGCGCGATCGGGTTCTCAACGCCGTGCTGGTGATCGACGGTCAGATCGGTATTCTCAGCGAACGCGACGATCCGGAGCTGCAAGATCGCGTCGTCGAGACAGTACAGACCCAGTCGAACGGTATCCAGCGGACCGTCGAAGACGTCAAACACCTGGCTCGCACGACCGAAAGTGCCAGGCGCGGACTCGACGCGATGGACGTAACGACGACGGTCGATCGGGCTGTCGGCACTGTCTCCGAGGAAGTGGCGGAATGTTCCTACGAGGTCCAACGCCGGCCGAACGAATCGGTGACGGTCTGGGGCAACGAAATGCTCGTCCGCGCGATCGAGCACGTCCTCCGGCGGGGGGCCGACCGTGACAACGGCCCCACGCAGGTTTCGATCGCCATCGAGTACGACGATCGATTTGCCCATCTCCGGATCACGGACGACGGAGCGGCGTTGACCAACTCCCAGCGGGCAATCCTCGAAGAGGGGACCAGCGGCGACTACGACGACCCGGCAAGCGGATTCGGGCTCAACGTCGTCAGGCTTGTCCTCGATACGATCGGCGGCCACGCCGAAACGAGCGACGATGGCGAGACGACCACGATCGATCTGGCGATCCCGCTGGCATCAACCGGGACTCACCCCGGGCGATCGACTGTCCGGGCCGCCGATTCTTTCGGCGTTTCCCGTGTCGAAATGGGGATGGCTGTCGTGGCGTCGCTGGTCGCCGGCGTCACGATGGGCGTCGTCGGGCAGGCGACATCGGGTGTGGTACCGATCATCGGCTCGCTGTACGGGAGCGCCCAGCCACTCGTCGGCTGGATTACCCACGAGTTCCACAGCGTCGTCTTCGGGTTGATGTACGCTGGAATCCTCGCGTCCGTCCCCGACCCCTACGCCGAAGACGTCAGATGGTGTCTGGCAGTCGGGATGGGGTGGGCGATCGCCCTCTGGCTCGTCGCCGCAGGCGTCATTATGCCACTCTGGTTGCGCCTCGTCGGCGAGCCGGCGATGCTGCCGAGCCTGTCGCTTCCGTCGTTGCTCACCCACCTGATCTGGGGCGCGACGATGAGTGTGCTGTACATCGGGGGACGGACACTGATGGATCGAGAGACAGCAAGTTCGGACTGACCGCGTCGCTGTGGCCGTGCGGAGCTGACTTTTGACCCGTGGCATGAGCCAACCGAATCGCCGTCAAGCGCACCACGGTAATCGACCGGAAGCGCTCACGATCTGGTCGGCCGATTTCCGGGTTGACGAGCAGATACCGCGCCATCCACCATTGATATAGCGGCATGTGATTTATCCGTCCGATCCTGACGTTTTTATCGCTGTCCGAACCAAGAGGTAGCGATGGCACCCGTGCCGAAACTCGCCGATCGAGCCGCGGAGTGTGCCGATCGCCTTCGACGGGCCGAAGCAGTACTCCTGGCCTCTCACATCGACGCCGACGGGCTGACGAGTGCCGGGATCGCCACGACGGCCCTCGAACGGGCGGGCATCCCCACCACCACGGTTTTCAAAAACCAGCTCGACGACGAGGAAATCGCGTCGATCGCCGCACGAGACTTTCAGACGGTGCTTTTCACCGACTTCGGGAGCGGCCAACTCGACGTGATCGCGAACCACGAGCAGCACGGTGATTTCGAGCCGATCGTCGTCGACCATCACCAGCCGGCCGACGCCGAGACGCGCTATCACCTCAATCCCCTCCTCGAAGGGATCGACGGCGCATCCGAACTCTCGGGGGCTGGGGCAAGTTACCTCCTCGCACGCGCGTTGGAGGAAGACAATGACAATCGTGACCTCGCCGCGCTCGCGGTGGTCGGGGCCGTCGGCGACATGCAGGCCGTCGGGGGCGAGCTCGTCGGGGCCAACCGGGCGATCGTCGAGGACGGAATGGGGGCAGGCGTCCTCGAGGAGGCGACCGACATCGCGCTGTATGGCAAACAGACCCGACCGCTGCCGAAGCTGCTCGAATACGCCGATCAACCCCAGATTCCCGGGGTTTCGGGCGACGAAGCCGGCGCGATCGACTTCCTGGAATCGCTCGGGATCGATCTCGAAGTGGATGGCGAGTGGCGTCGATGGGTCGATCTCTCCGCGGAAGAGCGTCAGACGGTCGTCAGCGGGCTCGTACAGCGTGGTGTCGAGCGTGGCGTGCCGGCGGACCGGATCGACTCACTCGTCGGGACGAGTTATACGCTCTCAGAAGAGACGCAGGGCACGGAACTTCGGGACGCAAGCGAGTTCTCGACCCTTCTTAACGCGACCGCACGCTACGAACGCGCCGACGTGGGGCTGGCAGTCTGTCTCGGCGACCGCGAGGAAGCCCTCGAACGCGCCCGTCGATTGCTCGCGAATCACCGGCGGAACCTTTCGGAGGGCCTTGAGTACGTCCGCGAGAACGGCGTCGAATCGGGCGAGACAGTCCAGTGGTTCGACGCCGACGACGCTATCCGGGAGACGATCGTCGGGATCGTCGCCGGCATGGCACTCGGACTCCCCGGCGTCGACCGCGAACGGCCGATCGTCGCCTTCGCCCGGAAGTCCGAGGACGAGCGGAAGGTTTCGGCCCGGGGGACAGCTACGCTCGTTCGCCAGGGGCTGGACCTCTCGGATTCGATCCACACGGCGAGCGTCGCAGTGGGTGGGGACGGCGGGGGCCACGACATCGCCGCCGGCGCGACGATCCCGGCGGCCCGCCGAGAGGAGTTCATCGACCGGCTCGAGAGCGCTATCGCCGAGCAACTGGCCTGAAATCCGCGGATGACCGACGAATATCTCGCCAGTGAGCTGTCTGTCTGCCACCGCATAAATCATATTACGCTATAGCAAATACAGTGGGCCGGTCGAGAAGCGAGTTCGGCTCGTTCGAGTCAGGACGCGGACCTCTTCGGCGATCTCAAACAGAAAGCGGCATAAAGCGCCCACACATTTTCGTCAGTATGGGTCGAACCCATTCGATTCCGGGCGCCACCTCAAGCAGGCGGCGTGACTGGGATCAACCGATGGTGCCCCACCGACAGCCGCGGGCACGCCGACGGGCACGGGTTCACGATCAACGCTCCTTCTCACCGTCTCTTGGCTGTTGTCGCTGTTGTTGATACGCTGCGTGGCGGCTCGCATCGGTGACAGACGAATGCAACACAGCCCAGAGACATGACGACACATCACGAACCTGCGACATCCGTACTCGAAACGATCGACCGAACACCCCTTGTCGAACTCGACAGCGTCGACGGGGCGGAGATATACGCGAAGGTGGAGACGTTCAACCCGGGCGGCAGCGTCAAGGACCGGATCGGCAAGCACATCGTCGAACAATTGCTGGAGCGCGGGGCGGTCTCGCCAGGCGGGACGATCGTCGAGCCGACGGCCGGCAACACCGGCATCGGAATGGCGATCGCGGCCGGCCGACACGACCTTGACGCGATCTTCGTCGTTCCGGAGGGCTTCAGCCCGGAGAAGGAACGGTTGATGGCCGCCCTCGGCGGCGAGATCATCCACGTGCCGGGCGAGGGCGGGATGGACGGCGCGATCGAGCGCGCACACGAGATCGCCGAAGGCAGAGACGACGCTACCGTCCCCCAACAGTTTTCGACGCCGCTGAACGTCGAGGCCCACTACCGGACGACCGGGCCGGAGATCCTCGAGGCCCTCGACGGCGAGGTCGGGGCGATCGTCGTCGGCGTGGGCTCGGGTGGGACCCTGACGGGGATCGCCCGGGCCGTCCGGGAGGCGGTCCCGGACGTCCACGTCGTCGCCGTCGAACCGGCGGGGTCGACGTTCGGCACACTGGTCGGGAAGCCGCGCGAGGAGGAACCCTACAAGACGGAGGGGATCGGGACACACGACCCCGGAGTCACGGAGCTGCTGGAGTCCGACGAGATCGACGACTTCCTGACGGTCGGGGATCGGGAAGCCCACGCCGAAGTACAGCGCCTCGCCGCCGAGGAGGGCCACCTCGTGGGATCCAGTTCCGGGGCAGCAAGTGTGGCCGCCCGGCGGGTGGCCAGAGAGATTGCGGCGGGCGACCGGGACGCGCCCCATGACACCGTCGTGACGGTCTTCCCGGACGGGAGCGAGCGATATCTCTCGAAGAACATCTATGGGGCGTTCGACGAGTGGGAGGGAAAGGAATGATCGACGAGAGTGACAGCGAGCCGACGGTGTTCGAGACGCGGGCGATCCATGCCGGGTGGGAGCCCGACGCCGAAACGGGTGCGATCATGCCGCCGATCTACGCCTCATCGACGTTCGCCCAGGACGCCCCCGGCCAGGACCGCGGCTACGAGTACTCCCGGACGGGGAATCCGACCCGGACGGCCCTGGAGGACAACCTTGCCAGCCTCGAAGGCGGCTCTCATGGGCGGGCGTTCGCGAGCGGAATGGCCGCGATCAATACGGTCCTGAACCTGCTCGAAGCCGGCGACCACGTCGTCGTCGGCCAGGACGTCTACGGCGGGACCCACCGGCTGTTCACACAGGTCTACGAGGACTACGACCTCGAATTCTCATTCGTCGACGCGACCGACCCCGACGAGTTGGATGCGGCGATGCGACCCACGACCGAACTCGTCTGGATCGAGACGCCGACGAACCCGCTTCTACGAGTGCTGGATATCGAGGCCGTCGCACGCGTCACCCACGCGAACGACGCGCTGCTCGCGGTCGACAATACGTTCGCGACGCCGTATCTCCAGCGGCCGATCGAGCACGGCGGGGACATCGTGGCGCACTCGCTGACGAAATACCTCGGTGGTCACTCCGACGTCGTCGGCGGCGCACTGGTCACCGACGACGCCGAACTGGACGAGCGACTGGGCTTCTACCAGAACAGCGTCGGGGCGACGCCGGACCCCTTCGCGTGTTTCCTCGTCCTCCGCGGGATCAAAACCCTCCCCGTCCGGATGGACCGCCACTCCGAGACAGCCATGGGGCTGGCATCGTGGCTCGCCGAGCAACCGGCCGTCGAAACAGTCCACTATCCGGGCCTCGCCACACATCCCCACCACGACGTTGCCACGCGACAGATGGATGACTACGGTGGGATGGTGAGTTTCGACCTCGACGCGCCACTGCAAGCGGTCGAGACGTTCGTCTCGAACACGGACGTATGCACGCTGGCCGAGAGTCTGGGGGGTGTCGAGAGCTTGATCGAACACCCGGCGTCGATGACTCACGCCGCGGTCCCGGCGGCGGAACGACGCCGAAACGGCATCACTGACGGCCTCGTTCGACTCAGCGTCGGTCTCGAAGGGGTCGGGGACCTGCGAGCCGACCTGGAGCAAGCGCTTTCAGTTGCGATCGACGGATAGGACATACCGGAGCCAGTCGGCAAACGAGCGCAATCACTCGACGACGAGATGATATGGTTCCCGCGCGATCGAGGAACGGAGGTCACCGAGTTTTTCATGGTCGGTGTCGCTCGCAACGGCCATTACGGCGAATACCTCCTCGCGATCGACTTTGACGCCCGATTCGGTAAGCGCGTCGCCCGGTCGGTTTTCGAGTTCCCGGAGCGTCCCGACGCTCAGCAGGTACGGGACCGACCAGGCGGCGAGCGTATTACCGTGAGAAAGCGGCATCGTTTCGAGATAGGACTGGGCGTCATCCAGAAACGAGCGGGCGCGCGTGGCCGTGCGTTCGACCACCCGGGCAACCGAATCGCGGTTGCGCTCTGCAAGGACGTGTTCCTGGTCGACGCCCTCCGCGGCCAGCCACGTCGCCGGCAAGTAGACGTTGTTCTCCTCCTCGAAGTCCGCGTGGACGTCCTTGGCGACGTTGACGAGTTGGAGGAGCCGAGCGAACGATCCAGCAGTGTCGTACAGCGCTTCGGTCCGGTCAGGTGAGACCCCATCGCGTGTGAGAAGGTTTGTGATAAGGGTCCCGACAGTCCCGGCGGCGTAGTGACAGTACCGATCGAGTTCCGCGTAGTCCGAAAGTCGGAGCCCGCCGGTGTCGGCATGTCGAGAGAGAAAATCCGCCATTCCGTCGACCATCTCCCTGACGGGCGGGACGATCGCCGCCTGGACATCCATCGGTTGATCGGCGAACGTGGTCCACACCGTCGGTGCGCGCGCGACGACCGTCCAGTCCGCCGAGCGTTCCGGTTCCGGGAGCCACGGATCGACAGCGGCCCTGAAATCGACCATCGTTTCAGGGCTGTCGGGATCGAGCGCGGCATCGTACGTGGCGAGCAGCGACACCTGCTCATCAGGCGGGATATGGCCGGCATCTTCGACGGTATCGGCGACGCGACAGAGCAGATACCCGAGCCCGATCTGGGATGCCATCGGCTCGTCGAGTGCCTCGACGGTCAGCGCAAACGTACGAGAGACCCCCTGTACAGCCTCGTAACACCACTCAAGGTCAGGGGGTGGTCCGGAATCCATTGATATCAACGTGAGGAGATAGACCCCCCAGACAAAAAAATCCGAGCACCGAGTCCCGTCAGACACAATCACTAAGTGTCGGTTCGGTGTGGGTAGGACCGACCAGATGCCGCTGCTCATCGACATCAGGAAATTGCGGGTCATCAACCAGCTGATCAAGGCCGGCGCGGAGAACGCGGCCACCTCGCTCGGATCGCTGGCCGGCGTCGACTCGACGGTCGAGATCAAGAGTCTGGCGTTCGTCGAACCACCGGATATCGCCCGGGAGATCGGAACCGATCCGATCTACAGCGCCAGCATCCGTCTCAACGAGCCGCCGTACGGGGTCTTCTTGCTTACGTTTTACGAGGAGACAGGCCGTGAAATGGCCGAGTTACTCACCGGGACGACCGTCGACGAGGAGTTCAACCAGTTACAGGAGAGCGCACTCCAGGAAGTCTGTAACATCCTCACGTCGGGCTTCATCGACGGGATCGCCAACACGCTGGGGACGACCATCGACATGGGGACGCCGACGCTCCGGTTCACCGGGGGCGAAGAGATCGCCGAGGACGCCCTCTCTCACGTTCGGGTGGACTCGTTGTCGATCGTCCTCGACAGCCTCGTGGACGTGACCGACCGTGACGAGGCGTTCAAGATCAGGCTGTTTCTGATCCCCGATCCGGGGTCGTTCGTCAACCTGCTGGATCAACTCGAACTCGGGGAGATCGACGATTCCGACACCGAAGCCGATCCCGTATTTTGAGGGGGAACCTCAGTCCCGATCCCGTGTTTCGAGGAGCGTCGACGGTGTTGATTCCGTGTTTTGATGGGGGTCGGGGCCGTTGGCTTGCCCATGACACTCGCAGACGTGGCCGTAAGCAGCGTCCACCTGCTGTTCGCTGCGGTGTGGACGGGGAGCGTCGTCTTCATGACTATTGCCGTCCTGCCGGCGGCCAGGGAGGGGGCTCTCGATAGCGAACCGCTGTCGCGATTCACCACGCAGTTCAAGCGGATCGCGCGTGCGAGCGCGGTCGTGACGCTGTTGACCGGCGGTCACCAGGCGGCCAACGGATACATGGATTCCCTGTTCAGCACGACGCGGGGCCACCTCGTGGTCGGCATGGTCGTGCTGTGGCTCGCCCTCGCAGCCCTCTCGGAGATCGGTGCCGCGCGACTCGCCGACGGGACGGACGAACGGAAGGTCCGCACGCCCGCTGCCGACGCGCGTCCGTTCTTCCTCGCGGCGTCAGTCGTCGCCGTGGCGCTGTTCGTCGACGCCGGCGCGCTGGTCGCACCCTGGTGAGGCGCCCGGAGACGACATCGAGAGCCGTCCCGGCCGGCAACCGCCGCGTTCCGACGGGCTTTTTTAGCGCGGCCGGTTTGATTCGGGTATGGTTGAGTTCACTGTCGCCGTGGCCGATCCGGACACGGGCGAAACCTATCAGGTCGACATTGACGGACAGGACGCGAACCGCTTCGTGGGTCGAGAACTCGGCGACGAGGTCGAGGGAAGCGCGATCGGTCTCGACGGGTTCACCCTCGAGGTGACCGGCGGCTCCGACGACGCCGGCCGTCCGCTTCGGGAAGACGTGCTCGGGCCGAACCTCAAGTCCATCCTGCTCGAAGGTGGAACCGGTTTCAACCCCGAGCGCGACGGCGAACGCAAACGCGTTACCGTTCGCGGGCGGGAGATCAGCGACGCAGTCAGGCAGGTCAACGCGACGATCGTCGAGCACGGCGACGGGGACGTCAGCGAGTTGCTCACCGCGGAGTAACAGTCGGACCGACGGAATCGTCGGGAGACCAGTGTGCCGTCCGGACCACCGGACCGGCGACGCGTTGCATTCTCTCGATTGATATTCGCACGTAACGCTCAATAGTTGGCCAATCCTATCGAGGCGTAGATAGACGAGAATCCATGTCGGAATCAGTCATCGCGGATTTCGTCGCCTCGTTCAACTCCGAACGGTCAGCCCGGTCGGAGCCGGTAAAGGGGCGGGTGCTCCTCAGTCAGAAGCGGCTGGTGCTTGCGGCCGACGAGTCAAAGACGACGATCCCGCTGTCTTCGATCTTCGACGTGGCAGTGGGGCACGTCCCGCCCGATCTCGGTGACTTCTTCGACTCGACGGTGACGATCGCCTTCGAGAAGAGTGACAGCCGGTTCGTCGCCGTCGTCGAGGCGGACGACGAGACGATCGAGAAGTTCTCGACGGTGCTGTTCAAGGCGCTGCTGAATGGAACCGACTCGACGGTACAGCACCCGGCCGAGATCGGTGGGCGGGTAACCGATGCCGAGTACGTCCCCGCGAAACTGTTCTTGCAGCCGAAGGGCGTGCAGTTCAAGCGCCAAAACGACTCCTTCACCGTGACACTCGCACAAGTCACAAAGTTCGAGCGCTCGACCAGAGAGATCGCCGGCTCCGAACGTGCCGTCCTGGCCGTCCGGCACATGCCCGACGGAGAGGCGATTACGACCGTCGCGGCGATGCCCTCCGCCCGGATGCTCAGCCTCCTCGGACGTTACCTCCGACTGGAGTACTCCGATCTGATGGGCGAACTCAAGGATATCGAGCTCTCGGACCCCGAGATCGAACTCCTGGTCGCCGTCTACTCGACGGGCGACATGGAGGGGATTCCGCTGGCGAACGTCCTCGACCGTGAGGCCAGCGAGGTGACGATGCTGGTAACTGACCTTGAGGAAAAACAACTCCTCACGACCGGCGACGCGGGACCGGCGCTGACGTCGAAAGGGCGGGTCGTCGTCAACCGCCATCTCGAAGACGTCAACGAGTAACGGGCTGGTTTGACCGGGCTACCGGCGTCACTGATCGGCGATGACGTCGCTGGCGATCGAGCGACCGCGGGGTTTGAGTCCGACTTCCCGGCGGGTGCGTGTTTTCTTGACGACGCCGTGCTCGGCCAGTTGCTCGAAAATGGCCTCGACGTCCTCGACATCGAGACCCACGAAGTCGGGAATCTCGAAGGGGGAAACGCCCGAGTAAAGCGCCATCAACACTTCCCGTTCGTCGTCGGTGAGTTCGATGTCCGAGTCGACGTGTTGATCGCCCGAGCGAAGGAGCGACGCGAGGATGGAACAGTCGCTCGGGGATCCCGAGAGGTAGGTCTTGACGCTCGTCCCGTCGATGGCGTGTTCGACTTCGAGGACGTTTCGCTGTTTTTCGAGGACGGTCCGCTCGGTCTCCTCGATCGTCCCGACGTCATCGAGGTCGATCTCGACGAACTGGCCGCTGGAGATCGCGAGTTCGACCGAGGCCTCGGAGACTTTGATGCGGGCTTTCTCCCAGGACGTGTCCTGGACGACGCCGCCCTTGACGGCGGGGTGTTTCGCGAGGACGACCTGTTGATCCAGGCGGGCGCTGTAGATCGCGGAAGCGAAGGACTCCTCGTCGGCGGGCGAGAGCAAGAAGACGTCACCGCCAGTCTGGACCGAGACGTAGCCCGAGACGTTGGCGATGGCCTTGTTGACGTTCTGTCGGGTTTTGACGCTCCGGATCTCCGCGATCGGGATCGTCTTTTTGCCGTCGTTGCTCGCCAGGACAAGCCGCTTGTTCGACAGCAAAATCCGGCCAGGGATCCACTCGACGTCGTTGAGTTTCCGGCCATTCTCGACTACCTGGACGAACTTTCCCCGACTGTCGGCGAGTTTGCGTTCGCCTTCACTCATCGGTGTCGACAACCCGTGTCGGGTGGTTGGGTGCCGGCCATATTAACGTCTCGGCCGTCTTGACAGGCGATCACAGTCGGCCTCCGAGCTTCGAGATGGCCGAGAACGCCCGTTTGCGGATCTCCTCCTCGTCGGTCTCGTCGAGCAGCGTGTCGAGCGTCTCGCGCGTCCGGTCTCCACCGATCTTGCCGAGTGCGAAGATCGCTTGCGTCCGAGCCTGAGTGGGTCGATCAGTATCAGTGACGACGTCGAGGAGTCGGTCTTCGACGCTGTCGTCGTCAAGTTCAGTCAGACTCGTCGCCGCGAACTGGGAAGTCATCTGATCGTCGTCATCGAGTGCCGTCACGATCGCGTCAAGCACTCTCTCGTCGGGTTCGGTCACGACACGACCAAGCAGCCACGCCGTGTTCCGGCGCTGGGCGTCCTGGGTCCCTTCCTCTAAGATTTCGACCAGCGGAGCTACCACGCTCGCGTCGTCAGTCTCGCTCAGCCGGTCGACGATCGTCTCGCGGATCTCGTGGCTCTTTTGGGTCGGGACGTTCGCGAGGAGTTGAATGATCGAATAGACGGCCGTCCGCCGGACGACCGCCGCATCGTCGCCGAGCGCCCCGACCAGCGCGTCGACCGGGGTGGCGTTTTCGAAATTCCCGAAGGCGTTGACCGCGATCCGTCGGACACGCTCGGAGGGGTCGTCATAGAGGTCCAGCAGGGCCCCCAGCGCCTGGCGGTTGCCGATCTGGCCGAGCGCCTCGGCAGCTTCCCGCCGGACCACCACGGCGTCGTCCGTCAGGAGTGATTCCAGCGGGTCAGTGGCCCGGGGGTCGCCGATCGATCCGCACGCTCTGGCGGCCCGTGCACGGACCCGGGGGTCGGGGTCGGTAAACCGTCCGACCAGCGGTTCGATCGCGTCGCTGTCACCGAACTGCCCGAGCCCGTTTGCGGCTGCCATCCGGAGTTCGGGCACCTCGGCGTCGAGGGCCTTGATGAAGGCCTTCGCACGAACCCAGTCTGCCCCTTCATCGTCGAAGTCGACGCCGGCCATCGACTCGATGAGTGCCTCGATGGCGTCCTGGCCGAGTTCGTCCAGCGAGTCCACGGCTGCTGCCGTCACCGCGCTCGAATCGTCGGATTCGGCAGCCTGGACGAGCGCGCTCACGACGTCACGCCGGTCCATGTGGTCGTCGAACTCCCCAAGCATCGACGCCGTACGCGTCCGAACGTCCTCGTTGTCGCTCTCCCGGAGGAGCCTGATGAGCTCCTGGACGTCGCCTTCGCGCTGGAGTTCGAACAGTGACATGCTACGTCCTGGTGTAAATCCGGCGCTGTTTGTCGACCGATTCGAACGTCTCACGACACTGGGCCGGGATCGTCTCGGTCATCCCGATCATGAGATACCCGCCACTCCGGAGAGACTCGCTGATCGTCTCGAAAATCGGTCGCTTGTACGACGAGTCGATGTAGATGAGGAAGTTCCGACACAGCATGAGGTCGAACTCGCCCTGCGGGTCCCCGCGGATGAGATCGTGTTGCTCGAAGGAGACCATCTCCCGGATCGACTCACGGACGGTGAACGTATCGCCGTCGCGATCGATGTACGTCGAGGCGTTCGATAGCGGTTCGAGTTCGGACTCGATATCGGTCGTCTGTGACGCCTCGTAGACGCCAGCACGCGCTTCCGTCAGGATGTCCGGGTTGATGTCCGTCGCCAGGATGTCGAGTCGTCGCTCGTCGATGCGGTCGTCGTCGCTCGCCAGCATCGCCAGCGAGTACGGCTCCCGACCGTCGGCACACGGGGCGCTCCAGACCCGGACCGTCCGGTGGGTGTCAGTCAGTTCCCGGAGGACCGGGCGGAGTTGCTCCCAGGCCTCGGGGTTCCGGAAAAAGCCGGTGACGTTGATCGACAGCGAATCCAGCAACGCGTCGGCTTCCTCGCCGTCGCGTTTCAACAACCGCTCGTAGGCACGATAGTCCTCGCTGTCAGTCCGGCGGATCCGGGCCGTGATACGTCGATCGAGGTACGCGTCGTTGTAAAAGTCCGACTCGAAGTCGAGCTCGGAACCGATATACTCGAGCAGCGAGGTGAACCCACGCTGTGATCCTGATCGGCGGCTCATCGTCCTCTCGGTTGGGGTTGGGTATCACTAAGCATGTGCGATCACAGCGTCACGACGTCGAGGATGTGGACGATGTTTCCGTCGCCGATCACGGCAGTCCCGGAGAGACCGGGCGTCCCCGAAAGCAGGCCCTCCAGTGGCTTGACGACGACTTCCTCCTGGCTGTTGACCTCGTCACAGTGGAGGGCGACTTTGCGTTCGGACTCCCGGACGCGGATCAACATGCCGTCACCGTTTTTCGTCTCGCCCGGGACGTCGAAGGCCTCGTCGAGGTGGATGACCGGGTAGATCTCGTCGTTGTGTTTGATGACCTCGTCGCCGTTGATCTCGCGGGCTTCGGTCGCGGCAGTGATCTCGTCGACGTTCTTGATCGGGATGCCGTACTGCTCGTCGCCGACCTGGATGAACAGGACCTTCACGATCGCCATCGTCACCGGGAGGCGAAGCGAGACCGTCGTCCCCTCGCCGGATTCGCTCTCGACGTTGACCGAGCCATCGAGTTGGGAAACCGTCTCGTGGACGACGTCCATGCCGACGCCACGGCCGCTCGTGTCCGTGACCTCTTCGGCGGTCGAGAACCCGGGATGAAAGGTGAGATCGTAGATCGCCGAGTCGTCCATCCGGTCGAGTTCCTCCGCCGAGCGGATGCCCTTCTCGAGTGCCTGCTCGCGGATCGCCTCGACGTCTAAGCCCGCCCCGTCGTCCTCGACCGTGATAACGACGTGATCACGTTCGCGGGACGCCCGTAATGTAATCGAGCCCTCGCGAGGCTTGCCCTTGCGTTCGCGCTCTTCGGGCGGTTCGATCCCGTGATCGACGGCGTTCCGGAGGATGTGCATCAGCGGATCGGAGATCTCGGTCAGGATCGTCCGGTCGAGTTCGATGTCCTCGCCCTCGATCGAGAAGTCGATCTCCTTGCCGAGGTCCCGCGAGAGATCCCGCACCAGGCGGGGGAACTTCCCGACGACCTTCCGCAGCGGGATCAACCGCATGTCCATGACGGTGTTCTGGAGGCTCGCCGTGATCTTGTCGAGTTCGTTGAGCGTCTCGCCGGTCGAATCGACGTTGTTCTGTTCGGCCGCCCGGCGAAGTTTGATCCGGCTAGTCACAAGCTGCTCGACCAGCCCGTGGAGATCGTCGAGTTGATCGACATCGACGCGGACGGACTTGATCTCGTCGACGGACGTGTCGGCTGCGCTCGAATTTGCCGATCCGGTGTCGGCTGACTCATTGGTCGAATCCGCCGTGTCCGCTTCCCTGACGGCCTGCGTGACGTCCTGCACCGTCGACGATTCGACGGGGCCGATATCGGCAAGCGCCGAGCCGACGGTCGATTCGTCGGCGGCGACGAACACCGAGAAGGTCTCCTCGAAGTCGCCGTTCTCGATATCGTCGGCACTTGGATCGGTCGCGACGACCTCGAGTGCGTCCTCGATGGCATCCAACGCAAGCATCGCGTCGACACCTTGCATGTTGCCGTCGCCGATGTCGACCGCGGCGAGCGTGACGGGCCCGTCCGAAGGAACGGACACGTCAACGCGATCGAGGATCGGTTCGACGTCGATCGAGTGGTCCGATACAGCCGGTCCACTGGCCGAATCGTCTGCCCCGGTGGCACCGTCCGAGCCGGACGCCGCCCCGTCGCCGGCCGTCGCACCGGCAGCGTCAGCGCCGTCTTCGATGACCGCTCGGATGTCCTCGACCCGGTCGGCTGTATCGGCGGACGATTCGCCGTGTTCTTCGATCTCGGTAACGATGGCTTCGATCTCGTCGACGCCCGCGAACACCAGATCCATGATCTCCGGTGTGACGTCCATTTCACCCTGACGCATGGCGTCCAGCAGGTCCTCGATGGCGTGAGCCAGGTTACTTGCGTCGTCGAACCCCATCGCGCCGAAGTTCCCCTTCAGCGTGTGGGCGGTCCGGAAGATCGA
The DNA here is from genome assembly GCF_029229925.1 of Halorhabdus sp. BNX81. Lineage (NCBI taxonomy): Archaea > Methanobacteriati > Methanobacteriota > Halobacteria > Halobacteriales > Haloarculaceae > Halorhabdus > Halorhabdus sp. BNX81. The sequence continues at coordinate 696,412 of NZ_CP107254.1, read as the reverse complement.
ATCCATCGCCGCCTGGTTGCTGGGATCCGATTCGAGTTCGAGCAACGAGTTGTTCAACTCCGTGATTGCCTCCTCGCTCTCGCGGATGAAGGCGTCGAGATATTGTTCGTCCATATGCGGTTAGTGTCCCTCCAGTTGTATCGCTTCAAGTATCCGATCCGATAGGTCATCGAGCGGGCAGATCTCGTCGACCTGTCCGGTTTCGACGGCCCGTTTCGGCATCCCGTACACTGCCGAGGACGCTTCGTCCTGGGCAAACGTCGCGCCGCCGGCAGCCTTGATCGCTCGAATGCCGGCCGCGCCGTCAGTTCCCATGCCGGTAAGAATAACGCCGACCAGTGGGTCGTCGATGACCTCGGCGGCGCTCTCCATGGTGACGTCGACCGACGGGCGGACGCTGTTGACCGGGTCCTCGTCGGTCAGGGCCACCCGGAGTCGACCGCTCCGGTAGTTCGAGACGACCATGTGCCGGCCGCCGGCAGCGACCAGCGCCTCGCCGCCGCCGATCCGGTCACCATCGCCGGCTTCCCGGACGGCGTACTCGCTTCGCTTGTTCAGCCGCGCAGCGAACCGGCCGGTAAAGTCCGTCGGCATGTGCTGGACGATGAGGATGCGCAGCTCCGCTGCGGCCGGCAGTTCCGAGAGAATCTGTTCGACGACCGTCGGCCCTCCCGTCGAGGAGCCGATCACCAGCGTCGCGTCTTCGAGAACGTCACCCGGCGCGAGGGTCGGCTCGGAACGGCTGGCCGGTTCGGTCCGACCGGCGTCGGTCGTGACGTCGACTTCGGCGACCGACAGCACCATCTCGACCAGCTGATCTTTCAGTCGCGACATCTCCATCGACACCTCGCCGCCGGGTTTGGTGAAAAAGTCGACGGCCCCTTTCTCTAAGGCCTCGAAGGTGACGTCTGCGTTCTCGTCGGTATGGGCGCTGAGCATCAGGATCGGCGTCGGCTGCTCGGCCATGATCCGCTCGACCGCCTCGATGCCGTTCATCTCGGGCATCTCGACGTCCATCGTCACAACATCAGGGTCGTGTTCGCCGACGGCATCGATCGCCTCCCGGCCGTCTCTGGCCGTCGCGACGACCTCGATCCCACCCTCCGCAAGGATATCGGAAATGACGCTCCGCATGAAATGAGAGTCGTCGGCGACGACGGCCCGGGGCGATGATCGTGATGACATGTTGCGTGTGCTGACCTGTGTGGCGGCGGATTTAAATGTGACCGACCGAACGGCAGCCGGGTGGCCGACGTCCGAACATTGTGGCTGTCTCCGGTGAGACCTTGCTAAACAGGGCAAATAAAGACTCCGCCGTCGTAATCAACGTTGATAACCTGGTGGACACACTTAAGGTAGTTTTGCCGAAATCCACAGTAGCGCCAGTCGGTGGCAGTCGGTACCAGCAGTGAACTTCGACGCGCCGCCGGGAGGGAATATACAGATGTCAGACACGTTAGGCCAGGTACTCGAGTTCGAGCTCGGATCGGAAACGTACTGCGTGAGTATCGATCACGTCACCGAGATCGTCGATGTCGGGGATGTCACGAGCGTCCCGAACTCGCCACGGCACGTCCGGGGCGTGATGGACCTCCGTGGACGCACGACGTCGATCGTCGACCCGAAAGTCGTATTCGGCATCGATGACGAGGGGGCAGAGCGGCGGATCATCGTCTTCGATCCCGAAATCATCGAGGATCAGGAGGCGGCAGGGTGGCTCGTCGATGAGGTCCAGCAGGTCAGACAGATCGACGAGGCCGACGTCGACAGCTCGCCCGGCGGGTCCGACTCGGCGTCGATCAAGGGCGTCGTCAAGCGCGAGGACGGGTTTATCATCTGGGTCGATCCGGTCGCGGTACATGCCGAGTAAAACGGTTATTTAGCTGAGACGATCTGGAAGCCTTTTTCAGTGATGGCACCCCAACGTGGCATAGATGGCAACGCCCACGGGGTATCCACGATGGTAGAACTCACCGAAACTGGCATTGACGGACTCGATTCGATTCTCAACGGCGGCATCGTCACGAACTCGACGACGCTGGTTGTCGGGACGCCAGGGGCCGGCAAGAGTATCCTCGGTCTGCAGTTCATATACAACGGCGTCAGGGAGTCCGACGAACGCGGGATCTTCCTGTCTTTCGAGGAAAACCGTGAGGACCTCAAAGCGGCGGCCGAGTCGATCGGGTTCGACCAGTGGGCCGAATTCGAGGACCGCGGCGACATCAAAGTCTACGACAAACGACGGCTGCTACAGGAGAACAACTTCACCGACACGCTCGACATCCTCCTCGATGACATCCAGGACGGCGAGTACGACCGACTCGTGTTGGACTCGCTTGCCATGTTCGAGTTGTTCTTCGACGACGACGCCGAGCGCCGGACCTATCTGCTGAAGTTCACAGACATCCTAAAACAGAACGGCCTCACCAGCCTGTTGACCAACGAGCAATCCTCCGTGTTCCCCGACACCGACATCGGCCTGGAGAACTTCCTGACGGATGGAAACATCTACCTCATTCAGACCCCGACGGAATCGGGCGTTAATCGGTACGTCTGGGTCGCGAAGATGCGAAAACAGGAGATCGAGACGGACATTTTCCCGATGGAGATCGCCCACGGCGGCATTCAGGTGCACGACAACGCGAGTGCGTTCTCGATGATGAACGACTCCGAGTCACCACTGTGAATGGGTGGATGAACGACTCCGAGTCACCACTGTGAATGGGTGGATGAACGACTCCGAGTCACCACTGTGAATGGGTGGATGAACGACTCCGAGCCACCACTGTGAATGGGCGGGCGAGCCGCCTCGAAGTTCTGGGTCCAAGCACACATCAGTCGCTGGTCACATCCGAACGGGAGCCACCACCAACGGAAACCCGGAATGTGAATCCTCACCCTATTTCGGACCGTATCACTCGTTGATTCCGCATTCTAATTGGTGAGAACGATGGGTAAAGCCACGCTGGCGGACGCTCGTGACAGAATCGGAATGTGACTTGCGATAGCTGTTTCACCGCGTTTTCATCGTCGATACTTTTATTTTCGGCCTGATTCATTATCTGATAACGATGGCATCGGTCGAGTTACTGCGGACGCTGGGGAACAAGTACAGCGCCGAGATATTGGACGCGACCGACGAGCCAAAGTCGGCACAGGATCTGAGCGACGAACTCGACATCCCGATCGCGACCTGCTATCGACGGATCGACGAGCTCACCGAGCATGATTTGCTGGAACTCCACGATAACGTCCTCTCGGACGATCGACGACGGATCAAAGTCTACCGGCGAAACGTCGATTCGATCGAGGTCGGATTCGACGAGTCGCTGATGGTCGACGTCGAAGAACGCTCGGAAGTGACGAACAAACTCGACGAGGCGTGGCGGACGCTCTCGGAGTCGTAATTCGTGAACCGAGCGGACCGACGCCATCTACGATACCGGAGCTCCAGGCCGCTGTCGATCGTTATCAAAGCAGATATTTTCGAGGAATGATTTAATACGGGTGCTCGGAAACCCTCTGATAGTGCCAGTACTTGAACTCCTCTATGCAGTTTTGACCCTCGTCTTCGTAGTTGCGGGACTCACGATGGTCGGCATGGCAGTACGTGCGTACGCCCAGACATCACGTCGAGCGATGTTACACCTCTCGCTTGGGTTCGCCCTGGCAGTGGCCGGTGCGGCGGCCACGATGATCAGCGCGTTCGTGACTGACTTCGATGGCACGCGCGGACTCCTGTTGGTCAACAGCGGGTTGACGACCTTCGGCTATCTCTTCGTGATGTACAGTCTCGTCACCTACGAAGCGTGAGTGGTCAGGACCACGAAACTAGTACCGTGTGGAGATCCCCCCGGATGTTTCCTTCCGGGAAACCTGTCCCGTTCCACATTCTCACCTATTGAACCAGTGGTTTTCATCCGTGCATTCCGGTTTTCAGAAGAGATAATTTGGAAGTTATTCTTAAGAGGGTGTACGGGAACATTCGAAGTAGAGTCTGGGAGCAACCCAGGCGGAGCACACAATGTTCGAACGCAAAAGCGACAAACCGAACGAGCGAGCCCAGGTCGGGATCGGCACACTCATCGTCTTCATCGCGATGGTGCTGGTCGCCGCGATCGCCGCGGGCGTGCTGATCAACACGGCCGGGTTTCTCCAGAGTAGCGCGGAAGAAAGTGGCGAACAGGCAGCCGAGCAGGTTACCAATCGGCTGGTCCACGTCGGAACGCAGGGTGTTGTTGAGGGAACCAGTCCTGCGCAGGTCGGCCACGTTAACATGACAACCCGACTTGCATCTGGGGCTGATGCCGTAAATCTGGAAGAAATGACGATCCAGTGGACCCAGGCAGGTGGTGCGTACAAGTTAGTTGCCAACAGTAATACGGAAGAAGCTGACGCCAACGACGAAACCTTCAGATACACCACATTCCAGGATGACGATGGCTCGATAAGCGCTGACGACACCTTGAACTCGCAGCAAGATCGTGCAGTGTTGTTGTTCAACCTCAGTGGTTCGGGTACGATGCAGCCGCTCGATGGTGGCGACACGGCCACGATCACGATGAGTACCTCCTCGGGCGGTGAGACCACGGTGACGCTGGTCGTGCCTGATTCGCTCTCGGGTAAATCCGCCGTCAACCTCTAAGCTACACGTCTTTTTGCTTTCGTCGGATCGCAGCGTGACGGGACATGATAGACGGAATCTCGCCGATTACACTGCCGTCACGCCGACGGAGTTATAGGAATCCGACATAGAGTATCACACATGCCACCAGGGGACGACAACGACGAAGACGACGGTCGCGTGCTCGCCCCCGAGGAGCTCGACATCTCCGACGACGAGCACGTCGCGGAGATCGAAGACGGTCGGTACGTCGTTTCCCCGAACGATCCGATCGGCGACGTCGACGGGATCGAAACGAGCGAGACGACCACAGAGTCGTCGCCCAGCCAACCGGCAGGCGACACCGACGAGGAACCCGAACAACAGTCGCCACCACCGTCGCACGAAGCCAGTGATACCTCGCAATCGTCGGGCGAGCCGTGGCAGGACGACGCGACCGCCACGGGCGAACTAACTGAAGCGGACGTCGAGGCGTGGCTGCGTGACTCGTTCAACACGGCGGACTCCCGGTACGGCTTTCACGTCACGGCGACCTTCGACGGCCGGGTGTCCCAGCGCCGGATGATGTCCAACGACGTGGTGACGATCTTCGAGAGCCTGATCCTGTGGTACGCCCAGCACATCGACAGCGAGACGCCCGTCGAGGAGATCCTCGGCATCCTGCTCACCGAATCGAACGTGCCGATCAGTTACCCGACGGAAAGTCTCTCGGCAGCGATCAAGGCTCGGGGGCTCGGCCCGGACGATACGATCGGGGAACTCATGGAAGCGATCGGCGAGGACGGTTTCGAACTCTGAGATGGCCCGGGCGTTCGATCCACTGTTCGGCGATCCGGTCAGTCTGAGCCAGCAGTTGCTGATCGGCGTCGTGATCGTCACACTCGTGTTCTCCGGCCCGCTCGTGCCCGGACTGTCCTTCGGCGGAAGCGGTCCGCCGGCGACGATCGGCGACGGTAACGCGACGGTCTCGACCGTGGCTGTCGATGCGGACGCGGTTCAGATCACCCCGGGCCGTTTCGGGACCGCTGTCTCTTACCTCCGAATCCCTGACGCGAAGCTGTCAATCGACGCCGTCGAGGGCGAACCACGGATCGTCTACCGCCTGGTCGTCCCGAAACTCGATGTTGACCACGCGGAGACCCGGCTGCTTGCTGGTCCCGGTGACATCACCGTCCGGCTGGACGACGTGGCGTTCGTCCCCGGACAGCTCTCGGCCGACCGCTACGACGGGGCTCTGAGCGTCCGCGTCCAGTCGTTGTCGACCGATCGAACCGTCTTCAACGAATCCGTCACGATCGAGGTGGAACAGTGAATCGGGAGCGGACGGCCGACATTCGCGAGCGGATCAGTGCACTCGGGCGAGAGGTACGTCACCGTGCCGTCCCAGTCCTGTTCGGTGATCGAGTCGGGCTGACGCTGTTTCTGGGAGTCATCGCTTCGCTGGCGGCTCTCTGGCGGGTCGGCTTTTTCATCACGGACACGTACGCCATTGCGAATACGGTCATCAACCTGTCCGAGGGTCGTCTCAACATTGCTCACATCGAATACTCGCTGACGCTGGGCTCCCAACCGGGATTGTACCGGCACGGCGGGCAGGTCTTCGGCCGAAACTACGGGCAGGCAGCACTCGCGTTGCCCTTTTACTGGCTCCTCGAAGGGGCCTCGGTAATCGCCGAATTGCGACTGGTCCTGGCAGGGGCCTGGAGCCTTCTCGTGGCTGGGTTCGCATCGCAACTCGGCCGCGTACTGGATCGGTCCCGGGTGACACTCGTGGGAACGCTGCTCGCGCTGGGGCTGTTCGTCGCGAACGTCAGGCTGTCGACGCCGCTGGATCCGCGTTGGAATGGCTTGCTCGCCCTTCAGTTGCTCTCGCTCCTGGCGGCGGGAGTCGTCGCCGTCGCAATATATCGACTCGGTTGCGAGTTCCACGGGCGACGGGTCGGCCTCGCCGGGGGATTATTGGCGCCGCTCGCGCTCCCGATCGCGTTCTGGGCGACGATCCCCAAACGCCACGTCATGTCGGCGGCACTGGTCGCGGTCGTCGTCTTCGCGTTCGGCCGGAGTCGGAACGCGGATCAAACGCTTCCGTCGCGAGCGCTGGCGTACGCCGCCGTCGGGGTGCTCGCATGGTTGCACGCCGCCGAGGCGCTGGTTGTGCTGGTGGTGCTCGTGCCGTTCGATCTCGTGACTGCGCAACGTAACGGCGTTCGAGAGTTGATGGCCGTCGGAGCCGTCTTCGTCCTCTCGCTGTTGCCGTTCGGATTGACAAATCTCCTCATTACCGGGTCACCGTTCACTCCACCACGGATGTTGTGGAAGGTTGGAAACATCGCCGAACTCGGGCCCGGGGGCGACGTGATCGTCGATACTGGTGGTGAATCCGCCCCAACGCCGGAAGGGACGACGACACCGGCTGAGACGACCACTCCCGGCGCTCCGGGCGACACCCAGGCTCCCGGACCGGGAATGTGGTCTCGGATCACTGGCTTGCTCGGTGGCGCAATTGGGCTGGTAGCTGGCGTAGTGAGCACCACGATCGGATTTCTCAACGCGGTCCTGACGGCGGTGATCGTCGGCGTCGAAGTGACCATCGCACGGCTCGGGGAGTTATGGGGTTACGCCACAGAGGGGATCAACATCGTTTTCGGGGACATCGGCCGATTCAGTCACGTCATCCTGCGAAGTGGCCACATCCCCGGTGTCCAGTATGGCATCAACGACCAGGAAGCGATTGAACTGACTGTTCTGGAAGTCGCGCCGATGCTCGGGACGTTGATCGCGATCCCGATCGTCCTCGGCAAACGGGGGCTGGAAAGCGGACGTGAGAGACTTCCCGAACAGCTGGCGGCGATCCGCTCGACCCCGCGATACCAGACAGACCTCTTCGCGGGGACGCTCGTCGTCGCCTTTACGCTCCTGTTCCTGCCTCAGCTCCCGCTTTACTCTCAGATTACGATGCGATATCTGGTCCCGATCATGCCCGTGGCGATCTACGGCGTGATGCGACTGCCGGCCGTCCGGCGTAGCCTCAGGACGGATATCCGGCAGTTCCTCGACGCATACCTCGGGGCCTCGGTGGCCGGGGTCGCCGGCGTCACCGTGGCGTTCGTCGCACTCGACCCGGCGATCGGCGAGGCGATGCAGTTTCACGCACTGCTGAACCTGGCGGTCGCGGGGGTCGTGGCGCTCGTGGTCGTCGTCGATACCGTCCTGGATCGCGACCTGCCAGTCGGGGCAGCGATCGGGGCCGCCGGCGGTGCCGGGACGACGCTTTATGTCCTCGCCGGGATCGAATACTTCACGTATGGCGAGTTTGCACTCCCGGTCGCCGAGTGGCTGTCAGCCATGATCCCGGTCTTTTGAGTTCCCACCCGGCTTTTCGCTTCCGAATAGTCTGTAAATACACCGTCGAATTCCGGCGGGAACGCCGGCGTTTGCTATCAAACACGATAATGGTACGGAAGCATTTATCCCGGCAATTCGCCAACCTGGGAAGTAGAACCCATGCCAGAAGTATTGATCGCGGACGACTCGGAGTTCATGCGGAACCTGCTACGCGAGATCTTGGAGGAGGATCATCAGATCGTCGACGAGGTCGAGAACGGCGTCGAAGCCGTCGAAGCGTACAAGGAAAACGATCCCGACCTCGTGATGATGGACATCGTGATGCCGATCAGGGACGGCATCGAGGCCACCGACGAGATCAAGACAGAGAGTCCCGATGCGAACGTGATCATGTGTACGAGCGTCGGCCAGGAGGAGAAGATGAAAGAGGCCGTCAAGGCCGGCGCGGACGGATACATCACGAAACCGTTCCAGAAGCCAAGCGTCATGGAAGCCATCGAGGACGTTGTCCCCTCATAGATGAACGTCGACATCCAGTCGCTCGGGACGTTCAATGAACTCGCCCACGAAGGGGCAAAGCAAGCGACAGCGTCGATGTCCCAGATGACCGGGATCGACGCCGACGTGGACGTGACCCAGATCACGCTGATGGATCGGGCAAACGTCGGCGAAGCGCTCGGCGAACAGGCGTTCGTCGGCGTCGAATTCGACTTCGAGGGGGAGTTGTCGGGCCAGACGGTACTGGTGCTCGACCAGGCGTGTAGTGAAACGTTGACGGGGGCATTACTGCCCGGGGACGGCGCTGGCGGGGACATGGCGAAAAGTGGGGTCAAGGAGATCGGCAACATCATGATGAGTGGGTTTATCGACGGGTGGGCTGATTACCTCGAGACCACGATCGAACACTCCCCACCGACGTACATAGAAGGGACCGGCAAGGGGATCCTACCCACATCGGATACGGCCACCCCGGACGACCAGGTGTTCGTGTTCAAAAGTGAGATCGAGTGGGTCGACGAGTCCGTCGACTTCTACATCTACATGTTGCCGGATCAAGACTCGCTCACGGAGGTCATGGCGGACCACGTCGACGCTGAGGAAGACGCGATCCCGGTGGACAAACTCCACGTCTTCAACCGCATGACCAGGGAGGGTACCAGGCAGGCAGCCGAAAACGTCTCGATGATGACCGGGATCGACGTCGAAGCGGAAGTGTCCCAGATCAACTTCGCTCGGATCGAGGACGTCCCAAAGCAGGTCGGTACCGACCAGTACGTCGGGACGGCCGTCGAGTTCACCGGGCTCCCGAGCGGCTTCCTGCTCGTCTTGTTCGATGAAGCCTCGGCGAAAAACGCGGCCGAGGCGCTGATGCCGACCGAAGTCGACGGCGACGGGCTCACCGATCAACACACGGCGGCGATCGAAGAGCTGGGCAACATCATGACCAGTGGATTCGTCGACGGGTGGGCAAACGTCCTCCAGACGTCGGTCGATCATACGCCGCCGCGGCTGGTTCATGACATGGGGCGGGCCATCATCGACCCGCTGGCAGCCCAGGTCGGCCAGCAGCAGGACCACGCCTTCGTCATCGACTCGCGGATGCAGACCGAGGACGTCGAATTCGAAAGTGAGATCTACGCGTTGCCAAACGACGAGGAACTCCGGCAGGCACTCGAAGCATTGGCGGTCGAACGGGCAGAAAAGACTGACGCGGATCCCGAGGAAATATTCCAGTGATGAAGGTCTACGACGGATCGGGGACAGAGCAGACGAGTACCCCCGAACGAATCAAGGTCGGGATCGCCGAGTACGACGTCTCGACGGACGGGGCGACATTGACGACCAGCGGCCTGGGCTCGTGTATCGGGGTTGCGCTTCACGATGCGGAGACCGGCGTCTCGGGACTGGTTCACGTGATGCTCCCGGTCGCCGAGGAAGTCAACGGCGGCAACCCGGCGAAGTTCGCCGACACCGGCGTCGAGACGCTGGTCAGCGAACTCGAGGCGCACGGCGCGGACCGATCGAGCATGATCGCGAAGATCGCCGGCGGGAGCGACATGCTCGACTTCTCGAAGAACGGGTCCGGTATCGGCGTCCGGAACGCGAACGTCGTCGAAGAGACGCTTTCGGAACTGGATATCCCGATCGTCGGCGAGGACGTAGGCGGCGACCACGGGCGCTCGATCAGACTCGAAGGTGAAACCGGCGAACTCATCGTCAAAAGTGCAAATAGAGAGTCAAAGCGACTCTGAGCCGGTATAACAGTCGGTGCGTAGTCCAGTTCCAGTGAGACATAAATAAACAGTCATACCGCCCCGGCTGCCACACCGACTCCCAGGGCGTTCCCAATATCGATACCAGGGCCGCTCTGCGAGAAGGTATGGGCATAATCGCGAGGCGTCAGACGCTAATTTCTGGACAATATTGCTGAAGGAAACCATCAGTTATCAAATATGATACTCTAGACGGTAGATTGAAGGGCGCGTACGGGAATAATCTTCCCAATGAGTACTCTCTCGCTATTCCAGTCCGGGGCTGTGGTCGGCGAGGTGGGTCAACCCCTCCTCGACGCCACGGGCGGCTGGATCGTCGAGTCGGTCGGCTCGGTGTCGGCCGAGCCACTCGCCGTCGCCATCCTGACGACGGGAGCGCTCGGAATGAGTATCCGGTCTGTCTTCGACTCGATCCTCTCCGACGAGGGGGACGCTAGCAGTTCCGTCGACGGGGGCGGCGACGACGGGTTGATGCCCGAGGAGGGTGGCGACGATCTGGACGATCTGGGTGGCGGGTTCGGCGGGGGAGACGACGATTTCGGCGAGTTCGAGGACGACGAGTTCGGCGGTATGGAGGGCGGTGGCGGTGCGGACACCGACGAACTCCAGCACCGTCTCGACGAGCTCGAAACTGAAGTCGGGAGCCTCTCTTCGACGGTCAACACGGTCCGAAACGAGAACGAGCAGATCTCGGAGACGGTCGACGACGTCGAGGAGAACGTTCGAAAGCTGCTTGACATCTACGAGATGGTGACCCGTGGGGTCAATCCGTTCGCGGACGACATCGACGCGGGCGGACTGGGCGGCCCCGGCGACGAGTCCTTCGGTCTGTTCGACGACGGCGGCGATCAGACCGAGGAAGAAGATCTCGACGAAGGGATCGCCAACGCTGACGCAGAGGGGTTCTTCGACGAGGACTTGGTCGAAGATGGCGACGATCTGGAAGCCGATACCGACGTTGGCGACGTCCTCGGCACGGACGAAGACGCCGGAGGAAGTGGTGACGCGATCGAAGACGAGTTCGACGACGATTTCGAGATGGACGACGACGAGTTCGGCGACATCGATGACGGATTCGACGACGATTTCGAGATGGATGACGGTGGCGACACCGACGATGAGGAAAATGACGGAGACGGCGAAGGCGGAAAGTCCTTCGCGGAACTCAAAGACGAGTACGAATCCGGCGATGCCGAGTGGGCCGAAGGCGAGGAAAAGGAGGGCGAAGCGAGTCCCGGAGAATCGGTCGAGGATGTCGAGGACGACGCCGACGAACTCCTCGAAGACGATGCGACTGACATCCTGGAAGACGCGGGCGGCGAAGACGAAGCGGTCACCGCAACGGACGAAGCCGACGACGCAAACGACGGGCTTGCCGATGACGAACTGTTCGATACGGTCATCGAGGACGACGGGAACGAAGCAGACGACGTCGAACAGACGGAGACCGTCGAGGAGACTGTGGTCGAGGAGACAGCGGAGCCGGTCGACGACACCGCCGATCCGGACCAGGAGACGGCGACCGAGGAACTGGCCACCGAAGAGACGGCGACCGAAGAGGCCGTCGACCACGAGCAACCGACCGAGCCAGAAGCCGACACGACGGCGGGCGAGACGACCGCCGAGGCGGAGACAGAGACAGCGGACGACGACGACGGGAAGCCGTACCTCACGGCGCTCCCCGATGGGTTCCTCGCCGACTTGATCGTCGTCGAGTGGCTCGAGTTCTTAGTCGAGGAGGTCGGCGTTCGAGATACGGCGGAGGCTATCGACTACTACGAGCGCATCGACTGGATCGACGAGTCCGTCGCCGACCAGTTGCGGGCGTACCTCAAAGGCTTCGACGAAGGTGGCGAGGCCGCGAGCCTGACTATCGACCACCACACCAGGAGTCTGCGGTACGTGAGCCAGCTCAACGGCGGCGGTGCCGAGTCGATCGCCCTCCAGCAGGTGCCACGCCAGACCGGAGGTGGCCCCGATGGGATTCAGCGTTAGTGGTTCGGCGGCGATCCTCCTGGTGGCGTTTTTCGTCGCCTTTGGAACCTTCTACAGCGCCGCCTCGAACTCGATGGAAGCAGTCAACGACGCCCGGTCGGCCGCCCAGGACGATCTGCTCGCCCAGCAGAATACGGCGATCAATCTGACAGACGTGACGGTAGCGTACAACCTCACCGGAAATCGGCTATATTACGTGAACGCGACCGTCGAGAACACCGGGGCGACCGGGTTGAGTGTCGGGGATACGGACTTTATGGTCGATGGAGCCCTGCAAACGGCGTTTCTCGATCGGGCGGTCGGTGGCGACAGTTCGACCGACATCTGGGCGACTGGCGAGCGACTCACCGCAAACATGACCGTTCCGAACCAGCCCGACCGGCTGAAAGTCATCAGCGGCCCGGGCATCGCTGATACGGAGGTGGGTCTGAGTGGCTAGCGTCTCGGCGTCGCACTTGATCATCTTCATCGCGAGCATCCTCGTTGCGGCGAGCGTCGCGGGGACGATCACCAGTACCGTCGGTCAGCTCAGCGGCGCGGTCGACGATCTCGGCGTCGACGCCAGCCAGGAGGTCCGGACGGAAGTCGAGATCATCAGCGACAGCGGTGCCCAGATTTACGACATCGACGGGGACGGAAACATCACGCTGTACGTCAAAAACACCGGTTCCCAGCGGTTACCGGCCGATGGAACCGGGATGGACGTGCTCGTCGACGGGGCCTACTGGACCGATATTGGCTTTACGGTCGTCGACGGCGACTACTGGCGGCCGGGCAACGTCATCCGGATGGAGATCTCGGCACCGGATCTCTCGACTGGCGATCACCGCGTCCAGGTGACGATCAACGGCGACAGGGAGGTGTTCGAGTTCAACACATGAGCATCGCAACGACTGACCTGTACTCGCTTGGTCTCGACGAGCGCGACAGACTGAACAAGGAACTCGGTGGCGGCATCCCGCCCGGCAGCATCGTCCTCGTCGAAGGGGATTACGGGGCCGGGAAATCAGCCATGAGCCAGCGGTTCTCGTATGGGCTCTGTGAGGAGGGCCAGACGGTCACGATGCTCTCGACGGAGTTGACCGTTGGCAGTTTCCTCGATCAGATGCATAGCCTCGACTACGGCATGGTCGAGCATCTCCTCGACGAGAACCTGCTGTTCTTGCACGCCGACATCGGCGACTCCAACACCTTCCAGGGCGGCGACGAGGAGAGCGATCGAATGGACCTTCTCAAACGGCTGATGGACGCCGAAGTGATGTGGGACACGGACGTCATCATCATCGACACCTTCGACGCCATCCTCCGGAACGACCCCAAGTTCGAGGCCCTGGTCCGCCAGAACGAGGAGCGCCAGGCCGCCCTCGAGATCATCAGTTTCTTCCGGGACGTCATCGCCGAGGGGAAGGTCATCATGCTCACAGTCGACCCCTCGACGCTCGACGAGGACGCGATCGGCCCCTTCAGGGCGATCGCCGACGTGTTCATCGAACTCGAAATGGTTGAGGTCGGTAACGACGTCCGCCGACAGATCTCGGTGAAACGCTTCGCCGGCATGGGCGAACAGGTCGGCGATACCATCGGCTACTCCGTCCGCTCGGGGACGGGCATCGTCATCGAATCACGCAGCGTCGCCTAACGAGGACTACACATGACAGATCACGGCAGACCCAAACCGTCGGACGAACTCCGCCAGCACGCAGCCAGGCGGCCACATCTCCGTGATCACCTCCAGAAGTTCAAGCAGATCACCGGCGAGTTCCCGATGTTCGTCGAGGAGGCCGACGGCGAGTACGAGACCAACCGCCCGAACATCCTCTATCCCGTCGGCGGCCCGATCTACACCCACATCTACGGCGACATCGGCCAGGACATCAAGTACTACGCGATCGAACCGGAACTCGCGGACGACGAGCGGACGGTCTTCGAGAAAGTCCGCAACCGGCTGCTCGAACGCAGCGTGATGAAACCCGCGCCCAGCGAGGAGGCCGAGTACGACGACCGGATCGAGGAACTCCTCCAGGAGACTACGAACGTCAAGAGCCGCGAGAGCGGCAACGGCGTCATGAGTCGGCTGGGCGACATCACCAACCTCGGGAAGGTCGACGTCACCGAGGAGACCTACGAGAACATCCGCTACCGGCTCAACCGGGACATCGTCGGGCTCGGACCGCTGGAGCCGGTGATGCGGGACCCGGCCAACGAGGACATTCACGTCATCGGTCCCCACGAGTGTTACGTCGATCACTCGGTGTACAGCCTCATCAAGACGACCGTCGACTTCGGCGAGGACGGCCAGTACGAGCAGTGGCTGCGCAACATGGGCGAGCGCATCGGCGACCCCGTCTCCGACAGCGACCCGATCATCGACTCGACGCTGCCCGACGGGTCGCGTATCAACATCATCTACTCCGACGACGTCTCGCTGAAGGGGCCCTCTCTGACCATCCGCCAGGGCGACGAGGTGCCCCTGTCGATCTTCCAGATTACGAAGTGGGGCACCCTCTCTCCGGAACTGGCGGCCTACCTCTGGCTCGCTCTCGAAAACGAGCAGACGGTGTTCGTCGTCGGGGAGACGGCGTCAGGGAAGACCACGACGCTGAACTCCATCATGTCGTTCATCCCGCGGGATTCGAAGATCTACACCGCCGAGGACACCTCGGAGGTCCTCCCCCCGCACGACACCTGGCAGCAACTGTTGACCCGCGAGGGCGACGACGAAGGGACGGACGTCGACATGTTCGACCTCGTCGCCGCCGCCCTGCGTTCGCGGCCCGACTACATCATCGTGGGCGAGGTCCGTGGCGAGGAGGGGCGGATGGCCTTCCAGGCCGCCCAGACCGGCCACCCGGTCATGCTGACGTTCCACGCGAGCGACATCGTCTCGATGATCCAACGGTTCACGGGCGACCCGATCAACGTCCCCGAGACGTTCATGGACAACGCCGACATCGCGCTGTTCCAGAACCGGGTCAAGCAGGGCGACGATGTCCTCCGTCGGGTCACGTCGGTCCAGGAGATCGAAGGCTACTCCAAGGAGATGGACGGGGTCGTCACCCGCCAGAGCTTCTACTGGGACCCCGTCGAGGACGAGATCGTCTTCCAGGGGATGAACAACTCCTTCGTGCTGGAAGAGCAGATCGCGACGCTGCTGGGCTATGAGGACACCCGTGACATCTACGACGACCTGCAGTTCCGGGCGAACATCATCAAGCGGGCGATCCAGGAGAACGTGCTGGGCTATCACGAGGTCAACGAGTTGATCGAGAACTTCCAGCGCGACGGCGTCGAGGGACTCCCCTTCGACATCCACCGCCAAGACTGATGGCCTCCGAAGAAGCCACCCTCGACCTGACGATTTCCGGGACGATAGCCTCGCTACTGGAATCCTACCGCGGGATGGGGATCCCGATCCAGCGATACCTGCTCGGCATCCTGCTTCCCGCGTTCGTCTTCTTTCTCGGCACCCTCGGCGTCGCGGTGCTGGTGAACCTGCCGCTGGCGATCAAGGTGCCCTTCCCGCTGCTCGGGCTGTTGTTGCTGGGGGCCGCCGTGTTCTACCCGAAAGTGCGACTCTCCCAGCGCAAACAGGCGCTGAACAACCGGTTTCACCTCATGGTCACACACATGACGGTCCTCTCGACGACCAAGATCGACCGCATGGAGGTGTTCCGGGCGCTCGCCGAGGAAGAGGAGTACGGCGAACTCGCAACGGAGATGGGACGGGTCGTCGAGCTGGTCGACACCTGGAACCTGAGTCTGGACGACGCGTGTCGCCGCCGGGCGAAAGAAGTCCCGAGCGACGCCCTGGCGGACTTCTTCGACCGACTTGCCTACACCATGGGTGCGGGCCAAAGTATCGACGACTATCTGCTCTCGGAGCAGGACATGATCATCGAGAACTACAAGACGCTCTACGAGGGGACGCTTGGCAACCTCGAAGTGATGAAAGACCTCTACCTGTCGATGATCCTCTCGATGACGTTCGCCCTGGTGTTCGCGGTCGTCCTCCCGATCCTGACGGGGACGAACCCGATGATGACCGTCAGCGCTGTCATCGTGCTGTTCATCTTCGTCCAGACTGGCTTTTTCGTCGCGATCCGCTCGCTGGCTCCCTACGATCCGGTCTGGTATCACCCCGAAGAGATCACCTCGCCGATGGAACGCAGACTCAACGTGAGTTTTGCCGTCGGTGTCGGGCTGACGTTCGTGTTCGGGTTCATCAGTTTCGGCGGGTTCGCCGGGATCAGTCCGCTCACGCTCGACATGCTCGTTTTCTTCTGGGATCCGGTGCCACTGTCGATTTACGCGGTCTTCCCGATCACACCGCTGCTCATCCCCGGGCTCGTCATCCGACGGGAGGAAAAGAAGATCAAGGCCCGTGATCAGGAGTATCCCAGTTTCATCCGTGCGCTCGGATCAACCGAGGGTGCCAAGCAGTCGACGACAGGCGCGGTCCTCGAATCCCTCCGTGAGAAGGAATTCGGGCCGCTCAGCGAGAACATCGACAACCTCTATAAACGGCTGAACATGCGGATCGAACCCGAGAAGGCCTGGCGACACTTCACCGCCGAGTCCCGATCGTACCTGATCCAGACGTTCAGCGAGATGTACCTCATCGGCCGGAAGATGGGTGGCAGCCCGAAACAGTTGGGCGAACTCATCAGCGAGAACATGAACGAGGTCCTGCAGTTGCGCCAGCAACGCGACCAGGAGACGACGACGCTCATCGGCGTGCTGTACGGCATCTCCGCGGCCGCGACCTTCGCCTTCTTCATCGGGCTGCAGGTCGTCAACATCCTCTCGGAGATGAGCCTGAACCTGCAGACGGGGTCGAGCAACTTCGAGGTGGGCTCGCTCATTCACACCTCGGTGTACCAGATCCCGATCATCGAGTTCCTGCTGATCACCGTCGTGATCTTCAACGCCCTGCTGTCGTCGCTGATGATCCGGACGACCGACGGCGGCCACAAGCTCAACAGCTACATGCACTTCGTCGCGCTGTCGTGGATCGGGGCGCTGGTCGCGATCTTCACGAAGTTCGTCGTCTCCAGCGTCATTAGCATCTGATCCCCGCCAAGCTCGCGAGGATGGGCGCCGCTGACTTCCAAATCACGCTGGGCTGCTCCGGAGCAGGCACCGTCAGCGCCCGGATCACGTTCCTTTTGGCCCTCGGCGACTTCGTCGAGGTATGACCGATACGACGGAGTTTCTGGCTGGCGAACGCCCCGAGGACATCGCCTTCTTTCTCCACGAGGACAGCGTCTCGAACCTCGAATCACTCGAAGACCACGCAACGACTGTCGAGAACGGTATCGTCCTCGTTCTCCCGGGTGAAGAAGGCCGGAGCGCGTTCCAATCGGTCGTCGGGATGGATCCGATGGGGCTGGCCCAGCAGGCGATGGATACGCCGGGCGAGATTCACGACGATCTGACCGGTGGCAATTGCCCGGTGAGCGGCGAGGACCCCGAAGCCGATCACACGGCCAAGTTCGTGTTCGCGTTCGCCGAAGCCCAAAACGAGGAGGTCGGCGGGCTCTACGCCGACGGTGACGTGATCCACGCCTACGCCGTCTGTACCTGCGGGGAGACCTACAGCGAGAAGTGGCTCGCCGAAGAGACGGCGTGACCGATTGCAGGACGGGCGCTCACAGCGTCGCCAGATAGGCTATCCAGTAGAGGACGCCGGTCGCGCCGGCCCCGGCGATGACGACCGCCGGGACAGTCCGTCCTGCCTCGGCATGAAGCTTGTACCCCCAGTAGATCGCGAGTAGCCCGACGATCGGCAGGATAAGGAGCGAGATCGCAGCTGCGATGATCCCGCCCCAGAGGTACAGCCGGCCATCCTCGTTTGCGTCCCGGAACCGCTCTCGTACCGATGGAGTCGTTTCGTCCATTTCGAACAGCCGATAGACTGACTAACCGGTCAGTCAATATAAACCTGCCGTGCCACCAACGCAGTTCGGCCGGCAGAACTGGAAAGGGAGGCCAGGACGGCTCCCCTCCCGGGGTCAGTATCAGTCGTCCGTCGCGGTCGGCTCGATGGCGGTCCCGTCAGTGCTGATCTTCGTCTCCGTCAGATCACCCTCGCGCCAGGTCCCGCGACGATACCATAGGTAGGCAACAGCCGCCCCGACGACGTTCGAGACGGCAAACGAGACCCAGATACCGGGGGCACCGAGCGCGGCGGCACCCACCCAGGCGACGGGGAACCGGATTCCCCCGAGCGTGACCACGGCGATCGCTGCGGCTGTCAGCGTCTCGCCGGCACCCCGGAAACTTCCCGTGTAGGCCCGCAGGATGCCGATGAAGCCGAACGAAAGTGCGACGTATCGCAGGAATTGTGACCCGGCGGAGACGACAGCCTCGGCGTTGTCCTGGCCGGCACCCACGAACACCGAGACGATCGGTTCTGGCACGGCGAAGACGGCGAGTCCAACGACGGTGAGGACACCGAAGAGGAACGTCGCGGCGAGCCGAGTAGCCCGCTGAGCGCGGGCCGGCCTGTTCGCGCCGATGTTCTGGCCGGTCATCGTCTCGACGCCGCGAGCGACAGCGGTCGCCGGCAGGAACACGACCGAGAAGATCCGCGTCCCGATGCCGTAGGCCGCGACCACCGGATCCGAGAACGTCGCGACGACGAACAGAAGCAGGTTCATCGAGAGCGCGCGGCCGGTCCCCTCGATCGATGCGGGAAGCCCGATCCGGACGAGTCGGCGGAAATAGTGGAGATCCGGGACCATATCGCTGAGGTGGATTTCGAGCCCGCGGGTCCCGCGAAACATGATTGCGAGCCCAACAACGAGGGCGAGCGCTCGGGAGAACACCGTCGCGACGGCCGCCCCCTGAATGCCGAGTTCAGGGAACGAAATCGTCCCGACGAGGGGGACGTTTTCGACGACGGTCCACCCGAAGATCAGGAACGGATCGATGACGATGTTGACGACGACTGACCCGAACATGACGACCATCGGCGTGATCGTGTCGCCACACCCGCGCATGAGGGCGACGAACACCGCAAAGCCGAACATGAACACCAGCCCCAGCGAGATGACCTCCATGTAACTCGTCGCGAGGGGCAACACGGACGCCGACGCGCCCATGATCGCCAGGAACTGATCGACGAAGAGATAGCCGGCCCCACCCAGCAGAAGTGAAGCGAGGACGGCGAAGGTGACCGTCTGGGACGCGGCGTATTCGGCCTCTCGCTCCTCGTCCGCGCCGGTGTACTGGGCGACGAGGATGCTCCCCGCGACCGAGATTCCCATACCCAGCGAGATGACCAGAAACACCATCGGGAACGCGAAACTGATCGCCGCCAGCGCGTCGGTGCTGTATTGCCCCAGCCAGAACGTATCCGCGAGGTTGTACGCCGTCTGAAACAGGTTCGTGATGACGATGGGCATCGACAGGAAAAACAACGGTTTGCCGATGGCTCCCGACGTGAGGTCGAACTCCTCGGGCCCCTTGAACAGCGCGCCGAGGCGGTCCCGAACACCCATTATCGACACCCGTCCAGCAGGTCAGGGGTGAACAGTTCGCGGCCGATGGCTCGAACGCCCGGCCCGTTCAGCGGCCTGCCGAAGGGGGCCTCCCGGACTGGATGACGGAACCGACGCCATGGGGGTCCGGTTTCCGGGATGGTCCCCGCGTCCCGCCCGCGGTCCGTCACAGGCTGCACACAGACCCGACAATGCGTCTCTTCAGAGAAGGTCCTGAGTGAATCGTCGACGATCACAGTAGATACAGTACTTACTAACCAATTAGTCAAAAGTCTTTGGGAGCGGACGAGAATCGTCCAGAATCGAGAATCTTCCCCTTTAGAGACCCAATACCGGCGGGATTGTGGGCAAATGTCACTGACGTGTAAGTCAAAACAGTTAATTAGGATCCGACGTACGTCAAGACGATGGCCGACCCGCTCGAACGGTCGTTTTCCGAGACCGACGAGGCGATCATGCGCGCAACCTATCGTGCGCTTCGGGAACACGGGTACGCGGATCTCACGATCGAACGGATCGCCGACGAGTACGGCAAGTCGACGGCGGCGATACACTATCACTACGACACCAAAGACGACCTGCTCGCGGCGTTTTTGGACTACGTCATCGACCAGTTCGTCGAGACGATTCACGAAGTCGAGACGACTGCGCCCGAGCAACGACTCGAATTATTGCTCGATAAGTTGCTCGTCGATCCGAAGGACCACCGGAACTTCCTGATCGCCCTGCTGGAAATGCGGAGCCAGGCACCGTACAACGACGCCTTCGAGGACCGCTTCCGGCAGAACGACGAGTACGTCCGGTACTTGCTGGAGACGGTGATCGACCACGGGATCAAGGCAGGCGTCTTCGTCGAGGCCGACTCCGAGCACGTCGCGAGAGCGATCATGACGATCGTCGACGGCGCGAGGACACGGGCCGTCATCCACGGCGAGACAGACACGCTTTCGACGGCGCGACGGGCGGCCGATGAATACATCGAGGCTGTTCTCTTTGCATAACGCGTAGAACCCGTTAGAGTCCGAACTATCCGAGTATGACCGAACGCAGTCGAGACCGTGCTGTCGTCTGTATCGGGCCCCTCAGTGTCGAATAGCGCGCAGTCGGAACAACGAACGGATCACGTCCGTTCGGTAATCGGGTCCGGTTGCGATTCAGTGGACCGATCGATTTCCGTCGAACACCAGTGACAGAACGAGAGTTCGGGATCGAGTTCGTTTCCGCAGTTCGGACAATGAGTTCGTGCCCCCTCGACGGTGTTGCTGACTCGCTGCATCACGTTCTGGGCGCGTGCCAAGATGTACGCATCAAGAACGGAAAGCAGACTCACGACGAACAGTGGCCCGAGAGCCACCGGGTCCGGGACAGACCCGGCTGCCAGCGACGCGATGGCTGTCGGATCCACCAAAAACAGTCCCACACCGGTCACCACGACGAGCCATCCCAGCGCACGACGCCATCGCCCCAGATAGAGATGCCCCAGTCCGGTGACCAACGACGAAAGGAGGGCCGCAAGCCACGGTCGCTTTCGCTCACTCGGCTGTCTCATACTGATAACTGAACGGTTAGTCAGCCATAAGCATTCTGTTCACCAGACGGGCATCACTGCAAGTGCACTCGAGCCACCACAAACGTTACAATTCAGAAATGTGACGAGATAACAATGGGTGGTTGATACAGTCACGCATGCCGTTCGGCGGCGTGCCGACGGCAAAGAATGGTCGTCAAACAGACCAGAACGCTAAAGAGGGCGACTAACCGTGTAATTACTGTGTGGACGGGGCAACCACATCGGAAACGCAGCGACGACGCGAGTGCGAACGGCAGGGGATCCGCGCTGGCAGCTAGCTCTGAGACGAGTTGATCGCCGGCGGACCGACGGAGGCCACGATAGACAAATGGAAGCCACCGGGGAGCCGTCAAACGTCGTGTTGATCACGGTCGACTCGCTCCGAGCGGACGCACTCGGGGCGTACGACGGGGGCCAACACACGCCGGTGATGGACGGGATCGCCGAGCGCGGGACCGTCTTCGAGCACGCCTTCGCAAACGGCAACTGGACGCCGTTCTCGTTCCCGTCGATGCTCGCGTCCCGGCCAGTTTTCGCCGATTCGGATCGGGTCGGAATCGCCGACTCACCGTCGCTCGCGTCGGTGCTCTCCGAGGCGGGCGTCGCGACGGCCGGGTTCAACGCCGCCAACGGCTTTCTCACGTCCCAGTGGGGCTACGACGAGGGGTTCGACGAGTTCGAACCCTTCGTTGCCAGCGTCGGTTCGAGCATCTACAGCCGGTACCTGGCGACCCATCCGACGGTCGAGGCGTGGCTCCAGTTCGCGGCCTCCCCGCTCCGGCGGATCGGTTCCTGGCTCCGGCGGGAAACCGACGCCCGGCCATTTCTGGACACCTCTCGAATGTTCGACGTCGAGCACGCCGCCCAGTCGTTCCTCGAAGACACGTCCGAGCCGTTTTTCCTCTGGATTCACTACATGGACGCCCACACGCCGTACGTCCCGGCTCCGCGGTACATCCGGGACGTCTCGAGCGATCTGTTCGGGACCCACCGGATGCTCCACGCCCACGCCCGGACCGGGCTGGGCTGGGAAGTCGGCGAGCGAACCCTCGCGGACCTTCGGACGCTCTATCAGGCTGCCGTCCGGCAGATCGACGCCAGCGTCGGTCGGGTCCTGGAGACGCTCTCGGAAGCCGGCGTCGCCGATGAGACCGCGGTCATGTTGGCCGGCGATCACGGCGAGGAGTTCCAGGACCACGGGCATCTCGCCCACTATCCGAAGCTCTACGACGAGCTAATCCGGGTTCCGCTGCTCGTCGACGTACCCGGGACGCCGGCCAGACGGGTCGACCGGCAGGTTGGGCTCGATTCGATCCCGCCGACGGTGGCCGACCTCCTCTCGGTAGACGCCCATCCGGCGTGGGAGGGCCACTCACTCGTCCCGACGCTACTGGACGGCGAGCCACCGGCTGAGGAGCCGGTCGTCTCGATCACTGTCCGCGGCGAAGAGGTGACGAGCCAGCCGATCCCGCGCTCGCTCGACGACGGCGAGTTGCTCGTCAGCGTCCGGGATCGGGAGTGGACGTACATCGAGAACGTCGATACAGGGGCGACGGAGCTGTATCATCGGCCGTCGGATCCGACCCAGCAGGACGACCGTTCGGCGGACATGACCGACGAGGAACGACGGATCGTCGAGGACTTTGCCGACATCGTCGACGAGCACGCGAGCAGGATCCGCGGCGGGGCGGCGGGGTCGGCCGAAGCGGGCGCGGAGACGGACGCAGAAGTCGACGATGACCTACAGACACGCCTGAAAGCACTGGGCTACCGATGATGGTACGATCAACACTCAGAGCGCTTCACAGCGGGCCCTACGCCACACGGCTCCGGCGATTCTTCATCGTCGGGTCGTTCGCGGCCGGCGTCCAGATGGTGTTGCTCTGGGTGTTCGTCGAGTTCGGGAACCTGGAGTATCTCATCGGGGCAGTGGTTGCGATCGAACTCACGATCGTCCTCTCGTACGTCCTCAACAACGCCTGGACGTTTCAGACGATGCAAAACACCGGCGTCGCCGAGTATCTCTACGGCCTCCTCAAGACGAACGTCGTCCGCGGGACGGCAATCCCGATCCAGCTCGTCGGGCTGTTCGTCCTGGTCGAGTGGGCAGCCATCCCGTACTTGCTGGCCAACGCCGTCGCGATCGGCGTCAGCGGACTCTATCGGTTCGCACTCGACACCCACTGGACGTGGGGGTAAGGCGCGTCAAACGCCACCAGAAACGCTCCCGTCGGTCGCGTCTCGCATTGCTCGCGGTACTACTCTTCGATCTCTAACCGCCGGAACGCGTCCACAATCGCCTGCTTTGCCACCGCACCTCTCGTCGTCCAGTGGTGTGCGTAATCCAGCATATCGTCGTAGACGTCGGGCTTGCAGCCGGCTGCCTTGGGGTGGCCGCCGCCGTTGACCTGGGCGGCGACCTCATGGGCGCGCTCGAAGGTGTCGGTCCCGCGGATCGACGCCGAGCCGGCTGGTTTGACGATCACCGCGGCGTCGGCCCCCTGCTCGCGGAGTGCCTCTGCGACCTCGTTCTGTGAGCACCGGCCGTAGGTCACGCCGACCGTCCAGGGGCCGACCTCCCGCAACTGGGCGCGCTCGACGGCCTTCTCGACTAGGGCTTCCTTCTCGATGCGGCGCTCGGCGAGCAACTCCTCGGCCTCGGCCGGGAGGTCGGCACCGTGCTCGCGGACGATATCGATGTACTCCGCAGGTTCGGTCCAGTGGGCGAGATCGGCCAGGTCGTCGCTTCGGGGATCGTCGCGGATCCAGAGGTCGTGATCACGGGTGACGGCCGTCAGATCGACGAACCGATCGTCGAAGTCGGCGTCGAGTTCGGCCAGTGCGACGTCGGCGGTACACGCCTCCTCGGACTCGCCGACAGTGAGATCCACGCCGGCGTCTTCGACGGCGGCGGCGAGGTCGTCGTCCCACTGGTGGTGATCGAACCACCGGACGAACCCAGCGCGGGCTGTAATGTCGGCCAGCCCTGCGATGTCCTCAGTGTCGTCGGGGCAGAGATCACAGACGAAGACGTCCGCGCCGGGTTCGAGGTACTCGGCGGTCCATTCGAAGGCACGGGCGAGGTTGTGCGGACTCGCCTCCAGGAGTGCCGCCTCGCCGGCCGCTTCCCGGATCAATGCGACGCAGGCGAGCCCATCGGCGTCGGGGTCGGCAATGACGACCGTCCCGGCGTCGGCGAGCGTCTCTGTCGCCTCACGTTCGCGTTCAGCCTCCTCGACAGTGTCAGGATGAAAGAAGCCCTCACCGGGGAGGATCGACTTGCGCTCGATCGAGAGACGGTCGTCGTCGATAAGCCAGTCGTCCACGCTTAGGCCTCCTGTCGTGTCGCGGCAGTAGCTTGGGTGCCTTCGAGCTGTCGGACGGTCAACACGGGGACGGGCGAGCGTCTCACGACGGCTTCAGCGACGCTGCCAAGCAGGAAGGCATGCTCGCCGTGACGGCCGCGCGTGCCAGTCACGACGACGTCGGCCCCGATGTCCGCGGCGTAGGCACAGATTTCGTCGGCGGGTCGGCCTTCCCTGACAGCCGTGACGAGGGGCTGGTCTGTCTGTCCGGAGAGTTGCGCAAGCGCGTCCTGACCGTGCGCTCGAAGGGCGTCCTCGAGATCGTCCCGGACTGCCGCCGGCGAGGCGGTGACCTCGCCCGCGTCAGTCACATAGAGCGCGTGGACCGTGGCATCGAACCGACGGGCGAGATCGAGGCCGACCGTCACCGCTCGATCGGCACTCCCGGAACCGTCAGTCGCCAAAACGACAGTATCGTACATGGAGCAAAGGGACGGTCGGCTCGTATAAAGGTTCAGCGACCGCCGCCCGCAACCCCCGGTGGGCTTGGACCGATGCGGACCGATCGGGGCGGAGCGCAAGCACGGCGAGACGCCCAGTGGGTTTTTTGATGGCTCCACTCGCAGGCTGGCGTAATGGCCGTCGAAATCGACACGGTGCTGGTTCCGGTCGACGGGACCGACCGATCGGAGCAGGCGATCGAGCACGCATTGCCGATCGCAGCCCGCTACGGGGCCGAATTACACGTCCTGCACGTGATCGACGAAGCAGTCGCCGCGGGACTCGAACACGGCAACATCGAAGCCGATAGCGTCGCGAACGAACATCGGGCGTTCATGCGCGCGGTCCGGGAACAGGTGCATGCTGACGGCCACGACATCGCGCTCTCGCAGTCGACCGCCTTCGGGTACTCGGCGAGTTCGCTACGTCGTCATCCAGTCAGCGTGATCCTTGATGCCGCCGAGGACATCGAGGCGGACTTCATCGTCATCCCGCGACAGTGTGCCATCGACGAACCGGGGGCGATGCTCGGAAAAGTTGCCGAGTACGTCCTCTCGTATGCAAGCCAGCCCGTCCTCTCCGTCTAGGGGTCGGCGGCCGACGAGTCGTCACCGGGATCGGCGATCCGGATCGCCATCTCCAGTTCGAAACTCTCGGTGTTTCTGATTTCGAAGCCGACTTTCTGGTAGAGCCCGATCGCGGGTTCGTTCCAGCGTTCGACCGTCAGCCAGACGCGCTCGATGCCCTCGCGTTTCCCATAGCCAAGCAGGGTCTGGAGCAACTCCGTGCCGATGCCCGCGGACTGATGGGTCCCGAGGACGAAGATTGCGAGTTCGTGGGCGCCTTCCTCGTCCGGGACTAACATCGCGTGGCCGACCGGGTCGTCGTCGTGCCAGGCGATCGCGTTCAGACAGTCGGATTCGAAGACGCGTTCGAGCCACCGACGGATCGACTGTTCGTCGACCGGCGGGATCCCCTGGGCCCGGTCCTCCGAGTCGAAGGCCTCGTACATCGCGACTAACGCTTCCCGGTCGTCGTCAGCGACGCGGACGACGATCTCCCGGTCTTCCCCGTCGACGAAGCGATGGGGCGGCGTCGGAAACGGCCCGGATACCTCCGCCGGATAGGAACGATCGTCGTTCATCGGATGAGTGTCACCGGGGTTTCGGCGTTGAGTATCACGAACTCGGCGATCGACCCGAGCTGAATCTTCCCGAGCGGACTGCGAGTCCCGCCGCCGATCACCAGCCTGTCAAAGTCCCCCTCGTCGGCGAGCCCGACTAGTTCTCCGGCGGGATGTCCCGACAGGCGGTGGATCTCCGCCTCGACGCCCGCCGATTCGAGAGTCTCACGGACGTCGGACTCGACCTCGGTCGCCGTCGCGTCGACGTCCTCGGCGTCGAATATCGCCACCGCGAGTGCCTCGCCAGTTTCCTGTACCCGCTCGACGGTGTCCTCGAGCGCGCGTCGGGAGCGTTCACTCCCGCCGACTCCCAACAGGATTTTCATATGTCTCCCATTGGGGTAGCGCCTAAAAAGTCTCTGTTCCTCGCTACGCGTACCAAAGAGGTAACGGGGGGCAGCGACGACATGTTTTTCATACCGGGGCCGAACGTCACCGCATGGACGACCGCTCACCGCCCGCAGACGAGGAAGGCGCAAACGACGGCTCGTCGTCTCCGGCGGACGAGGATTCCGACCCCGCGGCGAGCGCAAATGAAACCACGGCCCAACAGCCCGATGCGACCGACGCGGCAACGAGGGCCGATCCGGAAGAGGAGGAGGAACCACAGACTGACCCGGAAGAGGCGTCACGTGCTCACGCGGACGAAGCCGACGACGAATCCCCGGACGAACCCGACGGCGTTCCCGAAGACGTCCGATCGTACGAACGCTTCCAGAAAATCGACGGCGGCACCTACGAGCGCGCCAACGATTTCCTCCGGGAACGTACCTACATCACTGCCCGCGAGTGGGCGATCGCCCGGCTGTGTGCCGACTTCCGGACCGAGACCGGCGTCGAGATGACCAAGATCGGCGAGAACCTGCCCGAACTCGTCCCCTTTATGACCGATACCTACTCGCCCCAGGCGGTCAATCAGGCCCGAGCCTCCTTCGAAGAGAAGGTCCGGATGGCCGGCGCAACCTTCCTCTATGGGGCGATGAGCGACTTCTTCACCGCCGACGAACTCGACGATCTGATGTACGAAGCCACGGAAGTGGCGAAGTTCCTCCTGGAAGTCGAAGGCGTCGAGTTGAGCGTCGGCGAGGAACTCGAAGCCGAAGATCGCATCTCTGAAGTCATGCGCGAAGTTCGCGATCAAAGTGTCGCGCTGCGCCACGACGAGGCCGAGTGCCCCGAGTGCGGGCATACCTTCGAAGTCGCCGTCGACGGCGAGTGACTCCCGCACGGCCGCGGAGATGGACGACGTATTTGAATGCGCCGAGTCGACGCCCGGCCGACTGGACAGTCAGTCGTCGGCCCGCCCGCCCCGGACGCTCGCACTCGTCGCGCGGTGAAAGAAGACGGCGGCGATGCCGCCGAGAACGAGATCCAGGCCAATGATAACCGCGAGCGCCGGGCCGAGCGTGTTCCAGAGGCCACCGAACGCCGATACCTCGAGGACGCTGAGGGTGTCCTGGCCGAGCACGATCGCCCGGACGGCCTCGACGCCGTAGGTGACGGGGTTGACCGTCGCGACGAGTTCCATCCACCCGGGCAGGAAGTCGGCCGGCAGGAACGCCGTCGAGACAAAGAGGAGAGGCAACTGGGGGACGTTTGTCCAGAGCGACGTCGATTCCGCGTCACGCGTCACCAGCGCCACGATGTTCGAAACGGCGGCGTACCACAGTGAGAAGAGCACGACGACCAGTCCGATCGCGAGGACGCCGACGAACCCGGTCCGGACGTATGGCCCCGGCGCGCCACCCGTATCGATCCACAGGGCGACGTACCCGATCACGAGGATCAGTCCCGTCTGGACGAGAATCTGGAGGACGTCCGCGAGCGTCTTCCCGAAGACCATCGCGCTGCGGTGGATCGGCGCGACGAGGGTCTTCTCGAACATCCCGCTCTCGATGTCCTCGACCAGCCCCATCCCCGAAAACGCCGCCGCGTCCATCGCCGAGAGGATCGCGACCGCCGGGACGAGGTAGGTGATATAGGAGACGTCCTCGCCCAGCGCCGACTGGAGCGGGCCGACGGTCACCTCGCCGAACAGTTCTGTGAACAACACGAGCAACAGGACCGGCGTGAACAGCGCGCCGACCACGAGATACGGGTTCCGGACGGTCTTGCGGACCCAGCGGACGAACGTGATCCAGACGTCACCGGGAACTGAGTTGCCGGATGCGCGCTGGCGGCCTTCAGCAGCCGCGCTCGCATCGTCGGCGGATGCGCTCATCGGTCACCTCCCGGCGTGACGGCGGCCGCCCGGGATTGCTGTGTCGGCTCCTCGCCGGCGTCCTCGCCAGTCAGCGAGAGGAACACGTCATCGAGCGTGGGCGAATGGACCTCGAACCCGGTGACGGCCAGACCCGCCTCCGAGAGGGCAACGAGGAGGTCGGGGGCGGCCGATCGCGCGCGGTCGGCGGTAACCGAAATCCCGTCGTCGGTCGGCTCGACAGCCGACGGGTCAAAGCCCACGTCGCGAGCGATCCGGCGGGCCTCGGCCCGTCGCTCGTCGTTCGGGTCCGCGAGTGTGACCTCGAGGACGTCGCCGCCGATAGCGGCCTTGAGTGCGGCTGGCGTGTCGGTCGCGACGATCGATCCGTCCTGGAGGACCGCAATCCGATCACAGAGGGCGTCGGCCTCCGCGAGATACTGGGTCGTGAGAAAGACGGTCACACCGCGGTCGTTGATCGCCCGGACGTGCTCCCAGAGACGGTTTCTGGAGCGCGGGTCCAGTCCGGTCGTCGGTTCGTCGAGGAAGACGATCGGTGGCTCGTGGACCAGCGCGGTCGCGACGTCGAGCCGTTTCGCCATGCCCCCGGAGAACGTGCCCACCTGGCGATCGGCGTCGGCTTCGAGGCCGACGAGTTCGAGGACGTCCGCGATCCGATCGGCCCGCTCCCCGCGAGAGACGCCGTATAGATCGCAGGCGAACGCCAGGTTTTCCCGGGCGGTGAGCGTCTCGTCGACGCTGGTCTCCTGGGCCATGTACCCGATCGAGGCCCGCACCGCCCGCGGCGAATCATGCGGGTCGAAGCCGTTGATCCGCACCGATCCTCGGGTGGTTCCAAGCAGCGTCACCAGCGCTTTGATAACGGTGGTCTTGCCGGCCCCGTTCGGCCCCAGGAATCCGAAACACTCGCCCTCCGCGACGGCGAGGTCGATCCCCCGGACAGCCCGGGTTCCGTCCGCGTATGTCACCGCGAGATCGGTCGCTTCTATCGCGTTCCTATTTCGTGTCTGCCCGTCGGTCTGAGCTACCATCAGACAGAATGGGGACCGGAGGCCCCCTCGGCGTTATCCCGAGCATGCACGGGGGAGCTATACCACCCCCTCGAAAGTGGCTGATCGGACCTGCCCGGCTCCTGGCGACGATAGGCCTACCTGACACACAGGAATTATATCTCCCGCGGCAATTCTCTCCGGTTGCATGCGGTACGCGACCGTCGTCATCTCGCCGACCGACGACCCCGCCCAGGCCGAGGACTACGACGAGCACTACGGCGGGAGTGGATCGGCCGATCCGCGGGAGGTCTGGCTGCACGGTGCTCACGTCGCCACGCAGGAGACGATCGAATACATCAATCTCCTCGATGACGGGACCGTCGTTGTCGTCGCCCAGTTCCGGGGCGATTCGGATCGGCTCGAAGCGATCGACGACGAGTATCCCGGGGTGCTCTCCTGTTCGGTGAGCGAGGGCGAGGCCCCGCTAGTCTCGGTGCGGTACGAGCCCAATCCCACCGAGCAGGCCCTGATCGAGGTCATCGATCGCGAGGCGATCACGGTCGACTGGCCGGCCAAGATGACCCCCGAGGGCCTTCGCGTGACGGTGCTTGGCACGGAGTCGGCGCTGCAAGCGATCTTCGACGCCGATCCGCCGGGAGCGAGCCTCCGGCTTGAACGCTCGGGGGAGTACCGGGCCGATCAGGACGACCCGGCTCAGCGCCTGACCGATCGTCAACAGGAGATCCTCCGGACCGGCCTCGAACTGGGCTACTATGAGATCCCACGGACGGCGACACAGCGGGAGATCGCCGAGGCGTGTGACGTCTCCCGCGGGACGGTCGGCGAACACCTCAGACGGGCGGAAGCGACACTCGTTCGCGGGGTGCTGAGCGAGACCGTCGAGCGGCAGTGACCGTGCGGGTCGTCCATGGTGATTCGGTGCAGTCGGCCGATCCGTCAGGCAGGTAGCGTCGGTGGTCTATTCCGCTGATTCAGCGCTGTCGACCCCTTCCGGGGATTGGTCATCACTGTCGACCAATTCGTCGGGGAGCATTTCCGCAGTTGCTTCGCCCGCAGTATCCGCCTGTTCGGTGGCCTCGCCCTGATCTCCCGTCTCGATTTCATCGTCAGTGTCCGCTGTGGGACGCTCCAGTCGGACGTTTCGACCTTGTTGGTCCTGGAAGCTCTCTTCGCCATCGGTTCGTTCGTAAACGATGGCTCCCCGGACTATCGTGCGCTCCGGGAAGACAGCGCTCCAGCCCTCGAAGGGCGTCCAGTCACACGTCGTGTGGAGATCGTCGGCCCGAATCTCCCGGGTGGCCTCGGGATCGACGAGTACGAGGTCGGCGTCATATCCCTCGGCGATCCGCCCCTTCCTCGGCAGGTCAAACAGCGCGGCCGGGTTCGCGGCCGTCAGATCCCGGACGCGTTCGTACGAGAGGTGACCGCGGCGGGCCTCTTCTAGCAACAGCGGCAGAGCTGTCTCGACACCCGGAACGCCGCTCGGGGCGTCCCAGATGCCGGCGTCCTTCTCCCCGCTAGTGTGGGGGGCGTGATCCGTTGCGATGATGTCGACCTGGCCGTTTCGAACGCGGTCGTAGACGCGCTCGCGGCGCTTCTCGCGGCGTAAGGGCGGGTTCATCCGGCCATGCGTTCCCAGATCATTGAGATTCGATCGGGAGAGAAACAGGTGATGGGGCGTCACCTCGGTACTCACGCCGGCCTCGCCGGCGGCGTCGATCGCCTCCGGCGTGCTCGCGTGGGCGATGTGAACGTCGACATCGTACTCGCTGGCGAGCGCACAAACGCGCTCGACGGCGTCGATCTCGGCTCTGGCCGATCGATAGGCCGACCAGGCGTCGGCGTCGGTCCGGTCGCGCGCGCCTAGATTGAACCGGCTCTCGTCTTCGGCGTGGACGGTAACGGTCACGTCAGCCTCGGCGGCAGCCGCGAGCGCCTCCCGGAAGCGTCGCTCGTCGATCCCCATGTCGCCGGTGGAGTCCGCCAGGAACACCTCGCCGAGGGCGAAGAGTGGGCGGTCAAGCAGCGAGTCGGGATCCCACCGCGGCGAGACGCCACCGTTGAGGCCGAAGTCGACGATCGAGTCGGCTGCCAGACCGGCCTTTTGGTCGAACGCATCGCCGTCGACAGTCGGCGGGTCGGTATTGGGCTGGTCGACGACAGTCGTCACCCCCCCGGCGGCCGCACTCCGCGAGCCGGTCGCCCAGGTCTCCTTGTGGCCCGCTCCCGGTTGTCGGAAATGGACGTGTGTGTCGATCATGCCCGGCAACAGGCGCTTGCCCGTCGCGTCGATTTCAGTATCGTCTTCCCCCGAGAGGCCCTCGCCGACGGCCGCGATCTGTTCACCGTCGAGGCGAACGTCCCGGCGGCGGCCGTCAGGGAGCGTCGCATTCCTGATGAGCATGGATTCGGATCGATGCCCCGCGACCCTAAGTGTCCCGGAGTAAGACAGCCGAGGTGCGCAGAGACCCCGGGACGTTCGCAGGTTCTTAGCCCGTGGCACTTGAGGTCCCGGCATGGACGACTGGAACAAGCGACCGCGGATCTCGACGGACTACGCCTACCGGGGGATCGACGCCTCGGTCCTCGAGAACCGTCACCTGCGCGTGATGGTCTTACAGGGCAAGGGCGGGGACATCCTGGAGTTCAGGGACAAGCGGACCGACGTCGACGTACTCTGGCACGCCGATCACGAGTGGTCGCCGCCCCCGAGCGTCCTCCAGGGGGCCGAACCGTCGTGGGACGAACACTACCCGGGCGGGTGGCAAGTCAACCTCCCCGTCGCGGCCGGGCCGCTCGAGTTCCCGGGCGGCACCTACGAACACCACGGCGAGACCGCACTCGTGCCCTGGGAGGCGTCGATCGCCCGCGACGACGAGACGGCCGTGACCCTCGAACTCACGACGGACCTCCGGCAGTATCCCTTCTCGATCACTCGCGAGTTGACGCTACCGGCCGACGCCGCCCGCCTCGAGATTCAGGAGTCGGTCACCAACGAGGGGGCGTTCGAACTCGAATACGCCTGGCAGCAACACCTCACGCTGGGGCAACCGCTGATCGGGCCACAGGCCCACCTCGACGTCCCGGCCGAAAAGGGGTACGTCGAGGACTACGACCCCGGCAACGAGTACAACCGACTCGAGAGCGGTGCCACCTTCGAGTGGCCCGAGGCACCGGCTGCTGACGGGGGGACGGTCGACCTAGAGAGGTTCCCGTCGACTGACGCCCGGCACAACGACATGGCGTACCTGCGCGGGTTCGAGGAGGGATGGTACGCCGTCACCAATCCGGAGCTCGACCTGGGTTTCGGTATCCACTGGCCGGCCGACCTCTTCGAGTCGTTGTGGTACTGGCAACCCTTCGGCGGCGTGGAGGCCGCGCCCTTCTGGGGGCGCAACTACACGGCCGGCCTCGAACCGACGACGTCCCATCCCGGCCACTCCTATCCGGACGCCCAGCGCGAGAACGGCACGATGAAGACGCTCGGCCCGGGCGAGACGGTCGAGACGTCGTTCGTCGCGACGACCTTCGGCGGCGAAGATCGCGTCGAGCGCGTCGGTCCGGACGGGACGGTCGAGACTCGATAATCGCCCGGTTCTCGTCTGCCTGGCCTGCTCGTGCTTCCCGGCCGTCACCGTTCAGACAGCGTATAGAAACTTCTCGAAGACGATCAATTCGTAGCTCTCAACCTGGCGGGTGTCCCGTCGCTCGTACCCGCGATCGGCGTAGAACTGCGTCGCCGCGGCCTGTCGAGCCGCCGTCGTCAGGACGACCCGATCACAGCCCCGTTCGGCGGCAGCCGCCTCTAGCCCATCGAGGATCGCGGTCCCGTAGCCCGATCGCTGGTGGGCGGGATCGACGGCGATCCGCATGAGTTCGGCCGTCCCGCCCTCGACGAGGAGGCCGCCGCAGGCGACGACCCGGCCGTCGCGCTCGACGACCAGGAACTCCCCGCTCCGGAGGTACGTCTCCGCGATCCACCGGAGATCCTGGTTGCCAGGAACATCTTCGGGATCCGTCCCCGCCGCCCGGAGCGCCTCCCGGTGGACCCGTTGCACGTCGGGACCGTCGCCGGGCCGGAATCGCCGGACGATCGAGTCGCTGGAACGCCCGGTCATCAGGCGAATTCGACCGACTCGCGATCCATTACCTCGCCGAACAGCCAGTCGGCGTGCTCTAGGGCGTACTCTCGATGGTCTTCCTCGAGGTAGCCCACGGCGTCCTCGACGAGGACCGGGCGGTAATCCCGGAGTCCGGCGCTGGCGGCCGTATGGAGGACGCAGACGTTCGCCAGCGTCCCACAGATCAGCAGGTCGTCGATCCCGTGGGCCCTGAGCCACCCGTCGAGTTGGGTCTCGTGGAAGGCGTCGTAGGTGTGTTTCTCGACGATCAGATCGGCGTCGCGGGATTTGAGCTTCGCGACGAGTTCGGCGTCCCAGGTCCCCTCGCGGACGTGTTCGCCCCACCGGTCGAACTCGTCGTAGTAGTGGGCGTCTTCGAACTGCTCGTCGGTGTGAACGTCGCGGGTGTAGACGACCGACGCGCCCATTTCACCCGCACGATCGACCAGTTCGACGCAGGGGTCGACCGCGTCTTCGCTCGGCGGTGCGTAGAGACTCCCCTCCTGATGACAGAAGCCGTTTTGCATGTCCACGACGACGACAGCGGTCGTGTCCGGATCGAATTTCATGGCGTGCCAGCCTACGGCTGGCCGGGCAAAAGACGTTCGGGCGTCGGCGTGCAGACGGTCCGTCTTCGGCGTTCGCTGTTAGCTTTCAGAGTATGTAGTTGTTCAGTTGTATTTAATATCGGGGGCGTGCGACGTTCGATCGCATGGTCTCCCGCACCAAGATCATGGCGGCTATCGTCGTCGTCGCACTGGCCCTCCAGCCCGTGACGATCGCGACGGCGACAGCGACCGACGTATCGACGCCGACAGCGAGTGACCCACTCTCAGTCGGTGACGTCCCCGAGACGACACACGACGAAACGGAGACGAACGGGACAGAAACGAACGAGACGCATCCGCCGGACCCCGAGAAAGACGTCCTCGGGTGGGAGAACGGCTACTGGTACAACGAGTCGATTTCCGTCACACCCGAGGACGGGTTGAACGAGTCGGAACTCGACGCGGTTGTGGCCCGGAGCATGGCCCGCGTCGAGCAGGTCCGACAACTCGAATTCGAGGAGACGATCCCGGTCGAAGTGATCTCCCGAGAGGAACACAGCGAGCAGGTCGTGAACCAGTCGAACGCGACTACCGCACGGCGCTTGCGCGCGAACACCATGTTTGAGGCGTTGTTCATGGTCAACGAGTCGGCCAATGTGATCCGCGATGCGGAGCAGAACCGGGCCGCCTGGCTCGGATACTACGGCGACGAAGAGATCAAGATCATCTCCGAGAACGCCACGACGCCGAAGATGGACGAGATCGTCCTCTCACAGGAACTGTTCCACGCCCTCCAGGATCAGCAGTTCAATCTCTCCTCGGTAGGTAACCCGACCACCACGGAAGAAACCAGAGCCAGACATGGCATCGTCGAGGGCGACGCCAACTACGTCGATTATCTCTACCAGAAGCGGTGTGAGAACGAGTGGAACGGAACCTGCATCATGCCCGAGCGATCACAAAGCGGATCGAACGCCGACGTCGACACCCACGTCGGCCTCCAGATGCTCACGTATCAGCCCTACAGCGACGGTCCGGCGTTCGTCCGGGACATCCAGGAGTTGGGTGGATGGAGCGCGGTGAACGCGATCTACGACAACCCACCCGCATCGACCGAGCAGACGATCCACCCGGAGAAGTACGGCAAAGACGCACCGACGTCAGTGTCCATCGAGGACCGTAGCGACGACCGGTGGCGACCGCTCGACATCAACGGGACAGTCAACTACGCCTCCTTCGGCGAGGCAGGGTTGTACATGATGCTGTGGTATCCGGGCTCCGAGACCAACGGTGCGATCGATATCATCCCGTACACCAATATCGTGAATGACGACAGGCCCGGCGAACTCAATCCATACAACTACGATCACAGGTACACGGCCGGCTGGGACGGCGACAAACTCGTGCCGTACGTGACCGACGAGTCGAGTGCGACCAACGAGACTGGCTACGTCTACAAGACGATCTGGGACTCGCCGGACGACGCCGAGGAGTTCCAATACGGGTACGAGCAACTCCTCGAGTTCCACGACGCGGTCTCCGTCGAAGGCTACGAGAACGTCTACCGGATCCCCGACAGCCAGGAGTTCAACGACGCGTTCTACCTGAATCGGACCGGTGACACGTTCACGATCGTCAACGCGCCGAGCGTCGAGGAACTCTCGGCGGTCCGGGAGGGGTCCGCTCCTGAAATCGAGGAGACGACCGAGACAGACGGATCGACCGAAACGGACGATTCGACGACGGACACTGACGAAGCGACCGGGACAGACGTCTCTACTGCCGAAATTGACACGGCGGCCGAGACGGACGATTCGACGACCGAAAGCCAGGACGGAACCGACCGGCAGTCGACCGAAACGACGACAGCCTCCGGTCCCGGGTTCACGCTCGGGGCGGCAATCCTCGCGCTCGTCGGGTTCGTTTTGGTCGTCTCTCGCCGTCGCTGATCCGGGCCACCACTATTTTATCAGTATCGAGTTCGGTGAATACCTCACCAGGCCGGCTGGAAGTTCGGTCTGGCGGATCGATTGGCTGATCCCGCTTTTCACGGGACGGAGTCGACTTCAGATTCTGTAGTTCAGCAACTGGTTATCAGTATACGGGGGATCGATCGTCGATCGCATGGTTTCCCGCACCAAACTCATGGCCGCTGTCGTAGTGATCGCATTGGCCCTCCAGCCGGTGACGGTCGCGACGGCGGCAGCGACCGACGCACCGACCCCGACGACGAGTGACTCACTCACAGTCGGCGACGTACCCCAGGCAAGCGAGAACGAAACGGAACCGAACGAGACCCACCCGTCGGACCCTGCAGCAGACGTCCTCGGGTGGGAGAACGGCTACTGGTACAACGAGACGATTGCCGTCACGCCCGAGGACGGGCTGAACGAGTCCGAACTCGGGGCGGTTGTGAACCGGAGTATGGCCCGCGTCGAGCAGATCCGACGCCTCGAATTCGAGGAGACCGTCCCTGTCGAGGTCATCGGTCGAGAGGAATTCGAAGCGACTGTCGACAACAGTACGGAGACGAAGACCGATGCGCAGCGATTGCGGATGAACGTCACGTACGAAGCCCTGTTGATGGTCAACGAGTCGACTGATGCAGTGGCGGTAGAGGCCGACAATCAGGGCAGTAGCATCGGCGGATTCTACGACCCCGTGTCGGAACAAATCAGGATCGTCTCGGAGAACACCTCGACACCGAAGATGAACGAGATCACCCTCTCCCAGGAGCTCTATCACGCGCTCCAGCATCAGCAATTCGGGCAGGCAATATTCAACCACACGACACGGGAAGCGCACAACGCCAAGGATGGTATCGTCGAAGGAGATGGCAACTACGTCGACCGGCTCTACCAGCAGCGCTGTCAGAACGAGTGGGCCGGCAGCTGTCTCATGCCGAACACTGCAGAATCGACCTCGACGCCCGACTTTCACTATGGGCTCTTACAGATATATTTACAGCCCTATATCGATGGCCCGCCGTTCGTCCAAGACCTCCGTGAGGAGGGCGGCTGGGAGGCAGTGAACGCGGTCTACGACGAAGTGCCGGCCTCGACCGAGCAGACGATTCACCCCGAAAAGTACCCCAGGGATACACCCGCGAATGTCACTGTGCCGGATCGAAGTGCCGAGGAGTGGCGGCCGCTTTCGGTTGAGAGTGGCCCAAATTACGCGTCCGTCGGCGAGGCCGGGCTGTACGTGACGCTGTGGTACCCGGCGATGCAAACCCAGGGAGCCGTCTCGATCATCCCGTTGCGGAACCACATGAATTACGGGCCGGATGGCGAGATCCAGGACTTCGATCGGTACAACTACAACCACACGTACACGGCGGGCTGGGATGGTGACAAACTGATCCCGTACGTACCCGACGACTCAAGTGGGACCAACGAGACCGGCTACGTCTACAAGACGGTCTGGGACTCGCCGGAAGACGCCCAAGAGTTCCAGGAAGGATACGAACGCCTCCTCACAGTCCACGGCGCGGAGTCCGTCGATGGACGCAACGACACATATCGGATCCCCAACGAAAGTGGGTACAGTGACGCCTTCTACCTGAATCGGACCGGCGATCGGTTCACGATCGTCAACGCACCGAACGTCGAGGAACTTTCGGCCGTCCGGGAGGGAGCAGCCCCCGAAGCGGAAGAGACGACATCTGAAACCGAAGAGTCGACGCCCGCAGGCGAGACGACAGAAGCGGACGAATCGACGACAGAATCCGATGAGACGACAGACGACACGACCACGGATACTGAGACAGCAATCGAGGAGCCGGATACCCCGACAGAGAGCGGTGACGAGACCGGAGACGAGTCGGAAGCCACCGAGAACCGGAACGTGACCGACGAACAGTCGACCGAGACGACGACGGCCTCGGGCCCCGGATTTACCTTCGGGGCGGCAGTCCTCGCGCTCGTCGCGCTCATCTCGATGGCTACCCGTCCAGACTGACACGAGCCAAGCTGGGTGGAAATTCCGCCTGGGGCTGGTCAGGCGACCATCGGCACCGAGAATTTTTAACCGACTCGCCCCCAGACGGGGTATGGTCCACCGAACACGGATTATCGCCGTGGTCCTCGCGGTCGCACTGGCCGGCGTGCCAGTCGCCGCGGCGGCCGGGTCCCCGAACGCAGCCGCCACCGCCCAGACGGACAGCCCTCCGAACACCACGCACCTCTCGAAGACGACGGACGATGCCACGCTCGCCGACCAGCATCCGCCCGATCCCGAGTCGGACGTCCTCGGGTGGGAGAACGGCTACTGGTACAACGAATCGATTGCCGTCACGCCCGACGATGGGCTGAACGACTCTGAACTCGACGCGGTGGTCGCCCGCGGGATGGCACGCGTCGAGGAGATCCGTCGCCTGGAGTTCGAGGAGGCCCCGCCGGTCGAAGTGATCTCCCGTGAGCAGTTCAGCGAGCGGGTCGAAAATCAGACGGCGAACGTGACCACCGCGACCCGTCTCCACCAGAACGTCAAGTACGAGGCGCTGTTGATGGTCAACGAGTCGACCGACGCGATCGGCGTCCAAGGGCAGAATCAGGCCGGGAGCGTGGGCGGGTTCTACGACCCGTCAGCCGGCGAGATCAAGATTGTCTCGGAGAACACGTCGACGCCGAAGATGAACGAGATCACCCTCGCCCAGGAGCTGTTTCACGCCCTCCAGGACCAGCGGTTCAACATCTCGTCGTTCAACCAGTCGACCCAGGAGCTCCACAACGCGAAAGACGGGATCATCGAAGGCGACGGCAACTACGTCGATTACCTCTACCAGGAACGGTGTGAGGGTGAATGGCAAGGCGACTGTATCATGCCCGAGGGATCACAGGGCGGGTCAACCGCCGACATCCACATCGGTCTCCTCCAGATCACGCTCCAGCCCTACAGTGATGGCCCGTCGTTCGTGCGGGACATCCACGAATCGGACGGCTGGGACGCGGTGAACGCGGTCTACGAGAGCCCACCAAACTCGACCGAGCAGACGATCCACCCCGAGAAATACGGCGAGGACGAGCCGACACCGGTGTCGATCGAGGACACCAGCGACGACCGCTGGCGGCCGCTTGCGATCAACGGGAGTATCAACCACGCCTCCTTCGGTGAGGCAGGGCTGTTTGTGGCGCTTTGGTATCCGAGCTACGAATCGCTCTCGAATCGGATCATCCCCTACAATAGCCACATCAACCAGGTTGGCGGCGGCGTCGACGAGTTCGACCCGTACGACTACAATCACACCTACACGGCGGGCTGGGACGGCGACAAACTCATGCCATACGTGACCGACGAGTCGAGTGCGACCAACGAGACTGGCTACGTCTACAAGATGCTCTGGGACTCGCCGGCGGACGCCGGACAGTTCCAGGAGGGCTACGAGCAACTCCTTGCGTTCCACGGCGCTGAATCCGTCGACGGTCACGAGAACGTCTACCATATTCCCGACGACCAGGAGTTCAACGACGCGTTCTACCTGAATCGGGACGGCGACACGTTCACGATCGTCAACGCGCCGAGTGTCGGGGAACTCTCAGCAGTGCACGCGATGGCGCCGGACGTCCAAGAGCCGACGGAAACGGCGACCGACGACGGGACGGCCACAGGCGACAGCGAGACCGAGACCACGGAGTCTACCGACGAGACGGCGACGGACGACGAGACCACCGATGGGGTGACGGACACCGACGAGCCAACCGACACGACGACGACGAACGGCCCCGGATTCGTCGCCACGGGTGCGCTGATCGGTCTTCTCGCCGTCGCACTGCTGGCACTCCGCCGGCGGTAACACGAGCGCGACGCGGCGACCCGGGAGGTTTTTTGTACGCGACGAGAATCGACGGGCAGGATGACCGAGAAGACGCCGTTCGACATCGTCGGCCCCGAGGCGATCAGTGCGGGACGGGCGACCGACGCCTACTTCGATCGGACGATGGAAGCGCTCGAACACGCCGGGAAGAATCCGTCGGTCGTCGCGGAGGTCTCGGCCGACCAGTTCCCGACCGGCGAGTTTGCCGTCCTCGCCGGGCTGAAAGACGCCGCCCACCTGCTGGAAGGACACCCCATCGACGTCGACGCGCTTCCTGAAGGGCAACTGTTCGATCACGGGCCGGTAATGCGGATCGAAGGCCGGTATCGGGAGTTCGCTCGCCTGGAAACGTCACTGCTTGGGTTTCTCTCCCACCCCACCGGGATCGCGACACACGCACTCCGTGCTCGCCGGGCCGCTCCCGACTCGACAGTGTTGAGCTTCGGGTCCCGGCACGTCCACCCGTCGCTGGGCGCGATGGTCGAACGCAGCGCACTACTCGGGGGGCTCGACGGTATCTCCAACGTCGCCGCCGGCGAAGTCATCGACTACGAGGCCGGCGGGACGATGCCCCACGCGCTGGTGATCTGCTTTGGCCGGGGCAACCAGGAGGACGCCTGGCGGGCCTTCGACGAAGCTGTTGGCCCCGACGTCCCGCGGGTCGCGCTGTGTGACACCTACAGCGACGAAGTCGAGGAGGCGATCCGGGCCGTCGAAGCCGTTCCCGACCTCGACAGCATCCGGCTGGACACCACGAGTTCACGCCGCGGGGACTTCCGGCGGATCGTCCAGGAAGTCCGGTGGGAGCTCGACGCCCGCGGACACGACGACGTTGGCATCTTCCTCAGCGGCGGGCTCGATCCCACAACCCTTCGAGCACTCCGAGACGTTGCCGACGGGTTCGGCGTCGGCGGGTACGTCTCCAACGCAGATCCGAAGGATTTCGCGCTGGACATCGTCACGATCGACGGCGAGCCGGTCGCCAAGCGGGGCAAGCTCTCGGGGAAGAAGGCCGTCTATCGGACGCCCGATGG
Source organism: Halorhabdus sp. BNX81 (assembly GCF_029229925.1). Lineage (NCBI taxonomy): Archaea > Methanobacteriati > Methanobacteriota > Halobacteria > Halobacteriales > Haloarculaceae > Halorhabdus > Halorhabdus sp. BNX81. The sequence continues at coordinate 655,362 of NZ_CP107254.1, read as the reverse complement.
GGGCCACGAGGTCGGCCTCGCCGGCCGGCCGGGACCGACCGACGCCGAATCGTTGTTCGAGCCACTGCTTCGAGACGGCGAGCTAGTCCGGGAATTCGACATCGACGACGCAACGCGTCGGGTACGGGAAGATGCCGACGCGGTGGGTTTCGGGGACGGCGACTGACCCACCGTCCGTGCGATCACTCACGACCGGGCACAGTCAACGTGACCGTCGTCCCGTCCTCGCCGGTTTCGAAGTCGACAGCACCATCGAGTGAGTGGACGATCCAGGAGACGAGCCAGAGTCCGACGCCGCTGCCGTGTGATAGCTGGGTCTCCTGCCCATCGGTGATCGGTTCGAGTTCGTGATCCGGGATGCCCGGACCCTGGTCCCGGACCGTGATTTGGACCTGGTCCTCGACAACGGTCGCGGTGACGCTCACCGTCGGGGCGTCACCCGGGGTGTGCTCGATCGCGTTCGTCAGCAGTTCCTTCAGGGCGAACCGGAGTCGTTCCTTGCCGTCGAACGAAAGTGTTGCGTCGGGGAGGTCGACGGTTATCCGGGCGGCTGGATGTGCCGTTTGGACGTCTGTGACGACCTCCCCCAACAGGGTGTCAAGAGACGTACACGTGTACCGTTCGCGTTCGAACGTTCGGAGAATCCGATCGAGTTTCTCCTGTTTGTCCATCATCGCGGCGGCGTTGTCCCTGATGACCCGGATTCGGTCGCGGACCTCGTCGTCGTCGGCTCTGGCGGCGGCGTACTCAGCGTTTCCGTGGATCGTCGTAACGGCGTTCGAGAGGTTATGTCGGAGCAGTCGGTTGAGCACACTGACCTGCTGGCGGTTGTGCTGGCGGGCGGTCACGTCCCGCAGCGCGAGCAGCGCCCCCGAGTCCGTGCTGGTTCCCTGGGGCAGTGGGGTAGCTTGGACATCGTAGTACCGGTCGACGTTCCCGACTTCGTAGACGATCGTTTCCTCGACGCGGTCGCTGTCGAGCCAGTCACACAGTTTCGAGCTGACAGCGGCCAGATCACCACCGATCGCGTCCGTGCGTTCGACGCCAAACACATCCACCGCCGTGGGGTTCAATTCGATGACGTGACGCTCGCTGTCGATCACGACAACCGGGTCGTCGAGCGTCTCGATCAGTTCGGTTCGAGCGAGGTATCTCGCTGCCGGGCCGATTTCGAGAAAGCGGTGACGATACACTGTCACCAGCAGGAGACAACAGGTCAGAACGATCCCGAGGATCGTCGGATCGTACGGCGTCCGGATCAGGTTGGAGAGGTACAGTACGTTCGCACCCCACGGCGCGAGGACAGCCATCAACAGGACGCTCGCCTGTGCCCGGTAGAGCAGATCCGCGGTGACGACGAGTTCGATCAGCAAGTACGACCCGATAGCAAGCAACAAGTAGGAGTACGCAGCGTGAATCCAGAACAGCGGGCCGTATCGTGATTCCGGGATCGCTCCCGTGGCGTCCGTGACAATCGCGAGATCGCGCCAGAAGAGAGAGTGGATACCGGCGGGATCGTTCGTGATCGCCGCCACGACGGTGATCGTGGGGACGACACTGAGCAGGGCGATCCGGCGACGCGAAAGCCAGGCCCACCGGCCTGTGTACGCAAGGACGAACACTACCCAGGCGACAGGGACGATGACGATCCCGAAGTAGGACGCTTTCGTCAGGACGACGCTCGTGAGCGGGTCCGTCGAGAGGAGTTCGAGACCGGCCGACAGCGACCACCACCCGGCGAACACGGCGATCACGGCAAGTGCGCGCGCTCCCGGCGCGTGGCGGTTCCTGTAGACGGCGACAGCGACAGCTGTGGCAACCAGCGTCGCAGCGAACAACGGCGCGGCACCGAGCGTCAACTGCCAGTCCATACGCTGTACTTCCCGATGGTTGGTGTATACACGGAAGACTGTGCCGACCTAATTCTCACAATCAATAACTCATGTTCGCAAGCAGTCACGAACGTAACCACTAAGTCATCCGGCGGGAGAAATAGACACATGACGCCGACACCCCGACTGCAGGCTACAATCGGTCAGCCGAGTCACGGGGAGGGGGCCGATCGGAACGAAAGGGGTTGTCGGCACACGTCGCGTCCGAAGCTGAAGCGAGCCTGAGTGGCTCGAGGCGAGGGTAGCGACCTCGTTTCGGGTCGGTTTTTTGATGTAGCGCCGTAATCACCCAGTACTTCACGCACATCCATGCCACCACAACCACTGTTCGAAGGCGTCTACCCCGCGATGACGACACCCTTCGAAGACGACGAACGCATCGATTTCGACCAACTGCGGGCGAACGCCCGGCGGCTCGAAGCGGCCGGCGTCGACGGGGTCGTCCCCGTCGGCTCGACCGGCGAGAGCGCGACGCTATCCCACGACGAACACGTCGAAGTGATCGAGGCCGTCGCCGGAGCACTCGAGGATGTCCCAGTCATCGCCGGCACCGGGAGCAACAACACCCGCGAAGCACTTTCACTGTCCCGCCGAGCGCGAGACGCCGGGGCGGACGCCCTCCTGCTCATCTCGCCGTACTACAACAAGCCCGAACAACGCGGGCTCCGCGAACATTACCTGACCATCGCCGACGAGATCGACCTGCCACAGATCGTCTACAACGTCCCCTCACGGACGGGCCGGAACATCGACCCCGACACGGCGGTCGCGCTGGCCGACCACGAGAACATTCAGGCGTTCAAGGCCGCCTCTGGCGATCTCGGCCAGATCACTGAGATCGTCGAACGGACCCGCGAGCAGGACTTCACCGTCCTCTCGGGCGACGACGCGCTGACGCTGCCGATGCTGTCGATCGGCGCGCGCGGGGCGATCAGCGTCGTCGCCAACGTCGAGCCGGTCCGGACCTGTGCGATGGTCGGGGCGGCGCTGGCGGGTGACTTCGAACGCGCTCGGGAGTTGCATCACGAACTCGGGCCGCTCGCCCGAGCGTTGTTCATCGAGACGAACCCGATCCCGGTCAAGGAGGCGATGGCGATCCGGGGCCACGGCTCGCCGGAACTCCGGTCGCCCCTGACCCGGCTCGCCGATGAGCACCGGGCCCACCTCCGGGACGTGCTCGACGAGCTCGACCCGATCGACGTCGAGACGCCGGTCGAGACGACGGATCGATAACCATTCCGGGACCGAGGACGGAGCGAGGGGTATGATACGAGTTGGCGTCACCGGCGCGGCAGGTCGCATGGGACGGACAGTCATCGAGACGGCGGGCGATCGCGAGGACGTGACGGTCGGCTTCGCCGTCGACGCCACGGACGAAGGGACGGTCGCCGGCACCCCGGTCCACGAACCGGCTGATATCGGGGCGCTGCTGGCGACGCACGAACCCGACGCGATCGTCGACTTCTCAGTCCCCGAGGCGACCGTCGCCTTCGCCGACGCCTGCGCCGAGGCGGGCGTCCCGCTCGTGACCGGGACGACCGGCTTCGAGGACGAGCAACTCGACGAACTGGAGGCTGCAAGCGAAGACGTGGCTGTCCTGAAGGCCGCGAACTTCGCCCGCGGGATCCAGGCACTGTTGTCGACCGTCCGGGCAGCCGCGGAAGCATTGCCCGGCTACGATGTGGAACTGACCGAGACCCACCACAACGGCAAGCAGGACGCGCCGAGCGGCACGGCGAAGACGCTGCTCGAAGCACTCGCCGAGGAACGCGAGGAGGACTTCGAGGAGGTCTACGGCCGCGAAGGTATCGACCCGCGCGAAGCAGGAGAAGTCGGCGTCCACGTCCGACGAGCCGGTGATGTCCGTGGCGAGCACGAACTCATGTTCGCGGGCAACGACGAAGTGGTGACGCTGACCCATCGCGCTGAGGATCGCGGGGTTTTCGCCGCTGGCGCACTTGACGCCGCGGTTTGGGTCGCTAGCCGCGACCAGGGATTCTATACCTTCGGGGACGTAATCGAGGGCTAACATGAGTCTGGAAAGCGATATCGAGACGCTCTGGGATCGATCGGACGACCTGACACCTGCTGATCTCACTGAGGACCAGCAGGCCACCCTGGATCGCTTCCTCGAAGCACTGGAGGCCGGTGAGGTTCGGGCGGCCGAAAAACGAGGCGATAGCTGGGAAGCCAACGCCTGGGTCAAGCAGGGCATCCTGCTGAATTTTACTCTGCGGGACACCCAGGCCCGCGAGTACGGCGACGTGACCTACCACGACGTGCTCCCGCTTCGGGAGACCGCTGACCTTGGCGAGCGTGGCACCCGAAACACACCTGACGGGACCGTCATCCGACGCGGTGCCTACGTGGGCAGCGATGCGATCCTGATGAGTCCGGCGTTCGTAAACATCGGTGCGCACGTCGGCGACGGCACGCTCGTGGACTCCAACGATGTCGTCGGGTCGTGCGCTCAGATCGGCGACGACGTGAAACTCGGCGCGAACACCGTCATCGGTGGCGTGCTCGAACCCGTCGAGGACGCGCCGGTGATCGTCGAGGACGGCGTGGCACTGGGAGCCGGCAGTCGTGTCACCTCGGGGTTCGTCGTCGGCGAGAACTCGGTGGTCGGCGAGGATACGCTGTTATCCCCCCGGATTCCCGTCTATGACTTAGTCGAGGAGGAGATTCTCTACGGCGAGTTGCCGCCCGAACGTCGGGCATTCCAGCGGTTTGTCGAGTCCTCCATCGGCGAGCACGACCTCTTCGACGGCGGCGCGTTCAAGCCGGCCGTGGTTGCGACCCACGTCGAGGAGGAGACGTTGGAAGGAGCCGAGCGGGAGGACGCCTTGCGGGAGTAACGGAAAGCATCCGCGTGCCTGCGGCACGCGGTTCACGCGAGCGACCGAAGGGAGTGAGCGCCTTTTTGGTCCAGATTTTTCAAGGAGTGGTGCGCCGAAGGCGCACCCGACGATGAAAAAGGTGGGAGCGAGACGCTGGAAGGAGCCGAGCGAGAGGACGCGTTGCGGGAGTAAGAGAGAAAACGCGTTGCGGGAAGAGCATCCGCGTGCAGGAACGCAATTACTGGGATTTTGCTTCGATCGGAATACGGTCGTCGGTGAGGTCGTCGAACGCTTTGTCCGAGGAGACGATGGGATCGGCGTCAGCATAGGCGACGTGGTAGGCGTCGAATGCCGTGAGGTCGTACTGTTCCATGTAATCCGCCGCCTGAAAGAGAACGGATTCGTCCTCGGGAACGTCCGCGATTTCGAGGACGTAGCTGAGTGCCTCGAAGCGATCGAACGCGAATCGGTCGGAGATCATCAACAACTCGAGCAGCGTTGCCCGTGACGTGTAGATCTGCCCATCGTTCTCCCGGGCGATCGAGACAGCACGCTCCTGGAGCCAGTCGTCGTCTTTGACCAGCGCGATGAAAAAGTCGGTATCGGCGTAGATCATTGCGACGAGTCCGAGAGATCCTCGACCGCAGCTTCCCTGGCGGCCGTCCGTGCCTGCTCTTTGATCTCGGCGATCGAATTTCCGTCGAACGTATCGCCGACGGCATCTCGAAGCCCTTCGATTGGATCCCGGTTGATCGGAATGAGTTCGACCCGATCATCGAGTTCAACGACCCGATACCGATCGCCGTGCTTCTCTCGGATTTCATGCGGAATGACGATCCGCCCCCGATCGTCGGCCTCGGCGGTTTTGCTCATGTGGGTATGACTAGTTGGGGAGTGGGTAAAAATCTTCCCACAATCCTCACTGAGATCCCGTACGGTCGAATCTATTTGGGAATAGACAGCGATCACAGCGCGAAGGTGCAGGAATATCGTCGTGGGAGAAGGCAGCCGGATGTTCGCACCCTGAATGGTAGTGTTCAGATAAGGATTCGAGATGATTGAAACCAGCCAGAAAGCCCTCGTCAGTTCCGGTCCCGCGGCTCGCTGTGCGTGGTTCGAGAGAGCTTCGCTCTCTCGTCATCACGAAAGACCGCAGGTCTTTCGAACGACTTCGGCCGCGTTGCGGCCTGCAGTGTCTGCTCACGGGCGCGAAGCGCCCGTTCGCACGGGCCATGCGCGGCGCTGTGCGCCGCGAGTTCGAGGCGGTGAAACCGCCTCGCAAGGCGGCTCTGCCGCCTCGCGGCTTGCGTCGCCGGGGTTCCCGGAAAGGGAGGTCGGCGTCGCCGACCTCCGCAAACCGTGGCGGCAGGGAGACGGCGTCGCCGTCTCCATTCGAGGCGGTGCAACCGCCTCGCAGCCGCCACGCGTGCCTCGCCCTTTCATTTTACCAGAAGACGTAGTCTTCTGGTCGCCCGAAAATCTTCGATTTTCGCAGGCCACCAGGATTTAGCCGATTCGCCGGCAGAAATAGGCTCTTTGATCGGTGCTTATCTGAACACCACCCCCTGAATATGCCCATCAATCAAAATCATCGAGAGCGGCCTGCCCGGCCGCGTTACGGACGTCGCGGCTCGTCTGCCACGACTCTCGCGCACACGCCGGGAGTTCGCCGTGTGCTTCAATATAGTCCTCCAGAAAGTCCCGGGTCGTCGAATCGCCGGGGTAGCCGCTGCCGAGGTCGCCGTACTCGGCCGCAAGCTCCGCAACATGGGCGTCGCGTTCGACTTTGGCGATGATGCTCGCCGCCCCGACGATCAGATAGGACGCGTCAGCGCCATGCTCGGCCCGGAGATCGAGATCGGCCTCGATCCGGTCGGCGACACGGCGCTCGAAGCGGACGGCGTTGGTGTCACCGGCGTCGAGGTAGGCGGTGAGTCCGTCGCTGGCGACTGGTTCGAGTGCTTCGGCGTGGGCCGCGACGGTGAGCGTGTTCATGTCGGTCTCGGGGTCGTCGATCCGCGCGACCGGGATCTCGCTGACTGCCACGGCGTGCGCTCGATCGCGAACGACGGCCGCGAGTTCCTCGCGGCGCTCGGCCGAGAGGTCCTTCGAGTCGTCGACGTCGTCGGGCAGATCGGCGGGGTCGGCGACGACGCAGGCCGCGAACATCGATCCCAGCACCGGCCCCTTGCCGGCCTCGTCGACGCCGGCCCGGAGATCGCTCCCGTCGTCGGTCCAGTCATCGAGGCACGTTCGCTCGCCGGGCGCGTGCTCGTCCGCGTCGGCGGAGTCCTCACCGGCGGTCGAACCGTCGCCACTCCCCGTCATTCCGCTCGGGCGTCCCGGAAGAACGGCTCGCGTTCGAACGGTTCGTCCTCGCCTTCGACATCGAGGACATCGAGTGCCGTCACCTCGGCAGCGATGTCGAGCAGCCCGGCGAGACTGGGTTCGGTTCGCCCCTCGTCGCCGGAGACGAGTTCCTTCACGTAGAGGCCGCCCTCGCCGTGGACCTCGATCGTGGCGTGGTTGGCTGTGGACGTGCCGGAGTCGTCGGCTTCCGCTCCGACAGCCAGTTCCATCCCTTCGCCGTCCGGGTCGAGTTTGCCATCGATGGCGTAGACGTCACGGGTTCGAACGATGTCGCCGCGGCGATGGGCGACGCGGTTTGGCGTCCGCTGCTCGATCGTCTTCCCTTCGAGTTCCGCGAGAGCCGATTCGAAGTCCTCCCGGTCGACATCCTCCTCGAACGCGACGGTCATCCGGTAGGTCTTGCTCGCGTCGTGTTCCTTGACGCGCTCGACCATGTCGTGAGTCGCGAGCGCGAGCCCCTCGACCTCGACCTTCCCGTCGGCGAAGTCGTTGATGTCGTCCTGAAGATCCTCGACGTCCACGTCGCGGGTTCGGGGCTCTTTGACCTCTATCACGAACGGGCGACCGGTGCCGAGCATGCGCGCGTCGACGTCCTCGCGACCGGCTCCGTGGAAGACCGCCCGGGAACCGTCCATCGCCTCGCGGACGACCGGCGCGGTGAGTTCCTCGACGCTCTCGTCGTAGCGATAGCCCGTCCCGTCACAACCCTCACAGGGCTTGCCGTCGACGGTGCCGGTGGCGTTGCAGTCGTTACAGGGCCACTCCGTCTGGGGGATGTCGCGCTTGATCTTCCGATAGCGACCGTAGACGAACGCGGAGTTGACCTGGACCTCGACGCTATCGGCTTCGAGGTCGAGCAGGAGCTGAACGTCAGGGCGTTCGAAGTCGACCGCGGCGTCGATCTGCCCGCCCAGACGCTTGCCGACCTCGCGGTTGAACTCCCCCTTGAGCGGTTCGCCCGCGTCAGCTTCGAGGCCGGCGTCCTCTCTGAGCAGGCGCTCGTTCTCCTCGATCAGTGCGGGGACGCGCGTCCCGACCTGGTAGGTGTCGAAGTCGTACTCGGCGATGGCGTCGGCGGCGCGGTCGGCCCAGTCGTCGAAATCCTCGCAGGCACCCTCACACACCCAGCACTCGTCGGGAGCGTCGATCGGTTCGTCGTCGTCCAGTGCGACGGTGGTCCGTAACGCACGGCCGCGCTCGGTGTTCGTGAGTCCGAAACTCCGGTCGGCGACCGGCCGGCCGAGACACGCGTCACAGATCGGGCCAGTTGCTCGCGCGGCCCGGGCGAATGCGAGGAGATCCATAGGGGGAGTGTATCGGCAGGGGCGTATTTCCCTTTCGAGTCACGCTCGGCCACGATCAGGGCCGCTCGCTATTCCGAGCCGTCCACGCCACGAACCGAACCGGCTTTGTATCGGCTGTCCGGCGATGCAGTCATGGATGAAACGCTACTCGCGGCACTGCTAGGTGCCGTCCAGGGTGCCCTGGAGTGGCTCCCGGTGTCGAGCGAGGGCGCGCTGGCACTGGCCCGGACGGCGGTCGGCGACACCGCCCTGGAGGCGACGCAGTTCGCGCTCTTCTTACACGTCGGGACCGCTTTCGCGGCGACAGTCTACTACCGGGCGGACGTCCGGGATCTCCTCGGGGACGTCCGCGAATGGCGACCCGAGACGGCCTTCGCGCCGGCCGGTGCTGACCTCTCCTTTGTCGTGCTCGCGATGACGACCTCGTTCGCGACCGGCGGGATCGCCTATCTCAGCCTCGAAGAACTGGTCTCGACGCTGTCGGGCGGCGCGTTCGTCGCGCTCATCGGCGCGTTGCTGGTCGCGACGGGGCTGATCCAGTACGTCGCCGAGGGGTCGGGCGGGCGGCGGGCGGATCCGGACGCGGTGGACGCCGTCCTCGTCGGCGCGCTTCAGGGCCTGGCCATTCTGCCCGGTGTCTCCCGGTCCGGGACAACCGTGAGCGCGCTGTTGCTCCGGGGCCACGACGGCGAGGGATCGCTCCGGCTGTCGTTTCTGCTGTCGATCCCCGCCGCCCTGGCGGCCGGCGTGCTGGTGCTCGTCGAGACCGGGCTGCCCGGGATCGAGCCGGTCGCGGCGGTCGTCGCACTCGCGGTCAGCGCGGTCGTGGGCTATCTGACCGTCGGAACGCTGGTCGCGCTGGTTCGTCGGCTGGCGTTCTGGGCCGTCTGTACGGCGTTCGGGCTGCTCGCGGTCGCCAGCGGTCTCGCGATCGCAGTGGTGTAGAATCGAAGGTGAGACGGCTTTCGAATCGTTTACTTGCGGGAGCTGATTCCCCCGAAGTAGTATCGAGCTGTGAGTGAAACTGATTCGGAGATACCTGACGACGAGCGCGAGGCGCTGGTGACGATCGTCCACGGGGCGGTCGTCACGTCGGGTGGCGTCTCGATCCAGCGAGCGCTGGCGACGGCGACGGAGTTCGTCCTCGCGCGCGGGCTCGACCCCGTCGTCTACGGCGTCTACGCGCTTTCGTGGCGGATCGCGGGGCTGCTCGTGCGGCTGGTCACTTTTGGAAGCGTGCCGACGCTGCAGCGATACCTCCCGGCCGCCGAGGACCAGCCAGCGACCCAGTCGCGGGTCACGGGCCTGGCCTACGCCACGACGGGGGGCTTCGGGCTGGCGATCGCGGTCGGCGTCTGGCTCGCGGCCCCGTGGCTCAACCGTCTCACGCTCGATCACCCCGATTTCCCTCGTGCGATGGGACTGTTCGGAACGCTCGTCGGGCTGATCGGGGTCGTGATGATTGCCGCCGCGACCTTCCGGGCGGCAGGCTCAGCCCGCGGGGAGGTGCTATTCAACAAGATCCTCCGGCCAGCCGCGCGGTTAGTCGGGGCGCTCGTGGCGCTCTCCCTCGGATTCTCGGTCGTGGGCGTCGCCGGAACGATCGTGGCGTGCATGGCGATCCTCGTCGTGGTGGGCGTCCCGATCACCGTTCGATCGACCGGTATCACGCCGTCGTTACGGGGCGCTGGGGCCGAAGCTCGGCGCTTTTTCGATCACGCCGCGCCGGTCGCGATGAGCAGCCTCGGAAAGGTGTTTCAAAACCGGGTCGACCTCCTGCTGGTCGGCGCGTTGCTGACAGCGGTGGCGGCGGGGATCTACAACGTCGTGCTCGTGCTGGTCGCCATCGCGTGGATCCCGTTGTTGTCGTTCAACCAGTTGCTCCCACCGGTCGCCTCGGATCTCTACGCGAGGGGAAGATTGAGACGTTGAACGCCGTCTACGGCTCGGCCACGCGGCTGATCGTCACGACTGTGGTCCCAATCCTCGCGATCCAGGTCGTCTACGGACGGGTATTCCTCGGCGTGTTCGGTGAGCCGTTCGTCCGTGGATACGTTCCGCTGGTGGTCTACCTCGGCGGTGTCTTCGTCGGGAGCGCGGTCGGCGCGACCGGGTGGCTGTTGATGATGACCGACCACCAGTACGCCCGGATGGCACTCGACTGGCTGCTGGCGGTGCTCAACGTCGCCCTGACGTATACCTTTATCCAGGCGTTCGGCCTCGCCGGGGCGGCCCTTGGCACGTCGCTGGCGATCGCCGTCCAGAACGGCCTGCAGGTCCTGCTGCTCAGACGCTTCGAGGGATTGTGGCCCTTCGACGCGGCGTTCCGGACGCCGATCGCGGCCGGTCTCGTCATGCTCGCGGTCCTCTTTGGCGTCCGGTCCCTCGGCGACGGGGTGGCCGTGGCAGGGCTCGGTAGCTTCGTCGGGATCGGAGCCTACTTCGGGACGCTGGCCGTCCTGGGGGTCGATCCGCGTGACCGGCTCGTCGTCGCCGAACTCGCCGGCCGATATCGGGAAAGGGTGGGCGAGCGGTTATCGCGGTAACGCCACCGACTGTGGACGATATCGCACTCGGCGGTGAGAACTTATATGCCCGTGAGTGGCTAACTTCCGGGTAGGCACGCGGGCCCATGAGTGAGGAAGAACAAAAAATCCTGGACGTTGCCGGAGACTACCGGCAGGTCCGCCGCGACGGCCAGCGGGTCAACGATCCCGATTGGCAGTCCTCACGCATCGTCCTGACCGACAAGCGGCTCGTTCTGGCGGGCAACGGGTCGAATCGGTCGCTGCCTCACGGGCGGGTGACGATCCCGAACGATCTCGATGCGATCGAGATTGCCACCGACGCGATCGCGCTCCGGGTCGGCTCGACCGTGATCGAGATATCACCGACGAGCGAGAGTGATTTTCCGAGCACGTACTGTCGGGCAAATCTCGCCGGTGAAGTCGTCCTCGTCAATCATCCGGCAGTCGTGGGCGGGGTCGTCCAGGACGACGCCGAATGGACGAAAGCCCGGTTTTCGGCCACTGAAGAGGAGGTTACGCTGACGTTTCCCGGCGGCGAGCGGGTCACCAGTGACTTCGCCGACGTGGGGACCGTCGAGACAGGGACGCGATCGGTCATGGGCGAGACGCGACCGGTCGTCGAGATCGAACACACCGACGACGATGGTCGAAGTGTCGAGACCCACCTCTCGGGGACCGAACGGCACACGTCAGTGCTCCGGAAACTCTTCGAAGTCAGCGTCGCCGAGCGTGACGACGAATACGAACTCACGGAGACGGAGAGTCAAGTTCTCATGGCGCTTTACTCGGGGGTATCCCCGTTCGAAATGGCCGACTTCGTCGGTCTCAGCGTCGATGAAGTCGAAGAGATCTACGGGAAACTCCTCGAAGTCGGGGCGGTCGACGAGGTGCGCACTCGTACCGAGGTCTCGCTCAACGCCCAGGGCCGTAATATGGCCAGCGAGGCGATGAACGAGCAGTGACTGCAACGTCGTCGACATGTTCCGAGACGGGAAATAATATCAGAAAATTATAAAGTTCTGTGAATGTCGAAGGCGAGTTGGGCGATTCAACGACTATTTTTCCCAAAACACTAAGTAAAATCGTGACGAACAGATCGAGCGCTATACACAGATGACAGACGATCGATTACACATTCATGGCGATCGACGGACGTTTCTGAAGTCCGTCGGGGCACTCGGGGCGGCAACGGCGGTTGGATCGGGGTCAATCGGGTCGGTGGTGGCCGACAATCATCTCGACGACTATCACCAGACACTACGGAGCGAGCTCCAGGAGAAGTACGATCTGCCTGCCGGGTCGTTCCGGTATGGGGCAACAGAACAGGAGACGATCGACAGTTTCGAGTTCCAGTCCGGTGACAGCGGCACCCTCTCGGAGATCTCCGTCGACAACGACTCGGTCCCGATCACCCAGGGCGTCCGCATCGAAGTCAACGAGGAAGGCGCGGACTCCTGGACGTACTCCTACCAGCGATTCCTCGAAGAACAGTCCTTCGAGGAAGGGGACGTCCTCCTCGGCGTCGGGTACATCCGCAGCGAGTCGGAGAACGCGGAGACGGAGGGCTTCTTCAAATATCGGTACGTGGACGAGGACGGCAACACGCAATACCAGGATGCCAACTACATCACTGGCACCACGACTGTCCAGCCGGGCGAGGAGTGGACCCGCTATTACTTCCCGATCGAAGTCGGGGCCCAGCCGGGAACTTCTCGCACCCCATACGTCGAATTCTGGCTTGGAATGGCCCAGCAGACCGTCGAGTTCGGCGGGATGGCGCTGATCGACTACAGTGACGCAGACGTCGCGGTCGGCGATCTCCCAAGCGGCGCGCCGAGTACGGGCGATGGCTACGAGATGTGGTCGGAGACTGACGACGCCTATTACTCGGAGCTCATCAGCGACCTCAAGGGATACAACCTCGGCGGTGCCGGTCAGTTCGTCAACGGCACGACCGAGGCGGCCGTCTTCGACACGTACGAACTCGGCGGCGGCAGTGCGGACCTCGCCAACCAGCAGTCCCTGGACGTCAGCGGCGACGACGTGCCGTTCTCGGAGGCGACCCGGATCGAAGTGACCGAACCAGCCGAGGACGACTGGCTGATCAGCTTCAAGTCCTACGGGAACCGTGGGCTATCGAGCGGCGACGTGCTGCTCGGCGTCGCGTACATGCGCGATCCGGAAGGCGATTCCACGATCACCTACAAATCGACGGGAACGGGCAACGAGTCGTCCAATTACGTCACCAAATCGGGCCCCTCGCTCACCGGCGAGTGGAAGCGGTACTACTTCCCGATCGAGTACGGCAGCGACGCTGCATCCGGCGAATGGTGGACCGAGATCTGGCTCGGCGCAAAGGCCCAGACCGTCGACATCGGCGGCCTCGCCGTCATCGACTTCGCGCAGGGAGTAGCCGTCGGTGACCTCCCCGCCTGGGAAGAGGCCATCAGCGAGCAGTGGGAGGAAGAAGCCGACGCCCGGATCGAGGACCATCGCAAGACCGACTTCGGGGTCGAAGTCGTCGACGACGGCGGCAACGCCGTCGAGGGTGCCGATGTCGAGGTCGCCATGCAGGAACACGACTTCAACTTCGGGACGGAGGTCACCGCCGATCACCTGATCCCGAACACCGAGCCCGGAGATAAATACCGCGAGGTCATCACGGAGAACTTCAACACCGCCGTCCTGGGCAACCACCACAAGTGGCGCTTCTTCGAGGAGGCACAGGACACCGCCGACGCGGCCACGGAGTGGCTCGTCGAACAGGACATGTCCATCCGTGGCCACGTCTGTCTATGGGCGGCCGTTGACTCGTACGCCGTACCGGCGGATGTTGTCGCGGCGATGGGCCGGGAGTGGTCGGAGGTAGACGATCCCGAACTCGATCCGGAGTACGTCCGCGATCGAACGTTCGAGCACATCGAGGAGATCATCAACCACTACGCGGACTTCAAGGACTACGGCAGCGTCATCGACGAGTGGGAGGTCCACAACGAGACCACTCACGTGCCCGGGTTCATCAAGGCAGTCCGTGGTGTCGGTCCTGACGAGGAACTCGACATCAACCCCGTCGAGGCACCGGTCCTCGCCGAGTGGCACAACCACGCCGAGGACGTCGCCCCCGACGATGTCGGGATCGCGATCAACGACTACAACACCATCGAGGGCCCCATCGAGCAAACGCGCCAGGACCACAACCGAATGGCCGAGTTCCTGGTCGAAGAGGGCGTCGGGCTCGACGGGATCGGCCTGCAATCACACTTCAACCAGTCGATGGCGCTTACCCCGACCGAGATCTGGGATGCCCTGGAGCTGTATACCGGCCACGGTGCGGGCATCCGCATCACCGAGTTCGACATGGCCGACGAGACCTGGACGGAGGCCGACAAGGCCACCTTCTTCAAGCAGTTCCTCAAGGTGACGTTCAGCCATCCGAACGTGGACACCTTCATGGTGTGGGGCTTCAAGGACGACCTCCACTGGCGGGACGACGCGCCCTTCTTCGACGCCCAGTGGAACGAGAAACCGTCCTTCGGCGTCTGGCAGGACCTGGTCTTCGACGAGTGGTGGACAGAGAAAGCCGGCAGCACCGACGCCGACGGCGTCTACGCGACCGACGGATTCAAGGGCACCTACCGGATCACGGCGACCCACGGCGAGCAGACCGCCGAACGGGAGATCGAGATCGACGACAGCACCGACACCGTGACGGTCACAATCGGCGAGGTCGAAGACGGCGACGGTGAGGAAGACGACGGTGCGGACGACGGCGAGGAGACCGCGCCCGGTACGCTGCCCGGCGGCAGCGGCCCGTCCCAGGATCCCGACGGCGACGGCCTCCACGAGGACGTCAACGGCGACGGCAACGCCAACATCGCAGACGTGCGCTCGCTGTTGAACAATCGCAATCACGAGTCAGTGCGGGCCAACGCCGACGCCTACGACTTCGACGGCGACGGCAGCGTCGACGTCGGCGACGCCCTCGCGCTGTTCCGGAAGCTCTACCAGTAACGACGACGCCCGGGATCCGTCGTCGGTACCGCTTTTGCTCGCAGTTGTTGGATTCGGCGTTCGACGATCCGGACGACCTATTGCGTGCGTAATGAAATTTTGTAGGACGGTCGACGAGTAGTCGACCGCCGGGTGTCGAAACACGGAAATACGACCGGCCTACAGAATGACGTGAATTCACGCGATTTCCGGGCGATATCGATACCCCTCTTAAATGCTTTGTGGAGACGCCCGTTGAGAGTAGGTGAGAAAGCGGCGAAAATAGGGGGATTGAGCCCACTCGGGCCGGTTGCGGGGGTTGGACACACCTGGTCTGAACCAGAAAGCATTTATCATATGTGGTAGATGGATTACAACGTGAACCGTCAGTCCCGTCTACCACTGGGGGCAGGTGCAGTGCGTCCTCGGTGGCAGGGCGCTGACGGGGACAGAGACACACGACAACTATGACAGATACAACAGAGAAACTTCGCGCGCTGTTCCTCACAGCGCTGATGGTCTTCAGCGTCTTCGCTGGAACCGTCGCGTTCAGTGGTGCAGCCGCAGCGGCAAATACAGGCTCCGCCCCGGCGGCGGAGGCTACGGGAGCGGTATCGTATTATGCGGATAACACTGACGACACAACGACAACCGTTGAAGTGGCATTCAACACGTCGATCAATTCCGCCAACGCCACGGAATTCAACGTCTCGTTCCGAGGGGACGACGTTGGTGACAATGGCATGGTAAATGCCACAACGGCTGGATTGGCGATTGACGGTGCCACGGCCGATAACGGTGCTGTCGACCTTACCTTCAACGGATCGGTTAATCCGGTGAACATCACCCAGGTCGGCATCGAAAGTCAGTACGGCCTCGTCAACTCGACGGTTGACGTGACCCAAACGACGACAACAATTGGTGAATCTGCGCCGTCGGCATCTGACCAAACTGCGTACAAGGGCGAACGGATCGCTCTGGTCGCTGACGACCCAGAAACTGTCATCTCCATCGCTGAAAACGGAACGTTCCTCCGCGAACGAGGGACCGGAACGAACAGCGATGTCCTGGTCGTCGAAACCAGTGACCTGGCAGACACTGACACGGGATACAACTTCACGTTCGATCCGGACGGAGGGGCGACTACGTACGACCTGTCGTTCGATCCGTTCGACTTCTCGGCGTCCATCAGCGATACCGAGATCACGCAGGACGACGGCACGACGACGCTTTCGGCCGAATCCAACCGAATCGACCGTAAGGTCGCCTTCCAGGTTGGCGATGTCGTCGAGTTCCGTACCATCGGCAGTGACGGTCAAGCGTCCGCCGACTTCACCGCCGAAGACCTGGCCGTAGATACCCTCAGTGCCGAGGCAGTCCACCTCGACACAGGCATTATCGTTGACCTCGGTGACGTCACCGTCAACGAGAAGCCTGACACCAATCTCGAGCTCGGCTCGGCTGGTTACCAGGAGACTGCTGGTGACATCGTCGAGATCGACCTCAGCATCACGGGCACGGACCAAGTCGACCTTCTGCTCGACGGAGAAGGCTTCGACGAGGAAACGATCGACGTCACAGACGGTGACGGCGATGGCTCCGTGACCGTCCTCATCAACACGTACACGGGTACGGCCAGTGCCGAAGGTGACGACGACTCCGCCACCCTCGGTTACGGCGAGCCGATCTACCCCGGTACCTTCACGCTGTTCATCGCCCAGGACGGCGATGACTCGGGTGCAGCCGAGGACGCCGCGTCGCTCAACCTCCGGCAGCCGGAGCTTGAGGGCGCAACCGTCCTCGTCGGTCCCGAAGGTCACGACGCCTTCGACGGTAGCAACTACGACGACGACGCAACTCAGGTCGCCGCCATCGAAGGCAACACGACCGAGGCCAGCGAAGTCGCTAACGACAACACGGACGACGGCTACTCTGACGAAGTCGTCGTCGCCTTCGACGCCAGTGGTGTCTTCGGTGCCATTGAAGCAGGCGAAAGTACCGCAGCGGGCATCAACTGGTCGGTCGAAGAGGCTGTCCAGAACAACCCCGGCGACATCGGCGGCACAGTCCTCGCGAGCGATGACAACGACCGAATCTACTTCATCCTCGACAAGGGCGAACTCGAAGACAAGAACGTCGGCCAGATGTTCGATGGCACCCTCGACATCAACGCTGACAGGAACACGTACTGGGACAACGACGGCGACGTCTCGGCGAGCTTCGAGTTCGTCGATGCGGACGCCAGTCCCAACACGGTCGAAGAACCCTACCAGATAGTGCCCGGGGAAGACTCCGAAATCCGCGGCAGTGCGAACGTCGCACCCGGTAGCGAGTTCGACGTCCGCGTCCTCGCCGGTGGCTCGCTCGCCATCGCCGAGAACGTGGTAGTCAGTGAAGACGGCACGTGGAACGTCAGCTACGACTTCAGTGACCGCAGCGTTGGCGACAACGCGACGATCACTGTCTCGGCAGCCTACGGCGTGGAAGTCGACGCCGTCTTCGCAGACACGCCCGAGTGGGAAACCTCCGGCAACGTCGCTCAGCTCGAACAGCGCGTCTCCGAACTCGAGACGCTCCTGAACGAGACGACGATGATGCTCGAGCAGAAGAACGCCACCATCGAAGAACTGCGCACGCAGGTCAACGAGAGTGGCGGCGCAAGCCAGGAACTGCTCGAACAGAAGAACTCCACGATCGCGGAGCTCGAGAGTCAAGTCCTCAACCAGACCACCGCAATGTCTGACCTTCAGGAACAGCTTGACTCGCTGAACCTCTCGGTCCAGACCCTGGAAGCGAACAACGAGGATCTCCAGAGTCTGCTCGATGAGAAGAACTCCACGATCGAGGACCTCAACGAGCAGCTCGAATCTGACGATGAAACCACGACCACCGGCGGTCCCGGCTTCACGGCTGTGATCGCGCTGGTCGCCCTGATGGGTGCCGCACTGCTCGCCGTCCGCCGCCAGCAGTAAAGCGTCCATCTAATCACGACTGACCGCCGAAAGCGGTTGTCCGCGCAGTTTTTCATTTTTTGGCTGCTACGTCGAACAACGGCGGGACCGTCGTCGAGAGCGCTCTCAAACACACGTGCTCCAGTACCTGTCAATACGTGGATACCGATAGAGAGTCCCAGGGCCGTAACGCATAATCACCCGGGCGGTGTAGCGTCAGGATAGCGAGACCAAACGATGAGTGAGGGCGAGCGCAAACTGATGGACGACCGGGGGCAGTACCTGCAGGCAGTCACGGAGGGCAGGGACATCCAGGATGCCGACTGGACGCAATGCCGGATCGTCCTCACGACCGAGCGCATCGCCCTCATCACCGACGAGAAACGGGTGCTCCCCCTGGGCGACATCGACGACATCGGTGGCCGCTACGATGTCAACCAGAACGCGGCCGGCGTTGCGAGTTACGTCACGCTCCATCTGGAAGACGACATCATCCTCCTCCGGGCACCCGAACAGGACGCCTTCGAGACGGATCTCTACCGGGCGTTCCTCGACAATACGATCATCTATGTCCAGCATCCAGCGGTGAAAGGCGGCGTTGTCCAGGGTGCTGAGTGGCAACGGGCCAAGATCAAGCTCACCGACGAGGCGGTACAGATCGCAGTCGCTGACGGCCAGTATGTCACCATCGAGCGCGACGATATCGGTGACGTCGAGACCGACGAGCGAACGGTCGACGGTGGCGAACGACGGATCTTCGAGGTCGAACACACCGACAGCGAGGATCGGAGCGTCGAAACCCACATCGCCGGTGAAGGCCAGCAGGTGACGATCCTGAAAGCGATCTTCGAGGAGGGTGTCGAACGAAACCGTGCAAACCTCGACCTCTCGCCGACCGAGCAACAGATCGTGATGGCGCTACACTCGGGGGTTTCACCCTTTGACCTGCCGGATTTCGTCGACGAAGACGTCACAGACATCGAGGCGATATTCGATCGGCTGATCGAACTCGACGTGATCGAGACGATCCGCGAGCGGACCGAAGTCGAGATGACGTCCCGGGGCCGACAGGTCGCCAGCGAAGAGATGGGATCGCAATGACTGAGACGAGTGGACTCATCCAGTTGCGCTCGTGAGGGGACGGACAGGACAGCACTTGCGGAAACCCATCAGATTAAAATCAAGTCCCCGCTTGTATCCAATATGTGCTGCCATACAGCAGTTGTTCTTGCGGCCGGCGAAGGGACACGACTCCGTCCGTTGACGCGAAATCGGCCAAAGCCGATGCTCCCTGCGGCGAACCGACCGATCCTGGAGTACGTCCTCGACGCGTTAGTCGAGAACGGGATCAACGAAATCGTCATCGTCGTCGGGTACGAACGTGACCGGGTCCAGAATCACGTCGGACCGACCTACCGTGGGTGCCCAATCATATACGTCCACCAGGAGAAACAGCTCGGCACGGGCCATGCGCTGCTGCAGGCCCGGGAAGCCATCGAGGGGCCGGTAGTGGTCGTCAATGGCGACACGCTGATCGATCCGACGATTATCGGGGACGTCACAGACCGGTTCGCTGAGAGCGACGACAGGGCGACGTTGGCCGTTCTTGACGAGCCCGATCCAACGGATTACGGGGCAGTGGTCGTCGAGAACGGGACGGTAACCGATATCGTCGAAAAGCCGGACGCCGGCGAGTATCGCTATATCAACGCGGGGGTCTACGCGTTCGGGCCATCAATCTTCGACGTGATCGAAGCGACGCCCCGGGAGGCCGGCGAACTCACGTTGACCGACGCGTTAGGGCGGATGGTAGACGAGGAAGGCGTCGGTGCCGTCGAGACGAACGGGACGTGGGTCGATGCGACCTACCCGTGGGACCTGCTGGAGTTGGCACAGGAGGTCCTCGCAAACGGACGGATCAATCCGCCGGAATCGGACAAACGAGTCTGGATCGACGAGAGTGCGACCGTCCACGAGGCGGCAACGATCCAACCGCCGACCGTTGTCGGCCCGGACTGTGAGATCGGCCCGGGTGCGGTAGTCGGACCGAACGTCGCGCTCGGCCGGAACGCGACCGTCGGTTCGAACGCGACGCTTCGGACAACCGTCCTCGACGACGACGCACGCGTCGGCCCGGGATCGACCCTGCTCGATGCGGTCATCGGCCAGGCAGTCACCGTCGGTCCAAACACCGTCGTCTCGGGCGGCCCCTCGGAAGTGCGAGTCGGCACGGAGATCTTCGAGGACGAACCGCTCGGTGCGCTGCTGGCCGACCGAGTCACCGCAGAGGGGAACGTCAGCTTCGCGCCGGGGACACTGGTCGGCCCGAACGCCCACCTCGCGACCGGCGTTAGCGTCGAGGGCTGCGTTACGGAAGGTGCGGAGGTGCGGCGCTGATGTGTGGTATCATCGGCTGTGTCGGTCGTGACGCGGAGACGACCGACGTCCTCGTCGAGGGACTCTCGACGCTTGAGTACCGCGGCTACGACTCGGCAGGCGTTGCCCTGGGAAACGGCGACATCGAGGTCACCAAGTGCTCGGGCACGATCGACGAACTCCGGGCGGCAGTCGAACTCGAGCAGCCGTCCGGGCCGGTCGGGATCGGCCACACCCGCTGGAGCACCCATGGGCCGCCGACTGACGAAAACGCCCATCCGCACGCCGACTGTACCGGCGACGTAGCTGTGGTCCACAACGGGATCATCGAGAACTACCAGGAACTCAAAGACGAGCTCGGTGCCGACCACGAGTTCAAGAGCGAGACGGATACCGAAGTCGTCCCGCACCTGATCGAGGAAGCCCGTGAGGCGGGCGCTGAGCCCGAGACCGCTGTGCGAAACGCCGTCTCTCGACTGGAGGGGAGTTTCGCCGTCGCCGTCGTGATCGCCGGCCACGAGTCGGTCTTTGCGGTCCGTAACGACTCCCCGCTTGTGCTCGGCCTCGGTAGCGCCGAGGGCGACGGGCCAGCCGACGCCTACTATCTCGCCAGCGACGTCCCGGCGTTCCGTGAGTACACCGACCGTGTGGTCTATCTGGATGACGGTGAATTCGCCCGCCTCGATCCCGACGGCTGGACAGTCTCGACGATCGACGGCGACGTCGTCGAGAAGCCCGTCGATATCATCGAGTGGGATCCCGAGGAGACGGGCAAGGCGGGGTACGATCACTTCATGCAAAAGGAGATCAACGAACAGCCCCGGTCACTGCGCCAGGGCCTCTCCGAACGGGTGGACGAACTCGCCGGCGAGGTCGATATCGGCGACCTGGCGTATCTCAATCCACGCGGCGTCCAGTTGGTGGCCTGTGGGACGAGCTATCACGCGGCGCTATACGGCGCACAGCTGTTCCGTGACGCCGGTATCCCCGCCCAGGCGTTCCTGGCTCACGAGTACGCGAGTGCGCCGCCGCCGGTCGGCGACGATCTGGTCATCGGCGTGACCCAGAGCGGCGAGACCGCCGATACCCTCTCGGCGTTGCGGGCGGCCCGTTCACAGGGCGCGACCACACTCGCAGTCACCAACGTCGTGGGTTCGACAGCCTCGCGGGAATGTGATCACGTCTTCTACATCAAGGCCGGCCCGGAGATCGGGGTGGCCGCGACCAAGACCTTTGCCTCCCAGTTGACGGCGCTGAACCTGCTCGCAACCGGGATGGTTCCCTCCAAGGACGACCGGGAGTCCATCGCCGCGCTACGGGACCTCCCCGCCGACGTCCAGGAAGTCCTCGACGAATCACGGGCCGAAGCGGTCGCCGAGGAATACCTCGACAGCGACGCCTACTTCTTCCTCGGTCGGGGGCTCCAGTACCCCGTCGCCCTGGAGGGCGCACTCAAGATGAAGGAGATCACGTACAAGCACGCGGAGGGATTCGCCGCCGGGGAGTTGAAACACGGCCCGCTCGCGCTCGTGACGGCGAACACGCCGGTGTTTGCGATGGTGACCGGCGACGGCGAACAGGCACGCAAAACCATCGGCAACGTCAAGGAAGTCGAGGCGCGGGACGCACCGGTCGTTGCGGTCACCGACGGGCAGAGCGACGTCGAACGTTACGCCGATCACGTCCTCTCGGTCCCGGAAAGTTCCCCGCGAACGGCCGCGGTACTGACGAACGTCCAATTGCAACTCGCGGCCTACCATACAGCCGCAAAACTCGGCCGGCCGATCGACAAGCCCCGGAACCTGGCCAAAAGCGTGACCGTCGAGTAAGGATGGAGTCTGTCCTCCTCTGAAACGAGGACGCTGAGACAAAAACGGGAACACGTCTTATCGGCACCTCCGCAAGCGAAACCCCTTTACAGATTCTGGCCGAGCGCTGACACAGCATGGAGATCATCGACAAACAGGGGCGACTGTTCGGGATCGTAAACGTTGTCGATGCTCTCGTAGTGTTGCTCGTTCTCGCCGTCGGTCTCGCTGGTGTCGCGCTGATTGTGGGTGGTGGTGGTGGTGGACCGACAGGGCCGACGGAGACCCAATACGTGACGCTCGACGTGGGCGTCCAGCCGGACTACGTCGTCGAGGCAGTCGAGTCTGGCGATAACGCTACGCTCGACGGTGCATACGAGAACGCGAACGTCACTGACACCTACTTCGCGTCGGCCGGGAACGGGACTAACACAGTGATCCGACTCGGCATCACTCACGGCGCGAACTCGACGCCGACGGTCGACGGCGAGCCACTCAGGATAGGCCGACGGCTTGGGGTAGAAAACCCCACCTACGTTCTGAACGGGACGATCCGCGACGTCGGTTCCGGGCCGGAACTCCCGACAGCCGACCGGCAAGTCGTCCTCCGCGGGACAGTCACCGATGCCGTCACCGACGAGATCTCCGCGGGCGATGAGATACGAGTCGCCGGCAACCGGATCGCGACAATTCAGGACATGATGGCGTTCGACGCCGAGAGACCTGGGCAGCGAACAGTGTATGTCGACGCCAGCGTCCGGACGTACACCATGGGGGAGACAGACCGGTTCGGCGAGACGCGAATCGAGACTGGAAAGGTGCTAACGCTTCCGCTCGCTGGCACGCAGTTCAGTAGTTCGATCGAACGCGTGGGTGGCGGGCTGAATCGAACCACAGAATCGGTACTCGCGACCGGCGTCGTGGATGCCGACACCGCCCGTCGGATCGAAACGGGCGATACCTACGAGGTCGCCGGACGGGCGGTCGCGACGGTTTCGGACGTCATCGCCTACGATACGAACGAGCGTGATCGCAAACGCGTTCACGTGGGTCTCTCGATCGAGGCGCTCGGCTACGGTGAGCGAAATAAATTTGGTTCCCAGCCGATCGAGAAAGGGGCCACGATCCCGTTCCGAACAGACCACTACGAGTTTAGCAGTGAGGTTCGTCGTGTCGGGACTGCGGATCTCCAAGTGACCACCGAAGACGTGCTGGTGACCGACGTGGTTGACACCGCCGTCGCAAGGGAGATGACGGAAGGCGACACGTATCGCGTCAGCGATCGGACGCTTGCAACCCTTGAGAACGTCGCTATCTACGGGACGGCCAATCCGGACCGAAAACGGGTGTACGTGGGACTTACGGTCCGGGCACTCGGATACGGTGAGCGGCCACAATTCGGCACGAACCGGTCGCTTGAAAGAGGAGTTACACTGCCGTTCCGAACCGTTGCATACGAATTCGACGGTCAGATCGTACAACCCGGTACACTTGCACAACCGGGTCAAGCAACAACCCGAACAGTCACACTCGAGATGACGAACATCGCCCCCAGCCGAGCAGACAGTGTCACCGCGGGATTGGGCGAGACCAATGCCGGACAGACGATCGCTGAGATCAACGACGTGGCGGTTCAGCCGGCCGTGATTACGCTTACGAGCGACGACGGGAACATCTACGAGCGTAAACATCCCGTGAACAAGGACGTCACGCTCACTGCCGCGTTACAAGTTCGAGAGGACGACCGGGCCGTCCGATTCAAGGGTCGGACCGTTCAGGAAGGCGACCGAATCACACTCGACCTCGGTGTGACGACAGTCGAGGCGACCATCGTCGATCTCGACGCCGAATGATTCCGATGCAGGGGCCATCACGTCACGGAACCGATCGATGAGACTGAACGTTCAAGACTCCCGGACTGTAGCGACTATCTCCGAGGGAGCGGCGCGACTCAGGAGTGCGTTGTCCACGGCAAGCGGCACGGCGGCAGTCCGTCGAACGCAAGCAGTGGCCTGGGCTGCTATTAGTAGGAGTGTCGTCGGGCGGTTCGTTCGCGGAGTCCAATGTGCCGTTCGAGCATCCTGGCTCTACCGGTGGGTCACGGCGGAGCCGGAGCCCGACGTGATCGTGATCGACCTTCGGGAAACGGTGATTGTCGGACCGCTGTTGGGTATTCTCGACTGGCTAATGGCCGGGCTACTCACACACTGGGACAACTCAGTGTTGTCAGTGGTGACCGGTCGACTGCTTGATGTCCTCCGCGCCCACCCGATTCAGGTGATCAGTACGATTGGGCTCACAGCGGTCGTCGCAAATCTGAGTCTGTTGATCGGTAGCGGAACGCCATCAGGGGCAATCGGTGTGCAGCTCATCATCGCGAGTCTCGCGCTCGCAGGAACTCGCCTCACACACTCCGCCGAAGCAATCACCCAGACGCGAATATACGACATACTCGTGACATTGGTGGAACCGCCTGAACCACCGAATCTATCGAGTGAGCGCAGGGAAGATTCCTGAGCGATCGGAAGTCGGAATCACCGAGAGTCCGTCGGCGAGTTCCGCCTTCGTCCTGTCGTTACACCTGTCACAGACTTTATCCGTGTCGCCATCAGACGCCAGGGTGATGAACGGCCACTGGCGGTATCGGGTGGGAAGTCTCCTGGGAACCGCCGTTCTCGCTTTTCTCGCTGTCGTCGTCGTCAATGGCCCCCTGATGCGGGCGTTGCTTGAGACGATGCCGGTAATCCGGACGCTCGTTACTGCGCCAGCGACGGGGCCCGAACTCCTTTTTGAGGCGACGACGACGACAGTTGTGGTTCTCGTGGCAATGGTTCCGCTGTACAAGCCGCGCCCGCGTCGGATCCTCGATACGTGGATGGACGCTGTCCGCCGGACGATACTTGCCCTCCTCTCGCTTGCGACGATAGGTTACTTCGATTACACCTACCGGCTTCCGCGGGCGACGCTGCTGGTTGCTGGGGGGCTTCTCCTCTTCGTGCTCCCGCTCTGGTTTGTCGCCATCCGCCGCCGTCCGGCGGGAACTGGTGAACGGACAGTCATCATCGGCGACGACCCAGAGACGATCAAAGATATCTTAGCCGCAGTCGACGGGGCCGTGATCGGCTATGTCTCACCACCCTCGGCGTACGTGGGGAATACTGATCTCACCCCGATGCGTCCTCAGACAGACGGCGGGAAAGAGTCCGACGCGATTGGGGACCTAACGTATCTCGGCGGCCTCTCGCGTCTCGACGAGATCCTGTTCGATTACGATGTGGACACGGCCATCCTCGCGTTCGATCGCCCGGATCGTGCGGAGTTCTTCGGGGCGCTGGACACTTGCTACGAGTACGGCGTCGCCGCGAAAGTCCATCGTGATCACGCCGATGTCGTACTGACCGACGGAACGGCCGGCGGCGAACTGGTCGACGTCGACCTGGAACCGTGGGACTGGCAGGACCACCTTATCAAGCGGCTCTTCGATATCGCGTTCGCCGTGGGCGGACTCGTCGTTCTCTCTCCAGTTATCGCCGTCGTCGGGGTGGCGATCAAACTCGACGACGGCGGTCCAATATTCTACAGTCAGAATCGAACAGCCACGTTCGGGGATACGTTCACTATTTATAAGTTCCGGAGTATGGTGCCGGAGGGGGCGTCGATCGAACCGACCGACGACGACACGAACGATCGGATTACCCGGGTCGGGCGGTTCCTTCGGCAGACGCATCTCGATGAGATCCCACAGTTGTGGTCGATTCTCGTCGGGGACATGAGCGTCGTGGGACCTCGTGCCGTCTGGACAGAAGAGGAAGAACAGTACCTGGAGACGACCGTCGACGCCTGGCGAAAACGATGGTTCGTCAAACCGGGACTCACCGGCCTCGCACAGATACATCAGGCCACGAGCATCGAACCGATCGAGAAGCTCCGGTACGATCTCCAGTATATCCGTGAACAGTCGTTCTGGTTCGACGTCCAGATCGTCGTTCGACAGATCTGGAACGTATTGACGGACGTTACTCGGACAATCGCCGGCGGCGATAGCGACCAGAGGTGACGATCACTCACCGACCAGCGTTGCCAGGCCGTCTTCGAGAGATACCGACGGTTCGTATCCCAGCCGTTGGCGGGCTTTCGTGACGTCGGCCCGACTATGTGCAATATCGCCCGGCCGCGGATCGCGATGAACGATCGGGGAGTCGCTGTCGGTGACCCGCTGGGTCGTTTCGGCGAGCGTCCGAATCGAGGTTTCTTCGCCAGTCCCGACGTTGTACGCAGTGCCGACGTGCTCGGTCGTCGCTGCCCGGAGGTTCGCCTGAACGACATCCGCAACGTGGACGAAGTCCCTGGTCTGTGTCCCGTCGCCGTCGACAGTGATCGGCTCGCCGGCTTGGGCTTGCTCGCGAAAGATGCTGATCACGCCGCTGTAATCGCTCGCCGTCTGGCGCGGTCCGTAGACGTTGAAATACCGGAGCGCGACCGTTTCGAGGCCGTAGAGGTCGTGATAGGTCCGGAGGTACTGGTCGGCTGAGCACTTATCGATCCCGTACGGCGACTGTGGAGCCACCGGCTCGGATTCCGTGAGCGGCAGGGACGTCGGTTCGCCATAGATCGCTGCACTTGAGGCGAAGACGACGCGGGCATCTTCCCGTCTTGCCGCCTCGAGTATCTGAAGCGTGCCGTCGAAATTGACGTCGTGACAGAATTCGGGCTCGTCGATCGATTGCTCGACACTGACGACGGCGGCTTCGTGAAAGATCAGGTCAACACCGTCAGTGACCTCGGCGACTGTCGCCGGATCACGAACGTCGCCCTTGACGAACGTCGCGCCGTCGGGGACGTTCTCGCGTGCCCCTGTCGAGAGGTCATCGAGAACGATCACATCGTTTGTTTCGACGAGTGCATCGGCGAGATGGCTGCCGATAAACCCCGCCCCCCCAGTGATTACCACGGTTTGTCCGGTTACGCTGGACCCACTCATGACAGTAGTAGTGAACGAATGGGCCCAAGAAACTACTGATATCAGTCGACGTACCCGAGGGCACTCTCGATCCGGCCGAGTTCCGGGCCGGTCGTGTCCTGGCCGACAACGTAGCCCTCGGCGTTGGCGACGAGGCCGGAGCCGACCAGCGGGCCGCCGTAGTTGATCGTCCCGACGTCCGTCGGAACGTCCAGTACCTCGGCGACCCGGTCGAGTTCGGCGTCGGTCGCCTTGGGATGACACAGCGCACCGCGGTTGGTGGCGATCGCAGCCGTCCCGACCGTCTGGACACCGGCGATATCGCCGCGTTCGACCGGCACGTCGAGCGCATCCTTGACAGCCTGGACGGCGTCCCGGGGGAGGTCAGGGTGGACGAACGCACCGTTGTCGTTGGCGAGGACCACGTTCCCGGCCGCGTTGATCCGGCCCGGAAGTTCGACGACGGGCACGTCGATCACGTCCTGGATGTGGTCGCGTTCGTGATCCGTGACGCGACTCGTGACGAGCAGCCCGTTCTCGTTGCCGACGGCGAGCGCGCCGACGGTGCCAGCCCCGCCGATCGTCGTCTCGACCATCGGGACAGACAGTTCCGAACCAAAGGCCTCGGTGACGTCTTCCTCGGCGTCGGGCCGGATCAGGAGGTACTCGTCAGTAGCGCGTGCGTAGACACCGACGTACGCCGATCCGGCGAAGGCCGTGCGGAGCAATGGTTACTCTGCGGGTTCGGCTTCGACGACGCTTTCGCCCGCTTCCTCGAAGCGCGCAGCACGAACGCGGATCGAACTCGGGGGGTTCGAACGGCCGTCCGACCAGATCTCCTCGTTGATCGACGGGTCGAGACGGACGTCATCCTCCGCGACCGAAAAGTGCTGTGCGAGGTGCTCGCGGATGAGCGACATCGCCGTGCCGGCTCGTTCGCCGTTCGGTACTGCCTGGACGTCACGAAGCGGGACGGTGACGACCCGCTCCTCGAATTCTTCGGCGCTCATTCGTCAGTATCGTTCCGTCGCCAGTGGCGTCGTTTCGGGTTCCGCTGTACGTCCTGATCGGTTTTCATCACGACCCACGCAGGGACGCGACTGTTCTGGCGTTCGAGTTTCGCCAGCCGCTTCTTTTTGCCCTTTGATTTCTTACCCATTGTAGGCCATCGTTCGCTGTCGTCGTTTATAGTTGTGTTCTTTCGGGTCTCAGACCAGCGCGAGCGGAACCATGATCGCCACCCCGACGACGACGCCGGCAGTCAGTTCGACCCGGCCCTGATACCACAAATCCGAACCCGTCTCCAACGCCTCGGGGATGAACTCCGTCAGGACGAGGTAGATCATCGCCCCCGCAGCGAACCCAAAGCCGTAGGGGAGAAAGTCCCTGGCGACCCGGACGAACGCGAACGCAAGGACGGCACCGATCGGCTGGGGGAGACTCGAAAACACTGCCCACCAGACCATCCGCCACTCGCCGACGTCCATCGACCGTAGCGGGATGGCGATCGCCGTCCCCTCCGGGACGTTGTGAATCGAGATGGCGATCGTCATGAAGACCGCCAGGATCGGAACCGTCACGCCGAGGATCATCGGCCCTTCTGCGCCCTCCAGACCCAGTTCGGCGAAGGAGACGCCGACGGCCACGCCCTCGGGGAAGCTATGGACGGTCAGAATGCCGAGGATGAGCACGAGCTTCTTGTAATCGGCCTCCGCGTACTCCTGGGGGTCGATCTCCGCACCGTCGAGGACGCGATGGGCGAGGACAACCAACACGACGCCCGCGGCCATCCCGATCGCGATCTCGATCGCCGTCCCCTCGGCGAGCCCCTCGAAGATCAGGCCAAAGAGCGACGCGGCCACCATGATCCCCGAGGCGAGGCCCCACAGCGCCACATACCACTGG
Organism: Halorhabdus sp. BNX81; assembly: GCF_029229925.1. NCBI lineage: Archaea > Methanobacteriati > Methanobacteriota > Halobacteria > Halobacteriales > Haloarculaceae > Halorhabdus > Halorhabdus sp. BNX81. The sequence goes on along the minus strand of NZ_CP107254.1, from coordinate 626,438 downwards.
TCGCTGATGTCCTCGACCAGGAAAAACGGCAGCGCGCCCAGCCCGGTCGCCAGCGCGGTGATCAATCCCGCGACGAACACCAGCGTCAGATTCGCCAGCAAACTCATTGGACGATGGTTGGGCCGGGACGCACTTAAGAATTATCAATATACCAACCAATTTTGGTTGGCCTAAGTCGTTTGTCCGGACTAAATAGCCATCTAATCCAATGAGAGCCGATATTTATTGGCAGTTCCCTGTTCCAGAATACACCATATTTCTTATATTACACACCACAGGCGTCACAGTTCGAACGATTCGAGCGTCGAATAGTCGGGGCCATCGTCGGTGAGGACGCTCTCGGTCAGGCAGACCTCGGAAACATCGAGGGGTCCGACGGTCGGATCGGCCTCGCGAAGGACGGTCTGGACCTGCTCCTTCCCGCCAGCGTGGTCCATCCGGGCGATGGTGACGTGGGGCGTGAGCTCGTGGTCTTCCGGGTCAAAGCCCATCGCGACGGTTCGATCCTCGATGGCTTCGTTGAGGGCTGTCATCGCCGGGCCGCCCTCGCGGACGCCGACCCAGACGACGGTGATGTACTCCTCGCTGGGGAACGCGCCGAGCCCGCCAAATCGGGCCTCGAAGGGGGCGACGCCGCTCTCTTCGACTGCCGCGGTGAGTTCATCGGTGAGTTCGGGGAGGCGGTCCGGGTCGGTATCGCCCAGGAACTTCAGCGTGACGTGGGCCTGTGCAGGATCGACGAAGTTCAGCCCCGAAGCACCCTCGAAGCGATCCTGGACGGCCGCGATCGCCTCGGCGAGGCCGTCGAGGTCGATGCTGACGAACAGTCGCTTGCTCATAGGAGACAGTCAGTTGCCGTCGAGTTCAACTTGGTCACGACAATCTCCTCATCAACCATTTATAGCTCTCCTTTGGCAAGCCGGTCGATGAACTCCTGACGTTCACGTTTCCGCTTGGCAGCTGAGGTCTCGTATTCGGCTTCGATCCGCCCGCGATACGCGTCGATGTCTTCCTGATCACCGACAAGTCGAATGCCGTCCTGAAGTGCGCGACGGACGACAGGCAGCGGGAGGTTCTCGATGTCGCTCACGTCGACGAACCGGTCAGCATACGCCTGCAGTTCGGCGTCGATGCGGTTTCGCCGATGGAACCGCTCTTTCGGTGTCATCGCCGCTGGAAATTGAACGGCAACGTCGACGTCCGAAGAATCACGAGAAGAGCCGGTGGCAAACGACCCAAACAGCACTGCGAAGGCCACGTCCGTCTCCGCGAGATACCGTCGGATTCCCTCGATATCCACGGAACCCTCGACTGAGGGGTCCGCACGGTCGTTCGTCATAGTTCACAGTACGTCCCGGCGTACAAAATAATTCGGGCGCAAACGCTGGCGGTGTTCAGATAAGGATCCGAAATGATGGAACCCACTCTGAGCCCTCCCAGTTTCGGTCCCGCGACTCGCTGCGCGCTTCGGCCACCTTGCGGCCTGCAGTGCTTACTTCGCCGCGATTCCCAAAACTGACTCGCCCTTTCATTCCGCCAGGATTTGGCTGTTTGTACGGTGCTTATCTAAACACCGCCCATTCCGTCGCCCCAAGATCTTTTATCTACCAATATCATTTCCAAATGTGAATTACAATCGCCGAAACGCCCTGAGACTCATCGGGACGGCAAGCGTAGCAGCGCTAGCCGGATGCGAGAGCGTCGTCGCCCCGGGCGCTTCGGCCCAGTCCGATACATTTCAGCCCGCGGATAGTGACAGCGCGAGTTTCTTTCAGTCAATGGCGTCGTCGGGAGACGGATCGACCGTCGTCATCGGCACCCGCTTCGAAGAGCCACCGGCAAGTGAAACCGTCCATGCAGCCTACGTCTTTGAACGCGTCAAAGAATCATGGTCTCGGACAACCCTTCCGATCCTCAATCGTGACATACAAAGAGGGCTTTTCGAAGTCGCTATCGACCACAACAGTACAACGATTCTCGTAGGGGCGTACGGCTACGACGCCCCAAACAGTGCGAACCCGGGTGCGGTCTTCGTCTTCGAGCGCACCGACGGCTCGTGGTCCCGGACGAGGACAATAACGCCGGAGAGAAGCCAAGAGGGACCGCAATTCGGCTCAGCGGTGGGGCTGTCGGGAGACGGTACGACTGCGCTTCTCTGTACGCCGAAATCAGCTATCGTTTACGATCGTTCCGATGGCGAATGGTCCCGGAAGGGGACGCTTCACCGGATGGAAGAGATACTCTGGCGGCATCACGGATATTCGGTCGCGCTTTCAAACGACGGTGAAACGGCACTCGTCGGGGCATACATGTCCACTTCTTCGCCACAGGGTCCGCCGTACGTCCGTTCACCCCACGCCGAAGACAGTTCTGCCAGTGAGAGCGTCGGAACAAGTCCGCTGGCAGGCGGGTCCAACGTAATCGCGGCTCCCCGCGAGGGAAAATCGGTTCCAACGTATCGGGGGAAAGCAGCGGTTTTCGAACGGTCCGGGGGGGAGTGGTCACAGCAGGCGATGTTCGTCCCCGACAGAGGCTCTCGACTGATGATGGGCTATTCGGTCGCACTGACGGACGACGGTTCGACCGCCCTGGTTGGCGTACCGAGAGAGAAGGTATTCGACGCTGACGATGAATCCGGACACGAGGCGACCGGTTCAGTGTTGGTCTTCGAACGCGAGAGCGGCCCATGGTCCTGGCAGACGAAACTCACTGTCGACGAAACAGACGAATACAGGACACTCGGGGGATCCGTTTCGATCGCGGCCGACGGCTCAACCGCCGTCGTCGGTACCACGACTCCAAAAACGAAGACCGAGACGGTACCCGCGTATATGTACACCAGATCGAACGGGAAATGGTTCCGTGAGGGCACTCTCGGTCCCAGTGGAGGCGGCGAGGACGAGACACACATGTTCGATCACTGGGTAACTCTCTCGGATGATGGCAAGACGGTTTTCCTCAGTCGGACGGGCTATGAATTCGTTGGATCGGCCTACGTCTTCACGTGACGGAACAGAACCTGAATCGCCCCACCATCCGGCCTGTTTTCGCCCGCTTTGCCGTCAGCCACTGACTCGCGTGTTTGACGCAGCATAGCCTGTCGTGATCGGTGAGAGTTGTATTGAAACGATACGACAGTTACACGGAGTGGTGCAGCGAAGCCGCCACTCGGCATCAAGATACTCGTTGGAATCATCGTGATCGCCGGCTATCTGTATTACCGACGCGAGATATTCCTCGAGAATGGGGTCGATGGTAGTCAGCCCTCGGTTTAGTAATCAGGTTTCTGTCGATCATTCGTCCAAGTCGGGTTCCCCCCGAGTTAAACACTGAAGTAGTCGGTACAGCCGCCCGTTCCGTGCTCGATCGCCCGTCTCGCGGACGTAGCCCTTAACCATTCGACTGCCATAGACGGTCTACATGACTGAGGAACCCGACGACCACGAGTTCTCGGAGGGCCAGGGCTTTTCAGAGCCTTACGAGGGGTTCGACCTCGAACCGCCGGAACTCAACGTCGACCCCGACAGCGTCGACCCGGTCGACTCCCGCGTCGTGAGCGACCTCCTCGACGAGCGATCGATCGGCGGGGACGAAGTCGACGCCGAGGAATTGCTCGACGTCGGCATCAGCTACACCCGGATCCAGCGTTTCGAGGAGGCGACCGAGACCCTCGAACGCGCCGCCCGCTACGCCGAGGACGAGTCGGTCGCACAGGAGGCCTGGACGAACAAGGGCGCCGCTCACGCCGAACTCGAGGAGTACGACGCCGCGATGGGGGCCTACCGGGAGGCGATCGAGATCGATCCCGACTCCGAGCACGCCGCGACGGCCGAGACCAACCTCGCGTACGCGCTCTGGGAGTCCGGCCGCTCCGAGCAGGCGCTCGAACACGCCGAGCGCGCCGTCGAGATCGACCCCCGATTCCCGCAGGCGTGGTACAACCGCGGCTTCTTCCTGCTCGAACGCGGCCTCGCAGAGGAAGCCATCGACGCCTTCGACAACGCCATCCGGCTCGGGTTCCGCAACGCGACCCTCTTAGAGGAGAAAGCCCGCGCCCACGAGGAAGTCGGCGAGGACGAACGCGCCGAGGAGCTCGTCGAGGAGGCCGAAGAACTCCGCCAGGAGACCGAAGAGGAGTTGATCGACGACGGCGCACAGACGGAACTCTACGAGTAAGATGACCGACGACGAGGGAACGGACGTGCCGGCGGATGCCAAACTCCTGCTCACCGAGCGCGAGACCGAGGAGGGCCTGCTCGTTTCGGTATGCGACAAGGCCGTCCTGGGCGAGACCTTCGAAGACGGCGAACTCTCACTTGCGGTGACCGAGGAATTCTACGGCGGCGACCCCGCAAGCGCCGAGGCGGTCGCCGCGAGTCTGGCCCGGTGTGACACAGCGAATCTCGTCGGTGAGACAGCCGTCGGGGTGGCTATCGAGGAGGGATTCGTCGATGAGGCGAACGTTCTCGACATCGACGGGACCCGTCACGCACAGTTGCTGTGGATGTGATTGCTCGACAGCGGCGTGGCCTGTGACTCACTCCACCAGCGGCGCGAGTTCGTCGGCGAGGTTGTGCCCGATCTCGACCATCCCGGCGTCGCCGGGGTGAAGGATGTCGTCCATCAGCCCGGGCACCGAGAGGAGCTTCGAGCCGTCGATAAACGAAAGGTTGTCGTGGGCCGATTCGGTGACGAGTGTCTCAAGCGTCTCCCGGTAGGCCGCCGCCCGTTCGGGGTCGTCGCCCGCAACGACGTCGGCGTGATACGGGAACAGCGAAATGGCGGCGATCGGCTTCTCGGGGTGTGCGTCGGCGACGGTATCGAGCAGCTGGTCGGCGCTCTCACGGAACTGCTCGACAGTGAATCCCCGATTCGACATGTTGACCGAGACGGCGATCGTGGCGACGTCCCAGTCCTCGCGACCGGCGATGTGGTCGGCGATGGCCGGTTCGCAGTACGCCGAGCCGGCCATGCCGAGGTTGATCGGATCGACGCCCAGCTGTCGAGCGGCGGTGGCGACGTACGCCAGGTGTGGATTCGAGAGCGCCCCCTCGGTGATGGAGGTGCCGTAAGCGAGATACCGGGTTTCGGGGAGTTCTGCGTCTCGGGGTGGACGAGCGTCACCGGCGACGTCGTGAAGTGCGACACGGGACCACGCGTCGAAGCGGAGTCGACAGATTCGGGTGTCATACGCGGCGTCTTCGGCAGCCGCCGGATCGAGGTTCCGGACGCGGTCCGGGACGGAGAAGGTGTGCGTCGAGGGGTCCGGGCCGATCTCGAACGGTTCGGCCCCCTGGAACGGGCCCCAGAACGGCTGGACGGTCGTCTCGCCGGCGGCCGAGAGCGTCACCTCGACGGTCGCGTCGTCATTCTTCGGAACGAATCGGATCTCACTGCCCGTCGGGCTCTGGACGCGGTCGCGGGCCATGACGTTGAGATTCGCGGCCACCGAACGCGGGACCCGCTGGAGGTGGCCGCCGCCGTTGGTCCAGTCGGCCGGGGCGAGTTCGGCGACGTTGTGCAAAGACACGGACGGAAAGGCCTCGAGTTGCATGCGGACGCCGTAGGTTCTCACCGTCGCAGGAAAATAACTCCGATATGCCGCCTTCGGAATGCGGAATCTCAACGAAATTCGTCGGCAGTGATCGTCTCCAGAAACGCTTCGCTAACGTATCGGAACTCGATACAGTCCTCGAAGCCGTGGGTAGGAAGTAAGCGCACAGCCGCTCGTCCCGCCGGTTTGTCCGTCGTCAACAGCACGATGCGGTCCGCCTCGCCGGCATCCAAAAGTTGTCCGGCAAGCCCAACGAGAGCCGTGTCCGCCTTCTCGATACGATCCTCGTCGCGGTCGGTCTCGCTGGCGATGAATCTGCGTGTCTCGTCCATCACCGTCGAAACCAACGGATTGGTGTAGTCGAGTTCGTCGGCGACGACGATCCAGCCCGATCGGATCCCAGCCGAATACGGCACGTCTCCCGAAGGATATTCCTCCGCAGCAGTATCGCCACCGAGTTCCTCGTAGACGCGTTGTGGAATTCGCAGGGAGATGTCTGCCTGTCGAACAGCCCGGCGAAGCCGCTGGAACTTGTCTTTCTCAGGCCCGCCACAGCGAACGAAAACACCAGTATCAGCGACGTAGACAGTCGTCATGTACGTTCGTCAGCGTACTCGGTGGCGACTGGTTCGAGCGCCTGTAAGATGATCTCGGCTTCGAGGGGTGAGAGATCGAGTTCCCGGGCCGCAATGCGATAGTTGACCGTGCCCTCGACGTACTCGAAGGCGTACTCGAGCGCGACAGCGAGGCCGTCGAGACCGTGTCGATCGATGTACACGTCGATGTCCTCGTCTGCTTCGCGACGGGCAACGGCCGCGATGAGTGCCGGCGTGATCGTTCGCGTCTCCTCGGCAGCCGAGAGCGTGAGGGCGATCGGCTCGGCGTCGTATTCGTACGGACGCCGGTCGCGGGTTTTCTCGAGCAATCCGGCCGTTTCGAGCTTCCGGACGTACTCGTAGGCGGTCCCCTGCGGGATGTCGACTCCGTCGACGATATCGGACACAGTGACCGGACCGTCCCGTAAAACCTGGGCGTAAACCCGGGCGAGTGCCGGCGTTTCGAGGAGGTCGGCAACTGTCTGTAGCTGCCGAATGGGTGACTGACCCGACTGTGGTGGGGACTGGGCCATCCTAGTTATGAGTTATACATAATTCGATATAAGAGTTCCGACTGTACGGGGGGTAGTGTTCAGATAAGGATCTAACCAGAGTGAGACTGCCCTGAAAGCCCTCGCCAGTTTCGGTCCCGCGCCTCGCTGCGCGCTTCGGCCGCGCTGCGGCCTGCAGTGCTTGCTTCGTCGGGGTTCCCGAAACTGGCTCGCCCTTTCATTCCGCCAGGATCCGGCTGAAAAGCAGGAGAAACAAACTCTTTGCTCGGTGCTTATCTGAACACCGCCGTACGGGGCGACGACAGGAAGAATCCGGCTCTCAAACCGTTTCCATCTCGCGTTCGAGTTCCTGGAGGCGATCGATTCGCTTCTCCGTCGAGGGGTGGGTCCTAAAGAGGTTGGCGATCATCCCCTTCGAGATCGGGACGATGAAGAAGGCGTTCATCTCCGACTGGCTTCGGAGGTCCTCCTTGGGAACGCGGTCCATCCGGTTGTCGATCTTCGCGAGCGCCGAGGCCAGCGCCGAAGGTTGGCCGGAGATGATCGCCCCGCCTCGGTCGGCGGCGTACTCCCGGTACCGGGAGAGAGCGCGGATCAGGACGTAGGAGACGATCCAGACGACCAGCGAGACGGCGATGGCGACGAAGATCCCGCCGCCACCGCCCCGGCGGTTGCGTCCGCCGCCGAACAGCCAGCCCCACCGGACGATCATAAAGGCGATCGTCGAGAGGAACGAAGCGATCGTCATCACCACGACGTCGCGGTTCTTGATGTGGGCGAGTTCGTGCGCGATGACGCCCTCCAGTTCGTCCTGCTCTAAGGTTTCCATGATACCCGTCGTCACGCAGACCGTCGCGTTCTTCTTCGAGCGCCCGGTGGCGAAGGCGTTCGGGACCGACGAGTCTGCCACCGCAATGTCGGGTTTCGGCAGGTCAGCCTGCTGGGCCAGCCGGGAGACGCTGCTATGGAGTTCGGGATACTCGTTCTCCTCGACTTTCTTCGCGCCCATGCTCCGCAGGGCGAGCTTGTCGCTGAAGAACAGCTGACCGAACGAGAACAGTCCCATCACGACGACGATACCCACGAGGCCGACGCCGGCGCTCGAAAGCACCCCCACGAACACGATATAGAGGGCGAACAGCAGGAACATCGTCACGACCATGCGCCCGCGCAGCCCCCAGTCCGGTTGCCACTGCATACACGCACTCGTAGGTGATCGGGAAAGAAAACCTCTCCGGGTGACGGTGTCGGCAGAATGCCCAACGGAGAAACTACACGACAGCTTCGTCCGAATCACTGGCCGATGCCACCAGCGGGAGATCGATATCGATCGCGTCGTACCACACGACCGGCCGTTTGGCATGGCCCTCTTCGACGAGATCGATCAAATGCAACTCCGAAAGTTCGGTCAGATTACGGTGGACCTGACTCACGTCACGTTCGACGAGGCGTGCAGTCTCACGAATACTCCCGGGTTCGTGCTGGACAATCGCCCGCAGCAGTTCCAGTGATTTCGGTCGTGTTACGCTGTGTACGTCCGCGGGGTCCGTGTAGACCACTTCGAGATGCGGATCGGGTGTCTCGCCTCGGTCGAGGGCGGCGAGCGTGTCCGAGAGTTGCTCGTCGTCACCCTCGCGAAAGCGAACGTGAAGCGTACGGTCAGTATCGTTACCAGTCGTGGCCATGTTCGATTACCTCTGATTTGAACTGCTGGAAGAGAGACTCCAGCCCGTTGAACTCGACGTCATCGACACTCCCGTCGGCCGTATGCTTGTGATGGCGTGCCGTATCCGGGTGGTCAGGGAAGTTGTCGTAGCGAAGGATCGTTTCCCCTGCAGCATTGCCATACTGCATCGAGTACTTGATCCCTTCCGGATACCGATCTGATTCGGGCACCCGGTAGGCATTGATCTCAGCATAGCGGTCACCGAAGTCCTTCGTGACCTCGATGACGGGCTGGGCGGGATCATCTCCGGGCACGGTTGTTGTTACGAAGTGCAACATCTTAATTGTTGGTGCGGAATACAAGGCGGTGTTCAGATAAGCACCGATCAAAGCGCTACGTTCTGTCGGCTAAATTCGAACCCGCGCCGTTTTTACAGACCAATCCCCTACCGCAGTGTAATGACGCGATCGGGTGCGTTCTGTCCGCGGTGTGGCGATGCGATCGAGAGCGACCCGACCGAGCGGCCGGGTCAGCCTGACGCGCACGATCCCGACAGCGTGCTGTGTGACGCCTGCTACTTCGAGGAGTTCGACCTCGTGGAGGCGCCCGAGCGGATCGAGGTCCGCGTCTGTTCGCGGTGTGGGGCCGTCCACCGGGGCAACCGCTGGCTCGACGTCGGTGCCGAGGACTACACCGACGTCGCGATCGAGGAAACCAGCGAGTCGCTGGGTGTCCACCTCGATGCGACCGACGTCTCCTGGCAGGTCGCGCCCGAGCAGGTCGACCGCAACACGATCCGGATGCACGCGACGTTTTCGGGGGTCGTCCGCGGGACGGCGGTCACCGAGGAGGTGGTCGTCCCCGTGAAGGTCTCCCGGCAAGTCTGCACGCGGTGTGGCCGGATCGCCGGTGGGTCCTACGCATCGACCGTCCAGGTGCGGGCACGCGACCGGACGCCGACCGACGACGAGATCGAACGTGCCGAAGCGATCGCCCACGAAATCGTCGCCGACATGGAGGCGACGGGCGCTCGTGACGCGTTCGTCACCGAGGTGGGCGAGGACGACGACGGGGTGAACATCAAGGTCTCGACGACGAACATCGGCAAGCAGATCGCCAGCCGGATCGTCGGCGAGTTCGGCGGTTCCTTTTCGGACTCGGAAACGCTGATCACCGAGGACGAGGACGGCAACGAAGTCTACCGGGTGACCTACGCCGTTCGTCTGCCGCCCTACCGGCCAGGAGAAATAATCGATCCCGAGGACGACGAGGGACCGGTGCTGGTTCGGAGCGTCCAGGGCAACCTCAAGGGAACGCGGCTGAAGACCGGCGACGCCTACGAGGCGAGCTTTGAGGCAGGCGATGCGCCCGACGCCCGACGGCTTGGCGATCAATCCGACGGCGTCGAGACGACGCTGGTGGCGATCGAGGACGACCACGCCGTCCAGGTGCTCGATCCCGAGACCTACGAGACCAAATCGATCCCGCGGCCCGACTATCTCGACGCCGACGCTGAGACGGTACCGGTGTTGAAATCGCGAGCCGGGTTGCACGTCCTCCCGAGCGACGAGGCGGACGAGATCAACGATGAGTGACGACAGTCCGATTCCGGACGACGAAGAGGAGGTGTCCGGGGTTCTCACCGGCGAAAGTGAAGGGTCCGGGGTTCTCACCGGGGAATATGAGGGTGAGCTCGCCGTCGTCGTCGAGAAACCCCGCGCCCAGCAAGCCATCGACGCCCTGACCGACGAGGGCGTCTACGACGCAGACCGGCGCGTCCGGGCCTACGGCGACGGCGGCGTCTCGATCCCCGTGACGGCCGTCCCCGAAACCGTCGACTTTCACGAAGTCGTCCGGCAGGTCGGCGATCCTCGACTGCGGACGCTGGCCGATCACCTCCGCGAGCGCGGGTGGACCGGAGCGGAGGTCGACCGTGCGCCGTCGTCGTGGGCCGTCGTCGGGAGCGTGATCCTCGTCGAGATCGGCGACGCACCGCGGCCCGAGGAACTGGGCGAGGCGCTGCTGGACCTCCACAGTGAGGCCGACACCGTCCTCGAACGCCACGGGATCGCCGGCGAGCACCGCGAGCCGGACGTGTCCGTGCTCGCCGGCGAGGGCGATACGGAGACGATCCACACCGAGCACGGCACGCGCTACGCGTTGGACCTCGCGAAAGTCATGTTCTCGCCGGGCAACAAGGAGGAGCGGGCAGGCATGGCCGAAGTGGTGAGTGACGGCGAGACCGTCCTCGACATGTTCGCCGGGATCGGCTACTTCACGCTGCCGATGGCCCGGGCCGGCGGGGACGTGGTCGCCGTCGAGCGCAACCCGACCGCGTTCCAGTACCTGCTGGAGAACGCCCGGCTCAACGACGTGACCGACCGTGTCCAGCCCTATCGGGCCGACTGTCGTGATGTGGTCGATGGGGTCAGTGCAGATCGCGTCGTCATGGGCTACTACGACGCCTACGAGTACCTCGACAGTGCCCTCGACGCGCTGAAATCAAGGGGAACCGTGCACCTTCACGAAGCGACGCCGGAAGACCTGGTGTTCGACCGGCCGATCGATCGGCTGGAGGCGGCCGCGAGCGATCGAGACCGGTCGGTCGAAGTACTCGACACTCGTCGGGTGAAGAGTTACAGCGAGGGCGTCGAACACGTCGTCGTGGACGCACGGATCCGGTGAGGGTGAGCATTTCAGTCCCGAGAGGGTAACACCTATTCGTCCCGGCGCTCAAGCCCCGATATGGACCGACAGCAGATCCTCGCGATCATCCTCGTGGTGTTGATGGTCGGGTCGTCGTTCGCCTACGCGGCGTCCAGCCTGTTTTGAGTGCGTCGAGTGCCCCGGCAAACACCGATCCCGTTCGAGAATCCGTCAAGCGGATTTACATCGAGTAGCGGGTCGTTCCAGTTCCGTGGTTTGCCCGATCGTGACTGCGGACGCACTCGGGATCGACGGGACGATTCGTCGCAGCGTCCCCCGTCGAAAGCCGACAACATGTGACCCAAAATCACTCCGTGTCCCAGACATCGGCGACGGGATTCGATCCCGACCGGGAACTGCGTCGTGAGCGGCGCGAGCCCCCCGACCCCGACCGACCGCTCGACCGGCCGTCGGTCAGTCCAGCGAGCGCAGCGTCAGGATCCGGATCGGCGAGATCGGGGCGCTCCATCCGATCGACCTGGTCGGCGAACCACCCCGGCATGTCGGTCCGGGCGCGATCGAAGAGATCCAACAGGCTCGAATCCGCGAGATAGGTCACCCCGTGATCCTCGGGCGAGCGGACGATCCGCCCGCAGGCCTGGATCACCGTCCGGAGCGCACTCCGGTAGTACCACGCCCAGTCGCCGTCTTCCAGGCGACGCGCGACCCGCGAATCCCGCGTGTTGGGGTAGGGAGCCTTGCAGAGCAGTTGCCACCGACAGAGATCACCGTCCAGATCCAGCGCTTCCTCCATCTTCACCGAGAGAAAGACCGTCGGGTCGTCGCTGCGCTTCCAGGCGGCGAGTTGGCCGTCGCGGTCCTCGCTGTCGTGAGAGCGGACCCGATCGCCGACGCCGAGCGCCTCGAGTTCGTCGGCAAGGGCATCCTGGATCGCGTAGGAGTGACAGTGCACCAGCCCAGGTTCTTCGGGATGACGGGCCATCAACGAGACGAGCGTCTCGGCGACCTTCGGAATCGTCGCATCGCGTTCCTCGTAGGTCATCTTCCCCTGCGTGACGTCGACCAGCGGCCGGTTCTCGACGGGGAAGGTGTGTTCGAGGTCGACCAGCGCCACGCGGTCGGGGTCGAGACCGGCGCTCGCACAGAACGCCTCCTTGTTGAGGATCGTCGCCGAGAGGAGCGCGAACTTGTTCCCCCGATCCCAGACCGTGTGTGAGAGAAAGCGTTCGGGATTGAGTGGCTTGCACGTCGTCCGGGTGCCCTCGCCGTCGGGCTGGTCGACGACCCACGTCGTCGGGCTATCGGGATCGCGGACGGCCTCCTGGAACCACGTCAGGTCCGACCGGAGTTCCTCGAGTCGGTCGCGTTCGGCGGCCTCCTCGGGTTCGAGTTCGACCTGCGATCGGAGGTCGGTCAGTCGGCGATCACAGACCCGCGAGAGGCCGGCGGCGTAGTCGGCGGCCGTCTCGACGTCGTCGATCTCAGGGGGCGGGCGTTCGTCCCAGACTGGGACCGTGTCGGGCGCGAGATCGATCGCGGCGTACATCTCGGCCCACTCGCCCAGGCCATGGGCCTCGTCGATCACGACCACGTCGCGCGTGCCGAAGACGTCCGAGCCGGCGGTTTGCATGAAATAGGCGAGCGTCATCGCCGCGATCGACTGGTTGGCGGCGATCGAGCGATCCGAGAAGTATGGACACCGGTGTTTGACCTGGCAGTCGAACTCGCGCTCGCGAGCGCAAGGTGCCTGGGTGACGGGGGTGTCTGTCTCCCCCGAGAGGATGCACTTGTAGTTTCCTTTCCCGCGGATGATCGAAAGGTCGTCGAGGAGCGGATCGCTCGCCACGTCGTCGAGCTGGGAGACCTGCGGGGTCGTGTAGTAGGCCCCGATCGGGTCGGTCGCGCTGGCCTGGCTCCCCCCGCGGGCACAGCCGGCGATCGCCCGCGCCAGCAGGGACTTGCCGCTGCCCGTCGGGGCGCGGACGAGCACGACGTCGTTGCCGTCCTCGAAGGCCGCCCGGATACGACGCAGGGCGTCCTCCTGGTTGCCGCGATAGGAGGGTGCGGGAAACGCCGATTCGATACGGGAGGGATCCACGCTCCTGGGAAATGGACGGACGATCCTAAGCACACCGATCGACAGCGTCGATCACCCGAACACCCGCCGTCGCCCGGTCCCGTGGTCGAGTGATCCGATCCCACCCACACGTCTTTGGTTCACGATAGCGTCTGCCAGGACATGGAGGTCGATTGCAAGGGGTGTGCGGGTTGCTGTCTCGACTGGCGGCCGCTCGCCGCGGGGGACATCGATCACGAGCGGCGCGGCCCCTACGAACCACTCGACGACGAGTACAACCTCGTCCCCCTCCATCGTGAGGCGATCCGCGGGTTCGTGGAGGAGGGGCTGGCCGACGCACTCGTCCCCAGACTGTTCGCGAGCGAGGATGGCATCGACGTCGGCGGGGTCTCGGTGGCAGCGATCGACGGCCGGCCGGCGTTTTTCGTCGGGCTGCGGTCGGTCCCGAAGCCAGTAGCTCCGTTCGGCCACGAACCGAGCTGGCTGTCGAGTTGCATCTTCCTCGACCCGACGACGTTGCAGTGTCGAATCCACAACACCGACCGGTATCCCGAGACCTGCGAAATCTACCCTGGCGAGAACCTCGTCCTCGATGTCGAAACGGAGTGTGAACGCGTCGAGGCCGAACACGGCGGCGATCGATTGCTCGACGACGAGCCCCCGGAAGATGCGACGCCGAACTTCGGTCCCGCGGCGATCGGGGAGACAGTCTTCGCACATCCGGATCCGGATCGGATCGGGGACGCCATCACGGGGCTTCGCGATGGCGAATCGACGCGGGACGACCGCGCGGAGTTCATCGCGGTCGCGGCAGCGTCGAGTCCGGGCACCTTAGAGGTCGAGCCGAGGCGGTACGAGCAGGTTCGCGAGCGGGCAGCGACCGCCGAGTCATGGATCAGTGAGGCCATAGCCGAGTGGCGACGACGGGCGGAAACCAGCGCTGCCGATCCGACGCTCGCACGGACGATCGAAACCCGGCGCGGAGCCACGCCCACGCCCGGGTGGGACGGAAGTCAGTGATCGCGTTCGAGCGGGGCCCGAACAAAGAGAGCGTCATCGCTACTGGTTGGGGACAGACAGTACCAATTTGCACGGCAAATCAGTCGGACTGGATCTCCTTGAACGTCTCCAGCAGTTCCTCGGTCGAGTCCTCACTTTCGTAGTCGACACTGCCGTGGTAGTCCGTCCGGTCGTCGTCGAAACTCGCGTCGACCGAACTGTTCTTGCGTTCACGGCGTTCGTGTTCCTCGTCATCGTACGCGCCCATCGACATTGTGTACCACGCTGGTTGTTCACGATATACCCCTATCAATGTAACGGTCTCACACGGGAGAGTTCCACATGGTATCCACCACGACGGGACAGGCCGGGCAGGCACTTGGTGACACCAGAGTGCGTCTGGCTAAATTTGCGTCACAGCGAATCGTTTTCACTCGTCACGTTGATCGGCCAATATGGAAGCGAAGACTTGCGTCGTGACCGGCGCATCGCGAGGAATCGGCCGTGGGATCGCCGAACGGTTCGGCAACGCGGGCTGTGAGGTCGCTGTCAACTACCGGAGTTCAGGAGAAGCCGCCCGTGAGGTCGTCGAGACGATCGAGGACGCCGGCGGATCGGCGATCGCCGTCAAGGCCGACGTCACCGAACCCGAACAGGTGAAAGCGATGGCCGAGGACGTCGAAGACGCCTTCGGGACAGTCGACGTGCTGGTCAACAACGCCGGCATCAATCAGGACGTCTTCTTCAAGGAGATGAGCCACGAGCAGTGGGACACCGTTCTCGACGTCCACCTGGACGGAGCCTTTCACTGCACCCAGACCTTCTACGACGACATCGCGGCCGCTGAGAGCGGTCGCCTGATCAACATCTCCAGCATCGTCGCCAAGGGCGGTAATCTTGGGCAGGCCAACTACGCGACGGCGAAGGCCGGCATCTTCGGGTTCACCCGGACGCTCGCCCAGGAACTCGCCCGCGAGGGATCGACGGCCAACTGCGTCGCCCCCGGGTTCATCGAGACGAGCATGGTGACCGACCTGCCCGAGTCGATCATCGAGCAGGTCGAGGAAGACACCCCACTCGGCCGGATCGGCGACGTCGAGGAAGTCGCCGACGTCGTTGCCTTCCTCGCGAGCGAGCGGTCGTCGTTCATCACGGGTGAGGTGATCGACGTCAACGGCGGGATGGATCTTTAGGGACGGTTCGGGCTGTACATTGGACGCCCGACGCTCACGTCCGATCGTTCTGCTGTCGAGATAAAACCGATTATCTATTATCGCTGTTATCGAACGTTTTTTGAGTATCTTGTCAATTTCCGCAATTAATTGGTCAATCATATAGGATAGCGGCATTATATTCTCCTAGTATCGCTAGATTGTGGATGTAAATTAGCCGAACGTTTTATGTTCCCTCTCGCGAGAGGCCCGGATGTCCGAGAGCCGGAAACCATTGCCGGCTTCCGGGAGGAACGCACGATGTACGCAACGACTACCGAACCGAACGAATCGACGTCCGAAAGGATCGAATGCACGAGAACTGGGGTGACGCCCGATGAGTGACGACGCGGACACCGAACCCCGGCAGATCGCTATCTACGGTAAGGGCGGTATCGGCAAGAGCACGACCCAGCAGAACACCGCCGCAGCACTCGCTAACAAGGGCCACAACATCCTCAACGTCGGCTGTGACCCCAAGGCCGACTGCACCCGCCTGCTCCGCCGGGGCGAACGCCTGGAGCCGGTCCTCGATCAGGTCCGGGAGGCGGGCGACCCCGAGGAATTGAACCTCGACGAGCTGATGATCGACGGCTACGAGGGCGTCAAGACCGTCGAGGCCGGTGGGCCAGAGCCCGGCGTCGGCTGTGGCGGCCGGGGAGTCATCACCGCCATCGAGGCCCTGGAAGCGAAGGGGGCCTACGAGGACGACCTCGATTACGTCTTTTACGACGTGCTGGGCGACGTGGTCTGTGGCGGCTTTGCGATGCCCATCCGCGAGGACTACGCCGACGAGATCTACATCGTCGTCTCGGGGGAGTACATGGCGCTGTACGCCGCCAACAACATCGCCATCGGCGTCCAGAAGTTCGCCAATCGGGGCTACGCCCGGATGGGTGGGATCATTTGCAACTCCCGGAACGTCGAACGCGAACGCGAACTCGTCGAGGAGTTCGCCGACCGGATCAACACCCAGATGATTCACTTCATCCCCCGGGACAAGGACGTCCAGCGCGCCGAGATCCAGAAGAAGACGGTCATCGACTGGGACGACTCCGTCGAGCAGGCCCAGGTGTACGAGGAACTGGCCGAGAAGATCGAGACCAACGAGACCTACACCGTCCCGGACCCGATGGAGCAGGCGGAACTCGAATCGCTGATGCGCGAGTACGGCGTCGTCACGCCCAACGCCGCCGAAGGGGAGGCCGCCGACTGATGGACGCGGAGCCACCCGACGACCCGCACGTTGAAGCGGCCGAGGAGTCCGCGACAGCCGATCACCCTTGCTACGGCGACGGCACCCACAAGGAGTTCGGCCGGATCCACCTGCCGGTCGCCCCCGACTGCAACGTCTCCTGTGGGTACTGCGATCGGCGCTTCGATTGCCCGAACGAGAACCGGCCGGGCGTCTCCTCGGATGTCCTCTCGCCCGAGGAGGCGGTCGATCGCGTCGGCGAGATCCTCGACGAAGAGCCGCGGATAACCGTCGCGGGCTTTGCCGGCCCCGGCGACTCACTGGCCAACGAGGAGACCTTCGAGACCCTGGAACTGCTGAACGAGCGCCATCCGCAATTGAAGGGGTGTATCTCGACGAACGGTCTGCTCCTGCCCGACCGGATCGACCGCCTGGACCGCCTGGGCGTCGAGACGGTGACCGTCACGGTCAACGCCGTCGATCCCGCGATCGGCGAGGAGATCTACGGCGGCGTCACCTACGACGGGACGGTCTATCAGGGCGCGGAGGCCTTCCAGTTGCTCCTCTTCCAGCAACTGCGGGGGATCCGCACGGCCGTCGATCGCGGGATGGTCGTGAAGGTCAACTCCATCCTGATCCCCGGCGTCAACGAGGACCACCTGCCGGCGGTGGCCGAGACAGCGGCCGACCTCGGGGCCTACGTCCACAACGTCACGCCACTCATTCCGATGGCCGAGTTCGCCGAGCACGAATCGCCCGATCACCAGCAGGTGGCCGCCGTCCGTGAGGCGTGTGGCGGCCACCTCAACCAGTTCCGCAACTGCCAGCAGTGCCGGGCCGACGCGGCCGGCATGCTGGCCGACGACCGCTCGCTCGCGTCAGTCAACGTCAGCGGAGGACAGCCATGAGACTGAACTGCAACGATTCGATCCCGGACCGCGACGACCACGTCGTCGAGAAGGGATCCGAGGAGTACGACCCGGAGAACCCGGGGGAGTGTATCGACAGCAACGAACCGACGACGCCCGGCGACATGACCGAGCGCGGGTGTACCTACGCCGGCTGTCGGGGCGTCGTCGGCGGGCCCGTGAAAGACGTCCTGCACGTCACCCACGGCCCGACAGGGTGTGCGTACTACTCCTGGGGCTACCGGCCCCACCTGGCCAGCGACACGAGTCAGCACATGGACAACGTCTTCGTCTCGAACCTCCAGGAGAACCAGATCATCATGGGCGGGGAGGACCGCCTGCTGGAGACGATCCTCGAGGCCCACGAGGAATTCCCCGACGCCGAGGGTATCTTCGTGTACAACACTTGCTCACCGGCTCTCATCGGTGACGACGGCTTCGACGTGGCAAAGCGCGCCGAGGAGGAAATCGACGACGACGTGCCGGTGACGTTCTTCCCGTGTGCCGGGTTCTCGGGGGTCAGCCAGTCGAAGGGCCACCACGTCGGCAACAACGTCATCTTCGACGAGTTGATCGACCCCGCCGAGACGCCCGAACGCGAGGAGATGACGATCAACATCGTCGGCGAGTACAACATCAAGGGTGACCTGGAAGTCATCCGGCCGCCGCTTGAGGAGCTGGGCCTGGACATCAACGTCACGTTCACCGGCGACGGCGATCTGGAGAGCATCCGCCAGATGCCGAAGGCAAGCCTCAACGTCGTTCACTGCGCCCGTTCGGCTGGCTACATCACGGACATGATCGAGGACGCCTACGGGACGCCCTCGATCGAGGTCTCCTTCTGGGGGACCCGCCACATGTCCAAAGCCATCGAGAAGGTCGCCGACTTCTTCGACATCGAAGAGCGCGGCCAGGAAGTCATCGAGTCCGAACTCGATGCTATCGACGACCGACTCCAGTACTACCGCGATCGCCTGGAAGGCAACCGGGTGTTCATCTACCAGGGTGGCCCGCGGTGCTGGCACTGGCCGCCGATGTTAGAGGAGGACCTGGGCATGGACGTCGTCGCCGTGGGCTCGACGTTCGGCCACGCGGACGACCATCGCAAGATCTTCGAGCGCGTCGGCGAAGACACCCTGGTCGTGGACAACCCCAACGGCCCCGAACTCGAGGAGATCCTCGCTGACTACGACATCGACCTGTTCATCTCGGGCAACAAGGAGAAGTTCCTCGCGTACAAGCGCGGGATCAGCTTCGTCAACGGCCACAGCTACGACTCGGGGCCCTACGCCGGTTTCCGCGGCCTGCTCGGGTTCGCCGAGGACATGGACAAGGCCGTCAACAACCCCGTCTGGGATCTCGTCGGCGAGGAAGCCGAACCGTTCGGCGGCGACGGGAGCCCGGACGTGCTCGATCACGTCGGCGACGCCTCGGGGGTGGCGGACTGAATGAGCAGCGAGGTCGAGCAGAGCGAGACCTCGGGAAGTGCGAACGGAGGTGGGCCTCCGTGAGCGGCGAGGCTGACCAGCGGGAAGCCTCGGAGAATGCGAGCGGCGGAGCCGCGAGCACCGACGACATCCCCGAAGGCGTCCCCGACGAGGCCGAAGCCTGTTCGCAGGACCGCACCGGGTTCATCAATCCGGTGCGGATGTGCGCGCCGATCGGCGCGATGATCGGCACGCTGGGTGTCCACGGCGGCGTCCCGCTGATTCACGGGTCGAACGGCTGTGCGACCTACCCGCGCCACGAGATGAACCGCCACTTCGAGGAGCCCGTCGAGACGGGCGTCACCTCGCTGACGGAGGGTTCGACGGTCTTCGGCGGGGCGGACAACCTCATCGAGGGCTTGGAGAACATCTACGAGCGGGTGGACCCGACGATGATCACGGGCATCTCGACGTGTCTCTCCGAGACGATCGGCGACGACATCGAGGGGATCGTCATGGAGTACCAGGCGACCAACCCCGAGGTGGACGTGCCGATCCTCTCGGTCAACGCGCCGAGTTACGTCGGCACCCACATCACCGGGATGGACAACTTCGTCACCGAGGTCGTCCAGCGCTTCCCCGAACCCGGCAAGCCGACCAACCGGCTGAACGTGATCCCCGGCTGGGTCGATCCGGGCGACATCCGCGAACTTCGGCACATCTTGGAGGAGATCGGCGCGAACCCGCTGTGGCTGACCGACTACTCGGATCCACTTGACGGCGGGCTCTACGAGGAGGACCTCGACCATCCGCCCGGCGGCACGCCGATCGAGGACCTCGAAGACGCCGCCAACTCCCGGGGGACGGTCGCGATCCAGAAGCACGTCGGTGGCGAAGGCGCACGGCTCCTCGGCGAGGAGTACAACCAGCAGGTCAGCGTCGGGCCGATGCCGGTCGGCGTGCGCAACACCGACCGGTTCGTCGAGGCTGTCACCCAGATCACCGGCCTCGATCGCTCCGAGCGTCTGAAAAAGGAGCGCGCCCGCCTGCTCGACGCCATCGTCGACGCG
This sequence comes from Halorhabdus sp. BNX81, assembly GCF_029229925.1. Lineage (NCBI taxonomy): Archaea > Methanobacteriati > Methanobacteriota > Halobacteria > Halobacteriales > Haloarculaceae > Halorhabdus > Halorhabdus sp. BNX81. Next base: position 606,556 of record NZ_CP107254.1, on the reverse strand, counting down.
CACATGTACCTCTCGGGGCTGCGCGTGGGCGTCTTCGGCGACCCGGACTGGATCGAGGGGATCACGGAGTTCCTCGCCGAGGCCGGGTCCGAACCGGTCCACGCGCTCACGTCCTTTGAATCCGACGCGTGGACCGAGGACATGCTCGCGGTCGCCGATCGCCACGATCTGGACCTGCACGTCCGCCACGAGTCCGATCTCAAGGAACTGGAGGACATGCTCGACGACGAGCCGGTCGATCTGCTGGTCGGCCCGTCGAAGGGCAAATTCCTCGCCGACGAGCAGGACATCCCGCTGGTGCGCACCGGGTTCCCCGTTGAGGACCGCTTTGGCTACCATCGCCGCGCGACGGTCGGCTACCGCGGGTCGATCAACCTGCTCGACGACGTGGTCAACGCCTTCCTCCGCGGGGGCAACGAGCGACTCGTCTCGAACACGACGCTGGATACCGACCTGGAGGGTGGGGTGCGCTAGCGTGCCATCCACGCGTCGCCCATGAACGCAAACACGAGTCCGTACAATCCGGACATCGACGGCGAGCCGACGCTGTACGACACCACGCTCCGGGACGGCGAGCAGACCCCGGGCGTCACGTTCGACGCGGAGGAGACGTTCGAGATCGCAACCCGGCTCGACCGCGCGGGCGTCCCGGAGATCGAGCTGGGATTCCCTGCGATCTCGCCGGCCGAACGCGAGGCCGTCGCCGAGATCGCGTCCGCGGGCCTGGACGCCGAGACGCTGGCGCTGGCCCGCACTGATCCGGACGACATCGACGCGGCGGCTGACTGCGGCGTCGACCGCGTGACGATCGTCGCGCCGGCCAGCGACGGCCACCTCGACGCCAAGACCGGCTGGGACGTGGGCGGCCTGCTGGATCGTGTCGGGTCGATGGTCAGACACGCGCTCGCCCGCGATATCGCGGTGACAGTCTCGGCGGAGGACGCGACCCGGACGCCGATCGATCGCTTGCGCGAACTCGCCCGGACAGCCGAGCGGGCCGGTGCCTCGCGGGTTCATCTGCCGGACACGACCGGCGGTGCGAGTCCGACCGCGATCGCTCGGCTGGTCGGGGCGGTCGATGAGTCACTCGCCGATGACACCGAGGTCGGCGTCCACTGTCACGACGACTGCGGGCTCGCCGTCGCCAACACGCTGGCGGGCCTGGCCGCCGGGGCCGACGTCGGTGCCGTGACCGTCACCGGCATCGGCGAGCGTGCCGGGAACGCACCCCTGGGTGCGGTTGTCGTGGCGCTGGAGGCGATCCACGGCGTCGAGACCGGGATCGACACCACGGGGCTGTCGACCCTCGCGCGGACGGTCGCCGAACGGAGCGGCCTCGAAATCCCGGCCACCCAGCCCGTCGTCGGCGAGCACTCCTTCACCCACGAGTCCGGCATCCACGTCGACGCCCTGCTGGAGGACCCGGCGACCTACGAGGGGCTGGACCCCTCGGCCGTCGGCCAGTCCCGCCGGATCGCGCTGGGCAAGCACTCCGGGAGTACCGCGCGGGCGCTGGCCGACCGGGCCGACGGTGCCGGCCCTGCCCGCGAGGACGACCACCGCTGACCCGCTCGGTCGCCTGTCAGTGGCGGCCAAAGGCCCGCCTATCCCGATCGAGTCTGGCGGTATTTGCGCGAACGACAACCGTGAGACCTCTTCCGGCCGACGCCCCGCTCATGCACGTTCAGTACCTCCAGCACGTTCCACACGAGGGCCCCGGTCGAATTGCCGAATGGGCCCGCGACCGTGGCCACACGATCGAGGGGGCCCACCTCTACGACGGCGATTCGCTGCCCGAACCTGCCGAGTTCGACTGGCTGGTCGTCATGGGCGGGCCGATGAGCGTCCACGACACCGAGGCCCATCCCTGGCTCGCCAAGGAGAAACGGCTGATCGCCGAGGCGATCGCGGCCGGCAAGACCGTCCTCGGGATCTGTCTCGGTGGGCAGTTGCTCGCGCAGGTCCTGGGGGCCGAGGTTCGCGAGCACGACCGCCGCGAGATCGGCTGGTACCCGATCGAGGCGACCGATCGCGCCCGCGATTGGCCGCCGACGGCGGATTTGCCCGATCGGTTCCCCGTGTTCCACTGGCACGGCGACACCTTCGCGATCCCGGACGAGGCCGATCGACTCTACGGCAGCGAGGCCTGCGTGAATCAGGCGTTCGTCTCCGAAGATCGGGTCGTCGGGTTCCAGTGTCACCCGGAGGCGACTGCCGAAAGCATCGCGGCGCTGATCGAAGCGACCGAGGTCGACCCGGGACCGTCCGTCCAGGATCCGGAAACCCTACTCCCGGCGGCCGACCGGCTCGAAGACCTGCGCTCGTATTGCTACACTCTGCTGGACGGACTGGCCGAACAATGCTCGTCACCGCCCGGTTCCGCGACTAACCCGGGGTCGGACCGGGAGATTGACGGGCCCGGGCGGTGAGCGACAGCCATGTCCGACGAATCCATCACCTACGAACCGATCGGCACGATCCACTCGCCGTTCGAGTCGGCGGTCGATATGCCGATCCAGCCGGCCGGGTCCGATGCCCGGGGGACCGTCGAACTCGAAGAAAGGTACGTCGAGGGCCTGGCCGACCTCGGGGGCTTTTCGCACTGCATCCTCCTCTATCACTTCCACGAATCGCCCGCGGACGCGCCCCTTTCCGTCGAGCCGTTCCTCGACGACCGGCCGCGGGGCCTCTTCGCCACGCGCGCCCCGCGGCGACCCAACAACGTGGGCCTCTCGGTCGTTCGGATCGAGGCCGTCGACGGCCCCACCATCGACGTCTCGGGCATCGACGTGGTCGACGGGACCCCGCTGCTCGACGTGAAACCGCTGGTCGGCCGCTTCGACGTGCCCGACAGCGTCGAGGACGGCTGGATCGCTGCGAGCGACGACGCGGTCGAGCAGCGCCGGGCGGACGACCGCTTTCGGTGACGGAGACGTTCGACATACGTTTGATTTATTTTCATATTGCCGGTTGGACGCCCAAACGACGTCGCAACTATTGCCATTTTCCGGTTATTATTTCCGCTTTCTGGTCGAGTTCGTCGATTGATGTACACGGTACTGATGCCGGTCGACAGTAGTCGCGCCCGTGGAACAGCCCAGGCCGAGACCGTCAAGGCCCTGCCTGATGCCGCCGAATCCGTCGACGTGACGGTGCTGTACGTCTTCGCCGACGAGGCCGACGCCGATGGGCAGACGGTGGCGGACGTCCCCGGCGGCGAGGCGGCGATCGAGCGTCTCGAAGGGACCGACGTCGAATACGAGGTCGAGTCCCGGATCGGCGATCCCGCCTCGGAGATCCTGAACGTGGCCGAGGAACTCCCCGCTGACCAACTCGTCCTGGGCGGTCGCAAGCGCTCGCCGTTCGGCTCGCTTTTGTACGGCAGCGTCACCCAGGCGGTCGTGCTCGACGCCGACTTGCCGGTGACGATCACCGGCCGCTCGAAGTAGCGAGCCCGCTCACCCCTCCTGTGGGAGGAGCCGACTCGCCTCGGGATCGATCCCGACGCGGCAGCGATCGCCCGCCGACAGGTCCGCGACTGCCGCCCGATCGACCCGGGCCCGGATCGGATCGCCGCCGGGCCAGGCGCAATCGACCAGCGCGTCGCCGTGCTGGGCGGTGATCGAGACGACCCGGCAGTCGAGTGCCGTTGCTGGATTCGACGGCGCGAGCGTCGCGTCGGCGGGCCGGACCGCTATCGTCACCTCGTCGACCCCGACATCGTCGGGAACCCGAACTGTCGTCGGGCCGACATCGACGACTGCCCGGCCATCGCCCCGCTCGACGACGGTCCCGTCGATGAGTGTCTCGTAGCCGACAAACTGGGCCGCCTGTGGTGTCTTTGGCGACTCGACGACTGTTTCGACCGGGCCGGTCTGGACGATCGCGCCCTCGACCAGTACCGCCAGCCGGTCGCCGACGATCGTCGCCTCCTGTCTGTCGTGGGTGACGTAGAGCACGGGCACCGCCAGATCGGCCAGCACCTCGCGCAACACGACGCGTAGCCGCCGGCGAATGGGGGCATCGAGGCTCGACAGCGGTTCGTCCAGCAGGAGCGCGTCGGGATCGGCCACGAGCGTGCGGGCGAGTGCGACGCGTTGTCGTTCCCCGCCCGAGAGCGTCTCGGGAGCTCGGTCGAGCAGGTGGTCGATTTCGAGTCGGCTGGCCGCCGTCTCGATGTCGTCCCCGTCGTTCGAACCGAAAGCCAGGTTCTCACGGACGGACAGATGCGGGAACAGCGCCCCGTCCTGGAAGACCATCCCGACCGCTCGGTCCTCCGGCGGGCGGCCGTCCAGCCGCTCGCCGTCGAGGATAACCGTCCCGCCGTGCTCCTCGAAGCCAGCGATCGCCGACAACAGCGTCGATTTCCCGGTCCCCGAGGGACCAAGCACGGCGGTCACGCCGGGCGGGACCGTCAACGAGAGTGGGCCGACGGCCGTCGCCGGGTAATCGACCCGGAGATCGCACACGCGTAGGGTCATCGATCGACCCCGATCGACGCGCCGACGTACTGCAGGGTGGCGACGACCGCCAGCCCAGCAGCCAGCAGTGCGATCACCAGTGGGGCTGTCGCCTCGACGCCGCCCGAAATGTACGTCACCCAGATCTGGGTCGGCAGTGTGTGTGGCTGGTAGGCGACCATCATCGTCGCGCCGAACTCCCCCAGCGCCCGGGCGAAAGTGAGGACGATCCCGGCGAGGATACTCCCGCGAGCGAGCGGTAACGACACCTCCCGGACGGTCGCCAGCGGCCCCTTGCCGAGGTTGCGCGCGGCCCGTTCGAGGTCCTCGTCGACGGCCCCAAAGCCCGAGCGCGCGGTCACGATCAGGAACGGCGCGGCGACGAACGTCTGGGCCAGGATCACGCCCGCGTACCCGCCCGTGATGTCGAGACCGACTGCGGCGGTCGCCCGCCCAAGCGGCGTGAACCGGCCGACGGCCGACAGCAGCATCGTCCCGCCAACGACTGGCGGCGTGACCAGCGGCAACACGACCAGCGCCTCGACGATCCGCTTGCCGGGGAACTGCTCGCGGGCGAGGACGTACGCCAGCGGGACGCCGAACACCGTCGCGATGGCCGTCGAGACAGGGGCCGTCAGCAGCGAGACCCGGATCGCCGAGAGGACGTCTGGGTCCGTGAACGCCGCCGGGGCCGGGACGCCCACGAAGGCGAAGAACCCGACGAACGGGACCGCCAGCACCGCGAGGAGGACGGCACCGAACAGCGCCAGGCCAACCCGCTGTCTCCGTGCGTCGAACCCCCACTCCTCACGGCCGGGTGGCAAGGCGGGAAGCCGATCGGCGTAACTCACGGCGACCACACCCCGGTCGGGACGGCCCGACTCACGGCACGACACCCCCGGGTGGGTCCCCCTTCGCCCGTGGGAGCGCTGCCGGCACGACCAGGCCAGCCCGTTCCAATAGGTCGGGCCGTCGCGCCAGGAAGCCGACGAACGCCCGTCCGGCCTCGGGCCGGGGCGCGCCGGCGGGCACAGTCGCATTATACCGGATCGGCCGCCCCCGGATCTCCCGGCCCTCCTCGGTCGTGTACGTGGCGGTGGCGTAGTGGTCGGCGAGCGCGGGGTCCGCGAAGTTCAACTCCGGCGGCAGGTCGCGAAACGGGAGGTCGCGGTCGACAGCCATGTTCCGGTAGGCGACGGCGGCCGCCCGGTCGCCGGTTTCGACGGCCGCCAGCAGGTGAGCCTCCTGGGGGTCGACCGTCGTGTTCGCGCGCAGTCGATCGGCCAATTCCGGGCGATCGTAGTACCGCGCCGCGAGGTCGAACAGCTGGACAGCCCGATACCCAAGCGGGTCGAGGTCCGGGTCCGTCCGGCCGATTTCGGCGTCGGCGTCGGCCAGGACGGTCGGCCAGGGCTCGCCGTCGGCCAGGCGGGACCCGGTCGGCGTGGATGGGTTGTAGGCGATGACCACTGCGTTGGTCGCGAAAACGACGTCCCAGTCGGCCGTCTCCGGCCGGAGACGCTCCCGGAGCAACCCCGCGTCGGCGCTGACGACCGCGTCGGGATTGCGCTGGCCGTCGGCCACCATCCGCATGACGGCGTTCGAACCACGGTACTCCCCCTCGAAGGCGTACCCCCGCTCCCGCTTGAAAGCCGGCCCGACCGTCTCACCGAAGGCCGACGCGAGACTGCCGGCCGCCAGGACCGATGCCGTCCGCTCGCCCCCCAGACAGCCGGCCAGCAAACCCGTCGCGAGCCCGGCCACGCCGGTCAGGATGCCCCGACGCGTGTGTGTTCCGGCGACGGCACTGGGGACAGATTTCCCACTGGTCCGGGTCCCGTCGGCCCCCTTCGCGCGTTGTTTCATCGAAGACATAACGGCGGTGTGTCTGCAGGAACATAACGGTTGTCCCGAACCCAGGAATCGAGGCAACGACACCGGGTCGACAGGGCTATGGGCCGTCCATTTGAAGGGTGGGACATGGATGCGGGCTTCGAGGCCCATCTCCGGATCGACGGCGTCGCCTTCGACAGGGCGGACGCCGCGCTCCTCCGGGCGATCGACGAGCAGGGGTCGCTGAACGCCGCCGCCGACGCGCTGGGCCGATCGTACTCGCGGTCCCACGCCCGCCTGACGGATCTGGAGTCGGCCGTCGGGCGACTCGTCGAGCGCCGGCGCGGCGGTTCGGGAGGGGGTGGCAGCCGGCTGACCGAGGACGCCCGGGAGCTGCTTGCTCGCTTCGAGCGCCTGGAGGCCGTCCTCGACGACTCGGCCCGGACCGAGGAGGTGGCCATCGACGGTCGCGTCCTCGACCGCGAGGGGGAACTCGCCACCGTCGAAACCGACGCGGGGACCGTCCGCGCGCTGCTGGCCGAGGACTGCGAGGCCGTCCAGGTCCTCTTTCGCGCGGACGCGATCACGCTTCACCGCCCGGATACGGCACCGCCGGCCGCCGACACCAGCGCCCGCAACCGGTTTCACGGCACTGTCGCGGCGATCGACTACGGTGAAGCCATCGCCCACGTCACCGTCGAGGTCGCGTCGGATATTCGCCTGCGCGTGACCGTCACCCGGACGAGCGTCGCGAACCTGGAGCTTTCACCCGGTGTCGCGGTCGTCGCGGCGTTCAAGGCAGCGGCGACGCGGGCCGTACCGCGGTGATCGGAGCGAGCCATCGGGCCCGTTACTCAAACTTCGCCAGCAGGTCGCCATAAAACTCCGCCACGCCAGTGCCGTCCCCACCATCCTCCGCGAGTTTCTCGACGATGAGTTCCGGCGTCGAACGCGCCAGCGTGTCCTTCCGGGGCGTCCGATCGACCTGTAACTCGCCGTCTACCAGTCCCAGCGCCTGGATGCCGTCGACGCCGATGTCCTGATCGGCCGTCTCGCGGATCTCCCGGGCGAGGTGGGAGACGAACACGGCCGTCTGGTCGCGCTCGGCCAGCGCCTCGAGGATGCCGGCCATGATCTTCGCGCTCGCGCCAGGTTCGGTGATGCTCTCCAGTTCGTCGACCAGCACGAGCGTCTCCCCCTCGCTTGCGGCGTCGGTGACCAGTTCGCCGAAGGAGCGCAACGTGCTCTCGAAGGCCCCGGCGTCGAGCGTCCCCTGGGTCTTGGCGTGGTAGTGGAGGGCGTCGATCCGCCCGACGCGGGCCCGTTCGGCGGGCACCGGCAGCCCCATGTGCGCGAGGATCACGATCAGGGCGAGCAGGTCAAGCGTCGAGGTCTTCCCGCCGCTGTTGACCCCCGAGAGGAGGCGAACGCCGTCGACCGCGTAATCGACCGGTTCCACGTCCTCGAAGTCCACGTCGAGTAGCGGCGATCGCCCGCCCTCGATCGTGATTCCATCGCCACCGATGTCGGGCATTGAGGCGTCGAAATCGGCAGCCAAGCGGGCGATGGCGAGTTCGACGTCGAGTTCGAGTGCGGCGTCGACGAGCGCTTCGGCTGGTTCGCGCATCGACGCCAGGTCGTCGGCCAGTTCCCGCTTGAGCCGCTCGGCCCGCCGATCGCGGGCGGTCGTGAGCTCCTCCCGGAGCCGGGAGACGACGCTTTCCTCACGCTCGACCGGAAACGTGGGTTCGTCCGGGAACGCCCGCTTCGCAATGTCAGCGACGTCCCGCAGATCCAGTGTGTCGATCACGTGCTCGCGGGCCGCTTCGACGGCGTCGTCGTATTCGTCGGCCAGTTCCCTCGAAAGCACCTCGTCGACGCCCGCACCGCGCTCGACCAGCGAGAGCAGGTCCGCCCCCTCGATGGTGACGTCCTGCGCTTCGATCGCTTCCCGGAGGCGGTCGTTGGCGACCGATTCGGCCTCGCTCACGGCGGCGTCGAGGTCGTCGACAGCCGTCTGAAGCCGCCGGAGTTCGTCGTCGCCAGTCGGCATCCCTTCCGCATCGAGTCGATCCAGCGCGGCTTCGAGCGTGTCGAGGTCACAAGATGCGTCGAGAGCAACCGTCCGGTGGACGGCGATCGCAGCGAGGATGCGGTCGCGGTTGTGTGCGAAAAAGGCGATCGGACGCTCGGGCACGACTGACGCCGGATCGTCGAGTGCATCCGGTTCGACGCGGACGTCTCCCTCGACGTCAACACCGGCGAAGGAATCGTCGAGCGCTACGACTGTCGCATAGCCGCGGGCGAGTTCCGCCAGATCACGGCTATCCTCGACGACTTCGACGCTCAACTCCGGGATCGCCTCGCGGGCTTGCGCGTAGGTCTCGCCGTCTGTCGTCGCGAGACATCGATCACGAACTCGGACGTCGCCCGGTCTTTCGAGCGGTTCGACGTCGTCGAGTACCCCGAGGACGGCTTCGTCGGGATCGCGCTCCATCGCACGTTCGCTCAGGGCGCGGACTTCCGCGATACGTGAGTCGCTGGCGCTTGGATACAGCGTTTCGAGCCGTGCAGCCGCGTAGTCGGTCACTGTGCGGGCTTCGAGCAAGTCCAGCACAGACTGGTATAGTTCCCGGGCGCGCGCCGTCGCCAGGAACTCGCCCGCGTCGCCGTGGCGCTCGCGGATCGCCGCGCGGACGATCCGGGCGGCACGACCCTGACTGATGCCGGGTGCCCGCGCGACGGCCGCGACGTCGCCGTTCTCGATCGCCGCCGCTGGATCGTCGAGTTCGGCAAGCGATGCGGCGGTCTTCTCGCCGACGCCGGGGATCGCCGTCAGGTCCATCTATCGATGTCTCGACGCCCCGTGAGAAAAAACCTCACGTCCTGCCCGATCGCCCAGTCACTGCCCCAGCACTGAGAGAGAACGGCCGTCTCGTTTCCGGCCACGGCTCGTCCGATAGTTCTGTGTCCGCCGGGAACTATCGTTCGCAGGTGTCGATGCCAAGCGGCCGATAGAGCATACACTGGCGGGTCAGCCCCGTCCCGAGCATGACTGCCCCGGCGACCAGCGCGATCGCGCCGACGATCGTTCCCAGACTGGACAGCGGGCCGGCGAAGACGGCAGCCCCGACGATCCCGAGGACGATACCGATCGCAATGCGGACGCTTCGATCCAGTGAGCCGACGTTTGGTTCCATTGTACCCATACGTTCGGCGGCTGACCATTTACCTGTTGTGGGTGGCTGTGACAATATCGAGAAGCAGAGTCCCTCCAGCATCGTGCTGACTTGCCGCTGTGTGCTCGACATCCCAGATCAGCCCGTGGAATCACTCGAACGTGACCACCAGTCCGGTCATTCGACAATGTCGACACCAGTGAACTCGAAGCGCGCGCCACCGGCCGCCCCGTCAGTCACGTCAACGGTCCACCCATGGGCCTCGGCGATCTGACGGACGATGGTCAATCCAAAGCCCGTTCCCTCGTCCTGGATCGAGAACCCAGGCTCGAAAACAGTCTCGTAATCGGCCGCGGGAATTCCGGGGCCGTCGTCTTCGACGTAGAAGCCGTCGTCCCCGATCCGACCGACACGGATCGTCACGTCATCGCCACCGTGCTCGATCGCATCCCTGGGAGTCGAAGACGAGTGAGGGCTCCTGGAAGCATGTTCCACGGCATTCCGGAAGAGGTTCTCGAAAACGTGCTGGAGGCGATCACGATCGGCACGAACCGTGAACTCCGTCGCGAGTTCGAGTGTCCCGTCTGCAGTCTCCACCGCGTCCCAGCATTGCCCGACGACGTCCGCGATGGCGACCGGTTCGGTCTCGCCGACGGTCTCGCCTTGCCGGGCAAGCATGAGCGTGTCCTCGATGATGGTCTCCATGCGATCCAATGCGTTGACAACAGGGGCGATGTGCTCGTGGTCTTCGTCACACTCCTCAGCCGCGAGCGTGATCCGGCTCTGGGCGACGTTCAGCGGATTTCGGAGGTCGTGAGAGATGACACCGGCGAACTCCGCGAGCCGATCGACCTCTCGCTCGAGCTGTCGTTCTCGCTCCTTGCGGTCGGTGATGTCCCGGGCAACACTCAAAATCGCCTCCTCGCCGAAGTACGTCACCAGACTCGACGTGATCTCGACAGGGATTTGCTCGCCGGCCTTCGTGATGTGGACGGCCTCGAAGGTCAGCTCCCCCTCTTCGAGGATCGTTTCGATCCGCTCGTCGATCGAGTCCGCGTGTTCGCTGGCGTCGATATCCTGGGGCGTCATCCCGAGGAGTTCACCCTCGTCGTATCCGAGCCGCTCACGGGCTGTCTCGTTGACGGCGAGAAACTGACCGTCGAAATCGTGAACGAAAACGGCGTCGTTGATCCCGTGGAACAGGCCCTCGAAAGTGTCTCTGGTTTCCCGACGCTCGCGCTCGCGTGCCCGCTGTTCGGTGACCTCCCGCAACGCGGCGACGGCACCCTCCACCGTGTCGTCGTTAGCCACGAGCGGGAAGTACCGGACGTCGAACGTGCGATCGTCGCCGTCCGGGCCGGGACGCGTGGTCTCGTAGGCCAGCGATTCGCCGGCCAGCGCCCGGTCGACGGCGGGCTTGATCGCTTCGAAGGTTTCGGTCCCGTAGACGTCGGCGATCGTCAGTTCAGCCGGGATCTCCTCGCCCAGGCCGTGGAATCGCCGGTAGTTTCGGTTGGCCAACTCGTAGGTGTACTCCCGGTCGACGACTGCGAGTTGATTGGTCGAACTCTCGACGGTCTGTTCGTACCGGCGGAGCCGGCGTTCGGTCTCCTCGCGCTCGGTGATGTCCGATCCCGAGACGAGCAGTTCCGTGACGTTCCCCGCGTCGTCCCGAAGGCCAGTGACGTGCCACTTGATGCATCGAATCTCGCCGTCGTCGGTCCGGACCGTATTCTCGTGGATGTCGACAGACTCGTTTCCCTGAACGGCCCCAAGCAAAGCGTCCAGATCGACATCACTACCCGCAGGGACGACTGTCTCGAACCAGTCTGCTCCAAGCAGGGCCGACCGATCGTATCCGAGTACCTGACACCCACGGTCGTTGATGCGCTGGATGACCCCGTCAGCGTCGAGGACGACCATGATGGTGGCCGCCTTCTCGAAGGCTTTTCGAGCGATCGCGTCACCCGTTTCCATTACCATATCTAGGGTCCAGATATGCTTAATTCTGCCTTCCGCCGGTATACTTGCGAGCCCGTGACAAGCCACACGTCAAGCCGACGATGTGCCCGCTCCAGTCAGGGGCGAGGTGAGAGATCAACCCCTGTAGCCAGTAGTTCGTGCGAGCGCAGCGCGTCGTCGTGATCGGCGACGACCTGCTGGATCATGACCTCCTCGACGCCGACCCGGTCCGACAGCTGTTCGAGCAACCCGGACAGCGTTTCGGGACTCCCGGAGATGGCCCGCGGCCACTCGCCAGGGTCGAGGGTGGCCGGTGTCGGGTCCGGGACGCCGCCGAGTTCGTCGATCGCTTCCTCAATTGAGGGCGTCGAGCCGACGACCCCGCGTGCCATCCGCTGGAAGGACGCCTCGGCCACCGCCCGCTTGCGCGCCGCTTGCGCGTCGGTCTCGGCGGCGATGGCGTTGACGGCGACCATCCCCGTGGGTTCGTCGAGGCCGCCGTCGCTGTCGGCGGGCTCGAAATGCTCGCGGTAGGTCTCGAAAGCCTGGGTCGCGAAGCCCGGGCGGATGAACGCCGCGAAACAGTACCGCAAGCCGAGTTGCCCGGCGACTTTCGCACTGGACGGGCTCGATCCGAGCACCCACGGGACCGGCGGCTCCTCGCCGGAGCGGGGGATTTTCAGGTCGCTGTAGGCGTGGTCGTCGGGAAATGCGTCGTAGAGGTGGGCGACGACGGACTCGATCTTCTCGCGGTGCTCGGCGTCGGGGTTCTCGACCCGGCGCTCGGTCCCGAGGGCGCGATCGGCAGCCGGCGAGCCGTTGGCCCGTCCGAGTCCGGCGTCGATTCGGCCCGGCGCGAGGCCGTCGAGCGCGCCGAAAACCTCGGCGACTTTGTAGGGGCTGTAGTGATTGAGCAGGACGGCTCCCGAGCCAAGCCGGATCGAGTCGGTCTCGGCCGCGAGATGGCCGAGCAGTACCTCGGGCGTGGTTCCGGCGAGGGTGTCGCCCATGGCGTGGTGTTCTGCGACCCAGACCCGCGAGTAGCCGAGTTCCTCGGCCTGTTTCGCGGCGGTGACGGTGTTCGCGTAGGCATCGGTCGCGGTGCCGCCCTCGGGGACCGGCGAGAGATCGACCAGCGAGAGATCCATAGTGGAAGGCGGGGACGCCGGGGGGTAACCGTTGGGCTCCCGGCAGTTTCGTGGCCGGGGGCTGTCCCGTCGCCCCGCCCTGGGTAGTGTGTCGTTTCGCAGGGATCGCCTGGAACAGCCAGAATGCCCCGATGCGGTCGGCTCGGTGCGCCGGTCGCGCGCTTCGCTCTCTCGGACGACAGTGCTTGCCCGTTCGCGCCGTCGCCGAGCGCGAGGCCGGCGAGCCGGCCTTGAATGGTCGCGGCGGTTGCACCGCCGCGCACGCCTCGCCCCTTTCAGTCCTGCCCATGCCGGCTGACCAACCGGCCTTGGGTGGGGCTTTCTGGCTGTTCCCAACCGTGACTCGATTAACCAAAGACCACCCCCACCACGGGACAACGGGCTTTTGCGCGTCCATTCCGTACCGCGGTGTAATGGAATCCACCCAGCGGTCCGTCGAGGACAAACTCGCGGCGGCCCGCGCCGACCTGGCCGAGCGCGATGGCGTCCTCGTGGCATTTTCGGGCGGGGTCGATTCGAGCGTCGTCGCCGCGATCGCCGAAGACGCACTGGGCGCGGACGCGGTCGCCTGCACCGCCAGAAGCGAGACGCTCCCCGAGGCCGAACTGCAGGAAGCCAAGCGTGTCGCCGAGGAGATCGGTATCCGTCACGATATCGTCGAGTTCTCCGAACTCGAAAGCGAGGCGTTCATCGAAAACGACGGCGACCGGTGCTATCACTGCCGGTCGATGCGCCTCTCCGCGATGTACGACCGGGCGAAGGAACTCGGGATCGAGACCGTCTGTGACGGGACGAACGCCGCCGACCCCGGCGAGGGACACCGCCCCGGATTGCAGGCCGTCGAGGAACTCGACGCGACCTCACCGCTGCTCGAGCACGACATCACGAAAGACGAGGTCCGGGAAGTCGCCCGCCACTACGACCTCTCGGTCGCCGAGAAGCCGTCGATGGCGTGTCTCTCTTCCCGGATCCCGACCGGCCTGGAGGTCACCGAGGAGAAACTTACCCGGATCGAACAGGCCGAACGCGTCCTCCGGACGTGGGGCTTCGAGCAGTTCCGCGTCCGCGATCACGACGGCATCGCCCGGATCGAGGTCGGCGAGGGCGAACTCGAGGCGGCGCTCGATCCGGAGTTCGTTGCCGCGGCGCGCGAGCACATCGGCGATCTGGGCTTCGAGCACGTCACGCTGGATCTAGAGGGGTATCGGACGGGGAGTGTGAGTCCTGGCGAGGGCGAGGGAAGCGAGCCCTCGGAATGAGCGAGCGGCGAAGCCGCGAGCAGCGAGGGCGAGGCCAACCCAAGGGAGGCCTCGGAAACTACGAGCGGGGAGGAACGAGCAGCGAGAGCGACGTACTCCCGGTGTGTGTCGGAAACTGCACGCAAACCGTGGCCGGGTTTACTGCCCACCAGTCACGGCATGAGTGAGATGAGTGACTTCTTCACGAGTCTCCGCCCCTCTTCCGTCAGTTCTCCCCTCGTCTGTCCGTTAATCGTCCCCGGTGGGATCGTGTACAGCGCCCACGGCATCAGATATGACGTGTCGGTGAAAGAGATGTCCCTGAGATGTTCGTCTTCAAGTTCTGGTGTCGTTTGCTGGTACTTGCCGGCGCTCGTCCCGACACACATCACCGTACAGTCAGTCGCACTGAACGGGTGTGTCTCGTGAGCGAGTACGATGATCGGTCGCTTCGGATGAGCTCCCGTCGGGTCCTGTGCCCAACACACGTCTCCTGCTGATAGTTTACTCATCGCTGTCGCCGATCTCGTCTTCTAACGCCGCAAGTTCGGCATCAAGTTCCTCGTCAGTGCGGTCTTCAGCGATCTGTTTCTCGGGCGCTTCCGGCGTGGCGTCCGCATCGCGGTGGTGACCGAACAGTCGATGTGCCTGCTCAAGGCTAGAGACATACCGTCGAATGTCATCTCGTTCGCTCAGGGCGTGGTAGTAGCCGTCGTCGGTTTTCCCGACGTAATCGTCGTCGTACAGCCGTTTGAGTGTCGTCGTGGCGGTCCCTCGCGGGATGTCAAGGGATTCCGTGATGTCCTTCGGGGAATATCCCCACTCGGGGTTTCGATAGAGGTACGCGACGATATCCGACTTCGTTGTCCCTGGCCGAAGGGTAAGGTCGGAATCGTGATCGTTGAGGAGGACCGGCATATTGTAATCAAATGTAGTCAATTGTAGTATAAGAGTATTTCGGTCAGTTCACACGGTAACTGGCCTGACCGGGACGCGAAAACATCGCTCACAATCGTCGGACAGTTGCGTGACGGTTGGCCAACCGACTGCAGTCGATCACCGCTCGAGGGGCAGACGCTGGCCCTCCTCCGGCCGAACGAAGCGCCAGATCGCGAGGGTCATCTCGAAGGCGACGATCAACCCGCCGGCGAGCGCGGCCGCCTCGATCGGCGCGAGCGCGATCTCACCCGCGCGATCGAGCAGGAACGGCTCCGGACTCGCGAAGTAGCCAACGACAATTGAGAGGAGCCAGACCGGTGCACGGAACCGAAGTACCGATATACGACCGGTAAACAGTGCCAGTTTGACCCGCCCCATCGGCAGATACTGCCGCAGGAGCACCGTCAAGACCTCGTAGACGGCAATGAGTGCGCCACCGACGACGAGCGGCGTTATCCCGACCAGACCGTTGCTCTCGATGAAGCCAGTGACGAATCCGGGGAGTTGGTCGTAATAGCCCGCCGGAAGCGGGGCGTCACTGGCGAGGTAGCCGGTGACCACCGCGAGCAGCCAGGCGTAGGGTCGGCGAGCCGACACTGCATCCGGAGCGGGGACCAGCCCTTCGCTGCCGGTCCAGGACAACAGGAGAAGCGTCCCCTCGAACAGCGCGATCATCGTCGCCGCGACGATGAACGGGGCCATCCCGGTCGGGTCAGGATTGAAGATGAACGCGATCCCGCCGAAGGCCGCCCAGAACAGCAACCGGCGGTCGGCCAGCCACTGCCGGGAGGTCACACCCATCATGATCGCGAGCATGATGAACAGTGGAATCTGGAAGATGGCAGCGAAAAAGCCCATCATCAGGACCATAATGTCGAAGGTCTCTGTCAAGCCAAAGGCGATGTCCGCCGCGCTCTCGGAGTAATACAGGAAGTACGTGAAGATCGCGGGGAGGACAAGCAGGTAGGCAAAGGCCAGCCCGACCGTGGCGAGCACGAGACTCGTTGGCACAGCAGCGAGATAGTACCGACGCTCACGGGGGAACAGACCGGGGCGCATGAACAGGTACGTCTCGTAAACAAACGCCGGAAGCGCGACGACGAACCCGGCCAGCGTCGCCACCTTGAATCGCGCGAGGATCGTCGCAAGCGGATTGTACACCCGTGGACAGGCCGGCCTGATCGTCGCGCCCGTATTAGTCACGACCGAACCCGTCGTCGGACACTGTTCGAAGGTTCCCGGCAGGAACGAATACCAGATGGTGTTGATGATCTGCTCGCCGAAGGGAAAGACCACGGCGCTGACGCCAGCCATCAACACGAGCACGACGCCGAGCCGGCGGACCATCTCCTCGATGTGATCGGCCAGCGGCATTTCTTCGTCATCCGGGGCTGTGCTTTCGGCCGTCGTCTCGGTGGGATCAGAGTCGAAGGTCTCCCGTGGCGGCTCCTGACGGGACGGTTCGTCTTCGATCCCGACCGGTTCGGTCGGCCCAGCCGCGATATCCTCGGGATCCGTAGCTAGGTCGTTGTCTTGGTCTGTCGTGTCGCCGTCTGCTGTCGCCTCGCGTTGTTGGCTCGAATCGGTGTCACTCTCGCCATCGGAAACTGCCTCACCAGCGCTGCTGGAGCGATCACCGCGATCGGCCGCGGTGGCGTCAGTGTCCTCGACAGTTGCAGGTTCGGCTTGGTCCGAGTCGGTCCCATCGGGGACAGGACCGTCCGTCGACTCGTCGGATTGATCGTCTGGTTCCGCTGGACTTCCGGTATCGTCGTCCCGGGTGTCGCCCGAATCGACGGCGGTATCGCTCGAGGTGTCGGCAGCATCATGGCCGCCATTCGGAGCGTCGTCCTCGTCGTCAGGACTGTCGCCGTCGGTCATCGTTTCGGCGAGTTTGCACCCCCCTATTGTAAGCCTTCTTTTCGTGTCCGCAGAACGGAGTCACACCGGCAGACCGATACGTCGATGAATAAATTGATAACGGCGAGTTCGTTAGTCCCCCGAACGAAGATGTCCGGAGCGATCGACGACGGTACACGTCGCACACTTGCGAGTGGTCGAGAAACGTTGGGAGCGATGCTTCGGTCTGCACAGCAGGATATCCAGAAGGTCTTTATCGCGTTCGTCTTCGGACTCGTGGGGACGATCTGGATACTGCAGACGTACGTGTGGGATCGACTCAAAGCGGATTTGTTCGCGGGCATGACTGATGAAGTCCGCGAGGGAACCAACGTCGTCGTCGTTTCCCCGTTCGATGTCATTCTATTGCAGGTGAAGATTGGGCTCATCGTCGGCGCACTGTTTTCAGTTCCGTTGTTCCTGTATTTCTCGCGTGACGCGCTCAGACGGCGGGGCTGGTTGCCACAGGCCCCGATTGCCCGCTGGAAGCTCGTGCTGCTGGTGATGGCCACGCTAGTGCTGTTTGTCGGTGGGGTCGCATACTCCTATACCGTCTTCTTTCCGATCATGTTCAGCTTTCTGGCGTCAAACGCGATCAAGGCCGGATTCGTCCCGACGTATCACATCGTCAAGTGGGTCGAGTTTATCTTCCTGCTGGCGCTTTCGTTTGGCATCGCAGCCCAGCTCCCGCTGGTGATGAGTACGCTCGCGTACGCCGAGATTGTCCCCTACGAGACGTTCAGGGACCGCTGGAAGCACGCCGTGTTGGGCCTCTATGCGGCAGGGGCGATGTTTACGCCACCGGAACCGTTGACACAATTGATGTGGGCGACGCCGCTGGTCGCGCTCTATGCCGTCAGTCTGCGGATCACGAAACTCGTCGTCGGTGCCAAACGATCACGCGGGCAGGTCAACGTGACGGCCACGCTCCGTGAGCGGTGGAACGTTCTCGCTGGGGCGGCGATCGCGTCCTTTGCGGTTGTCTATGGCTTCTTCGCTGCGGGCGGCGTAAGTGTGATCAACGAGGGGCTCGCAATCGCTCCTGGCAACCTCGGACCGGTCCCGACGATCGGAACCGCCCTGGGACTCCCGGAGTCGTACGCAGCGGCACTGGTCGCGGCCACTCTTGCAGTGCCCGTGGTCGCTTGGGTCGGGTATCGATCGGTCGCCAAGCAAGTACAGCAGGAGGCCGGCATCGCGATGGCGACGATGGGAGATCCAACCGAGATCGATCTTACAAACCTCGACCGGGCCGGGATCGAGGCCGCGCCACCGGAAGCGTTTGAAGCGCTCGAAGAGCACGAGGCGCTCAGCTACATCAACCAGGCCTTAGAGAACGGCAACAACGAGAAGGCCGAACTCATCCTCGAACGGTTCGACGAGGCCAACGAGCGTGCCCAACAGGAGGAAAACGCGGACGAAGCTGACGAAGAGAGCTCGGACGACTCGGGAATCGTCTCGGGTACGGCAACGGGAGTCGTCGACGCGTTCACCGAAGACGAAACGACCGAAGACGATATCGGCGGGTACTACTACGATCTGCGGTTCATTCTGGAGTCACTCACCTCGAAGATGTTCGTCCTCGTTGCCGTCTTCATGGCGGTGTTTATCGCAGCGTTCGGGGCACTCTATATGGGTGGCATCAACTACATCCGAAAGGACTTCCTCCGGCGACTCCCGGCCGATATGATCGCTCAGGGAGATATCGCCGTGTTGCATCCCGTCGAGCACCTCGTGTTCGAGCTCAAGGTCAGCACACTGCTTGGCGTGGTGGCCATTCTCCCGTTGGTCTGCTATTACGTCTGGCCGGCCCTGAAAGACCGCGAGTGGGTGACCGGTGACCGACGGACGCTCCTGGTCTGGGGCGGGTCACTCGTTGTCGGCATCGGCCTGGGAAGTTACATCGGGTATAGCTTCATCGCACCCAGAGTCATGTCGTGGCTCGCCGCCGACGCGATCGATGCACACATGGTCGTCAAGTATCGGGTCAATACCTTCGGGTGGTTGCTGGTGTTCACCACTGTGGGGATCGGCCTGCTCGCCGAGATTCCGGTCACGATGCTGCTGTTTCACCGTGGCGGCCTCGTCTCGTATCAGACTATGGCCGCCCGATGGCGCGTGGTCGTCCTGGCGCTGTTCGCGCTGGCGATGGTGGTCACCCCCGGCGGGATGTTCTCGCTACTGTTGGTTGCGATTCCGGCATCGCTTTCGTATCTCCTGGGGCTGGGCATCCTCTGGCTGTATACATTCGGCGGGAGACGAAAGGGGCCACTGACCCCAGCGACGACCTGACTGGCAAACCCGTTTCGGCCGAAAAGAGCCACCGAGACCAGCGGCGGTCAGAATACCTGCCGGAACGACGTCAGCCGAGTATCAGACGACAAACAGCAGTTCGAACGTCCCGAAGGAAGCGATCGTCGCGAGGGCGGGGACCAGATTCTGCATGAGCAGGACCCGTGCGGTCGTCGATGGATCGAAGAGGTCCGACTCGGCGGGAGATTCCTGCATAGGTTCATCCCCGATCGGCTCCGGGTCGTGTTCGTCCTCGATCAGCTCCGGTTTCCCCACCGTCGGGGCGTCGTCGTCCGCAGCCAGCGCCCCGACCGACACCGGTGGGGTTTCGTCGCCGACCACAGCGTCCTCGATCTTGACGACTCGGGTCGCCCGCCCCCATCCGAGGCCCACGATGTTCACCGTCGCGATCACGACGAAACTCGCCGGGACGCCGGCGGCCGATAGCGCGATCACGATCGTCGAGCTGACGACAGCGACGACGATTGCCGCGGTCAGCGGCAGATCGGTGATGTCGTTGCCAAGCGTCTCCATGGTCCGGCGAGCGATCGTGAAGGCCCCGACGGCGACGGCCGCACAGCCGAGAAGGATAGCGGGGTTCATCTTGAGCTCGTTCGAACCCACCAGCGGCGCGATCGCGTTGGCGATGTTGCTCGTCCCGGAGCTAAAGGCCATCAGACACCCGATCGCGACGAGAACGACAGTCCCGACGATCTCACGACGGGACGTGTTCGGGCCGGGAGCGGGTCGGGGGAGCCCACCCTCACGGTCGAGCGTCAACAGTGGTCCCTCGGACTGATCGATCGCGATGAGTCGTCGAAGGTGCGTATAGAAGTATCGGCCGATGACCGCGGAGATCCAGAAGCCGATTACCGGTGAGACGATCCACCAGGAGACGATCTCGCCCACGACGGTGAGATCGAGCGTCCCGGAGGCGATGCCGAGCCCCGCGATCGCGCCGACGGCAGTCATCGACGTCGAGGCGGGCGCACCCGAGAGGTTGCCGATCAACAGCGCCCCGCCGATGAAAAACAGGACAGTGATACTGACCGGCAGGCTGAAGATCGTCGGATCGGTGACGAGTTCCGTCCCGAGCGTGTCGACGACCTCCCGGCCGATCGTCCACGCGCCGACGAAGAAACTAACGGACATCAGCGCGGCCGCGCCGACCTTGCCGATCGCGCCCGCGCCGACCGCGGGACCGAAGGCTGGGCCGGTCGTCGCGCCGCCGATGTTGTACGCGACGAACGCGGTGATGACGATCCCGACGACGAGAAGTGCTTCGACCATCTGTCTACCTGAAACGTGTCCGCTCTGTCAGTAGATACTGTCGGTTCTCGTATCAAACTCACGGTCGCCAACACCCCCGGTTCGCGGGCGACCGCTCACTCGGTCCGCGGCGGGGCTTCGCCGAGGCGTCCCTCCACGAACGCAGCGAAGTCCTCGGCGAAGGCCTCAACCTCGTCCCAGTCAGTGTACTCGTAGTCCCGCGAGGTGTCCGTATCCCCCGTTGCCCGCTTTGCGATCTGCTTCATCAACAACCGCTTGAGGAACCCGTACTTCGAGTACCGCAATGCGCCGCCGAACAGGCCGACGCGGTCCGGATGAAACGCCGTCGAGTCCTCGAAGTCCTCAACGTAGCCCGCGGCCTCGGCACGCCGGTCCGGGTCGTCGGTGGCGGATGATAGCGACACCTGGAAGAACCCCGTCGGACGACCGGCGAGCGCCTCGCGGTTTTCGCGGACGAACCCCTCGATGCTTGACTGGTGACTCCCCATGTGGATCGACGACCCGATCACGACGGCATCGTAGCCGGTCGGGTCGAGGTCGTTCTCGGCCACGTTCCGGACGGGCGCGCGGTGGCCACGTTCGGTGAGCCGGTCGCCGATCCGTTCGGCGATCGTCTCGGTCTGGCCCTCGCTGGTTCCGTAGCACACGAGAATAGTTGGCATAGGGGATCTACGACTGCGGCGGGTAAATAGATATCTGAGTGACGAGTGTCGCGAGCGAACCGCGAGGCTAAAGTATTCTTGAGAGAAGTCCCCAGTATGCCCAAGATAAGCGTCGAAGTGCCCCAGGAACTGCTCTCGGATCTCGACGATCACGTCGGCGAGGACGGCAAGTTCGTCAACCGTTCGGAGGCGATCCGGGCCTCGATCCGGAAGACACTGGATCTACTCGACGAGATCGACGAGCGCCAGGGGAGGCAGACCGATGAGCACTGAGCGATCCGCACCGCCGTTGCCGGTGGCCCGGCTCGGTCTGATCGCGGTCTTCGTGACCGCGCTGATCACCTCCCAGGTGACCGCGAGTAAGCTCGTCGGCATCGATATCCCGTTCTCGATCCCGCTCAGGGGGTCGACGCTGATCGTCCCCGCGGCCGCCTTCGCCTACGCGGTGACCTTTTTCGCATCGGACTGCTACGCCGAACTGTACGGCCGCAGCGAGGCGACCAAACTGGTCAACGTCGCCTTCGCGATGAACTTCGTCCTGCTTGGGCTGGTATGGCTCGCGATCGAAGCACCCATCTTTGTCGGCTCGCCCGTCGACCAGTCACCGTTCGCCAGCGTGCTGGGATCGAGTACGGGCGTCGTCGCCGGGAGCATGCTCGCCTACCTCGTCAGCCAGAACCTCGACGTCTTCACGTTCCACTGGCTTCGGGACCGCACCGACGGCCGACTCCTGTGGCTGCGCAACGTCGGGTCGACGGCGACGAGCCAGTTCGTCGACACGGTCATCTTCATCACCGTCGCCTTCATCCTCTTCAAGGGGATACCACTGGGTGACGCCGCCGGGTTGATCGTCGGTCAGTACCTCGTCAAAATCGGCGTCGCGGTGTTCGACACGCCGTTCGTCTACGCGGTCGTCCATTTCGTCCGGGACCGCGAGGTGGGGCCGAACGTCGTCCCGAGCGACTGATCACTTTCACGGCATCTACGAGTAGGCGTCGTCGAATTCGCGTTCGCGCCGCATCAGCTCCTCGACGCCATACTCGAGGATGCCACGACCCATCGCTGTCGGTCGATAGTAGGTGAAAAATCCCTTGCTATCGGCAGTTCGTCGCTTCCGTTTGTCGACGAGTCCGACGTCGACCAGTTGCTCGAGGTGGTAGTGGAAATTCCCGGGCTCGGCTTCGACCGTCGACTTGAGGTCGGTGGCACTCAGTTCGTCATTAGCGACAAGTGCGCGCACGATTCGAAACCGCGTCTGGTGGCCGATCGCCTGTTGCATCGCGAGGTACTCCTCGAGCGTCAATCCGCTCTCTTCCGGCAGCGGGGGCTCCGGCTGACGAACCTCGTCTGTCTGGTGGCGATCAGTCTCTGACATTTGGAACTGTCTCAGTTCAGTAATCGGATGCCACATACTTAGTCGTTCTTGACTAGAGAGTTCTTGAAAAGACGAAGATTTATATACCATCATTAAGTAATTTCAACACGAATGCGACAGCGGATTATCGAGAACCTTCCTCGTGCTGTCGGCGACTCGGACTCCCTCGCCCCGGTCAGGAGAGAGCGGTTTCTCGTCTATCTGATGGGGCCATACCGAACGTTCGAGGTCGATTCGTTGCTACCGTCTGACGCCGACGTCAAAACTGATGCCCCATCGTTTGCCACGTGGGACCAAGACAGTGGTAAATACGCCGAAGACGAAGTCCTGCGGCTCCTAGAAGAAACGAGAGACTGCCTGCGCGAACGTGGCTTCAACGCGTTTCTGGCTATTGACGTCGGGATCCCGCTCGATGAAATGGATGCAGCGAGTCAGAGTATCGCCTTTGCACGGGCAAGCAATGCAATAGTGTTTATCGCCCCACAGGTCGGTGACAACCTCGGTGTCGGCATCGAGATCGGGAGTGTTCTCGAAGATTTGTTATCGACAGATGATATGTACGGACCTGCAACAGATGCGATTCCACCGGAGCGAACGCGACGGATCATGGTCGCGACCGAACCATCAGTGCGGAGTGCGATGCTTGGATCCGTGCACGCTCGCTGGGACACCAGCGTCCGAACGTTTACTGACGGTATCGACTGTTGTCGACTCTGTGCACAGTTTTGCACCCACATCCAAAACGAGGAACTCCACGGCTCGCTTGATCGTCTCGACTGAATGTGTGACTACCGAATTGTCGCCCGGGACGGATCTGACTCCGGTTGACGTGGTATCGACACCGCTGAAAAAACGGACCTGACGCTACCCGTCGATCACTCGTTGACGATCGCCGTCTCGTAGTCGCCCGCCGACCCGGAAACACCGGCCGCACAGACCGCGTGTTCGAACTCGTGGTCGTAGAGTTCTCGCGCCGCGCCCGCGGCGTCACTCGCCCCGAGCTCGAACGGGACCGGGTCGTCACGCTCGTAGGTCGCCACGAGCGTCGGCTCCTCGACGGCCTCAACCACCAGCGCGTCCCGACGGACGATCCCGATGGCTGCGCCGGCCTCGCCAGCAGTGGGATCGTCCTCGCTAACGCCGACGATGCCGGCGATCCGGGGCGTGTCGTAGTCGTCCTTCTCGAAGTCCAGCGCCTTGAGGGGTTCGGCCAGGGCGTCGCGGGCCGGCGTCCCCAGTGCGAGTTTCTCGGCGATGGGATCGACATGACTGCCGTTGCCGATCACCGCGCCGCGGTCGGTCAGCCGGACCGCGTTGTAGGAGATGTAAGGGTTGTCCGTCTCGGGGGCGTCTGCCGTCGGCGCGACGGTGATCGTCCCGTCGCGATCGACGGCCTTGCGGTTGGGAAACGAGCGGGAGGAGACGCGATACGCGCCGACCTCCGGGGCTACGACGACGAATCGTCCGACGTACATGTTCCCTCCTGAGACGCAGACCGGAAAGTAGGTGTCGGTTCCGCGATCGACAGCATCGGACTCGGTGGCGTTATCCGCTCTGAGTTCCTCTCCAGTGGCAATGACGACTGGTCTGGACAGCGAGATCGTCGGGACCGAGGCCGCCGCCGAGCGCCGCGACGAGGTGGTCGCCGAAGTCACCGAACACGCCGGCCGGATCGCCCGCGAACTCGCCCGACTGCAGGGTGGCGACTACGGCCAGGCGGACTTCGAGACGGAGGCGGGGACCTGGACACTCAAATACGAGGCCGGCGACGTCCAGTACCTCCGCTTCGACGGTCGGGGGGCGGACGTCTACGTCGTCTCGACCCAGCAACCGCCCGAGCCGGACGCCCTCGCAACGGCGATGGCGGATTACGACGCGTTCGTGGCGGCGTTCAACGACCACGTCCGCTCGCTCGCGGGCGTGCTCGACGACGTGAACAGCGACTTCCCCGCCATCGAATCGGTCGATAGCGTGGTCGCGGAACGCGAACGGATCCTCGGCCAGATGCGCGAGGCGACCGACGCTATGGCGCGCCAGCTCCAGCGCTACGAGGGCGGCGACTACGGGACGTTTTCGGCACGCGTGACAGACAACGGTGGCTCCGGCGGATCGAGACGCGGTAGTTCCGGCTCCGGGGGCTCACGCTGGGAACTCAAGTGGGAGGACGGCCGGACCAGTTACCTCCGGGTCGGCGGCGAAGGCGGGATCTATCTCCTCTCACAGTATCAGCCCCCCTCGGCGCATGACCTGCGCGCTCACGCCCCGAACTTCGCCGGTTTCGTCGCGGCGTTCAACCAGGAGGTCACCGCCGAATCCGACTCGCTCGAAGAGGTCTCCTTATAACTCGTTTGCGGTAAAGCCGACGGACTCGAGATCGCTTTCCGCATAGACGAGTCGCCGTCCGGCGATCTCGACGGTTAGCCGAACGTCAGGGCGATCGTGTTGGCCGCCACGGGCATCGATAGTTACGTTCCGTTTCATGACAGTATATGGTAGGCGGTACCATCGGATGCCATCTCTGTCGAAATATTCCGGACTTTATAAGCAAGGCGCCGGTGGCCTCGAAACCCGATTACTCGCTGTCAGTCGTCTCGGCAGATGCGTCCGCGGCGACGAGACTTGCAACGACGTGACCCAGCGCCCGGCGGAGTCGGACGGACATCGTCGACTCGGAGACGTCGAAGCGGTCGGCGAGTTCGGCAAGTGAGGTCTCGCGTGGGACCTCGAAGTAGCCGGCGTCGAAAGCGGTCGCCAGAAGGTCGAAGGCGTCGCGTTCGACGGGCACGGCCATCTCGCCGACCGGATCGCTCGCTTCGAAGACCCGAGCAAGTCGGCAGTCGATGTCCTGCTCGGCACAGAACGCCAGAAATTCGCGAATCGAGCCGCGGTCGGTCGTCCGAATGCGGACGCGCCAGCCGTCGGCCGTCGAGCGGAGGTCGAGCAGTTCGTCGCCGAAACTGGCGACGTGTTCGGTCAGCACCGGCACCTCCGGCGCGATCGTAAGCCGGTACGTCCGCCGGTCGCCGTAGGCAGCGAAGACCTCACTGTTGGCGACAGTCGGATCCGTCGCGAGGACCTCCTCGAACGCGTCGAAGTCCGCAGCCAGGACGGTCACGTGAAACCAGGTCGTCCCCTCGTGGGAGACGGGCAGCCGTTCGGCATAGACGGTGACGTCGCAGTCGCTCGCGAGCGTCGGGCCGAGCACAACCCGTGGGGAGGTGACGTCGAGTTCCGCGATGATGGTCCGGCGATCCATGCCGCAGCGTAGGGCGGGAAATGACAAGCGTATTTCGACTGTCCGGACCGAAATCGCCGGCTTCGAGGTTCCTTGTGCGAATTGCCATCGAAAGGAACACGTCGAGACGCCGGGCGTAGCGGCAGGCGGGAGGTGATATGCCCCGGTCGGTTAACGGGAGATACGGTTCGCAAAACTCAAGTACGACAACCGGATATACACGGATGAAGTCCTGTGGTGTAGTGGCCAATCATGCGGGCTTCTGGGGCCCTCGACGGAGGTTCGAATCCTCCCAGGACTACTTTCTCGCGAACAAACTCGTGAGCGAGAAGTATCTACGAGGATTCGAAGCAGGGAACGGAGCGGCGCGGAGTGACCGAGGTTCGAATCCTCCCAGGACTATTTTGCGACGAACAACATCGTGAGTCGCAAATGTCCCTGAGATTCGAACCCCGGAAAGCGAGCGGAGCGAGCTTTCAGACGGTTCGAATCCTCCCAGGACTACTTCTGCGACGAACAGACGTCCTGAGCAGGCGGCACCCACCACGGCAGCATTGCCGGTGACGGACTGGTGGAGATGGTCGTTACACCACCAATTGTAAGTTCAAAAGTATTTTTCGGCGGTGCAATGCCAGCAAGACCCCCGCAAAATCACGGATCGAATCCGCCGACCCGGAGCAATCGTGTAACACGGGGCGTCTGTTCACTGAATCGCCATACGGCGAGCCATTATCAGACGGTGATACTGGAGTGAGACGGTAATTACACGGGCTGAAAAAGCCTGTCGACCCCAAAACGATCCGTCCCGATTTTTATACCCTGTTGTGTATCCTATCACTGTATGGATTTGAAATCCCTACTCGACGACGACACAGGCGTATCGCCAGTAATTGGGGTCATCCTGATGGTGGCGATCACCGTGATCCTGGCCGCGGTGATCGCGACCTTCGTGATGAATATGGGGCCAAGCGAGAGTACGCCCGCGAACGCGAACTGGGACTGGAGTGAAGAAAAAGCCACGTCCGGGGGTGACGTGGATATCTACTCACAGTTGACGCATGAAGGTGGTGGTGCGGCTGCAGTAGATGAATATAAGCTAAAAATTGACGTGGCCGGATCATCCGAAACAATCCAATTTACAGACGTTGATGGCTACAGCTCAGGCTCCGAAATGTCCGCATCAGATACTGTGAAAGTCTTCAATGCGAGTGGCTCTACGACAATCGCTGATGCGGATCTCCCCGCTAGCTATGTTCACCTGGATAGTGGTGTAGTTACAGATATCAATGAGATTCAGCTGATCTGGGAAGACCCTGAGGGCGACCAGACTCAAATTATCGACACCTACGAGCCATAAACCCATGAATCTGAAAGATTATCTCTTCGACGACGATCGTGGTGTCTCGCCGGTCATCGGCGTAATCCTGATGGTGGCGATTACTGTGATCCTGGCCGCAGTGATCGCGACCTTCGTGATGAACATGGGGCCAAGCGAGAGTACGCCCGCGAACGCGAACTGGGACGCGAGCTTTGATATTCAGACGACGGGACACGATAGCTTCACGTTGACGCATGAAGGCGGCGGAGAAGCCGTGCCTAGTGAATACGTGCTTTCCGTTAGTGGCGTCGGCAACACGACAAATTCGGATGTCGATCTCAATTTTGCTGACGACTTGGGTAGGTCCGACGACATGGGCGCTTCAGATGAGGTCGTTATGGACGAAAATGACTTTGACCCATCTGGGGGCAGCGACTGGAGTGCTGCCTCTCCGGACACGCTGGATCTCTCCGGTGCGACGGTCGAACTCATCTGGCAAGACCCAGAAGGCGACCAGAGCCAGGTCATCAACACCTACGAACCCTGACGTAGCGCCGTAGCATCTATTTTCTCGCGGTTTTTTCTCACACGCTCGCAACGGACGAAGTATCCCATATCGCGTAGCCGAGCCTCCCGCAGGCACGCGCAAACACGTCGGCTTGCTCACGATACGTGTCTATCCGCTCGCAGTAGTATGGTTGTGTCCTCCCCGTGCGTGCGATCCCCTACAGGACCGAACACCCACGTCACATTCCGGCTGCACCCCAGGCACGACCCCTTCGGAGACACAGTGGCGACTCCCGTCAACGAGCAACAGGCCCAGAACAGGCACGCCTATGAGTGATAGTGTTCAGATAAGGATCTGAAAAGATGGAAACCACTCTGAAAGCCCTCGCCAGTTTCGGTCCCGCGACTCGTTGCGCGCTTCGGGCGCTACGCGCCCTGCAGTGCTTACTTCGTCGGGGTTCCCGAAACTGGCTCGCCCTTTCATTCCGCCAGGATTTGGCTGATTAGCAGAGAAAACAGGCTTCTTACTCGGTGCTTATCTGAACACCGCCCTATGAGTTCACGAAAAGGGGAAAGGGGATGCCGGGAAGGGGGTCGAACCCGGCGTCGATACGCGGTGGGCGGCGAGTTCGGGGGGCGAACTCGTCGCGCCACCGTGCATGGAGATCCAGACAGGTCCAAGACCTATCCTGGCCGGGGACGGGGGCGTCCCGGCCCATTTCGACAGTGAGCGGAGAGGCCTGTTAAACGAGTGGATCGTTTTGCGGCGTCGATGGCCTGTAAGCGCTTTTCACCGTCTGACAACGCTCGTCGCTCGGCCATCCATGGAGGGTACACGCGGGACGGCACCGATTCCCGCGGATCGCGAGACCACCAGCGGAGAGACACCAAACAGCCGCCGGATGACGGCCACCTGTGGAGTTCGTCCCGGCGGACAGGCCGATCCCCACTGGTCAATCCGGGTACTTGAACCCGTCCTGTCACACGAACATATAAAGGACCACTATATAATGGCATGGTATCAATTAACGCGCCCGCATAACGGGGTCGTGATGTACCTCGATGTCGAACAAGCCCTCGAAGACGTGTCATATCCGGCGAAGTGTGCGGACGTCGTCGAGCATTGCGGGGATCACGTACTGGCGTTGCAGACCGGCAAGGAGACGGTCGGCGAGGCCATCGATCGGTGTGAGGCCGGAACGCTCCGGAGCCAGCGGGAGGCACGCCAGACGGTGCTGTCGTCGGTCAGCGAGGGGGCGATCGGCCGGAAGTACTACAGCGATCGTGACCCACCGCTCCCGGACGCCGAGTGGTACGAGCCAGTGTCGCTGTAGCGCGATCGATCCCGGACGTGGTCCGACGGGGGAGAAGAGTGGGGGCGGGCACGTCGCCGGAAGAGTTGAGGCCGACCATTGAAACGTGGCGGACCCATCCAGTCAGGTGATGAGGGTGCTGGCTGATTGGCCCGCTGTGACGGCCCCGGATAGCGGTGCTGGGCAGCGCGACGACGGATGGCAGTTACCCGGACACCGCCTATGACCGAGCGGACGCGTCTCGCGGTCGTCGTCTGGGCGGTACTGGTCTCGCAGGTGTTGCTCTATCCCGGCCTGGAGGAGGTCGTCCGCGCTTTAGGGGGTGGTAGCTCCATCCTGGCCCGGACGTGGTTTCTGGTCGCCGAGTTCGGCGCGTTCGTCAGCGTCGCGGTCGTGTGGGGCCTGGCGAGCGACGCCATCGGCCGACGGACGCCGCTGGTCGTCGCCGGCGCTGCGGGCGGCGCGGCCAGCTACCTCGCCGTGGCGTTCGCACCGGACTTCGGCGTGGCTTTCGGCGGTGTGCTGGCGCTACGGGTCCTCGGCGGTGCGTTCACCATCGGCGCATTCTCGCTGTCGATCACGAAGTTGATGGACCTCACAGGCGGCCACGGGCGGAACATGGGGGCTGCCGGTGCCGCGATCGGGTCCGGTGCGGCGCTGGGATCGACCACTGGCGGCTTGCTGTCCACGGTTGACCCGCTGGCCCCACTGTACGCCGGTGCGGCCGTCCTGGGCGGCGCAGCGCTGCTCGCGGCGACGGTCCCGGACCGGACGCCCGAGGGTAGCATCGAACTCGCACCGCTTCTCGATCGGCTACGCGGTCGGCCGGCGCTGTTCGTGCCCTACGCGTTCGGGTTCATCGATCGCCTGACGGCCGGCTTCTTCGCGCTCACTGGCGTCGCGTACTTCACCGATGCCTTCGACGTTGGGCCGGCAGTGGCAGGCGTGACGCTGGCGCTGTTCTTCTTGCCCTTCGCGGCCCTGCAGTACCACATGGGACAGTTCTCGGATCGAGTCGGTCGGTTTGTCCCGGTGGTCGTCGGGTCGCTTCTTTACGGCGTCACGATCATCGCCGTCGGCCTCGCGCCGGTGTTCGTCCTCGCGGCGGCGTTGATGGTCGTCGTCGGCGTCTGCGGGGCGGCGGTCGCGCCGGCGACGATGGCCCTGGTCACCGATCTGGTCCCGGCGAGCGAGCGCGGCGCGGCCATGGGCGGGTTCAACGTCTTCGGCAGCCTCGGCATGCTCTCGGGCTTTCTCGTCGGCGGCGTCGTCACCGATCGCTACGGCTTTCTCGCGGCGTTCCTGACCGCCGGCGGACTCGAGATCGCGATCGCGCTGGTGGCGGCGAGAAGCGTCTATCGGATGGCTGACGGACAGCCGTGGGCCGCGGACGCTTGAGTCGGGGCCAGCCAGTCGGTCTCAGCGCAGTTCGACGATGATTTGCTCGGCCTCGCCGTTACGAATCCGTCGGCTGTACGGTTCGCCGATCGTCGCACCGTCGACCTCGACTGTCTCGCCGTCGCCGGACGCCGTCCAGCTGTCCGAGGGACTGTGTCCCTTGCCGTCGGCAAATTCGACGGTCACGCTCGCCGGAGAGACGCCGTCGCCGAACGTGTTTTCGTTCGCAGGGTTGCGGTACTCGACGGTGGTCTCACCCAGGAACGTGCCCGTGAGCCGGCCGTCGTCGAACAGCCAGGCAGGGAGTTTCGGATCGAGCGTCAGCGTGAGTTCGCCGTCCTCGAGCGCGAAGGGCTGCTCGCCGAACAGCATGTGATGGAGCATGCTGAGGAACTCCACGGTCGAGCCGGTCAGCCGGGCGACGAACCCGCGGCCGTGCAGCGACTCGTCGGGGTGATCGCTGGAGACGAGAAACGACGAGTTCTCCAGCGGGCTGCGGCCGTACTGCTCGGGATCCTGGAAGGGAATCGCCGCCGCACGGAAGTCCGCGAAGAACTCCTCGTAGAGGCCGGCCCGGAGCAGGGCCTTGAGGTACTTGTACTCCATGTGGAGCCAGATGGACTCGTTCTCGAGCCACCCCGGCGTGAACGTGCGGGCGCGGCCGATGTCGAACGGTTGGCCCGAGAGGTCGGCGTTGACCTTGTACATGCCGAGTTTGTCGTCGTAGAGCCCACTGTCCCGGACCTGCTCGTAGATGGCCGCGGCGTTGTCGGCCTCGGCACCGCTCTTGAGCGCGCGAACCGGGCCTTCGAGGAACAGCGGGAGAGCCTCGGGTTCGAAGGATTCGACCTCGACGAACGGACCGGCGTGGTCGAGGTCTTCCGGAACGTCACCGACCTCGCGTTCGCTGTATTCCTCGACGTGGAAGCGGAAGTACGTCGGGACCTCGCCGTCGTTGCGGTCCTTGGCACGAGCGATGCCCTGCTCGACCTTCGCCTCGAAGGCCGCGAGTGCGTCGTCGAGTTCGGACAGCGTGACGTCGACGGTCTCGCCGTCGAAGCCCCAGTGGACGCGGTCACGGTACTGTTCGCGGGCAGTCGCGACGCGGTCCCAGTAGGCGTGATCGCGCTCGGCGCGGTCGGTCTCGCGGTACCACGAAAGGGCTTCACGGACCGCCTCCAGCAGGTCGTAGATCTCGACAGGGAGTGTAAGACTGTCGACGTCTTCGGGAGCGTCGTCGATGGCGTCCCGGACCATCGCGAGCAGCCGTGAGAGTTCGTACGTCTCGGGCATCGACGAGCCGAAGATCGACGGCAGCCCGGCCATCGCGTCGTCCCAGCCGGGGTTGCCGGCTTCCATCTCGATGCCCATGCCTTGCGGGTCCATCGTCGCGAACTTCACCAGCCCGAGGGTGGTCAGTTTTCCGAGGAGAGTCGTCTCGAAGACCTCGCCGTGCCCGTCCGCCGTCCGGACCGCGAACGGCCGGGCGTCACGGGATTCGATGAGTTCGCGCTTCTCGTCGTCGAATTCGAGCGGGTTGGCCTGCCGGACCGCGCCGTCGATCTCGACGTACTTCAGCGTCCGTGGGCGGACCTTGACGTGGGTGTCCTGGAAGGTGTACTCCTCGCGGCCGAAGAACAGGTCGGCTTTGCGGTCGGGGTAGATGTCGAGGTACTTCTCGATCGAATCGAGGTTGTACGTCCAGTGGTCGACCCAGTAGCCGTCGCCGAAGGCGGTTTCGAAGTGCCGGGTCGCCTGCTCGAGGGCGACCGAGAGGAACTCGTCGGGCTCGACCGTCAGCCCGCCGTCCTCGACGATCGCGGCGGTGAGAAGTCCACCAGGGGTGAACGCGTCTTCGAGCGTCTCTTTGACGGCGTCCGGACCCTCGACCAGCTCGAGGATCGCCTCGCGATCGTCGGGTTCGACAAAGAAGCGATTGCCCTCCAGCACCAGCGGGTTGTAGCCGTCGGCCTGGAGGAGGTTCATGTAGGAGACGACGTTGAAGTCCTCGACGCCGGGTTCCAGCCAGACGTCCTCCCGGCGGTTCTGGAGGACGTCCCGGAAGTTGCCGTTGCCCTGGGAGTAGAACTCGGGGGCGACGTAGAAGTCGTTGTAGTCGCGTTCGAGGTCGCCGTGTTTGCGCGAGTAGACGTGCTGGACGATATCGTCGTCCTCGCCGAGCAGAACCGGCCACCCGCCACGGAGGACGTTGTCGAAGAACGTCTGGCGGGTGTAGGCGTCGAACGTGTCGTCGGCGGTCTCGACGGCGACGTGATCCGTCAGGTCGCGAGCGAGTTCGTTCGCGCGCTCGCGCTGCTCGGCGACGAAGTCGGCGTCGAGACGCGCGGCGTGGTCGAGTGCGCCATCGTGGTCGGCGGCGTGGCCGACGAGTGCCGAGAGCGAGAGCGTTTCGCCCGGTTCGAGTGTCCCCTCGGTGCCAAAAAAGCCACACGGCGTCCGCCCGACCGTGATCTGGTCGGCCTCTATGAGCGCGTCGAGGCCGCCTTCGAGGAACGGGTCGGGGCGATCCAGCGCGGTGTCCTGCCCGAAGACGACGTCCGGATCGACGAATGGATCGAGGCGTTCGCCGTCGCTGACGGCCGTGTAGAAGTGCCCGCCCTCGACTGCTTCGAGCGTCGCGTCCTCGCCCATGGTGGGATTGGCCTGATAGAAGGGGACGCCCGAGTCGAGATGCTTGACGGCCATCCAGGCTTCGGCAGTCCGGGAGACGTTCTTGAGTTCGGCGTCCTCGACGCCGGCGGGCACGACGACGGGCAGGCCGTCGAGCACCGAGAGGTCGATCGGCTCCGCGCCGACGTTCTCGATCGTGACCTCCCGGATGAGTCCGGCGAACGGCTCTTCGGTCACGGTGAAATACCGGACCGTCGTTTCCAGGCCGTACGCGTCGTGAGTCTCGACGATTTCGAGTTCGTTCGCGCCGACGTGCATCTGGCGGTCGCCATCGGAGTCAGGTGCGAAGGGTTCGTAGAACGTCCCGTCGACATCGAGGAACGTCCGGAACCCGACCTCGTGGGTCTGTCGGTAGGCCTTGTTCGCCGGCAGGAACTCGGTAATCGCGCCGTCCTTGTCCCCGACGCCCATGCTGGTGATGGCCTGCCCGCGGTTGACGTACAGGACCCACAGCGGGATGCCCATCTCGCCGGCGATGCCGGGCAGGAAGCTGGCGAAGGGGTCGCGGTCGGCGTAGTCGGTGATGACGAATCGGTCGCGGTCGTCGAATGAATGTCGGTCCATGGTTGTGTGTAGGTGGTGTCTGACCGTCGCTCCCTATTCGAGCGTGACGTCGACGTCGTGGACGGCCTCGCTGTCCAGGGCAGTCAGGGCGTCGCGGTCGATCACGACGCCGTCGTCGGTGCGTTCGAACTCGACGCGATCCCCGTTCAGCGTGACCTCGGTGATCTCGTAGTCGTCGACGTCGGCGGCGTCAGGGTTGTGGTAGGTCACGTCGAGTCGGCGGTCAGCGAACTGGCAGGTCACCGTCGCCTCGCCGTCCTCGAACTGCTCGGCCAGGAGTTTGGGTTCGAGGCGCAGGTCGCCGAGTCGGCCCTTCACGCCGAAGACCTCGGTGACGGTCGTCAACAGCAGCCAGCTCCCCGAGCCAGTCAGGAAGGTGTACATCCCGCGGCCGCGCTCGCTGAAGTACTCCGGGATGCCAGGGTAGATCCGGCTGACTTCGAAGTCCGTGCTCTGCTCGTAGATGCCCGAGAGGACCCTGTGGCCGGCCTCGACCTTCCCGCGGCGGTACAGGGCATTTGCGTACATGACGGCCATGTGGCTGAACATCGCGCCGTTCTCCTTGTGCCCGAACGCGAAGCCGAAGCCACGCCCGAGGTCGGTCTTGAGTTCGTCGAAGTCGGTGTTCAGCCGGTAGCCCCGCATCTTCGGCTCGTAGAGGTACTCGTCGGCGGCCTCGACGATGGCGTCGGCCTGGTCGTCGGTCGCAACCCCGCCCATCAGGGTGAAGACCTGGCCGGTCAGGGTCATCCGGACGCCGTTGTCGTGATCGCCCTCGACACGCCGGCCGCTGTCGTCGTAGTAGCCGTTGAACCACTGGTAGCCGTCTTCGTTCGCGATGAACTCCTGGTCGCGCAGCTGCTCGTAGAGCCACTCGGCCTTGTCTTCCAGGTCGGCCGCCAGGTCGTCGATCGCGACGGTGGTTTTCTCGCCGGAGACCGTCCGCTCCCAGGTGTCGAGGTACGCGTCGAGTCGCGCCTGCTTTGCCTCGGGGTCGTCGTAATCGACTGGCTCGGAGAGCGTATCGAGCAGCGTCTGCATCTCCCGGGCGATCTCGATCTCCTCGACGCCGAGTTCGGCCTCCAGTGTTTCGAGGACGTCGCTCATGTCGCGCAGGTTCCAGGCGTACAGCGCGGTGAACGCGACGCTCTCGCCGCGTTCGGGGGCCATGTCCATGGCGTCGTTCCAGTCGGCGTCCTCTAGGCGCATCACGTTGTGCTCGCCGACGTTGAAGAACTGCGTGAGGTGCTGGACGAGGAGGTGCTCCAGAACGGTGCCCTCGTAGACATCGCCGTCGTCGGTGTAGAGTTCCGTTCCGTCTTCGGGCGACCACTGCTCGTCCTGCTCGCTGGCCCGATCGACGTGGAGGTCCTTGTAGTATTGCTGATCGCGCAACAGGAACTGTAGGTCGCCGCTGAGATCCAGGTAGAAGCGGGTCGTCAGCCACGGCCAGGCACCGTGGTCCATCCAGACGCGGGGGATGTTGTTCCGGTCGGCCGTGAACTCGCCCGGTTCGTCGCCGATGATGGTCGCGTTCGACCCGTCGAAGCGCACGCCCGCGAAGTTACTGTACAGCAGGTCGGTGACGTTGTCGGGTTCAGTCAGCAACAGCGAGAGGATGTCCTGCCAGAGGTCACGCCAGCCACGGCCGCCGCGGCCGTAGTCGTGATACGGCAGGAAGGAGTTGCCGAAGAGGCGACGGAAGACGGGCTGGAGCGTGACCCACCGCATCCACTGATCGAAGGTGTCGTCGCCGGTGTCGAACTCGACGGCGCTGGATTTCTCGCGCCAGTGATCCTGACAGGCGGCGAGTTCCGCGGCGACGGCCTCGCTGGAGCCATAGCGCTCGACCAGGGTTGCAGGGTCGGGGTCGTCCGCCCAGATAGTCTGCATGACGACGTACTCGGCGGTTTCACCGGGTTCGAGTTCCGTCGTCTCGAAGCGGAGGCCGCCGAGACTCTCGTAGCCGTCGACCTCGGTGCCGGCCGGGACGCCCTCGAGGTCCTCGACGACGGCTTCCGGCCACTCGAGGTTACCACCCTCGCCGATGAAGTCCTCGACGACGGGGTAGAAGCTCTCGGGGGCCGTCCCGTCGGCTTCCGTGCCGAGGACGCCGTAGGTCGTCTCGTTTCGCGTGTGGCCCCGCTCGTCGAAGGAGAGGGTCGGACGCACGAGGACGCCGTACTCCTCGGTCCAGGTCTCCTGAAGCAGCGACGTGACGTGGCGGTGGTCCCGGATGTTGTCCGCAGAGCGACCGTAGATGGGGACGGCAGCCGTCGGCGTGATCGTCTTCGCGTCATCGCCGGTGTTCGTGACGGCCACGCGCATGAGTTCGACCATGTCGTCGCGGACCGGCGCGAAGTTAGTGATCTCGGCGCGCAATCCGCGTTCGTCGTTCTCGCGGGTAATCTCGTGATACAGCAGGCCGCCCTCCATCGAGACGGACTCCGCGCCACCGGGGCGTTCTTCGGGAATCTGTGTGGCGCTGTTGCCGGCGGCCGACCACGGCCCCGCGCCGTGTTCGTACACCCAGAAGTTCCGGGCGGAGCGCTTGTTGTGGAGGTCCTCGACGGCGGTCGGCGGCGTCAGGAACTCGTGTTGGCTCGCGTTGACGTCGCCGTGGAGCTTCGGCGTGATCGCCGACATGATGCCCGCCTCGTTGACCAGCGGGAAATACAGGTAACTCGACCGCTGGGGGTCGTCCAGTCGAAACGTCCCCGCGTCGTCGACGAACTCCCAGGAGTCGACGTTCGTATCGATATCGTGTAAGTGTCGCTTCGCCATACATCGAATGACGGAAACGGGACTTGAATAACTTTCTAACGCGTTTCCCCGGGACAGCAGGTATTTGATGACAGATGTGTCGCCCCCAACTTAACGGATATATGATGTATTGATGAACGTATATTTTTCGGATGACCAAGGGGTTCAGCGGCTGACCGGGCCGGCTTCAAGCATCGTGGCTGCTTTTGGGATGAAATTATTCTGCAAAGATTAAATGGGCACGGGAGATAGTGATCAGTAGCATGCAACTCTCGGACGAACGGCTCGGTCAGTACGTCGACGACGACCGCCGGGCGGAGATCGACGAACACGTCGAGTCGCTACTCGAAGCGATGACCGTCGAGGAGAAAGTCGGCCAGCTCAACCAGCGCTCCGTACACTTCATCACGGGGACCGAAGACGAGGGCGACGAACTCGAAGGCGCAATCGCCGACGGCGAGGTCGGGTCGTTGCTGAACGTCACCGACCTCGAGACGAAACGCCGGCTGCAGAAACGCGCCGTCGAGGAGAGTCGCCTCGGGATCCCCCTCCTGATCGGCTACGACGTCATCCACGGGTACCGGACCGTCTTCCCGACCCCGCTGGGACAGGCCGCTTCCTGGAACCCAGACCTCGCGGAGCGAGCCGAACGGATCGCCGCCACGGAAGCGAGCGCCGACGGACACAACTGGACGTTCGCGCCGATGGTCGACGTCTCGCGTGACCCACGGTGGGGCCGGGTCATGGAAGGGGCCGGCGAGAGCCCGGTACTCGGGAGTGCCTTCGCCAGGGCACGCGTCCGCGGATTCCAGGGTGAGGACCTGAGCGCGCCGGACACCGTTCTGGCGTGTGCGAAACACTTCGCCGGCTACGGCGCTGTCGAGGGCGGTCGGGAGTACAACACCGTCAACGTCTCCGAGACGGCCCTGCGCGAGCGCCACCTGCCGCCGTTCGCGGCCAGCGTCGAGGAAGGCGTCGGGTCGATGATGAACGCCTTCAACGTCCACGAGCGGATCCCGGCGAGCGGCAGCGAATCGCTCGTCGACGGGATCCTCAAGGGCGAGTGGGACTTCCCGGGGCTGGTGGTCTCGGACTGGGCGTCCTTCCGCGAGCAGATCCAGCACGGGACCGCGGGTGACCGCCGAGAGGCCGCGCGCAAGGCGATCCAGGCCGGCTCCGACATCGACATGGCGAGCGAGGTCGTCGTCGACGAACTCGCCGACCTTGTCCGCGACGGGGACGTAAGCGAAGCTCGACTCGACGACGCCGTCCGGCGCGTTTTGACCGTCAAGGGCCTGCTTGGTCTCTTCGAGGACCCCTACCGGTACTTCGACGAACAGCGTCGCGAGGAGGCGATGCTCGCTGACGAGCACCGTGAGACAGCCCGCGAGGCCGCCCGGCAGTCCTTCGTCCTGCTGGAAAACGAGGACGACCGGCTCCCGCTCGATCCGGCCGACGACGTCGCCGTGATCGGTGCGCTGGCCGACAGCGCCGAGGACGCCCTCGGAGCCTGGAGTTTCGAGGGGCGACCTGAAGACGTCATCACGATCCGGGACGGTCTCGAATCGTTCCTCGACCGCGAGGTCCCGTACGCGCCCGGGTACAGCCTTCCCGGCGAGGTGACGGACGAATCGATCGAGACGGCGGTCGACGCGGCGGCCGACGCCGACGTGGCCGTCGCCGTGGTGGGCGAGCCGGCCGACATCACGGGCGAAGCCGCGAGCCGGAGTCAGATCGACCTGCCCGGCGACCAGCGGCGGCTGCTCGAAGCACTCGGAGAGACCGACACGCCTGTCGTGGCCGTGCTCATGAACGGCCGGCCGCTCGCGATCGAGTGGCTGGCCGAGTCGGTGCCGGCGATCCTCGACGTCTGGCATCCCGGCGTCGAGGGCGGCCCGGCCGTCGCCGAGACGCTGTTCGGCGAGGCCGTCCCGGGCGGCCATCTGCCGATGAGCTTCCCCTACAACGAGGGCCAGATCCCGGTCGCCCACGACCGCCTGCCGACGGGCCGGCCGCCGGGAGAGGGCGTGAGAGACTACGCCTCGAAGTACCTCGACGTGCCCAACGAGCCGCTGTACGCCTTCGGCCACGGCGAGAGCTACACCGACTTTGCCTACACCGATCTGACAGTCTCGACCGACGAGTTCGCGCCCGGCGAGACGCTTGGAGCGACCGTCACGGTCGAGAACACCGGCGAGGTCGCCGGCCGCGACGTCGTCCAGTGGTACGTCCATGACCGCGTCGGCAGCCGGTCGCGGCCCCGGAAAGAGCTGGTCGGCTTCGAAACCGTCGAACTCGAGCCCGGGGAGAGCGCCGAGGTGACCATCGAAGTCGACGAGAGCGACTTGGCGTTCTGGACCGCCGACGAAGAGTGGGCAGCCGAGCCCGGCGAATTCGATCTCATGGTCGGCCATGCCGCCGACGATATCGTCGACACCGCGCGGTTCGAACTCCGAGAATAGGGGTATCGAGGGGACCAGTGTCGTTGCGGCCGGCGACGACCCACGGGACAGTTATCTCCTGACGCCGGTGGCCTGTCATCAGCCCAGTCGGCTCCTGCTGATTGGGGAGAAAGGTATGGACGAGATTATTAGTTACACCGAAGACGAAATATCAGAACCATATAGAAAAATATTATAATAATGGGCCAGGACATCCAAAATGGATTATGAGAGAGAAAAAACCCAGTCGACGACAGTTCCTCCGATCAGCTGCTATCGGTGCGGTCGGAATCGCTGGTGGAATGGCTGCGACCGGTACTGGAGCGGCGGATCCTCTTCCGGAAGGTGGCTACGAACAATCTACCGCAGAGGACTTCGTGAGTGGGAAAGTGGAAGTGAGTGCGCAATACGGTGAATGGCAATACCAAGTGAATCAAGGTGGACTCTCTAGCGAGGACAATGAATTCCCACCAATTGAGCTCGGAAGTGATGTTGAAACCGGAGATAGAATTATAGATAATGAGGGACAACAGGTGGAAGGGATCGTTTCTAGCGGCGATACAGACTCATATACGTTCCAAGCGCCAATCGAATACATTGGAGTGTATCCCGAACCAGATGGGCAACGAGCACTGGAATTTTGGCCACTCCAAATCTCAGTTACCCGGTCTGCAGCCGCATCATCACACAAGTTGAAGGCTTATAATCAAAATTTCGAGTACGGTATAGAGTTTATTGATGCAGATACGAAAATTACACAGAATTACTGGTCTGGCGGAATCCAGTCAGGTTTGACAAAAAATGAATATGATACGTCGGGGAATGAAATCACTGCTTCTGCGAATTTTGCCGTTCCGACGGGCAAGTACATCACGGTTAAATTTTATCCAGGCGAAGAAGCCTAAGCGAACTTGGCAAAACGAGATGATCACACACCCGGTGGATAACTCCACCGGGAAAGAGCGACACCGGGCAGTTCGAACTCGAAGTCTACGCCGAGTGATGTCGTCGAACAGACGTTGCGGCCACCGGCACACAAAAGTACGTTGGTATCATGTGTCACGATATGGATGCCGTTGTACTTGCCGGCGGGTTCGCGACACGACTGTGGCCGATCACCCGGAACCGGCCGAAGATGTTCCTGCCGATCGGCGACACGACGGTGATCGATCGCATCTTCCGGGAACTCGAAGCCGACGACCGCATCGAGGACGTCTACGTCTCGACCAACGAGGAGTTCGCCGAGGAGTTCCGCAACCACCTGGCCGACTCGCCCTTCGAGAAGCCACGCGTCTCCGTCGAGGAGGCCCGCGCGGAGGACGAAAAGTTCGGTGTCGTCGGGGCGCTTGGCGAACTCGTCGAGCGCGAGGGCATCGACAGCGACACGCTGGTGATCGCCGGGGACAACCTGATCAGCTTCGACATCTCGGCGTTCGTCGACGCCTTCGAGGCCAACGACGGGCCGACGCTGGCCGCCTACGACGTCGGCGACCTGGAGAGCGCAACCCAGTACGGCGTGATCGACGTCGAGGACGACCGCGTCGTCGCGTTCCAGGAGAAACCCGACGATCCGGCGAGCACCCTCGTCTCGATCGCGTGCTATGCCTTCCCCGCCGAGACGGTGGGACTCTTCGATACGTATCTCTCGGGCGATAACAATCCCGACGAACCCGGTTGGTTCATTCAGTGGCTCATCGAGCGCGAACCGGTGTACGCGTTCCCCTTCGAGGGGGCATGGTTCGACATCGGGACGCCGGAGGGCTATCTCGACGCCGTCGCGTGGTATCTCGACGGTGGGACGCTCGTCCATCCCGACGCGACGGTCGAGGGGTCGGACCTCGGGGAGAACGTCCACGTCATGGAGGGCGCGACGGTCGTCAACTCGAAACTCGAACAGTCGGTCGTTTTCCCGGACGCATCCCTCGAACGCTGCCGGATCATCTCCTCGCTCATCGACGAGGAAACCGAGCTCGAAGACGTCAACCTCTCGAACGCCCAGATCGGTGCCCACACCTCGCTCACCCAGACGCCACCCGACCCCTGGGTGTGGGAACAGCACCGCGACTCGGAGTGATCGGGTCGGGGCGAAAATGTGAGCGAGTGCCGAACTAGCGGAGAGCCGTCCGGGTGATCGACGCCAGGCGGTCGACGAAATCCCCGTCGAGTTCGTCGGCACTCACCCGCCACGTCCAGTTGCCCTCGTCGGTCCCGGGGCGGTTCAGTCGCGCCTCGCTGTCCCGTTCGAGAAGGTCCGGAACGGTTGTCAGCGCCAGTGTCGCCTCGGAGTGCCAGACGGCCTCGATCAGGTCCCAGGCGATCCCCTCGCCGTCGGTCGCCAGTGCGTACTCCAGACATTCGCGCTGGTCGGCCGGGAGGGTCTCGTAGAAGCCGACAGCGGTGTCCGTGTCGTGGGTCGACGTGTAGGCGACGCAGTGCTCCGGGTAGACGGTCGGCTTGTAGCGATGGCCTTCCTGACACCAGTCGGCGTAGTGAGGCACGCGCATACCAGGGAACTCGAATTGATCCCGGAGGGAGACCATACGTTCGTCGAGAAAGCCCAGATCCTCGACGATGAACGGCAACTCACCCAGTTCCGCACGGACTGTCTCGAAGAAGTCCGCGCCGGGACCGGGTTGCCACTCGCCGGCTGCCGGATCATCGGCGTCAGCCGGAATCGCCCAGTACTCGTCGAAGGCCTTGAAGTGGTCGATCCGGGCGATGTCCACCAGGGAGAGCAGCCGATCCAGTCGATGCCGCCACCAGCCGTACTCGTCGGCCCGGAGTGTCTCCCAGTCGTAAACCGGGTTGCCCCACCGCTGGCCGTCGTCGCCGGGATTCGGCGGCACGCCCGCCACCGCAGTCGGCTGTCCCGCCTCGTCGAGTTGAAAGGCCCCCGGATTCGCCCAGACATCCGCCGAATCCCAGGCGACGTAGATCGGGAGGTCGCCGACCAGCGAGATACCGCGCTCATCGGCCGCGGCCCGGAGGTCACGCCACTGCTCGTCGAAAATCCACTGGACGAAAGCGTGATACCGGATCGCGTCGGCGTGGTTCTCGCGCGCGGCGGCGAGTGCCCCAGCGTCGCGTCCGGCGAGGTCAGCCGGCCACTCGACCCAGGGTGCCCCGTCGTGGGCCGCTTTCAGCGCCGCGAACACGGTGTACTCTTCGAGCCACGTCGATTCGCGCTCCCGGAACGCGTCGAAGGCCGCCCGCGCGTCCTCGCTTGCGTCCGCCTCGAACCCTTCGAAAGCCATGCGGAGCCGGTCACGCTTGAAAGCAGCCACGTCGTCGTAGTGAACCGTGTGGGGATCGGCCGGCGGATCTTCGATCGCATTCGCCCCAAGCCAGCCGCGATCGACGAGGGCGGTCAGGTCGACGAGCAGCGGGTTCCCGGCGAACGCCGACGGCGAAGCGTATGGCGAGTGGCCGTGCACCCCCACCGTCGGCGTTACGGGACAGAACTGCCACAGCGACTGTTCGGCGCGCTCAAGCACGTCCAGAAACGTCCGGGCACCAGCACCGAGGTCGCCGATGCCGTGCGGGCCGGGGAGTGAGGTGAGATGCAGGAACACACCGCTTTGCCGATCGAACATGACCGACGGTTCGAAGGCCCACACCAAGAAGTCGGTGACTGTCACCTCCCTGACTATTTAGGGTGGCGGGGGCCGGACACCTTATCCAGCCCGGGAGGGGCAGGCGTCGAAAATCCGGCCGGGGTTCGGCCGAACATTCCGTTTCGGTGAAGCGAACAGTGAAGTAACCGCCACCGCAACCATTCACAACGAATGGTACCGAAGGTGCTGATGCTCGGCTGGGGGTTCCCGCCGAACGTGAGCGGCGGTCTCGACACGGCTGTCGGGGAACTGTTCGAGCAGTTCCAACCCCGCGACGATGTCGAGATCGAACTCGTGCTGCCGGCCGAGTACGCGCCGGATCGCGACGGGATCCACGGCGTCCCGACGGGAGAGGGCGACGTCGCGGATCGGATCAACCGACTCGCAGGCGAGTTCGCCGACCGCGCCGCTGACGCCGACATCGTCCACACTCACGACTGGTTCGGCTACGGACCGGCGTCCCGGGCCGCGAGTACCCACGACGTCGAGTGGGTGACGACGTTTCATTCACTGACGTCCGACCGAAATCGAAATCCCCCTGATCGGGAAATTCGAACCGAACAGCGCATCGTCGAGGGGGCGGATCACCTCATCGCCGTGAGCGAGGTCCTCCGTCGGTCAGTCCGCGAACAGTACGACGGCGACCCGCAGGTGATCTACAACGGCTTCTCCTCGGTCGAGACGACCGGCCGCGATATCGCCGCCGAGCTGGGGATCGACGGACAGATGCTATTTTTCGTGGGGCGACATACCCACCAGAAGGGGATCGAACATCTCGTCTACGCGCTTGACCGACTCGACGCCGAGGAGGTCACCCTCGTCATCGGCGGCACCGGGCACTTGACCGATCGCCTCAAGCGCTTCGTCGAGATCCTGGGGATCGAGGCGATGGTCGAGTTCGTCGGCTACGTACCCGAGGCCGAACTGGGTGATTACTACGCGAGTGCGGATGTCTTCGTCTCGCCGTCGCTGTCGGAGCCCTTCGGTATCACCATCGTCGAATCCCTCTCTGTCGGGACCCGGGTCGTCGCCTGCGAGTCGGGGGCGGCCGAGATCCTGCCCGAGGGGTGTATCGTCGAGGTCGAACCGAACTCCCGTTCGATCGCGAACGGAATCAGACGCGCGCTCGACGCCGGCCCCCTCCCCGCCTACGAGGAGCGGACCTGGGACACCGTCGCCGACGAGCACATCGAGTTCTATCACGATATCCTCGACGCGTAGCGGTCGTCGGTCCGAACGGTGAAAGACCACGTATCGACGGAGCGGACGAGGCCATCCGGAACAAAGAGCGGATCGTGGCTCCATCGCACGTTCTCGTGGCGCTCGACGGCTCGCCGCTGGCGCAAGCGGCACTCGAACACGCCCTGGCGGTATTCGAGTGCCCGATTACTGTCCTGAACGTGATCACGCCGCTCGATGCGGGGATGAGTGAAGCCGGCGTGATGCCGAGAAGATGAGCGGATCGACGAGGCCCAAGCCAGGGCAGCGCGGGTGATCGAAGCGGCACAGACACAGGCCGCCGCCTGCTCGGGACAGTGGCGACCAGCGTGGTCAGTGAGGCACCGGTCCCGGTGACGGTCGTTCGCTGAATCGCCTCAACGGGGAGTCGTCACCGAAGAAATCGAACGTCATCGGCGGGTTCGGGATGGACTAGGCGAAACCCGTTGGCCGTTGGATTGACGCCGAGGGTGGCGTCCGGCTGGGGGCGCGAGCCGTAGGGACTGTCGTCCGCTATTCCTTCGTAGGGGCTATCGCTGCTGTCCGTCGGACGATATGGACTCGATTCACCCGCGTCGTTAGTCTCGCCGGGCGGCAGATAAACGCGCTCGCCGGACGCGGAGTTGACGACGACGATGACGTTCCGAGCCCCCGAGACAGTCACGATCGTTCGACCGTCCTCGATCTCGGTCGTGACACTGACGGGCGTCTCCGCGGTTGACCCACCCGATGACGCACCTGAACCCATGGGTACATGTCCGGCGAGTCCGGACTTAAGCGTTCTGACGGGTGGAAGGCAGTGTCTGTCACCACCACAAGGACAAAGGCGTCTGTCATCTAGCTACGAGGTAGGATGCACCACCCTGGCCCACCTCGCTTCGTCGCCGTTGGCGAGGCGATCGAACTCGCCCCCCGCGATCCCGACCCGGATGCGGCCTACGCCTGGACGGTAGCGAACCGACCGGACGGATCGACAGTAACCGTCGGTGACGCCGCCGTCGAGCACCTCGAACCCGACGTGGAAGGGACCTACGTCGTCCACCTCTCGGCACCGGACGGCGGCCACGAACTCACCGTTCGTGCGTTCGGTTCGTCACGCGCGCCGGCGACCGGGGGCGAATCAGGCGTTTCGGCCGGCCAAAGCGGCTTCGAGAGCGGCGAGGGCGCCAGCGGCCGGTCGGGCGTGAGCAGGGGGTCCGGGAGTGGCGGCGTCTCGGTCCCGACTGGCGACGGCGGCCGACCGCGCGTTCGGCTCGAACCCGCCATCGAGGGCGCACAAGCCGTCGTCCGGGCCACGCCGATCCCCCATCCCGACGGGACGGAAACGCCGTCCGATCTCGACGTGGAGTTTCTGCTCGACGATCGGGACGCCGTCGGCCGGGATGCGGTCGCCATCGCGGACACCGAACTCCGAGTTCCCCTGGCTGGAATCGGCGATCGACTCCGGGTGCACGCTGTTTCGGTCGGGGACACCGGCTACAGCGTCCCCGACGCCGTCGAGTTCGCGCGCGGCGAGGCGACGGGAACGGCGGTGAGTTCGGCTGGCGATGTCTCCGCGAGCCATCTGTACGATCCGCCGGCGTGGGCCGAAGACGCGGTCATCTATGAGATCTAC
Organism: Halorhabdus sp. BNX81; assembly: GCF_029229925.1. Lineage (NCBI taxonomy): Archaea > Methanobacteriati > Methanobacteriota > Halobacteria > Halobacteriales > Haloarculaceae > Halorhabdus > Halorhabdus sp. BNX81. The sequence goes on along the minus strand of NZ_CP107254.1, from coordinate 561,602 downwards.
GTCCGAACCTTCGCGGGCCAGAACGCGGACGATGACGGGGAGGGTGCTGGAAGCGACGAGCGGTCCGCGTTCGACGCGATCATCGATCGCCTGGACCACATCGAGTCGCTGGGCGTCAATACGTTGTGGCTGACGCCAGTCCTGGAGAACGATCACGCGCCCCACGGGTACAACATCACGGATTTCTTCTCGATCGCCGCGGATCTGGGGACACGGTCGGACTACGAGCGGTTGGTCGAAGCGGCCCACGACCGCGGGATCGCGGTGTTGTTCGACCTCGTGTGCAACCACTCGGCGCGGACTCATCCCCACTTCCAGGCGGCCGTCGCCGATCCCGACAGCGAGTATCACGAGTGGTACGAGTGGCGCGGCCCCGGCGAGCCAGAGACGTACTTCGAGTGGGAACACATCGCGAACTTCGATTTCACCCACCTGCCGGTCCGCCGGCACCTCCTTGACGCGATCGATCAGTGGGCACCGCTGGTCGATGGCTTCCGGATCGACATGGCGTGGGCCGTCCCGAACACCTTCTGGCGGGAGGTCCACGACCGGGCGAAGGCGATCGACGACGACTTCCTGCTACTCGACGAGACGATCCCGTACATCCCGGATTTCCAGGGCGGGTGTTTCGACATGCACTTCGACTCGACGACCTACGCCGCTCTCCGACGAGTCGGGAACGGCGCGCCGGCGGAAGAGATCCTCGACGCCGTCGACGAGCGTGCGGAGATCGGATTCCCACCCCACGCCGGCTTCATGCTCTATGCCGAAAACCACGACGAGACGCGCTACATCGTCGAGTGTGGCCGGGCGGCCGCCGCAGCCGCCGCGGGCGCACTCTTTACGCTTCCCGGGGCACCGATGCTGTACGCCGGCCAGGAGTTCGGCCAGCGCGGCAAGCGCGACGACCTCGCCTGGGATCACACCGACGAGGCGCTGCAATCGTTCGTCCGGCAGTTGGCGACGACCCGCCGTGAGGAACCGGCACTCGGCCCCGAGGGGGACTTCAAGCGAGTCGAGTACGACATCAAGGATGGCGACGCTGATCGTGTCGTCGCGTTCGGACGCGTCCATACCGACGACGCGGTCGCCGTCGTGTTGCACTTTGGCTCCGGGACAGCGACAGTTGCCCTGCCAGCGGCCACCGGGACACGCGACGCCGTCTCCGGACGGTCGATCGGGACAGCCGGGGGGCTGACGGTCGACACCGTCGCCGTGATCCCGGCGGACCCGGACACAGTCCTGGCGTAACGGAGCGCTGTGTGGCCACTGGGTGGACGACCAGTCGGGGGCCAGTTGCCGCCGCGGACCGACGTGGGACGTATATTCGAATGGAAACGTCAGTTAAACAGAGTGGCAAGTTTATCTGCGCCTGTACGTTGTAGGTAGGCATGCGGCTGAAGACGGCGCTCAACGAATACAAGGGGGAAAGCGGGCGTTTTCCCGACGAGAGCAAGACCATCGACGGATCCTTTTCGGGGTACGAGGACCGATTGGTCCACGTCCAGCCGGACGGATCGATACGGGATTACTCCTCGCCGCTGTCGGGGCTGTACGGCCTCGATCGCTCGCGGCTTGGGATCGAAACGGCGGAGGGCGTCCAGTGGTTCGACGACCTGGAGACGATCCGCCAGCATTACTACCGGGACACCAGGCTCGTCGAGACGGAATACGACGCGGGTGCCTACACCGTCCACCAGTACGACCTGACACTCGGGCGGGCCCACGTCACCCACGTCGAACTTCGGGGTGCCGTCCCGGAAGCGGCCAGCCTGGTCGCCTTCCTCACGCTGGCCCCGGAAGGCAAGGAGGGGGGCGTCGGAGCGTTGATCCACGACGACGGCGGGCCCGACGGCACGCGGGCGCTGGAAGTCTATCACCGGCGCGAACACGATTACCTGGCGGCCTCGACGGGGCTCGAATCGATCAAGGGCCAGCGCCCCGAGCAGTTCGAGGAGATCCTGGGGGATGAGCCGGTTTCGTTCCCGCGCGGGACGGCGACACAGGCCTACGACCAGACCCGCCTCAGCGGGGACTTCCTGGTGAGTGCACCCCTCAAACGGGCCGGCCGGAGCAACCGGACGACGCTGGTGAGCCAGCTCTCCGATCACGCCGAGATCAACCGGGGGACGGCGCTTGCGGATCTCCGCAATTGTGCGCGCGAGCACGCGAGCGCTGACGCCCTCCGGGAAGCGGCCCGCGACCGCACCTTCGTCACCGTGCCCCAGGAGACGCCCCGTTCGTCGCTGGTTCGGACGGACATGCGAGTGCTTGACCTGCTCGAAGCGAAAGACGGGGGCCACATCGCAGCCCCGGAGTTCGACACGTTCTTCGCCAATTCAGGAGGCTATGGCTACGTTTGGTTCCGTGACGACGCCGAGATCGCTCGCCGACTGCTTGCGGCCGGGGACCGCCTCCAGATGGACGTTCTCGACGCACTCCAGCGCAGCGCCCGCTTTCAGTGCCGCCAGCAACTTCCCGACGGGACCTGGCCCCACCGCGTCTGGGCCTCGGACGGCTCGCTAGCACCGGGCTGGGCGAACGCGAACGTCGAACACAACGACGAGTCCCTGGAGTACCAGGCCGACCAGACCGCCTCCGTGACGGCGTTCCTGGCAACGCTGCTTCGAGAGCGCCAGGGCGACCTCGAGGACGACGTGACCGTTTCCATCCGAGAAACGATCGTCGAAGCCGTCGACGCGCTGGTGCGGGACATCGACGACAACGGGTTGCCATCTCCCTGTCAGACACTCTGGGAGGACGCCACCGGGCAGTCACTCCACACGGCGGCCACCTATATCGAGGCGCTGTCGTCAGTCGCCAGAGCACCGATTCGAAAGCCGATCCGCGAGCGGGCACTGAGTGGAGCCGAAGCGGTGTTGTCCGGGCTCTCGACTCTCTGGGACGACGAGATGGGGGCCTACGTGATGCGGCTGGACGACGCCGAACCCGACCGTCGGCTCGATAGCGCCGGGCTGGCGCTGGTCGAGGCGGTCGACGCGTACGATCACGTCGAGGGGACGATCCTGGGCGAGGAGTTGGTCGATCGCCTCGAAACTCACGTCGAGACGACGATCGGGACGCTGTATCGGGATCCTGACGGGAGTCCGGTCGCTGGTCTGGCCCGGTACGAAGGCGATCAGTGGCGTCGTGACGACCAGGGCCACGAGAAGATCTGGTCGGTCTCGACGAGTTGGGGGGCGGTGGCCGCCGCGAAACTGGCCGTCCTGCTCGACGCGCACGACCGGGACGGTGATCGCTTCCTCGACCAGGCGGCCGAGCTCTACGAGCTACTCGACGAGGACGGGGCACTAACGACGGAAGCGGGCTACCTCGCCGAACAGGTCTTCGACAGCGGCGACCTCGACAGCGCCGCACCGCTGGGATGGGCACACGCATTGCGGTTGCACACAACAGCGCTGCTCGACGACCAGGCCGCACTCCCGGCCCGAACGGCGATCGAGGGACCGGACGAACAACCCACCTGGACGACCGGCGAGAAACTCGGGCTGGTGACCGCGGCCGACCACGATACCGCCGACCCCTCGCGCGTCTGGTCGACACTCACCCGCGGAGCCCTCACGGAAGTGCGATTCCCGCGGGTCGACCTCATGAACGTCCGGACGCTTGATTTCCTGGTCCGGTCGGCGGACGGCGAATACACGATCCGAACCCACAAAGAGGACCGTCGCTCCGAAGACACCCTAGAACGACGCGTCGAGCCGATAGACGACGAATCACTTCGGTTCCGTCACGTCTTCGAGGAGGGGGGCAACGGCCAGGGCCATACCTGGGAACTCACCGTCGAGTACGTCACCGATCCCAGCCACGACGCCCTCGTCGCCGACGTGTCGTTCGAGGCGACCGACGACACCGAATACGAGATTTACGCAGTCACGGACGTCGCACTCACCAATACGGCCGTGGCCGACCGGGGGATCAGACTCGGCAACCGGGGCGACCATCACCTGGTCGCCCGCGATCCGACGGGTTACACCGGCGAGACCGACGGCACGCTGTTGGCTGACGCCGATGGGGAGGCGTACTCGGTGGCGATCGCGATGGCAGCGGCAAGTCGCTTCGAGTGGGCGACAGTCGCCACGGCCGGCAGCGAGGAACTCCGGGCGCTGTACCGTGACGGCGAGTTACCGCCGGCCCGAGAGACTGTCGACGGCGAGAACGTCGTCCTGGTTGGCCGGTTGGGGACCGGCACCCGAACGGCCGGGACGATCGCACTCGGATTCGCCCGGCACGCGGATACGGCTGCCGCGCTCGGTGAGGCCACTGGCGCGCTCGAACGCGGCTTCGGGACCGTCGGCACGGCCTACGACGACACCTGGCGGACTTTCGTGGCGGACAAGCCCCTCCCCGGGGCCGTCGCGGACGACGAGACGCTTGCCGCCCAGTACCGCACGTCGCTGATGAGTCTCTACGCCGTCGAGGACAAGACCTTCCACGGCGCGTCGATCGCCTCGCCATCGGTTCCCTGGGGCGAGGCCGTCCCCGCCGACGAACCGAAAGGGTACGGCTACAACTTCGTGTGGTCACGGGATCTCTATCAGGTGTTCACCGTCTTCGAGGCCGTCGGTGCGCTCGATATCGCCCAGGCCCAACTCGAGTACATCTACGAGTACCAGCAGGACGAACGTGGTTTTATCCCCCAGAACACCTACGTCGACGGGCGGACGCGGTGGGGTGGCGAACAGATGGACAACATCTCGTTCCCGCAGGTGATGGCCTACCAGCTCGCCAACCAGGGGATCGGCTTTGCCGACACCGATTACGACTACGTCAACGTTGCCCGGTCGGCCGACTACGTCGCCCGCAACGGCCCCGACTCCGCCCAGGAACGTTGGGAGGAAGAGTCGGGATACTCGCCGTCGTCGATCGCAGCCGAGATCGCCGGGTTGACCTGTGCGAGTCAGCTCGCTGCCGAGACTGATCACGACGCCGACGCGCTGGTCTGGCAGGCGGTCGCCGACGAGTGGGCGAGGTCGGTCGACTCCTGGACCGCGACGACGACCGGGACGGATCGGCACACGACGACACCGTACTACGTGCGGGTGACGGCCGACGGCGACCCGGACGCCGGCTACCTCCGGACGCTGGCCAACGACGGACCCACACTGGACGAACGCGACGTCCTCGACGCCGGCTTTCTGGAGCTCGTCCGGTTGGGCATCACGCCCGCCGACGATCCCGTGATCGGGAACTCACTCGTGGAAGTCGACGACACGATCCGCGTCGACGTGGGCGAGGCCGCCGGGTTCTATCGGTACAACGGCGACGGCTACGGCGAGCGCGAACGGGGTGATAAGGGTGCCCCCTGGTCGGTCGAGCACTCGGGGAAGGGGCGGCTATGGCCGCTGTTGACGGGCGAACGCGGCGAGTTCGAGCTCCATACCGAGACGGACCTCGGCGCGGCAGGGTGCCTGCGGGCGATGGCCACCTTCGCCAACGAGGGGCGGATGATCGCCGAGCAGGTCTGGGACCGGGATGTCGAAACCGACTACGGCTGGGAGTTCGGCGAAGGGACCGGGTCGGCGACGCCGCTGGCCTGGGCGATGGCCCAGTACGTCCGGCTGGCCCACGGTATCGACGCCGGCAAACCCGTCGAGACGCCCGAAGTCGTCGCCGACCGATTCCGCGAGCGGGGCCTACACGACGCCGAGCGTCCCGACCTGCGGGTCGAAACGACGTTTCGCGGCAACAGTATCGAGGTCTTCGGCGAGACCGACGGGCAGGTAGTGGCAGTCAAGAGCCCGGTGGATTCGACGCGCATCCGGGTCGAAGATGGGACCTTCGAGGGGACGCTTGACGTAGACCACGGCGAGAGCCGACTGATCGTCGCCGCCGCGAGCGACGACTCCCTCAGCGACGCAACGACAGCAGTCCGCCGGCTCCGAATCTGAGCGGGGGCCGGCCCGCACGCTTTCCGATCAGTTCGGTCGTCGACACGCCACCGGCGCACGTGCGTCGCGCACGGCAGGTATATACCAGTCCCGGGCGAAGTGTCGATATGGTACTAGAAAACCTGACACTGTTCGAGGTCCACCTCGACAACGCGAGAATCGGCCCCGGCATGGCCAACGAGAACGAACCGGAACCCGAAGCGACCGTCGCGGACGAGGCTGCCGACGCCGACGACGGTCGATCGATCGGTCGGCTCGTGATCGCGAGCATCGTGGTGTCGATCGTCGTTTCGGTGCTCGCCTGGGCACTCACTGACGAGGATGAGCAACCCGAGGTCGCCATCGACGCACCCGAAGAGACTGACAGCCCTGTCGACGTTGCGGTAGAGGACTGAGACGGGACGACCAACAGCCGACGGCCCCTCCGGAGAGCGGTCGTGGGCTATAACCGATCTTTGATGGCGTCCGGTTCGTACTGTAGGGAAAGTTCACGCGAGCGCCCGCGGCCATCGACGCTCGTATAGCTGGTCTCGATCAGTCCGAGTTGATCGAGTTTGTTGATGATCTCCGAATACCGGGTGTACCCGAGATCAGTCTCCTCGTTGAAAGTCTCGTAGACGTCGCCCGCGAGTTCGCCCTCGTGATCGGCGATCACCGCCAGCAGGGTACGCTCGCTGTCGGAGAGGCCCGTGAGGTGCCGGGAGAGGTGGACGTGCTTGGATTTCTCGAAGGCCGCCTCGACGTCCTCTCCCTCGATGTGTTTGCTCGCACGCATCTCGGCGTTCAGCCCCGCCCGGCGCAACAGGTCGATGCCGACCCGGAGGTCCCCGCCCTGCTCGGCGGTGAGTTCGGCCACGCGATCCAGAATCGGCGCGTCGACGACGCCTTCGTGGAACCCGCGCTCGACGCGTTCGTCGAGGATATCGACGATTTCGGGCTCGTCGTATTTCGGAAAGTAGACTTCCTCCGGGCGGAAGACACTCTGGACGCGCCCGTCCAATTCCTCGATAACGTCCAGATCCAGGTCCGAGGAAACGACGACCACGCCGATCTTCGCCCCGGAGTGGGCCTCGTGGGCGCGAAGGAGCGAATAGAGCGTATCCGAGGCCTCCCCCTCGTAGAAGAGATAGTTGACGTCGTCCAGTGCGACGGCCAGGACCTCCCCCTCGTCGACGAGTTTCTCGGTGATCTGGCCGAACAGTTTCTTGAAGGAGATACCACTGGCCGGCGGTTCGTACTCGAAGACGCTCTCGAAGAGCCGCGAGAACACCGCATACCGCGTCGAGTCGACCTGACAGTTGACGCGGGCGACCCGGACGTCCGTCTGGGAGCCGAGTTCGCCGTAGAGTTTCTGGACCGCCGTCGTCTTGCCCGTCCCCGGCGGGCCCCGAGCGATGACGTTCAGCGGGCGGGAACCACGCACCGCGGGCCGGAGGGCGTATTTCAGGCTCTCCATCTGGCTCTCGCGGTGGCGAAACGTCTCGGGGACGTAGTCGATCTCGAAGACGTGCTCGTCCCGGAAGACGGATTCGTCCCAGGAGAGCATCCCCTCCTCGGGGTCGTCGGTCATCGTTTGCAGGACGCCCCGGACGCTACTTAACTCTTGGCGGGTGGGTTCCGGAAGGGGTGTATTCGGGACGGAGACGGTGCTTCAAAAGCGAGGGGTCAGGAACCGCGCGCCCGCTCTTTCAGTGCCTCGAGATTGCCACGCCTGTCGGCGAGGACGAACGCGACGAGCACGACGCCGACGATTGCAAGCACGGCCGATTGCATCGTCAGCGCACCGAACAGGCTCTCGATGATGCTTCGGATCGCCTCGCCGACGCCGGTGCCGGACAGCTCGTCCTCGGACGATTCGAGGGCGGTATCGACGAGATCCAGTACCGGAGCGTTCGCGAGGATCCCGACGGCAACGCCGACAATGCCGGCGACCAGCAGTGAATACCCCGCCGTCGAGACCGTCCGATGGATCGATCGGGTGACGGCGTAGACGACGCCGACCAGTGCCAAAAAGAGGAGTCCCAGGACGAGTCCGAGCGAGCCGACCAATCCGACGCCACTCCGGACAGTCGAGAGCGCGTCGGCCCCCTCGCCGGTGACGTTCCCGAGTGCGATGCGATCGTCGACCTGGTCGTCGATCCGGTTGCGAAGTTCGGCGGCGAGTGACGCTTCCAGGGCAGCCTCGGCGTCGTCACGCTGGCTGGCGTACGCGTCGTACGTGAGATCAGGGTCAGTCAATCCATCGACGACTGTGTTTTGCAGCGCGATGACATCATCGAGGGTGTCCCCTGACACGTCATCGCCGTACTCATTCCGGATCCGATCTGCGGCATCTTCTTTGACCTCTGTCCCGGCGTCTCTGAGTTTGTCGTCGAGTTCACGGTCGAACGAAGCCGCCAGGGCAGCTTCGTCGGCGTCACGCTGGCTTGCGTACTCGTCGTACGTCCGATTTGGTCGCGTGAGCCCGTCGATGACGGTATGTTGCAATGCGGTGATGTTTGCCAGCGTCTCCGCGGAGACGTCGTCCCCGTACTCGGATTGGACCTCCGCGGCAGCGTCCGCCTTGATCTCTTCGTTGACATCTCCGAGCCGGTCTTCTAACTCAGTGGTGAGGGATTCCTCCAGGGCAGTCTCGTCGGCATCGCGCTGGTTTGCGTACGCCTCGTAGTCCGCAAGATCAGGGTCGGTCAAGCCGTCGATGACTGTATTCTGGAGGGCAACGATGTCACCAAGCGTCTCGTTCGAGACTGAGTCCCCGTAGTCAGTACGGGCCTGCTCGGCGGCGTCCGTCTTGATCGCGTCGTTGGCCTCCCGGAGCCCATCGTCGAGTTCGCGACCGAACGAATCCGAAAGCGTGGCTTCGTTGTCGTCGCGTCGGGTTGCATAGTCGTCGTAGTCGGTGAGATCGGGATCGGTCAGCCCATCGATGACCGTGTTCTGCAACGCGATAATGTCATCGAGCGTCTCTTCGGTGACGTTATCCCCGTAGTCAGTACGGGCCTGGCTGGTCGCACTCGCCGTGAGTTCGGTATTGATCTCCCGCAGGGCGGAATCGACCTGAGCGGACGTCGCCATCGGTGGCAGTTCGTCCCGGACCTGGTCACGGATGTCCGACCGGACCGCCGCGTATCCGTCCGACCCGTCGTTCAGCCGCTCGATCATGTCGTTAGTGACGTCGATGTCGGCAGTGTCGGACTCGAAATCGATCTCCCGGGCGATGTCGACCGTCTCGACGACGACCGTGCCGTTGCCGTCGACGTCGACGGGGAACGCCGTAAGTGCCTGTGAGCGGACCTCGACACGAACGGCGTCGTACCCGGACTGGTTTGCGTTCAGCCGGGCGATCATCCCGTCGTCGATCGCCACATCGTCCTGACTCGACGTGAAAGTAACCTCCTGGCTGATATTGACTGTATTGACCGCAACGCTGCCGTCGTCGGCGATTGTCATGGGAATATCCGTCTGTCGGAGTGCTTGGGATCGAATATCGACCCGGGCGTGGGCGTACCCGGACTGGTTTGCATTCATCCGGAGGAGCATCGCGGTGTCGACCGTGACACCGTCCTGTTCCGCGTCGAACGCCGTTTGTCGAAGGAACGTGGCAGTATCGACTACGACAGATCCGTTGGCATCGAGAGAGACCGGAACGTCCGCCCCCTCGACAGCCTGTGATCGGAGTTGGATCCGGGTCTGTTCGTAGCCCGCCCGGTCTTCGTTCAGCCGGGCGAGCAGCTCGCTGTCGACCGTCACCCCGGCCGTCGTCACGTTGATCCCCCGTTCGTTCGCCAGGGCGACCGTGTCGACGGTGATGGTGTCGTTCGCGACGTACTCGCCCAGCGACTCTTTGACCGGAACCAGGTCGACCTGGAGGGAGAGCTTCGCGGTGTCACCCTTCAGATAGGCGAGCAACTGGTCGATGTTGGTGGCGAACTCCCCGGCGACGTACGCCTCCGTCAGTGCCGCCTCGGCGGCGGCTTGACCGTCGATATCGAAGGTGATCCCCGCCGGAATATCGTCGGCTCGTTGTTCGAACGTGTCGTCTAGGTCCCCGCTGATCCGCTCGCGGCCGTCCGCCGCCACCGATTCGTAGACACCCTCGTCCTCGAACGTCCCGGCGATGTGATCGCTGTTCAGAATCGTCCCATTGACCGCGAAGGCGGCGCTCGCCCCGGCGATCGAGAGGACCATCACGATCGCCACGACGACGGTAGCAACTTGTTTGAGTACGCTCATGTTCGATACCCCGTGGATGGACACCCGACAGTCACTGATCCGGACATAGTATCCTCATTATCAATTAACAAGATTTCGGTCTACATAGACGTTGGGTATGGAGCGGATAGCTGTGTAGCGTCGGGGAGCAACCGCACACGCGGTTTGACGGTCTCCACCCCTCGGGTGGGCGTGCGCTCGCTACGTGTCAGGGGCGGCATCGACCCGAAGTGCGAGCCACCGATAGGCCGACTTCGTCGATGGATCTGCCGGTGGATCGCCGCGATACACCAGATAGGTCAGCCGAAGGTCGTCCCCGGCGAACGGAGGCGTGACCGCGTGCTCGTGGTGCCAGGTCTCGTTGTGAGAGAGCGGGACTGTGAATCGGTCGAGTTCGACGGTCCGATCCACGTGGATCGACACGGCACCCGATCGAGTCGCATTCTGTCGGATCCGATCGACCTGGGCCGACTCGTTCGTGAGCAGCGTCACGTTCTGGAGTTCCACCACGACCGTATAGTCGGTCCGTTCGTGTTCGTGGTTGGAGACACCGACGATCAGTGACTGTGGCTCGCCGACCGTGAAGTTCGTCGGGTAATTGTCGGCGACGAGGTCGCCGTCGTCGGATTCCGTGAGCAAATACGTTGCAGTGAACCCGTCGCCCTGTTTGGGGACGGCGACGGCGTAGGCGACACTGGCTGTCGCGAGCAGAATGCTCACGATAAGGAGGACGTTCAACGCGGCGTCAGTCCGACTGTCGGGAGCGAACAGTTCCGTTCTGGCCAGCTCGGTCCACTGGCGGTACGGGACTCGAAGGCGTTGCTCCTGTGGAAGCTTCCGGCGTCGGTACGCGGCGATGATTGTCATCACGACAGTGAACAGGCTGACTGTCACCATGATCGGAACGGGACGGATTCCGAACGGCGTAACGTTGAGCACGAGTGCGAGCAGCGGAACGGCCGCGGTACTCAATCCAACGGAGAGGACGACACGTTCGATTCCGTCGATCCCCCGGTCAGTCGTGGATCGAGATCCGTCCGGCGTCTCGGCCCTCCCCTCCGCAGGCCGCTGACTACGTTCCGGGAACAGTGCCGCGATGAACGCGTACCCGGGAACAAACAGAACAAACGGAACCCCGAACACAACGAGTGGTGTCTCCCGCAGAAAGGGGAGAAAGACAACCACGTTGACCGCGACGACGGACGTAAAGACGAACGCCAGATCGAACGGAAGGCGTCGGACTCGCTCGGGCAGTAGTAACCGCCAGTCCGAACGTGATACCATACCGGAAGGAACTCGGTGAACGTAAATAAGATGGTCGGTTGTCCGGCTACCCGGAACTGAACGAACCGACCAGCGGCCCACATTGTGAGATCCTGTAACGTATGAGAGCGGATTGATCGCGTTCGAGATGCAGTTGATCGGACAGGAATCGGGACGAAGCGTGCCGATCAGTGACCCCGGACGCCGAAACGTGATCGGCCCATCAAGCCGACGTAGTCCCTCGGTTGACATGCAAGCGATCGTTTGCGCCCATCCCCCAAATAGACGAATTGATATTTAAATCCGATATTGGCATATTTCGTATACAAGTCCTATCACGTGAAATTAGAGTATGTGTATTCTGGCAAATACCCCACTATAGAACAAGTACTAAATACATTCATTACTAACATATCGTCAATGAGTTGGTCTCCCCGCTCAACTCGAGATCCGACGTTCAGTCGGTCACAATGTCGTGCACCCCTGACGCCGAGAGTCGGTCAGAGAGAGCCATTATCGGTTGTTTACGGGAGAAGTATCGGGCAACACAAGCCAAGTGAAACCCGGCTGCTGCTCGGAAAACAGTACCAACAGCCAGCAACGCAAGACCGAATCAATGACATCGTGTTGCCAGTAGATCGTCGCGGGGCAGTTGGGTCGACCAGTCGCCTTTCTAAAGCGGTATATTTGTCAATATTATCAAAAGGCGGTGTCCGAAAACAGAGACCCCAGTGACTGCACACGAGAAACAATGAAATTCCAGGATATATCCGAGCACGAAGCGGGGAGCCCCGATTCGATCGTCGATACCTTCTCCCAGGAACAGACAACGACTGACAGCCCCGTTGTTGGCATTCAATTCAGGAAGACCACCGACCTGGACCGGCTTGCCGGCTCAATTCTACGGGCCCAGCAGGCAAACCACGACGTGATTATCTACTCCTCGGTAACGATTCCTGACCTGATCAAGGACATCATTGCCCAACTCGAGGTGCCAGTGATCCAACCGGAGAAACGAGCAGATGCGGACCCTGTCGACCTCGTTACGTTGTTTGCACGGACGACGGGCTATCCTGGAGTCCTGCTCAAAGATGATCTCGAATACAGGATTGACTTCGAGAGAAGTGCCCAACGACTGCAGACCGGAGCAGACTATGTTATCGAAGCGTCATACGAACCGCCGCTCCCCCCTGAGCCACACGTTCTGGTCGGAATCCCGGCCTACAATGAACAACAGGCGATCGCCGATGTGGTCGCGAATGCACAACCAAACGCCGATGACGTACTCGTCGTCGACGATGGAAGCGACGATCGAACGGTGGAACGGGCGGACAGCGCCGGGGCGACAGTTATCGAACACGAAACCAACCAGGGTTACGGTGGCGCGCTGAAGACGATTTTCGAGAACGCGTCGCGAGTAAACGCTGACTCGCTCGTGATCGTCGATGCCGACGGACAGCACGACCCGGAGGAGATTCCGGCGCTGGTCGAAACACAACAGGCAACCGACGCGGAAATCGTCATCGGCAGTCGATTTTCCGACGGAGGCTGGACCGATGCGCCGCTATACCGGCGCTTCGGACTCGGCGTCGTAAACATATTGACAAACCTGAGCCTGGGCGTGGTTCGACCGGCGTCCTGGATCACGGATACCCAGAGCGGGTTCCGGCTGTATTCAGGCGTCGCGATCGACAGCCTGGCGGACGCTGACGATATCGGCGACACGATGAGTGCAAGTACGGACATCCTGTACCATGCCCACCACAATAACTTCGATATCGAAGAAGCGGGGGCCGAGGTGAACTACGACGTCGAAGACGCGAGCAACATCAACCCGATTTCACATGGGATCACGCTCGTGATGAACATTCTACGGACCATCGAGCAGGACCGGCCGGTGACGATTCTGGGGATCCCCGGATTCTGTCTGTCGCTGCTTGGCATCGGGTTCGGCTACTGGACATTCTCGAACTATATCGCCACCGGAACGTTTCCGATGGGGATCGCAATCGCATCCGTGTTCTTCGGATTGGCAGGCGTCTTCGCTTCATTTACGGCGATTATCTTACACTCGCTGAACCAGCACCTCGATTAAACGCACCGAGACGATATGAGTGAGACTGAGCGTGACCTTCGCGACTGGCCACACGAACAGACAGTCTATCTGACGCTCGATTTCGAGTGCGATTTCGGCACGGCGCTATCGGAGAACCGGTATGGAGCCGTCGAACACGTTGATCGGCTCGTTGACTTGCTCGAAACACACGGAGTCCCGCTGACAACGTTCGTCCAGACCGAACTCCTCCAGGTCAAGCCGGACGTGGTTGAGACCTTACAGACGAGTCAAACCGAGGTGGCGTTTCACCCACATTCCCACACGCACAGACCACGGTCGGAAACATCGATCGGCACGGAACTCACACGAAGTACGGAGCGCTACGTGGAGTTCTTCGGGGAGCAACCGACTGGCTATCGGTTTCCGAACGGGAACATCACACCGGCCGATTATGAACTGTTGGCCGACCACGGGTACCGGTTCGATGCGAGTGTGTTTCCGTCGTGGCGGCCGAATCACTTCGACAACACCGATCTCCCGACCCGACCGCATGTACTCCCCGACGTTGGACTCGTCGAGATCCCGTTTACGGTATACGCTGATTCCGTTCGGATCCCGACGGCCCTTTCGTACGTCCGAGTCCTCGGCAAACCGTTTGCCGTACTCCTCGAACGCAGGCCACCGCGGACGCTGATCTTCAACGTTCACATGCACGACCTGGTGACGCCCCCCTCCTACAGCGAGCTGTCACCGCTGTACAAGACGATCTATGCGCGGAACGACCATGGGTTCGAGCTGCTGGATCGATTTCTCCGACGCAGTAGACAGGCCGGGTATGCCTTCGAAACACTCGACGGACTTGCGGATAGCTTACAGCCGAACGGGACCGACTACTCCAGATAGCCGATCTGCGCTAGCCGGTCCTCCACGTCGTCGGTGAGCGCTTCGCTTGCCCCGTCCTGGGTACGCAACGGCGGACGGTGCGTGACATCACGTGTTCCAGGGTCACTGTCGGGTGTAAACACGGCATCCACGACCCCACCGTCCATGTCGGTTGGCACAGGGTGCCCCATCCAGTGAAGGATCGTCGGCGCGATGTCCGTTATCCGGACCGGATCGAGTTCACCCGCCTGAATATCCTCACCGTGGAACAGAACCATGCCATCCGGGACGTTCTCGCCACGCCAATTCGTCGGCTCGGACATGACTTCGTCCCGCCCCATCGCCTCACTGGTGTGAACGCCGGGGCGCTGATCGAAGATCAGGTCCGGGGCCGTCTCTACGTGCGGACCTTCATAGACATCCTCTCGGCGGTGAACCGCCCGTGTGATCGCTTCCCCGTTCAACGCCGTGGCAGCCGATAGCTCCGCTTCCAGGTCGGAGAGAATACGTTCCCGTTCCCGGTCGGTGTCCGCGACCACGTAGATCAGTCCCTGGCCGCTACCGATCGCCGTTGTATTCCCCCAGTCCACCATGTTGAGTTTCGCTTCACGAACGACGCCGTCGTCGGTCGGGAATCGCTCGATGATCGACCGTGGAACGAGCGGCCGGATGTACTTTTCGAGGTTTACCGTTCGGATAATGTTCGCGATGCGTTCCTGTGTGAGACCCGCATCGTGAAGTCTGGACGATACGCTGGTTTTTGTCGAAAGATACCCGTGTTCCGCAAGCCACGTATTGACGTAAAAGACGGTATCGATATCGGTACACCCGTGGTCCGACAGCAGGACGAGATTGTACTCACCGTCGAGAAACGGTTCCAGTTCTTCGTCGATGATCTCGTAGGCCCGCCTGGTCTCCTGTGCGTCCCAGAAGTAATGCTGGAGAACGTTGAGATGAAAGAGTGTGACGTGAAGAAACTCGAGGTCGCGTTCTTCGAGGAGTGTCCGTGCCGTACGGAGCCGCGTCCGCAGTAAGTCATAGACCATCTCGACTTCCGCGTCCGCGTTTTCGTTCGTCGTCAGTACGTTCTCGGGATGGACGCGATAGTCGAACCGCTCTTCGATCTCCGCCTCCAAGGTCTCGGGTATCGTGTAGTGTTGCTCCCTCGATCGGGGACCGCCGGCGATCATGAATGCATCTATGTCCCGCGGTGGGTAGGACATCGGGAGGTTGATGACCCCGGCTGTTTCGTTTTCGTCATTGAGGTAGTCCCAGATCTCCGGAGCAATGAAGTCCGTTGCATCCGGAAGCTGCATCGCCTGATCCTCCGTGTCAATGCGTTCCCACCAGTAAACGCCGAGCCTACCTGGGTTCTTGCCCGAAGCGTAGCACTTCCAGTTCGGGCAGGTTACCGGGGGGAGATGCGAGCGGGAAATGCCGTGGCACCCCTCGCTTTGTAGGGTGGCGAAGTTCGGGAGTCGACCCGCATCGATCCAGGGCTGGACGAGCGGCCAGTTGGAGCCATCCAGCCCGATGACAACTGTACGTGTCATTACGAACCCATTATCGGCCTAAATTAAAAACCCATCCGGTTCATCACCCAGGCGATCACGCTTCGGCGAACATATCTCCGTCTTCGTGAATCTGTTCGAGGAGTCGGACTTCCCGAGTAATGCTCTCCGCCATCGAATATTCGGCCGCAGTCTCGCGGCCGGCGGTTGCGAGTCGTTCGATCTGTGCAGGCTCACTCAGTAATGAATCAATGACCGTCGCGAGCGCTGGCGGGTCTTTTGTCGGGACGAGCCGCCCGTTTTCCCCATCCCGAAGATAATCCCGGACCCCCCATGTATCAGTGCTCACGACAGCACAACCGGACGCCATCGCTTCGAGATTAGCCAACCCGAACCCCTCGTAGAGCGTCGGAAGCGCATAAATCGCTGCGGACGCCAACAGTTCGTGCTTTCGTTCCTCCGTGACCCATCCCTCGAAAGTGACGGTTTCCAAATCAAGGTCGGTTGCCAATCGTTCGAGGGAGTCCCGCTGCTGGCCGTCACCGGCGACGGTCAATCTGGCGTCCGGGTGGGCCGACTCAACGTATTTCCACGCCCTGAGGAGCACGTTGATCTGTTTTCTGGTGCGCAATTCCGAGAGACTCAGCACGTGTTTCTCATCGGATCGGATCGAGAACGTATATTCAGCAGCGTCGATACCGATCGGATTCGCGATGATACGATTCGAGTCAGTAGTAAAGACCTGTCTGGCTCGGTGGGCTGTCGAGAGTGAGTTTGTCGTGATAACTTCACCGCGAAAGAGCCGATACAGTTCATCACCGACAGCTGTGCCGACCTTCACCAGCGGATGATCCTTACAGGAGAACGCGAGACGTCGATAGATCCCATGCAGCTTTGTAATTCGCTGGGCGTCCCCATAGAGGTGGGCAAGGTGGAACGGAAACGGCGATGGATTGTCGTAGACGAGATCCGGAGAAACGTCGCGGTATACCGATGGATACGTCCGGGGGCCTTTCAGGAAGAATTCGATCATGCTTCTGTCCGGGCCACCGCCTGTAGACACATATCGGAAGTCGATTTCGGGATGTGTTTCGCTCTCCCGGTCTGCAGGGGTCGGACAAAAAATCGTCACGGAATGGCCCGCCTCAACCAGTTTCCGGGCGATCCCCCATAATACCTTCTCGGCGCCCGTGTTCCGATAGGGCGGGCGCTTGTTGATCATCAGGATGCGCATCTGAGTACGTACAGTATTTCAGCACTGTTTGATATACCCTATGAAAGTACAGTAACTTGTCAAGATCGGGGCGATGCCTCCTCTGCGTTGCAGCCGGGATAGTGGGGCCAGATAAAAGAGCCATACTGAATTCTCCTAAATCAAAAAGAACAAATAAATCACACAACCAACAATAGGATAGTTCAAATGACCGGGTCCTCGAACAACGTGATACTCATATCATGTGACGCTCTCAGAGCAGATCACCTCGGCTGCTATGGGTACAGACGAAACACCACGCCGGAACTCGACGAGTTTGCACAGGGATCGGTGCGGTTCAGGAACGCGTATAGCGTGAGTTCCCACACCCGAGAAGCAGTCCCCGCGTTGATGACCGGCCAGTACCCGGATGTCGCGATCGATTCGAAATACCACCTCGTGTCGAATACGATCGCATCGAGGCTCTCGGAACACGGGTATGCAACCGCCGGCTTTCACTCGAATCCATACCTGTCTCGGTCCTACAACTTCGACCGGGGATTCGACACGTTTGACGACGACCTTTACCTGGGACAACACAAAATCATTGCGCTCGCTCAGCGGGCACTTGATAAGCTCCGGAACCGGCATTACGCGCGAGCGGAAGAAATCAATCGACGGGCGCTTGCGTGGCTCGACTCCATCGATACCGGGGAGCCGTTTTTCCTCTGGAACCACTACCTGGACACACACGGACCGTATAATCCACCAGCGGAATACGCAACGCTGTACGCCGACCGTGAGATCTCCGGACGGGAAGCACAACGTCTCTACAAGCGAGCTATCAACGACCCGGAATCGATCACTGACGATGAGCAACGCCTTTTGATTGACCTATATGATGGGGAGATAAAATACAACGACGAATATATCGGACGGTTTTTAGCGTCGCTTCGGGAGCGTGAGCTACTGGAGGATGCGATCGTCCTCATCACAGCCGATCACGGGGAGGCCTTCGGGGAACATGGGTGCTATGGGCATCCCCGGTATTTGCATGACGAACTCACACACGTGCCGATGATCGTGCAACCGCCCGGGAACAAAGCCAGCGTGCTCGAAGCGCCGACGAGTACACTTGATATCGCAGCCACGATACTGGATATGATTGGAAGGGACGCCGATCTCCCGGGAGAATCAGCGCTTGCGGACCGAGACGGGGATCGGCCCGTCTTTCTTCAGGTTCAGGGGGAAGACAATCACAGCCATCTCAAGCGATATGCGGTACGGACACACCAGGAAACCTGCAGGTGCGAGCGTGACTGTGGGTCCAATGCCGTCGAGTACGCGGACTGTGCCGATCAGGGATTGCGTTCCGAACTTGAAACGCACGTCCAAGAGCGGATCCGACGGGAGACTGGCGATGGGAAGCGTCCGTCTGAAAACGTTGATGGAAACATCGAGCGACGACTCGAAGCGCTCGGGTATAAATAATGACTGGCGAGCCACCGACAGTTACGTTTATCTCCCCCTGGAATCGGAATGGCGGGTTGGCAACCTACAGCCGGGCTCTCGTTCCAAAGCTCCGCAACTCATGCGACGTTGCAGTCGTCCCGTGGGACAACGAGCCGATTCATCTCCGAGGAAGCGGGATCGCGCTGTTGAATCGAACGCTGCTCAGCAATCTGTTCAGGCGCGATGTCGTCCACGTGCAGTACGCCTTCGGTCGATATCTGCTCTCGTTCCCGCTGCTGTTGGGTATCTGCATCCTGTTGCGGACCCGGGTCGTAATGACACAACACGAACGCTTCGACAACCTCCCTGCCCCAACGCTGCTGTTCCTGTATCATCAACTGCTGTACTGCTTTGTCGATACAGTCATCGTACATACGGACGGTCGAAAGCAACTGATCTGGAAGCGACACCACCCGAAAGTGACCGTTATCGAACACGGAGTCGTCGCACGCGACAACGTCGATCGACATCCACGGGAGATCGACACGATCCTCTTGCCAGGCGGGATTCGCCCCATAAAGGGACACGAGGTTGTGATAAGTGCACTCCCGTCCATCGAGAACGTCGAACTGAGAATCGTCGGGGGCATCGGGAACGAGGAATATTTTCGCGAAATCCGGTCCATAGCCGACCAGCTTGGAGTCAACGACCGGATCGAATGGGTTACGGAGTTCGTCCCGGAGGAAACCTTATTCGAAGCATTTCAGGAGGCGGACGTGGTAGTGCTCGCCTACGAACACCATACGTCGATGTCCGGAATACTCAGCCACACGCTTAGCTGGCACGTCCCGGCGATCGTGACGGATTGTCCCGCGTTCCGGCACATGATCGAGTGTGAAGACGCCTTTCTAGCCGAGAGGGATGGGAGCGCAGTGGCCGATCGAATTCGAAAGTTCGACTCCGAGCGGGAGGTCCAGAGGCGCGTCATAGATGCATTCGCCCAGACGTCCCGGCAGTTCTCCTGGGAATCGGTCGCCGGTCGCACGACAACCGTCTATGCCGGGCGATCCCAAAATGGCGAAAATCAGATCACGTCCTCGTAGAGGTCGATATACTCGGTGCAAACGACGGCAGGTCGATAGCGTTCGATCAGTTCTCTCCCCTTCCGCGCGAGGCGCTGAAGGTCGTCTCGCCTCAATACGTCGGCCAACGTCGCTTGTGGCTCACCCTCGTCGAAGAGGTCATACAGCACTGCCACGTCGGACAAGACTGCTTCCGAGCTCGGATTCCTCGAACAGATGATCGGCGTGTTCGACGCCATCGCCTCTAACCACGTCCGTGAGAAGGGTTCAGTGTATCGCGAAGCATGAAAGAGGGCATCTGCACTCCGATACACAGCGGGTAATTCCGGGTATGGCGAGTATTTGAGCTCGATATCGACCTCCGCCGGGCTGGTGTCAATCAGTCGTTCGATTGTGGACGCTTGTGGGCCCTGCCCGTAGATGTGAAATTCCCAGTTGCGATGAATGTCCCGGGGAAGATCAACGAAGGCGTTCGCCGCGTGCACTGGACCTTTGTTTTCGACGAGTCGTCCCAAAAAGACGAGTGTCCGCTTCTCGTCGGCCTCCGTCCCATCGTTCTCGACGAAGAACTGGGGATCGACTAAATTGGGAATGACGGAGATGGTATCCACAGCGTAGCCACACCGGCTGAGAACGTGTTTCATACCCTCGTTTTGAACAGTGATCGCATCGGCCCGTTTCGCCATGGACCGACCGAGGTACTCAAGGCCAACCCGCCCGATCCGTCGGATCCCGGAATAGCCGGCCGTCCCCGCATATCGATACACTTGCCGCGGATTTGACGGTGGACACCCGTCTTTCAAAAACTGTGTCGGGTCGACACAGACCCACATGTGGTTGTTGATGGTGGCTACGACTGGCGGGGAAGCGCGTGCGACGACGGCGGGAAGATGACCGGTGTTATAGGAATGAACGACATCATACTCCGCCAAGTCTGAAAGTGTATGAAGGACGCTCAGGTTCTCCCCGATCTCCTCGGGAACGGGATAGGCCCCACCGCTTGGATGTTCGTACCGGTTTGATGAGATCCGGTTCACTTGCCGGTCGTCCCCGTTGAGAACAAAGACGTCAGTAGAGACATCCTGCCGCCGTAGTTCATCGACGATGAGTTTGCTGCTGATGCCCGCACCCCCAATATTCTTCGGCGGGTATTCAGCGGTGACGAATGCGACGTTCATGGAACCACTCAATCAAAAAGGTAGATTCAATGACTGTAACTCTTCCTCTTGCTCCCGGACGATATTGAACAACGGGGTGGGAGCTGGCGCCGACCACCATGGAGATGACCGTCGCGCGATGAGGACTGCTGATCCAACATCCCAATAAGCACGTTACATATGGACAACCAATACTATTTTAAAATCGATCTACATTAACTCAGTACCATGCGGATTCCAGCACGTAGCGTCTTCTCGATATATTTTTCCTTATTGGCGATTGCCACCTTCATAGTCTTCAGACCTCAAATGAACCTGTGGCTAGGGTACATTCTTCTCGTGGGGATATTCGCTTGGACAACGCTTGCAGTTTCAATCGGCCGACTCACCGATGTTCAGATCCTGTCGCTGATTCTCTTGACTGTACTTCTCGCGAAGTTGATCGTCGTGGACCCGGTTGAGATCGGCCTCTACGGACATGATCCGTATAATAATCTGCTGCTTACAACGGAGTTACTGGAGCATACTCCCGGATATAGTACATTTGAACACAACTACTCGTATCCGCTAATGTATATGCTAACTGCCGGCCTGTCCAATTTCATCCCCCTGGAAGTGGCTGCAAAGTATGTGCCGTTAGTTAGTCTCATAGCTCCCGTTGCCCTGTTTTTGGCGTTGCGGGATGTGATTTCCTCGTCCGGAGCGGGCTTGGGGGCACTCATTTTCGGCTCGACACGAACGCTGATCGGGTTTCAGTCGAAATTCGTCCCCGAATCGCTCGGAATTGTCTTCGTTGCCCTAGTCATCATGCTCACAGTGTGGAGTCGGTCGAAGCGAACCGATCTCCTGGGGTTTATATTCATTTGTGCGGTCACACTCACTCATCATCTATCGATTTCGATGTTGTTGATTTCGTTGCTTTGCTGGTCTCTTGCGGTTAGTATCGGTGCATTTGGCTTGACTCCGGACCGGCTGAAGACAATTACTCAACCCCGGTCAAGTGTTGGCCCGTTCGTTATATTTGGGATACTTTCATTCACCCTGATTTTTGTTTTCTTGACACTGGATTTCTCCGAATGGATAATCGTGAGCGTAATCAAGTCGGTGGTAACGTCGACTGGCGGCGAGGTGGCAGGGATTAGTGGGAGTGCCGGCGGCGTCCGCGAAACGATTGCGTCGATGGCAATAGTCGTTCTCGGTCTTTTCGCGAGTATCATCGCGTGTGGAATCGTATCAAAACGCAGGCTCCCCGGGTGGGTACAAGGATTAGGAGCAGCAGCCGGCGTGGTGGCGATTCTCTACGCCGTCTCGCTGTCGATGGGGCGTTTGACCGCGGTCGATCCGATCCGGTTTCTCTCGTTTCTCCTCATTCCACTATCCGCGAGTGCAGTCGGCGTTATATACACATCGGCAGACCGCAGACCGATGAAAACGTTGCTAATCAGTCTCCTCGCAATACTGTTTATTGTCACACAGGTAGCGTCGATCGCCCCCTGGGTGATGTATTCAAACCCGGATCGGACATCTGTTACTGAAGGCCACTACACCCGACAACAATGGTCGGCAAGCGAGTGGATCTCGGCATATGAAAGCCACGCGATCTACGTCTGGGAGTCCGGACTCTGGAAGTTCGCTACGGATGACATTCGGGCGATCAGCGAGACAGACACTTGCCAAGGCTATCGCGTCGATCGTGAAGAAGCACCCCCCATTGCAGAGCGACGGAATCACAAAATCTATTCAGCGGGGGCTATATCGTTAGAATTCTGTAATTGATGTACCGTCGTAGAGACGCGCTCGAGTCGACGATCCGTGAGAAGTCCACTACAGATATCCAAGAGCCGAAAGTCGCTCCGCTGTATTGTCTATCTGCTCTGTTGACATCTCGACGTCCGGCTGCCGGGTCGACTGATCGCTAGCTGTCGTTTTCACCCAGGGAACACGTTTCAATGCCGGGTGAGGGATCCCTTCACCATGGCCTGCAAACGGTGGTCGGCCGAACATTTCGCCGTGATCCGCGGTGATGAGGACATCGCCGTCGAAATTCGCCAGTAGAACGGCTACCTGATCTAAGGCATGCCGGAGGTTGTCGAGGTACGCCTCCCAGACGGCATCGTCGTTGCCCTCACCGAGGTGTCCAAACGGATCGCTGTCGATTTCAGTGGCCGGATTCCCGGCGGCGGCGCGATGGATATACGGTTGGTGAGGCTGCATGTAATGGGCGAGCACGCGTTCCGCGTCGTTTTCCCTGCCCGCCTTTATTGTCAAGTCAGTCAGCTCTTTCGGGCAGAACGCGTCGACACCGTTGATGTCTGTCAGTTGCTGATGAATGAGGTGCTCGAAATCCGCCTCGGTGGCGGTTGGACGGTAAAGCAATCGGTCGACCAATCGATTGTCGTTGGCCCACGTTCCCTTCGTGACCGTCCAATTGGAGAACGGGACGTCCTCCCGGAGGACATCGTTCTCCCAGCCGTTGCCAGTGATGTAGATCGTTTCAGCGATCTCACTTCGGTGGGTTTCCTGGAACGTATTCACCATCCATTCTTTCGACGACGAGCCGAGTGATGTGGCGGTCTGGATGTCGGTAAGAAACGCATACTCGTCCGCGACTTGCTCTAAGGCGTCGACACGGCAGCCATCCAGGATGATCGCTAAATCCCATTCCTCGTCGAAAATATTGGCCCCGACTTCGACGTAGGAGGTGAGGGTCATCCAGCAAACAAAGTAGCAGGCATAGATGTTTTTGATGGTGCTAAATGTTTTTTATCTCATAATATAGGCGTTAACGTGAAGTCATAAAAATATATCTGCTATGTAGGGGAGTACCACCAGTTGTAGTAGCACGATTTAATAAAAAAACCAACAGGAAACTGGTTCTACGGGAGAGTCGGTTACGTGGCACCAAGAAAACAGTAGGTCGAGTCGGCGGTAAGCAGGGGTTTTACGATTTCGTGGGAGGTGTTCTAAACGCTATTGGGCATCTTGTTCCGTGTTCAGGACTGACGCAATACTGCTTCGGCCTTTCGAACGCAAGACTGGATCGAAGGCAGTCACGCTCACATATGTCACAATAGCTAGTCCGATAACGGCTGTGAGCGAAACAATTGTTTCAACCGGATACATCAGCTTCACACCCCAAATGACGATCCCCATGATACCAGCTGCACCAAGGCAGGAGCCAATTTCCCGCCACGGGATCCGCAATGACACGTATTTTCGAAGACACCACGCGTGGATTCCAAAGTTTAGCGTTTCCGAAAGCATCGTCGCCACTGCGGCCCCCACAATTCCGAACACCGGAATCAATGCCAGGTTTAATATCAGATTGGAGACGATACCTGCTGCCGTTGATTTTGCATCAATATCCTCACGGTCAATCGCATATACCGGCCCGATGAGGACAACCGATACCGCCCGCTGGATCTTCTCTACCATCAAAATGACCAATATCAGGCCTCCTGCTGCGAACTCCGGACCGAACACGATCCCAAGTAATTCCCGGCCGACAACAAGCGTACCGACAAAACCAGGCAATACGAAATAGAGGGAAGGAGTCATGAAGCGCGTGATCAACGCTTCCACCGACGCAAAATCGGCATTCCCACCCGCCCGAACAATGCGAGGGAACGCCGTCCGTCGGACTGCCTGGGTAAACAATAACGTTGCGCTGGCAACCCGCCACACCACTTCGTACACCCCAACGGCAGCGGGACCTAGGAATACTCCGAGTAAAGTGACGTCCATCCAATTATAGACCGCACCGCCGACACTACTTATCCACGCCCATTTCGCGACTGATGCAACCGATCTCACGTCCGCTAGTTCTGGCCGCTGCATTCGTGGACGTAACCGATATACAGCAATCCCAACTACGCAGAGAAGTCCGAGTATACTCGAATAAATCGGTGCACGGACCGAATATCCTCCCTCCAAAAATCCAATGCCACCGACGATCCAAACGATTTTTCGGAGCGCGGAGAACACAGCGGTCTCTTCGACGAGTTGCGCACCACGCAACGCTGACTGTAGTACGGCAAACAATTGTCGGAGGACAATCCCAAGAAAGAGCACCGGGACAACCGAAACGCCGAGGTACGAATCGAGATAGGGGGCAGTAAAAAACAAGACCACGCCCATCACTACCAGAATACCGGCAACGATCACAAGTGCCGCGGGAA
This sequence comes from Halorhabdus sp. BNX81, assembly GCF_029229925.1. Classification (NCBI taxonomy): domain Archaea; kingdom Methanobacteriati; phylum Methanobacteriota; class Halobacteria; order Halobacteriales; family Haloarculaceae; genus Halorhabdus; species Halorhabdus sp. BNX81. The sequence goes on along the minus strand of NZ_CP107254.1, from coordinate 536,705 downwards.
AAACGATATGAACGGGCCGGCCCCGGCCGATCTCCTTCTCGACACCGATATTAATACCGAAGCCGCCGGCAAGCGCCGCGAGTTGGATCAGGGATTGAAAAAGGAAAAACGAACCAATACCTGCACTCCCCAGTTGACCGGCGAAGTACGTAATGCCAGCAAGTGAGACAATGTTCGCAATGACTGACCAGCCAAAGAGTTTGCTGATTGTTCGGGGGACGTTCATGGATAGATCACTCTGGCGACCACACACTCAGGCCAACTTGCCGCAAAATGGGCTCAACGAGCGAGAGGAGGCTTGCTGCGAGTGCTTTCGTTGCCTTCGGAGAACGTGGATCGATCGCCGCCGCCGAAAGAAACCCACGGCATGCACGGAGATAATAGCCGTCGATAAACTCATGGCGGGCGACAGCGAACCGGAGCCCTTGCCGGAGAGATGGTAAATACTCCGCAAATTCGGGGAGTTGAGCTTCGATTTTCTCGGCAAGTTCGTGACCTGACCGGATGTGCATCTCGAAGGTCGTCTCGTTGGTCAGGCCACGGCCGTGCTTGTTGATCTCGACGAGATCCGGGACAAAGCAGACTCCGCCCTGGCTGGTTGCCCCTAGCATGAACAGATGGTCTTCACGACGGTCGAGGCCTTCATCAAAGCGAACAGCAACTTGGTCGCTGTCGATAATGATAGACGACGTAAGTGAAAGTATCTCGTTGGAAAGAACCCCCCGGACGAACGCCCGCTGTGAGATCGGCGGTCCCTCAACACAGAGGCCTGCATCGGTCTCGCCGAGTCGATCAAGCTGGCGCTGGAGTTTGTTCGGTTTCCAGACGTCGTCAGCATCCAGAAAGGCGATATAGCGCTCAGTGGCTTCATCCAACCCTTTGTTTCGAGCCCACGCAGGCCCCTGCTGTTCGAGATCGTGAACAACGTACAGTTCCGTCGAAACCGATTGCTGTGATGCAGATCGCGTCGCGCGGGCTAACTGTTCAGGTGCGGTGTGTGTCGGACTATACGGAATGATAACGGCAACCTGCACCATTACCGGGTTAGTCATCAGTTGGACAATTAGTTCTATTGATTTGCCATTCGTATCTTCCAGACTGGTTGATTGGTTTTGAGAGCAGTTGATCGTGGCAAGCGCTCGCCAGCGGCTGAGTGAATCTATCGCAATCTGAATCAGAGCCCCGGATAGCCCAGAGCGGTTGCGCATCGCACGGGAAAACGTGACGGGCGCGATTGATTCTCCACCAACACTTTCAATGTCGTCTCCGACAACTGCAGTATAATGCGAGCCACGCGTCGCTTTGGTGCCAGTTGTGCCACGATCGCCATCCTCCCAGCACTGGCGGTCGTGTTCGCTGCGCCGACGTTACTTTCGGGTGCTGTCCTGCTTTCGGCGTGGCTCCTGACCGAGCAGTACCGCTTTACCCGCCGGCTCGCACGCACGGTCGAGACGACGACAGTCGACCAGATACTCCCCCAGCATCGCGAGTCGGTCAACGCATCGACGACAGTCACGCTCCGCGTCCAGCGAGAGTTCACGGCGCTGGAGATGGAGATCGCGCCCGAAGCCCCGACCGGGGTGCGAGGTGAGCCGGGGAGACACACCGTAGCCCCAACCGACAGCGAAATCACAGCCACGTTCGAGCTTGCCTGGCCGGTCGCCGGGACGTTCACACTCCCTGCACCCACCGTCACGCTCCGGGACCGGCATGGCCGCTTCGAAGAGACGGTTTCGATCGGAGCCACACCCGAACTCGTCGTTGATCCACACGTTCCCCGGAATCTCCGGGTCGGTGCCGGCGGGAGCGAAATCGCCGCAACGTACGGCAGCCGTCGTGCCCGACGCGGCGGGAGTGGTCTCGATCCGGCGGGACTTCGGAAGTACGTCCCCGGCGACCCCTCGAACCGGATCGACTGGAAGGCAACCGCCAGACTCAACGAGACGTACGTTCGGGAGTTCGAGGCCCAGGCCGACCGCGAGACGATGCTGGTCGTCGATCACCGCGCCACGCTTGCCGATGGCGAGGAGGGCCGGACGAAGTTCGAATACTTGCGGACGATACTGGTAGCGATGACCGACGTCGCCGAGCGACTCGACGATCCGATCGGACTCACGACGCTCGACGAGGGCGGAATCACCGCACGGGCCACTCCATCACTCACACGAGATCAGTACGAGTCGATCCGAACCCGACTGTACGAACTCACGCCGTCGGAACGACAGTCCCCAAGCGACCGGAAACACCGAGCCACAAGACAGGCGAACACGGTCGGAGCGGTGCTTGAAGGCGACACAACGACGTATGGAACGACGCTCCGGCCCTATTACGCCTCACGCAAAGCACACGTCGAACGGGTCACTGACGAGCCGCTGTTCGGGGCAGTCAATCAAGTGAGCAACACCGAAGAGACGCGGTTGTTCGTGATCGCGACTGACGACACGCATCGAGAAGAACTGCAAGAGGCCGTGAAACTCGCGGTCCAGCGCGGCAATCAGGTCATGGCCTTTCTGACCCCGAACGCACTGTTCGAAGCGTACGCACTCGCGGAGATGGAAACGACCTACGGGAGATACGTCGCTTTCGAGGAGTTCCGAGGGAAACTCGACCGATACCCACGGACCCAAGCGTTCGAGGTTGTGCCGGGTGATCGGCTCGACGCGACATTGCGTGCCGGCCGCTCACGACGGAGCCAGGAGGTCCCCCATGAGTCATAGCGAAACTCCCGGGGCGACCATTCCCGGGCTTGCCGCAATCCTGGCTACACTCGGCTGGCTCGCTACTGGGCTGGGGCTGGGATCAGGCAGCCCCGTGCTCGCGGTGGCAACGCTCGGTGTTGGAATCCTCCTATGGATGCTCGACGCACGGATCGCGGCGGTTGCACTGACACAAGTCGGTGTCGGAGTCGTCGCTCCGAACGCCCCGCTTGGAATGATTGCAATCATCGAAAGTGGACCAATACTCCTGGTCCTGGCAGTGCTCGCAGAACAGGGACTCTCGATCCACACGATACTCACCGGGACGGGGTTCGGCGTTATCCTCTCGGGCACAACACTGGTGGCGTTCGTCTGGAGCGAGTCGGTACTCGTCGCGGCGGGTGCGCTCTTTGCGGTCGTCGCCACGAGTAGTTACGCCATCCATCGGTACGAGCTCGTTGCGCTGGGGCTCGTCGACGGTGAGACAGGATGAGTATGCACACACCGGAGGACACGGTCGAACCGAGCAGGCAATCTGACGACGGTGGCGAGTCTGACAGAGTTAGTGAGGCCGAACTGGCGGTCTTGCGAGCCGAGAACGACCGGCTCCGTGAACAGTTCCAGCAGGCCAAACGGACCACCTATCGTCGAACCGCCATCGCGTTCGTTGGGATTGGGCTCGTCTCGTTCGGTGGCGCTTTGCTGCTCCCGAATGTGCAGACGGTTCTCGCTGCGTTCGGTGCCACTGGAATCTTCGCGGCAGTCCTGACCCGATTCATCACGCCGGAAACGTTCCACGCGGCCAGCGTCACCGAGCGGATCTTCGACGCGACTGCCGAGAACGGGGCCAGTATCGTCACGGAACTCGGGCTCCAGGAGACACGCCTCTACGTGCCCCTCGGCGAACGGGACACGCGGTTGTACGTCCCGGCTCACCGCCACTATACGATCCCCGACGGACAGGCCCTCCGGTCGGTGTTCGTCGTGACCGGCGACGAACGCGAGCGCGGCGTTTCGCTGCACCCGACTGGGGGACCACTCTACGAGGAGTTCGAAACGATAGCAGCCGAAACAGCGGATCTCGAACAGTTCACGACCCAGCTGGGCGATGCCGTCGTCGAGCAGTTCGGGCTGGCACGACGCGTCGAAGCGACGATCCGCCCGGCGGAAAACGAGGCGCGGTTCGAGATCGCGGGGAGTACGTGTGGTCACGTCGGGGCGTTCGACCAACCAGTCGTCTCGCTGCTTGCAACAGGGCTCACGAGACATCTCGAGGAGCCGGTGCGGATCGAGTTTCCCGACGCTGCCGACGGGATCGTGCGGTGTGTCTGGGGAGACAGAAGCGACCGTCCCGACGCGGTCGACTAATTGCGCTCCGAGGGCCGTTGGAGCCAGGCGGAGCGGGAATCCGACCGGACCCGCAAGATCGCCCAGACGATGGCCGCGAGGGCGACGAGGGCGAACTCGAAGCGGACGGGGCCAGTCAGCTCGAACTGCTGGAAGTGCGCGAGAAAGCTCCGGCCAGTCTCGTATTCCGGCAGTGGAAGAGCCGGCCAGGCCAGGTACGAAAGGTCGCCGTAGACGCCGTCGACAAACGGATAGAGCCCATCCCCGAGGACGTGGGTGACGTGACCCAGCGCGAATCCGATGACGGCCACCAGTTGAGACCGACTGACGGCAAGGCGAAGTGCGATCACCAGCACGCCAACGAGAACCGGCCCGGTCGTGAGCAGCGAGTGGGCCAGCGAACGACCGGCCGGCAACAACGGAACCGTCCAGGCAAGCGGTTTGTCGATGAGGTCGGGAAACTGGGTCCCGATCAGCACGGCCACAACCGGCAGTCCGTACCGACGGTCGCCGGTGATCGTGGCGATCCCGACGTAACACAGATATCCGACGGCTGCGTGTCCCCACGGCCACATTACTATTGAAGCCGGCATCCCGATTGAAAGCTCTTGGTTTTTGCACAGATTTCGAGATGATTTGAATCGCAGCATCTAACCGGTCGCGCCACGCTGGTCCCATCGTGACAACGAGGCGACGGCAACAGTATCTCGTGGGCGTGCTCGCCTGGGCAGTGAGCGTGCTGCTCGTCCTCGTGACGTTGCAGTCACTCTCCTATGAGCTGTACTTCGTCCTCACGCTGATCGGCGTCCTCGTCGTGACTGCACTCACCGCCCCGTTCAATCTCACGCCGCGGTGGCGAACCCGACTCAGGTGGGTGATCCTGCTCGGCCTCGTCGTTTTCACGTATCTCGTGTTCAGACGGGTTCTCGCGGTCCTCCCACAGGGGGTGTTCCGATGAAACGCTTGCGTAACGTCACCGTTCCGGAAGCCGTCGCTTTGGCCCTGACGATCGCCGTTGTCGTTGTGATTCTGTTTGGCGCCGCGACGTCAGCGACAGCCTTCGGCGCGTTCAACTACGGCTGGGATGGGACGGCGGATCTTCGAGCGGTCGCCGATGCAACCACCGACAGTGCCGTCCTCGGGAACACGAGTACGTACGACCGATTGCCGGGGAATGGGACGCTCGCAGTCGTCCTCGGCCCGAGCGAGCCCTACACGTCTGCGGAACTCGAACGGATTGACGCCTTCGTCAGACGTGGCGGAACCCTTCTCGTCAGTGGAGACTTCGGACCCGGCGCGAACGAGTTGCTCGCCGGAATCAAGGCTACGGCCCGGATCGATGGGACCGTACTCCGTGACGAGCGCAATCACGGGCGCTCGCCGGCCTTCCCGCTGGCGACGACCGTCAGTGAGTCGGCCGAGGGCAGAGTCGACGGCGTCGAGGGCGGGATCGATGGTGTCGACGAACTCGCGTTGAACTACCCCTCGTGGGTGGTGATGCCGAACGGCACCGATGGAGCTATCATGGCGGAGACCTCAGCGTACGCCTACGCCGACGAGAACCGGGACGGTGACCTCGACGACGAGGAGTCGATGCGAGCGTATCCGATCCTCACGCGAGAGTCCCTCGAGAACGGGACTGTCCTGACCCTCAGCGATCCAAGCGTGTTCATCAACTCGATGCTCGATCGCGGGGACAACCGGGCGTTCGCACAGGCGCTGTTCAGTGCGAGCGAGCGGGTGCGGTTCGATTACACTCACTCCGGCGAGGTGCCCCCGCTCGTCCAGGCACTCGACGTGATCCGGTCGAGCCCACTCGCACAGTTCTTGTTCGGAACGGCGCTCGTCGGTGGCGTCGTCCTGCTACGCAAGTGTGGACGGGACATCCGCGATCGGTTCGGTCGGCGCTCACCGACGGTCGAGGACATCGAGCTCACCGAATCGGAAATCGTCGACCTCGTTTCGAAGCGACACCCGGACTGGGATCGCGATCGCGTCACCCGGATCGCCACACAGCTCGCTGCGCGGCGATCCGGACACCAAGAACCCGTCGACGACGACCCCTGATCGCCGGAATCAACCTTAGTCGTCGGCCGGCGCGTTGCCGTCGTCGACGAATCCTTGCCTGACCGCGGCGATCGTATCCTTGATCCGGTCCGGGGAGACGGTTTCCGGGGCGAACACCGCCTGTTCGTATAGGGCAGTCACCCGCTGGAAAGTACTCGACTGCTCGGCTGACAGTGTGTCCCTGACAGCACGATAGCGCTCGCGCGGCGTTCGGTCCGGACGCGTGTCCGCGGAAGCGTATTGGCCGACAACCGTGTACAGAGAGACGACGGCTGCGTCGGCCCCATCGCGTTCCAGCACCGTCTCGACGTCCGCTAAGGTCACCGTGGTCGGTGCCGGTGACTGTGTGGTCTCCGTCCCGGATTGATCGGACTGTGGCGCTGGTTCCGCCCGTGTTGGCGAACGCCGACGCCAGAAATACCCGGCGACGAGCAAGCTCGCGACGGAAACGACGCCAGCACCCACGACGATCGGATTCAAGAGGCGACCCCACGGTAGTCCGGCTAGCCCGCCGCCCGAATCATTCGGCCCCGCAGCCCCTTCCTGTCCGTTCAGTCCCCGCGGTGTCCGCTCACCGATAGCGCTCGCCTGCGATGGTCCCAGGTTCGTGGTCGGTTGGTCGTAGACGGCGGTGACGGTCACTGCGTCCCCGATCGCTACACCGTTCCCGTCGGTCGAGGCGGCGAACCAACCTGACGCGTTGGTTCGGACGGTCTCGACCACTACTCCGTCGACGCTGAGATCCAGGGGTTGGTCCGGGACCGAACCACCGTCGACAGTCGTCAGTCTGCCCTGAACGCGAATCACGCTGCCGTTGGCCGTATCGAGAGACAGCGTCGTCGGCGTCGGTTCGACGACGACCCTCCGAGTCGCGCTCACCTCGGAGAGTGCCTGTCCGGCCGCCCCAGCGTGGGCGGTGAGTTCTATCGTCCCGTTTTGGACGGTTGCCGGGAGTCCCACAGTGGACTGAAACGTCCCGGATTCGGTCGTTCGGCCGGTTGCAAGTGTCGTTCCGTCCAGCGTGATCTCGACTGGCACGCCACCGGCGGGGCGATCACTCACGGTGACATCGACGGCGACTGCTCGCGACTCGTCGTACGCGATCCGGTCGAAGACGGCAGCGAATGTAATCCGTGGCTCGATCGAGGAGATATCGGCGGAGATCGACGTGGTAGCGGGGAGATACACCGAGGCGTCGTCGGGGGTGGCAGTGACCGTGAGGTTCCGGACGCCAGTTTCGAGGTCGGTCGGACGATGGGTGAGTCGGAAACTCCCATTTGCCGCCGTGGTCGTCTGGGAGCCGGGACCGGGGGCAGCCAGCGCGACCGCGGTGTCACCGACGGCTGTGCCGTTGGCCGCCACGTAGCGCCCCGTAATTACGAGTGGCTCGTCGTAGGACGCTGTCGGCGAAACCGACGTGATTCGAAGCTCCGTCCGGACCAGGGAGAGATCTACCACCCGTTGGGCGTCTGCTACCGTCCGGTTTGTTGTGTCCAAAACAGCCTGCCGTCCGTCGTCGAGTGAAGCCCCAGTGGCATTCGATAATGCGTCGTATCGCCCAACGAGAGTCCGGCCGGTCTCGTTGATTGCTGTGGCCAGTCGTGCGAGTCGCTTTGCGAGTCGACGGGCCCGCTCAATCTCACCCGCCTCTCTGGCAGCCTGATACGCCGCGGACAACCGTTCGAACTCGCTGACTTGCGCAGTATACTGTTTTTGGGTCTGGTGAGTCTCGTTGAACGTCCTCGCGACCTGATCGTCCTGGCGGGAATCGGTGTCACCCGCAACGTTGACGTACCGGTCCAGGTCGTCACCGAACCCCTCGCCTAGCACCGAACTCGCCAGCTGGTAGTTGCCCTGACTCAAATTGATCGCGCTGCCTTCGAGCCGTCCCGCCATCGATCCGGCGAGCCAGCGTTTGACTGCAGACGGGGACCCGTCCCCGGACACGTTCGTCGGGTTTCTGTGATGGTCGGTCCGATTCTCGCTGGTGCCGTTTTCCGCCTCCCCGGCGGGTGATTGCTGTACGATCGTCCCGAACGACGGGGATTGCTCCGCGACCGGCTGGGCCGCCGTGACATCCCCGGTAGCTGCCGCCCCGACAGTGATAGCCATCCCACTGACACCAATGATGAGACAGCAGACAACGGCAATCCACCGGGCGTGTGCAGTCACACTCGAATACACTGGTTCTGACACCCTGTTTGTTTCGCCCGTTCGGTCAGCGATGTACGCGCCACGCCGGATGGCAAACATATTACTGTCATCTCAACAGAACTGTAGACAATGAGTGACGCGGAGGCAGTATATGATGCGCTGCGTGAGGAAATCGGGACTGTCCTGGTCGGGAACGAAGAGATCGTCGAGCGGCTCACCATCTCGTTGCTGACGCGTGGTCACGTGCTACTCGAAGGGGTCCCGGGCGTGGCCAAAACGACCATCGCGAATCTGTTTGCGGAAGCCAGCGGATTGACGTACAAACGCATCCAGATGACGCCGGACATCCTCCCGGCGGACATCACGGGGACACGGATCTATCGCGAACCGACCGGCGAGTTCGAACTCCAGCGGGGGCCGATCTTCGGGAACATCGTCGTCGCCGACGAGATCAACCGGGCGACGCCGAAGGCACAGTCCGCACTGCTCGAGGCCATGCAGGAGAGCCACGTGACGATCGACGGCGACACCCTCTCCCTGCCGGATCCGTTCATGGTGATTGCGACCCAGAACCCCATCGAGATGGAAGGGACGTTCGAACTCCCGGAAGCCCAGCGCGATCGCTTCCAGTTTAAATTGCTCGTGGATATACCCGATCAGCACAACGAGCGAAAGTTGCTCGATCGCTTCGATGCGAACCCGCTGCTCGATGCAGACCGTATCCAGCAGGTCATCAGCGAGGAACGTATCCGTTCGCTCCGTGAGCAAGTGACCGAGCAGTACGTCGACGACACCGTCAAGGCGTACATTCTCGGCATCGTCGAAGCCACCCGGTCCTCACCCGACATCGACATCGGGGCGTCACCACGAGCCACGCTTACACTAATGGACGCCGGGAAGGCTCGCGCAGCGATTCACGGCCGGGGGTACGTCCTCCCCGACGACATCAAGCAACTCGCCAAGCCGGTCTTGCGCCATCGTTTGATCCGCAGCACGGACGCCGAGTTGACCGATCGAAGCATCGATGCAGTGATCGATTCGCTTCTGGAGTCAGTGCCGGTGACGGACGTAGCGGAGCCGGATGACACGGCCCAACACCGGCAGGACAACGAAGTCGAGCCCTCGTCGAAAAGCTAGTCAACAGGTTTTCGACGGGCCGGGCGGACGGACGATCGTGATCGGATCCGGTGCCGAATTACTGTAGATCCGATCGTTCACCTGCAGGAACGTCGAGAGTCGGGATGGATCGATCACGACCGGTTGTTGGGGAAACACCTGTGCGCCGGTCGTTGTCCAGGAGGACTGGACGACTGTCGGGCAGTCTGGCGGGGGCCCGCCCGTGATCCAGTCGAAGACCGGTGTGACGCGGCGGACCGCCGCGTTCGCGCCCGATGAGTGGGGCGTGAAGTACCGGGAGACACGCGAGATGTGATCGTCGCTGGCCCACTCCGGCAGCGACGAGACGCTGAATGTCGCGGCATCGAACTCCCCGGCGGTCGTGACGCCCTTGTACGGGAGATACTCTAAACCACCGAACGCGACCGGGATGGAAAGCGCCATACAGCCGACGACCCCGACGACCATTACCGTCGTCAACACCTGTCGCCACGACGGGGACGATACGCTCACAGCCGCACGACGCAGGAGTGTCCCGGTCCCGACCGCAGTGAAGACGGCTATCGGCAGATGAAGGAACGTCTGGACACGATACGCGGTGTTGTAGTATTCGGGGGTGAGCGCCGCCGTAAAGGACATCCCCGCGATGGCGAACCCGGCACCGAGCAGTGCCAACAGCGCGACCCATTCCGGGGCCGAGCGGTCGCCCAGGGGGACCGCCCAGGCCGCGATCGTCAGTGGAACCAGCAGGGGGGCCACCAGCAAGACGACTGTCTCGGGCGTCGTCCCCATACCCGGAAACACGGGCTGGACAGCGTTGACAGCCGCGATCACAACGAAGCTCGCGAAGGCCCCGGAGAGCAACAATCGCTGTGTCCGGCTTCCGAGACGGGCAAAGCGTGCCAGCACCAGGCCGACGAGAAGCAGCCAGGCGAGTAACAGTCCGGGGGCATAGCTGACCCGCTGTGACTGGATAACGGTTGCCGGCGTGAACGCGGGGATGCCCCACGAATAGCCGACGAAGTAGCCCAGAAAGACGACGGCAATCAGGCTCCCGACGCCGAGATTGCGAGCGCTGAGTCGACGAACAACGACGAACAGGACGAGGACGAACAGCGCGACCACGCTATCGAGATTGTGCAACGGCGGCAAACTCAGGAGGAGCATCCCGAGAACGAGATACCAACGGCGGTTTGCAGTCTGGACCGACCGAGCCAGGACGAGTGCAGCGAGCGGGACGACCAGGAGCCCGATCGTCTGTTCGTCGACGGGCATCGACCGGTGGAGATAGACGCCATCGACCGCGAGCAGGACGCCGGCGAGCAAGCCGGCTAGCCGGCGTTCCGAAAGCGACCAGGCGAATCGGCCGGTCAGTCGATGCGCGAAGACAGCCCCGACGAGAGAGGGCACTGCCCCGACGATGGCGATCATCGGCTGTGAGAGATATCTGGCCGGGTGGCCGACGACCGTCTCCCAGAGAGCGAGCATCGCCGTGAAATGAACGCTATCAGCAGGGAGTCCATCTATCGGCAGGGAACCAGTACTGATCGTCTCCCTGACGAGGCCAGCGTAGACAATGCCGTCGGGGTTGAACGGGAGCGGCGACCGGTACAACGGCCCCATCCGAAGGGCAACCGCGACGCTGAACACGGCGAAAAGCCCGAGGACATACTGGACTTTCGAGGGACGGGCGAGCGCCCCGGTGACGGTTGCGTCGGCCGGCGAGCCACCATCGGGACCAGTCATCGACCGTCCCCTCCCGTCCGCTCGCCAGTGAGTGCCCTCGCCGGGGGTGCCCTGAGGAGTGTCGCCGTGGCGAGGACCGCACCGAAAACCACGAGACTGAGAACAATTGCCATGCCCATGACAACGACCCAGGGGACAAACAGCGGCCGGATCGAAACGCCGAACACCGTCAGCACGTCGGTCCAGGTGAGCCCCGTGAGGACGAGATAGGCCAGCGGAAACGCCACTCCCAGCGCGGCCGTGCCGATCACGACGGCGTCACGGACCACGAGCGTGAAAACCTGTCGCGGCGTCGCCCCGGTCGCCCGGTAGATGCCGATCGTCCGCCGTCGGGCATGAATGCCCCGGGAGAAGATCGCCGTTAGCCCACCGACAGTCATGAGTGCACCCAGGCTGACGATCGCGCCGACGAGAAGCGTGAGATTCCCAAATAACAGCGACACGGCGCGTGAAAACGGCGTACTCCCCTGTTGGCCGTGAGTTGCAAGCGCGGCCACGAGTCGCTCGTCACCCGTTACGACCATCGACCGGCGGGCGAGTACAGCCCCCGCCTCGTCGGTGACTGTGACGGCGTATTCGCCCGGCGGCTGTCGTGATAGCTGTGCCGAGACCGTCGTCGTGGCCCCGGGATCGAGCGTAACCGCGCGCTGGTGGCTTGTTGTCGGCCCCCGGATCGTCAGCGTCGTCGAGAGTGTCCGATTCCAGGGGTTTTCGAGCCGGACGCTGGCAGTCGGTTGAGTCCGGAAGCCGGGCGATTCGGGTTCGATCGAGAGAGCAGCCAGAAGTGGGTCCTCGCCCCCCGATCGGTCGCTACGTCCCGTGACGGGTTCGGTCACCTCTCGGCTCCCGGCGGTCACAGAAAGGTGAGTCCCGCCGGGCGGAACCGTGATCCGGGCGACGCCAGCCGAATCCGTTCGAACGGTTCGGTTCCCCAGTGTCACGGTCGCATTGGCAACCGGCTCACCGGTTGCAGTGGCGACTTCGACCCGTGGTGTGCTCCCGACGCGGACCTGCTCGGGGAACCAGACCCGAAGTGCGTCCGGTTTTTGGACCGTGATCGACTGGTTCGTGGATCCGACGACAAGCGACCACGAACCGGGTCGTCCGATCGACAACGTCACCGATCGTTCCGTTCGACCACCCGGCGGGACGGACAGAGTGACGTTCCGGGACGCGTTCGCCACCCGGATCGTGATCGACCGCGTTGCGTTCGTCCGGCCGAGGTTGATCGCGGTGATGCTCGTCCGGAAGTCCCGGCCCTGAACGACGGTCCCCGGCGTGGAGACGTCGACGACTTCGATCCCGCTGCCGGTTACGTCCGGCAGCCGGGAGGCCCGGACGACGTGGACCTGGCGTGGCCCGCGTGTGCTGAGGGTGCGTCCGGTCGACAGCGAAACCAGCAGTTGGCTCCCGTAGAACCCCGGCGCATCGAAGACCCCGACGATCGTCGTTCGGGTAAACGCCGACCGCGTGCTGCCACCCAGCAGGACGGTGTCGCCGACCGAGAGATTTCGCCGCGCGGCGATGGCCGCACCGACGACCGCTTCGTCCGACGACCGCGGGGCGCGACCGGTCACCAGCGACGCGTCCGAGACAGTTGCGAACGACGAGAAATTGACGCCACGCATCAGCGTCGGTTTCCCATCGGCGATCGAGAACAGCAAGATCTCCGGACTCGCAGCGATGCCCCGGCCCTCAAGGACGGTCGCAAACGATTCCGGAACCTCGCTTGCGACGGGATGACTGGAACCCGGCTCGGCGATCGTCGCGGCTTCGGAATCGACCATCGGGGCCATGGCCGTGCCCGCCGAAACGAGGACGATCAGCAGTGTCAGAAAGACGGTGATCGTCGCGATCGTCGGGATCACCGCCCGAAAGCCCAGCAACGTCGGACGGAGCCAGCCCGGCAGTCGGTCACGAACCCCGCGACCAGTAGTGGGGGCATCGCCACCTGACGAGCGGATTTGAACGGGCGCCAGTCGGCTGACCGGTCGAGACGCGAGATACCCGGCCAGTGCACCCGTTAGCAAGACGCCCCCGTACAGGGGAACCAACACGTGCAGTACCGGCCAGGAAAGCGAGAGGTTCAACGAGACGGGGACCCCAAGAAAGACGGAGACGTTGACCGCAACGCGAGCGGCGATGAGCCCGACCGCATAGCCGATCGTGATCCCGACAAGCGTCACGATCGTGGCCCGGGCCGTAAACAGCGCGCGGACCGCCCGCGGGGTTCCGCCCGTTGCCCGGACGACCCGGATCGTCTTCGCCCGGTCCCGGACGCTCATGCGAGTGACGCTGAAGACGATCACGCCCACCAGGCCGGCGACGCCGGCGACGATGACGCCGAACAGCGAGAGGGCGTCCCGCGTCCCACTGACGAAAAAGTGTGCGGCCCCGCGTAGCGGGATCGATCCGCCACGGACGCCCGTCCGCTCGACGGCGTTGGCACCGGTCTCGACCACGACAGCGCCGTCGGTAGTGAACTGTTCGACGAGGGTGCTCTCGGCGAGGTACCAGCTGTCGGGGATCATCCCGATGCTCGGCCTCCCCGAGATTTGGATCTGTTTCACGGTCGTTCCCCGGACTTCGACGGTCCGTGGACCGTTCGTGAGGGCGCTCGCGAGACCGGCATCCGGCGTCGCCGCGGTGATCGTCTCGTTGGCCCCCGGTGGAACACCCAGGACAGTCACGTTCGTGCCGTCGATCGGTACCGTCGCGATCGGAAACACCGCGTCACTCCCGGCAGTTCGGGCCGCCGACTCGATCGACTGATACCCGGTCACGTAGCCCGTCGTGTCGAAGTCGGCAGCGATCGTCCCCAACTGGTCGGTCGCACTCACGAGGAGCAACGCGCTCCCGGTCAGAAACGCGATCGAGACGCCGATGACAACCATCGACAGCCGATCGCGGCGCGAATACCGCGCCAGCAACTGGCGTCTGTGACTCATCACTCCAGACCCGGTTTCTCCTCGCCCGTCTCGAGTCGATGGAGCGTGCCTTCGGCAAGTCGATAGACACGCTCGAAACGGGAAGTGATTCGTCGGTCATGACTCACAGTCAACAACGTCGTCCCCGCGAGTTCCTGGGCCTCGAACAGCAGCGCGATGACGCGATCGGTCGTTTCCGGGTCGAGTTGCCCGGTGGGTTCGTCGGCGATGACGATCCCGGGCTTGTTGGCGACCGCACGGGCGATCGCGACCCGCTGTTTTTCGCCACCCGACAGCGTAGCGGGATACTGATCGCCGATCCCGCCGATCTCCAGGCGCTCGAAGATCGTCTCCAGCCATGCAGGATCGTGTCCGCCCCCGTGACTTTGTGGGAGACGGGCGTTCTCACGGGCGGTCAGGTCGGGGACCAGTTGGAAATCCTGATACACCATCCCGAGTCGGTCCCGCCGGAAGAGCGCTCGCTCCCGTCTCGAAAGGTCCCGTACGTCGACGCCGTCGATGTGGAGTTCACCCGACGAACAATCGGACAACAGGCCGAATACCTCGAACAGCGTCGACTTCCCGCTCCCGCTTTTTCCCTGTATGAGAACCGTCTCGCCATCTCGAACAGTCAACGAGAGCCCAGCGATCACGTCACTACTCCCGCGTCTCACCCGCAGATCCGTCGCGGCCAAGACGGTTCCAGACACAGTCCATACTCCGTCCCGCTCCAATATCAATTGTATGGAAAGATCGGTCACGACCAGCCCGGAAGGCGAAAGCGGTGTGGCTGTGGGGTATGACGAGTGGGCGGGTGCTGAAGCTGACGGCGATCCCAGCCCACCGGACCCAATATAAATCATTATATAATTGGATATTGTTCTTCAAACATATTATTTTGGAGTCAGAACCGAATATGAAGATGTAATGAGTATATCATCCAAAAATCGATTGCATTATCGGAATCAATAATAACGGCAGAGGGCTTTTATCCGTAGTTCGGCGACCTGTGACTGACGAATGGTCGAAATCCTGGGCGAGATATTCAGTTCGTATATGGATATTCACACGTTTCAGCTCGGCGTCCTTCTCGGACTGCTCGTGGTTTTCGCCTACAGGGACGACAAGCGAATCGCGTACGGGCTGTTATTTTTCGGCGTGTATTTCGCGTTCGGAAACGCCGCACACATCGGCTGGGGCGGGATTAGCCGAAAGCCGTGGTACTTTCTGACTGGGGTCTACATGACGACTGTCCTTGGGTTGGGTGTCCAGTCGGTGGCTGGCTCCCTCCTGAATCGGTTCAGACGATCGAATCGTTCGGCAAAGAGGAACGGCGTACGTCGGAATCGGTTCTGACCGGTTGTCAGTCGGCCCGAAAGTCGTGTCCCCGAGCCATTGCGGTCCCCCCAGGCACGCGTCATAGGCCACCCATCTGCTCAGTGAAAGCAGGGCCGGGCCGTGAGTTCCCCGATACGTGAGCATATCAGCATCCAGAGAATAGATCGAGGTGGTACATCGGCCGGACACACCCATCGATATCGTGTCCGTGCACCAACTATTTTATAGGATGAGGGGCAAGCCTTCGACAATGGGACTGCGGGGGGTGCTAGCGGGGGTGGGAAAGGCAGTCATCGCGATCTTCCTGGTCGCGATGGTCGCCGGGCAGGTGCTCGGCCAGCCGGTGCTACTGGGATACGTCACGACGGGGAGCATGGAACCGACACTCGATCCGGGGGACGGGTTCGTGGCCATCCCGTCGGCGCTTGCCGGACCGGTCGAAAAGGGAGATGTCGTTACATTCCAGGCCGAAACAATCCAGGGTGGCGGACTTGCGACCCATCGCGTCGTCGAGAAAACTGACCGGGGATATATCACCCGTGGCGACGCCAACCCGTTCACCGATCAGGACGGCAACGAGCCGGTAGTCAGCGAGACACAGATCGTCGCCACCGCGTGGCAACCGGGCGGGAATGTTCTCTCGATCCCTGCTATCGGCACGGCCGTGAGCACGATCCAGCACGTCCTCGGGACACTCCAACGACACCTCGCCACGCTCCTTGGCATCCGGTCGCTGCTTGGGACGCAGGGACTGGCCTATCTGCTGGCCGGCGCATCGGTACTCGGCTACGTGGCCGACGTACTCGTGGGCAGCGACCGATCGTCGGGACGTGACACGTCCCGAAAGACGGGTGTGGACGTCAGATTGATCGTGGGGATCTTCGCAGCCGCCGTGGTCCTGTCGGCCACAGCGACGATGGTTCTGCCCGCCGGTCCACAGGAGTTCGGCGTCGTGAGCGCCGAAAGCGACGCCCCAGGGATACGAGTCATCGAGCAGAACACGACCGAATCAACCAGATATCAACTCGGGAATGGGGGGTTCGTACCGATGGTAACGTATATCGAACCGACAAGCGAGAGGATCGATATCGAGCCACAGCGGACAGTCATCGGGGGGCACTCGACCGTCAACGCGACGCTTCGCCTCTCGGCCCCGCCCGAAACTGGCTACTATCGTCACTACCTCGTCGAACATCGGTACCTGCTCGTCCTCCCGGAAGGGATGATCGCCACCCTGTATGCGTTCCATCCGTGGGCGCCGATCGTCGCAATCGATCTCCTGCTCGGTGGATCGCTGTACCTGCTCGGGACGGTCGTGGTCGCCTCGGGCCGGGTTCGCTCCCGATCCCGCGAGACGCCGTCCCGGCTCAAACGCGTTCTTTCCCGCCGGTGAAACCCCGATCCATCCCCAACCATTATATCATAGTCATCGGAAATTGAACTTATATGCGCGATCGGGGGCGGGGGCTTCGGATCCGGAGGGGTATCGCCGACAATTTCACGCTGGTCGTCGCTGTGGTGGTGATGGTCGGTGCTGTGGGGGGGTATCTCACGTATACGACCCATGCCAAGCCCGGGACGGAGACCGTGACGGAGACGGTATCCGAATGGGAGTCGGCCGGCGAGTTTCACCATCACGCGACCGTCGTGAACGGAACAGCGGCGTTTGAGACGGGTGAAAGGCTCGAAAACCGATCGGCGTACTTTACGCAGACGACACCCAGATTGGCGGGGGCGCTGACGTACACGTACACCGCAACCGACGGCGGTGACCTGAGTGTGACAGTCAGGACAGCTCTGGAGCTCCGATCGGCCGAGAGTCAACGGGAGGCGTCCGAAACGGTCTACTGGGAGATAAACCGACAGCTGAACCGGGACCACCGATATTCGCTATCCCCGGGCGAGACGATCGAGAGCCCGTTTTCGCTGAACGTGAGTGGGGCCGCCGCCGAGGTCGAGCGCATCGACGAGAACCTCGGCGGAACACCGGGCGAGCTCGAACTCGAAGTCGTCGCCGAGGTGGCGCTTTCGGGGACCAGAAACGGAAAGGAGGTCAACACCACCAGAACGTATCGCCTGCCGATCGATCCGAGCGGCGGTGTCTATGGTATCGAGGATCCCGGGACGGTCCGGAAGTCGGATAAAGAACGGAAGGAAGTCACTGTCCAGGCGACGTACGGGCCGCTTCGAAAAATGGGTGGTCCTGTGTTGCTCATCGCTGGGCTGGTGGGCGTGTTCGGACTCGGGTACGCCACTCGAACGGGCCGTCTTTCGATCTCGGATCGCGAACGGGAATGGCTCGCGTTCCGATCCGACCGGGCGTCGTTCGACGAGTGGATCTCGACCGGCGCGGTCAGTACCGGCGCCCGCGGCGGGGCGACGGCCGAGACGGACTCGCTTGCGGGACTCGTCAACGTCGCGATCGATACCGACAGCCGCGTCATCGAGGACACGCGAACGGGCGCGTTCTACGTGTTTGCCGACGGCCAGCGGTTCCGGTTCGAACCGCCGGCGAAACCCGATCGGGAACGGGAACATCGGGACCCACTCGTCGAAAGAGTCGCGTCCCACAGTCCGTTCAGTGCCGGCGAAGGGGACACGACCGAGCCCCTCGGCGAACTCGACGCTGAAAGCGAATCCGGCCGTGAACAACCGGCCGACGAACAGAGAGATCCGGACATGGGTACAGAGTCCGACGAGCCAGTGGACGCCAACGGCGATGAAGCCGCGGATGAGTCAGCAGACGCCGGCAGTGAGACAGCACCCGACCGGGATGACGAACCCGACAAGCCGGCGGACGCCGACGGCGAAGGACCGCCGGATGCCGGCGAGGAGCCTGACAGGCAAAACAAGGCTGATGAGCCCGGCGAATCTGAGCACGATGGAGAGTCCGACAGCGAGGCGGAATCTGCCGATCCTGTAGGGGCCGACAGCGAGGAGTCTGACGAGCCAGGGGAAGCAGACGACCAGGAGCGCCCGACACTGAGGGAGCGCCTGACAACATTACAGGGATTGATCGGAAGCGATTCAGAGGACTAGCGGCGAACCACCGAAATCGGCTCGTCGCGCGGGCCCGCCGAATCCGAAAGACGGCCCAAAACGGCACTGAGAGGGGTTCGCAAGGGTATTGAGAACCGGTCAAATGTCCACCGAGCGATTTGATTTTTCGGACGGTTCCGCGAATGGAAAACTGACAGCATTGTTCCCCGCAGTAGCCTGTGGGAATTGCCGTAGCGCTTTTGCGTGGCAACTGGCGAGCCCCTGGGTGTATGTCGACATCCGTAGTAACCAACGTGTTGAGTGGCGACGGGGACCGATTCGTCTATCTCGTCTCGGCGATGGCCGCGCTGAACGGCCTCCTGTTCGGCTTTGACACCGGCATCATCTCCGGGGCGATCCTGTTCATCAACGAGAGCTTCCAGATGTCGGCGTTGGTCGAGGGCATCGTCGTGAGCGGGGCGATGGCGGGCGCGGCGGCGGGCGCGGCGCTCGGCGGACGGCTCGCCGACCAAATCGGCCGACGTCGGCTCATCATGCTCTCGGCGGGCGTCTTCTTCACGGGCTCGTTCCTGATGGCGGTCGCGCCGACCGTGCCCGTGCTCGTTGCGGGGCGACTCATCGACGGCCTCGCGATCGGCTTCGCGTCAGTCGTTGGGCCGCTGTACATCTCCGAGATCGCACCGCCGCGGATCCGCGGTGGGCTGACCTCGATGCACCAGCTAATGGTCACGATCGGTATTCTCGGGTCCTACTTCGTGAACTACCTCTTCGCCGGCAACGGCGCGTGGCGGTGGATGCTCGGCGCGGGGATGATCCCCGCAGTCATCCTCGGGATCGGTGTCCTCAAGATGCCCGAAAGTCCACGATGGCTCTACAGCCACGGGCAGCGCGAACGCGCCAAAGCCGTCCTCCAGCGCACCCGGAAGGGAAGCGTCGAGGAGGAACTCGAAGAGATCAAAGAGACCGTCGAACGTGAGACCGAAGCTGGACTCCGAAAACTGCTCGAACCGTGGCTTCGCCCCGCCCTGATCGTCGGGATCGGTCTGGCAATCCTCCAGCAGATCACCGGCATCAACGCGGTGATGTACTACGCGCCGACGATCCTGGAGGCGACCGGCTTCGACAGCGCGGCCTCGATCCTCGCGACCGTCGGGATCGGCGTCGTCAACGTGGTGATGACTGTCGTCGCGATCGCCTATATCGACCGGGTCGGCCGGCGAGCACTCCTCCTGGTCGGGACCGCTGGGATGACCGTCACGCTCGCGATCCTCGGGGTCGTCTTCTACCTGCCGGGCCTCTCGGGGGTGCTCAGCATTACCGCGACAGTCTGTCTCATGCTGTACATCTCCTTCTTCGCGATCGGGCTGGGGCCGGTCTTCTGGTTGCTCATCTCGGAGATCTATCCGCTGGCCGTTCGCGGATCTGCCGAAGGGGTCGCGACGGTCACCAACTGGGTTGCGAACCTCGCCGTCGCGCTGTCGTTTCCGGTCCTGACGGCCAACGTCGGCCCGTCGGTGACGTTTTGGCTGTTCGGCGTCTTCAGCGCGGTCGCGTTCGCGTTCACCTACGGGCTCGTCCCCGAAACGAAAGGGCGGACGCTGGAAGCCATCGAGAACGACCTGCGCGAAAACATCAGCGTCGGCGATTAACGGCGACGGGGCGACAGCTCAATCCCCGGAAAACGGCCAGCGGTCGCTCCCCACACGATCGGAGGCACGTTCGATTGCCGACGTGAACGAGTCGTCGCTCTCAGTCATCTCCTCCCAGGCGACCAGGCCACGTTCTTCGCGTGTCCCCGGCACCGTGTTATCGAGAATGAACGCGATGATCCCGCCAACGGCCATGTGGACGCCACCAATGATGTAGACGGTCTGTGAGACGATTTCGGTACCGAAGACGGGCCCCAGAAGCGGGACATCGATCAGTCCCTGACGGAAGAGTTCGAATCCGGAAATCTCCATCGAGGCCGCCGCGGCGTCGATGTTGCCCATATACGCGGGGATCGCCATCCCGGCGAAGATGGCGATCCCGACGATGAAGAGGTTTCGCGAGGAATCCAGATCGACGTACTTCAGGTTCGAGAGCCCGACAGCCACGATCTGGCCGAACATGGCGATGTAGAGCCCGCCGACGATCGGGTCGGGAATCGTCGCGACGAGCGTGCCGAAGTACCCGACAAACCCGGCCAGGATCATGACCGCCGCGCCGATCTGAACCACGTATCTGGAGGCGACGCCAGTCAGCCCGATCGCGCCGATGTTCTCGGAGTAGGAGGTCGATCCGCCGGTCCCCATCAGCCCGGAGAAGACGTTCGCGAGCCCCTCCATCCCGATGCCGTGATTGATCCGCTGTTTCGACGGCGCGCCCTCCCCCGAGAGTCGGGCGACGGCGTGATAATCGGCGAAGGACTCGATGATCGACGCGAGAACGCCCGCGAACATCCCGATCGCGAAGGACAGTTCAAATCGCGGCAGGCCCCACATCAGTGGATAGTGCACCAGGATCGGATCCGCGCCCTGAATCGCCGCCAAATCGACAAAACCCGGCGCTCCTGACGAGATGATCCCGGCGACCGACGCGATCGCCGCGACCAGCCACGCAACCGTGATGCCGAGCAAAATCGGAAAGAGACTGAACAGACGACTCCGATTTTTGAGATATTGTGAGAAAAGGACGATCAACACGAGCGTCAACAGAAGGAGATACCAGTTTTGCTGTGCACCCGGGACGGTGGCATTGACGTCAGTGATCTGTGGTGCCGAAAACAGTGACAGCCCGATCAACGTGACGACCGGCGCGACCACCACCGGGGAGATGTACTCCCGGATCTTCCCCACGAGCCCGAAGTAGCCAATGGCCACCTCGACCACCGCGGCACTGATAATTGCACCCTGCAGGAAGAGGAGTTTGGCGTTCCAATCGGCCATTCCGGGGAGTGTAAGACTTGCCCCGACGATGGCGATCGCGGGCGCGAGCATCGAGAACGGTGCGCCCTGCACGATGGGATACCGATTCCCGAACGTGGTCTGTGCCAGCGTCGCGATCCCGCTGACGACGAAGAAGGTGCCGACGAACTTCGCTTCCACGTGGCCAGGCATCCCCATCGTTCCGGCGAGAATCAAGGGCACGGCGATGTTCGCGCCGATCATCGTCAGGTAATGCTGGACACCGAGCAGAAGAGAACGGGTAAGGGGCGGTCGGTCTTCGATGCCATACTCCACGAGCGAGTCGGTTTCGTCCACTGACTCCGTGTTACCCATGCCTGTCGCCTACCTGCACAGAGGGGATTGAAAAACTGTCGGAACGGTCGCTTCGTTCGATCGTGCCACGTGCCATATCGGGGGCCAGCCCCCGTCAGAACCTCGGCCGAACGTCAGTAGACCCCTATATCGATCATATAATCTCGAAAGTGTTGTCGAAAAATTACTATTGTAGAACTATGAAGATAAAATACCACAATGTTTATCGAACGGGTCCGAAAATTCGGACTGTTGTATGTCAGACCAAGATACGGGGGAACCGACGGCGGTCGATCGTCGGCGGTTTCTGGCGATCGCGGGGGCGACTGGACTCACAACGCTCGCTGGCTGTGAGGAAGCGACGACAGAAGGTCAGAACACACCGACGGAATCGACTGATACGTCGACGCCGACGGAAACAACGACCGACACGGAAACAACAACGGAAACACAGACTGAAACGGAAACAGAGACCGACACGGAGACAGAAACGGAGACCGAGACGGAACTGGACCCGGATGTCCCGCAGTCGGCCAACGGGCCCCTGGCGCCGCTGCCGACGCCCGACCGGAACGGGGTTCCGAAGCCGACCGGCGAGCCAGGGGGCCTGGAAGTGCTCGACTGGGCCGGATTCGAGGGGGCCGTCACCTACACCTACGACGACGGCCAACCCTCGAACCTCCAGCACTACGACGCGCTCGCGGCGACCGAGATGAACATGACGTTCTATCTCACCAGCAACGTAGACTTCGATGGATACGAAGGTGGCTGGACCCTGGCCGCTCAGGACGGCCACGAACTCGGGAATCACACCGTCAGCCATCCGTACGCCGATATGACCGAGAGTTCCTTCGGCGAGCCCGTCGAGGACACAGCGACGGAGATTCAGCAGTGTTCTCAGTACATCATCGAGACGCTGGGCCAGGAGGACGTCTGGACGATGGCAGCCCCCTACGGCGACACCGGCTGGAGCGAGCCGGCCGAGCAGTCCGATCTCTTCCTCAGCAGAGGGGTCGGTGGCGGAGCCGTCACTCCGGACGACGACGCCGATCCGTACAATCTCCCGTGTTACATGGCCCAGGAAGGTGACACCGCCGAGACCTTCACCGATCTGATCGACGACGCTCGCGAGGCCGGCGAGTGGCAGATCTTCCTGTTTCATACGATCGCGCCGACCGACGAGGTGTGGTACGCGCCGGTCGAGATCGATGCAATCATCGACAGTATCGAACACGCCAAATCCGCCGGCGACGTCTGGATCGACACCCTCGCTACCGTCGGCGCGTACTGGCGCGGTCACCAACTCCTCGAATCCGCGGAGGTTGCGGAGTCGGGCGAGGAAACCATCTGGGAGTGGACAGTGCCCGAGGATTTCCCGGCGGGTCGACACGTGCGCGTGACCGTCGACGGCGGGACACTGTCCCAGAACGGGACCGAACTCGACTGGAACACCCACGGGTACTACGAGGTCGACCTGGACGAGGCGTCCCTGACGTTGTCGACGTAGGGGGATCAAAAGACGCGCGAGGCGGCTGACAAATATAGACAAAATACTAAAGCCCAAATAGAGTGAGTCTGAATTTGGGACCGTGCATGACTGACCAGGATACGGGGGAACGATCCGTAATCGACCGTCGTCGATTTCTGACGATCGCGGGGGCAGCTGGACTGACGACGCTGGCCGGGTGTCAAGAGGACAATACGTCCAACCAGGGAGAGACACCGCCGGATGGGACGATTACGCCGGACCAATCGGGGATGGTGAATATAGGGACAGAGACGCCAACCGAGACTGAAACGGAAGCCGACACGGAGACCGAAACAGAGACTGAAACGGAGACCGAGACGGAAACTGACACGGAGACAGAAACGGAGACGGAGACCGAGACGGAACTGGACCCGGATGTCCCGCAGTCGGCCAACGGGCCCCTGGCGCCGCTGCCGACGCCCGACCGGAACGGGGTCCCGAAGCCGACCGGCGACCCAGGAGGCCTGGAAGTGCTCGACTGGGCCGGATTCAACGGGGCCGTCACCTACTCATACAACAACGGCCAACCCTCGCAGCTCGAACACTACGATGCACTCGCGGGGACAGAGATGAACATGTCGTTCTATCTCGCAATCAACGTCAACGAGGACGTCGCGGGGTTCGAGGAGGGGTGGACGCAAGCCCGCCAGGATGGCCACGAGCTCGGAAATCAAACCGTCAGCCATCCGTACGGCGATATGACCGAGAGCTCCTTCGGCGAGCCACTTTCGGATCCAGCAGCCGAGATCGAGCAGTGTAACCAATACATCATCGACACGCTGGGACAGGAAGACGTCTGGACGATGGCAGCGCCCTACGGCGACAGCGAGTGGATCGAGCCGGCCGAGCAGTCCGATCTCTTCCTCAACCGAAAGCTTGGTGGCGGTGAGATTAGCCCGAACGACAACAGCGACCCGTACGACCTGCCGTGTTACGTGGCCGAAGAGGGCGACACCGCCGAGACCTTCATCGACCTGATCGATGGCGCTCGGGCAAACAGTGAGTGGCAGATACTCGTCTTTCACTCGATCACGCCGACCACTCAGGAGTGGTACGCGCCGGTCGAGATCGATGCGATCATCGACAGTATCGAACACGCCAAATCCGCCGGCGACGTCTGGATCGACACCCTCGCTACCGTCGGCGCGTACTGGCGCGGTCAACAGTTGTTCGCCTCCGCCGATGTCACCGAATCAGGCGAGGAAACTGTCTGGGAGTGGACAGTGCCCGAGGACTTCCCGGAAGGCCGACACCTGCGTGTGACCGTCGACGGCGGGACACTGTCCCAGAACGGGACCGAACTCGACTGGAACACCCACGGGTACTACGAGGTCGCGCTGGACGAGGAATCCCTGACGCTATCACCGTAGGTAGTTCGAACCGGTTCTGAGCCGACTGGGAGTCGGTCGCAACGTCTTTGTCCATTGACCGGCCCTCTAGACACATGAGCGACTTCGACGAGGAAGCCGAACGCGAACGGCTCCGCGAACAGTTCGAGCACGATCGAAAGAAACGCGAGGCAACTGAACAGATGAGCGAGTTGCTGTTGCAGGGGGCGACGATGACGGACACCCATTGCGAGCGGTGTGGTGATCCCATCTTCCGGTACGACGGCCAGGAGTTCTGTCCAACCTGTCAGCAATCGGCCGGCGAGAACGCGGCCAGTGAGGCCGAAGCCACGGACGGCACGGCCGAAACCCAGGACGCAACGACGAACGCAGGGGCCCAGACAGGTGCCCAGTCAGGGGCCCAGACGGGAGACACGAAACCCCAGTCGGAGCCAGAGACGGCCAAAGCATCGGCCCAGCCGCCTGTCGAGTCGCCAACGAGTCCAGCGCACGAAGAGCCACCCCAACCCGAGACGCCAGGGCACGCTAGGGGCGAGACTGGTCCCCAACACGACCAGCGTGTCGACGTACCGGGACTCGAACCCGGGGCGAGTCCACAGCCCACCCGTGATGCTGGCGACCTCCAGGATGCCCGGGATTCACTCGTCGCCACGCTGTCTACCTTCGCCCGGCAGGCCGAAGCGACCGACGATCCCCGCCGTGCCACAGACGCGCTCGAAGCCGCCCGCGAGGCCGCCGAGGCGCTGGCCGCCCTGGATGGCACGCGGTGAGCGAGGCTGAGCGCGTGACCACCGGAAACCGGGAGACGAAAGAATACCTGGACTGTCGTATTTGCTGGCAACGGGTAATACACTGCGTCCGTCAGTGACGACCGACCGGTCCGTCACTGGCCGAACCATGAGATCGCCCCGTGGCATCCATCGAATCTGCGGGGAGACACCGGGACGGTGCAAAGACAACCCGAGAGACATACAATACATAATGAACAATCAATAGATATTATATCCTGGCGTTAGGACAACAATTGTCATGCCAACAGATGACAATCAGGTGCGTATCAGTGCTGGAAGAGGTATCTCACGTCGCCGGGTGATGCAACAACTCGGGGCACTCTCAGCTGTCGGCGGGCTGGCAGGGTGCCTCCAGCAGGGAGATACTGAAGCGGAAACTGACGGAGAAGGGAATGGAAGTGGTGATGGGGCCGCGCCCTCGTATCAGCGGATCGATCTGAACCCGCCGCCGACGGACCTGGATTTCACACGGGATCCGCCGGAGCGAGACGTAACGATGGTCTGTCACAACGGCGCGATCTCGTTCTGGAACCCCGCGATCGGCGGGCTTCACGACGCGGCGACCCAGCTGGGATGGAACGCCACTTTTACCGGCCCCTCCGGTGGATTCGATGCGCAAGGGCAGGTCAACATCCTCGAGAACGTCGTCGCCTCTCAACCGGACGTGATCATCACGACGGTCACCAACACGCAAGCATACAATACCGTCATCAACGACGCCCTGGACAACGACATCGTGGTGTTGACGTTCAACACCAACAGTCTTCGCGGGGAGGGCCGACAGTTCATGCGCGATGAGTTCGGTCGCGCATTGCCCTTTGTCGGCCAAGACCAGTACTCCTCGGGGTATGCCAACGGGATGGCGCTCGTAGAGAAACTGCCGGACGACGCGAGTAAAGTCACAGTCGGGCTGGCCGACCAAGGCCATAGCGGGATGGTCTCGCGTGCCAACGGCGCGGAGGACGCCATCAAACAGCGGACAGACATCGAACTCACCGAACGAGTCGAGTACGGCGATGCCGCCAGCGACGGCGTCTCGGCGGTCGAAAACCACCTCACGGCGAATCCAGACCTGGATGGCATGGTCGGCAGCGGCGTCTATTCGTGGTTCATCGGCCAGGCCGCCGACCAGCAGGGCATGGCGGAGGACATGATCATCGGTGGGTTCGATCTGGACCAGAACACGCTCGAGTATATCCAGGATGGGGTGATGAACTATACGACCGGCCAGGACCCCTACAGCCAGGGGTATTTCCCCGTCCTCCAGGCGTTCGCGTATCTGGAACGGGGCATGCCGCCCAAGGAGTACCTGACCGGCGCGGAGATCATCGACCAGGACGTGATCGACTTCGCCCTCGAACGGCGCAACTGGGGCGAATTACTGAACTACCACGGTGTGTAGCGCTGCCGAAACAGCCACCCACACGGCAACTATGTCCAAAGACGATTCACTACTGCGCACTGTCGGGCTCACGAAACACTTCGGAAACATCGTCGCGGTCGAAGACGTGGACTTCGCTCTTCGTGACGGGGAAGTCATGGCGATCGTCGGCGACAACGGGGCCGGGAAGTCGACACTCATCAAGATGCTCTGTGGCGTCCACCAGCCGACGAGCGGTGAGATCCTGATCGACGACCGGACTGTCGAATTCGAGGACTACAGCGACGCCCGTGAGCGGGGGATCGAAACAGTCTATCAGGATCTGGCGCTGGCCGAACAACAGACAGTCGCCGCCAACGTGTTCCTGGGCCACGAGCCGGTTCGGTCGGACTTCCTCGGGAAATACTTCGGCGTCGTCGACAGGAAAGAGATGTATGACCGAGCCCGGGAGAGCCTCGACCGGGTACAAATTCCCGTCGATCCCGGCGCGAAAGTCCAAGACCTCTCCGGGGGCCAACAGCAGGCAGTCGCGGTCGCCCGTGCGCTGCAGTCCGATCCGGACATCCTCATTCTCGACGAACCGACCAGTGCCCTCTCGATCGAGGGGGCACGCAACGTCCTTCAGGTCATCGACGAACTCCGAGAGCAGGGTTTGGCGATCATCCTCATCAGTCACAACATCCGGCAAGTCCTCACCGTCGCCGACCGGATCTCCGTGCTCGCCCAGGGTCGGTTGATGGGCGTCCGTGACGCGGAGTCGGCGACACGCGACGAGATCATCGCCCTGATGATGGGCGCCAAAGACGAGGATGCCGTCGCGGAGTTCGATATCGCGGCGTCCGACGAGGAGGCCCCGGTATGAGCGAGAACCCAGAGGAGACCGGCTCGACGGATAGAACCGTGAGTCGCGAAACCGGCTCACGGCTCAAGGGACTCCTCCAGCGCCGCCAGATCGGCGTCCTGATGGGCTTTCTTCTCCTGTTTGGACTCATCGGCGTGACGCAACCGGACCTGTTTTTCAACTGGGGGAGCTTTAGCGGGCTTGTCTCCCGCTTGCTGCGACAGGCGACCCCGTACGTGATCATCGGGATCGGGATGACCTACCTCATGATCGGTGGCGAGTTCGATCTCTCGGTCGGGGCACTGTACGGCGTGGGTGGATTGACCTTCGCGATGTTGCTCACCGAGTACCGATTGACGGTGCCGGCGGCACTGGTTGCCGTCCTCCTCATCGGCGCGACCGTCGGGCTGGCAAACGGCGTCATCGTGACCAAGATCGGTATCCCCTCGCTCATCACGACCATCGGGATGATGAGTATTCTCCGGGGGGTAGCCTACATGCTTACCGCCGGTGGCTCCCAACAACTCCCCGATGGCCTCCCGGATATCGATCCCTTCGGCGTGATTGAACTCGGGTGGCTCGACCTCTTTGGCGGCTCGATCAAGGTCGCCGGTGTCGAGATTACCTATCAGGTGTTCTGGATGCTCGGGTTGCTCATCGTCTTCGGATTGATCCTTCAGAAGACACGGTTTGGCCATCACGTCTATGCGACCGGTGACGACGAGTCCGCCGCGGACAGAAGCGGGATCGACACCGACCGTGTCAAGATCGCGACCTTCGTCATTACCGGCACCGTCACAGCCTTTGCCGGCGTGCTGGCGATATCCTACTACGGCGCAATGTTCGGGTCCGCTGGTCGGGGATTCGAGCTGTTGATCATCGCCGCCGTCGTCATCGGCGGGACGAACCTCTTTGGCGGCGAAGGCAGCATCTCCGGAATGTTCATCGGGTCGCTGGTGATCGGCGTCATCCCGGTCCTACTCGTCGTGAACAATATGTCGGTGGATATCCAAGAGACACTGACCGGTGTGGTCATTATCAGTGCCGTCATGATCGATATTTTCCTCCGGGAGTGAGATGCAGCGCCGCGTTTGACAAAGAGGATCGGCAGTTGGGGAAAAGCTGTCCGACTCGAAACATTCGGCAGACCCCTATCATCCGGGCGCACCCCTGAGAGTAACAGGACAGCCTTTTCGCGCTCGACAGGATAGGAGCGGTATGTTCGAGACACGACCGGACCGGAGCGCGGAGGTCGTCCTCGCCGGACGGTCGAACGTGGGCAAGTCGACCCTCATGCGCGAGCTTACCGGCCACACCTTCGACACCGGGCAGCGCCCTGGGGTCACGCAGGAACCCAACCACTACGACTGGACGAGCGAGGACTTCGTGCTAACGGATCTGCCAGGATTCGGCTACATGAAAGGCGTCCCCGACGAGGTCCGCGAGCAGATCAAAACCGACGTCGTCCGATACGTCGAAGCCAACGCCGACGCGATCCTCGTCGGGGTCTTGGTCGTCGATGGCAAGAGCGTCATCGACATCATCGACCGTCACTCCGGTCCCGACGAGATTCCCCACGACGTGGAACTGTTTCACTTCCTGCGAGACGTTGGGATCCCGCCCGTGGTGGCCGTCAACAAGATGGACAAGGTCGACGACCGGGACGAACGCCTGAACGAACTGTGCGACCGGCTGGGGCTTCATCCCCCCTGGAAACAATGGCAGGGGACGATCGCCCCGATCAGCGCCAAACGCGGCTCGATCGGCCCCCTCAAAGAAGCTGTCCGGGAGCACCTACACGAGGCCGAGCGCGACGACCTCTTTCAGTTCTTCTGAGTCGGCCCCGACGGCTGGTTTTCTCTCCCCCACCGAAGCTTCGGTCCACGAGCAGCGCCCCGGCAGCCGACGGACTCGACCGATCGAGCTCCCGAAAGATATATATTGCTGTCGTCAAATTGTGTTACTAAGGATCTGAGTAACACATGAGCGAGACACACGACGCCGACGACGACCATCTCGACGATGTCGAGGACGGGTGTGGCTGTGCGGAGATCTGGGAGACGATGAGCGAGCAGCGTGAGCCCCCAGTAGACACCGCCGCCGACGACTGAAGTGCCGGAACGATTGCGGTGGTACATTGTGTCTCTGCGTTTTGTCCTCGCCCAGCGAGGATTCCCGGACGACCACCGCCGAAACTGTTCGTCGGCGAATCAGGACGGGTTTGTCGTGAGCCATCGGTCGATGCCGAACGTGACCCCACTCACCAGCAACGCAACGACCAGCACAGCAGGGTCTGCGGAGACAAACAGTCCCGGCGTCGGCGGGCGGATCCACAGCGGATACAGGTAGAAGTTCGCGAACCCATCGGCGTAGACACGCAGGCCGTCGATCACGAGCGAGAAACCCCCACTGGCAAGCAGAACGGCGTAAGCCTGCCGTCGCCACTGCTCGCCGAAAAAGAGTGCGATGATACCTGCGACGACCACCACGCCTGCGATACTCGCCACTGGTGAATATGAGAACGGAACGCCGAGTGCGTTCCCGATCACATCTGCGTCGACGAGTATTTGAACCTTCACGAGATCGGGGATTGCGGCCCCGCCCATCGCAACGACGATCCAGCGGCGGTCCAGTCCATCGATTCGCCAGCTGGCGACCGTAAACGCCGCGTAGGTCACGAGAACGGTCGACAGCAGGTCAGCCATCGTGGCCCACCTCGAAGGTCCAGGTGTCCGTATCGACGCGCCAGTATCTGAAGAACGCGAGCAGGACGAGGATTGCGCCGATCACGGAGACGCCGTACTTGTACCACTCCGCACCACCCGTGGCGTTGACCACAACGACGCGCTCGGCGTCGACAGTGCGCTCAGTCGTAAGTTCGCCAAGCACCTGGACGACGCCACCGGGCTGGACGGTCCGGTCGAACGACTGGACCGACAGCGAGAACGAACCCGAATCGGCCTCAACGCGGATGGTCGCCGTCCCCGCGTCGGCGTCGACGGCTGTCACCGTCCCGAAGAGGAACACCTCCTCGCCGACGTGTTCGGCCGGCTGACCGGCGAGGTCGTCTTCGTCGGGGTAGGGCCAGTGGTCGTCTTCGGCCGCGCCGTAGTGGACGCCCATGCCTACGAGGAGTCCGACGAGCCCGAGGACGAGCAGGCCACGCTGCCACTGTTTCACGAGGATGGGTGAGATGGGGCGGGCAATGTAGGTTTTCCTTCCGGTTTCGACTCGACCCAAGAGGAAGCTGCGGAGGACAGACAACCGACGCACGTAAGCATCGCTACGTCCCATCCCAGTCCATGCGCCAGTTCGTCGTGATCGGACACGAAGCGCCGACGACGCCCGACTTTCCGCTCGATGATCTGCCGGGTGGGGCCGGCCGCCTCGATCTGCTCAGCCGATCGATCACTGCGGCCTTGCTCCGCTCGCACGGCCTTCGTGGGGACGTTCGATTTCGGCTGATTCTCGATGACGAGTTCACCCTTCGCTTCGAGGGGGCGAAATTGCAGGGACTCAACCCCGACGAGCGGAGCACAGCCGCCCGAGTTCGGAGCGCGCTCGAACAGCGCGAGGGCGCGATCGGCCACCAGGCGGTCGAGACGTCGCCCGGAATCTCTCTCTCCCGGCGGGGCGTCGAGGCCGCCCTCCGGGACGCCGCCGGGGAGGGGACGCTACTCCAGCTTCATGAGGACGGAAGGCCGATTGTCGAGTCGGCACCCCCAGAGGATCCCGTTTTCGTCCTCTCGGATCACCGGGATTTCACCGCGGAAGAGCAAGCATTGCTCGATGAGTTAGACGCCGAACGAGTCAGTCTCGGGCCGAACGCGATCCACGCCGATCACGCGATCAGCGTCGTCCACAACTATCTCGATACCGACGGCTACGAGCGCTATTGATCGATCGCACGTCGTTAGTGAGGGAGCTTACTCGATCCGGAGTTCGCCGTCTCCCTCGGTCCCACCGTCGGCGTTCTCGTCCCACTCGAGTTCGAGTTCGATGGAGAGTTCCCCGGAGCCATCGACCGGTCCCTCGCGTTCGGCTTTGACCTCGAAGGTCGGCTGGGCGGGTGGTTCGAGCGTCACCGACTGGTCGCCGGCTTCCAGCGTGATCGCGTCGCCGCCCTCGAGGTTGTCGGCCACGGTGCGGAGGTACGTGGCGATGTCTGCGCGGGACATTGACTGCTCGGTTTCGAAGAGGACTTCTTCGGGCATACAGGGTAAAAGGTGCCCGGCGGGGATAAGTGTTGCAGCGTCAACACGCCACGATAGCTGATTCGCCCGACTCGGCCAGTCTCGCAAGAGTTAAAGGCAAACCTCGGCAACTATAGAGCGCGGGCCGGTGGGGTAGCTTGGTATCCTTCGGCCTTCGGGTGGCCGTAACCGCGATTCGAATTCGCGCCGGCCCACTACCTTTCCCGCGAACAAACTCGTGAGCGGGAAGTCCGTGTAGCCGCGCGAATTCGAGCAGGGAAGTCGCAGCGCGCGAGCGAAGTGAGCGCGACCGTCTTCCCGAGTTCGACATTCGCGCCGGCCCACTACGTATATCGGCTTTTCCCGGATTCATAGACACGTAGCGGCCGGTTTCGGGGGAGAGTAACGTGGCTGAGCTGTCCGAAGCCAAAAATCCGCTTGCTGATTGCCCAAGTGAGTAACTAAGTAGCCGAGACGAGTTAGTGGTCGTGTTCGGGCTCGCGATACTCTTCGACGTCGATCACGTGCTTCGTCTCTGGGTGCGTGAGGTCACTGTCGCCGGAGACCACTGGCGCATCCAGTTCCCTGCCGACGGCGGCAATCAGCGCATCAAGGCCGTCCAAATACGGCCCACTCGATCCGACCTCGTCCGCGATCTCCCCCGCTGTCACGGCCGTCCGCTCGTCGACGGCGTACGTCTCACCCCACGAGAGGGCTCCACGAGCACCGTCGACGTCGCCACTCGGCAGGTTCCCCTCGCCGACGAGTGCCTCAGCGTAGGCCGGAACGGGCATCACCCAGCGTTCGTTCTCGCCCCCATGTGCCTCATAGAACGCTTTGGTCGCTTCGACGCCGTCCAGATAGTCGATCAGAAAAGTCGCGTCGAGGACCTTCATGCCGTGTCCACAGCTCGCTCTCGCAGTCGCTGCTTTCGCTTCTCTTTTGACTTGCGGCGGGCCTCACGGACGCGGTCGGCTTCCTCGTCGGACCATCGACCGAACCCGTCGTAGAAGTCACCGAGCTTCTCCTCGTCAAGGACTCGCTCGAGCACATCGTTGTAGCTCTCGTTCTCCCGCCGGAGGCGGTCGAGTTCTCGCTTCACCCGGTCGCTCACTCGTATCTGCTCGTCAGCGGTGGCCATTGTTACGTCAACGTTGGCGTTGACAGGGTTTAGTTGTTGGGCTCAAAACAGACACAACCGACATGTTCAGGCCCCAGCGTGCGTCTTCCGCAAGCGATCGCAGGCCCCGATAACACAGGGATGTTGCTGACCTGATTCGCTCAGACCCGACTCTCCAGCAGGTCCTTGATCGCGAAGTAGGCGGGCTTGGGATCGAAGTCCTCGTCGAACAGCAGCGGGTCGTCGGTGATCGTCTGGTCGTAGTTTCGCAGCCAGGAGGCCGTGTCGTGGACCCCCCAGGTGACCAGCGTGTCACAGCCGTTGTCGAGACACGCCTCCAGGATGTCGCGGTAGTACTGGGCCTGGTGTTCCAGGTGGTCCTCGGGGACGTTCTCCCGATCGTAGGCGACGTCCATCTCGGTGACGTGGACGTCCAGCCCGAGGTCTTTGAACCGCCGGATGTTCTCGCCGAGGGCCTCGGGCGTCACGTACTCCTGGGCACGGAAGGCGTGCATCTGGAGGCCGACGCCGTCGATGGGGACACCGCGGTCGAGGAGGCGTTCGAGGAGTGCGTAGACCCCGTCGGCCTTCTCGTTGATCTCGTCGATGCCGTAGTCGTTGTAGAAGAGGTCGGCATCGGGCGCGACCTCGTTGGCCCACTGGAAGGCCAGGTCGATGTACTCCTCGCCCATCGCGTCGTACCACGCCGTCTCGCGCATGGTACCGTCGTCGGCGACGGCCTCGTTGACGACATCCCAGACGTCGACCTTCCCGCGATAGCGTCCCGCGACGGTGTGGATGTGGTCCCGGAGGAACGTCCGAAGCTGGTCGTCGGTGTACTCCCAGGGGTAGAACCACCCCGGGGTCTGGTTGTGCCAGACGAGCGCGTGGCCCCGAACCAGCAGGTCGTTTGCGACTCCGAGGTTCACGATGGCGTCGGCATCCTCGAAATCGTAGGTGTAGCGCTCAGGGCGCAACGGCCCCATCTTGAGTGCGTTGCCGGTCGTGACGGCGTTGAACTCCCGCGTGAGCGTCTGTGCGACCGCCGGATCGTCGGGGTACGTCCTGAATGCGTCTGCCGTGATGCTTGCACCGAGCGTGAGGTCGTTCTCGTCGGCCAGTTCGCGAAGCGTCTTGTCGCTTTCCATCTCCCTATCAGTCGAAGCGAGGGGAGAAAGTCATTGGGGAAAGTGCCGGACAGCCGACCTATCGAGGGTCACGACAGCCGGGAGTCGAGTCGTTCCCGGACAGTCTCCTCGATGGTGTGACGGACCTCCCAGCCCAGTCGCTCGCGAGCGGCGCTCGTGTCGACGCCGAACTCCGAGACGAGCGTCTCGTCGCCGGCACGCGGGTTCTCGACGAGTTCGACATCGGCGTCGAGGCCGTACTCGCCGGCGATCGACTGGATCCGTTCGGCGACGGTCATGACGCTTGGATCCTCGTCGCTGGCGATCTCGTAGCGCTCGACGCCGGTCTCGCCAGCGGCGAGTTGTTCTTCGAGGCGTTCGGCGCTCCGGACGTACGCCCGGGCGATATCCTTGACGTGGATGTAGTTGCGCGCCTGGGTTCCCGGCTCGTAGACGGTGAGCGTCTCGCCGTCGAAGAGTCGGCCCAGGAAGAAGTTGATGACCGTCCCCTTCGAGACCGTCTGCTCGCCGACCTGGTGGCTGCCGTAGAGATTCGACTTCAGGAAGAGGTGGGCCGGGAACGCGCCGTCGGCGTAGGTCTCGATGGCCTGCTCGCCCAGCACTTTCGTCCGGCCGTACCAGTTCATCGGGTCGCGTGGCTGCTCGACGGTGATCGGGAACGACTGGGGGTCCCCCAGCACGGCCATGCTGAAGGGAAAGACGAGTGCGGCCCCGGTCTGGCGACAGAACCACGCGACGTTGTGCGTCCCGACGACGTTGGTCTCGTAGGCGAGGTCGGCGTTCTCGGTGCAGTCGTCGACGCCGCTGATCGCCGCGAGGTGCATCACGACGTCGCTCCCCGCGAGTGCGTCCGCGAGGCGATCGCGGTTCCGGACGTCGACGTGTTCGACGGTGACGTCGCCGACTTCCCGAACGTCACCGAGATAGAAGTTGTCGATCGCCGTGAGTTCCCACTCCGGGTGGGCCGCCTGGAGGCGGTCGAGGACGCGCGAGCCGATGAAGCCCGCCGCGCCGGTGACGGCGATCGAGAGCGGTTCGTCCGGGTCGAAGGAGTCATTCTCGGTCATGCATCGATCTCCTGACGGTCGCGAAGGACGGTGGCAAGATCGCCAACGCCATCACGGAGCGTCCATTCGGGCTCGAACCCGGTCTCTTCGAGGCGGTCGAAGTTGACGTGATAGGAGGGGCCGGGATGTTCGTCTTCGAGATACGTCACGTCGACAGGTGCAACCTCCTCGCTGACGATCTCGGCGATCTCACTGATGCGATAGTTGCCGGCCTCGCTGCCGACGTTGTAGATGTCCCGGGACCACGATTCGGGGTTGCGTGCTGCGTGGGCGAACGCCCGCGCTGCGTCGCGGACGTGGATGAATGGCCGCCAGTTCGACCCGTCGCCGTAGACCGTCAGCGGCCGACCGGTCAACGCCCGGAAGACGAAGTGATTGACCACCAGGTTGAACCGGACGCCGGGGGCGAACCCGTAGTTTGTGCTCATCCGGAGGGAAGTCGCGTTCGCGCCGTTCGCCCCAGCGAATTCGGCGACGATGTTCTCGGCGGCGACTTTCGCCTCAGCGTAGGGATTCAGCGGATCGGGCTCGGTCGTCTCGTCGATGTCGGTCGTCGCCGCGCGGCCGTAGTTGTTACACGAGGAGGCAAAGACGAGGTTCCCGACATCGAGTTTCCGCGCCGCGTTGACGACGTTCTCCGTGCCCTCCAAGTTGACCGCCATCGTCTCCGCGCGGCGGTCGTGGGTACTCGCCGCACCGGTGATCGCCGCGAGGTGGATCACGGTGTCGACGCCGCCCATCGCGTTCTCGACGTTGCCGTACTCCCGGACGTCGCCGCGCCGGAAGTCCAGATCGCCGTCGACGCGCGCTTCGAGTAGATGGCGTGGCGACCCGCTGGCGAGCGAGTCGAGCACGACGATCCGATCGACGTCGGGGGCGTCGGCGAGCAGCGGCAGCAGGGCGCTGCCGATATATCCCATTCCGCCCGTCACGAGGACATCCATGACAGTCGGTCAGTCCTCGTCGTCTGTCAGCACACCCGGGAGGAACCGATCCTCGTGGGCCGTGATCCGGTCGTCGTGTTCGACCAGGGTTCCCAGGATCGACCGGACGCCCTCCTCGAAGGTCGTGCCCTGCCCGTCGATGAGGTCGGCGTAGCGGTCGTTCTCGATCTCCATCTTGTGGGTCTCGTCCTCGTCGCGGGGGTTGTCGTAGTGTTTGACGTCGACGTCGAGATCGAACTCGCCGGCGACGTCGGCGATGGTCTCGGCGACCTCGACGATCGAGATCGCGCGCGTGACCTGGTTGTAGACGACGTGGTCGTCCGGGCGGTCGTCGGGGTCCATAAGCGCGAGTTCTGCGAGTCCCTCGACGGCATCCTCCATCGCGATGAAGGGTTTGCGCTGCTCGCCCTTGCCGTAGACGGTCATCGGGTAGCCGGCGACGGCCTGGGCGGCGAAGCGGTGGGCGACGACGCCGAAGTAGTAATCGAAGTCGAAACGCGTCGCGAGTCGCGGGTCGGCCTCGGTCTCTTCGGTCCCTGTGCCGTAGGTGATCGCGGTCCGCACGTCCGAGATGGGGATGTCGAACTGCGAGTGCGCGAGGCGCATGTTCGCCGCGTCGTGGCTCTTGGTGAGGTGATACCAGCTGCCCGCCATCGCCGGAAACGGGACCTCGTCTTCTTCGCCCTGGTTCTCCATCGTCGCGCCGCCCTCGGGGATCGGGAACTCCGGCGCGCCGTAGACGCCGGTCGTCGTCGTCTCGATGAAGTGGGTGTCGGTGAGGTCGTGTTCCTCCAGGCCCCACAGCAGGTTCCGGGTGGCCTGCATGTTGTTGTGCTGGGTGTAGTTGGCGCGCTCGCCGTTGATCTGGCTGTAGGGTGCGGACGGCTGGGCGGCCGTGTGCACGATGGTGTCGGGTTCGTGGACGGCCAGGAGTTCGTCGACGAAGGACTTCTCGACGAGGTCGCCCTCGACGAACGAGAGGTTCGTGATCCCGTGGACCGCCTCGGCGGCCTCGATGCGCTCGTCGATCGAGGTGATCGGGACGCCGCTGACGGAGCCGACCTCCTCGACCCACTCCCGTCGTGCGAAGTTATCGACCAGGAGCACGCGGTCGTCGGTTCGCGTCGCGATGCGCAGGGCTGTCGGCCAGCCGATGTGTCCGTCGCCGCCGGTGACGATGATCGTCATGTGTTACTCATGAAGTGAGTAACTACCTGCATAAGTCTTTCCGTCGGTGGGCGTTCGACACAGTTGCGGTGTCGCTCGTCGAGACAGCGGGCTGGATCAGTCCGGGATACCGCCAAACGTACCTGGCGTCGAGACCAGCAATAAGCTAGAAGAAATTATCGCAGTAATCATTATCGAGAGTATGACCTTCTACGACCGGACGGCGGAACTCGATGCTCTCGAGACAGCGTTTGCATCGCCGTGGTGAACTCGGACCCTACGCCGACGTCGGGCGGTGGTGGTACGGCGAAGACGAGATCGACATCGTCGGACTCGCTCCCGGGGACGATCGGATCCTCTTTGCGGAATGTAAGTGGACAGCGCAGCCAGTCGGTCACGGACTCGCATCACAGCTCCGGGAGAAAGCCGAGCGTGTGCGATGGGGGCCGGAGACGCGTGAGGAGGCGTTCGCGCTGTTCTCCAAAAGCGGGTTCGTCGACGGGCTCCCGGACGAGCTTGGCGAGAACTGGTCGCTGTATGGGTTAAACGAGATCGAGACACTACTGTAGCGAACTCGCCCCGACCCGTGGCTTTATTGACTCCGGCGGAACGTGTGGGTGTAATGACTGACGTGGAGGCGACGACTACGGAACTCCTCGCGGAGAAGCCGGATATTGCGGACGATTTGGAAGAACTTCTCGACGTGGACGCCGCTGCAGAGACCTGGACCTATGAGGACGTGCCATTCGACTCGGGGACGTTCGGCGAGCTGGTCTCGCGTGGTATCGTCGAGAAGCGCGAGGGGGAGTACACGTTCGCGGATCGCGAGGGGGTTCGGCGGGCGCTCGGTGTGGAGCAGGAGGCTGACAAGGGGACGGCGAGGACTTCTCCGGGCAACCGATCAGGGGGTATTTTCGAGGAGGTGTCACTGTCGGACCTGCGCGTCGAGCGGCCGGTGGCCACGCTCGGGCTGGTCGGGGCGCTCACGCTGGTGGTTCTGTTCCGGGTGCTACCCTGGCCGGCGGTGTTCCGCGGCGAAGACGTCGTCCTCTCGGGAAACGATCCATACTACTACCGGTATTTAGTGCATCAGCTGATAGAGGCGAGTGGCGGGCCGGTGGACTTCTCGGTGTTCGCGTCGTTGCCCGAAGAGGTCGCCCATGGCGAGCCGCTGATGATCGCGATGGTGTCGTGGGCCTCGACGCTGTTCGGCGGGACATCGGCCGTCGGCGGGGTCTTGGCGTGGTTCCCCGTGGTCTCGGCGGTCCTAACGGCGTTGCTGGTGTACGTGCTTGCGGTGCGATTGACGGAGGACCGTCGCGTCGGTATCGCCGCCGTGGCGCTGCTGGCGATCATGCCCGGCCACGCCTTCCGGACCGGGCTCGGGTTCGCGGATCACCACGCCTTCGACTATCCCTGGCTGGCGTTGACGGCGCTGGCGGTGGTGTCGCTGGTGGGTCGCGATCGGGTGGACACTCGCAACTGGCGGACGTGGGCGTGGGGGCTGGCCCTGGGGATCGGTGTGGCGGGCCAGACGCTCGCCTGGGATGCCGGGCCGTTGCTGGTCGCGCCGCTGGGCGTGTTTGTGGCGCTGGCAGTGCCGTCGTGGGTGCGTGCAGGGCGATCGCCCGCTCGTGAGGCGGCGGGCTTCCTGAGCGGGCTGGCGTTGGCCGCGCTGGTGGTATTGGCGGCCCACACCCAGTGGGGCTGGCACACGCGGGTGGTCGCGCTCGCGCCCGTGTTGTTGGTGGGCGGGAGCGTCGTGCTCGTTGGACTGGGGGAAGCCGCCCGGCGGTTCGAAGTGTCGGCCCGGTCGTTGCTCGGCGGTGAAGTGCTGATCGGCGGAGTCGGGTTCGCGGCGGTCTGGACGCTCTTCCCGGACTTCGTCGACGAACTCGGGCGTGGTGTGGACTTCCTGGTCTCGACAGAGGGGATCGCCGAGACGACATCGATCGTCTCGGGTGAGCTGGGGTCGATCGTCGGGCCGATCTTCCTGTTCGGGTTCGCGCTCTTCCTCGCGCTGCCATACATGGGCTGGGCGCTCTGGCGGAGTTCCCGGGAATTCGCACCGGCGTGGTTGCTCGTGGGCGTCTACGGCTGGTGGTTCCTGTTGCTGTCAGTGATCCAGATTCGGTTCGCCGGACAGTTGGCGCTGTTTGCGGCGGTCTTTGGTGGATTGGGGTTCGTGCACGTGGCTGCGTGGGTGGATCTGGGGGCGTATCCACGGCCGTTCAGCGGGTCGGAAGAGTCCGGGAGTCGGGGGTTGGCTTCGGGTGAAGACGTCGAGGAGACGGACGATCTCGAGATGCCGGAACGACGTCGGGCGTTGTCGTTGCTGGGGCTCGGACTGGGTGTCGGGTCACTCGGTATTTTGAACACGCCGATCAAGCACTCGCAATTGTTGATCGACGAGTCGATGTACGAGGCAGCGCAGTTCATGCGGGAGTATTCTGCGGAGCGAGAGTGGGAGTATCCCGAGAACTACGTGTTCAGCCAGTGGGGGCGCAATCGGGTGTACAACTGGTTCGTGAACGGGGAAGCCCGGAGTTACGGGTACGCGCAGTCGAACTTCGGGGAGTTCCTGGCGTCGGAAAATGGCGAAGAGTGGTACGAGCGACTAAAGGATCGCGCCGGGTTCGTTGTTGTTCAAGAGGGGGACATGTCCAATGGCGGGCAGGCCGGGACGATCTACGACCAGCTCTGGAGTGACGGGTTCGGGATCGAGACGAGCCATTATCAAGCGGTGTGGACTGATTCGGAAGATTCATTGCAAGTGTTCACGCTCGTCCCTGGGGCCCGGTTGACGGGGCCTGCGCCGGCGAATTCGACAGTGACGATAGCGGTGTCAGCGGAGATCGGTGGAAAGTCGCGTTCGATCACGATGGAGACGGACGTCGATGCGGACGGTGTTTATCGGGAAACAGTCCCACTGCCAGGAACCTACGAAGCTGAAGGCACCAGCGTAACCGTTTCCGAGGACGACGTTCAAAACGGGACGCGTCGTTCAGCGTTCCACGATGAGGGGTATACCCAGTAGCCGCCCCACAAAGGGGCCAGCGAGTGGGCGCCCGGAAATCGGCAGCAGCGATTGTCGTGCATCGGCGAGACGATCCGTAGAGACGTGCCAACACATCCCAGTCACCTTTGGCGGCCCTGTGCGGGGAACATACCTGATGGAAAATTATGATTCCGAGATGGGGTCCCCACGAGAGAATAAACTGGAAGAGTCAGATTCCGGCTGGGGTATCGGTTCAAGACACTGTCGGGACAGGGATACAAAAACAGACGTGCCAGTGTCTGAACCTATGAGTGGATGTTGCCCTCACCGACCGAAAGAAGGGTACAGAGAGGTTCCATCCCTATCCACCGATACAACGGATTATTGTCACTTTATCGGTCCCGGCAGGAGAGATGAGCGGCGGCGGCAAGAATGATTACCAGTAGAAACATCAGCCGAGGGACACGCACGTGTGCGCCCCCGATACCCGCTGTAAGCATACCGAACAGCCAGCCGGCGCCGGTCACACAGAGCGCGAGCGAGGAGTCCGCTCTCCTGATGATGAAAGCCCGGGCGATTCCAAGGTAGAGAGCGAGCACGAGCACGAGGCCGAACAAGCCAACGTCGACGAGCAACTGCGAGTAGAGAACGTCGAGATACCCCACGTGTGGGTTCTCCGGGGAAGCCATCCAGCCATAGCCAAAGACCGGCTGTCGTGACCACAGTCCGATAGCATCGATAACCAACTCATAGCGGGTGTATAGCCCGTTTGTTCCCGGGCCACTGAAGACGATTCCACCCTCTTGAAGTGTAATTGTCGGAAAGAACCGGCGAAAGAGATAAAATCTATCAGTGAGCCAGAGCCCACCGAGCCCCAGCAGCACCCCTCCACTAGCGGTCCCGAGCAGAAGTGGCGTCGAAATCCTGCGTCGGGCAAGTATGACGGCAACAGTCGCACCGACGACGAGCGTGATCACGCCCGATCGAGACCCCGTTGCCCCCACACCGAGAACGAGGACGAGTCCGAGACCAAGCGAGAGGACACCGACGCGGGGCCGACGCTGTATTTCGACCGCACCGAAAGCCAGACAAAGTAAGCTCGGCAGGCCAAGGAATACGGCAAGAGTATTTGGATTGTGCCAGAATACCGTCGGCTGGTTCCAACCCGATGTCGTCGCCGTTTCGACGATCGCAGCGAGTGATATGAGCAGTGCCGCGCCAATCAGCAGAGACATGATCGAACGCCAATCGATCTCATCACGGTATTGCTGAGCCAAAACGAACACGACCAGAATTTCGAGCCATTTCAGGGTCCAGAAGGTACTCGCGACGACAGACACAGGTTCCCTAATGACTGCAACAGCGACTGTTATGACGATCCAGACAGTCGCGAGGATGTACAATGCAGTAATTCGTGGCAGCGGAATCGAGATATGCCAATCGTCAGCAACCGAGCGCTCAACGACGAAAGCAATCACGATGGCCAAAGCGACGAGATCAGAGAGGTTGAGCGAAACAAACTGGGAACCGACGCCAGGGACGGGAAATTGGACCGAAAAGACGACAGCGAGTAGCAGGGCACTAAAGAGAATCTGGGGACGGTTCCAGGTCATGAAAGCATGGACGGGATGGCCTGCGGCCGCCCATCGAGGAGGTGATAGCACGCCTGGAGACAAGCGGCGGTGACAATGAGGAACGGGCGTGGGAGCAGTCGTTCGATTCTGGTCTGTGGATACTGGCGTTCGAGCCGCTTGATCTCGGCAGTTCGTTCCTCCGGTGGAGAACCTGTCGTCTTGGCGTCCTCGTGAAGTCGACGCGCGGCGAGAAACGCCGTGACTCGCGCCATCCTGATGTCGGCGTCAAGGATCCGCCAGAACAGTTCCGTGTCCATGGCGTACTCGTAGCTCTCGTCGATACCGCCGATCGATTCCAGAACGTCGCGCTTGAAAAACGTGCTGTGGTTGCCGGCGAACTGGTAGTAATACTTGTGGACGAACGTCGACGGCCGGGCGTTGTACTTCCGGCCGATCTCGTTCCCGTCGGCATCGACGAAGAGGTGATCACCGTACACAATGTCACAGGTGGGGTTGCGGTCACGGACATCTGCAAATGTCTCAAGGGCCCCCTCCAGAAGGTAGTCGTCGGAGTTTACCCAGATGAGCCACTCGCCGTTGGCCATCTCGATCCCCTTGTTGATAGCTTCGGACTGACCGTCGTCCGGTTCGGAAATCCAGCGGAGATCGTAGTCGTCTTCGAACTTGCGGAGGAGGTTGACGGTGGCATCGGTCGAGCCGCCGTCGACGACGATGTGTTCAACGGATGGGCCCGTTTGGGAGCGCACGGATCGAAGGTTGTCCGCCAGGAATTCGGCGTGCTGGTAGGACGGCGTGATTACGCTCACCGCCGGATCGCTCATGTACTGGGTTGAACACCGAAAGCGCATAACGATTCGGTTCGGTGTCTGCTAAATCAGCCATCAGCGTCTCGTCTAGCGACATGGCGATAGATCGCGGACCGGACGGCGTTCGGCAAGAATCGAAAGACAGTCCTGGTAGCAAGGTTGAACAGGAAGACCGGCAGACTCGTGAACCCGCGTCGATAGAATTCGATTTGACGTCTAACTTCGGCGCGAGCGTACTCGAGACCCCCTCGTCGTGCAGCCATCGCCGGCCCGGCCCGAACCTTCACCAGTACCGCCGGGAGGTTCGCGAACGACGCACCCGAGAGGAGCATTCGGACCCAGAGGTCGTAATCTTCCATCCGCACGACAGGCCGGTAATTACCCGCCTCGAGAACGGCCTGGCGGCGAAAGCAAACGGTCCCGTGGTTCATTGGACTGCGAAAGCGAGCCTTCCGGCGAATCGAGTCGTGATCGGTCGGTACCTCTCTGACAGTCACCGGATCGTCGGGATCGCACTCGAACTCCGCGATATAGCCCCCTACGATGTCGATATCTGGGTGTTCCGTTAGGTAGGTCACCTGGCGTTCGAACCGGCCGGCAACGTTGATATCGTCGGCGTCGGCACGGGCGATTAGATCGTTACGACAGGCTTTGACGCCCTCCCGGAGGGCATTTCCAAGGCCACTGTTCTCGGGAAGGGAATAACGTCGGCAAACGTTGGGATAGCGGTCTTGCCAGGTCGAAAGCGTGGATTCGAGTGCATCGGTGAGGGAGCCGTCCGCAACGACGAGTACCTCCTCGGGAACGAGGGGTTGGTCGAAGCAACTCTCAAGCGCGACCGAGAGCTCTCCGGCGTCGTCGCCGGCGTAGGTCGGTAGGAGAACTGAAAACGGAGGGTGGTCATCTGCCATCTTTGGGATCTCGACCGTGGGAAATCGACGGTTGGTCTGTGCGTTTCGAATATCACAGCGATGGGATTAAACTATGGCGACTTATCTCGGCCAAGCAACGGTTGACTCAAAACCCAAATCCTAATTCTCCCCGTTGTAGAGCATACTTCGAATGGCATCTGTGCTCGCACTGTTCCACCGGTCGACGCTCAATCCTCGTCTAGAACTGTTCGCACAGGCGTTGGTGGACGATGGGCACAATGTCGAGGCCCTGTGCTGGAGGCGCGGTGGGGCATCAAACGCCGAAGGCGACGTTGTGCCGACCACCCGTATCAACACGCCGAATTTCCCCATGTCGCTGTGGAACGTGTTTTTCATCCCGATACTCTACTGTAAATTCGTGGTAGCGATCTATCGCCGACAACCAGACGTTCTACTCTGTGGACACATATCACTATTGCCACTTGCCGTACTCCTCGGGCTGCTGACTCGAACGCCGGTCGTCTACGACGTCGTCGAGACCTACGAGACGGGCTATCGAAGTCGGGACTCGGTACTGGCAGGCCCCTTTACGACGCTGGTCACCGGTATCGAACGGCTCTGTCTACGCGGCGTCGCAGGCATTACCGTCATCGACACTGCGGAGGGGCTGCTCGCCGAACGCTATCGCGGCTTTACCGACAACATGGATGTCGTCTATAATTTACCACGTGTAAAGCCAGCACCTGAGCAGGAAGGGACTGATGGACCGACGACGATTGTTTATGCTGGTCTGGTAGATGAACGAAAAGGCGTTCCAACGCTGTTGGAGGCCTTCTCCGACATCCATCCCGATCACAATATCGAATTGCTGGTCGTCGGCGGCGCTGTCGACGATACGCTGGAACGACTGCAAGAGCGCGCTAGTGAACTCGGCGTCTCCGACGATGTCGAATTCGTTGGTCAGGTACCCTACGACGAGGTACACGACCACTTGCTCCGGGGCGATATCGCCGTGGCACCGTACCAGCGCCTCGAGGTGTACGAAATATCGCGGTGGAATACACGGAAGATCCCGGACTACATGAATGCCGGCCTGCCCGTTGTAGCACCGAATTTCGGTGGATTTCCGGAGATCATCGAGGAAACTGGTTGCGGGATCACAGTGGACACCGGCGATGTGGAGGCAGTGGCCGACGGAATCGAATCGCTCCTCGCGGACCCGGATCGAGCGCGTGAGCTAGGTCAGCACGGTCGTCGTGCGCTGGAAGAACAATACAACTGGGAACGAGAGCAAACGAAGGTGCTCAATCTGGTTGGAAAAGCACTACGAGAGAAACGCGTAATCAAGGAGCGTTGAGGGAGTCTATTGCAACTGGGA
This sequence comes from Halorhabdus sp. BNX81, assembly GCF_029229925.1. Lineage (NCBI taxonomy): Archaea > Methanobacteriati > Methanobacteriota > Halobacteria > Halobacteriales > Haloarculaceae > Halorhabdus > Halorhabdus sp. BNX81. The sequence continues at coordinate 491,897 of NZ_CP107254.1, read as the reverse complement.
AGTTACGCGTTCATCTACCCAAGTGATTGTGTTCTGGACGCGGGTGTTCGTACCAACTACATACCCGGCGATGATGGCGAGCACCGGCCCCAGCGGCGCACGGTACCGCCACGAAAGACTCACAAACGTGATAGCCACGATACCGACAACGACGACGAGCGGTATCGCGACGACCGAAAGGAGAGCAGGATGTGACTGTCGACCTCGAAGCAGTCCATAAAACCCGAGGACAGTTAGTGGACCGAGGACAGCTACATTGAGTGCCGTCCAGAACGGGCTAAATCCGCCCCCGCCGATCAGCGGAACAAAAAGTACCAGCGTCCGCACGACACCCAGGATCACGATATGATCGACGTTGAAAACGATGAACGCCAGAAGTGATCCGGCCGATCGTGGCGAATATGCGTATTCCGTGATGATGAAGTTCGATTTTCCTTTGTACATGATCCATCCCTCCCGCCACCCGCGCTCAATCTGTACCAACTTCGACGGTGCACTCGAAAACAGAAACATCACCACAGGGATGGCCACGAGCGTAGCGATCGCGATCGGTCGGGGAAGGAAGCCAGTCCGGTACTTGCTTTCTCGTGGCAGTGCCTCCAACAGGATCCAGCCGGCGACGATCGGTGGCCCGAACGGCCTCGAGATGGCAAGAAGGCCGAGGCTAATGATTACCGATACCCTGGCCCGTCGTGTCGGGGTCACCCGGTACTGGACGAGCGCCCAGATCGAGAGCACGAGGGCGAACGTAAACACGGTCTCGGAGAGCAGAAACATGGCGAATCGAAACGTATCGAACAAGATGGCAAAAGAGAAGCCAGCGACGAGGCCTGCAATCTCGTTGGCGAGTTGTTTCGCTATATGATAGACCAGCACGGCAGTGATGGCGGAGAGGACGATCTGGACGAGGACCCAGGCAAGCCCGCTCCCTCCTGAGAGTTGGTCGACAGTACAGAAAGGCACGGTAAATCCGAGATATTGGATTCCTTTTGTCTGAGCGACAATAGCGGTCGGATCAGTGAAGAGAACGTCGCAAGTCCGGAGGAAAGTGTTCGTATCTGGTGGTGTTCGGATACCATACGATCCCTGGAGAATGCGCGATAAGTAGCCGAAACGGGCGACCAGCGCGAGGGCAAATACGGCGGTCGGATAGAGCCACGGATTGTCTCGAAACCGATCTTTCGTCGACTGGTAAATGTCGGCCACTGTGATATCACATCAGCGAATCAGTGGGACAATATAGAATGTTTCTATTGCTTGGGTAACGTATTCAGCTAAGCGGAATCGGTATCCCACCGAGGATTGAGTACTCCGGCAGTCTTGATTCCTGTACTTGGACCATATCGCCGTCTATAGTCTCTACCTTGTTGAGTTAACCGAAAACACCGGAGCAGCAGCGACCCTCTCAAGACTACACACAGAGAGTTGATGGTATACGTAGCAGACGCAAATGATCGGAAATTACTAACGGCTCTCACGTGTTTCTGAGAGATATGAATGTCGAACGTCGATTCGCCGATCGCCCGGTATTTATAACCGGCGCCGACGGGTTCGTCGGGTCACATCTCACCGAACAACTTGTCGAATTTGGCGCTAACGTCCACGTGTTCGTCCGTGCGACATCGAGTGGCGAGCTCCGGAATATTCGGCACTTGCGTGATTCGATCACGATCCATCGGGGGGATCTCCGGGACGCTCATTCTGTCAAGGAGGCTCTCTCAGTGCTAGCTGACTTCTCCGAAACAATCATCTTCCACCTCGCGGCGCAGGCTCACGTCGGCGACTCTTGGGACCGGCCATACGAAACAATCGATACCAACGTCGTTGGCACGCTAAATCTCCTGCAAAGTATCGTCGATCTGGACCTCGACATCGCAAAGTTTGATACGGCAGGCACTTCCGAAGAATACGGAAACGTCGACAGCCGAATGGCTGACAAGCATGATTACCACGACGACGGCCAGGTTCTCCTCAACGAACGGTCGCCGGTCAATCCGAAGTCGATCTACGCAACCTCGAAACTCGCCGCGGACTTTCTGACGATGAACTATCATGACGCCTATGGCCTGCCCGGCGTAACCACACGAATGTTCAACAACTACGGGCCACGACAGAACCCCCGATACATTACAGGGACGATCATCACACAGGCCCTAGAACGAGATATCATCGAGCTTGGCAACCTCACGCCCAAACGAGACATGTGTTTCGTCTCCGATGGCGTTCGAGGGCACATGCACGTCGCTCTGGATGGAAATCCCGGCGAGGAGTACGTCTACGGCTACGGTGAGAACATCTCGATGCGGAAGTGGACGAATACGATCCTCGAAGTCGGTGCCGAAGAAGGATACTGGGACGAGCCCGAGATCGTCCAGACGGAAGACAGATATCGTCCGGGCGACAGTGACGTCGAAGAGTTGCTAGTCGGGTACGAAAAACTTCACGACGAGACCGGTTGGGAGCCGAACGTTTCATGGCGGGAGGGGATCCGTCGGACGATCGCGTGGTATGCCAACAACCCATCGAAGTGGGACGGCCGGGTGGACTGGCGATGAGCGAACCAACCACGTTCTGGGATGGCAAGACCGTTATGGTGACTGGTGGAAGCGGGTTCCTCGGTAGCCACCTGATCGAAGAACTGCGTTCGCGCTCGGAGACGGTGTCGGTGTTCGTCCCGGACAGCAACGAGTACGACCTCCGGGAACGGGCAAATATCCGCCGGGCGCTGTCCGACTCGAAAGCGGACACGGTGATCCACCTCGCAGCGACCGTCGGCGGTATCGGTGCAAATCGAGCCAATCCTGGCCAGTACTTCTATGACAACGCAGTCATGGGAATCGAGCTGTTAGAACTGGCCCGCCAGTTCGATGTCGAGAAGTGTACAATCCTGGGAACTATCTGTGCCTATCCCAAGCATACGCCAGTCCCGTTCAGCGAGACGGACCTCTATGAAGGATACCCCGAGGAAACCAACGCCCCATATGGCATCGCGAAGAAAGCCTTGCTCACTCAATCGCGTGCGTACCGAAAACAGTGGGGGTTTAACAGCATCTACTTACTCCCGGTCAATCTCTACGGGCCAGGTGACGACTTCGACATCGAGACCGCCCATGTTATCCCCGCGATCATCAGGAAGTGTATCGAAGCCCGGGAACGGGGAGACGACTCGATTACAGCCTGGGGAAGTGGAGAGCCAACCAGGGAATTTTTGTACGTGAAAGACGCCGCGGCGGGGATCCTTGACGCGGCCGAGCGCTACGACGAGAGCGATCCCGTAAACCTGGGTAGCGGGATGGAGATCAGCATCAGGGAACTTGTTGAGCTGATTGCTGATTTGACTGGTTTTGACGGTGATATTGAATGGGACACGTCGAAGCCGGACGGCCAACCACGGCGACGACTCGACACGTCGCGTGCAAAAGAGCGCTTTGACTGGGAAGCGACGACCGACTTCGAGGAGGGACTGCGTCGGACGATCGAATGGTACGAAGCAGTCCGGCCCATCGAGAAGTAATTCAAGGCGCTGAGATTGCCTGATCGAATGGGTTTAATGGACACAGCCGTACGATACAGTACTGGAATAGATGGACGGCGAGATCCACTGGCGAACGAAGCTGGCTGCGCTTTTCGACGCGATGCGGTATCGTCCGAAGTTAGCGACGGGAGTGGTCCTAATCAGCGTCGTCGCAGCAGTTCTCGAGGGCATCGGCCTCGGATTCATCCTTCCGATCATCGAGCTCGCCCGTGGGTCAACCGATCCGGAAACGGCGTCAGGCGTGCTCGGTCTGTTCGCCGACGTCTATCTCGCGCTCGACGTGCCCTTCACAATGGCGTATCTGGTCGTCGGCGTCGCAATCATCATGTCGATCCGGTACACATCGAGTTTCCTTGTCGGATGGCTCCGCGGGGCGATGGAGACGTACTACACCGCGCACTTACAACAGCGGGCGTTCGAACAAGCAACGGTGGCCAAGATCGCGTACTTCGATCAGGAGGGGTCGGACGATATACTCAACGCGATCGTGACACAGGCCGAGTACGCTGGACGGTCACTACAGACAACGCTCAGAATCGTTGAGCAGGGACTGCTTGCTGTGATGTACTTCGGGATCGCACTTGCGTTCGCACCGATATTAACACTGGCTGCAGGGGCCGTTTTCGCCGTACTATCGGTCGGATTCGATCGCGTTCTGGAGTCGGGATATGAAATCGGTGACCGTGTCGCGGACGCAAACGAACGTATCCAATCCGCGGCACAGGCTGGTACACAGGGAATCCGTGATGTAAAGCTGTTCGGCCTTCGTCCGGAATTGATCGACGTTTTCGAGGACGCTGTGACCCAGTTTCGCACCGCGAGAGTGAAATCAACCAGGAACAAGGCCGCAATACGCAACTTCTATCAGCTGTTGACAGCGATTATGATTTTCGTCTTGATCTATATTGGCCTGCAAAATCCATCACTGTCGCTCGGATCACTGGGTGTGTTCCTGTTTGCTCTGTTCCGGCTGGGTCCACGAGTAAGTACCCTGAACAATCTGCTGTATCATCTCAGCGTTGATCTGCCTCATCTCGTTCGTACCAAGCGTTTCCTTACAAAGCTTGAACGAAACCGCGAACCGATGGGAGGAGACAAAGAACTCCCGGATAGCGTCGGTAGCATCGGATTCAACGAGGTATCCTTCTCATACAATCACGACGAAAGAGTGCTCAAAAATATCTCGTTGCACATCGACCCCGGCGAATTTGTCGCGTTTGTCGGTCCCTCCGGTGCTGGGAAATCGACGATCATCTCACTTCTCGCCCGACTATACGAACCAGAGGAAGGCAACATTACTGCGTCCGATATAGACATCAGTCGGTTCGATGTGACGAAGTGGCGTAAACAAGTCGCAGTAGTTCGCCAACACCCCTATATCTTTAACGAGACGCTCCGTCGAAACATAACGGTCGGAGACCGGTCAGCGACCGACGCGGAGGTTCAGCGGGCCTGTGAACTGGCACAGGTTACTGAATTCCTCGAGGATCTTCCGAACGGATATCAAACTGACCTCGGTGATGACGGAGTGCGACTATCGGGCGGACAGCGCCAACGCGTCGCACTCGCTCGCGCCCTGCTGACTGATGCGGATCTACTCGTGTTGGACGAAGCGACCAGCGATCTCGATACAGAAATCGAACACGACATCCAGCAGGCGATCGAATCGATGGAACGCGAACGAACGCTGATCGTCATCGCGCACCGGCTCTCGACCGTCAAAAACGCGGATCGTATCTTCGCGCTTGAAGACGGCCACATCGTGGAAGCTGGTGGCCACGAAGAGCTACTGAAAAACGATGGCACCTATGCGCGGCTGTATACGCAGCAAGGCAAAGCCTGATAACGGCGTTCAGTGTAAAGACCCCCATGGAAGTGACAACCGCCGTAATACCGGCTGCCGGATTCGGAACCCGGTTTCTCCCTGTCACGAAGGCCCAGCCGAAGGAAATGATGCCCGTGCTGGATAAGCCGACAATTCAATACGTAGTCGAAGAAGCGGTCGCTGCCGGAATCGACGATCTGTTGATTATCACTGGTCGGGGAAAGCAAGCGATCGAACGACATTTCGACAAATCGTACGAACTCGAACACGAACTGCGCCGGTCAGGAAAAGACGAACGACTGGATCGCGTCCAGCATATCGCCGATATCGCCGACATTCACTACATCCGCCAGAAAGAGCGTAACGGACTCGGTGACGCCGTTCTTTACGCTCGGAAACATGTCGGGGACGAACCCTTCGCGTTATTGCTCGGCGATACGATCGTCCAGAGCGAGCGCTCGTGTACTGCACGACTCGTCGAAGCCGCCGAAGGTTGCGAAAGTGCCATGGTCTCGCTCGAAGAGGTTCCCTGGGAAGACGTTCCGGCTTACGGAGTAGCCGACATCGAATCGACAGCTTCCTCGGACAGACAGTCCTTTCCGGTCGCAGACTTCGTCGAAAAACCTTCTCAAGAAGCCGCACCATCGAACCTCGCGATCACAGGCAGGTATGTGCTGCCGCCCGAAATCTTCCAAACACTAGAAGCGACCGAACCAGGCGTCGGGGGTGAACTGCAGCTTACCGACGCGATTCGGAAGCTCGATCACGTACGGGGCCTCCCGCTGGAAGGCGACCGCTTCGACATCGGGACGCTCATTGACTGGCTTGAGGCAAACGTCGAGATGGCATTGGAACACGACGAAGGTGAAATGAACACGGCCGTCCGAGACGTACTACAGGCCCAATTGGAAACCGATGGCTAGGATTGTCGTTACCGGCGGGGCGGGCTTTCTCGGTTCGCATCTGTGTGAATCACTACTCAAAGACGGTCACGAAGTCATCGCGATGGATAACCTGGTGAGCGGTCGAACGGAGAATCTGGACGGGTTTTTCCATCATGATCGATTTACGTTCTATGAACACGACGTAACCGAGTTCGTCCACGTGACGGGTAACGTTGACTGGGTCTGTCATCTAGCGAGCCTCGCCTCGCCGGTGTTCTACCAGGACCATCCAATCAAGACACTAAAGGTCGGTGCGCTCGGCACACACAAGACCCTCGGACTGGCGAAAGAAAAGGACGCAAAGTACCTGTTTACCTCTACTAGCGAAGTGTACGGCGATCCGGAAGTCAATCCCCAGCCCGAAGACTACCGCGGAAACGTCGATCCGTACGGCCCGCGATCCTGTTACGACGAATCGAAACGCTACGCAGAGTCGCTGATTCGGTCCTATCGCGACCAACACGATCTTGACGTCCGTGTCGCGCGGGTTTTCAATACATATGGTCCCCGGATGCGACTCGACGACGGGCGTGTCGTGCCGACCTTTCTCCGGCAAGCACTGGAGAGCGAACCGCTGACCGTTCACGGTGACGGGAGTCAAACGCGGAGTTTCTGCTACGTTTCCGACCTCATCGCAGGGCTTCGGGCGTTGATGGATGCGGACGTACAAACACCGATCAATATCGGGAATCCCGACGAACGGACGATCCAAGACTTAGCGGAGGTCGTCATCGATGTGACCGACAGCGATAGCGATATTGTCTACGAAGGGCGTCCAGAACAGGACCCAGACATCCGGAAGCCCGATCTCTCGAAAGCACGTGAGCATCTTGACTGGGAACCGTCGATTCCGCTCCGTGAAGGGATCGAACGGACGAAAGTAGATATTGCAAAGAAGTCGCATCAGAGAGACCAACAAGACGAAATTTGCAAATAGAATTCAATCATATTGAGCTTAAGATGTGTATATATCCAAATTGTCCCCACAGTGTTCCAAAAAAGTTCGACCATCGACTTCTGGTTGTGTATATCCGGTATATACGTCGGCAATTAGGTCCGCCCCTTCCCGTTCGTATGGAACCAAGTTATCTAAACACTACCCAGATACCATAGATATACTGTTAAAGCGATAACCTCAGTCTAGAACCAATGACCCCAAATCCAAATCTACTCCGCAAATTCAAAAAGGGAATGAATAACCCGGAACTCCTACGAAATATACTGAACCAGAAGGCCGAATCTATTCTTCAAATAGCCCACGAACGGGTCGACAAACCGATTTTTCTTCGGAAATATGGTCCAGGAACAGATATTGTCACTGAAGACTGGGACAACTTGATCCTTCTTGATGCCTGCCGATACGATGTTTTCGATTCAATTCAAGAAATAGAAGGAGACCTAGATGAAGTTATCTCGGTAGCCTCACGAACGAGCCAGTTTATCGAGAAAACATTCAATGGACGAGAACTACACGACACAGTATACATTTCATCAAATCCACATACAGATATGACGCTAGATGGAGGGGTTTTCCACGACGTTTTGCGAACTTACGGGAAAGAGTGGGAACCTGATGTAGAGCGCAATCAGGAGTGTTTTCATCCTGAACATGTGTTCGATGTTGTTTCTGACGTGTATGAACAATACGAAAATAAGCGATGTATAATTCATTTCATGCAGCCACATGGTCCGTATTTTGGCGAAACGGCTCGAACACTAAGGCAAAGTCTAAATGAGAATGAGAATATCGGGTTCCAGCGGCTCAATGAATCCAATAATGATCCTAAACGCATGTATCCCGACTTAATGTGGGCAGCTGAGGCCGGGTATATTTCACAAGAAAAGATACAAACGATATACCGTGAAAACCTAAAACTCGTATTGGAATACGTGGAGAAATTACTACCCCATTTGAAGGGGAAAACAGTTATCACTGCCGACCACGGGGAACTTTTGGGAGATTCGAGCGCGGTCTTTTCGCCACGAAAATACGGCCATCTCAAGACGCAATATGTTCCTGAACTTCGTACTGTCCCGTGGCTGGAAGTACCGTATGACGAACGAAAGCAGGTTACAACTACTCCACCCCGGCAGGTATCAAATATCGATTCGCAAAGGGTTGCCAAACAGCTTGATCAGTTAGGGTATATGACATATGAAACTGCAGGTGGTCGGTACGTTCCCATCGGGTTATCGAAACCCCCCGCTTTTGGTGAATATTGACGCTGTAGTTGTCAGGTTGTGGGCAATGTTGAGCCTAGTAGTTCAAAATATAGTACCGGTGGTGCCCGGCGGCCAACACCAGTTCATCAAAGGCAACCCCTGAAACTCATCTCCCGGAAAGGAGAAGACACACAGACACACACACACTTACTCAAAGCTTAAATTACTGGAAGGTTGGTGATTCAATCCGGTGGCTTCACTCGAATAGTTGTACATATGAGTATTTTCAAATATACAAGTGCTATATCGATAGACGGGGTGAAAGTTTAGCTATATGAACCTACTTACCCACAAACGAGAAATTGAGATAGATCACTCACGCATATCCTAATGCTTCCAATTTATCGTCCAATTGTGTATCTTGTTCAATTGGACCATCAGTTGCAGTTCCTGAATATATTGTCTTTCTCACACCACTATTAATAATAAACCATGGGACCTCTGTCAATCCTTTAGTGAATGTCCCACTTGGATGACCATATACCCCGAGCCGCCCAAACTCATTTCCATGATCTGATGTAATTATCGTCTTCCCGTCAATATTTTCAGTTAATTTTTCGACTTCCTGCAGAACAATTCGGAGATTTTCTTCATAAGCCATTTTAAAGTCCTGTTTACTGGCTTCCCGTGTAGAAATTTGATGCCAGAACTCGTTTCCATTATTACGGTGTTCTATCAATCCCCGCTCATATAGACTCTGACCGAAATCACCAATGAACGGATAATGAGGCTGCATATAGTGGATTATCACACGCTTATTTGGATATTGGTCCAGATATTTCAATGATTCTGCTGTCACTGACTGTGGTGGAACAACACCTTTATCACCATCGGTATGATTTTCCCACAATCTAATTCGCTTATGGAATTTCGCATCAAGCCAGGTGATATTTGGATTTGCCGAAACATATACTATTTCTGGATATCCATCATCTGGGAAATTTTCTCGGAGAAATTGGACTGTCATAGAACCTTTTGAGTGAACTTTTTCTAATTTACCCGATATAGTATTTAATTCTCGAAAAGAATCGTATCGGCACGCGTCCAAAACGATTAAATTATCCCAGTCTTCTTCTACAATATCAATACCTTCCCACCCATGAACTTTAGTATAGTATATCTTATTTAATTCTAAAAATGCTCTCTTTGGATTTCTAATTGCAGAACGCAAATGCGATAATCTGTATCGAGGGAGATCCATTCGGTGTAAACCTAATAGATCAATGCACAAAAAGAATCGGTATGATATAATTGGACTGAGCTATTCCCATTTCTCTAATAGTTATTATCGAGAAAATATTACCGAATGGCCGAAGACATAACCGGATGATCTATAGAGTCCAACAATGGACGTTCTAGTTTCTGGAATCCATCATTGGTAACGCCCTCGTAGAGTGGTACCAGCGGAAGGTCTCCAAGAAACGCTGCGAAGGCGCTAAATGTGCTGGGCGGTGCTAACACGATATCACAATGTGAGAGTTTGACGAAATCCTCCACATAATGATTCACTCTATCTTGATCCCCCAATCCCATGTGATACTTGTCGTGATCAAATATCGAATTATCATGAGTTTCATCCGAAGCAATTAAAAACGCCATTGATTCCGCCGAAGATCGTTCGGCAAACGCTTCTGCCATGTCCCAGTATTCCCTAGCGGTATAGTAGAACTCCCCGTCATGCCATTCACGGTAATCACTCTGCCGAATGTGAAGTCCTACAAGTAAATCATATTTATCTCGCAACGACTCAATATAATCCATAACCGAATTAGTTCGTTCCGGCCCAGGCCGTAGCTGGTGACGAATCTCGTCACGGTATTGTTCAACTAAAGGCCATGCACGCACGTTCCAGCCAGCAACGACGGATACAGACTTCGATTGAATTTGTGCGATATCCTCTGGGTCCGTCAGATCAAGGCCATCGCAGTGAACTCCTGGGATCTTACAAGAAATATGCGGATTGCCGGCAACTATACTCTGTGCCTCTCTTCGATGTACGGCCATGCCATGGACAAGACGCAATCGGAATGGGTGAATGATTCGATCGGGAATGGTTGATATCAGAATGCCGTCGTCCCAGAATAGGCGTATCAGAGGATGCCATATATCATCGAGCGCACTAGATTTATTGAGCAAGTCTAAGTCCGGCCGTGAATAATCCTCAATAAATGGAACAAATGCTAGATCAAAAACATTGAATTCTGGATTTTCACACTGGAAAGCGTATAGGTTAGCATAGTTAACTAGTTGATTTCCAAGCCGTCCTCCCCCTTTGGTGAAAATGAGCGTGTTTGTCATACAATGATGGTTAAAGAATGGTCTGTCCGATGAAAACCCCTCTCAATAGACGGTTACCCTGGTGGACAGCTAATTCAAAATTAGTTGACTCATCGTCAAACAAGACAAAGCTACGAATATCCATATTTGATATGATTAGTTGAAGATGAAATGCTTGTCGGCTCATTCAGTTAGTAGACTACGATATGACGCCACGTGTTGCTCGGTGACCGCGGGAATATCAAACTGTTCAATGCGTTGATTAGCATTGAAGACCTTCTCTGATCGAATACTATCGTTCGTCACCATCGTTTCAATCGCTCTCGCTACAGCTTTCGGATCGGTCTCATCTTCAACAGTGAGGCCTCCATTACCAATCGCTTCGGGCACCCCACCAGTAGTGGAACCGACGACAGGAGTTCCTGCGGCTTGGGCCTCAATATACACGATTCCAAACCCTTCTGCGTCGTATCCGTCCCGAGAAGGAACTAAGACGAACACGCTAGCTTTGGCAAGTAATTCACGCTTGGTTTGTTCGCTTACCCATCCAAGGAGACGAATGTTGTCATCTTCGGAAGCAAGTGTTTCGATTTCGGCTCGGTTCGGACCATCTCCGACGACCAACAGTTCTCGACCTTCCCTGACGTGTGGCGGAAAATAGTTCCAAGACCGAATAACTGTCTCAATGTTCTTTCTATCTACGAATCGGCCGATGCAAACGATTGGCCCGGACTGAGAATCGATATTTGAGCGTTTCGACATCTTGCGATATTCGTCTACATTGATTGCAGGTGGAATAACGTTCGTCTCGGCCTTGGAGTGGATTTTGCATACCTGATTTTCAGTGAACCGAGACGGAACGTGCACGGAATCCGCATCGCCGATAGCAGTTCTGGCAAGTGGTGTATTTTGTAATTCGAGAGCGTGAGCTGAAAGGACACGCGCTATCCCGTGATTTCGTGCCGCGACCAGAGCTGTCCAGTTGTTACAGTGTAATGCATGAACGATGTCGGGATTGAATTCACGAATCGCGTTCATTGTTTTCCGATAGACGAAGTTTAAATACGGAAAGTCACGATTCGTAAGGCTTCTCCAGTTGTATAGACGTGATGGCCGAGGAATGTAGTCCCCGACTGAACGCGAAGTGTCTGCCATCGGAAGGTGAAGTACTTTACAGGCGTGACCCTCTGCACGGAGTCCGTGTTCAAGGTTTTTCGTCACTGTCTGAATCCCCCCCGGTGGTGGCGGGTAATTAAGCGTGACGAGTAGCACTCGAAGAGACCGATCCATACAACACTACTGAGGGACAAAGTACCATACAACTATTGGAGTAGACGGCCCGAATATTGGGAAGCACTTATCAGACCGACCACTGAATCACAGATATCGGAATGCTCGAAAAAGTCCGTCGAGCCGCTGAGATATATCAAGCCGACGGGCTTATACCATTACTGCGTGCAAGTCTCAAGTTCGTTTTGAGACAGATCCGACCAATCACGCCCTCGATCAAAACAGAATACAACGGTGTCACCGTCGAACGGCATCATCTAGCGGACTGTCTTGATCCCGACAAAAACATCAGGGATCGGCCGACGTACGAAGGCACAATAATATCTGAAGCTGTGGGGCTTATATCGCAAGGAGACACCGTTGTCATACTTGGTGGTGGACTTGGGGTTGTGACGGTCCATGCGGCACGAGAGTCCGGACCAGAAGGGGACATATTTGTTTACGAAGGAGCAAAAGAGATGTTGTCACTCCATTCAAGAACGTTGGCATTGAACCCCGTAACTGCATCTGTAACAGTCACTCATGCAATTGTTGGCAGTCCAGACAATTTATGGGGGAGTCCAGAAGGTGCCACAGTTATTGAACCCGAAGATCTTCCGATGCCGGACGTATGCATCGTTGACATTGAAGGAGAAGAAATTGACGTTGTCCCTTCCCTTCCTGACGCGAAGACAATGATCGTAGAAACGCACGGTGTATTTGAATCACCAACCGATAGTATAATTGAGATATTGAGGGATCGAGGCTATGAGGTTCATGACGCCGGCGTTGCCGAGCCGGAGATGGCCCGGCAACATGCAAAAGATGACGTAAAAGTCGTCATAGCAACGAAGAAAGAAAGACCCAACAATATCCAGTAAGAATATAAAGCGAGATAGACTTCCCCTGCACATGGATAACACACCCGAAACCATGGAAACGAAATCAAGAAATATATATGAGAAGTTTCAAGATTGGATCTTAGCGAAGAAAAATAGATTGTCCCATCAAAAGGTGGATAGAAGTTGGAGAGAAGAAGACGAGTACTATACGTTTAATATCGGCGGGTTTTCAGGAGGAACCAAAGATAGGCCAGAATTCTCCGCGAGATACTATTACGAAATATCCCAGTTGATAGATGTCATTTCAGAATATGACATTTCAGCCGAAAGGTCACTGGAGATCGGGAGCGGTTACGGGCGGGTATCACCATGGATCGGACGCCACTCGTCGGACCATTATGGCGTGGAGCCGAATTCGAAAGTTCGAAAAAAGTCACAGAAATTGTATCCGGGTATTACATGGACCGGAGATCGTCTACCGGACCTAGAATTCGAACAAGAATCATTTGATCTCGTCGTAACCTGGACAGTCCTGCAGCACATACCGCCATCTCTGATACAGGAATCCATTGAGGAGATAGAAAGGGTAACCACAGAGGATGCAGTTGTATTGATTTGCGAAGAAACAGTAGGTGACGCAGGATCACACACTTGGCCTCGATCCGTTGAAAGCTACAAGGAAGCGTTTGCTGATTTTACCTTAATCGATCATAAAACACGAACTGTAGAACCCACATATCCGGAACATGCCGGAGAAATAATGATATTTAAAAGATGACGACCTACCTTCAAAATAAATAATATGACATGAGTGGGAGGTATCTATCAACGCCAGTGGCACTATTCATTTACAATCGCCCAGATCATACTGAACGTGTATTAGAAAGGGTTCAAAAAGCAAATCCACCAGCGCTGTACGTTATCGCTGATGGCCCTCAGGATAATTCGGAGCGTGAAATGTGCGAAAAGACACGTAGACAAATTACTGAGAATGAATTTAGATTTGACGTAAAAACAAACTTTGCTACAGAAAATCTTGGACTCAAGAAACGGTTTTCTACCGGGTTGGAGTGGATCTTTGAACAAAGTTCCGAGGCAATAATCCTTGAGGACGATACCGTACCCAGTATATCGTTTTTTAAATTATGTGATATATTGCTCGAGTATTTTAGAGGAGATAATCGAGTCTGGGATATCTCTGGATCGAACTACCTCGATACGTGGAAGCGGAACGGCTATGACTATCATTTCTCGCTATATGGCGGAATCTGGGGGTGGGCAACATGGCGAGAATCATGGGAGGAATACGATAAAACGATGGAACGCTGGAATGAGGAAATAATTAAATCACGGGTTCGAGACGTGATAAACGACGCTGATCAATATCGATATCTAAAACGCGTCTACGATAAAACCGAGTCTGGAGAACTCGACACGTGGGATTACCAGTGGGGATTCGCACGACATCGCAACAACGCCCTCTCGGTCGTTCCGTCGAAAAATCTCGTCGAGAACATTGGTTTCGACGAGACGGCGACCAACACCACGAATCCGTCCCACGGGTTCGCAAACAAGGACACGTATGAAATGTCGTTTCCGTTGAATCATCCGCCGTTCGTCGCACCGGATAGAGAGTACGACCAACGGTTTCACGAACTCCGACAGACACGATCGAAACCACGACGGCTGCTTGATGCAATGGCTACCCGATTGGGGCTTTGAGAGCAGACACCATCGTATTTTTGTGGGTCTCCGGAGACAAAACCATATGGACTCGGTCCGCCCCCTTCTCCTCACCGCGAGCGATAGCGGGGGAGCGGGAACTGCTGCGCGACGTATCCATGAGGGGCTCAGAGAGGTCGGTATCGATTCACAGCTGCTCGTTCGGGAGAAATCAAGCGACGACCCGACTATCCGTGGTCCGGAGTCAAAAACTGCCAAAGTACTCGCCAAACTCCGCCCATATCTCGACTCAGCCCCATTAGTCCCCTATGATGCCGCCAGCGAGTATTCCGTCGGCTGGCTCCCCGACCGCATCGACGCGCACGTAGAGCGGATCGATCCCGATATCGTCCACCTCAACTGGATCGCCGGTGGATACATGAGCCCAGGGTCGATCAACGCATTCGACCGTCCGATCGTCTGGCGGCTGCCGGACATGTGGCCGCTCACCGGTGGCTGTCACTACGCGGGGGACTGTACGCGGTATCGATCGACCTGTGGTGAGTGTCCACAACTGGATAGTACAAGTACGTGGGATCCATCCCGGGTCATGCTCGAACGAAAGCGACGGGCTGTCGACCGGGCGGATGTGACTGTCGTCGCCACGACCCCCTGGCTTGCCGAACACGCACGGGAAAGCACTGTTTTCGAAAAGAGCCCGATCGAAGTCATCCCGAACGGCCTCGACACCCAGACGTTCAGGCCAATCGACCGCCGGATCGGCCGAGAATTGTTCACCCTTCCCGAAGAAGTACCACTAGTCCTGTTTGGGTCGGTCGGTCCGCTAAGCAATCCACGTAAGGGCTATGACCTACTCCGGGAGGCACTAGAGCAACTCGATTCCCAGGTAGACAAGAGCCCGGAACTCGTCGTCTTTGGGACATCTGAACCCGAAAAACCACCGGAGTTCGACTTCCCGATTCACTATACCGGATACCTACACGACGATCAAAGTCTTGCCGTGCTGTATGCGACAGCGGACGTGATGGTCGTCCCATCCCGCCACGAGGCGTTCGGTCAGACTGTTACTGAATCGATGGCTTGCGGGACACCCGTCGTTGCCTTCAAGGGAACCGGACCGTCGGATATCATCGATCACAAGGAGACAGGATATCTTGCGACTGAGGACGACCCAGTCAATCTCGCGACCGGTATCAGCTGGTTGCTCACAGATGAAAAACGCCGCGAGATGATCGGGAGTCAAGCACGACAGAGGGCCGTCGACCGATATCATCTCACCAAGATCGCCGAACAATACCACGAGCTTTATGATTCACTTCTCTAATCCCACTTGGATCCGAACACACGTACAAATATTCGGTACTTCGACTGTTCTTGTCTACTTGTGGGCAGAAGATAGTCATATCAGCGGACAATTAGACACTCATCTCAATCATTGTTGAGTGCCGACCACAGTCCGTATCGGATCTACGGTGCAGCTACGAACTCAATTCACCATGTCGAACGCCACATTCTACGAAGCAATGCTCATCTACCGCTATTTCAGACATGCAAGTGGAACGAATGGGAAATTGGAAAACCACAATACTACAACACTCACGCGGGAATTTTCCCGTACATGCACGCGTCGCTTCGGATCGCCACGCCCGCAGACGCATCCAGAATCCGGTCGATCTACGCACCGTACGTCGAATCGACGGCGATCACTTTCGAGACCGAGGCCCCGACGACGGAGGAAATGACCGAACGAATCGAACAGTCCCACGAGCAATACCCCTGGCTCGTCTGTGAGACCGAGAACGAAGGCGTCGTCGGCTACGCGACGGCGAGTTCCCTCCGGTCGAAGGCGGCCTACGCCTGGGCGGTCGAGCTCACTGTCTACGTCGATGACGACGCCCAGCAATCGGGCGTCGGCACCGCACTGTACACATCGCTGCTGGAAATCCTGCGCGAGCAGGGTTTCGTCGACGCGTACGCCGCGGTGACGCTGCCGAACCCGGCGAGCATCAGCCTCCACGAGAACTTCGCGTTCGAACCGATCGGAACCTTTCCTGCGGCCGGACACAAGCAAGGCTCGTGGCACGATGTCCAGTGGTGGCATCGACAACTGGGCGACCGACCGAGGGATCCGGATCCGCCAACGCCGATGCGTGGTATAAGGGATTCGCCCGCACTCGAAGCAGCGCTCCGGACGGGTGAGGCGTCGCTTCGAGAAGAGTGAACAACGACAATAGAATCGTCGGGTTTTGAGTCCTTGCCGTCCGAATGACCGACTATGAACGAACGATGGGACGACTTCGCGGAAGCGGTCGAATCGGGCGAGTCGGATCGGGTCAACGCGGCGATCGACGACGTCGAGGACATGGGTCTCGACGAGCGCGCACAGCTGTTCGAGTCGCGTTTCGACGACCTGACCGAACTCTACGCCGACAGCGACGACGGGTACGTCCGCCAGTCGACCGTGCGGTTCCTGGAAGCACTCTCGCCCGGCCTCGTGGCCGCGTTCGCCGTCGATGACGGCGAGCGATCGACCGACCTCGACCGCGAGACAGTGCGCCGACAGGCCGACGCGAGCAGTGGGTTCCTGCTGGAGGCGATGACGGACACCGACGGCCGAGTCAGAAATGCGGCCAAGCGCGCCCTCAAGGACGTCTTCAGGACCTACGACACACTCGACGACGAGGAGACGATTACGGCACTGGCGGCCGAGCTCGAATCGATGGCCGAGGAGTACACTGGCAAGCGACGGGAGCATCTCCTGGACGCACGTGAGGACGCCGAGTTCGCAAAGCGCTCGGGACTCGGCGACTCATCGAAGGATTCCAAGCGGAGTTCGGAGACGAGCTCGATCTCGGTGAGTGAGGAACCGGCGAAGTTGTCGTTCACCGGGTCAAATCATAACCCGTTCATTCCTGGCGCTCGAAAGATCGGTATGGACGGACGAATCGCTCGAATTTCAGTGATCAAATGAAGCGGAAACGCACCGACGTCGCGGCAGCGATTCTCGTCGGGGCGGTCCTCCTCCTCGGCGGCGGACTCACCTGGAAGGCGATCGAGCAGCGTCGAACCGTCGACGAAACGATGGGGTCGATGATGGATTCTTCGATGGGCACGATGCACGGCCCGGACCCGCTTTGGTTTGCCGTCGGGACGCTGGTGGTGGCCGCCGTCCTCGTCGGAGTCTATCTCGTCGTGCGGCCGGAATTTGAGGGGGAAGAAGCCAGGGCTCGTTCAGGACAAGTCGAGACTCGACCGGACCAAGCCGAGATTCGGGCGGGACAAGCCGAGACTCGGCCGGACCAGGTCGATACGACGCCAGCGGCGGGAGCGACTGGAGACTCCGCCGAACAGACGGACCAGGAATCGACCACGGATGATTTAGCCGCCGAGAGCGCCGAAACCGACGCGACCGACGGGCACGCGACCGCCCCGGAGGCGAATCCGACCGAGCGCGTGCTGGATCTCCTACCCGAGGACGAACGCCGTGTCCTCGAACCGGTCCTCGACTCGCCCGGGATCACGCAGATCGAACTTCGGGACCGCTCCGCGTTCTCGAAGAGCAAAGTCAGCCAGACGGTGACCGACCTCGAGGAACGGGGCTTGCTCTATCGGGAGCGCCAGGGCCGGACCTACCGGATCTACCCGAGTGAGGAACTCGGGACTGCCGAGGAGACCTAACCCGATCGGGACAGACTGGCGAATTTAGCCGCGACGAACGTTCTCCTCGGAAAGAAACGATTAGAAGCGGTTAGAACCGTTCTCGAACGATCTCGTCGTTGTGTTCACACCCAGAGAAATACCCACTCGACGCCTCTACGACTTCCCGAGGCGAAATACGATGTCCGAAACGAACGCAGGAACCTGGCTGCTCGTCGGGATCGCGATCCTGGGTGTGCTGCTGGCAGTGCCCCTGATCAGCGCCCACGGGGACGGAATCGCACCCGAGGAGCCCAGCGAGAACTGGACGGAGCAGGAGAGACACGACGACCAGCCGGTCCGGATGCCCGCCCATGACTTGACTCATTCAGACGGCAACGTGACCACGTGGATGGCCGCCCACATAGGGATCAACGCAAGCGAGTGGTCCGACGACGTCGGGATCCACCCGGACGCGCCGAACGACGGCGACGCTGCCGACCGCCACGACGAGCGCGGTAGCCACGGTGGGACATACAAGGGTGGTCACGGATGCTGAGTGAGCGAGCGGGGTCCGATGACGACGATCGGACAGCCCAGAATGTCGAGTCTACCCGCTCGCGGGCGGAAGGGGGACGAGTCCGGCGCGGGATCGCCCGTGTCGGCGTCCTTGGCGTCGCCCTCCTCGCGACAGTCGGCACCGCGAGTGCCCAGCACGGCGGCGGTGGCATGATGGGCGGCGGCGGATACGGCGGGTTCGGCATCCCGGGGTTCGGCCTCGTGTTCTGGCTGTTGCTCGGCCTCGGTGTCGTGGGCCTCTTCGCCTACGCACGCGACGGCCGCCGGTTCCGCCCGGACACGGCGGCTGGGACCGCTCCCGGACAAGAACACACTGATCGCGCGCTCGAGACGCTCCGGGAACGGTATGCCAGAGGCGAACTCACGGACGAGGAATTCGAGCGCCGACGTGCGGAGCTCGAGCGATCGCGGTGAGAACGCGACTCCGACGGATTACCCGTCGGGGTCGTGTTCGCGAGGGGGTCACGCATCGTTCCAGAGATCGCCGAATCGCGTCTCCACCCACGGCAATACGACGTCGCGAATCACCGTCGTCAGGTCAGTGGGAAACTCCCGATCCTGTGCGTCCCCCGTGCTGGCGTCCGGCAGGGGATGGTAGTGATCGCGAGTGTTGTGATCCTGTTCGTGGCGATCGAACCGACACTGGCGCAACTCGCCGATATGCGTCTCCAGATACGAGACGTGAAAGTCGCCGTTCGTGTAGGCGCGGACCTCGAGACGGACCGCGTCGATCGACTCCGGATACGCGGCGGTATCGAACTCGATCACCAGGCTCTCCTGTCGGTTCGGGGGGAACAGTGACGCCCGGTTCACACTCGAGAGACGACCGAATATCGACTGCAGATGGTCCAGAAGGGCTTCGTTGGCCTGTCGCGATCCGTCCCCCGACACGGTCAGGCTGGTTCCGACCGCGAGGCGGAATCGTTCGCCCGTCGCTGTCGTACCGCCTCGAGTCGCTCGATCCGCCGTCTGACGGTCTGCCACTCGCTGACGTCCAGCCAGACCTCCTCGACGGCGTTGTACTCGGCATGCTCGAGTGCGTCGACGGCCTCGGGATCGCTGACGCCGTAAGTCTCCCGGAACGCCGCATCCCGATCGGTGAGCTCGGCGAGACGCTCGCGTAACTCCGCAGTCGAGAGCTCGGCGAGGCGCTCGCGTTTGCGCCACTCGAAGTACGACTCGTTGCGTCGGTAGGTCTCGGGTTGCTCGGAGACTGCCTCGAGAACGCCGATGTCGGCGAGTCGTCGACAGTGCCGACGGGCTGTATCGGGCGTACACTCGGCCCTGTCGGCGATATCGGCGATCCGGGCCGGCTCGTAAAGCTGGAGTGTGACCCGGTACACTCGCTCGTCCGTCGGCGCGTCCGCGAGTTCCGCCTCGAACTCCGCGGCCACGTCGAACGTCGGTGCCATACAGAACGCTTGTCGGCACTGGCTAATATATTTTTGTGTAGACGATATTATTCGGTAGCTACCGGTTTTCGCCACTCTCCAGCGCTACATCGCGGCGAGGATGGCTTCCTTGTCGGATTCGACGGTGTCGATCGGCTGGATGCCGAACTCCTCGACCAGCAGGTCGGTCACGTTTTCCGAGAGGAACGCGGGCAGCGTGGGGCCGAGTCGGATGTCCTCGACGCCCTGGCTCAGGAGTGCCAGCAGGACAGTCACGGCCTTCTGTTCGTACCAGGCGATGTCGAAGGCGATCGGCAGGTCGTTGACGTCCTCGACGTCCAGAGCGTCGCCGAGAGCGTTCGCGATCCGGATGAGCGAGTAGGAGTCGTTACACTGGCCGGCGTCGAGCACGCGCGGGATGCCGTTGATGTCACCCAGATCCAGCTTGTTGTAGCGGTACTTCGCACACCCGGCCGTGAGGATGATCACGTCATCGGGGAGCTCCTTGGCCAGTTCGGTGTAGTACTCTCGTTCCTTCTGCCGGCCGTCACACCCGCCCATGACGACGAACCCGCGGATGTCGCCGGCCTGAATCCCCTCGATGATGTCGTCGGCCCGGTCGAGGACGGACTTGTGGGCAAAGCCGTTCGCGATCGTCCCGGATTCGAGTTCTTCCGGCGGTTCGGCGTCCTTCGCGGCCTCGATGAGGGCCGAGAAGTCCTTCTGTCCGCCCTCATCCCGGTCGGCGATGTGGGGCGTGTCCGGGAACCGAACGACGCCGGTCGTGTAAACCCGATCGGCGTAGGAATCGTTGGGGGGCACCAGGCAGTTCGTCGTCATCAGGACGGGGCCGTTGAACGCCTCGAACTCCCGGTGTTGCTCCCACCAGGCGTTGCCGTAGTTGCCGACGAAGTGGTCGTACTCCTTGAAAGCGGGGTAGGCGTGGGCCGGCAGCATCTCGCCGTGGGTGTAAACGTCGACGCCCTCGCCCTCGGTCTGTTCGAGGAGTTCCTCCATGTCCTTCATGTCGTGGCCGCTGATAAGGATCCCCGGCCGGTCGCGCGTGCCGATGTCGACCTCGGTCGGTTCGGGATGGCCGTAGGTCTCAGTGTGGGCTGAGTCAAGGAGTTCCATCACTTCGGTGGCTATCTCGCCGGATTCGAGGACGAGTGCGGTGAGTTCCTCGACGCCGAGATCGTCATCGAGCGTCGCCGCCAGGCCACGCTGGATGAACGCGAAGACCTCCGCCTTCTTTTCGCCCAGCACGTAGGCATGATCGGCGTAGGAAGCGGTTCCCTTGAGGCCGTATGTGAGCAGCTCACGCAGCGATCGGACGTCCTCGTTGTCGGTCGCCTGGACGCCGATTCCGGCGGGCGTCGCCTTCGCGTGAAAGTCGTCGGAATCCTCGCCGGACCAGGTTGCAGCTTCCGGGAGGCTTTCGTCGTCGAGTTCGCCGTCGGCAGCCTCGAGTTCAGCCCTGAGTGACTCGCGGCGCTGTTGGGTTTCCTGGAGCTGATCTTCGAACCACTCGGGGTCGAAGTTGACGTTCGTGACCGTCGAGAACAGGCTCTCGGCGATGAAGACGTTCGTCTCTTCGTCGACGATCCCGGCCTCTCGGGCGCGCTGAGCGATGTACGACAACCCCTTGAGTTCCCAGACGAGCAGGTCCTGCAGGCTGGCCGTCTGAACGTCCTTCCCGCAGACGCTGACGTCGGTACAGCCCTCGTTGCCCATCGTCTCCTGGCACTGATAGCAGAACATACTGCTCATGCTGAATCACTCCTCAGGTGGCAGACATGATCGTCAAACGGACCATTCGGGTCGGCTACTACCGTTCGAAATGGGCGTAAGTTCATTCGCACTCGTTTCTCGCCGCGCGATAGACTACCCAATTTCCCCGAACATGTTCAATCCGGGATCGGAGCCACGATACGGAAAGCGGTGGGCGATGGCTCCGAAGTCGCGCTCTAGCTCTCAAGGACGAGCGGTTCGTACCACTCGCGGTTCGCCCGGTACCACTCGATGAACTCGGAGACACCTTCACGGATCGACCGTGTCGGTTCGTACCCGAGTACCGCCGTGGCCTTCGAGATGTCCGCGTGGGTCGCTTCGGCGTCGGCGTCGTGACGGTCGGCGTAGTCCAGATCGAGACCGGGCGCGAGTTGGTCACGGATCTCGGTCGCCAGCGTCTCGATGTCGATAGTTCCCGAACTCCCGATGTTCAACACCTCGCCGTCGGCGGCGTCCGTCGATAGCAGCGTCTCGTTCGCCGCGACGATATCTTCGATATAGGTGAAATCCCGGATCTGGGAGCCGTCGCCGTAGACCACGGGCGGGTCGCCGTTGATCGCCCGCGAGACGAAGTTAGAGATCGCCATGTTCGGCCGCATCCGGGGGCCATAGACGGTGAAGTACCGCAGCGCCACGGCGGGGAGGTCATAGACGTCCGCGTAGGCGCAGGTGTAGCGTTCGGCAGCGAGCTTCGAGGCCCCATAGGGGCTGACTGGCATCGCCGGGTCAGTCTCCGAGAAGGGCAGGTATTCCTCGCGACCGCCGTAGACTGAAGAGGAACTCGCGACGACGACGCGCTCGATCCCGTGATCGCGAGCCGCGTCCAGCACGTTCAGCGTACCGTCGACGTTGATGGCGTCGTACTTGCGCGGATTCTCGACGCTGGTCCGGACGCCGGCCTGGGCGGCCTCGTGGAAGACGAAATCAACGTCGGCGACGAGTTCTTCCACGAGGTCCGCGTCGCGAACGTCTCCCTCGACGAACTCGTAGGAGCCGTCACCGTCCGTGCCGGCCTCCCGGCCCTTCTCGATGTTGTGACGCTTGAGATCGACGCTGTAGTACGGATCGAGATTGTCGAGGATGACTACGTCGTGACCGTCTGCGGCGAAGTGCTCTGCGAGGTGCCCGCCGATAAAGCCCGCGCCGCCGGTGACCAGAATCTTCATGCGCATTGATATAACGGGGCGAGCAAAAATCCGTCGGAAGCGTCGGGATGGCACCGATAGCGTCGTCAGGACGACGATTCAGGGGCGTCAGCCTCGGGGCCGGATACCTGGAGGCGCTCCTCGGCGCGGTCGCGGTCCTCGGGGTAACCGACGTCGATACGCCAGCCGTCGAGCCGGATCGCGTCGATGGTCCGCCCGCTCTGCAACAGGAGGTCGATCGCGTCGCTGATCTCGTACTCGCCGCGGTCGGACGGCTGGACGAGCTTGGCGGCGTGAAAGATGGCCGGCGAGAACGTATAGAAGCCCGTCATCACCAAATTCGACGGCGGGTCGTCGGGTTTTTCGATCACCTCGACGATCTCGCCGTAGTCGTTAGTATCACAGACGCCGTAGCGTGAGGCCTCGTCCATCGGGACTTCCTCGACGAGGAACGCCGCATCCGTGCGACTCTCGCGCTGGCGCTTGACGACGTCCTCGAGGTTCGCCCGGAAGATGTTGTCCCCAAGCATCAGCATGAAGTCCTCCTCGACGTGCTCCTCGGCGGTCAACAGCGCGTGGGCCAACCCTTGCTGTTCGCGCTGGTGGGTATACGTGATCGGCACGCCCTCGAATTCGTCGCCGTAATGGCTGATGATGTCCTGTTTCTGATAGCCGACGACGACGATAAGTTCGTCCACGCCGAGTTCGAGCAGTTGCTCGAAACTGTGCGTCAGGAGGGGCTTGCCGTCGACCTCGACCATCACCTTCGGCTTGTCCTCGGTCAGCGGTCTGAGGCGGGTGCCCTTGCCGGCGGCGAGTACGACAGCTTTCATCGGATCGATATTTTCGTCCGGGGAGTATATGCCTTGCCGTCGGTCAACAGGGTCGGCGCGACTCGGCAAAATCGTGGCAGGGATAGCGGCTTACCGTCGTTCGGTCGCGGCCCTCATTCCGAGCCACGCAGTTGAGACATCGCGGCGTCGCCGGACCAGTCCTCGATGAGGTCACCGACCGTGGTTGCGTTCGTCGACGCTCTATCGCGTCCGCGGGTGTCTCGATCGACTGACGTGGAGAGCGGAATCAGCGGGGTCGACCTCCTCTTGCATCTCAAGCGGGTATGCGGCCCGATTCCCGAAAGCGATCCCGATCGCACGACTGTGGGAGGAATTACCCGTGAAACCCACGTTCGAACGTGAATCGGATGTCGAAAGGGAAACGACCAAATCCGAAGGGCCTGAAATCCCAACGATGCACGTAAGCGTCGTCGGCAGCGGATACATCGGCACGACGATCGCCGCCTGGTTCGCGGAGTTGGGCCACACAGTCACGAACGTCGATATCGACGAGGACGTCGTGGCAGCCGTCAATAACGGCGAAGCACCCATCCACGAGCCCGGCCTGGACGAGCTCATGGCCGAATACGGCGGTGACTCGCTAGTCGCGACCACGGACTACGACGAGATAGCTGACAGCGACGTCACGTTCCTCGCGCTGCCGACCCCCTCCAAGGCCGACGGCAGTATCGACCTCTCAGCGATGGAAGCCGCCGCAGCGTCACTCGGCGAGGTCATCGCCGAGAAGGACAGCGATCACCTCGTGGTCGTCAAGAGTACCGTCATCCCCGGGACGACCGCCGAGACGATCGCCCCCGCCATCGAGGACGCCTCGGGGCAGACCGTCGGCGAGGGGTTCCGGATCGCGATGAACCCCGAGTTCCTCCGGGAAGGGTTCGCCCTCGATGACTTCAAGGATCCCGACAAGATCGTCATCGGTGCCGAGGACGAGCAGGCCGTCGAGACGCTGAAGCGGGTCTACGAGCCGCTGGTCGAGGCCGCCGCGGGCGATCCCGCGATCGTCGAGACGGGGATCCGCGAGGCCGAGATGATCAAGTACGCAAACAACGCCTTCCTCGCGACGAAGGTCAGCCTCATCAACGAACTCGGGAACATCTGCAAGGAGTACGGCGTCGACGCCTACGAGGTCGCCGACGCCATCGCGCTGGACCACCGCATCGACGAACACTTCCTCCGCTCGGGCCTGGGGTGGGGGGGCAGCTGCTTCCCCAAGGACGTCGCGGCGATCCGCGCCGCCGCACGCGACCGCGACTACGATCCCGTCCTGCTCGACGCCACGGTCGAGGTCAACGACCGCCAGCCCGAGCGACTCCTCGACCTGCTGGACGACCACACCGACGTCGCCGGCCAGCGTGTCGCCGTGATGGGCCTCGCGTTCAAGCCTGGGACGGACGACATCCGCTATACGCGAGCCGTCCCGGTCATCGAGGGGCTACTTGAACGCGACGCCGAGGTCGTCGCCTACGACCCCGTCGCGACCGAGAACATGCGCGAGCAGTACCCCGATCTCACCTACGCCGACAGTGCGGCCGAAGCTTTAGAGGGTGCCAGCGCGGCGCTGTTCGTCACCGACTGGGACGAGTTTGGGGCCCTCGATGCGGAGTTCGAGGCGATGGCTGACCCCGTCGTGATCGACGGTCGCCGGATCGTCGAGCCCCGGGACGGCATCGAGTACGACGGCCTGACCTGGTAAGGGTGAAAGAGTCAATTCAGGTAATTGGCTGGGAAATAGATACCAGACGGGTGAGACCCTGACGAACGTTTATATATCGACACGATCAATGTCTTTATACAATGTCAAGCATCGTCCGAACCGAGGACATCCTCGGGGGAGAACCGCGGATCGAGGGGACCCGAATCGGCGTCCGACACGTCGCCGGGAAAGTAGTCGATGCAGGGTATGCACCCGCCTACGTAGCTGATCAGCTCGATATCTCGTTGGGGGCCGTCTACGAGGCCCTCTCGTATTATTATGACAACATCGAGGAAATCCGGGCGATCGAACGCGAGAACGCGGAGACGCGCGACCGGTTGCGTGAGTCGTCGCTGCAGCCGAAAGAACCGGTTTCATGAGTCAGCTGCTTCTAGACGAACACGTCAGCCGGATTTGCGAACACGTGCTTCGGGACCGCGGATTCGACGTCAGCCAGGCAAAAGATCGGTTCGGCGAATACACGACAGACGAGGAGTTGCTCCAATGGTGTGACCGAAACGACGTCGTGTTGGTGTCGAACAACGCGAGGGATTTCGAATTGCTGCATCGCAAAACGGACCACGCTGGACTGCTGATCTACTATGACCAGTCACTACCCGACGACGATCCGGAGGGATTCGCTCGGACTGTCGAAGAAGTGTTCGAACAGTACGGAGCCGAGGAACTCCGTGACGAATACGTCGAGATCGACACGTGGTACGAGTGGTTACAGGATTGACCCCCTCTTCTTCCGCCGTTTCGAGACAGACCACGAACCGTTTTGTACGCCGCGAACCCACACGCACCTATGACAGCGTTTGGCTTCCTGAGCGTCGCACCGGTCATCGAAGGCAGCATGTCGGGCGAGGTCGCCAAGGCGGTCGCGGCGATCGAGGAACACGACGTCGGCTACGAGACCACGCCGATGGGGACGATCATCGAGGCCGAGGACGCCGACGCGCTCTTCGAAGCGGCCGCCGACGCCCACGCGGCGGTCGACGCCGATCGCGTCGAGACCTTCCTCAAGATCGACGACAAGCGCGCCGTCGAACACGCTGCCGGCGAGAAAGTCGAGTCCGTCGCCGAGGAACTCGGGCACGATCCCAAACGCGACGCCGAGGAGTAAGACCCCTCGCGTTGGGACGTGACACCGGACCGGTACCAACTAGCCGGGAGGGATGGGTTTTCAGGGTCGGGGATCGATCGGGGCGTATGGACCAACTCAATCGCCTCGGCACCGAACTCGTCGACGAGGCCATCGACTTCGCCGACGAGCTCGGCATCGCGGAGTATCGACTCGACAACGAGACGACGGTCCTCGACTTCGGCGTCGAGCACGCTGGTGGCGTCGAAGCGGGGCTGATGCTCACCGAGATCCAGACCGCGGGACTCGCCTCCGTCACCACGCGACTGGAGTCGGTCGGCGACGCCGCCCTCCCCCACGTCGAGGTGACGACCGACCACCCGGCACTGGCGCTGCTCGCCGGGCAGAAGGCCGGCTGGGAACTCGCGACCGAGGATTTCGAGGGGCTGGGTAGCGGCCCCGCACGGGCCTTGGTCGCCAGAGAGGAAATCTTCGAGCGGCTGGAGTACGTCGAGGCCTTCGACTTCGCCGTGCTCGCCGTCGAGAGCGACGCGCTGCCGACCGAGGCGGCCGCAGCCCAGGTCGCCGACCTCGCGGGCGTCCCCGAAAGTAGCGTCTTCCTCCCGGCGTTTTCGACGGCGTCGATTACCGGCAGCGTCGCAGCGGGCGCGCGAGCGAGTGAATCTGCCGTCTTCCAGCTGTTTGAATTGGGCTACGATCCCGAAGATGTCCACTCGGTATCGGGCGTCGCACCCGTCGCGCCCGTCGCCGAAAGCGAGGAGGCGGCTATCGCGCGGACGAACGACGTACTCGCCTACGGCGGTCGCGTCCACCTCACCGTCGAGAGCGAGTTCGACCGATTCGAGGAGATCCCCTCGACGGCAGGCGAGGAGTACAGTCAACCCTTCGCCGAGATCTTCGAGGACGCCGACTGGGACTTCGAAGAACTGCCCGCGGAGGTCTTCGGCCCCGCGCAGGTCACCGTCGACGTCA
This sequence comes from Halorhabdus sp. BNX81, assembly GCF_029229925.1. Taxonomy (NCBI): domain Archaea; kingdom Methanobacteriati; phylum Methanobacteriota; class Halobacteria; order Halobacteriales; family Haloarculaceae; genus Halorhabdus; species Halorhabdus sp. BNX81. Next base: position 464,133 of record NZ_CP107254.1, on the reverse strand, counting down.
TCGGTGGGGAGACGGCCGTCTACGGCGAGACCGACGAGGCACTACTCGTCGAGAGTTTCGGGCTGTGAGATGAGCGACGGAAACGACTGGGATCCGGCGGCCTACGAGGATCACGCGTTCGTCTACGAGTACGGCGAGTCGCTGCTGTCGCTGCTCGATCCACAGCCGGGCGAGCGGATCCTCGACATCGGTTGTGGGACGGGAGAACTGACAGCCGAGATCGCAGCGAGCGAACCTGAAGTCGTCGGGATCGACAGTTCCGCCGAGATGATCGACGCCGCCCGCGATCGACATTCCGAGCCGACGTTTCGGGTGGCCGACGCGACGGCGTTCGACCCCGACGAGTCGTTCGATGCCGTCTTCTCGAACGCTGCCTTCCACTGGATCGACGATCAGGATGCACTGCTCTCGACCATCGCCGACGCGCTGGTCCCGGGTGGCCGGCTGGTGGCGGAGTTCGGTGGCCGCGGGAACGTGGCCGCGATCAACGGGGCACTCCAGTCGGCACTCCGGGAGCGGGGATACGACGCCGAACTGCCGTGGTATTTCGCGAGTATCGACGAATACGCGCCACGGCTTTCGGATCACGGATTCGAAGTCCGCTTGGCGCGGCTGTTCGACCGGCCGACCGAGCTCGAGGGTGGCGAGAACGGCCTGCGGCAACTCTACGACATGTTCTGTGACGACCTGCTCGACCATCTCGACGACGAGACCCGGGCGGCCGTCATCAGCGACGCCGAAGACGCCCTGCGGGAGGAATACTTCGACGGCGAGACCTGGACGGCGGACTACCGCCGGCTGCGAATCGTTGCTGTCAAGGAGTGAACGATCGTCACTCCGCCAGCCAAGAGCGGTTCGTGAATCACTCCGCCAGCGAAAAGCGCTCTGTGAAGTCGATATCGAGGGACGTGGTCACGCCCTCGTAGTCGGTCTCGATTTCGGCGATAATCATGGCTGAGAGGGTGCCGGCCAGGGTGAAAGTCCGTCCGTCGGCGTTGTCCGTTGTCGTTTTGAATCAGCGGCCCGTCGAATCACTCAATGACCGTCGACGCCGTGCTGTTCGATCTTGACGACACCCTCTGTGAGTATCGCCGCCCCGCCGGGGACGTGCTGTCGGCGGCCTTCGACCGGGTCGGCGTCGAGCCATGGTTCTCCGTCGAGACGTTCTACGATCGCTTCGAGGAGTTCACACGCCCGGGTGACGACATCCGGGACCTCCGCCGGCGGAGTTTCGCGGCGTTCGCCGAGGAGGCGGGACTCGACGAAGACGTGGGCAGGGCTGTCGCCGAGGCCTTCGAGGCCGAGCGCGACCAGTCGAACGTCCGGTTTCTGCCCGGCGCCCGGGAGGCCGTCCAAACGGCTGCCGAGCGGTATCGCGTCGGCCTCGTCACCAACGGCGACCCGTGGATGCAGTCCCAGAAACTCGCCGGCCTCGGGATCGGAGACCGCTTCGAGACGATCGTACACGGCGGCCACGACGCGGCCTACAAGCCCGATCCCGAACCGTTCTACACGGCACTCGACGAACTCGATGTCGATCGCGACCGGGCCGTCCACGTCGGCAACTCCCTCTCGGCCGACGTCGCCGGCGCACACAACGCCGGACTGCGGTCGGTCTGGCTCGACGGGGACGCCAGCATCGACCCGGACCCCGTCCCCGATCATCGGGTCGAGTCGATGCACGACGTGGCCGAGGAACCCTGGCACTAGCGGAAACCAAAGGAGGCCAGTGCCGGTTCAAAGCCCGAGACCGGCCAGGACGAACAGCAGGCCGAGAAAGGCGATGAACGCACCGGAATATCTGTACATCGAGACTTTCCACGGCGCCGCCTCCGTCTCGGCGGCCGAGTGCGTGCTCCCGATCGCGTCCAGTTGCTCGGAGAGGTCCGCGATCGAGCGAGCGCCGACGATCGACGCGACCCCGGCGAGTGTGAGTCCCAGACCCAGAGCGACCTCTGCGATGTCGACCATGCGTGACACTACGACGATCAGTTCAAAAGTATTTTGTTGATATCGTCGACAGATTCGACCGATAGAACCCGGGTCGAGCAGTACCAAGAGATTTTACCCACCCAAGCGAACGGTCGGGTGAACATGGCACTCGAGAGTCTACGCGAGACGGTCTACGAGACGCTGATGGCACTGCCGGAAAACGACCTCGTCAGGGGCACCAGCGGCAACGTCAGCGGTCGTGAGGGTGATCGGGTCGTGATCAAACCCAGCGGCGTCAACTACGACGAACTCTCGCCGGAGAACCTCGTCGTCGTGGACATGGACGGCGAGGTCATCGAGGGCGATCTCAAGCCCTCCGTGGACACGGGCGCACATCTCCACATCTATCGGGCAAACGAGGAACTCGGCGGGATCATCCACACTCATTCGACGTACGCGACCGCCTTCGCCGCCGCCGGGCGGGAACTCCCCGTCTACGTCACCGAACTCGCAGACACCTTCGGCGAGTCGATCCCCGTCTCTTCGTACGTCCCGCCGGGGACCGAAGCCATCGGCGAGGAGTTCGCCAAGCACACGGGCGAGGGGAAGTTCCAGGGCCTGCTGATGAAGAACCACGGCCTGTTCGCCGCCGGTGACACCCCCGGCGACGCGCTGAAGGCCGCGCTCCACATCGAACACAGCGCGAAGATCTCCTCGATTGCCGAGGACCTGGGCACGCCCGAGGAGATCCCCGACGAGGAGGCCGAACGCCTCAACCAGGAGTATCTCGAGGGCTACGGCCAGGAGTGATTCCGATGGACGGACAATACCTCGTGGGGACGGACATCGGGACGAACAGTACGAAGACGATCATCGTCTCGCCGGAGGGCGAGGTGCTGGGCTCCGGGAATGCCGGCTACGAGGTCGAACAGCCCGAACCGTCGTGGGCCCAGCAGTGGCCCGATGTCTGGGTCGAGGCCACCTACGACTCGATCCAGCAAGCCATCGACGAGGCCGAGGTCGACCCCGCCGAGATCCGCGGGATCAGCATCTCCAGCCTCTACGGCGGTGCGGGCGTCCCCCTCGATGACGAGGGGGAACCGGTCTACCCCTGTCTCATCTGGATGGACCGCCGCGCGACCGACCAGGTCGAGTGGGTCAAGGAGAATGTCGACCTCGATCGGCTCTTCGAGATCACCGGCAACTACGTCGATTCGTATTACGGGTACACGAAGATCCGCTGGATCAAGGAACACGAGCCCGACGTCTGGGACGATATCGAGAACTTCGTCCCGCCGAACAACTACGTCGAGTACGTCATGACCGACGAGCTGGCCGTCGATTACTCTTCGGCCGGCAACGTCGGCGGGGTCTTCGACATCCACGAGCTGGAGTGGTCCGAAGAAGCCTGCGAGATGCTCGAGATCCCGGTCGAGAAGTTTCCCGAGCGACTGGTCCCCTCCGAGGAGATCGTCGGTGAGGTGACCGCCGATGCGGCCGAAGCGAGCGGGCTGCCGGAGGGGACGCCGGTGCTCGCTGGCGGCGTCGACGCACCGATGGCGACGCTGGCCGCGGGAGCCTTCGAGGAAGGCGACAACGTCAGCATGATGGGGACCTCGACGTGCTGGGGGACCATCCACGAGGGTGCGGGTCTGGATCAGCAGCTCGTCTCGATGCCCCACGTCGCCGACAGCGACGAGAAAATCTACACCTGGGGGGGCTCGGCCACGACTGGCGGGCTGATCGAGTGGTTCAAGGACGAGTTCGGCGGTCCCGAGGAACAGGCCGGCGAACTCGTCGACGTGGATCCCTTCGAGTTGCTGAACATGAAGGCCGAGGACGTCCCGGCGGGATCGGAAGGGCTGGTCGCGCTGCCCTATTTCAAGGGCGAGCGCTCGCCCATCTGGGATCCGGACGCGCGCGGGATGTTCACCGGACTGTCGCTCTATCACGGCAAGTCCCACATGTACCGGGCGCTGATGGAGGCCGGCGGGTACAGCCTCCGGCACAACGTCGAGGTCGCCGAGGAGATCGGGATTCCGCTGAAGCCCGAGACCAGCGTCGTCGGCGGCGTTTCGAACTCCGAGCTGTGGATGCAGATTCTGGCCGATGTCACCGGTCGTGTGATGGAGGTGCCGGCCGGCGGCGTCGGCGCGCCGCTTGGCGACGCGCTGGTCGTCGGCGTCGGGACGGGACTGTTCGAGGACTACGACGTCGCCACCGAGTGGACCGAGACTGGGGAGGTGTACACGCCGGAGCCAGAGAACGTCGACATCTACGACGAGTACTACGACATCTACAAGCGACTCTATCAGAACACCAAAGACGAAATGCACGACCTCGCGCAGCTGTAAGGGTCGGGCCTACGGCGGTGTTCAGCTAAGTACCGAGCAACGAGAGCGTTTCTGTCGGCTATGAATCCAAATCCTGGTGGAATGAAAGGGCGAGTCAGTTTCGGGAACCCCGACGACGTGAGCACTGCAGGGCGCGAAGCGACCGAAGCGCGCAGCAAGTCGCGGGACCGAAACTGGCGAGGGCTTTCAGAGCAGTCTCACTCAGTTTGAGTCCTTATCTTAGCTACCAGCCCTACGCTTCTCGCACCCAGACAGCCATCTCGCCGGGGTCGCGGTTGTCCCAGGCGTAGTAGGGGACGGCGGTGATCGACACGTTCTCCGTCGCAGTTTCGACAGCGGGCCGGTAGAGTTCATCGTCCCAGCCGTCGAGTGACGGCACCGTGGCGTCGCCGTCGAGGACTGTCACGCCCTCGAGCAACTCGTCGTGATGAACCGCCTCGAATGTCGCGTCGGGATCGATCGCGTACTGGTGGAGGGGCCGGTCGTGATCGACGCCCTCCAGACAGTACACCAGCGGCCCGCGCGTCAGTGCCACCCGGCCGGCGTCGGCCGCGACGGCGGGGTGGGCTTGCAGGATTTCGACGCCCATCCCGAACTCGACGCTGACCTCGGCGTCCGCCCACTCCCGGTCGAGCGTGACGTACGTCGGCGCGTCCGCGGCGTCGACGGCCGTGTCGACCGCCTCGCCGTCGACAGTGATCGAGACGTCCTCGGCCCAGCCGGGCACCCGGAGCCGGAGGGCGAACGTGGCTGGTTCCGCGGCGTCGATGTCGAGCGTGACGCTGCCCTCCCATGGCAGGGCAGCATCCTGGCTGATCGAGACGCCCGTTCCGCCGACCGATAGCTCGGCCGTCCCGCCGACGTACTGGTTGACGTAGAGTGCCTCGTCGTCGTCGGTGGCGTAAAGATACCGTTCGAGCGAGGCGAGCAATCGCGCGACGTTCGGCGGACAGCACGCACAGTCGAACCACCCCTCCCGGTGGCTGTCACCGTCACTCGCGAGCGGGTTGTCGTAGAAGAACTCCCGCCCATCGAGCGAGACGCCCGGCAGTACGGCATTATACAGCGTCCACTCGATCAGGTCAGTGTACTTTGCGTCGCCAGTCGCTTCGAACAGGCGCTGGTTCCAGAAGATGCTCCCGATCGCTGCGCACGTCTCGGCGTAGGCCGTCTCGTTCGGCAGGTGGTAATCGATCGTGAAGCGCTCGCCGGGGTGCTGGGAGCCGATCCCGCCGGTGACGTACATCCGCCGCCGGGTCATGTTCTCCCAGAGGGCATCGAGGTGGGCGAGCAGATCATCGTCGCCCGTCGCGGCGGCGACATCGGTCGCACCGGCGAAGTAGTACATCGCCCGGACGGCGTGGCCCTCGACGGCCTCCTGGTCGCGAAGCGGGGCGTGGGCCTGGTTGTAACTCGCGTCGTACGGTTCGACCTCGGCGTCCGCCCACTCGTCGTCGCCCTCGACGTCGTCGTTCTCCGCCGTAGCGTCGTCAGTACCCTCCTCGGCGTCGCCATCGCTGTCGGCGTCTTCGTCGTCCGCCCCGATCTCACCGTCACCCTCCGCACCGCCCTCGTCGCCCTCCCACTCCTCGAGCGTCGCGATCTCCTCGCGGTGGTCGTTCTCCCACGCGAAGCGATCGGTATTCCCGCGCACGTCGACGAAGTACGCCGCGAGGTCGCGATACCGGTCCTCGTGGGTCACGGCAGCGAGTTTGATCAGCGCGAGTTCGATCTCCTGGTGGCCCGGCGCGCCGTCGATCTGCTGGGGAAACATCTCGTCGACGTGATCGGCGAAGCTCCGCGCCACGTCGAGCAGGGTTTCCTTGCCGGTCGCGCGGTAGTGCGCGACCGCGGCCTCGATCAGGTGGCCCCCGCAGTACAGTTCGTGCATCGTGTTGAGGTTGCTCCAGCGTTTCTCGGGTACCTCCAGGTCGAAGTAGGTGTTGAGGTAGCCGTCGGCCCCCTGGGCATCGGCGATCAGATCGATCACCTCGTCGACGCGGGCTTCCAGGTCGTCGTCGTCCCGCGAGGCAAGGACGTAACTCGCCGCCTCGATCCACTTGTAGGCGTCCGAATCCTGGAACCACATGCCACTGTGCCCGCCGCGTTTGCCGTCGCGTACCCGCCGGAAATTGTCGAGCGTGCCCGCCTCTTCGAGTTGCTCGTACTGGTATTCGACCGTGACGTCGCGATTGCGTTCGCGCCACGGCGTCCAGAACTCGTCGTCGATCGTCACGGTCTCGATCGGGGGGGACTGCCGGTTCCCGTCCATGATTCGATGGCTGGATAGTCTCCACGATAAGCGTTTGTATCCGACGCCGACTCGCCCGGAGACACGAAAATAGCTGCCCGATCAGTGATCCTACCGGTAGAGCTGTCGGAACAGCGCAAGCACGTCGCCGGCGTCGACGTCTCCGTCGCCGTCGAAGTCGTACGCCCCGGCGTTTTCCTGGACCATCCCGCTGTCGCGGTTGTTCAACAGCGACCGCAAGTCGGCGATATCGGCGTCGCCGTCGCCGTCGACATCCTCGTGACGACCGTCGCCGTCGAGGTCCTGGGGCGGTCCCTCGCCGCCGGGCAACGCGCCGGGCGGGGTCTCGGTTTCGTCGTCGCTATCGTCCTTTTGGCCCCCACCGGCGTCGCTCTCGCCGAGTGTGACCGTCACGGTGCCGGTGTCGTCGCCGATCTCGACCGCGCGTTCGGCAGTTTGGTCGCCGTCGGTCGCCGTGATCGTGTAGGTGCCCTTGAACCCGTCCGTGGCGTAGACACCGTCGCCGTCGGTCGTGCCGGATTCCTCGGTCCACCACTCCTCGAAGACCAGGCGCTGATACTCCTCACCATGTGGACGGAGCGTCCAGTCCTCGCTGTAGTAGCGCTTGGGTTCACCACTCTCGTCCCAGAAGCACCAGGACATCACCCCCTCGACGGCCTTGTGGCTGAACGCCGCCGTGAGCACGTCACGGACGTAGTCAGCCTGGGCCTCGACCTTGGCCTCGTCATCGCGGGTGTCCATCTGGACGTCGAACTCCGTGATCTGCAGCGGGACGCCGTGTTCGCCGAAGCGGTCGAACACCGAGAGGAGTTCCGCGGGCGGCGTCAGGTTGGTGATGTCGAAGTGGCCCATGAACCCGATCCCCTCGACGCCGGCATCGTTGTCCATGAGCCAGGTGATGAACTCGTCGTAGGGGTCGCGATAGCTGCTCCCGGCGATGATGTTCATCTCGTTGACGTACATCTGGGCGTCCGGCGCGGCATCGTGGGCGGTCTGCCACCACTCGAGGGCGGCCTCCCGGCCGATCTGTTCGCGGATGTTGGGCTGCCAGATCGGGTGGTTGTGCATGTCCCACTCGACGAAGTCGCCCCGGAACTCGCTGGCGCGCGTGCGGATCCGCTCGGTGACGAGGTCGTTGATCGCCGCGTCGGACTGCTCGGCGTCGATGTTCATCCAGTCCCATTCCTCCCAGACTAACGCGTGGCCCCGTGTCGGGACGTCGTTGTCGAGCAACCACTGGATGGCGCGGCGCGCCGTGTCCGCATTGACGGCTTCGCCCCACTCGCCGCTCCAGGGTGAGACCTTCAGTGCGTTCGTGAGAACGCCCTTGTTGAAGTTCTCCAGCCACGTCCGGCGGTAGGTCTCGGCGACGTCAGAATCCCATCGGTCGCCGATCTGGGAGAGCGTGAACTCGCCGCCGAAGTCGAAAGCGTGTTCGGCCATCGCGACCTCGACGTCGGCGTCGGCGACGGCGTTCCCGTCGCCATCGAGCACTTCGACCTCGACGTCGGTCTTGCGGATCTTCTCGATCCGATCGTGGGCCGCCTGGCGCCACTGGGCGTCCGCCCCGCGGCCGTCGTAGTCATACGAGACGAGCAACTCGTTGAGTCGCCCGGCCGTGACGTCCGTGTCGCTGTAATCGATCAGCGCCATCCCGCCGAAGTCGATCGTCTGTGCGGTGAATCCGGTCCAGAACTCGAAGAACGGCTGGAACTCGGAGCCGTCGGGTTTCTCGCCGATCTCGACGACGAAGTAGTGACGCTGCCAATCTGACCCGGGAGAGACGTTCGCCGGGCTGACGACCATGTTGCTGGAGTAGCCCGTCGAGCCGTCAGGGTTGGTGTACTCCCACTTGAACCCGGCCTGGGTCTGGACCTCGGCGTCCGCGCTTGCCGTGTCCACACCCCTGAGGTACGCCACCCCGAGGAGGACGTCACCCTGGCTGAACGACCGGTCATCGATGGAGCCCTTGTACGTGTAGGCGTAGGCGTTCTCCGGCGTCTCGGTGACCTGGAGTCTGTCGGCGATCGTGATCGGCACGTCGTCGGCCGAGACGTCCATCTCGGTTTCGGTACCGCCCTCCCCGCCGTTGTGGCTGAACGCGTCCAATGGCGCCTTCTCGGTCCCGCCGTAGACGAACTCCCCTGCTGGAAGCCCCCGCTCGTCGGTGAGTTCCTCCCTGAGCGTCCGGTGATATTGGTCGAGGTGCTCGTCGGCCGTGACCGAACCGATCGCTCCGGTCCCCACTGCCGTACTCGCGCCGAGTGCCCCGATCGATTTGAGAAACGTGCGCCGGTCGCTGTGACTGTCGCCGTCATCGTTCATTGGTGCCATTTGTCAGGGTGTCGTAACAACATGGTTTATTGTTTTTGATCGAGCGCACAGGCACAGACACGGCGAGGCGACGACATGCCGCCGAACAACGAGGCCAGCAAAATCAGTAGACGGGACTGGAATCAGACGTCGACGGTCAGCGCCACGACCGAACTCGCCGGCACCGTGACCTCGAACGTCCCGTCGCCGGTCGCCTCGACGTCGATCTCCTGGGGCGCGAACGCCTCCGCGTTGTCCTTCCGCGAGTACGCCTCGACGTCGGTGTCGGCGAACAGCACCGCGCTGTCGCGGACAGTTGCGCCATCGTCGTCGAGCGTAAGGGTGACGTCCTCGCTCTCCAGGGCCCGGTTCGACAGCGTCACGTAGATCTCCTCGTCGTGCTCGGAGGCCGAGGCACTGACCAGCGGCACGTCGTAGGGTTCGTCCTCGACCTCGCGCTCGTCGGTGTCGACGACCGTATCGAGGGCCGTCCCGCCGGCGTGGCCCTCGTAGAGGTCGAACACGTGATAGGTCGGGGTCGGCCAGGCGTCGTCCTCGTCGGTCTGGACCAGGCATTGCAGGACGTTGACTGTCTGGGCGATGTTCGCCATCGCGACCACGTCGGCCCGCTCGTGGAGGTCGTCGAAGACGCCGGCCGCCGAAATCGCGTCCCGGACCGTGTTCTCCTGTTCGAGGCCGTTCGTGTTGGTCGCTTCGGGGTGCCAGACGCCCCACTCGTCGACGACGATACTGATGTCGGATTCGGGCGCGTAGATCGACAGCGCGTCGACGGCGTTGTCGACGTCGCCGCCGACTTTGCGAGAGCGCGCGAGCAGTCGGAAGTACTCCTCGTCGTCGAAGTCCGTGTCGCTGCCCGCCTCGTAGTACCGGTGGACGGACATGTGCTCCATCAGGTCGTAGGGACCCTCGGTGAAACTCGCACACTCAGAGAGCGCGTCGAGGAACTTGCGGTTCCAGTCGTCGTGGATGTGCCCGACGGAAACGAGTTCGACGTCTTCCTCGCTCAGGAGGCCGTCGACGCTGCGGAGGTAGGTTGCGAAGCGACGGAACTCCTCGGCGTATTGTTCCGGACTCATCCGGCCGCCACACCCCCAGTTCTCGTTACCCACGCCCCAGAACTTCACGTCGTGAGGCTCCTCGCTGCCGTTTTCCGCCCGGCGGTTCGCGAGTTCCGTGTCCCCGTCGTAGTTGCAGTACTCCAGCCAGTCGGCCGCCTCGCCGGGCGACCCGCTGCCGAGGTTGGCCGCGAGGTACGGTTCGGCGTCAAGCAGATCACAGACCCGCATGAACTCCTCCGTGCCGAACTCGTTCGGCTCTTCGGGGATATCCGCACGTCCCTGCGTCCAGAACGCGTTGCGGCGGGTCGGCCGCTCCTCGCGCGGTCCGATCCCGTCCTCCCAGTGGTAGTCGTCGGCGAAACACCCGCCGGGCCACCGCAGGACAGGCATGTCCAGATCCGCGAGAAGCTCGATCGTGTCCATGCGGACGCCGTCCTCGGTCGGGACGCGGTCGTCCTCACCGACCCACAGTCCGCCGTAGATACACCGCCCGAGGTGCTCGGCGAAGTGGCCATAGAGGTTCGGATCGATCTCGGCGATCGGTTCGCGCTGCTGGACGTGAATTGCAGAGCCCATAGCCTAGTCGAGCGGCCAATTCGTATTTATAAATTGTGTTCGAAGGAACGCAGCCGTCCGGCGGATTCGACGGGCGATCCGTGGGAGTTTCGACGGCGCGACACGGCGGGAACTCAGAGTCTCGCGACGAACCCGCCGTGCTCGGCGACGGGGACCGACAGCGTCCCGCCCGGGGAGACCTCACGCTCGAACGCTTCGAGGCCCGCGCCGTCCCCGGCGTCGGTCGTGACGGTCGCCGTCGTCGAGCCGTCGAGGAAGTCGAGATCGGGCAGGGACACCTCGATCGTCCGGGCGGGCCCGGCCGTGATCGACCCGACGAACCACTGCTCACCCCGCCGACGGGCGAGCGTCGCCTCGCTTCCGGGATGACCGCCGAGGAAGACCGTCTCGTCCCAGGCTGCGGGGACAGCTTCGAGCACGTCTTCGGCGAGTGGATAGTCAGCGTAGCTCTCGATGCTGTCGGCGTAATGCTGGAGGCCAGACTCGTAGACGACCGACAGCGCGAGTTCGTGGCCCGCCGAGGTGAGTCGCCGGTCGGCCGAGAACGTCACTGGCGTGTAGTCCATCGGCCCCACCACGTTGCGGGTGAACGGCAGGATCGCGTTGTGCTCGGGCGTGTTCGTGTCCCACTTGTAGTACTCCGCGCCGCGGACGCCCTCGTAGGTCAATATGTTCGGATAGCGCCGCCGGAGGCCCGTCGGGACGGCCGAGCCGTGGAAGTTGACGGTGAGTTCGTGCTCGGCGGCATCGGCGGCCAGATCAGTGTAGAACTGCATCCGCCCCTGGTCGTCGCTATCCATGAAGTCCACCTTGATCCCGGCGACGCCCCACTCGCTCCACTGGGATAATCGCTGCTTGCGCTTGCTCTCGGTGTTCAAGTCGATGAAGTTGGCCCAGACTTCGATGCCGACGCCTCGCTCGTCGGCGTAGTCGACCAGGTCCTGCAGCCACGCTTCGTCCCAGCCCGCGTCGACGAGGGCGTACTCCCAGCCGCGCTCTTCGGCGTAGTCGACGTAGTCTTTCAGCGTCTCGAAATCGCGGACTTGCGACCCGCTGGACCACCACGACCACGCGACGCGACCCGGTTCGACCCACTCGGGATCGAACGCCGGCCCCTCAACGAGGTCGGTCGGCAGCGTCGACTCGACGACGGTCGCCAGGTCGCCGACGATGGCGACCCGCCACGGCGAGGTGACGGGGTCGTGGCCCCAGACGTGGGAGGTCGGACTCGCCTCGGGGAACGCGATGTCGACGCCGACCGGGTGATCGTCGGCAGGGGTGAGTCGCCCGGCCATCCAGGTGCCGTCGACGCCGGCCTCAGCGATGAGTGCCCAGGACTCGCCGACGCGAAACAGGCCGGGGAGGTTGTACTCGCCCTCGAGGGCGGTCACGGGCGACTGGCAGCTGTGACCCTCGTGGTTGGCCTGGTACTCCGAGACCCAGGCGACTGCCCCGTCGGGGAACCGGAATCCGGACTCGTCGCCGGGCAGGAGATACTGGTCGTGGTCGCCCTCGATGTGATACCGGTAGGCGACGCCGTCGGTGGCGACCCGGATCTGGAGGTCGACGGTCCCGCCGTCGCCCGCGAAGGTCAGCGTCGTCTCGGTCGCCAGATGGTGCGGGTTCGATTCCTTCCCGTGGGAGAGTTCGTAGGTCTCGTCGATCTCGGCTTGGGACTGCTCGCGCAGATCGAAGTCGTCCGGGAACTGACCGTACGGCGTTCTGATGCCATACGGCGATGGATCGAGCACGCGAGTGCCGTCGTGTTCGAGCGATATCGTCCCGTCAGGATCGACCTCGGCGGTGAGTCCGCCGGTCGGATCGGTGATCGTGACCATGCCCGCGGGGTTCACTCGACGGGATAATGAATCAGGGGGTGACGCCGCCGGACGAAGAGTGGGCAAGGCGGCCCGGCCGCGTTCGTCCGCACCCATCGATCATTTTTTACTCGCGGTCGTCCGATCTGTGACTATCTATGTCACCCATCCCGCACGGCACGGACTTCGATGACCTGGAAGTGTGGTTCCTCACCGGGAGCCAGCACCTCTACGGCGAGGAGACGCTCGACCTCGTCGAGGAACACGCCCGCGAGGTCGCCGCCGGACTCGACGATGACGACCGGATCCCGGTCAGCGTCGAGTTCAAGTCAGTCCTGACGACGGCCGACGCCATCGAGTCGGTCGTCAGAGAAGCCAACGCCAGCGAGGACTGCATCGGGCTCATCACCTGGATGCACACCTTCTCGCCGGCGAAGATGTGGATCCGTGGCCTGCAGGCGCTGGACGTTCCCTTCGTCCACCTCCACACCCAGTTCAACCGCGAGTTGCCCTACGACGAGATCGACATGGACTTCATGAACGCCAATCAGTCCGCCCACGGCGGTCGCGAGTTCGGCCACATCGTCTCCCGACTCGACATCGACCGGAAGGTCGTCGTCGGCCACTGGGAGGACGACGGCGTCCGGGAGCAACTCGACACCTGGGCTCGCGCGGCTGCCGCACGTCACGAACTCCGGGGCGCGAAGATCGCCCGCTTCGGCGACAACATGCGCGACGTCGCCGTCACGGAGGGCGACAAAGTCGAAGCTGAGATGACCCTCGGGGCGACCGTCAGCGGCTACGGTCTGGGCGACCTCGTCGAATTCGTCGAGGACGTCACCGAGAACGAGATCGACGACCTCGTGGCGGAGTACGACCAGCAATACGAACTCGCGCCCGATCTCCGGGCCGACGGCGATCGACGCGAGTCGCTACGGGAGGCCGCCCGGATCGAACTCGGGATCAGAGCCTTCCTCGAAGACGGCGAGTTCGTCGGCTTCACCACCACCTTCGAGAACCTGACCGGCCTGGAACAGCTCCCGGGCCTGGCCGTCCAGCGGCTGATGGCCGATGGCTACGGGTTCGGCCCTGAGGGCGACTGGAAGTCGGCGCTGTTGACCCGGGCGATGAAAGTCATGGGCCGGGGCCGAGAGGGCGGCACCTCGCTGATGGAACACTACACCTACGATCTCACCGCGGGCGACGAGAAGGTCCTCGGGGCGCACATGCTGGAGATCTGTGAGTCGATCGCCGGCGAACAGCCACGCCTGGAGATCCACCCGCTCGACATCGGCGGGAAAGCCGACCCGGTCCGGGCGGTCTTCGACGCCGACACCGGCCCGGCGATCAACGCCTCGCTCGTCGACATGGGCGATCGCTTCCGGCTCATCACCAACGATGTCGAATCGGTCGGGCCGGACGAACCGCTGCCCGAACTCCCCGTCGCGCGGGCGGTCTGGAAACCCGAACCCGACTTCGAGACCGCCATCGAGGCGTGGATCAAAGCCGGCGGTGCTCACCACACGGGCTACAGCCAGGCCGTGACGAGCGAGCACCTCGAAGACTTCGCGTCGATGACCGATATCGAGCACCTCCACGTCGGCGAGGATACCGATATCGCGGACGTCGAAAGCGACCTCTCGTAAAACGAATCGCAGTATCGGGGATAGCGTTACTCCACGCCAGTGACGTCCGTCACCGTCCCGACGCCCTTCGAACGCCCCTCCCGGAAGACGGCCCCACCACCCCCTCAACTTTTAGAAAACTCACTCAGATCGCCACGTGAAAGTGACAGAAGATTATAAAGAATTGGTCCGGGGAATGTTCGGAATTTTTGGAAAATGAAAATTGACACGTAACACATTTGATTTACCAGCCCACACTTTATATCATCCAATGGCACTGTTCAGATCAGATTCAGTCGATGCGCCTACTTTGGAAGTGACATCGCAGATGATCGGTAACCCCATCGAAGAGGCAAGATTTCAACTCGAAAGTGCGATCGAAACGCATTTTGATGCGGTTCATCGGCCCCTTTCGAGATTCGATGTTGATGAAAAATTCAACCCCGCGGAATTTGACGACCCTACTTCGATTCGAGATGTGGCTTATGACTCCGACAGCGAGTGCTATGAAGCGGAGAGGTTGATCCGTATTGGTGAAATAGGAGAGGGGATGAAGACGATCACGATCACGGATCTGCCAATCTACCATAAGCGCCGAAATAATATATTCGGGATGTCATATTTGGCTGGAGATATCTCTCTTGTTACAACGGCCGAATTCTATGAAGATGGACAGTGGACCGACCAGTCATCGGAGTGGATGCGAAATGAGGTTATCAAACTGATGGGCCAGATGCTCGGTGTAGCTGACTGTACCACCGAAGGGTGTGTAATGCAATACACTGGCAATAAGCAAGCGCTTTCCGAACTGGATGAATACATTTGTGGTGAATGTTGCGAAACTATTGGTGAAGAGCACCTTCGTTGACCGGCTATATTTCTTCTGGATCGACACCTAAACGACGAATTCGAGCACTTATAGGAGGATGGTGGGCCATCCATTGTCTGGGGCGGTTGAATAATGACACGTTGGCATCCTGACTAGGTTCTACCGATTGTAATCGATTGTTGATTACCTGAAGACCATGAGCAAATGTCGTTGCCCCCACGTGTTTCGCCGCAATTTCGTCAGCAAGATATTCATTACACCGTTGTCTCGCGATGTACGCCCAAAGAGAAGGAAGGATAGCCCCGAGACTCGTCGCAATCAGGAACAGATTTCCCAGATAGTTTCGTTTGAATGTGGCCATGAAAATGTATACTAATGAAATCCCGATTATAATAACAAGCGTGCGCCCACGGAGGAATCCTAGCCAGAGACCCAGAAAGCCTACATACGAAGTCGATGCCTTGTGAAACGCTTCTAGTACCAAAGAGCGGTGATAGATATGTCCCAGTTCATGGGCGAGAAGACTTTTCACAATATCCCGATCAAGGCCCGCGACTACTAGTCGTGGTACAATTATCAGGTTCTCGTCGGCGAATATAATTGAAAGAGTGTCCATACCCCCTGAAATGATGACCCGTGGTGGTTCGATACCCATAGCCAGTGCGACATCACTCGCATCTTGTTGGATATCCATACGGTACTCCTTTGCTTCGAGCCAATCTGTAGAGTCATTGGCCGGGTGTATTCGAGTGTTGATCAGTTCCAGAATGACTATGGTCGACAGGAGACAAACTAGACTCAATCGTTTCATTCCGAATTCCAAAAGAAGAAGTGATGAAAGGGAAACGAGCCCCCCTTGATAAACCGTTAGCAATCTACTCGTTTGACTGGCTTCCATCGAGCAATCAAAAATCGTTTGCAAGTATCAATCACTCCACGCCTGTCACGTCCGTCACCGTGCCGACGCCCTTCGAGCGCCCCTCCCGGAAGACGAAGCGCTGGCCTTCCTCGACCAGATACGGCCGGAACTTGAACCGAACGCGCGCCCGCCCGCTGTCGCCCGGAAGTAGCTGGCCGCCCTCGGGATAGAACGCGGCGGCCTCGCTGATTGTCTCTAAGTGCACCACGGGTTCGTAGCCCTCGCCGATCCGCGTCGGGTGGTTGAGCACCATCACCTCGGCCTCGAACTCCCGGACCGGTTGGGGATCGGCTTCGCGGGGCAGGAGGACCATCCCGCGTTCGACGTCCTGTTCTTCGACGCCTTTCAGCGCGATACCGACGATCCGACCGGCACGGCCCTCGTCGACGCGGTGGTAGTGCATCTCGATAGAGCGGGCCTCGACTTCGCGGAAGGTGCCATCGGCCATCGGCCCCAGCAGGAGTTCGTCACCGGCCTCGACGCGGCCGGCGTTGATCGTCCCCGAGGCGACCGCGCCGACGCCGGTGACGTTGTAGGAGCGGTCGACGTACATCCGGAACTGCGCGGTCTCGTCGCCACCGGTCTTGGGGAGTCGCTCGAAGAGTTCGTCTAAGGTGTCGAGTCCATCGCCCGTGACGGCGCTGGTCGTCACCACGGGGACGACGGTCTCTGAGATCTCCTCGATCGCGGCGTCGACGCCGTGGCGCTCGACCGGCAGCGGTGTCTTCTCGACGTCCCGCAGCAGGCGCTCGACCTCACGCTCGACTGTGGCGATCCGGTCGGCGTCGACGAGATCGGCCTTCGTGATGGCGACGATCGTCGGCAGTTCGGTCGCCAGCAGGATGCCCAGGTGTTCGCGGGTCGTCTTGGTGGGCCCATCGTCGGCAGCAACCGTCAACAGGCCGTAATCGAGCTTCTGGCCGACGAGCCCGCGGATCGTGGTCCGGAGCCAGGGCTCGTGGCCGACCGTATCGACGAAGCTCACGAGGCGGTCGGCCTCCTCGACGATCCGTGCGCGGTCGGTCTTCCGGTCGGGGTTGTCCATCCGGACGGGGCCGTCGTCGTCGAAGCCGTAGACGCCATACGAAAGATCGGCGGAGAGGCCGCGCTCGACCTCGTGGGGGCGAATATCCATGTACGAGCGCGTCCCGCCCTGGCCGTCGTCGGCCTGGCCCGTTACGAGCGAGCCGACGAGGGTGCTCTTGCCGTGGTCGACGTGGCCGGCGGTCCCGACAACGATGTGCTCGTCGTCGTCCATGACCGCGCCCTCCCGGATCGTCGCCACACCGGCGATCCCGCGCTCGCCGGACTGGCCACGGACGGCATTGCCCTCCCCGTCGACCCCCCAGGTCTCGACGTCCTCGATGTGCGCCCCGGCTTCGTCGGCGAGCAGCGAGAGGACGTCCATCGATTCGGAGAACGCCTCGGGGTCGATACCAGCCAGGTTCCCGTCGTCGGTGATCCCCACAACGTAGGTCGCCTCGCCGTCGCCGCTGAGGACGCGGTGGCGAAGCTGGGCGGCCAGACTTTCGAGGCGACCGTCGACGAGGTGCGTATCGCGAGTCAGGCGTTCCTTGAACTCGACGCTGCCGCCCTCGCGCTCGCCGCGCTCGATCGCGCGTTCGAGGACGGCCCGGTCGGGAGTCATGCCAACAGGTAACGGTGGTGTCCCCAAAAACCTTCCCCGGAAATCACCGCGCAGCGTCCCCGATAGGAGCGTTTGTGAATATATGACAATGGAGCGTATGATCGCAGGGAGTCACCACTCGCCGGCGTCGACTCGATCCAGCGCCTCCAGAAAGCCATCGGCGAATTCCGCGTCCGTGACGTGGTCGGCCGCCGCGAGGGCCGCGTCGTCGGCGTTGGCGACCGCGATGGCCGTCCCGGCGGCCTCGAAGGTCGAGACGTCGTTGGTCGAGTCGCCCACGGCGACGAATTCGGTCGGCTCGTACCCAAGCGCGTCGGCGACCGTTTCCAGACCCTTTCCCTTGGTCATCGTCGGGGACTTGACGTGGTAGGCGTACTGGGTGTCGACGACCTCCAGACCGTGCTCGGCCGCAAGGTCCCGAAGCGGTTCGAGCGGCTGGTCACGGGCGGCGATCACTTCGGTCTCGCGCCACCGATTGGGCAGGTCCGCCGGCCCCCATCCGAGGTCGTATCCGGCCTCGACGTAGGCGTCGGCGACAGCCTGGGCCGCCTCGCGGTCGCCGTGGACGCCGAGTTCGTCGGTCGCGTCGACGAACGTGACGCCGCCGTTCTCGGCGATGACGGTCCGTTCAAGCCCGAGGTAATTTGCGAGTGCGATCGGAAACGGGAGGACCTTGCCCGTCGCGAGTACGACCGGGCCGTCCCATTCCCGGAGGGCGGTCCCCATCCGGGGATCGAGACGTAATTCGTCGTCGGTCAGTGTCCCGTCGACGTCCGTCACGAGCGGCGGCGCGGTAGCTCCACTCATAGACGATCATCGCGGCCCGGGAGGCTTGCCGGTTGCGTTTCCGCCGAGACAGCGAGTCCGATCACGGCGCGACCCCACCATTCATTGCCTCCGACGACGATCCTACGGGCGTGCGACTCGTCCAGGTCACAATTCCGGCTGGCAAGCTCGAGGCCATCGAGGCGGCGCTCGAAGATGTCGACGTCGAGTACATCCTCACCGACGAGACCAGCGGCCGGGAGTACACCGCCGTCGCGTACATCCCGTTGCCGACCAACGCCGTCGAACCGGTCCTGGAGAAACTCCGGGAGGCGGGCATCGACGAACAGGCCTACACGGTCGTCGTCGAAGCCAACACCGTCATCTCGAGGCGGTTCGAGGAACTCACGGATCGCTACGCCGAGGAGAAAAGCGAGGAACGCATCGCCCGGGAAGAACTCACGTCCAAGGCCGCGGACCTCGCGCCGGCGACCTGGAGTTACGCCATCCTGACGGTCGTCTCCGCCGTGATCGCGACCGCCGGCCTCCTGCTGGACTCGCCGGCGGTCATCGTCGGCTCGATGGTGATCGCGCCGCTGATCGGGCCCGCGATGGCCGCAAGCGTCGGGACCGTCGTCGACGACCAGGGGCTGTTCCGGCGGGGCATCGGCCTGCAGATCGCGGGGCTGGGGCTGGCCGTGCTGAGCGCGGCCGCGTTCGCGTTCGTAGTCAAGAACCTGTTTCTCGTCCCACCCGGACTCGACGTGACCGAGATTCCGGCCGTCCGCGAGCGACTCCTCCCGGATTTCCTCTCGCTGGTCGTCGCGCTGGGTGCCGGTGTGGCGGGCGTCGTCAGCCTCTCGACGGGCGTCTCGACGGCCCTGGTCGGCGTCATGATCGCCGTCGCGTTGATCCCGCCCGCCGCGACGGTCGGCATCGGCATCGCGTGGGGGCTGCCCGCCGTCAGCCTCGGATCGGGCATCCTGACGCTGGTGAACGTCCTTTCGATCAACCTGGCCGCGCTGGCGGTGCTTTGGTACCTGGGCTACCGGCCGACCCACTGGTTTCGTGAGGACGACGCCCGCTCAAGCACGCTCAAGCGCGTCCTCGCACTCGTGGCTGCGATCGCTGTCCTGTCGGTCTTTCTGGGCGGGGTGACCTACGACACGTACACGCGAGCCACTGTCGACGGCCAGATCGACGAGGCAGTCCGGGAAGTGGTCGAAGAGACGCCGGGGTCGACGGTCCACTCGATCTCGACCGAACGGACCGGTGGGCTGTTCTTCCAGCAGCCCGAGCGGGTGATCGTCACGGTCGGCGTGCCGCCCGGCGAGTCACCGCCGGCGCTCGGCGAACGGCTCGACAGCCGTCTCGACGCGAGTCTCGACCGGGACGTGACTACCGAGTTGCGATACGTGGCCACCGAAGTCGCCGCCGGCTGAGGCCGATCGGAGGGGGCCGGACCGCTCAAACGAGCGTTTGAACGTTCGATTGGACTATATGATCTCCGGGTGTGGGATCACCTGTAATGAAACTCAACAGATCGACCCTCCTGGTGGCCGCCGTGGCGGTACTACTGCTCGCTGCGGTGGGCGCTGCGACAGCAATCACGCCCGCAGCACAGACCGACCAGCCGGCCAAGCAGATCGACGTCGCCGGATCAGCGGAGGTTTCGGCCCAACCGGATCAGGCCGTCCTCCGGCTCGGCGTCGTCGCGACCGCCGAGGACGCCCAGACTGCCCGTACGCAGGTTGCCGAGAACGTCACCGCCGTGCGCTCGGCGCTGACAGAGCTGAACGTCTCCGAGGACCAGATCGAGACGGGATACTACGATATTGGCGAAGTACGCGAACGCCCCGAGACCGAAGGGACGACTGAATACCGTGCCGTCCACACGCTCGAAGTCACGCTCGATGATACCGAGCGTGTCGGCGACGTGATCGACACTGCCATCGACAGCGGTGCCAACCGCGTCGACGGCGTCTCCTTTACGCTCTCAGAGGAGCGACGCCACGAGCTCCGTCAGGACGCCCTCCAAAAGGCGATGGATCGTGCTCGCACGGACGCCGACACTCTCGCAACCAGTGGTGATCTCCAGGTCGTCGGTGCGTCCTCGATCAGTGCCAGTGACGTCAGCGTCAGCCCCTACCGCGTCGAGGAAACCATGACGGCCGCCGACGCTGTAGGCGGTGCAGCCTCGACCACGATCGAGCGCGGCCCCGTCGACGTTTCGGCCTCCGTCCAGGTCGTCTACAACGCGACCAGCGCCTGAGGCGATCGGAAAGAACGAGTCTATTCTTCGAAGGGAAGCTCGGGTTCGTACCCGACAGCGTCGATCACCGCGTCGAGGACACCCTCGACGTTGTCGTCCTCGGTGACGCTCATGTAGTGGTCGGCCTCGACGTCCCGCGAGCGGTCGGCCTTGTTACAGACCGTCAATACGGGCGCGTCGCCGAACCGGGAAGCGATGTCGTCTCTGAGTTCGAGTTGGACGTCGATCGGGAAGCCACACTCGCCGCTGGCGTCGACCATCACGATGACGGCATCCGCGAGGTGTTCGAGCGCGCTCACGGCCTGGGCTTCGATCGCGTTGCGCTCCGCCGGCGGGCGATCGAGGAGTCCGGGCGTATCCACCAGTTGATACCGGATGTGATCGCGCTCGATATGGCCGACGTGAATCTGGGTCGTCGTGAACGGATAGGCAGCGATCTCGTTGTCGGCCCGCGTCACGCTGTTGACGAACGAGGACTTCCCGACGTTGGGGTAGCCCGCGATGACGATGACGGGTTCGTCGGGTTTGATGTCCGGTAGTTTTCGGAGGGCCTGCCTGGCGTCGGCCAGCGCCGCAAGGTTCTCGTCCACCTGACGGGTGATGTCGGCCAGGCGGGCGAACGCTTGCTTGCGGAGTTTGCGCGCGCCGTCGACGTCGACGCCCCGAAGCCGGGACTGATACTCGTCACGGATGTCGCTGGTCTTGCGACTCGCCCACGTCACTTCCGAGAGATGCTGGCGCAACTCGTCGACCCCGTGTTCGGCGTCGGCAAGCCCACGATAGAACGGGTCGAGGTCGTCGAAGTCGGGCCATTGGGTGACGACGTTCTCGAGGTTGTCCGAGAGGACGTTCGCCGCGGTCTGGAGCATCGACTGCTGGGCGTCGTGGCCGGACTTGGCCCGGCCGGCCCGGGCGGCCCGCGAGAACGCCTGGTCGATGAGTTCCTCCGACGTGGGAGTCGTCGGGAGGGTCTCGAAGGGATGGCTCATTAGCCCAGGATAGATGGTCGGCGGGTAAAAGGGCGTTCTTCCCGTCGGACAGCCACTCGCCAGGACCCAGCGAGCCCGTGAGCCCACGCCGGCCGTCGTCACGGCACATTGCCACCGCCCGAACACCGTCTATTTCTCACGATCGATATTTGGGTGGCCGAATTCATAAGGGATAGAACGTAACCGGTTCACATGTCAGAGCGCGATCGCAGAGAGACGGACCTGTACACGGTAGTCTACGACGACGATATCGACGCAGTCGTGTTCTACTGGGACGAGTATTCGACAGGAGAGCGGTTCAAGAGCGGTGCCATGGATCTACTCGAATACATCAAAGAGCACGACGCCCGGAAACTGATCGTGAACACGCGCGGAATCAAAGCCCACAACGAGGAGGAAACGGAGTGGCTCCAGGAGGAATGGATGCCGAAGATCTTCGAGGCGGGTATCGAGCACTCCGTGACGGTCCACCGGGATAGCGTCATCTCCGAGATGGACATGGAAGAGTTCTACGAGGGGATGGAGGACGTGGACGACGAGAGTGCGATGACCGACGACATGGACGAAGCTCGCGAGTGGATCGCCGAAAAATAACGTCGGGACTCATCGACGACAACGACACGTGCGTTCGGTCGGACCGATCCGCTTGTACCGACGAGCAAGACAGTACCAGCCCTCTGCTCAGTAGAACATCACAGGCGTCCCGACGCTGTCCTCCTCGGCTTCCTCGATCTTCTCGATGGCGTCGGTGAAGTCAGCTTCAGTAACTTCGGTCCGGCTGTCCCGGATCGCGAACATCCCGGCCTCGGTGGTGAGACTTTCGAGTTCCGCGCCGGTCATGCCTTCGGTCTCGCCGGCGATGTCGCCGAGATCGACCGAATCGGCGAGGTTCATGTCGCGAGTGTGGATCTCCAGAATGCGTTCACGGCCCTCGATGTCGGGTTCGGGCACTTCGATGAGGCGGTCGAAGCGACCAGGTCGAAGGATAGCCCGATCGAGCATGTCGAAGCGGTTGGTCGCGGCGATGATCCGGATCTCGCCGCGATCGTCGAAGCCATCCATCTCGCTCAAGAGTTGCATCATCGTCCGCTGGACCTCGGCGTCACCGGAGGTCTTGCTGTCGGTCCGTTTGGCCGCGAGTGCGTCGATCTCGTCGATGAAGATGATCGCCGGTTCGCGTTCCTCGGCGAGTTCGAACAGGTCACGCACGAGTTTCGCGCCCTCGCCGATGAACTTCCGGACGAGTTCGGAGCCGGCCATCTTGATGAAGGTGGCGTCGGTCTGGTTGGCGACGGCTTTGGCGAGCATCGTCTTGCCCGTCCCCGGCGGACCGTGCAGCAGGACGCCGCTCGGCGGGTCGATCCCGACCTCGCGGAACTGTTCGGCGTTGAGGAGCGGTTCTTCGACGGCTTCCCGGACTTCCCGTAGCTGTTCGTCGAGCCCGCCGATGTCGTCGTAGGAGACGTCCGGACTCCCATCGATCTGCATCGCCTGCGCTCGGGCGTCGGTCTCGGCCTCCAGGGTCGCTTTGACGTTGAACGAGTCGTTGATCGCGACGCGGTCGCCGGGTTCGACGTCCCCGGCGAGTCCCGACGGTAGCTCCGTCAGGACTTCCTGATTGTTGCCGTGCTGTCTGACGATCACGCCGTCGTCGGTGATCTCTTCGGCCGTCGCGATGTAGAGCGAGGCAGTCTTCAACGCCTGGTTCTCTCGTTCGAGAGAGTCTACGTCGTCGGCGAGCGAGCGTTGTTTCTCGTAGGCCCCCTCAAGCTTTGCCTGGAGCTGGTCGTTGACGGCAACGACCTTCGCGTAGTGTTCCTCGAGCGCTGCGAGTCGTTCGGACGGCGACATCTCGGGATCGAGATCGAGCGTCGGGCGATCCGGCAGCGAGGGACTGCGGGACATCTGACACCTATACTTACTCCGTCCGAGAAAAAGTGCCTTTGGGTCGCGGGGTTTGCGTGCCGGATGCTATCACGTCCCGCTTACAGCAGGTCGGCCATCCGATCGAGCGCGTCGTCGTACTCGGCGATGGCATCCTCGATCGGGTCGGCCGTCGTCATGTCGACGCCGGCCGTCTGGAGGAGTTCGAGTGGGTATTCGCTCGATCCGCTTTCGAGGAACGTCCGATAGCGCTCGGCCGCCGGTTGTCCCTCCTCGGCGATGGACTGGGCGATCGCGACAGCCGCGGAAATCCCCGTCGCATACTGATAGACGTAAAAGGCACGATAGAAATGGGGGATGCGCATCCACTCGCGGACGATCCGGTCGTCGATCTCACCCGGCGCGTAGTAGTCACTCTTGAGTTCGCCATAGAGGTCATCCAGGCGATCGGGCGTTAGTGGCTCGCCGGCCTCACTCATCTCGTGGGCGCGGTGTTCGAACTCCGCGAACATGGTCTGGCGATACAGCGTCGACCGGAAGCGTTCGAGATACGTATCTAGCACGTGCCGACGGAGTCGATCATCCTCGACAGTGTCAAGCAGGTGCCGGGTCAGCAAAGCCTCGTTGACGGTGGAGGCGACCTCGGCGACGAAGATCTCATAGCCCGAATAGACGTAGGGCTGGGCCTCGCTGGTGTACTCCGAATGCAACGAGTGGCCGAGTTCGTGGGCCAGGGTGTACATCGACTCGACATCGTCCTGATAGTTCATCAGGATGAACGGCTGGGAATCGTAGGTTCCCCCGGAGTAGGCCCCCGATTGCTTGCCGCGGGTCTCGTAGACGTCGACCCACCGGGAGTCGAGTCCCTCGGCGACCCGGTTCTGGTAGTCCTCCCCCAGGGGCGCGACCGCGTCGACGACGTACTCGCTGGCCTGTTCGTACTCGATCTCGGGACTCTCGGTCTCGGTCAGCGGGACGTACAGATCCCACATCGCCAGCTCGTCGCCGTCGGTGTGCTCGCGCTTGAGTTCGGCGTGGCGGTGGAGCGGATCGAGGTTCTCACGGACTGTCTCCACGAGCGTGTCGTAGACGTCGGTCGGGACGTTCGGCCCGTCGAGGGCAGCCTCGCGTGCCGTCTCGTAATTGCGCGCCTGGGCGATCTTCGAGTCAGTCTTGACCGCGTTCTTGTAGGCCGACCCGACGGCGTTGCGCACGTCTTCCCACTCGTCGTAAAACCCCTCGTAGACCTCGCGGCGGAACTGCCGGTCTTGGCGCTTCTGGAGCGTCGTGAAGTTGTTGAGCGTGATCTCGACGGCTTCTCCCTGGGAATCCTCCACCGTCGGGAACGACATATCAGCGTTCGTCAGCATGTCGTAGACGTCCCCGGCCGCGCCGGTGACTTCGCTCAGATCCGCCAGGAGAGACTCGACCTCCGTCGAGCGGGTGTGCGGTTTCATCCGCAACACGTCGTCGAAGTAGTGGTCGTACTCCTCGAGGTCGGGCTCGGCCTCGATCATCGCCTCGACATCCGCGCGGTCGAGATCCTGGATCTCGGGGTCGAGAAAGCTCGCGGCGCTTGAGGCGTCGGCCGACAGCGATCGCGCGCGGGCAAAGAGAGCCTTCGCGTCGTCGTCGCGGGTATCCTCGTCCTGTCGCATCCGGGCGTAGGAGACAACGTTCGAAACGGTGCGCATCAGCGCTTCGTAATCTTCAAGCACCGATAGTAGCGTCTGGGCGTCCTCGGTCGCGCCCCCCTCGTAACTCGCGACGGTCTCGGTCAGTTCTTCGGCCTCCTTGAAAGCAGTCTCCCACTCGTCGGTATCGGCATACAGCGACGCCAGATCCCACTTGTACTCCTCGTCGATCTCGCTTCGCTCGGGTACAGTACTCACGACCGCCGCATAAGACGGGCGGGCGCTAAAACGTTCGGGGCCGCTACGGCGTGGGATCGACTGTCAGATCGGTCGCGATCCAGCCGTCGGGATTGCCCTCTTCGGTGAAAACTGTCCGGTCGGGCGACGATTGGAAGGACTGAACCGCCGTCGACGCCTCGCGATCGGCGTCAGCGTCTGATCGTGGCATTGTCTCCCCGTAGGAGACCGGTCAGTCTTATGTGTTTTGGCTAGCCTAAAACAGTGAGAACGATCGGTGGATGACCGGCCGACGCCTGACCACCCCCGGGTCGAAGGGTTAACGGCCCGGCGAGTGAAGGCCGGGCCATGGATGAGAACCGACCACCGGACGAAGATTCGTCGAAGCGCGAACGCCCGCCTTACAAAGATCCGAATCGATCTACCGAAGCCCGCGTCGGGGATCTCCTTTCGCGCATGACGCCCGCGGAGAAAGTCGGCCAGCTCGTCGGCACGGCCCCGACACTCCGACCAGGTCGTGAAACCGTCTCGGGCATCGCCGAGGCTGTCACCGAGCACCACCTCGGCGCGGTCTCGCCGTTCGGTCACGGCGGCTCCCCCTGGGAGACCCCAGCGGAGTGCGTCGAGGTCGCGAATGCGCTCCAGCGGGAAGCCATCGAGAACACCAGACTCGGTATCCCGGTACTGTTCTACGTCGACGCCGACCACGGCCACGGGTTCGTGAAGGGCACCACCGTCTTCCCACATAACCTCGGCATGGCCGCAACCCGCGATCCCGCCCTCGTCGAAGCCGCGGCGGGCGTCACCGCGACCGAAGTCGCCGCGACCGGCGCACACCAGAACCTCAATCCGGTCGCCGACGTGGGGCGTGAGGCCCGCTGGGGCCGCATCTACGAGACCTTCGGCGAGAGTCCCTCCCTCTGCGCGTCGATGAGCGCGGCAGCCGTCAGGGGGTATCAAGGCGACGCCATCGGCGACGAAGGGAACGTGATCGCGACGCCAAAGCACTTCCCGGCCTACAGCGATCCGGTCCGGGGCGAGGACGGCTCGCCGGTCGACGTCTCCGAATACACCCTCCGGCGGGTGTTCCGACCGCCGTTCGAGGCTGCGATCGACGCCGGCGCGGGCTCGATCATGCCCGCGTACAACGAACTCAACGGGTATCCCGTCCACGGCTCGACGGAGTATCTGGAAGGCTGGCTCCGGGGAGAACTGGATTTCGATGGGTACGTCGTCTCGGACTGGAACGGCATCAACATGCTCCATCACGACCACCGGACCGCCCGCTCGATGGACGAAGCCGTCTGGCAGGCGACGACCGCCGGCGTCGACGTCGCGAGCGTCGGCGGGGTCGAACACGCCGAGCGCGTGCTCGATCTCCTCGAATCCGGAGATCTCTCAGCGGCGCGAATCGACGAGAGCGTCCGGCGCGTCCTCGAAGCGAAGTTCCGGCTGGGGCTCTTCGAGGACCCGTACGTCAACGAGGACCGGGTCGAGCAGGTCGGAACCGACGACCACCGCGCCGTCGCTCGCGAGGCCGCCCGCGAGTCGATGACGTTGCTCCGGAACGAAGACGACGTGCTCCCGCTCGATACAAGTCTCGACTCGATCGCTGTCCTCGGCCCGAACGCCGACAACCTCCGCAACCAGTTCGGTGGCTGGAGCACCATCTCCGAGCCCGAGCCACCGGGGACGACCATTCGTGCGGGGATCGAACGGGCCGTTCCAGCCGAAACGACGGTCCGGTGCGAACAGGGCGCGTCGATGACCGAGACCGTCGACCTTGACGCTGCGCGCGAAGCAGCAGACGCGAGCGAGGCCGCCGTGGTCGTCGTCGGCGAAACGGGCTACCGTCACGAGTTCCACCGTAGCGAGACCGACCGCGGCGAGTTCCCGACGCGCTCGCAACTCGAACTCCCCGAGGCACAGCGGGAGTTGCTCGGGGCGGTCCGAGAAACCGGGACGCCGACCGTCGCCGTCTTCGTCGCCGGCCGCCCGCTCGCTATGGAGTGGACGGCCGAACACGTGCCGGCGATCCTGTTCGCCTACCTGCCCGGCTCAGAGGGCGGGAACGCAGTCGCCGACGTGCTCTTCGGCGACGCGGACCCCGGCGGGTCGCTGCCGGTCTCAATCCCGCGGTCGACCGGGCACCTGCCGACCCATTTCGACTACCGCCCACACCCCCATCCCATCGAGGGGAGCCCGCGCGAGGAAAACCCCCGCCCGCCGGAGCATCCCGAGACATACGAGCCGCTGTTTCCATTCGGCCACGGCCTGAGTTACGCGGCCTTCGAGACTGGCGAGCTGTCGGTGTCGACGGAGCGGGTCGGCCCGGAGGGAAGTCTCACGGCGACCATCGCGGTCGAAAACGTCAGCGACCGAGGGGGATCGACGACGCTGCACCTCTATGGAACCGACGAGTTCAGTTCCCGGGTGACGCCCGTCCGGGAACTGGTCGGGTTCCAGCGGGTCGAGCTAGCGGCCGGCGAGCGCACCGAAGTGACGTTCGAGGTCGATCCGGCAGCGTCGGGCGTCATACTGGAACGTGGCGAGCGGCGCGCCGAACCCGGCACGCTGAGGCTGTCGTGTGCTAGTGAATCCGTCGAGGTGGTCATCGAAGGTCGGTTCGGCCGGGAGGGCTGGAGGCGTCCCGACGAGGGATAGATTAATCCGGCCGCGATTCTGAGCCCCTGATATGCCGAAGGTTTCGATCTCACTGCCCGATCGAATCGAGAACGACATCAACCGCCTCGTCGAGCAAGGCGAGTTCGTCAACCGCGATCAGGCCGTCGAGGAGTTGCTGACGATGGGCGTCTCCGCGTACGACACGGGCGAGGACGAACCGGAAGTCGCCGCCGAAGACGACTTCTTCTCACAGACGGTCGAGGACCAGCAAGATCCCGCCCTCCACGACGACGATCCCGACGACGGCTACACCTTCTGACTGGGGCTCTCAGTCCCCGCTCGCCAATCAACAAGCGATAGTGACCGGAATGTCGCAAGCCTTATGTCCATGTCTGTACGTTAGTGTACGGTAATGGACGCCAGTGATGAAATAGCGCCTGACGTGCGATCGATCCTCTCGGCAGCGAGAGATCGTGGCGGCGCGTCGGGTACGGTGGACGTGACGCCGCGGTCCCTCGCTGACGCGTTCGATCGCGCCGAGCGCGACGGTCGGGTGCCGACGATCACGGAGGTCAAGCCAACGAGTCCGACCACAGAGGGCCGACACGACGGCGATCCGGTCGAGCTCGCAACGGCCATGGTCGAGAACGGGGCGGCGGCACTGTCGGTGCTGACCGAACCCGAGCACTTCGGGGGGTCGCCCGAAACGTTGCGGCGCGTCCGGGACGCCGTCGACGTGCCCGTCCTCCGGAAGGACTTCATCCTCCACGAGGCTCAACTCGACGTGGTCGAAGCCGATCTCGTCCTTCTCATCGTCCGGTTTCTCGAGGAGGACGGCACGGACGACCTCGAAGACCTGCTCGACGCCGCGCGCGACCGCGGGTTCCAGGTCCTCGTCGAGGCACACGCCCGATCGGAAGTCGCGGCCGCGGTCGACGCCGGCGCGGAGATCATCGGCGTGAACAACCGCGACCTGGCAAAACTCGTCGTCGACCTCGAAACGTTCGAGTCGGTCGCGCCCGCAGTTCCCGACGACGTGACGCTGATCGCCGAGAGTGGGATCGAGACGCCGGCGGACGTCCAGCGGATGCGCGCGGCCGGTGCCGATGGGCTGTTGATCGGCTCGGCGATCATGGACGGCGACGTGGCGACGAACACGCAAGCACTTACCACACCGACGGAGACACACAACCAATGACAACTGACGGAGCTGACGATCAATGACCACAGACGACACGAACGGACAATTCGGCGGCTACGGGGGTCAGTACGTCCCTGAGGCACTAATGCCCGCCATCGAGGAGCTTCGGGACGCCTACGAACGCTACGTGCTCGAAAACGAGGACGGGTTCATGAACGAACTCCGTGCCCATCTCGCGGACTTCGGCGGCCGGCCCACGCCGCTGCAGCGGGCCGACCAGCTGAGCGAGCGCTACGACACCGAGGTCTACCTCAAGCGCGAGGACTTGCTCCACGGCGGGGCACACAAACTCAACAACGCCCTCGGGCAGGTCCTGCTCGCGAAGTACATGGGCAAGGAGCGGATCATCGCCGAGACCGGCGCGGGCCAGCACGGCACGGCGACCGCGATGGCCGCCGCCCACCTCGATATGCCCTGTGAAATCTTCATGGGCGAAACCGACATCGAACGCCAGCGCCCCAACGTCTTCCGGATGGAACTCAACGGCGCGACAGTCACCCCCGTCACGACCGGCCGCGGGACCCTGAAGGAGGCCATCAGCGAGACGATGCGCGACTGGGCGACAAACGTCGAGGACACCCACTACGTCATCGGGTCGATCGTCGGCCCGGACCCGTTCCCCGAAATGGTCCGGGACTTCCAGTCGGTCATCGGCGACGAGGCCCACGAGCAGATCCTCGCGAAGACCGGCGACGCCCCCGATTCGATCGTCGCGTGTGCGGGCGGCGGGTCGAACACGATGGGTGCGTTCCACGAATTCAGAGACAAGGAGGACGTCGACCTGATCGCCGTCGAGGCCGGCGGGTCCTCGCTTGAAGTCGACGAAGAAGCTGGCGTCGCACCCAACTCCGCCACCCTGTCGACCGGTGAAGAGGGTGTCCTCCACGGCGCACGCACGAAGCTTCTCCAGGACGAGGACGGCCAGATCATGGAGTCCCATAGCGTCTCGGCGGGGCTTGACTACTCGGGCGTCGGCCCGGAGCTCGCCTATCTCGTCGACGAGGGGCGCGTCGATGCAGTCAACGTTGACGACGAGGTCGCGCTCGAATCGTTCCACCGCGTCTCCCGGCTCGAAGGCGTCATTCCCGCCCTGGAAACCGCTCACGCTTTCGGGTATCTTGAGGAGAATCCCGACGCTGTCGGCGACGTGACCATCGTCAACGTCTCCGGGCGCGGTGACAAGGACTTAGAGACCGTCGTCGAGGAGACCAAAGCGCATGATCTCGATGTCGAGACCGCGTCGACCGTCCTCCAGGAGGCCGGAGAATGACCGCAAACAGCGAGATCGGGGCCGTCTTCGAGGCGGGCGAACCGGCGTTCATCCCGTATCTGGTGGCTGGCGATCCGGAGTACGAGGCTTCCCTGGAATATATCGAGGCCTTAGAACGCGGCGGGGCCGACATCATCGAACTCGGCCTGCCGTTCTCGGAACCGATCGCCGAGGGGCCGACGATCCAGAACGCGATCGTCCGGTCGCTGGAAGGCGGGATGACGCCCGATCGTTTCTTTTCGTTCGTCGAGGAGTTGGACGTCGAGATCCCGCTGGTCTGTATGACCTACTACAACCTGATTTATCAATACGGTAGTGAGTCAGGGCCCCGACCGTTCGTCGAACGGGCCGCCGAGGCGGGCATCGCGGGACTGGTCGTCCCGGACCTGCCGGCCGAGGAAGCCGACCCGTTGCGGGATGCCTGCGACGAATACGGGCTGGATCTGGTCTTCATCGTCGCGCCGACGACCCGCGGCGACCGCCTCGAAACCATCATGGAGCAGGTCTCGGGGTACGTCTACGTCCAGGCGCGACTCGGGACGACCGGCGCGCGCGAGGACGTCAGCGATCAGACCGACGAGAGTCTCGCACGCCTCCGGGAATGGGACGTCCCGAAGGCCGTCGGCTTCGGCATCAAAACCGGCGAGCACGCCGAACGGATCGTCTCGGCCGGTGCTGACGGGATCATCGTCGGGAGCGCCCTGGTCGACATCGTGGCCGAAGGGGCCGAAAGCGGTGAGTCGACCGAAGCGGTTGCTGATCGGCTCGAAGCGAAGGCCCGGGAACTCAAAGAGGGGGCACTCCGCGGAGTGCCCACGGCGGAATCGAGCGACTGAACGAGTTCGGACAGTGTCTGTGGGATCGAACAGACAGCCGATCACGCGCCGGGACAGCCGCCAGACCACGTCTCGCCAACGATCTTGGGAATATGAACGTCGATCGCCTCGCCGTACTCCTCATAGTCGAGCATTACGTTTGCCGTGGCCTCCCCGCCATTCCCCGATATCTTGAGTTGCAGCAGCGATCGGACGGGCTGGGCCGTCTCCTGATCGACCCACAGCTTGGCGGTGATGTTCTCGATGTTTCCGTCCGTGTTCGTGAGGTCGGTCTGGCTCTCGCCGGGGAGCGAGGAGAGTGTCTTCTGGGTTGGGTACGCGACGATGACCGCGGTATCGTGTCCGTCGATCGTCGCCGTCCCGTCCCAGTAAACGTTCGTCCGGTTGAATATCTCGACCTGTCGGCCCAGCGGCGTCAACGTTAGCCACTCGGCGTCGGTCGACTGGTTCTCGACGCCCCACCCGGTCGGCGGGCTGGGACACTTCGTGTAGGCGGTCCGACTGTCGAGATAGCTGGTCGTGCTCCGATCCTCGACAGTGGTTTTCATCCGCATTAGCTGGCTCGTCCGGTTGACGACGCCGTCGCCGCCAGCGGAGATCGACACCGACCGCCCTTCGGCGGACGCCGAGACGCCAACGTCCATCGACATGCGATACGTATCAACGTCGGCGAGGGCGTCGACCGTCTCGTTTCTGACTTCGAGGGCGCGGTCGTCGCTCGGCGGCTGACTGTCGCCGAGCATGCCACACCCCGCGAGGGCGATCAGGGCAACCAGGAGGGCAGCGGGGACTGCGCGATGCATACGTTGTACTGTGGTCAGACGCCATCTAATAAATCTTGTTGTATTGAAAGATAAATCGCGATAGCCGTTCGCGGACGCCGGGACCGGAACGCCCATTACCGTCACTTGCCACAGCATCACACAATGACTGCCGGGAAAGACGCACGCCTGACACGCATTGGTACAGGGGGCCGATATCTCGTCGTTCCGATGGACCATGGCCTGACGATGGGGCCTGTAACAGGGCTCGAAGATCTCGAATCGACCGTCGAAGGGATCACGCGCGGTGGGGCCGACGCCGTCCTGACCCAGAAAGGCGTCGCCGACCGCGTCCACGGCAACCTGAACGGCGCGGGCTACATCGTCCATCTCAACGGCTCGACGACGATCGGTCCCGACGAGGAAGACAAACGCAAGACTGGAACCGTCGAGGACGCCGTTCGGGCCGGGGCCGACGCCGTCTCCTTTCATATCAACGTCGGCAGCGAATACGAGCCCGACCAGCTCACCCAGCTCGCCGAAGTGACGAGCGAGGCCGATCGTCTCGGGATGCCCGTGCTCGCGATGGCCTACGCCCGCGGCGACGGCATCGACGAGTCGGATCCCGATTCCCTGGCTCACGCCGTTCGGCTCGCCGAGGAAGTCGGTGCCGACGTGATCAAAACGGCCTACAGCGGCGACGCGGACTCCTTTGAACGGGTCGCCGCCGCATCGGCCAAGCCAGTCGTCATCGCGGGTGGCTCGAAAGGAACCGACAAAGAGACCCTGGAAATGGTTCGCGGCGCGATTGACGGGGGCGCGGCCGGTATCTCGATGGGGCGGTCGATCTTCCAGCACGAAGATCCCGAGGCGATCACTCGCGCCATCTCGGCGGTCGTTCACGACGATGCCAGGGTCGACGAAGCGGTCGAAACCGCCGGCCTCAGCGTCGACGCTTGAAAGCGTGTCTGCAGCCGGGAGACTGTCCTGAAACAGGTTCGAGCGAGCCGGACCGTCGAATCCGCCACGTTCAAGCCGGCCCGGAGCGAGCGTGGACACATGACACGCTCCGTCTGGCTCAAGGCCGACGACGCCGTCGGCGACTGGGAAGCGCGCAAGCGACGCATCACCGCCGGCCTCGAAGCCGGCGTCGACTGGGTACTCGTCGACGAACACGACGTCGAACGCGTCCGCGAGCTCGGAGACATCAACGTCGCCGCCTTCGCCGGCGACGACGTCCACGTCATGGACGCCGAGGGGACGGCCGAGTCGACCGCCGACGCAGTGATCGTCGGCAAGGACGGCGAGGGCGACGGCACGGTCGGGCTCCCCTCTGATTTCTCGGGATCGGCCGATCTCTCGGCGCTCCGCAGCGGCGGGGCAAACGGGGGATACGTCCGCATCTTCGACGAGGACTACGAGGCCTTCGCCGAGGCAGTCGCCGAGGCCGCCGACTACACGATGGTCGTCGCCGACGACTGGCAGATCATTCCCTTAGAGAATCTCATCGCCCGGGTCGGCGAGGAGACGGAACTGATCGCCGGTGTTCAGACCGCCGAGGACGCCCGGACGGCGTACGAGACCCTGGAGATCGGTGCCGACGCCGTCCTGCTGGACACCGACAACCCCGACGAAATTCGGGAAACCGTCGAGGTGCGGGACGCCGTCGGTCGGGAGACCCTCGACCTGGAGTACGCCGAGATCACGGCGATCGAACAGACCGGCTCGGCCGACCGGGTCTGTGTGGATACGGGATCGATCATGGATCACGACGAGGGGATGCTGGTGGGCTCGATGGCCCGTGGCCTCTTTTTCGTCCACGCCGAGACCGCCGAGTCGCCGTACGTCGCCTCCCGGCCCTTCCGGGTCAACGCCGGCGCGGTCCATGCCTACGCCCGGACGCCGGGTGGCGAAACGACGTACCTCTCGGAACTCGCGAGCGGCGACGAGGTACAGGTCGTCGATCGGGATGGCAATACCCGCGAGGCGATCGTCGGTCGGGCGAAGATCGAGAAGCGCCCGATGTTCCGGATTCAGGCCGAAACAGCGGGGGGCGACCGGATCGAGACGCTACTGCAGAACGCCGAGACGATCAAGGTCGCCACGCCGGACGGCCGGATCGCCGTGACGGACCTGGAAGTCGGCGACGAGGTGCTGGTCTACCACGAGGACACGGCCCGGCACTTCGGCGAGGCCGTCGAGGAGAGCATCATCGAGAAATAGCGATTCTCCGTCTCTTGGCGTTGGTCGTCTCTCCGGCGGGACCGGACCTATCTCTCGATATCCGCATCCGAGCGCTCCGCCGCGTTCGAATCCGATTCCGCCTCGTCCGTGTCTTGGAGTTCCGTCGCACACCACGGGCAGAACGTGAGGTCGTCGTCTTCGTCGGCCAGATCGTGGCCACATTCGGGACACTGCCGGCCGGACTCGATGGCCTCCTCACGGGTACTCTGGCGCGCGAGGACGTACGCGTCGATCACGTTGAGAACGCGAAGGCCGACGATCAGCAGGGACGCGTTTCGGGGGATGTTCCGGCTGGCCTGCATGATCGCGTCGTAGGAGGTCTCCTGAGGGATGATCTCCGGCGGGATCACCAGCCAGGCGGTGGCGAACAGGAGGACGAGCCACAGCCCCGTCCGGATCCACTCCCGCAGGTAGACGTGGCCCAATCCCGGGAATACCACCGACAGCGCGATCGCCAGCCACGGGCGCCTTGCCGACGCAGTCTCAGTCACTGCCTTGACTGTATGGTCGACCGGACGTAAACCTGACTAAGCCCTCTCGTGGCACTCACTGGCTATCGAGTTCGGCGACGAGATCGGCGAGCGTCGCGAGATCGTACTGCCCAGGGGCGGTCGCCGCGTCGGGGTCGACCGGCGCGTAGCCGATCCGGGAGCCATACAGCGGGGCGACCGCCCGGGAGTGGCGGCCGGCCTCGCCCATCGCCATCGTCGCCACGGTGTGGCCTTCGACGGTGGCCGCCCGCGTCGCCACCAGCAGGTCCAGCACGTCGTCGGGCGTCTCGGCGGTGACGGCGAGTTTGCCCACGTCGCCGAATTGCGCAGCTTCACGCAACATCTCCTGAAGGTCGCCCATCGGCGGCGTCGCCTCGAAGTCGTGCGTGGAGACGATCACGCGAACCTCGTGCTCACGGGCGGTCTCGATCAATGCGTCGGCGTCACCCTCACGCGCGGTCGCGAGTTCGACGTCGACGGCCGCGACGGCGTCGTCGGTGACGGCCGCTTCGAGCGCGGCGAGGCGACCGGCGTCCGCGGCCTCGCCACCCTCCCACTCGGGGCGATTGGTCACGAGCAGCGGCAGCTCGCCGTCGTAGTTCGAGAGTTGTGTGAGCGGCTCTCCGGCCATGTCCATCCGGAACTCGACCAGATCGGCGTGCTCGCGGGCGGCCGGTTCCTCGCCGAGGTCAGCCGTCGCGGCCGCCAGGCGGAACGAGTCGAAGTGCATACCGGGCGTCGGTGGCCGCGGGGCAAAAGCACCCCGCCTCGGACAGCGCTGAGATGGTCCGCTGATCCAAATCAGCGAACGTCGCCGGCAACAAGTTAGCAGGACCGACCGGACCACGGGAGACACGCCACCGTCGCCACCATTACAGCTATTACAATCGATTACGTACGTTACGGTATGCCGATCAACATCAAACGGTTCGAGGAGAGTCCACCCGGAGAACTCCGGGCCGGCGGACCGACAAACGCGGAGGCGATCCTTTCGTTTCTGGCGTCGTCCCCGGAGCAGGCGTACACGCCGAAGGAGATCCACGAGGCGACCGACGTCAAGCGGGGGAGCGTCGGGGTCGTCCTCTCCCGTCTCGAGGAGCGTGGGCTCGTCCGACACCGGGGCGATTACTGGGCGATCACCGAGGAGGCCGATGTCGAGAAGACGCTGAGTGCGATGTCGACCGCGCGAGCAGCCTCGGATCGGCTCGGTGCAGAGGATCCCGACGAGTGGGGCCCCGGCGTCGATTCGGACGACGAGTGAGTGGACAATGAGCTACGTGCAGGGGGAAGTCTGGTGGGGGCCAGCACCACACAAATCCGATCCGGCGTACCGTCCGTGGCTGATCGTCAGTGACTCGTCTCATCCGTTCGGAAGCGTCGAATCTATCGTCGTCGGCATGACGACCCAGCAACATCCGGAAGGGATCCCCGTCCCTGACGACGCGTGGATCCAGGGTGGATCGAAAACGCGAGCGTACATCTCACCCTGGTACGTGACCACGATCAAAGAGCGTGACCTGGACGACCAGCAGGGGTTGCTGTCACAGTCGCTCGTCCGGGAAGCCATCGAATCGCTCCATCAGTACATGCCCGCACCCGACGGTTGAGAAGCGGTCTGGTCGTTGCGCTTACTCCAGGTTCTCGATCGGCGTGTGCCTCACCGAATACCCCTCCGCCGTCTCCGCGACCGACTCGACGGCGTACAGCCGGAGCTGGCGCTCCTGTTTCGTCCGGACCGGCGTGTCGTAGTGGTCGTTCTCGTAGCCCAGGTCCTCGCCCGAGTCCTGGCGCTCGTTGACCCACTCGCGGTGTCGCTCGAGCCGTCGGGTCGCCCGCTGGCGGGACCGGTCGGGCAGGCCCTCGATGCGGTCGTCGAAGGCCGCCCGGAGGTCGGCGTCGCGTTCGTAGCCCACGGACTCCCGGCCGGCGAGCATCGCCGCGAGCGTCGTCGTGCCGGTCCCCCAGAAGGGATCGAGGACGGTGTCGCCGTAAACTGAGAACATCCGGATCAAACGAAGGGGAACCTCGACAGGGAACGCCCCCGAACGTTCGCGGAGTCCGGCGTCGAGACCCTGGGCCGTGCCGGTTATCTCCCAGAGATCCGAGAACCATCGGTTGCGCTCCTCCCAGAAATAAGCGCTCTCGTAACGGGTTTGGTCACCCGGCGGAAACGACCGGCGTGGGCCGTTTCGAAAGAGCAGGATCGACTCGTGTTCGAGCGTGGGGTAGGCGTTAGGCGGCACCATCCCCGAGCCCATGAACTTCGCGCCGCTATTGGCTGGCTTGCGCCAGACGATATCGGGGAGCGGATCGAACCCGTAATCGACCATCCGGCGAGTGATCTCGCCGGCGTTTGGGTACTGCCGGAATCGGTCGAGCGTTCGCGTGGCGTCGCCGACGTTGATCGCGGCGATCCCACCGTCGACGAGGACGCGATCGAGTTGTGCCCAGACAGTATCGAGCACGTCGTGCATCGCCTCGAAGGCGCGCTGGCCGTCGTCTGCGTCGAGCGCGTCGCCGATTGCGGGGTCGAGCGCGGCAAAGATGTCGTCCCACATCTCGATCATGGGGTAGGGCGGCGAGGTGACCACGAGGTCGACCGAATCCGCGGGCAACGCCAGTGTACGGGCGTCGTCCGTCACCACGGCGTGGTCGGTTTTCATACTCGTGCCTCGACCCGGAGCCTAACGTGGGTTGTGATCCGGGGGGCAGGGAAACAACCGGGAGGTGCACGGAAAGAGTCCACCAACGGTGCGAAACGGCTTCAGCTGTGGTCGAGCAGCGATTCGAGTTCGTTGACCTTCGCCGCCTGCTGTTCGTTGGCGGCGGCGATATCCTCGATCTCGTCGGCGACTTCCTCGGCGGTCTCGGCGGTCCGATCGACCATCGAGGCGACCTCCTCGGTGCTTGCAGCCTGGTCGTCGGTCGCCTCGGCGACCTCCTGGGCCCCTTCGGCGGCCTCGGTGACGGCCTGGTCGATCTTCTTGAGGATATCGACCGTCTCGTCGACCTGTTCGATCCCTTCCTCGACCTGGTCGTTGGCCTCACCGATGCTCTCGACGGTCGAGTCGGTCTCGGCCTTGATGTCGGCGACCATCTCTTCGATTTCGGTGGCGTTCTGCTGGGACTCCTCGGCGAGACTCTTGACCTCGTCGGCGACGACGGCGAACCCTTCGCCTGCTTCACCGGCACGCGCGGCCTCGATCGACGCGTTCAGTGCGAGCATGTTGGTCTGGTCGGCGATGTCGTTGATGACCTCGACGATCTCGTCGATCTCGTCGATGCGATCGCGCAACTGTTCGACATCGGTCGAGACCTCCTCGTTGGCCTCGTCGACACCTTCCATGGCGTCGATGGCGTCGTCGGCCACGTCCCGCCCCTGATCGGCGAGTTGGCTGGCCTGCTGGCTGACGGCCTTGACTTCGTTGGCGCTGGAGGCGACTTCCT
Source organism: Halorhabdus sp. BNX81 (assembly GCF_029229925.1). NCBI lineage: Archaea > Methanobacteriati > Methanobacteriota > Halobacteria > Halobacteriales > Haloarculaceae > Halorhabdus > Halorhabdus sp. BNX81. The sequence continues at coordinate 426,113 of NZ_CP107254.1, read as the reverse complement.
CGACCGTCGCCGAGAGGTTCGAGACCTCGCCGGCGACCTCCTGCATGTTCTCGGACTGTTCGTGTGCGAGTTCGCTGATCTGCTGGGAACTCCGGGAGACGTTCTCGGATGTCCGCAGCAGTTCGTCGATCGCGTCGCCGATCTCCGCTGTCGAGGCCGAGCCACCGGCCTCGGCAGCCGAGTCCAGTTGACCCTCTGATTCTGAAGCCATATACTGTAGTTCGGTGTGGCCGGCGGATTAAACGTGACTCTTCGGTTATCAGGTCTGATAGCCCTCGCGGTCGGCAGTCGGGCGAAGCGGCTGATCGGCGACGGCGAAAAATCAGGCGGCCGGGATCGACTGCTCGGCTTCCAGCAGTTCGTGATAGCGGTTCCGGATCGTGACTTCGGAGATGTCCGCAACCTCGCTGACGGCAGCCTGGGTGGTCTTCTCGTTGGTCAACAGCGAGGCGGCGTAGATCGCGGCCGCGGCGAGCCCGACGGGGCTCTTTCCGGAGTGAACGCCCTCCTCTTTGGCGTTGGCGAGCAGTTCCCGCGCACGCCGTTCGGCCTCCTCTGAGAGTTCGAGATCCGAGGTGAATCGGGGCACGTAGCTCTCGGGATCGGCGGGGCGGACTTCGAGGCCGAGTTCCCGGACGACGTAGCGATACGTGCGGGCGATCTCGTCTTTCTCGACCCGGGAGACGTCGGTGAGTTCGTCGAGGCTCCGCGGGACACCGGCCTGGCGGGCGGCGGCGTACACCGAGGCCGTCGAAACGCCCTCGATCGATCGACCGGGAAGCAGATCCTCGTCGAGCGCCCGCCGATAGATGACCGACGCGGTCTCCCGGACGTTCTCCGGGAGCCCAAGCGCCGAGGCCATCCGGTCGATCTCGCCGAGTGCCTGCTTGAGGTTGCGCTCCTTGGAGTCACGCGTCCGGAAGCGCTCGTTCCACTTCCGGAGGCGCTGCATCTTCTCGCGCTGCCGGGAGCCCAGCGAGTTTCCGTAGGCGTCCTTGTCGCGCCAGTCGATGTTGGTCGACAGCCCCTTGTCGTGCATCATGTTCGTCGTCGGCGCACCGACGCGGGACTTCTGGTCCTTCTCCTTGGCGTCGAAAGCACGCCATTCGGGACCGGGATCGATCTCGTCCTCTTCGACGACGAGTCCACAGCCCTGGCAGACGGTCTCGCCGCGTTCGGTGTCGGAGATGAGGTTCCCGCCACACTCGGGGCAGTTGACATCTTCGGTCTCCTCTTCGTCTTCAGCTACGTTCGTCGACTGATCGAGTCGGGTTCTGGTGTTTGTCTCGCTCATGGGTCTGAAGGCGGAAGCTAGCCGGGCACGTCGCCGGAAAAACCCGGGTAGTCGTTCGGTGAACAGGGGTTAGTCCGAAACTTATTAAAGTGTTTCGGTGGTCGACGGATTCCTGGCGCCCGAGCGGTCGAAGCCGGTATTTGGTGACGGTTCACACAGCCATTAAAGTACATGATAGTAGCTCTCAGGGAAGAGTCACCGGAACGAATAAATGAGTGGGCGGGGGTGGCGAGTCGGTCGACAGTGGCGATCATGTCCCCCCCGGGTCATCACTCCCGGCCCTGGCCCGTCGGCCTCGGCCAGGGCCACCGGATTCAGTCTTGCGCCGCGACCGCGTCGATGCTGTCCTCGGCGTCGGCACTCTCCTCGACGGCCGTCGTCAGCGAGACGTTGAGCCAGGCCATTGAGACAGATCCACCGGCAACCGTAACGATATTCTTGACGGCGTGATCCACGACTGCGACCGCGAGTGCGAGTTCCCAGGTGACTGTCGGGATAAAGGCGAGGACGAAGACCGAGAAAACACCCTCATAGAGCCCGATACCGCCGGGCGACAGCGGGAGAACCTTCGCAAGATTGCCGACACTGACTGCGAAGAAACTCACGACAACGAGCATCCCCAAAGAGGATGGGACGTCGAAGGCAGCGAAAACGACAATCGCGGTCACGACATCGATCGTCCAGATGAGGACACTTGAGGCGGCAACACGGCCGAACGCGGTCGGGTTCGCGGCGACAGTCTGGACGTCACCGGTAAAGTCCTCGATGACACCGGCGACGTACCCGGCGTAGGCGTCGTCGCTGAGTCTATCGAGCGTCCCCCGAACGAGATTCCGATCCGAACGGGCCGTCAGGACGGTCAACGCAGTCACGCCGATCGCGAGAAGGCCCACAGCGGCCGCCACCACCACGCCCCGCCGTCCACTCTCGCGTCCGCTAGTCAGCGCCGCAATGAGATCCGCAAGTGCCGAGGGATCAAACGCTGCAAATCCGACGAGCACGACGCCGGCAAGGGCCGCAATCGTCAGAAGATCAAAGACACGCTCGACGGCGAGGGAGGCAAACCCCGATGAATAGGGGACCGACCGGCGGGCCTTCATGACGTACGCCCGGACGCCGTCACCGAGTCGCGCCGGAAACACGAGGTTGCCGGTCTGGCTGATGAAGACCGCACCCGTCAGAAACCCGACATCGGAATCATAGCCCAACTCGGCAAGAATGTCCCGATACCGATAGCCCCGAAGCGGCCAGGAACTGAGATACACGAGCGCGGCGGTCCCGATCAACATGGGGTCACCACGTTGCATCTCTTCGAGAACATCGGCGGAGGGATCGAGATACACCGTCATAAGCGCGAGCGCGAGCATGATCAGGCCGCTCGCGGCGACCATACTCCGAGTGCGGGTGATCCGTGGGCTTACGGAAAGCTGCCAGAACGTCCGGAGGATCTGGCCCCCCATCCCCAGGACGTCCCGGACGAGATCGACCTTCGAGTCGCCTTTCGGCGTCCAGTCGACGGGAAACTCATTCACGTCAAGTCCGCGGCGCTGGGCGCGGACGAGCATCTCCGTGTCCCAGAACCAGTGGTCGTCCTCGACTGCGTTGGCCAGTTCCTCGAACGCCTCCCGACTGAAGGCTTTGAAGCCACACTGGTGATCAGCCAGGTCAGATCGGAGGACCAACCGAACGAGGGCGTTGTATCCCCGGCTCGGCACGCCGCGTTTGGCCGGCCGGTCGGCGTCGCTGTCCGGGAGCATCCGCGAGCCCGTCGCTACGTCGTAGCCCGCCGTTCGGACGCTCTCGACCAGTTTTTCGAGGTGGGCCATGTCCGTCGCCAGATCGGTATCGAAGTAGACGAGTGTGTCACCGTCGGCCTGTCGGAAGGCGTACTCCAGCGCACCGCCGCGACCGAGGCGTTCGTCGCTGTGGACGTGCCGAATCCGGTCGTCCTCACGCGCCAGTCGCGCCGCGATCTCGGGTGTGCGATCGGAACACCCGTCCTCGGCGACGATCACCTCGAAGGAGCCCGCGGGGAGAAACGCCGCCAGCCGATCGAGCGTCGCGCTGACGGTCCCCTCGATGGTCTCGGCCTCGTCGTACGCGGGGAGCACGACGCTGACCTCGACTGCCCGATTCATTGATACATACACGGCCGCGAGTTACCAAGAACCTTCTGTTACCCACGACCGGTCCAGGGCGTGGTCCATGGCGATCACGACCGGCCGCCCGTGTGTTCGTGACACACGGACTCGCCGGCGCGGAAACAGAACACACAGGTACGACGACGCCCGACGGAAAAGCCGTGAACGAGCGACAGGTGATGGCGTCGCGATGAACCCGCTCATGTCGATCGGCCGGGAGGCAAAGATACTCTGGAGCGAGGGCAGAGGCCCCCCACTCGGAGCCATTGCGGGCACGTGGGGGTTGCTGCTCGGGACACGGATGATCTATCCCGTCCTCCTGCCGACCCTCCGGGACGACTTCGGCCTCCCGCTTTCGGTCGCCGGGTTGCTGGTGACGGTCCTCTGGCTGGGCTCCGCGCTCGGGCAACTGCCCAGCGGCATGCTCGCGGATCGCTTCAGCGAGCGAAGCGTGATGGCCGCCGGGACGCTGGTCGCCGCCCTGGGCGTCTCGCTGGTCGTGGCCGCCCCGACGGCCGGTATCCTCTTCGCCGCCACTGCCCTCGTCGGCGTCGGGCAGTCGCTGTATCCGATCGCGCGGATCACGATCCTCACCGACATGTACCCGGACCGGATCGGCAGCGCGCTCGGCGTGACGATGGCGACGGGCGACCTCGGACAGACAGTCTTTCCCCCGCTCGCCGGCGCGGTGGCCGCCGCGGTCGCCTGGCAGGCGGGCCTCGGCATGATGGTCCCGGGCCTGGTCGTTGCCTCGCTGGTTCTCGTGGTCGTCCTCCCGGGCCAGACCGGCTCGACGGAGCCCAGCGAGGCGTCTGCCGGCGAAACCCTGCGGGAACTGCTCGCCGACCTCCGGGAGGGCAACATCCTCTTTTTCGCCTTTATCCTCTTTCTGTACATCCTCGTCTGGCAGTCGTTCACCGGGCTCTATCCGACGTATCTCGCCGAGCAGAAACCACTCTCGGAGACGACCGCCGGGCTCCTCTTTAGCCTGTTTTTTGCCTTCGGCGTCGTCGTAAAGCCGGCCGCGGGTGCCGCCTACGATCGGATCGGGCCGCGCCGATCGCTGGTCGCCGTCTTCATCGGGCCGATCATCGGACTGGGATTGCTCCCGGTCGTCGACAGCCTCGCGGCGATCGTCGTGATCACGGCCCTCGTGAGCACGATGCTTGGCTCGGGGGCGATCACGCAATCGTTCCTCTCGGAGGCGTTTTCGGATGCAGCCCGCGGGACCGGACTGGGCGTCGTTCGGACCACGGCGGCGACGCTGGGCGCAGCGGGACCCGTCCTGTTCGGTGTGATCGCCGAACGGGGTTACTTCGACGAAGGCTACTTCCTGCTTGCCGGGCTGATGGCGGTCATCGTGGTGCTCACGCTCGTGTTCTTCGAGGAGTAGGCAGGCTAACGCGGCGACTCACGTCCGATCGTGGTGAACGCCTCGAAGTCGACACCCTCGATGGCCGGCGGTGCGTCGTAGGGCCGTCCGACGATGATGTTCCCCGCAGTCTGTGACCCGATCCCGGGCAACGCCTGGAGTTCGTCCATCGACGCCGCGTTGAGGTCGAGTGGGTGGGGCACACCCGTCACAGAGCGATACCCGTGGTCGGTGATCGCCACGTCGATCGTCTTCCCGAGCGGGCGTTCGCCCGGAATGCCAACGAGCAGGGGGTAGGTTCCCAACTGCCGGCCGAAGGTCTTGCCGTCCTGGTGGTATTCGAGATGCACGTCTTCGAGAACCGTCCCCGGGGGTGCGACCCGCTGGAGCATGGGGTTGTCGATCTCCTCGCGGACCTCGCGTTTGTACTGCTGGAATAACTCACTGTGGTCCTGCGCGATCTCGGCACCCGTCTCGTCCATCTCGGTCCCCGGGAACGCCATGACCTGGCGAATGTTGACCCGCCGGATCATGAGTCCCTCGTCGAGAATCCGCTCGAGGAACCGCTTGTTGTGTTCGAACGTCTCCGCTGTCTCGCCTTTCAACCCGTGGACGAAGTTGATCCCGGGCAGGAGCTTCGGCAGGCCGCGGGCGTCTGCAGCCGTCGACGGCCCGGTTCCGGGCGCTTCGCTCCGTGCTCCCGGTCGAAACCCCCCTTCCTCGTTGACGATCCGGACCGCTTCGAAGGCCTCGTCGGCGGTGACGTTGAGGTTGTTGTCACTTTGTACGGCGGGATCGGCCGACTCGACGCCGAAGGCCGCGGTGTCGCCGGGCGTGTTGTGCTCGGCGATGATCCGGATACCCTCGCGGGCCTTTTCAGGCCACTTCACGACCGTGATCGGGTTCATATTGTCGAGATGCAGCGTCTCCAGATCGGGCGCGACCTCGCGGATGCCACCGTACAACTTCCGGAGGGCGTCTGGGTTCGGGGCTTCGCCGTCGCCGCCGTACGCGAGGATGTCGGCCTGCCGGCCAAGCCGAAAGTTCACGACCCCGTGGTCGGAAAGTGCGTCGACCTCGCTGATGATCGCGTTCGGTTCCCGGAAGGAAGCGTCGCCATAGAGCGGTTCGGTACAGAACGAACACCGGTAGGCACACCCGCGCCCGGTCTCGATCTCGCAGATGAGATACTCGGGGTGGTTGGGATGCTGTTCGACGATAAACGCCCCCTCACGCGCCCAGCGTGAGGATTCGGCCATCGTGCGATAGCGGGGCTCGAATCCTTCCAGGCCATTCTCGACGAGATCGAAAACGGCCGCCTCGATGTCCGCACCGGCCAGAAAGTCGAAGTCCAGATCGTCGCGTTCGGGTTCGCTCGCCCCCTCGTTTTCGTCACCGACACCGAACCGGACCGGGCCGCCCAAAATGGTCGTCCCGTCGGCCGTCCAGGCGATCCGCCGAACTTCGTCGGGTTCGGCCGGCGTCCCGCCGACGTAGTTACCGGGGACGGTCATCCCGCCGACGTAGACCGTCAGATCGGCTTCTTCGACCGCCTGCCAGCGGCAATTTTCCTCGCGGAGACCGTCGATCGTGTGATAGGTGATCGACTCGTGGGGAACGCCTGCATCGACCAGCGCGCCGGCGACGTAGCGAGGATACGTGGAGATGTATGGTGGCACCCCGAAGTGTGCCGGTTCGTCGACGTAGCCATCGACGATCGTGACAGTGAGAGCCGCGGGGTCAGTCATCGGAATTGGATACCCGCCGGAAGCGTAAAACCGTGTCTCTACCGCCATCGTGGCCCCTGGCCCCATCACGGTCACCGGCTTCCCCAGCCGGGAGCGATAGCCCGCCGAATGATCAGATCGCGGCCCGGTAGCCAGCGAATGGTGGGACAAACTGTTTTTGTCCGGCGAGAGAAGAGGTCACACATGGATACAACACGCCTGGATCGACGGTTAGTTCCAAAACTGGTCGGCTACGTGTTGTTGCCGTCGGCAGTACTCGGAGTCGGTCTCTGGGGCGAGGACATCAGACCGGCGATACTCGACCTGTCGGTGCTCGAACTGCCACCGGCGGCAGCCATCGCCGTGCTCGGTGCCCTGGCGGGCGCCATATTCATTCGCATGCCGATGGGCGGAGCCGAGGAAGAACCGGCGTTGCAGTCAACCGACGAACGTGACGAAGGATCGCCCCCTCAGCCAACCGATGAGGGGGACGGGACGCTGTTGGAGCGGTTCGGTATTCTCGCCCTCGGGGGTATCGCGTTGCTCGCCGGGGCGATCGCCTCCGTCACCGGCGAGTTCAACACGTACACGGTCCTCTTTTGGATCTGTGTGCCATACGGTGTCGGTATCGCTTCGATCTCCGCGCTCTTTGGCACCGAGCGACCGGAAGACGGATCGACACCACAGTAGCTGCAAAAGTCGATCAGCCCTCGGTTGAACGCACGGGAACCGCTGGCACCACGACCGATATCGCTGCCGGCGGATTTCTGTCGTCTCACCCCGGGCACAACGGCTAAGGAGACGCCGACCAAAATAGGGGACATGAATCAGCTCCGCGAGTTCACCGAAGAGATCGGCGAGACAGTCCTCGAAAACGTCGGCCGTGCGGTCGGCAAGGCCCAGGAACGAACACCCCTCCCCGTCGACCTCTTGGAGAGCGACGATGCCTATCTTGCGGTCTTCGACGCCCCGGACGCGACAAGCAGCGACGTGCAGGTCCAGTTGTCGGGCCGGACTGTCGAAGTGCGACTCGACCGGTTCCGCGAGCCACGTGAGGGCTTCGAAATGCTGTTCCCGGGCCGTGGATTGACCCTCGACGGACACGTTCAACTCCCGCCGGACGCGGCGATCGACGGCGAAGACACGTCGGCGACACTCGCCGAAAACGGCACGCTTCAGGTTCGAGTTCCCAAGAGCGACGACGGCACGACGGTCGACGTGACTGACGAAAGCGACGGAACCACCGAGAGCGACGACAGCGAGTCAGCTACCCACCGCTGAAGCGGTGGGCTTGTCGGTGGACTCCCGTTCAAACTCCAAGCTGGAGTGGACGTTGGACACGTCGCTCACGGTCACCGTCCCCGACTTCAGGGCAAGCTGACCGTTGCCCAACCCATCGGGACGTTTGCCCGATGGTAAAGCTACCAATCTGAGGCCGACGTTCTTCGCCGCGTTGTAGTCACCGTCTACCTCGTACCCACACTCGTTGCACGCGAACCAGCCCGTCTCGCTGTCGCGGTTCGTGCTGGATTGGTGGCCGCACTTCGAGCAGGTTTGGGAGGAAAAGGCAGGGTTGACAGACTCGACGCGAATGCCGTACTCGGCGGCCTTGTATTCGATTTGCCCTTGAAGTTCGCGGAACGCCCAGTTGTGCATCTGCCGCTTCAGGCGCTCGTTGTGGGCGTCCATTCGATCGCGGATGTGGGTCAGGTCTTCGACGGCGACGTACGAACAGTCGTGGCACAGGGCTTCCTCCACGATTCCACGCGAGATGTTGTGCAGGCGATCCAGGACGAAGCGGTTTTCCCGTCCCGACAGTCGCCGCAAGGCCTGCCGAGCGGAACGGGTGCCTTTGTCCTGAAGGCTTCGTCGCACGCGGAAGTAGTGGTTCTGCCCCCACAGCAGTTCACCACCGTCGAAGAACCGTCCCGTGCTGGTCACGGCGACGTTCTTCAGATTCAGATCCACGCCGAGAACGCGGTCGCCGTCACGCTGGTCTACCTCCTTCTGAATGACGATGTGGAGGTAGAACGTATCCTCGTCGGGACGGTAGTGGAGCGTCCCCATCCGCTTCTCGTAGTCGTCGTCTTCGAGGTACGACCGCTGGTACTCACCGAGTACGAAGTCGGCTTCGACGCGGCCGTCGACCGTCGAGAGCGTGGCGTACTCGTCCTTGATCGTCAGCGTGCGTTTGTCGTAGACGGCTGAGGGTTCATCGAACGAGGGGAGTGGGCGGCTGTTGCCCTTCTCCCACTCCGTGACGGTGCTTTTCATCGCTTCGACGGCCTTCGAGTAGGCGCGTACCACGAGGTTCGCGGGCAGGTCGGTCTCGTCCCGCAAGTCGTAGTACACTTCGTCGTGGATTGTGGACTTGTTGAGAATCAGGTCGCCGTCGTCTCTGCCGTGGTCGATGGTGTAGTTGGCGGCAGTGTTGAACTGCTGGATCGTCTGATGGAGGTCCTCGCGCCGCTCCGCGGGCACGTCGAGTTTGACGGGAACGGTGCGTTTGACCTCCATCGCACTCTCACGTGCGGACGATTTGTTTATATATTCTGTGCCAGCGTTGGGGAGTCGGCTCTGTCGTCCTCGTGGGTTGTTCCACTGAGCGTACGCGCTTCCTCCCACCCCTAAAGGGGTGGGCTTCCGCGCTGTACCGCTGTGATCGACGCCCCGAACAGCAATCGGCCGGCGGCCCCCGCGCTGATCACGTCGAGGAGTTCGCCTCGGGCCGACAGTCCAACGTCTGTGGCACTCGCCACTCGGTCGTGAGTTCGAGAAACTGTCGGAGGATGCGGGCGGTCGCCCCCCAGACGGTGTAGCCGTTGACGTGGAAATAGTGGAGCTGAATTGAGCCGTGTTCCGGATGCTCACGACATTCCGTCTCGTAGTTGTCGAGATCGGTCAGCGCATCCACCGGGAGGATCGCGATCTCGGCGACTTCGTCGTCAGTAGGCTCGTACGGTCGATCCGGAATACGGCCCACGAACGGCCGGATCGAATACTCACTGATAGTTCGGATGTCGTCGAGTCGGCCAACGAGCGACACTTCGGTCGGTTCGAGCCCGACTTCCTCGTCTGCCTCTCTGCGTGCCGTCTCCGCGAGATCAGCGTCCGCCGGCTCGTAGCCCCCGCCCGGAAAGCTCATCTGGCCGGGATGGTCGTCGAGATGGTCGGCTCGCTGGGTGAAAAGCAACTGCGGTCCAGCGCGCGTCTCGACGACCCCGACCAGCACCGCCGCTTCGCGTGGAGCAGCCACGCCGGTGGGATCGTGGTCAGCAACCGGGCCGAGATCCATACGGGAACGAACGCGGTCACGACTCTTAATTCGCTCGTCGCTCACCCCGAATCGGTACCTTCGAGGGCATCGTCGAGCCGTTCGCGGGTCGCTTCGAGGTCGACCGGCCCCCAGGCTTCGAGTTCGTAACTCACGTCCAGAAGTGTCTCGATGCGGTCGTGATCGTCCGCCGCGACGGCCTGGCCGGCATCGCTCCGAAACCGGCGTTCGGCGGCGGTCCCGCGCCGTTCGGGATCGATCGATCGGTCGGGGACATCCAGAATGTGTGGCAGATCACGGGCTCCCTCGGGCAACGTTGGAAACGCGACGGGGCCGACCACGACCAGCGGCTGGTCGCCGGGGAGTTCGAGCAGGTGATACGACTCGATGGCAGCGTCGACGACAGCGTCGAACTCGGAGGGGTCCCGGTGGTCGCCCTGCTTGAACGCGAGTTCCGCGAGGGCGTCCCGGAGCGTCGCCGGCGGGAGCGCCCCGAACAGGTCGACGACCCCGGCCAGGTCGTCCGCTGAGAAGTCCATACCCGGTTGTGGGATCCCATCCCCCTTTAGCCCGACGGGTACGGGCCCGGGAGGCCTGTCGACGGGATCAACGGCGATGGTCCGCAAGCGATTCGCTTGCGAGTGTCGCGATTCGGTCCGGCTCGAGTGCCGCGTCCGCCCAGGCCGGCAGTCGGTCGTCATCGACGGGCGGCTCGATCGCCGACGCGTACGCCTCGATCTGCGTGCGTTCGTTCGCCCGTTCGTAGGTGAGGCCGTTGAACGCGGCATCGGCGGCGTACTGGTCGACGGCCGTCCGCGCCGCCGTCCGGTAGCGGTCTCCCAGCGACGCGTAGTCGGGATGAACACCGTTTCCTTCCAGCGTCCGAAAGAGCGTCGCGGCGACTTCACGGGCCATATCGCCCAGCCCGTCCGACCCGCCGACAGCCCGGTGGTCGTGTTCGTGCATGCCGAGATCGACCTGTGCGGTATTTGCGAACCCGGCTACCTCGAAGGCATCGCCGAGCGTGCCGACTTCGAGCCCCCAGCCGCGTGGTGGCCGGAGTTGCCGGACCAGCCCGCTCGTCGCCGCGAACTCCCCCGCGAGCGCGTACCGGAAGGCCCCGAGATATTCGACGACCGGCACGTCGTGGGCATCGGCGAGCGCGCGGAGCAACGGCACGTAAAACAGCCGAAAGAGGCGACCGTACAGTCGGTCGTTCTCGACGCGGGCGTAGTACGCCTTCGAGAACACAAAGCCCCGCGACAGCGGGAAGAGCAACCGGGGGACGTGGGTAGGTGCATAGTTCTCCGTATCGGCATCGTGGACGACGACGTACTCACCGCGCTCGGCGGCGAGTCCGAGCGCGAGCCAGACGTCACGGCCCTTCCCGTGACGCCCGTCGAGGCCCGCGTCCGCGAGCGCCGTCTCGACAGCGGGGGCACTACACCACAGTACTTCCAGCGACAGATCGAACGACGACAGCCACCCCGCGATCTCGCCGACCCGGTCCGTGTCGGCCCGAAGGGCGACGATCACCTGCCCCGGATCGACGGTTTCGAGCGTCGAGAGCACGCGTTCGGCGGCCAGACTGGCGTGATCGCGCGCGGTCATCGGGACGATCACGACGGCGCGGTCAGTCGGGGCTGGCGGGGTCGCCCCATCGAAATCGTGGAGGGTGGCGATCCGTTCTTGAACGTACTCCATTCAGTAGGTCTCCGGCCGGCAGGTCAAAAAAGGGACTGACAACCGCCGGTTTCGCCGGCTCACCCGCCACCGGTGACGAGCGCGGGCTTTTTGTCACATGGTCGCATACGTCTTCGTATGGAATCTGTCAGGAAGGGGCTGCGATCCGGGGATCTGGAGAAAGACACCTACGAGCGGTTACAATGTGTCGAATGCGAGGAGGAGTTGGCGACCGAAAACGACCCCGACGAAGTCGTTTCGGTTCGCGTCTGTCCGGGGTGTGGCCGCGAGTGGAAGCAGGTCGGCTAAGCCAGTCATACCCCCAGAGAGATGATTTACAGCCACTGAGCGGATCTGTTCCAGCGGATCGTGTCACTGCCGGTCGCCTGTCATCGCCTCGAACAGTCGCTCCTGGACGTCCGCCCGCGTCACGCCCTCGCCCGGCCCGAGGCCGTTCATGTGCTCGACGCTGATCTGGCCCCCGCCCATTCGGGCGTGCCCGCCGGCCTCGGCCATGGGAATGTCCTCGACAGCCGCCTGCAGGGCCTTGCCCATGTGAACGCGATCGTCACGCGAACGCCCCGAGAGGTGAAGCGTGTCCTCGACTTCGCCAAAGACGACGATCGCCGTCACACCTTCCAGTCGCAGGAGTTCGTCGGCCGCCTGCGGAATTGCGTCGACGTTCGAGATCGTCCCGACGTCGCTACACGCAAAGGCACCACGAACGTCCCGTGCGGTGATCGCCCGGGCTTTGACTTCGAGCACCTCGGTGTCGACTTCCGGGTTGGCAATCCGGTCGAGTGCCTCCTCGTCGATCCCCGCATAGAGGTACGATGCGGCACCGAACTCGGCGGGCGAACAGCCTTTCGTCAGATGGTTCGTGTCCGCCTGGATGCCATAGAGCAGTCCCGTGGCCGCCGCCGTCGGGAGCGTACAACCGTCGCTTGACTCCTCCGCGTCGGGATCACCCGGCTCGATACCCTGTTCCTCGAAATACTCGGCGACGATCGTCGCACAGGCCCCGTACTCCGGCCGGATGTCGGTGAACACCGTCCCGGTGCCGTCACCGGGATGATGGTCGATGACGGCGACGGGTTCGATCCCGTCCGCACCGGGGAACCCACGCGCTTCGTTGTGGTCGACGAGGACGATCGGATCGGCGTCGATATCGCCGGCTGTCTCGATCTGTTCGAGGTCGAGATCGAGGACGGTCTCGAACGCGCGGTTCTCCTGGTGGCGAATCTGGCCCGCGTGCTGGAGGACGGCTTCGGTATCGACGGCCGACGCGAGTTCCGCGACGCCCTGGGCGGCCGCCATCGCGTCAGGATCGGGATTTGGATGCATCAGGACGCTCACCCGATCGTGGTCCGCCAGGATTCGACGGAGGCGTTGCCCGGGGGATCGCCGAACTCTGCGGACAATCAGGGCAAGACCGATGAGCACGAGGAGGACGGCAACGATCACTGCCGCGGCGAGCAATGGATCGGCTGTCACGCGGTCGAGGAACTCTTCCACACCCACCTGTCCGACCGCGCCAGCAGCGGGGCCCGGGACCGACATACCGGAGACTGTCTCTCCGATCTGTTAAGAAGGTTCGGCAAACACACGAGAGATCGTTTAGAGAAGGGTCAAAACAAATGCGGACGGTAGAAACCCGACATAACCGACGGCACAGCCGGCAGCGATCCGCTGGGTGGCAGTCTGTGGCGAGTGCGTCGTTCGAGGGGAAGGGGCGCTCAGGATCCCCCGTCCTCGGCCCGATAGCGATCGATCGCCGCGCGATAGCCCTCGCGATAGGTCGGGAACGCAAACTCGTAGCCGTCCGCCCGGAGTCGGTCGTTGCTGACGCGTTTGCTCGAGCGGATTCGCCGGCGGGTCGACGCCCGGTCGACGTCGGCGAGTCGTTGTTCGACCGTCTGTTTCGGCGGGAACTCGACGTCACACTGTTCGGCCAGCCAGTCGGCGAATCCCCACTTCTCTACCGGTTCGTCGTCGACGACGTTGACGAGTTCGCCACGGCCGCGGTCGGTAGAGAGCAGGAACCGGACCGCGCCGGCGGCGTCGTCGCGATGGACCATGTTGAGCACGCCGGCCGTGACCGGGCCGTCGAGGTATCGCTGTAAGCGGTAGCGATCCGGGCCGTACAACCCGCCAAAGCGGGCGACCGTCCCGTCGATGCCCGCCGGCGGGCGCTCACGGGCCAGCCGTTCGGCCTCGGCCAGGATTTCGGTCCGCTCGTCGCCGGGGTCGAGGGGGGTCTCCTCGTCGACCCACTCGCCGTCGTGGTCGCCGTAGACGCCCGTACTCGACGTGTAGACGAACCGATCGGGCGCGTTGTCCCGACCGGCGAAGTGATCGATCGCCGTCCGAAGGCCCTCGACGTAGGTCTCGCGGGCGGCGTCGGCGTCACGGCCGCCGGCGCTCGCGGCGAAGACCACCCACTCGGCGTCCGGGACCGATTCCAGGGAATCGGCGTCCGTGACGTCGGCCCGGACAGGTTCAGCCCCGGCTTCTTCGACCGCCGCGAGTCCCGCATCCGACCGGCGAACGCCGACGACGTGATGGCCGGCCTCGCCGAGTTGGCGGGCGAGTTCACACCCGACGTAGCCACACCCCAGAATGGCGACGCGGGTCACCGTTCCCCCGCGACGAAGACCCGAATCTCGGCGTACTCCGCGAGGTTCATCGGATGGCGTCCCTCCATCTTTGCCTGGAGTTCCTTGGGAGTCGCGTCGCCATCGAGCCCCTGGGCGAGCGCGTCCACATCGAGAACGGCGCTCGACAGTTCGAGCAACAGCCGATCGCGCGCCTCGGCGGCGATGGCGTCGGCGTCACGGTCCGTGGAGAGAGCCACGATAGCGGCCGCTTCCGCGAGAGTGAGCGTCGGCGATTCGGCGTCCTCGTCGGCGAGTGCGCTGACAGTGTCGCCGTCGAGCGCAGTCCCTTCGACGACGGCGTGTTCCCCGACCGTTTCGACGGCGTCCGTGACGACCGCCTCGTACGCACGACGGAGTGACGGCGCATCGTGGCCGTCAACGTCCACAGCTGCGAGCATAGGGCCCGGTAGGGTTGGGCCCTACAAGGAGGCGTCGCCACCGGTAGTTTTGCGCGCGGGCACTGATGACACGACCATCGCCGAACTGTCACAAGGTTTGAATAGTCGGTAGGCCAACCCTGGAGTATGAAGGTCGTCCTGATTGGTCTCGGCCAGGCCGGGGGAAAACTCACGCAGGCACTGGCTACTTACGATTACGAGATGGGATTTGACGCGATCCGGGCCGCGCTCGCGGTGAACACCGCCCGGGCGGACCTCCAACCCCTGGAGATCGACACGATGTTGATCGGCCAGGACCGGGTCAAGGGCCACGGGGTCGGCGGCGACAACGAACTCGGCGCGGAGATCATGCAGAGCGAGGCCACGGAAGTCCTCGACGGTCTCGACGGCCGGATCACCTCCCAGGCGGAGGGTATCTTCGTCGTCGCCGGACTGGGCGGGGGTACCGGGAGCGGCGGCGCACCCGTCCTGGCGAAGGAACTCAAGCGGATCTACGACATCCCCGTCTACGTCCTCGGCGTGCTGCCCGGCCGCAGCGAGGGGTCGATCTACCAGGCCAACGCCGGTCGGTCGCTGAAGACCGTCGCTCGCGAGGCCGACGCGACGCTTTTGGTCGACAACGACGCCTGGCAGAGCGCCGACGAGAGCGTCGAGGAAGGCTTCGAGACGATCAACCGCCAGATCGCCCAGCGCATCGGCTTGCTGCTCGCTTCCGGTGAAGTCATCGACGGGGTCGGCGAGAGCGTCGTCGACTCCAGCGAAGTCATCAATACGCTCCGGCCGGGCGGCATCGCGGCACTCGGCTACGCGAGCGCCGCGGCCAGCGAGGACAGCGCCGAAAACATCAACACGATCACGAGCCTGGCCCGCAACGCCCTCCTGACCGGAACCAGCCTCCCGAACGCCGTCAAGGCCGAGACAGCACTGCTCGTGATCGCGGGCGAACCGGATCGCATTTCCCGGAAGGGCGTCGAGCGCGCCCGAAGCTGGCTCGAAGACGAGACCGGCAGCCTCGAAGTTCGCGGCGGTGACTTCCCGCTCGATAGCGACCGGCTCGCCGCGCTGGTGTTGCTCGGGGGCGTCGAGCGCTCGAAACGGCTCCAGGCGTTTCTCGACCGGGCCGCCGAAGCCTACGAACAGGCCGCCGACCAACAGGCCGAGCCGACAGCGGACTTCCAGAACGACGATCTCGAAAACCTCTTTTAAAAACAGTCGTCCCGACCGCTACTCGTTATCGGGTTCGTTCGCGCGCTCTGCCTCCGCACTTTCGGTGTCCGTCGCCTCCTCCTCGTCGATGTCGATGTCCGCGATGGCGTCGGCGATCTCGTCGTCGTCGGCCCCGTCCTCGGGCTCCGAGGCCGGTTCCGGAGCTTCCGCAGTCGACTCACCGGGCGGTTCGAGGTCGTCCGAATACGCGAACTCCGAGACGGACTCGTCGGTCGCCGCCTCGGCGTCCGCTTCGTCGCCGAACGCGAAGCCGGTTTGGTCCGCGGCGTCGTCGGGGGCATCGGCATCGGGTTCCTGGGGCGTCGGCTCAGTCCCGGGCGTCCCCGTCGCCGTGTCGGTAGCCGCGCCACTGCTTGTGTCGTCCCACGTGTCGGTCTCCCGGGACGCATCGAACCAGGCCGCGGGCTCGGAACTGGTAGCCACCGGTGACTGCTCGACGCCGGCGTCTTCCAGCGCCAGCGTCAACGACTCGATGCGGCCCTCTAGCTGTTCGAGGCGCGCCTCGATGCGTTCACCAGGCGGCTGCAGAACCGACTGGCGGTGTTCGAGCAGCCAGTGGACGTACGCCTCGGTCGTCGCGAAACCGCGCTGCTCGGCCTCGGCCGACAGCGACTCGCCCAGGTCCGGGTCCAGATCCAGATCCATCCATGCGGGGGTAGGGGGTGTCGGCGCAAAAAGGTGCGGGACGGCGCTTCAGACCAGGCTCGACCCGTCGAAGTCGGTACGATCGTACTCGACGTCCATGAGCGAGAGGATCGTCGGGGCGACGTCGTACAGGTCAGCGCCCGAGACGGTCGCGTCGTCGTCTTCGATCAGCAAACTGGCGTTGTCGAAGCTGTGCATCCCGTTGCGCGGGCCGGTGCCGAAGACCGACTCGCTCCCCTTGAACCCGGCCTTCAGGTCGAAGCCGTGGTTCGGGATCACGACCAGATCCGGCGCGATGTCGTCGTGGTCGCCCCGGAACGCGTCCTCCTTGGTGACGACCCGGTCGGCGACCGGATTCCCGTCCGGCCCCTCGAGGGCTTGTAGCTTCGCTTTGAGGTCGGCCCGGACGTCCTCGTAATCCTCCTCGGGGACGCCGCCGTTGGCTTCTCGCTCCTCCAGGTTGATGTAGAACCGACCGGGAATCAGCGAGTACGCCTTCGTCGATTCGTCGAGGTCAGCAAGCTCCTCGTGGTCGTCAGTGTCGAACGTGAGCCATCCCTCCTGCTCCAGCCACTCGTTGAGGTGAACCTCGTAATCGAGTGTGGTAAACCCGTGATCGCTGGCGACCATCATCGTCACGTCGTCATCCAGCAACTCGCGGAGCTCACCCAGGTACTGATCGACCGTCCGATAGAACTCGAGGAATTCTTCCTTGTACTCGCCGTCCTCCTCGTAGTGTTTGAACAGGAAGTGGTTGACCCGGTCGGTCGTCATGAAGACGCCGAAAAACAGGTCCCAGTCGTCGGCCTCGATGTAATGTTTGAACGCCTCGAAGCGTTTTTCGAGGGTCTCGTGGGCGTCCGCGAGGAAGTCGCTCTTGTCGTCGTCGTGGCCGAGTTTGGCGTTGACATCGATCCGGTACTCCAACTCCTCCAGGGTATCCCGTAGTTCATCCGGGTAGGCGGCCTCCTCGACGCCCGGGGAGAGAAAACCCGAAACCATCCGCTGGACGTCACGCTGTGGCGGGAACGTGACGGGGACGTTCAGCACCGTTGCGTCCCGGCCAGCCGACTGGACGCGATCCCAGAGCCGCGTGGCCTGGACGTCACGCCCCATCGGGACGTACGTCTCCGCAGAGCCGACTTCCCGGTCCTGGAAGCCGTAGACGCCGGTTTCGCCGGGGTTGACGCCAGTCGTCAGCGACGGCCAGCAGGCCGACGATTCCGGCGGCACGATACTGTCGATCGCCCCGCCCGCGCCCTCCGTTGCGAGTGCGTGCAGGTGCTCGAACTCCTCGTCGTGTTCGGCGATCAGGCTATACGGGACGCCATCGATGCCGAAAAAGGCGACTCGCGGATCGTCGTCGCCGCGTATCCGATCGAATAGACCCATATCTCGCGATACTGTGGTCTGACACAAGAAGGTTCTTCTAGGGGCCGAGGCCGACGGCTAACCGCGACGGCGGCAAGGCTTGCACCGTCAGTCGCCCCGATCGGCCGAACGCTCGGCCGGCATGGGGGCTGAATCGGCCGGTTTGAAGTTCTCCGGGACGACGGTGTAGTGAGCGATCCCGACCGCTTGGCGTTCGGTTGCCATCACACTCGAAAACAGGGCCGGGACACGCAAATAATTACCCATAATTATACCGCATGGGCGCGGTGGCGGGGTATAACCGGCGGGAATCGTAGCTGTGACTGCGTTACTCGGCGATCTTCTCCTCGTAGAGCTCGCGGGAGTGCTCGATGGCGTCTTTGGCGGCGGCCGCGTCCTCCCAGCCCAGCGTCTCGACTTCCTTGCCTTCCTCCAAGTTCTTGTAGGTCGCGAAGAACTCGTCGATCTCGTCGAGGGTCTGCTGGGGGATGTCATCGAGATCCTCGATGTGGTCGTAGCGGGGGTCCTCGGTGGGGACGGCGATGACCTTGTCGTCCTGTTCGCCGTCGTCATCCATCTGCATCAGCGCGACCGGGCGGGCCTCGATGACACAGCCCGGGAACGTCTGGTCCTCGACGAGCACGAGGACGTCCAGCGGATCGTCGTCGTCGTAATGGGACTGCGGGATGAACCCGTAGTCGCTGGGGTAGTGGACGTTGCTGTGGAGGACGCGATCCAACACGACGCCCGGCAGGCCCTTGTCGTACTCGTACTTGTTGCGCTCGCCTTTGAGGCACTCTACGACCGCGTAGATCTCCTCGGGCGGGTTCGGCCCCGCTTCGAGGGCTTCGAAGAGGTTTACCATCACCTGACTCTGGCGGGGGCCACCAAAAAGACCTTTCGAGTCGGGAGTTCCAGCCCGAAGACAACCCGAATATCAATCTTGATATTTATCGGATCGGCAAATCGTCCCTCGGTGCCATGTGCCACCCCTTCGGAACAGTATTTTCAGAAGAGGACTCACAGAAAGCAGTCGTTAGAAGAGCGCTAACCGAATCAGAACCGTTCTTAGAGAGTGATGAAAAGATTCGTGCCGCTCCGACCACAGGTAACAAAGGTTAAATGTCCGGATGACATTCCTTTAGTTATGTCAGAGGCACAAACCGAAGTCGCGCCTCCAAGCATTGCCCGAGAACTCAGTGCGTTCCAGCAGAACATCCTGGTCATCCTGGCCGAGGAAGCGCGCTACGGCCTCGCCGTCAAGCGCGAGCTCGAAACGTACTACGACTCCGACGTCAACCACGGCCGGCTGTACCCGAACCTCGACGACCTCGTCGAGATGGAACTCGTCGAGAAGAGCGAGCTCGACAAGCGAACTAACGAATACAGCGTCACCGAGAAGGGCTACGAAGTCCTCCTCGAACAACTGGCCTGGGAGTTCGGCAAGATGGTCACCGAGGAATCGCGCGCCGACGACATCCGAGAGCTGCTCGAAGACGCGGCCTGAGGTCCCGAACAGTATTCGCGGTCCGTCAGCGCAGTTCGCGTTGACTTTTTTCACACGTCATAGCCGTTGGCCTCGCGGTCGATCGACGGACACTCGCCGTCGACGACTTCGAACGCGTGTTCGAGTGACTCCGTGAGGACCGCACGCTGCTCGTCGTCGGGGAAGGCGTTGCGCGGGAAGTATTCCGCACGAAACTCGGCGACGTGATCGGCGGTCGCGTCGGCGATCCGCAGTGCGTGATGGTTGCTCATGAAGTCGGCGAACGCCGCCACGTTCGCGGCGCGGACCGAGCCGTGGCGTTCCGCAACCGCGTCGACGACAGCGCGGTTGTCGGCGTCGACGGTCTCCCAGTCCGCGTCGGTTTCGGGGTCGAGCGGGCGCTCGACCGCGCGCGAACGGTCGTCGATCCGATCGAGCACGACCTCCCCGTCGTCGAGCCATTCCGTCGGATAACACACCAGCACGTCGCCGTCGCGTTCCGAGCGGATGCGCGCCTCGAAGCCGTGGTCGGCCAGCAGTTCGTCACGGCGGTCCCGAAGCCCCGTGGCGCGTTCCTCGTCGGCGCGACGCGCGTGGCGGGTGAGTCGCTCGACTGTCTCGATCACGTCGGCCGGGAGGTCACCGGCTGTCGTATCGCTGTCTGTCGAATCTCCCTCAGCCATCCTCGAACGCCTCCTTACCCATCCTCGAACGCCTCGTTGGCGAGTGAATCGGCGCGCTCGTTGATCTCCCGGGGGACGTGTTCGATCGACCAGTCGTCGAATTCGCGAAACAGTTCCCGCACCCGGACGCGGCGCTCGCGGAGGTCGGGATCGTTGGTGTCCCACTCACCGCGAACCTGGCGGACGGCCAGTTCGGAGTCACTGCGGACTTCGACGGAATCGAAGCCGTAGTCGGCGGCGATTTCCAGCGCGTGAATCAGCGCCTCGTACTCCGCGCGGTTGTTGGTCGTCGAGCCGATGCGTTTGCCCCCCTCGGTGACGATGCCGCCGTCGCCGGTGAGAATCACCCAGCCGATGGCCGCCGGGCCGGGGTTGCCACGCGAGGCCCCGTCGACGTAGACGTGCGCGCGCCCGCCCTCGTCGGTCAGGACCGCGGTCAGTTTCCCGGGATCGCTGCCCTGCACGACGACTTTCCCGTCGTAGGCGACGGCGGTCGCTCCATCGGACTCGGCCCGCCAGCGCTCGTGATCGGTGTTGCCCGACTCGACGGCGATGCCCGCGGCTTCCAGCCGTTCGCGGGCGGCCGCCGGGTCGCACTCGATGACCGGCATTGGGGGGGGCTATCCGGGCGAGCGGTTAGGGCTTTCCGGTCGGTGACAGTCGGTCGACCGGGTCGCGACGGAGCGCGATCCCAAAAACAGACGAGGCCGGCGTTAGGACCGCCAGTAGGCCCGCGTCAGCAGCACGAGCACGGGGAAGATCTCCAGTCGGCCGATCCACATCAGAAAGACCATCAGGAATTTCGAGGTCCAGGGGAACGAGAGGTAGTTCTCCATCGGCCCGACAGCGCCGAATCCCGGCCCGACGTTGCCGATGGTCGCCGCGATCGCGCTCATGCCATCGAGGACTTGCAGTTCCATGCCGATCCGCCCGGCGTCGAGCATGAGGACGACGACGCTGAGGAAGAACAGCGCAATGTACAGCAGCGTGAAGGCGTGGATCCCCCGGATCGCCGACTCGTCGAGCGCCCGGCCACCGAGTCGGACGGGCTTGACGGCCTCGGGATGGACCGTCGTGAACAGTTCCCGCTTGATCGACTTGGCGATCACCAGCCACCGGACCATCTTGATCGCGCCGCCGGTCGATCCTGCCGAGCCGCCGAGGAACATCCCAAAGAGCAGCAGATACTGGGCGGTCATCGACCAGCCGTTGAAGTCGAAACTTGCGTACCCCGTGGTGGTGACGATCGAGACCACCTGGAAGAGGCCGTGCCGAAGTGACTGCTCGACGCCCGCAAGACCGACAGTACCGGGGAGGCTCGACCCCACGAAGAGCACCACCGTGACGACGGCGGTCAGAGACGCCATCGCGCCGGTGTAAAAGCGGAACTCCTCGTCTGCCAGCAGCGACCGTGGGTCGCCCCGGACCAGCCCCCAGAACAGCGCGAAGTTCGTTCCGGCGACGACCATGAACGGGATGATCGCCCACTGGACGGCCGCCGAGAACACCTCGATCGAGTAGGCCTCCGGCGAGAACCCGCCGGTCGGCAGCGTCGTCAGGCCATGCGAGATCGCGTTGAACAGCGTCATCTCCTTGGCGAAGCCGGCGAGATGGAGGCCGTACAAAAGCGCCATTTCGAGGACGGTAAAGGCGAAGTAGGCGATCCACAGTACCCGGGCCGTCTCGGCGATCCGCGGCGTGAGCTTCTCGATGCCGGGGCCGGGCGCTTCGGCGTCCATCAACTGTGCCCCACCGACCGAGAGTTCGGGCAGGATCGCCACCGCGAGCACGACGATCCCCATCCCGCCGAGCCACTGGGTGAGCTGTCGCCAGATCAGGAGCGCGTGGGAGTGGTGCTCGACGCCGATGTTCTTCATGACCGTCGCCCCGGTCGTCGTGAAGCCGCTCATCGACTCGAACAGCGCGTTCGGGACGTGGGGCCAGCTAAGCGTCGACGCCGTGCCGTGCTCCGCGAGCAGATACGGGAGCGTCCCGACGAGTGCGACCGCGAGCCACGTCGACGCGACCATCAGAAAGCCCTCGCGTGCACCGATGTCCCGGTCGTCGTCGAGTTGGGAGAGGCCGTATCCGAGCAGCGTCGTCACGACGATGGTCGCCAGAAACGGCATCCAGCCTTCGCCATAGAGCAGGGCCGTCACCAGCGGCAACAGGAGTGGGACCGCCAGGTACAACAGCACCCGGCCCGTCAGCGAGAGGCTGGCCCGCCAGTCGACCCGAAGGTGGCCGTTCATATTTTGGCGAGTGTCTCTTCGAGGGCAGTGGCTTCGACGAAGAAGACGACGTGATCGCCTGCGTGGACGACCGTGTCTCCCCGTGGCCGGACGAACTCGCCGTCGCGGACGATCGCACCCACGACGACGCCGCCGGGCAAGTCTGCGGCGGCCGACTGGATGGTCCGGTCGCAAAAGACACTCTCGTCGTCGATCTCGATCTCGATGACTTCCGCGCGGTCGCTCTCGATGATCGCCACGTTCTCGGCGTGTTCCTCGCGCGTGAACCGCGTGATCTCCTCGGCAGCCACCTCGCGGGGCTGGACGGCCACGTCGATGCCGACAGTTTCGAACAGGTCGACGTACGACCCCTCCTCGACGACGGCGATCGCCCGGTCGGCACCCAACCGCTTGGCGAACAGCCCGGCAAGCAGGTTCGCCTCGTCGGACTCTAGGGTCGTGACGACGACGTCGACCGCATCGATGTTCTCGCTCTCCAGGAAGTCCCGATCGGTAGCATCCGCTTCGAGGACCGTCGTCTTCGGCAGCGACTCGGCGAGGAACTGCGCCCGTTCGGGGTCGCGTTCGATCAGCTTGGCCCGAATACCGCGTTGTTCGAGGAGCCGTGCGGTCTGGTAACCCACCGAACTCCCGCCGACGAGCAACACGTCGTGGTAGTCGTCGTCCGGCGCGACGGCGTGGCTGAACGCCGTCACCGCCTCGTCGGTCCCGATCACGATGACTTCGTCGCCAGCCGACAGTCGAGTGTCACCGCGCGGGATGACGATCTCCTCACAATCCGCCTCGTCGTCGGGACAGATGATCGCCGCGAAGGTGAGATCGTCGAATCGGTCGGCCTCGGCGACGGTCTGTCCGGCGACGGGACTCCCCGCGGCGAGTTCGAACTCGGCCATCTGGATGGTGCCGTCAGCGAAACTGTCGACGTCCCTGGCGGCCGGGAGGCCGATGATACTGGCGATCTTCCGGGCCGTCAGCAGGTTCGTCCCGACCATGACGTCGACGCCGAGCGCCCCCTCGGCGTTCTCCCAGGTGTCTAAGTACTTGGTATTGCGAACGCGGGCGATGGTCGTGACGTCGTCGAGGGTCTTTGCGGTCCCACAGGAGACGATGTTGGTCTCGTCGTCGTCCGTGACGGCGATCAACAGTTCGGCGGCCGCCAGACCGCCCTCCTGTAACGTCTCAATGGCCGCCCCGTCGCCCTCGATCGCAAGCACGTCCAGATCGTAGGTCAGCGCCTCGACGCGATCACCGTCGACGTCGACCACGACGACTTCGTGTTCGTCGGCCAGGCTAGCGGCGATGCTCGACCCGACTTCGCCGGCACCGACAACGATCACGCGCATCCGGGCCCCTCCATCATTGTCGCCAACTACCCCCCCGTCCGGGAAGTGTGTTTTCCTCCGGAACTCCGACGCCGGCTATGAAGCGTACTCTTGGTCGTGATCGATGAACACGACACGGAAACGGACCGGGGTTGCCCGTCGCCGTTGCGCAGTCGCTCACTGCGTCCCGAACACTGTCAGGCCGATCGAGCTTACTGGGCCCCGAACACCGTCAGCGCGTCCGTCTCCAGCCCAGTCTTCGAAAACAGCGAGACGACGTCGCCTGCCCGAATGACCGTCTCGCCTTTCGGCGTGAGGACGTCCCCGTCGCGTTCGATGCCGACCACCAACATTTCGTCGGCCAGCAAGTCCGACTCGACGGCGTCCTCGATGGTTCGGTCGGCGATCTCGGCCCCCTCCGAGACCGTGAATTCGACGACCTCCGCGCCGCCGGCAAGCCCCATGAAGTCCGTCAGCGACGGCCCCTTCGGGGCGTCCTCGGGACCGAACGGATCGTAGGGCCGGAAGTACTGCTCCTCGATGACACTCTCGTCCTCGATCGTCAGTCCGAGATCCGACAGTTCGGCCGCGATCCGCCCGATGTCGTCCGTATCGGTCCCGACGACCGTGATCGTGAGATTCGTCGTCCCGGCCATCAACTCCCTGGCGGCAACGACGCCCGAGATGTCCAGGGCTGCCTGTGCGAGGTGATCGCGATCCGGGATCGGAGCCGTACACCGGAACTCGTAGGTGACGTGCCCCTCGATGGCTTTGTAGTCGATGTCCGCGAGATACCCCCGCAGGATCCCCTCCGTCTCGAGCTGGCGGATCCGGTTGCGGATCGTCGCCGCCGTCACCTCCATCTCCTCGGCGATCTCCGGGGCCGCCGTGTTCCGGGCGTCCGCCGCCAGATAGTAGAGGATGCGCTTGTCGATCTCGTCGAGGCGATGGTCCATGCGCGCGCTACGACCGTCCCGCATAATTACCTCCCGATATATCAGTGGCTGACGAACCCGTCCACTCGAAATATAATCTATCCGCTACTATTTTCGGAGTTTGTCCATACACGGCATTCATTTTCGTATCGAAAACAGAATCCGTGGATATATACCTTTTCGATAATCTAGCGGCAGGTAGACAGTGATCGGCGGACACGGCCACCACCCATGACCCAGCCAGACGACGAGTCGCCGGACGTCCCCGAGGACGTCCAGGCGGCGCTCGACGACAGTAGCGACCGGCAGCTTCGAGAGATCGTCCACGACGCCCAGGCACGTCTCGAAGCACATCCACCACTGAACGAGGAGGTGCCCCTGGAGACGGGCGAGACGTTCGTCGGCGAGGAGGTCGAACTCGACGAGGCGGTCGTGGAGGCACTCGACACGAGTGACGACGAGTTGCTGCGGGGGGTCGTCACGTACGCTCGTCAGTGCCTCGAGGACCGCCCACCGCTAACGGCGGTCATCGAAGCCCGGGACAACGAGGAACTCGTCCGAATGGAAGACGAAGGACCGTACACGACCGTCGTCGTCGAGCGGCCGGACGAAACGGGCGCGGCACGTGGCCCCTTCGCATACATGGTCCAGTGGGAACCACACGTCGACGACGAGGGCAAATACAAGTGGCACTATCTCGGCCGCGTCTTCGACGAGGAGGAGACCTGACGTGGACGAGTCGCTCCTCGGGCGCGTGGTGGTTCCGGTCGCGAGTCGCGACGACGCGGCGGCGACGGCGGCCGCACTCGCGCCATACATCGACGCACCGGATCGAACAGTAATCGCGGTCCACGTCATCGAGAAGGCCGACGGCGCACTCGACAAGGCCTCGATCGAACAGCGCGAGACGGACGCCGAGGCAATGTTCGGGATCGTCACCGAGGGACTCGACGGGGTCGACGCCACCCTCGAAACGGAGATCCGCTACGGGACCGACGTCGCGGGGACGCTCGTCGAGACGGCGGACGACGTCGCGGCGAGCGCAATCGTGTTCACGCCGCGGGGCGGTAGTCGATGGAAGCAACTCCTCTCGGGCGACGTGACCCACAACCTCGTCCACGAGAGCGACGTGCCGGTCGTCGTCCTTCCCGATCGAGAGGTGAGCGAGGCGTGAGCGAACGTGCCGGTTTGAGAGCGTCGGTATCGGCCGATCTAGCTGAGTGAACATACTGAATAGGAGCTATGTACGTCATCATCGTCGGTGCGGGAGACATCGGGACGCCACTGATCGACATCGCAACGCGATCAGGCAACGAGGTCGTCGTCATCGAGCGCAACGCCGAACGGGCCAACCGGGCGGCCGATCGCTTCGACTGTCTCGTCCTCGAGGCGGACGCGACGACCAACAACACCTTAGAAGAGGCCGGCGTCGAGCAGGCCGACGCCGTGGTCTCGACGACCGACCGGGACGCGACCAACGTCATGGTCTGTCTGCTCGCCACGGAGTACGAGGTGCCGTCGATCCTCTCGGTCGTGCACAACCCCGAGCACATGAGCCTCTTCGAGCAGATCGGGGTGAACACCATCGAGAACCCCCAGCAACTCATCGCCGAGTACCTCTACCGGTCGGTCGCACGGCCGGCGATCGTCGATTACATGCGTATCGGCGAGGACGCCGAGGTGTTCGAGATCGCCGTCACCGAGAACGCACCCATTGCCGGGAAGACACTCACTGAAGCAGGAGAGGGTGACATCCTCCCCGAGGATACGCTGATCGTCGCCATCGACCGTGAAGGGGAGGACAGGCCACTGACGCCCCGCGGGAACGTCCGGATCCGGCCGAACGATCTGTTGACGGTGTACTCGGCACGCGGGGCCGACCCGGAACTCACGGACGTCTTTGGCCATTACGAAGACCAGACAGCATGAAACACTCGACCGACGCGGTCCCCACCGCACGCACTGGCGAAACGTCCAGCGATCGAGGCGGTGATTTGGGACTCCGTCATTTATTAGCCGGTCCAGTCTGTGGGTCCGGGTATGATCGCCCCATCTACCGTGACAGCGCGGACAGCACGGGTCGACCGATCGTCGAACCGGGGGCACTGATCCATGCCCGAGTCACTGACGGGCCACCTCGTCGTGCCGGTCGACGACGCCGAGGACGCCCACGCCACGGCGACGGCACTCCAGGCCTACGCCGTCGAGAAGGTGACTGCAGTCCACGTCGTCGAGAAGGGGGGCGGGTCACTGGACACGATCCCGCTCGAACAGGCCGAGCAGCGAGCCGAGGAAGCTTTCGAGGCGTTTCGGGAGGTGATCCCGGACGCAAACACGGAGCTCACGTATCACACCGACGTAGTCGAGGGGGTATTCGAGGTCGCCACCGACCGCGAGGCGACCGCCATCGCGTTCCACCCGCGTGGCGGGGGGCGACTCACGCAGTTCCTGTCGGGGGACACCGCACTCAGACTGATCACGGAGTCGGACCGACCGGTGATCGCACTGCCGGAACAACCAGACGAATGATCGTCGAGACAACTGCAGACGCGACCAGTCCGTATCGAGGAGGGACCAGCCGATGAGCGGGAGCGAACAGGAACTGGCCCGCGACCTCGGCTTTCTGGAGGCCTACACCATCGGCCTCGGGACGATGATCGGCGCGGGCATCTTCGTGCTGCCGAGCATCGCCGCAGAGGCGGCGGGACCGGCGGCGATGGTCTCCTTTGCCCTGGGCGGTGTCGTCTCGCTGCTCGCCGCCCTCTCGCTGTCGGAACTCGCCACGGGGATGCCCAAGGCCGGCGGGAGCTACTACTACGTCAACCGGGCGCTTGGCCCCTTCTTCGGCAGCATCGTCGGCTGGGGGATGTGGGCCGGGTTGACCTTCGCGAGCGCGTTCTACATGCTCGGGTTCGGGCAGTACCTCCTGCCTCTGTTGACGCCACACGTCGACATCCTCGCCGAGATGACCGGCATCGGCAAGACCGTCGCCGCGCTGGGGATGGCCGCCCTCCTGACGGGCGTCAACTACTACGGCGTCAAGGAGACCGGCGACCTCCAGAACGTCATCGTCATCACACTGGTTGTGTTGATCGTCGGGTTCCTCTCGCTGGGGTTGCTCAGCGGTCCGACGATCGGCGAGTTCAACCCCGAGGGCTGGCCGGCGGTGGCCGCCACGGTCGGGACGGTCTACGTCTCGTTCATCGGCTTCGAGGTGATCGCGACGAGCGCCGAGGAGATCAAGAACCCGAGCCGAAACCTCCCGCTGGCGATGATCGCCGCCGTCGTCACGCCGACCATCCTCTACGTCGGCGTCATGTTCGTCTCGACCGGGACGATCCCGCTCGACGTGCTGGCGGACTCCGAGGTCCCGGTCAAGATCGTCGCCGAGGATATCCTGCCCGGGTTCGCGTCCGTTGTCCCCGGGGTGTCGCCGTCGTTGCTCGCCGCGGCTGGCGGCACCGTCATGATCCTCGGAGCCGTCCTGGCGACGATATCCAGCGCGAACGCGTCGATCCTCTCGGCAGCCCGGGTCAACTTCGCGATGGGCCGGGACAAGATCCTGGTCGACTGGCTCAACGAGGTCCACGACCGCTTCCGGACGCCGTATCGCGCGATAACGGTGACCGGAATCATCACCCTGGTTCTCATCGCCGTCGGCGTCGGCATCGGTACGCTCGCCGAGGTAGCGAGTTTCATGTACCTGGTGACCTACTCGCTTGTCCACGTCGCCGTCGTCGTCCTCCGGCGGGCGAACCCCGACGCCTACGACCCGTCGTTCCGGATCCCGTCGGTGCTGTACCCCGTCGTCCCCATCCTCGGGGCGGCGGCCTGTCTCGGCGTGCTGGTCCAGATGTCCACGAATGTGGTCCCGTACACGCTTGCGACCGCCGGTCTGAGCCTGACGTTCCCGTTCCAGTTGACGGTCGTCGGGACGATCGGGATTGTCCTGATCGCCTTTGGCGTCGCCTGGTACTATCTGTACGCTCGCGAGCGCGCACCGGCGATGAGCCTCGTCGGCGAGGCGATCGCGCCCGAGACAGCGACCGCCGCGGACAGCGACGACGTCTACCGGGTCGTCGTCTCGGTGGCGAATCCCGACACTGAGCGCGATCTGCTCCGGAAGGCCGCGGCGAGTGCTCACGCTCACGACGGGGAGGCCGAGATCGTCGCCGTCAACGTCATCGAAGTGCCCGACCAGACCTCCCTCGCCCAGGACCTCACCTTCGAGGAGGAACGCGTCGACCGCCAGCGGGAACTGCTGGCGGCCGCCCGCGACGTGGCGGCCGACCTCGACGTCGGCCTGCGGACGCGGGCGATCGTCGGCCGCGACGCCGCGTCGGCGGTGCTGAACGTCGTCGAGGAGGAGAACGCCGACCAGGTACTGCTCGGCTGGACGGGGCGGCGCAGTCGTCGCGAACACGTGCTCGGATCGACGATCGACCCCATCGTCGGCCACGCGTCGTGTGACGTCACGCTCGTCAAACGCGGCCCCGAACCCGACGAGTGCGAGGACGTCATGGTCCTGGTGGGAGAGGGACCACACGCGCCGGTCGCCACACGTCGAGCCGCCGAGTACGTCGCCGCCACGGAGAACGCATCTCTGACGTTGGTGAACGTCCAACCGCCGGCCGAAGACGAGGGAGACGCGGCCGAGCCCGTCGAAACCGGCGAGGCACTCATCGAGAACGTCATCGAGCGCGCATCGGTGACCGAGACGGCCTACGAAACGCGAGTCGTCGTCGATGCAGACACCGAGGAAGCGATCCTCGAAGCGGCCACCGCGTACGATACGATCTGCGTCGGCGCGACCAGAGAAAGCGCCGTCACCCAGGCGCTGTTCGGGTCGCTGCCCGAGCAGCTCGGAGCGGAACTCGATCGAACGGTCGTGGTGGCGCGCGGATCGGAGCGTTCACCAATGTCCATACGGGACGCACTCATCAAACGATTGGAGGGCTGATAACGCATGTACATCATCATTGTCGGCGCGGGCGACATCGGCACGCCGCTGATCGACATCGCGACGCGATCGGGCAACGAGGTCGTCGTCATCGAGCACAACACCGAACGGGCCAACCGAGCGGCCGACCGCTTCGACTGTCTCGTTCTGGAAGCCGACGCGACCAAGAACGCCACGCTCGAGGACGCCGGAGCCGCACAGGCCGACGCGATCGTCTCGACGACCGATCGAGACGCGACCAACATCATGGTCTGTCTGCTCGCCAAGGAGTACGACATTCCGGCGATCCTCTCGGTGGTCCACAACCCCGAGCACATGAGCCTCTTCAAGCAGATCGGCGTCAATACGATGGAGAACCCCCAGGAACTCATCGCCGAGTACCTCTACCGTGCGGTCGCACGACCGGCGATCGTCGATTACATGCGGATCGGCGAGGACGCCGAAGTCTTCGAGATCACCGTCACTGACAACGCACCTGTCGCGGGGAAGACTCTCCAGGAGACCGCCGACGAGGACCTGCTCTCTGATGACGTCCTCGTCGTCGCGATCGAACGCGAGGGGGCCAGCGAGCCGATCACGCCGCGCGGGAACACGACCATCCACGCGGGCGATCTCCTGACCGTCTACTCCGCCGTCGGTGCCGAACCGGCGATCACCGACATCTTTGGCCATTACGAGGACCGCAACGACGAGTAACACACATGAGTACCGGACGAGAGAGTGACTGGGCGAGCACAGTCCGGTGGGCGGGTATCGACACGACCACCGCGAGGACACAGCCATGAACGGAACAACAGCGACGATCGGACGCGACGTGGGGCGGATCCTCGAAGCACTCGGCGGCCTGATGATCGTCTCGATCGTCGTCCCGCTCGTCTGGGGCGAGTGGTTCGGCGCGCTCGCCTTCGGCGTCTCGGCGCTCGTCCCGCTGGCCGTCGGCTACGGGCTCCATCGCCGCTTTGCCGAGGCCGACTCGCCCTCGCGGCTGCACGGCATGGTCGTCGCCGCAACGGGGTGGCTGTTCGTGGGCGTCTTCGGGTCGGTCCCGTTCCTGCTGGTCGCCTGGGGCGTCCACCTCGGCCTCCCGACGGGACTGGAGGGGACGCCGACGCTGTCGGCCTTCCGGGACCCCCTGAACGCCGTCTTCGAGAGCATGAGCGGCTTCACCGGGACCGGGCTGACGATGACCGACGACGAAGCAGTGCTCCCGCGGACGCTGCAGTGGTGGCGGACGTTCAGCGAGTGGATCGGCGGCGTGGGCGTGATCGTCCTCACCACGGCGATCCTGGCTCGCCCCGGATCGGGGTCGCTCACACTCTACGAGAGCGAGGCGCGTTCGGAGAAGATCCACCCGAGCATCGTCTCGACGGTCCGGACGATCTGGTGGATCTTCATCCTCTTCACGTTCGTTTCGATCCTCGCGCTGTTCGCGGCCGGGATGCCGATCTGGGGGGCGATCAACCACGCGATGACCGGCCTCGCCACGGGCGGGTTCTCGATCACCGACAACTCGATCGCGACCTACGACAGTGCCCTCATCGACGCCGTGTTGATCCCGATCATGCTGCTCGGATCGATCGCCTTTCCCGTCCACTACCTCATCCTGCAGGGGGACCTCCGGAACATCTACGAGGATCTCCAGACCCGGTGGGTGTTCATCTACATGAGTCTGGGGTCGGCGCTGCTGTGGGCGTTCCTCTACGTCGGCCCCTACGACTCCCCCCTGTCCGCACTGCGCTACGGGGGCTTTCAGTTCGTCTCGGCGGCGACCTGTACCGGGTTTCAGACGGCCGTCGACGCGACGAACGTCGCCCTCGGCGCGTGGCCGGCCCAGGCCCAGTTGCTCGTCGCCTTCGGCATGTTCGTCGGCGGCGCAGCCGGCTCAACCGTCGGCGGAATCAAGCTCATCCGCGGGCTGACCCTGATCAAGGGGATCCGCTATCAGATCGGCGACGTCTTCTACCCCGACAGCGCCGTCCGTCGGCTCGACATCGACGACCGCCGACTCACCGAGGCGGAGGCAAACCGGGAGTTCGTCGAGGCGGCGATCATCGCCGTCCTCTGGACGACGTTTCTCGTCGTCGGGACGGTTCTGCTGCTGGTCATCTTACCCGCAGAGGAGTTCTCACTGGCGAACGCGTTCTTCGAGGTCGCCAGCGCCCAGGGTAACGTCGGCCTCTCCTCGGGCATTACCGGGCCCGAATCGCTCCCAACCCTCGGCAAAATATCCTTCCTCGGCCACATGTGGATCGGTCGCCTGGAGATCATCCCGGTCCTGGTCGCGGCCCGGACGCTGTTGAGTCGCGGAGGGATGTATCAATGAAGCTCTCGGCGCTGCCGTTCGTCTCGGCTGTCCTCGAGTCCGGGGCCGACGATCGCATCTACGACGGACTGTTGCTGACTGGCCCCGTCGTGATTCTCCTGATCGCAGTCCTCGAAACCACACGCACACGCTTCCTCTCCGGGGTCGCCAAAGCGCTCGCGATCGCGTACGTGACGGCGTTCGTCGCCTACGTGCTCTATCGCGGTGTACGTGGGGAGTGACCGCGTCGACCCGGGGCCACGCTCCGGGCTGGAAGGATCCGATCGCCCCAGGTGAGGACCAGTCAATCGGACAGCGACATGATCAATGATAGGGGATAGCGGGGCGATCGACGCCGAACAACCGACGGCGGATTGCCCTACCTGGTAGGTGACTGAAAGTATGCCAAAGCCTTAAGTGGGATTACACTGCTACTATATAAGTGCGATGACACGGTCTACCCGCCAGCGGGAGCGCGAGCGCGAGTCCGAGACCGAAACCGACGAACAAGAGGGGGTGGAGGAGTGTCCGGAGTGCGGATCCGATAGCCTGGTGAAGGACGCGGACCGGGGCGAGTTGATCTGTGAGGACTGTGGACTGGTCGTCGAGGAGGGGAACATCGACCCCGGTCCCGAGTGGCGGGCGTTCAACCACCAGGAACGGCAGGAGAAGTCCCGCGTGGGCGCGCCGACGACCCAGACGATGCACGACAAGGGGCTGACCACGACCATCGACTGGAAGGACAAGGACGCCTACGGGCGTTCGATCTCCAGTAAGAAGCGCAGCCAGATGCACCGCCTGCGAAAGTGGCAGGAACGCATCCGGACGAAGGACGCGGGCGAGCGCAACCTCCAGTTCGCCCTGAGCGAGATCGACCGGATGGCGTCGGCGCTTGGCGTTCCCCGGTCCGTACGGGAGGTCGCCTCGGTCATCTATCGACGGGCGCTGGACGACGACCTCATCCGTGGCCGATCGATCGAAGGGGTCGCGACCTCGGCGCTGTACGCTGCCTGTCGGAAGGAAGGCATCCCCCGGAGCTTGGAGGAGATAAGCGAAGTCTCCCGCGTCGAACGCAAGGAGATCGGCCGTACCTATCGGTACATCTCCCAGGAACTCGGCCTCGAGATGGAGCCCGTCGACCCCAAGAAGTACGTCCCCCGGTTCTGTTCGGAACTCGAACTGAGCGAGGAAGTCCAGAGCAAGGCCAACGAGATCATCGAGACCACCGCCGAGAAGGGGCTGCTGTCGGGCAAGTCCCCGACCGGCTATGCGGCCGCCGCGATCTACGCCGCCTCGCTGCTTTGCAACGAGAAGAAGACTCAACGGGAGGTTGCCGACGTCGCCCAGGTGACGGAAGTCACGATCCGGAACCGCTATCAGGAGCAGATCGAAGCGATGGGCATCCACAGCTGATCGCTGCTGGAAGATCGACTGACGGTGCCGCCGTCATGAGCAACGCCCTGAAAGTGCCCGCCGTCTGTTGCGCTATTGCGGCCCCCGTGCAGCGCGCTGGCTAGTTTGTATGGCGTCACTCGACGGCTATCCAAGCGACCGTTGTAAACTGGAATGACGTGATACCGACCAAGAGATCACCACGAGCCCCAGCCGAGTCAGGGACGCCGATACAGCGAGTAGGTAATGAAGGCAAGCCCGGTGAACTGCGAGACCCTGGCAACGAGACGTATCGGTGTCGCGACGGATTCCGGGAGGATCTCCAGGCGAAGAAACAGCCCCCCGAAGGCAGCCAGTGAGAACGACACGGCTGTCAGCAGGATCAGGCCGATCGAGAGGTATCGCATCGAGGTGCTATCGTTGCGGCGAAATCCCCGGTAGGCCTGGTAGCCGATGACCAGCCCCAGGACGGCCGACGCCAGCGGGATCGAGATCGATGCAACCTCGACGGGGTCGACACTGTCGATCATAGGTCCTGCCACATCCTGGTGAAGCGATCGGCCGGGTCTTCCTCGGCCGGGCGGCGTCGTTCGAGTTCGATCCGACACTCCCCGTCTTCGAAGGAGACAGTGACCGATTCGAGGCAGGAGATGTAGACGCTGTAATGGTGGCCGTCCGGATCGAACTGTGTCTGTTCGTCGATCAGGTCGTGGTTTTTCAGCCGGTCGACGCGCCGGTAGATCGTCGAATCCGACGCGTCACAGTGCTGACTGAGCCGTTCTGCTGACATAGGTTGGGCACTCGTGGCTGTGAGGATCTCGCGGGCGTACTCATCCTCGAGGAGGGCGAGCAATTCGGCGGTCTCGCTGTCGCCGCTCACAGGCCAAGTCAGTGCGGTGGGGGTTAAAAACCCACCCCCGACTGCTGAGTCTGTGACTGTGCCCCACGCCGGGGTCTCGCTTCGAGGCGGCATTCGACGGGAGGCCAAGGTTCCTTATCAGTCGGGACCAACAGTCGGACATGGTCAGACGCCGCGCACCACCGACGCTCGAAGGCTGGTATGCACTGCATGACTTCAGGACGATCGACTGGGACGCCTGGCGGGACGCCCCCAAGCGAGTACGCGACCGCGCGATCGACGAGGGGCAATCTCACCTCCAGAAAGCCACGGCGGTCGCCGACGCCGCAGACGGCGACTCGGCCGTCTACGCCATGCTGGGACACGAGGCCGACCTCCTGATCGTCCACCTCCGGCCGACGACAACCGCCATCGACCGCCTCCAGCGTCGATTCGAACAGACGGAGTTCGCCGGCTTCACCGAACGGACTGACTCCTTTGTCTCCGTCACCGAGGCCTCGGGGTACTCCAAGAAGGGCCGGGAGTTCATCGAGGGCGAAGTTGAGGACGACTCCGGGCTGGCGCGATACATGCGCTCGCGGCTCGAACCGGAGATTCCCGACGCCGAACACGTCAGTTTCTATCCGATGGACAAGCGCCGCGATCCCGAATACAACTGGTACGACCTGCCCTTCGAGGAGCGCGCCGAACACATGGACACCCACGGCGTGATCGGGCGGGAGTACGCCGGCAAGGTGACCCAGATGATCACCGGCGCAATCGGGATGGACGACTGGGAGTGGGGCGTGACGCTGTGGGCCGACGACCTCACCGACGTCAAGGAACTCCTCTACGAGATGCGATTCGACCCCTCCAGTTCGAAGTACGCCGACTTTGGCCCGTTCTGGGTCGGTCGCCGAATGGAACCCGCCGACCTGGCGGCGTACATGGCCGGCGAGACGATTGCCGGTGACGACGAACACTCGTCCGCGGACCACTCGAACGTCCCTGCTACACCCGAAGACGCTGCCGACGGGCACGGTGGCGGCGAGCACGATGCGGAGGAGCACGGTGAAAGCGCACACTCCGGGGGCCACCCCGGTGGACATCCCGAGACGGACGACTCTGCCGACGGCCACCCGTCCGGCCACGAGACGGGCGAAGACGGGGGTCACCCCGGCGACGCGGGCGAGCAATCGGACGAGGACGGCCATCCCGGCGGTGGCGGCCGCCCGTCAGTCGGCGATGTCTCCTACTCGGAGGTCGATGATCTGCCCGAGCGACTCTTCCAGCTCGGCCTCCGGGCCGGCGAGGATTACAAGGGCGGCGAGTACGGCCTCCTGTTCTATTCGGACGCCGACGCCGCCGAACTCGCCGAGGAGGTCGACGGACTCAGGGGGAACTTCGACCACTACGACCGCCACGTCGCCACGCTCGTGCGGGCCTCCGGCGGCCGGTCGGCCGTCGTCTCGGTCTGGACAGCCGAGGACGCCGCCGAAACGGCGGCGGGCTTCCTGGGTGATCTCCCCGGCATCACCGAGCAATACGGCGGCGTCCTCGACGCCGGAGACGCGGCGGACGGCGGCAAGGAAGACCACGGCGCGACCACCGAGGCAGGGACGGACGAACAAGCAGCCGCGTCAGTCCGGGCTGAACTGTCCGAGGCAGGCGTCTACGCCGGCCAGCCCCACGGCGAGGATGTCTACGCCATGGTGGTCTACTCCGAGGCCGCACCCGACGAACTCGCCGACCCCGTCGGGGGACTCCGGGACCACTTCGCCGACGCCGAGGGCCACGTCAGGACCGCGATCTACGAGCCCGAAGTGGGCGAAGTGACCGCCGTCGGCGATGGCGAGGCGACCGCGATCGTCAGCCTCTGGGAGGACGCCGCGGACGCCGAGGACGCGGCCGACGCCCTGGCGGAATTGCCCGGCGTGCTTGCCCGCGCCGGCGAGGGCGAGGGCTTCGGCACGATGGGGATGTTCTACCAGGTCAGACCCGACTACCGCGAGGAGTTCGTCGAGACCTTCGGGGCCGTCGGCGAGAAACTCGCCGAGATGGACGGCCACCGGGGGACGGCGTTGCTGGTCAACGACGACGACGAGACCGACATGTTCATCGCGTCGAACTGGGACGCCCGCGAGGACGCGATGGCCTTCTTCCGTTCGGATGACTTCCGTGAGACCGTCGAATGGGGGCGTGAAGTCCTGGCGGACCAGCCACGGCACGTCTTCCTGGCGTAGACCACTTGGCCCCGATCCGGCTGTAGAACCGGAGGGAATACTTTTGTAACAAAACGTTCGAATAGCATCTATGGCGACGAACAGCGGCAGTGACCCACTCCCGTCCGCAGTCAAACAGCGACTGTGTAACGATCCGGACGTCGAGTTCGTCGTCGCCTTCGGTTCGCGAGTTACCGGGACAGCGAGTTCGTCCTCGGATATCGACATCGCCGTCAAGTTCACCGATCGCCTCTCCCCCGAGGAACGGTTTCGAAAGCAGTATCGACTTTCCGGCCAGCTTCAGGACAGTGAACTCCCGTTCGTCGATGTTTCCGATATCGAGGAGTTGTCGCTCGAGTTCGCTCAGGCGGCTGTCAGCGGGGAACTGCTCTGTGGAAACGACGCGGCCTTCCGGACATACCGTGAGAACATTGCGGCCGAGTTCGAGCGCAAGCGCGAACAGTTAGCCGAGAACCACCGTGATCGCATTCGTCGAATCGCGGAGGAGGGACTGCGTGGCTGACGCCGCCGTCATCGGGACGAAACTCGAACAGATCGAACAGTACCATAGCGAACTACGGGCAAAGCAGGACCTCGGGAGGGAACCGTTCCTGGAGGACATTACCCAGCAACGGGCAGTCGAACGCATGTTCGAAAACGCGATCCAGGCATCGGTCGACCTCCCAAAGCACATTGCGTCGACGGACTTCGGATACGAGGGAAATACCTCGAAAGGAGCAGTGAACGTGCTTCGAGACAACGGCGTCATTCGTGAAGAAACCGCGTCGACACTGATCGACGCGGTGGGCTTTCGGAATATTCTCGCTCACGAATACGGCACCGTGCGACCGAAGCAAGTGTACGAATACCTCCAAACTGATCTCGGCGTATACGACGATTTCAGCCGGCAAGTCGCGACCTGGTGGCACGAACAAGCAAACTGAGCCTGCCGTTCGAGTGGGGAGCCGACGACGCCAAGAGCGGTCAGCCAGCCATCAGTCCGGGAACGTTCAGGATATCGTCGAATGGGGGCGTGAAGTCCTGGCGGACCAGCCACGGCACGTCTTCCTGGCGTGATCGGTCCGCCGACGCGAATCCTCAAGTGTGTCGCTACCCAGTGATCGCTATGCCAAACGACAGCGACGAGGGGCCAGCTGGTCCACTCGGCCCTGCGGATATCGAGGACGTACCGACGATCACTTGCGAGCGTTGCGGGCGCGAGTGGGACCTGGCCTACGAACTGGAGGAACTCGCGGTCGGCAACCAGGCGCTCGAACAGTTCGCCCTCGATCACCAACGGCACACCGGGCACTTCCCCGACGGCGTCTCGACCTGGCAGGCAGACTGCCGACAGTGTCCCGAATCAGTCCAGCGCCTCGACGAGCGCGGAGCGCGACGGTGGGCACAGACCCACGCCAGACACACCGATCACGCGGTCGAACTTACCCACGCTGACGAAGAGCCGACGCTGATCGAGCGAGCCGAGTGAACAGCCGAGACGGAGAGTGCGGCCCGGAAAAACCGATCGACCGGCTACTCCTCGTGAGCGTCGTCGTCCTCGGTCGAAGTCATGTCGAGGTCCTTCTCGCCGAAGTAGATCTCCGCGCCGTCCTGGGCGACCTTCTCGGCGAGGACGGCACATTTGACGCGCATCGGCGAGATGTCCACCCCGAGCATGTCGATGACGTCGTCCCGATCCAGTGCTTCCAGTTCCTCGATCGTCATTCCCTGAAGCCGTTCGGAGAGCATCGACGCCGAGGCCTGAGAGATCGCACACCCGTCGCCGCGGAAGGCGACGGCTTCGATGGTCTCCTCGTCGTCATCGAGGACGATGTCCATCTCGATGGTGTCTCCACACATCGGGTTCTCGCCGGTGTGAGAGAACGTGGCATCGTCGAGTTCGCCGTGGTTCCGCGGGTTCTTGTAGTGATCGAGGATCTGCTGTCGGTACATGTCGCTGCCGCCGATTCCCATAGTAGTGCCGGATAGGTGATACCGGCCGAAAAACGTTCCGCGGGATGAGTTGGCATGCTGACGTGAGCCGGTGTGAGAGTGTGGCCGAAAAGCGTATTATTAATACCCTACAATATCACAGGTCACAGTATGGAGCGGTCCCGGCGAGGGGCGAGACATCAATGTTCGACAGAGTGAACGACCTATCCGACTCGTTGATTGGGGGTGGAGAGACAGACGCGGATCTCGACCCGGCCGCGTTCGCCGAGTTGCTGGACAACGGCGAACAGCCCGAGCACGTGCTGGCGAGCGACGGCGTTGAGCACGAGACGGACGGCCGGACCACGACCGTCGAGCCCGATGGGGACCACGCCGCGTATCTCCTCGCGACCGACGAACGGGTAGTGATCATCCTCGGCGACCAGCCAGAAGAGGCCGAGATCACCTTCGAGATGGACGCGATCACGACCTGCGAGGTCGACTCCGGGCTGTTGAACGAGACGGTGGTCGTCGGCCACGATACGGAGTCGATCACCTTCTCGCCGACCGCGGGCGATCTCGAATCGACGGCGACGTATGTCGAGACCGTCGCCGAGACCTACCGAACGGTCGACGATGCCATCGAGACCGCCATGGAGCGCCTCGACACGCTGGAGGAGCGCATCCGGGCGGACGAACCCACGGAAAACCGGTTGGTCCGAACCCGCTCGAAGCTCTCCGAGGCGCGCCACGAGGCAGCCAACGCCGAGATGGCCCCACGCGAGAAGCTGGGTGACCGGGTGACCGAGGCCGAGCGGGAGTTCGAGCGGCGATACGTCACCACCTGGATCGAACGCGGCGAGGCAGCACTCGAAACAGCGGAGTCGACGGGCGAGGACGATTACGAAGCCTTCTGTCGGTCCTATACGACAGCGGCCACAGCAGCTGATACGCTCGCGAACGTCGGCGAACGGTTCGATCACGTTTCCGAGAGCGTGATCGACCGCGTCGAGGCGTTCGTTGAGGGTGTCGCGGGGCTCGATACCGGTTACGTCGAGGCAAGCCAGGACGCACTCGACGCGGCCAGAAACGCGGACGACCCGGAGACTGCGGCGACACGCTGGCTGGAGGCATACCGGCGGTTCGACGCCGCCCACGAGACGGACTGGGATCGAACAGCCGACCTCCCGGAGCTGTCGACCGAG
Source organism: Halorhabdus sp. BNX81 (assembly GCF_029229925.1). Lineage (NCBI taxonomy): Archaea > Methanobacteriati > Methanobacteriota > Halobacteria > Halobacteriales > Haloarculaceae > Halorhabdus > Halorhabdus sp. BNX81. Next base: position 386,795 of record NZ_CP107254.1, on the reverse strand, counting down.
AGCGAACTCGAGGGAATCGCCGAAAACACCGTCGAGGCACTAGTCGAGCACGCCGAGCGCCTCGAAGACGAAGGTGAAAACTGCGAGGACGACGACGCCGAGGCCGCCCGCTCGCTGTACGGACAGGCGGCCGACACCCTTCGGGACGCACAGGCCGTCGCCGAGAAGTGGGCGTCCGTCGACGACGATCCCTTCGAGACGCGACTGGCAACCCTCGATGAGAAGATCGACCGCACCAAGTGGGAGTGGGGTTCGCCCGACGCCGCCGAGTGACGCCGACAAACCGCGCTTGCCGTCACTCTAACCGACAGCTCGCGGGCGTCGTCGACCACCTTTTTCCCGCTCGGGTCGCCTTCGGCGACCACTCGCGGCAAAAATCTGGACCAAAAAAACCGATCCCTCGGCTACGCCTCGGGACCGGCGAAACGCGGCCACAGGCCGCGTATGCTCACCCAAACAGCTCTCGGGCGTCGTCGATCGCCTCGATCAGCACGTCGATCTCGTCAGTCGTGTTGTAGAGGTAAAACGAGGCACGCGCGCTGGCAGCAACGCCGAGTTTGTCGTGCAGCGGCTGGGTGCAGTGATCGCCGGCCCGGATGGCGACCGCGTAGTCGTTGAGAATCGAGGAGAGGTCGTGGGCGTGGACTGATTCCAGATTGAACGAGACCAGGCCACCGCGTTCCTCGCCGGCCGGTGGGCCGTAGATCTCGATGTCGTCGAACTCCCCGAGGCGGTCGATGGCATACTGGGCGAGTTCGTTCTCGTGGCGGGCGATTCGGTCCATCCCAATGTCAGCGAGGTAGTCGGCGGCCTCCGCCAGGGCGATCCCCTGGGCAATCTTGGGTGTCCCGGCCTCGAACTTCCAGGGCAGTTCGTTCCAGGTAGCATCATCGAACGTGACTTTCGTGATCATATCGCCGCCGTAGTTGAACGGCTCCATGTCCTCGAGGGTCGCTTGCTTGCCGTAGAGACACCCGATCCCGGTCGGTCCGGCCATCTTGTGACCGGAGAAGGCATAGAAGTCAGCGTCGATCGCTTTCACGTCGACCGGCCGGTTCGGGACGGCCTGGGCGCCGTCGACGAAGATGAGCGCGTCCTCGGCGTGGGCCAGCTCGGCGAGGTCGGCGACGGGGTTGATCGTCCCGAGCGTGTTCGAGACGTGGACCACCGAGACCATCGCCGTCTCGGGGCCGATCAGCTCTTTGGCGTGCTCCATGTCGAGGTGACCCTCGTCGGTAACCCGGATGTATCGCACCGTCGCGCCGGTCCGCTTGGCGATCTGTTGCCAGGTCACCAGCGACGCGTGGTGTTCCATCTCCGTGAGGACGACCTCGTCGCCGGGGCCGAGTTCGTGCAGTCCCCACGCGTAGGCCACCAGATTCTCCGATTCGGTCGTGTTGCCGGTGAAGACGAGTTCCTCGCGGCCGCTCGCGCCGACGAATTCGGCGACAGTGTCGTGGGCCTCCTCGTAAGCCACACTGGCCTCCTGGCTGAGCTGATGGAGGCCCCGATGGACGTTTGCGTTGTAGGTCTCGTAGTACTCACTGATAGTGTCGATGACCCGCTGGGGCGTCTGTGTCGTCGCCGCGTTGTCGAGATAGACCAGCGGTGTCCCCTCGAACTCCCGCTCCAGCACGGGGAAGTCGTCCCGGATCGACCCGACGTCTACGTCCCCTGTTTCACGTACCGTCATTAGTGCTGTCTCGGGGACCCAGACGGAACTTTCCTTCGGTCCGCCTAGATTTGCCGGAAAAGAGATCGAAATGCAGCGGCGTTACTCGAGGTGTTGCTTGGTCGCGAACGCGTAGATCGCGAACACGCCGAGGACGACCAGGCCGAGTGTCAACAGGAGCCCGCGAATGTAGGGACCGAACGTCGCAGCCTCGTTGACCACGATCATCGATCGCCCACCTTCGACGACCTCCCGAACTGGATTGTACGGGCTGCCGGTGATCACTTCGATGAGGCCCATCACGAAGACACTCACAAGGAGGAGCCCTCCGCCAACGGCCATCGCGATCTGGTCAGCCAGCGTTTCGTCGGTTGCTGTGTTAGTTGCCATATTTTGTCACCTCCTTAGCCGAGCAGGTACCGCAGTCGGGGATACTTTTGGACGATGTCCAGCCGTTCGAGGTATGCATCGATACCCCACACGCGACCGGCAGCCAGCACGATCAGCGTGATGAACAACAGCAGCCCCATCAGGTCGCTGTTAACCATACTGTGGGCGAACCCACGGTTGGTGGTCACAAAGAACATCATCAGGAACGCGCCGAAAAAGGACGCGAGCCTGACGAGACACCCGACCAGCAGGCCGAGTCCGATCAGGGTCTCGCCGACCGGGATCCAGAACTGGACAAGCCCATAGGGAATCCCGGACTGGAAGAGGTTCATGATCGGCGAGAGAACCAGCCCCTCCTGGGCGACGAACCAACTGGCGTTGTATGAGACGCCACTCTCAAGCACCTTCGTGATGCCTGCGTGGAAGAACCACCACCCGACGACCACTCGCAACAGGAACGTCCAGTAGGCCAACCACCTACCGTCTATCTCGTACGATACATCCGTCCCGAACAGCGTTGTGTCCACCTCGGTATTTACCATTGCTGCCTTCCTCCAGCCACATATTCGCTGATAAGGTATATTAAAGGAGGGGTGATTTTCAGTTCTTGATAGCTTCTGAAGAGTATATTAGCCCACCCAAATTCTTGTGTTAAGGTGTATTTTAGAATGTATGATGGCCATATCCAAAAGTGATAATTCATATGTCTACGAAAATAGTACATTCTGTTACAACGACCACATGGAGAATGTATTCGCCGGGTTGCGGTTTGGTTCCACTACAACCGGGTTGAGTGAACTGGTCCCAGTAAATATAGTCTTTTTTATATAATGGCCAACCATGACTTTTCGGCGTGCCACGGAATCCTGGATCGAGAGCGTCGGCGATGTCCTGCATGAAGCGCCTCCCTGCCGTGTCGCTCTCAGAAGGGGGCATCCCCGGGGCCGTGACAGTTTATATCCGTGGCACGTAACCCGAGTATATGTCCGAGGAGTCACTCGCCTGGGAGACGCTATCGAGCGAGACCACCTACACCTGCGAGGGGTTCGACGTCATCACAGAGACGGTCCGACTGCCGGACGGCACCGAGACCGAGTTCGACTATCTGTCGGAGGGCGAAAGCGTCGTGATCCTGCCACTGACACCGGACGATGAGGTGGTCGTTATCGAAGAATGGCGACAGCCTGTCCGGCGGGTCAACTACGGGCTGCCGGCTGGCAGCGTCGAGCCCGACGACGAGGACCTCCGGACGGCAGTCGCCCGCGAACTCAAAGAAGAGACTGGGTACGAAGCCGGGACGATTGACCACCTGACGACCGTCGAACCCGCCAACGGGTTCTCGGACGCCGTCTTTCACTATGTCCTCGCCGAGGACTGTACGCCGACTGGCGAGCAGGACCTCGATTACAACGAGTCGATCCGCGTCGGGACGACGACCGTCGAATCCCTCCGCGGGGCGGCCCGGGACGACGAGTTACGCGACGGCCGGACGCTGCTCGGCGTGTTGTACTACGAGTTGTTCGGGCAGTGAAACGTGCCAACCCGGCGCGGACTCAAAGGGCGTCTTGAACCAGTTCGAGTGCCTGTTCGCGATCGTCCCAGGGGACGAAGACGGCGATCGATGTCGCGCTCGTGATCACGTCCAGCAGGTTGATGTGGGCTTCCGAGACGGGATCGATGACCTGTTTGACCGCACCCGGCTGATCCGGTAGCTCCCCGCCGGTCACGCGGATGACGGCGACGTCCTGGATGACGGTGATACTCGAGAGGACGTCGGCGTCGACGACTTCGTCGTGCAGGATAGCTTCGGCCGTCTCTGCCACCTCGGTGTCGAGATAGAAGGTGATCGAGTCCATCCCGCTGGAGACGGCCTCGACGTTGATGCCTTCGTCGGCGAGAGCGTTCGTAAGCTGGGCGAGAATCCCCGACTGGTTGCGGATCGCCCGGCCCGCGACGGTCAGACAGCACAGTCGGTTTTCCTGGAGATCGATGAGTTTCTGGAACTCGCCCTCGATGGAGGTCCCGCCCTTCAGCAGATTGTCGTGCTGATAGTGAACGACGCGGACGTCCATGTTGCCGTCCTTGTACGAGAGGGCGCTCGGTGCGACGACCTCCGCGCCCCGAAAGGAGAGGTTCCGGAGTTCGTCGACGGAGATCTCGCCCACGTTGCGGGCCCCCTCGACGACCCGCGGATCGCCGGTCATGACGCCCTCGACGTCGGTGACGATGACGACCTCGTCTGCATCCATGTACTTCCCGAGCATCACCGCGGTCGTGTCGCTGCCACCACGACCCAGCGTGGTGACGTTCCCGCTGTGATCCTCGGCCAGGAACCCGGTGAGAACCGGCACAACATCTTTCAACTGGCCAGCCAGGGCGTGGGCACGTTGGGTCGTTTCGTCGACGTCGACCTCGCCGTACTCGTCGGTGATGATCGGCCAGTCCTCGCTGCCCGGTTCGAGAAAGGCCGCACTGATCCCGCGGGCCGACAGTGCCCCCTTGAGCATCCGAACGGAGGTCCGTTCGCCCATGCTGACGATTTCGGCCTGATCGGCCTCGTCGGCCTCGTACTCGATTTCCTCCAGCAGATGGTCCGTCGTCGACCCCATCGCGCTGGCCACGACGGCGACTTCGTGCCCCTGCTCGACGACAGCGGCGATCGAGTCGGCCGCTCGTTCGATCCGATCACCGCTACCCAGACTCGTCCCGCCGAACTTGACTACGACGCGCATACTATCACCGTGCCCCGGGTTCCATGGCTCATCGTGGGTCGTCATTAGCCCCCGAGCGAATAACTGCTTTCATTCGTCGATGTCTACACGGGTCCCCGACGGTATACAGATCGATATAGGGCGGCAAAACGTGGACCGTCCGGACGCTGGCGGTGTCTGCCCTACTGACAATCGCTATGTCGATTCGGCGGGAACGAACGCAAAGACGCCACAGTTATGTAACGTAACGTAGAACCATATAGTAATCCTCCGCTTCCATGGACTCTTCGGATGTGTCCCCCACCCTCTCGCGTCGGAAACTGCTGGGCGGCGTCGGATTCGGCGCGGCCGTTGGCAGTGCCGGCTGTCTCCAGTACGCCCGGAGTCTGACCAACCGGGACAGCCCCGAGCAGGTCTCGGTGACGATCAAGACAGTCCCGGCAGACGACGACGAAGCGGCCGTCCAGATCGCGCGTCGCCTCCAGAAACACATGACGACGGCCGGGATCGACGCTTCGATCGAGTTGGTAGCAAATACGGAGTTGCTCCGCGATATCCTCTTGAACCAGTCCTTTGACGTCTACGTGGGCCAATATCCACCACAGCACGACCCCGACTTCCTTCGGCCCGCGTTGCACTCACGGTTCGTTACCGAGCAGGGGTGGCAAAACCCCTTCGGGATCTCCGACCTCGGACTCGACGAGCGGTTGGTCGATCAGCGATCAACGACAACGGATGACCGACAACGTGCCGTGACGTCGGCCACAGAGGCCGTCGGGGAGATCCAGCCGTTCGCCATGGCGTGTTTCCCCAAGGACATCACTGTGGTCCGGACCGACCGGTTCGACAACTGGTCTGTGGACGGCCTCGACAGGCCGATCAACTATCTGGCCGTCGATCGCCCTGCAGACGCTCCGAGCGAGGATCCAACGACGCTCAGGGTCGTATTGACGGACGACCGCATCACGAAGAACTGCAACCCCATCGCGGTCGAGTACCGTGGACCCAACACGCTGACCAAGCTCCTCTATGATCCACTCGCCCGACAGCAGGGCAGCGAGATCAGGCCGTGGTTGGCCACCGACGTGACGTGGCGACGGACTGCGGACCTGGGCGTGACGGCGACCGTCACCCTCCGGGAAGGACTGTCCTGGCACGACGGGCAGAACCTGACGGCAGCCGATGTCGTCTTCACGTATCGGTTTCTCGATGACACGAGCCTGGGGACAGGGGACATGCCCGTGCACTCGCCCCGATTCCGGGGCCGAACGTCGCTGGTCGAGTCGGTCGAGCGTCTCGACGACCGGACCGTGCGGTTCGGGTTCGGCGACACTGTCGAGACAGTCGCAGCCCGTGCGCTGACGGTCCCGATGCTTCCGTCCCACGTCTGGCAGGAAAAGACCGGAGAGACGAACATCGCCGGGATCGACATCTCGGAAGGCATCACGCAGGCACTGGTCTGGGCAAACACCGACCCGGTCGGAAGCGGTCCGTTACAGTTCGAGTCACGAACGCCGGGAGAGCAAGTCGTTTTCTCGCGGTTCGACGAGCACTTTCTGGTCGGTGGCGGTCCGGACCGATTCACGATCCCGTTCGAGCGATTCGACGTCCGGGTCGCGCCGTCGGACGCGGCGGCAGTCTCACTCGTCACCGACGGGACGGTCGATGCAACCGGCAGTCCCGTCCATCCGAAGGTTCTCGACAGCGTGGCCGACAGCGACTCGATCGAGACCTACATGACGGACTCACGGTCGTTCTATCACGTGGGATTCAACGCACGGCGTGAGCCATTCGGCAACGTTCGCTTCCGGCAGGCGGTCGCTCGACTCCTCGATTCCGAGTACATCGCCTCGACAGTGTTCGAGGGCTACGCCACACCAGCGGCGACGCCGCTTGCCGGAACGGCCTGGGAACCGACGGAGTTCGAATGGGACGGCGACGATCCGTTCGTTCCGTTCGCCGGATCGGATGGTGAGATCGACGTGTCCGAAGCCAGGGACGCGTTCCGCGAAGCAGGGTACACCTACGACGACGACGGGCGGTTGCGCGGATGACGGTCCCGATCACACTGCTGGGCATGGTGATAGCCGTCACCGTCGTGTTGGTAAGCGTCACGACGGCAGTCGTCATCGGGTGGCGACGATTCACCCGACTTCGGACCGACTATCGCTCGATAGCACGGAACGCCATCCCCTCGCTTGCATTACTCGGCGGCGTGCTCGCCATCAACAGTGTCGTCCGGGAAGTCGGCGTGGAAGTCTCCTGGCTCATCGGCTGGAACATCACTGGCGATATCTATGCGATCGAGGGGAACCTCGTCCCGGCGATCCAATCGCTCGCCCACCCGTGGCTGACGACGTACTTCTCGCTGATCTACGTCTATGGATACGTCTTCGTGCTGGTGTTCCCGCTCGTGGCGTATCTCGTTCTCGACGACATGGAGTGGTTCCGGACGGCGGCGATAGCCTACGCGCTCAACTATGCGATCGGGCTTTGCTTGTACCTCGTCTTCATCGCCTATGGCCCACGAAACCTGCTCCCGGACCTCACGGAGCCACTCCTGTATACGAACTGGCCGAGTTCGCAGTTTCTCGTGAGTGAAGTGAACGCCAACACCAACGTCTTCCCGTCGTTGCACACGTCCCTGTCGGTGACTGTGATCGCCCTGGCGTACCGGACCCGCCGTGTCTATCCTCGATGGCTCCCGATCGCGACGCTCGTCGGCGGCAGCGTCGTGATCTCGACGATGTACCTGGCCATCCACTGGGGAACCGACGTCGTCGCCGGCGCTATCCTCGGCGTGGGCTGTGTCTGGCTCGCTCGACGGATCGTTCGACGCTGACGGCGGGGCCCGGCCCCGACCTCGAGCCGTCGTACCTACTCGGCTCGAACAGACTGGGCCGACTCAGTCCCATCGATCGATCCGTCAGGAAGCGGCGTCCGCTCGACCACTGTCCCAGTCCCACCTTTTCCTCCTCGGGTAGCCGCGCTTCGCTCGGCTACCGCGTGGCGGTGGAACCGCCACGGCTCCCGGTTGCGGGCCGACGGCCCGCAACCCGCTCGTCGCAAAAGCTGGGCCAAAACTACCACGGATCTCACGCCGTTCGATCCGGGCGAACCGCCTCACTTCGCTCGGCGGAGACTTCCGGAAGTGGGGTCCGCTCGACCACCGTCCCAGTCCCACCTTTTCCTCCTCGGGTAGCCGCGCTTCGCTTGGCTACCCCTCGTCGCAAAAGCTGGGCCAAAACTACCACGGATCTCACGCCGTTCGATCCGAGCGAACCGCCTCACTTCGCTCGGCGGAGACTTCCGGAAGCGGCGTCCGCTCGACCACCGTCCCGTCGACCGTCGGATACTGCTCGACGATCTCGCCCTCCGCGATATCGCCCTCCTCGATCATCTCCTCTAAGAGCCACCACGCCATCTCGACGTGCTCGGATTTCTCGACGTAGTACTCCGCGGGGACGCCGAGTTCGTCGAGGCGATCGGCCTCGACCCAGGCCTTGCCGTAAACCAGGGTACCGTCGTCGGTGGTTTCGTCGAAGGGACGACGGACGTTCTTGGCCATCCGCTTGAGCCGATTACGATGTTGGGCGGCGTCTTTGAACACCGACGTACAGAAGTAGACTTTCGGGTGTTTGGCCATCGAGTCGAGCACGTCGTGGCTCCCCTCGACGGCGCTCATGTGGTCCTCCTTCAGGTCGAAGCCCTGCTGTTGCATCCGGCGGTAGTTGCCCTGGCTCATCTCGAACTCGTTGACGTTGACGAATTCGGCGGCCCCCTCTTCGACGAAGGTGACGAACTCGTCCTCCGGACGGATACCGGGAATCTCGAAGGCCGGCGTGAGCCCTTCCTCGCGGGCGATATAGAGAATATCCTCCCACTCGGTGCCGTGGAGGTCACCCCACATGTCCAGGGGCGGGTGGAACCGAATCTCGTCCAGACCGGCCTCGGCGAGGCGGCGCATGTTCTCGCGCCCCCCGGTGATGCCGGTATACAGATGGATGTGGTGGTCCTCGCCGAACTCGTCTTTGAGCAGGGAGATATACCGGCAGGTGCGGTCCATGACCTCCTGGGGTTCGCCGCCGGTCAGCGACGAGCCCAGCGCGTCCATGCGCTTTGCTTCCTCGATGAGGTCCTGATCGTCCTCGACTTTCCGCTCGTTGGCGTAGACATCGGTGACGTTCTTGCGGTTCTCGCCGAGCGGACAGTAAAAGCAGTCGCGCTGGTCGCAGTAGCCGTAGACAAAGATCACCATCTTCCCGCCCTTGGCACACTGCTCGCAGCCCTCTGAAATCATTGCGTGAAACCGTATACCCGACTCACGACTAAAAGCCGTGCGGCTTGTGCAAGCCCGGCCGGTTACTCCTGTTGTGTCCAACGCAAACCGCCTGCGTCGCCCGATCGCCGGGACTAACTGGGAGTGAGTATCGTGGGGTGACCCACACGAAACACCATGTGTATATATGCCATCATATTCCTCGTACGATTAATACTTAAGAATAGCGGCCGGACATGTTACGATGCCACACAATCAGGACGTCGAGGACGACACCGCGGACGTGACCTCGCAGTTCGAGTGCATGGGGTGTGGGACGATCGTCGAGGCCGAGACCCACCCCGGCGAGTGTGCAGACTGTGGCGGCGAATTCCAGAACCGGGCGAAGTCCCTCGAATAGGGACGGTCGAGTGAGCGACCCGGTCGGGTGGGGGAATGGCCCGCCCATCGAGTCACCGGCATGCTCGTCGCTACGGCCGATAATCAAACAGCCGCTTGACCGTTCAGCGTATTAATATAAACGGCGACAGTAACGACGGACATGGCTCACAGCAGGCGACAGTACCTCCGGCTGTGTGCGGCCAGTACCGGTGGATTGCTTGCCGGCTGTGCCGGACTGCTGGGTGACGAGGATCGGGAATCCGACGCGGTCGACGACTGGCAGTACGACCCGGCCGAGCGGACCGACGGCCTGAACGCGAGTAGCGGGGCCGGTGTCCAATTGAGTGCCAACGCGGAAAGTGCCGATCTCGGGCTTGCCGCCGGCGGCGCGAGCAACGTCGCGGACTTCCGGCGCAACGTCGAGGAGGGGTACCTGCCACTCCCCGACAGCCTTCCGGTCGAGGGACTGTTCTACAACTACTACTTCGACACTGGCGGGACAGGTGAGTGCTCGTCGCTGTTCTGTCCCTCATACGCGACGGCGATCACGGAAGACCCGCTGGGCGAGTCCACAGACCGCTATTTCACGGTCGGACTCAACTCGACGCTGGATACGTCGACCTTCGAACGCAAGCGGCTCGACGTCGTGATCGTCCTCGACATCTCCGGGTCGATGGGGTCGCAGTTCGACCAGTACTACTACGATCGCTTCGGGAACAGACACACCGTCGAGGAGGGAGACAGCCGGACGAAGATGGCCGTCGCCAAGGACGCCCTGGTGGCGCTGACCGAGCAGCTCGACCCCGACGATCGGGTGGGAGTCGTCCTGTTCAACAACGAGGCGACCGTCGCCAAGCCACTCCGGGAGGTCGAGACGACAGACATGGACGCGATCCGTGGGCACATCCGTGAGGACATCCAGGCCGGCGGCGGGACGAACATCGCCGACGGCATGGCCGAGGCCGCCGACATGCTCGGCGAGTACGCCGACGCCGACCCCACGGAAGCCGAGACCAGACAGATCGTCGTCACCGACGCGATGCCGAACACCGGCCAGACCGACGACCAGGCGCTACAGGATCGTCTCGCGGGCTACGCCGAAGACGGGATTCATACCAGCTTCGTCGGCGTCGGCGTCGACTTCAACCCCGAACTCGTCGACGAGATCACCGCCGTCCGCGGCGCGAACTACCGATCGGTCCACTCCGCCGAGAAATTCGAGACATATCTCGGCGAGGAGTTCGAGTACATGGTGACGCCGCTCGTGTACGATCTCTCGGTGGAACTCGACGCTGCGGACGCCGAGATCGCGACCGTGTACGGCTCGACGGCTGCCGAAGACGCGACCGACGAGCTGCTTTCAGTGAACACGCTGTTCCCGTCCCCGAAATCGGACGGTGAAACCCGCGGCGGCGTGGTCCTGGTCAAACTCGACGGGGAAGCCAGCGGAGACATGACGCTGCGGGCGTCCTGGAAGGATCGATCGGGGTCGGCGGACGAGACGACGCGGACCATCGAATTCCCGGAAGAGTCGCCGGAACATTTCGCAAACACGGGAATCCGGAAAGCGGTCCTGCTGGCCCGGTATGCCGATCTCCTGCGAAACTGGATGGTCCACGAACGCGATCCTGACCGAGTCACGGTCACGGCTGACAGCGAAATCGGGGTCCCACCGGAAGACCTGCCGCTCGGTGAGTGGGAACAGCAGTCCCAGCCGCTGGCGGTCTCTTCGCCCTACGAGTCCCGGATCGAACGGTTCCGGGGGTACTTTGAGGGGGAAGCTGATTCGATCGGTGACGACGATCTCATCCAGGAACTCGACATGATGAGGAAGATACTCCAGGCGGCATGATTGGGGAAACGGGGAAGCACTCTCGGCGGCAGCCAGGGCTTGACGGACTTACCCGCGGTCGAGTACGTGAACGAATCGATCGAGCGAGCGGTGGACGCGGCGCTGAAACTGGGCCGAGACGGTCCAGCCAGCCTCGCGAGCTACCGCAGCCCAAGGGCGATCCCCGACGACGACGGCCCGGGGCGCGATCCGACGGGCTTGCCCGAGTGCATCTTCGAGTAGCACAGCCAGCGAGTCCGCCGACACCTTGGTCTGTCGCCCGTACGGCGCATCGACGACGACGGCATCGAACGTATCAGCCTCGAACGGAAGCCGCCTGGCGTCGCCCCGGCAGACAAGGAACTCGTCAGCCCCCGCAGCCACGAGATTCTCGCGCGTCCCCTGAACCATCTTCTCCAGGGCATCGACGCCGACGACCGCCGAGCCGACCCGCGTCGCTTCCAGCAGGAGGCCGCCAGTCCCGCACATCGGATCGAGCACGCGCGCGCCGGGCCGTGCGCCGGCAACGTTGACCAGTGCTCGGGCGAGGGCCGGGTCCATGCTCCCCGGCTGGAAGAACGGGCGATCGGTCGGCGCGCGATCGGTGAAGTCCCGCTCCGGTTCGACCGCGAGCCAGCCGAGCGCGCAGAGTCCGTCCTCGCCAGCGTCAGGCGCGATTTCGATACCGTCGCCATCCCACTCAGTTGTCGAGGGCGGGCCGGCGAACACCGCCCGGAGTTCGTAGTCGGGATCGTCGAGATCGACCGCGAACCCGCGCTCGACAAGTATCGAACCGAGCGCGCGCTCGACGGCCTGCGTGCTCACGCCCGTCGCGCCGCGGACGTCCCGCGCTCGCACCGCGACCGACCCCGAGCGGTCGATGCTGGCCGCTTCGAGCAGCGCGCGAGCGCTGTCGAGGTTCGGCGCAGCCGTCCCGAGCAGGTCACTCACCCGATGGGTCAACGCCAGTTGTGACACCCGATCAGTGATCCCGCGGGCAGTCGCGACACCCCCGCCGCGGACGGTGACCCGACTGGCAGCGCTGTCGGCTTCGTAGGCGGCAAAGGCGTCGTCGGTACCGGCGAGTTCCAGCAGGTACACGCGTCTCAGCAACAGGGCTCGATGCTTGGTTCTGGCGATCGGGGCTGAAGACGGTTCGATCGTGGTGGACGCGGTCGAAATGGCTGCCTATCGTTCTCACCTGAAATCCCGTCTATTTGCCCGTCAAAACGACCGTACCCCGAATATAGGGGTGCTTATAAACGTTAAATACCAACCTTTATAAGCCTTAAATACGATTTATAGTTCGAGTCATGGTTGACCCCAAGGAAACAATCAACATCGAAAACGTCGTCGCCTCAACCGGTATCGGTCAGGAGCTCGATCTCCAGAGCGTGGCGATGGACCTCGAAGGGGCCGATTACGACCCCGAGCAGTTCCCCGGCCTCGTCTATCGGACCCAGGAACCCAAGTCGGCGGCGCTGATCTTCCGATCAGGCAAGATCGTCTGTACCGGCGCAAAGAGTACCGACGACGTCCACGAGAGTCTCCGGATCGTGTTCGGGAAGCTCCGTGACCTGGAGATTCAGGTCGACGAGGACCCCGAGATCGTCGTCCAGAACATCGTCACCTCGGCCGATCTGGGCCGGAATCTCAACCTGAACGCGATCGCGATCGGGCTGGGACTGGAGAACATCGAGTACGAACCCGAGCAGTTCCCCGGTCTCGTCTACCGGCTGGACGACCCCGACGTCGTCGCACTCCTCTTTGGCTCCGGAAAGCTCGTCATCACCGGCGGCAAGGAACCCGACGACGCCAAGAAGGCCGTCGACAAGATCGTCTCCCGGCTCGAAGAACTCGGCCTGCTGGAATAACAACGCAGAAACGACTGCGACTCGAATCGCGAGTATGTGGACGCTCTCCCCGTCTTTCTCTCTCGCTGCGATCGACGCGCCAGCGGTGTCTCTCGCACCGATCCCGTTGCAGGGCGGGCCATTCAGTAGCACCCTCGTCCTGTTGGTCGCAACCTTCGTCGGGGCGTGGGTGTTCTACGCCGTGACACTCCACCTCGCAGCGACGTTCTTTATCGGCGAGGTCCGCTCCCAGCGGGCCGCCTACGCCGGCGCGGTCCCGGCGGTCGTCTCGCTGCTGCTCCAGCGCTACGGCGTGGCGAGCGTCGGCTTCGTCTCCCCCGAGTTGGGTGTCGGGATCGTCGTCGTCGCGACCGTTCTCGCCGACGCCGTCGCGATCTCGACGGTCTATGACCTGCCCCGACCCGCGACGGCCGCGCTGACGCTGCTGCACGTCGCCTTCGCCACGGTGCTCGGGATCGCGCTGGCGAATCTCTTCGGGATGGTCTAAGCGCGGATCGGCACCATTTGATCACAAGTCCCGCAATATTGTGCTCGAACTGTTGACTGCTACCAAGCGATAATGGCCCGCAAAACATGACTATTCATGCAGAATACGGCGTATAGTTCGCCCGAAGCGAGTCGTTTATACGCGACGGTATTGTACTATCAATACACAATGGCAGACGTAGCGATCATCGGTGGCGGTCCGGCTGGATTGGCCGCAGCCGTCTACACGGCACGCGCAGATCAGGAAACGCTTGTCTTCGACAAGGGCGGTGGCACGACCAGGGATGTCGACTGGATGGAGAACGTCTACGGGTTCCCGGAGGGCGCGAGCGGCCCCGAACTCGTCGACGTGGGCCGCGAGCAGGCGACGAAGTTCGGCGCGAAAATTGTCGAGGAAGAGGTCGTCCAGGTCGGCGAGGACGGCGACGGCTACCGCATCGAGACCGAGGTCGACGAGTACGAGGTGAAGGGCGTCATCCTCGCGACCGGCGCGTCCTACGAGACGCCGGCGATCCCCCACGTCGACGACTACGAGGGCGGCGGCGTCTCCTACTGTGTCGAGTGTGACGCCTTCTTCTATCGCGACAAGCCAGTCGCGGTCGTCGGTGCGGGCAACTACGCCGCAAAGGAGGCGATGATGCTGCTGGATTACACCGACGACGTGCGCGTGCTCACCAACGGCAACGCTATCGACATGGACGACGCGCTGCTCGACCAGCTCGAGGGCGAGGGCATTCCGGTCATCGAGGAACCGGTCGATCACATCGTCGGCGACGAGGTCGTCGAGGGTGTCGAACTCGACGCGGGCGAGCAACTCGACGTCGAAGGCGTCTTCATCGCGCTCGGCGCGGCGGGCGGGACCGACATCGCCGACATGCTGGGCATTCCGCGTGACGGTTCGTACCTCGACGTCGACGAGGACCAGTACACGGGCGTCGACCGCGTCTACGCTGCCGGCGACCTGACTGGCGGGCAACGCCAGGTCAACGTCTCGGTCGGCGAGGGGACGACGGCGGCGATCAACCTGCTGGAGGACTTCCGCGGCGGCGAGTACATCGACTACAAGAAGATCGAAGCCTGAGACGGTCGATCGTGGCCTGATTCTGCGAGCGGTCTCCAAAGCGTGCATCCCACGCCGGAGACAGCACACTAAAGGCCGTTCCCCTTCGCAGTTCCCCCAATGACGAATCTGGGCACGGCGAGCGCCGATCCCGGCGAGGTCGCCACCGGGCGACTGTACGTCGGCGAGACACGGGACGGGAGTGACGTCGGGTTGCCGGTGGCGGTCGTCAACGGAACAGAAGATGGGAAGACACTGTATCTGCAGGCCGCCAGCGACGGCGACGAACTCAACGGCGTCGGCGTGATCCAGCGGCTGGTCCCGCGACTCGATCCGACGGAGATCAGCGGGACGATCCTGATCGTCGGGATCGTCAACTACCACGCCTTCCAGGTGGCCGAGCACCGCAACCCGATCGACGACACGAAGATGAACCGGGCCTACCCCGGCGAGGAAACGGGGACGACCAGCGAGCGCATCGCCGCAGCGACGTTCGAGGCGGCGATGCGGGCCGACCTCGTGATCGACCTCCACCAGGGTTCGACCAGCCGGATGATCGATGAAACACGGGTCCGATGTGGCACCCGCCACCGGTTGCACGACGAGTGTCTCGAACTCGCGAAGGCCTTCGACTGCGGGACCGTCCTCGACAAGAAAGGCCCGGACGGCCAACTCGCGCGGGCCGCCCCCGACGAGGGCGTGCCGACGATCGATCCGGAACTCGGCGGGGCGGTCGGGTTCGACGAGGAGTCGATCAAGATCGGCGTTACAGGCGTCCGGAACGTGCTCAGACACTACGACTTTCTCGACGGAGAGGCCCCGATGGACCCCCAGACCAGAGCGAGTTCCTTCGACCAGTACGGCGCGCCGGCGGGCGGACTCCTCGATTTCGAGCCCGATCTGGGCGAGCGGGTCGATCGCGGCGAGACGCTGTTCACCGTCACCGACGTCTTCGGGACGGTCAAAGAGCGGGTGACCGCCGACTCGACGGGCATCTTCTGGCGGACGCGCCGACTCCCACAAGTGGCGACCGGCGAGTACGTCTGTTCTGTCGGTACCGACATCGACTCGTACTGACGCGCTGGTTCGGTCCCGAATTGTGACCGGATAGTGTAGCTAGAGTGAGAACTATTATATGGCGTACTGTCAAATCTATCAACATGAACAGACGGCAGTTCGGCCTGGCGAGTATCGGGGCACTAACAACGTCCCTAGCCGGCTGTGGACAGCTCGACGCCGTGCTGGGGGGCAATACTAGCGACGGGGGCGAGAACTGGGGTGCCTATAGGGGAGACGTGGCTCGGACAGGCCGGATCGCTGCTGAGGAGGGGCCCGGCGAGTCGCTGTCGGTCGCCTGGCAGTTGCGGTACGAGGACATCGCCGAAGAAGTCGAAGACATCGACCTCTCGAATGGGCTCGTCATGGGAACGCATTCGACGTGGCCACTGCTCGCCGATGACCTGCTTATCTGGGGGGTGCAGTTCCAGAGCAGGAACAATGAGAGACCAGGCGAGACGTATATGACACACCGTCGTTTGGTCGCAACAGACACGTCCGGAGCGATCAAGTGGTCCCGAGAATTGCCTGTGTTAGCGAACGGTAACGCAGTGCCGTATTTTGGCCACCGGATCGACGACGGGCAGATCTACCAGCCAACTGTCCCAGCGGACTATCGACGTGACGCCACCGACGCCGAAGGTGAAACCGCGCCACGCGATTCATTGGGCGTCACCGTCCTCGATCCGGAAACCGGTGAGACCGAGCGCGAACTCGATCTCGGACTGTCGTCTGCAGGGAATATGATCGTTGACGACGGCAGGATCTTCGTCGAGATATCCGTGGACGACACCGATGAGCGTGGACTATACGCGTTCGACGCCGAATCCGGTGCCGAGAAGTGGGCCGTCGACACGATGGTTGAAACAACGGCACCGTTTGGTTCGCTCGCCGGAGACACCATCATCTATGCCAGGGAGACGGAAGAAGATGAGCCAACCGACCTTCTCGCCCGAAATATCGACGACGGGGACCTCGCGTGGGACACGCCGCTCGATATTTCAGGACCCCATCTCGAACCCGTGAGCGATCCCCTCGGGTTCACGCTACCGACGATCGCTGAGGACATCTATACTGCCGGCTCCCGGCAGGGGAGCGGTGGGTGGATGTCTCCGCTCGTCGCCCTCGACACTGAGGATGGGGCGGAACGATCCCGATACAGACCACCGGGGATCGAGGGTGAAAACCACCCGTATCTTGAATTATCCGACGTAACCGAGCAAAACGTCGACGAACTTCCCCCGGCCTCCGGTGTCTATGGCATGCCCCTCCCGATGGACGATCTCGTTGTCGCGACGGGCTATGGCGCGTTCGGGGGAAACGACGACCCCGAGACCTTCCATTGTTTTGCTATCGAAGACGGTTCGCTTGCCTGGTCGGTCGAGATCGGCGAGACGATCGGAATTCCCGTCGCTGCCGGGGACGTTATTTATGATACCTCGACACCGGGCGTGAAAGCGATTTCGACCGAGGGGGATGTTCTCGATTCGGTCAACTACGCGGAACACAACGTATCGATATCCTGGTCGGCAACCCCCAACCCACCAGCAATCGGCAACGGACTGCTGTACGTCCCAGTCGGCGATGGGATCATTGCGATCGAATAGCGTCGGCGGCCCGGACGCCCGCATCCGTCCGCAGTGGCGACCGGCTTCCCCCGCTTCGACAGGACTTACATCGCCAGGGGTCGAACCACGCGAGGAAGCCACATGATCGTACTTCACGCGTCGTTCCCGATCAAGCCCGAGAAACGAGAGCAAGCCATCGAACTCACCGACGACCTCGTCGAGGGGTCGAACCAGGAGGACGGCACCATCGAGTACCGAGCCACGGTCGACCTTCAACATGAGAACGTGATCCGGTTCATCGAGCGCTACGAGGACGCCGAAGCGCTGGAGGCCCACACCCAGACGGAGCACTACCAGGCCTTCGGCGAACACCTCCCGGACCTGCTCGACGGCGAGCCCGAAGTGCTGCGCTTCGACGTCGAGTCGATGGAAGCACTCGACGTATAGGGCGACAATCACGAGATTTATTTTCCCCGGATTAGTGCCACGACACGGTGAGTGATGTGGGTGGGGGAACACCAATGGCCTTCGGCGATCCGCTTGAACCGCTCAGCACCGTCTCCGGGGGTGAACCGTTCCAGATCCTCGGGGCCGGAACCATCATCGCGGTGTGTCTGGTGCCGCTTCTGCTCGCGTTCGCCCCGAAGTGGACGGCGGACGCAACCCGGACTGCCAGAACAAGTACACTACTCTCGTTCGGTGTCGGAATCGTCGGCGCAGTCGGCTACGCGATTCCCTTGCTGACCCTGGTAGCATTTGGTGTGTACAGTCAGTTCCGGGCGCTGAGTTGGCTGGTCACGTTCACCATCCAGGCGTGTTTCGTCCTCGTGAGCGACGCGGTCGCGATCCTGGCACTCGGCAAGACGATCAGTCACCGATCGGGGCGTCTCACGACCTGGCTCGGTGTCCTCGTGGGTGCGACCACTCTCGTCGGTCTGTCGGCCGTGCCAATACTGGGGCCGACCGTGGTCGGCGTCGTCGCTATCGTCGGCTTCGGTGCGAGCCTCAGACGAACGTTCGGGAGCGGCGTCACCACGGAATCAAACCGGCCGATCCCACCACGGCGGCGACTGTGACGGCGACAGCTGTCGAGACGGATCGACGATCGAAACGTGACCCCGTGCCGACACGAAATTCCGGGAGGCCAAGGATATTACTCCTCTCGGCCCTAGGTTTCCTATGCCAACAGCTTCGGAT
The DNA here is from genome assembly GCF_029229925.1 of Halorhabdus sp. BNX81. Classification (NCBI taxonomy): domain Archaea; kingdom Methanobacteriati; phylum Methanobacteriota; class Halobacteria; order Halobacteriales; family Haloarculaceae; genus Halorhabdus; species Halorhabdus sp. BNX81. The sequence goes on along the minus strand of NZ_CP107254.1, from coordinate 368,290 downwards.
CGGACACTCCTTACACTCCTGCTCGCTGGAGTCTCATCAGTCGGTTTTGCTGGCCAAGCAAGTGCCCATGTCAAGTACGTCACCGACGAGGATAGTACCGGGAGCGCGGCCGAGCTCTTCGCCGCCGTGTTCAGTGACCCAGCAAGCGTCGCCTTGCTGGCCGGTGGCGCACTGGGTGCGGGGCTGCTCCTCGCCGGTTACTTCCGGTTTTCGCGACTGGTGCCGGATATCGCCGTCGCCAGCCGGACGTTGCAGTCCTACCGGCCGTACCTGCCCTGGATGCTCCGGCTGACGGTCGGTCTGCCCCTCGTGGGGGCCGGCTTCGCCGGCTACCTCTTCACGCCGAGTCTGCCGGTCGAGGCACGCCTCCTCCAGGTCGCGATCGGGTTTTTGCTCCTGTTCGGGCTGGCGACGCGACTGGTCGCCGCCGCGGGGCTGGTCATCTATCTCGGCTTGCTCGCCACTGACAGTACACTCCTGCTGGCCAGCGAGTACATCGCGGGCTTTCTGGCCATCATGATCGTCGGTGCCGGCCAGCCCAGCGCGGACATGCTGCTTCGGCGGCTGGTCGTCACCGAGGGGACGCTCGCCAGCCGCGCCCGCGGACTGCCCACGCCCGCGGAGATGATCGCCAAAGTGGGGATCGACGAGTTACCGGTTGCCCCCCTGTTGCGGCTGTTCGTCGGGGTGAACTTCATGTTTCTCGGTATCACACAGAAGTGGCTCAACCCGGCGGGTGGCATCGCAGTGGTCGAGAAGTACAACCTGACCGCGGTCGTACCGGTGTCCCCGGAGCTGTGGGTGTTCGGTGCTGGATTGGTCGAGGCCGCGGTCGGCGTTGCGTTCATCCTGGGACTGTTCACCAGAGGGACCGCCGCCGTCGGGTTCCTGATGCTAACGACGACGCTGTTCGGGCTGCCCGACGACCCCGTGCTGGCTCACATCACGCTGTTCGGGCTGCTCTCGGCACTGCTGGTCGTCGGAAGCGGCCGGTACTCGCTCGACGCGTCGCTCGTCCCCGCAGTCCGGCGTCGGCTCGACCCGGGCTGGGAACGCCGAACCGACCACGCTGCGGCCGACTGAGCACCGAGGGCCTGAGGCGACTGCATCCCGAGCGACACTGGGCGAGAGAATTACGAGCGACAGATCCGTGATCCCGGGCCCGAAAGAGCACACATGGAGCGCGTCTGTACTGACTGCGGACGGACGTACCCACTCGAGGGCCCCTGGCGATGTGCATGCGGGAGTCCGCTCGACCTGCGGGGGCTCCCCGATCTGCCCGCACAGCCGCCCGAGCTCGACCGGGACGCCGGACTCTGGGGCTGCGAAGGCTTCCTGCCCGTCGACGCCCGGGTGACACTCGGCGAAGGGTGGACACCGCTGCTCAACGGAAAGGAGGACGGCGTCCAGTACAAACGCGAACACCTGTTTCCAACGGGGAGCTTCAAGGATCGCGGTGCCGCGGTCGTCGTCTCCCACGCCCTCGATCGGGGGGCCGACCGGGTGATCGAAGATTCCTCGGGAAACGCGGGGCTGGCGATCGCGACCTACGCCGCCCGTGCCGGCATTGACGCCGAGATCTTCGTGCCAAGCGACGCCAAACCGGGGAAACTTCGGGCGATCGAACGGACGGGAGCCGCCCTGCGGCAGGTCGAGGGCGACCGAGCGGACGTGACCCAGGCCTGCATTGATGCTGTCGAGGCAGGGGACGGCTACTACGCCAGCCACGCCTGGGAGCCCCTGTTTCTGGTCGGGACGGCGACGTTCGCGCTCGAAGTCGCGGCCCAGCGCGGCTGGGAAGCCCCCGACGCCGTGGTGACGCCACTGGGTCACGGGACGCTGTTTCTGGGCGCGTCTCGCGGGTTCGATCGCCTGCAGCGTGCCGGCTGGATCGACGACGTGCCGCGACTCTTCGGCGTCCAGGCCAGCGGCGTCGCACCGATCGCCGCGGCCCGCGGGAACGATCGCGACGCCGGCCGGAACGACTTCGCCGACGGCATCCAGATCGCCGAGCCGGTCCGACGGGGCGGGATCCTCGACGCGATCGAAGCGAGTGGCGGCGACGCAATCGCCGTCACGGCCGCCGAGACCGAGCAGGCCCACGATCGACTTGCCCGGTGTGGACTCGCAGTCGAGCCGACCAGCGCGACGGCGGTCGCCGGGCTGGAGCGGCTCCGCGAGCAGGGGGCAATTGGCGAAGATGACGACGTCGTCGTCCCACTCACCGGCGACAATTGAGCCCGGGCGGCGTCCGCGAAATCAAAGGGCAGCCCGAGCACGGCCGACAAAAAGGCTTTACCGCCGTCATCGCCTACCGAGGGACAAATGGTACTCGACGATCTGGGATCGTCCCTGCGGGGGGCACTCGACGGCCTCCGGGGGAAGTCCCGCATCAGCGAGGAGGACGTCCAGGCGGTCGTCAAGGAGATCCAGCGATCGCTGCTCCAGGCCGACGTCGACGTCGACCTGGTGATGGACCTCTCCGACAGCATCGAGACCCGCGCCTTAGAGGAGGAGCCGCCGGCCGGTACCTCCGCGCGGGACTGGGTACTGCGCATCGTCTATGAGGAACTCGTCGACCTGGTCGGCGAATCGACCGAACTTCCCCTGGAGCCACAGACGATCGTGCTGGCGGGCCTCCAGGGATCAGGGAAGACCACCTCCGCGGCGAAGATCGCCTGGTGGTTCTCGAAAAAGGGGCTCCGGCCGGCGGTCATCCAGACCGACACCTGGCGGCCCGGGGCCTACGAACAGGCCGAGGAGATGGCCGAGCGAGCGGAAGTCGACTTCTACGGCGATCCCGACGAGGACGACGCCGTCAAGATCGCCCGCGATGGACTCGAAGCGACCGACGACGCGGACGTCCAGATCGTCGACACCGCTGGTCGACACGCGCTGGAGGACGGGCTCATCGACGAACTCGAAGACATCGAGTCGGTCGCCGACCCGGACCACAACCTGCTGGTGCTCGACGCCGCGATCGGCCAGGAAGCCAAAGAACAGGCCAGCCGCTTCGAGGACGCGGTCGGCATCGACGGCGTCGTGATCACCAAACTCGACGGGACGGCCAAGGGTGGCGGTGCCCTCGTCGCCGTCAACGAGACCGACTCGACCATTGCCTTCCTGGGCACCGGCGAGACGGTCAAGGACGTCGAGCGCTTCGAGCCCTCCGGGTTCATCTCCCGGCTGCTCGGGATGGGCGACCTTCAGCAACTCACGGAACGCGTCGAACGCGCGATGGAGGAAACCCAGGCCGAAGAGGGTGACTGGGGGCCGGAGGACATGCTCGATGGCGAGTTCACCCTCAAGGACATGCGCAAGCAGATGGAGGCGATGAACAAGATGGGGCCGCTGGATCAGGTCATGGACATGATCCCCGGCCTCGGCGGCGGGATGATGGATCAGTTGCCCGACGACGCCATGGACGTCACCCAGGAGCGCATGCGTGACTTCGAGGTTATCATGGACTCGATGACCGAGGCCGAACTCGAGAACCCCCGTCAGATCGGCCGGAGTCGAACCGAACGCATCGCGCGAGGTTCGGGCAAACCCAAGGACCGCATCCGGGAACTCTTAGAGCAGCACAAGATGATGGACCGCACCCTCAATCAGTTCCAGGGCATGGGCGACGCCGACATGGAGCGCATGATGAAGCAGATGGAGGGCGGCGACATGGGGGACATGGGCGATATGGGCGGCATGGGTGGCATGGGCGGCGGGCCCTTCGGGGACTGATCGAGAACAGGCGGAAAGCAGCTATTGTGAACAGTAACCCCGTGATGTGCCGGAGATCGAACGTTCAACGGGGCCCCCTTATAGATACACGTCGTACGCTTTGATCGCAGTAGTCATTGCTACGGCAGCGACGACTCCAGCGACTAATGTCTCTTCGTAGAGCGCGATGAGCATACCGAGAATAAGTGCCATCGTGATTGGAAATTCAACCACTACAGGACGATCCTCCACGAAGTCGAAAATGAAGTATACCACGATGCCAGTGCCAATACCGACGACGAATACGCCCCAGTTCAGGTAGAAACCATGTGTATACCAAGAGACTACTGCTGCTATTACCGATACAAAGAACGCTACAACGTCTTCCCAGCCGTCAGCACGCAGCGAATCCATAGTCATATATTTGCCGACGGTGAAATTTTTCTGTCCTTGTCACTTAGGAATACTGGATCCTTGAAGCAGGAGATTCCCGTTTACGCGTGAGATTGGAGAAACCAAGGACTACATCCGGGAACTCTTAGAGCAGCACAAGATGATGGATCGGACCCCCAATCAGTTCCAGGGCATGGGCGATGCAGATATGGAACGCATGATGAGTAGATGGAGGGCGGCGACATGTGGACATGGGCGGGATGGGTGGCATGGGCGGCGGCGGCAACCCGTTCTAATTGTCCGGTTCCAGGAACCGATATCGTCGAGTGGTTTTGCGTGTGTACAGTGCTGAACCCGGTGCCAGAGAGGTGGGTCTCGACAACACGGAACAAATCTAAGATGTGATTTATCACCATCTTTCCGATGGTCTTTTCTCCCGGCGACTCCTGGGACAGTCGAATGAGCATCGACCTCGACGACGACGAAGTATTCGAGGACGTCCGCGACCGCGCGGATCGCCCGATGCGCCGACTGTTTGCCGAATACGGGCGGGAGTATTCGTTCCCGTTCACGATCGGGTTCGTCAGCAGCGTCGCCGCCCGAATCCTCGACCTGCTTCCGCCCCTCCTGCTTACGCTCGCCATCGACGCCATCTTCGACGACCAGCAGTACAGCCTCTGGTTGGTCCCCCAGTCGCTGATTCCCGAAACCCAGAGCGCACAGCTCTGGCTCACCGTCGGTATCATCGCCGCCGCGTTCCTGATCGGGGCCGGCTTCCACTGGACGCGCAACTGGGGGTGGAACACCTTCGCCCAGAACATCCAGCACAACGTCCGGACGGACACCTACGACAAGATGCAGCGGCTCAACATGGACTTCTTCGCCGACAAGCAGACAGGCGAACTCATGTCGATCCTCTCGAACGACGTCAACCGGCTCGAACGCTTCCTCAACGAGGGGATGAACGCGTTCTTCCGGCTGTCGATCATGGTGCTCGGCATCGCCGGCATCCTCTTCTACTGGAACTGGCAGCTCGCGCTGGTGACGCTCGGCGTCGTCCCCCTGATCGGCTTTTTCACCTACAAGTTCGTCGAGACTATCCAACCCAAGTACGCCGACGTCCGGTCGTCCGTGGGCCAGCTCAACTCACGCCTAGAGAACAACCTCGGGGGCATCCAGGTCATCAAGGCCGCCAACACCGAGACCTTCGAATCCGATCGGGTGGACGATGTCTCCGAAGACTACTTCGACGCCAACTGGGACGCCATCGGCACCCGGATCAAGTTCTTCCCCGGCCTCCGGCTGCTGTCGGGCGTCGGGTTCGTCGTCACCTTCCTCGTCGGGGGCCTGTGGGTGTTCACCTCCCAGACCACCGGAACCGGGCCGTGGTTCTTCACGGGCAAGTTCTCGGTGGGGGAGTTCGTCGGCTTCATCCTGCTGTCCCAGCGGTTCATCTGGCCGATGGCGCAGTTCGGACAGATCATCAACATGTACCAGCGCGCCCACGCCTCCAGCGAGCGCATCTTCGGGCTGATGGACACGCCCAGTCGGATCGTCGAGGACCCCGACGCCGAACCCCTCGACGTCACCGACGGCCACGTCGAATTCGACGATGTCACCTTCGGCTACGACGACGAGGAGACCATCGTCGAGGACATCTCCTTCGAGGTCGAGGGCGGCGATACCGTCGCCTTAGTCGGTCCGACCGGCGCGGGCAAGTCCACCGTGATGAAGCTCCTCCTCCGGATGTACGACGTCGACGAGGGGGCAATCGAAATCGACGGGACGGACCTCCGCGAGGCGACGATCCCGAGTCTCCGACAGGCCCTGGGATACGTCAGCCAGGAGACGTTCCTGTTCTACGGGACCGTCCGGGAGAACATCGAGTACGGCACGTTCGACGCCGAGAAGGACGAAGTCGTCGAGGCGGCCAAGATGGCCGAAGCCCACCGCTTCATCCAGAACCTTCCCGACGGCTACGACACGAAAGTCGGCGAGCGCGGCGTGAAACTGTCGGGTGGCCAGCGCCAGCGGATCGCCCTCGCGCGAGCGATCCTCAAGGATCCCGAGATCCTCGTCCTGGACGAGGCGACCTCCGACGTCGACACGGAGACGGAGATGTTGATCCAGCGCTCGCTGGATAAACTGACCGAAGACCGGACGACCTTCGCCATCGCTCACCGCCTCTCGACGATCAAGGACGCCGAGAAAATCGTCGTGATCGAGGACGGGCGGATCGTCGAGCGCGGGACCCACGAGGAACTACTCGCCGAAGACGGCCTCTATGCAAAACTCTGGGCCGTCCAGGCCGGTGAAATCGACGAACTCCCCCAGGAGTTCATCGAGCGGGCCGCCGAACGCCGCGCCCAGACGGAATCGGAAGCCGACGACTGAACTGGCTGGAGGCCCGAGACGGAGGCCAGGATGACCGACCGCGCCATCGACCATCTCCGACAGCTCGATCACTGGACGTTCCTGCTGGCGCTTGGTCTGGCGGCGATCGACGCCGTCCGGACCCGACGCCCCCTTCCTACAGTCGTGACCGGACTCCTCACGGTCGCGCTGGTCTATGACGCCTATGAGTTCGTGACCGACGATGGCTGAAACAATCGTGATGACTACTCGACGACGTGGCGGGTATCGTAGGAGCCGAGGCGCTTGACCCAGCCCTCCCTCGCCAGTTCCTCGACGACGTCCAGAGCGTCCTGGAGGCGCTGCTCGTAGAGGCCGGCCTCGACGTCGATGTGGAAGACGTAATCACCGAGTCGCTCGCCGCTGGGTCGGGACTCCAGCCGCGAGAGGTTGACGTCCCGGTCGGCGAAGGGCTCGAGGAGTTCGAGCAGGAGGCCGGGATAGTCGACGTTCGGGTAGACGATCAGCGACGTGTTCCCGCCCTCGACCGATCGCTCCTCGGGCCCGGCGATCGCGAAGAAACGCGTCGCGTTCGAGGACCGGTCCTGGATGTCCTCGGCGAGGACCGAGAGGTCCGCCCCCGCGTTGTCGGGATGGGCGATGGCGGCGATCGTGGAGTCTTCCCGGGCACGTTCGACGCCGCGGGCCGTGCTCGCGACGGCCTCTAACTCGGCGTCGGGATAGTGATCTTCGAGGTAGCTCCGACACTGAGCCAGCGCCTGAGCGTGGCTCGCGACGAGGTCGAACTCGTCGCTCTGGGCGAGCAAGCCGTGGCGGATCGGCGTGATGATCTCCGCGACGACCGCCACGTCGGAATCCGCCAGCGCGTCCAGCGATTCGGTGACGCTGCCCTCGATGCTGTTCTCGATCGGGATGACCCCGCGGTCGTACTCGCCGTCGGCGACCGCCTCGACGATCGCCGTGACGGACTCGGTGAACTCGACGGCGTCGGAAAGCGCCGACGCGGCCCGGTGGGAATAGGTGCCCGACGGGCCGAGCGTGATCGTTCGCATACAGGTCGCTTCGGCATAGCGGCCCAAAAACACCCCGGTCACACGGCGGAAGCCGAAGGGTGTGTGACGACTGTCTGACTGAGGTTCTTGTGGTTGAGGTGGATAGCATGCCCCAATGGGAACCGAAACGGGCGACGGGGACGACGCCACTCGTCGCGCGGCCGAGCCCGACGCCGAGGACGTACTCTCGTTAGTCCTCCCGTCGGTGCTCGACGGGCTGGCCGCCGAGGCTCGCCGGGCGCGCGTCAGTGCCGCCTGGACGGCCTGCCGGCTGGCCGACGAGCGCCCACAGCTCGGTGCCGAACTCGCCGCCCGTCTCGTTCGATCCGCCGGAGAAGCTCACCGGGAGGCCCTGGTTCGAACGCTCGCGACGCTCCACGAACGCCACCCCGAGCAGGTCGGCAACGCCCTCCGGGCGTTCGACGGGACCGTCGTCCGGGCCGTCCGGAAGGCCGGCAGCTGGGATTTCGACGCGGAACTCCGGGCCGACGGCGGCGCGACGACGGCCTCCGGGAGCCAACACGTCGTCGAAACGTCTCAACCGGGCGTCTCAGTCTACGAGCGATCGCTGCCCGACGAACCGGTCGAGCCCGAGCCGCCGGATCAAATCGTCGATGACGAGGTCGAATCGGAACCTGAGCCCGAACCGACGCCGGACACCGACGGGAGCGTCCCCGATGAACCGGGGACGCCGGAGCACGTCGAGGAGCGCCGCCGCCGCATCCAGGCCGCCGAGAACTCCGAGGCCTTCGCCGCCGTCCAGCTAGTGAGTGCCTTCGACGAGATCAGCGTGATCGACCCGCCCGAACGCGGGCGGTACGGCCACATCTTGCCTTCCCGGGCTCGCATGGACCAGGCCGAGTACGGCGTCGATCTCCTGTTTTTCGACGAACCCGGCGAAGGCGCTCGGGAGTTCGGGTCGGCCGTCCACGAACGCCTCCACCAGTGGTACTGCGCCGACGAGGCGACGGGGATCGTCGCCGTCGCGGACTACGGCGACCACCCCCGGCCGTGGGTCGCGACGCCACGGGCCGAGCACACGCTTGCCGATCGCAGACCCGCGGATCTCGACGTCGCCCTGCGGGACGCCCGGGACCTCGCCGCCGGCCTCGCGGCCGTCAACGAGCGCGGGCTGGTCCACGGCGGGATCGACCCACACGACGTGGTCTACCCCTCGATCGGCTTCGAGGAGAATCCCTCACCCAGCCTCGCCAACCTCGGCGTGATGACGGTCTTCCGGCGGCATTTCCAGCCCGCCGAGTACGTCGACCCCCGCTACGCCGCCCCGGAGTACTTCGACGATCGCTACGGCTCGGTCGACCACGCGACCGACGTCTATCACTTCGGGGCTGTGCTGTTCCGGCTCCTCACCGGCGAGGATCCGTACCGCGGCGACTACGACGACGTCCGGGCCGCCATCCTCGACGACGAGACGCCGGTCCCCAGCGACGTCCGCCCGGACGTTCCAGAGCCCGTCGACGAGATCGTCGCCAAGGCGATGGCTCCCCGGAAGCTCACTCGCTTCGAGACGGCAGCCCAGCTGCACCGCCAGCTCGACCAACTCGTTTGAGTCGGAAGTATTACAGCGGAAATTATCCAGGTAGTAGCGGTAAATCGAATTAACGAAAGAATTCGTCGAATCAATTAGTTCACGTCCGCGAGGCAAGCGGACGGCGAGCGATGGCGTCAGGCGGTGGCCGTGGGGGCTGATGTGATGTTGACCGACTTCGCCTCGCGGGTCGTTCCTCCCCGCTCGGCGTTCCGAGGTTCTTCGCTGCGCTCAGAACCTCGCTTACATCGCGCCGCCCATGCCACCCATACCGCCCATGCCGCCCATGCCGCCGCCCATACCGCCGGGGCCGCCGGCGGGCGGGCCGCCGTCGTCGCCGTCGTCGCTGCCGCCGCCCTTGAGGTCGCCGGCGGCGATCACGTCGTCGATCCGGAGGATCATCACGGCGGCCTCCGTCGCACTCTCGACGGCCTGAGTCTTGACGCGCAGCGGCTCGTAGACGCCGTCCTCGGTCATGTCGACGATGTCACCGGAGTAGGCGTCCAGGCCGACGCCGATGTCGCCGGCGTCGTGCTGACTGCGGAGGTCCACGAGGGAGTCGATCGGGTCGTGACCCGCGTTCTCGGCGAGGGTTCGCGGGACGACGTCGATCGCGTCGGCGAACGCCTCGACGGCGAGCTGCTCGCGGCCGCCGACGGAGTCGGCGTGGTCACGCAGTCCCAGCGCGAGTTCGGCCTCGGGGGCCCCGCCGCCGGGCAGGACCTTGCCGTCCTCGAGGGTAACACGAACGACGCCCAGCGAGTCCTCGATGGCGCGTTCGACCTCGTCGACGACGTGTTCGGTGCCGCCGCGCAGGATGAGCGTGACGGCCTTGGCGTCCTCGACGTCCTCGACGAAGATACGCTGGTCGCCGCCGACGGCGCGCTGTGCGACGCTGCCGGCGAAGCCGAGGTCCTCGGCGGTGATGTCGTCGATGTTCGAGACGACGCGGCCGCCCGTGGCTCGCGAGAGCGCCTTGATGTCGGACTTCTTGGCCCGACGAACGGCGAGAATGCCCTCCTGGGCGAGGTAATGCTGGGCCATGTCGTCGATGCCCTTCTGGCAGAAGACGACGTCGGCACCGACGTCGGCGAGCTGATCGACCATCTCCTGAAGCTGGGCCTCTTCTTGGTCGAGGAACTCCTGAAGCTGGTCGGGGTCCGAAACGTTGACCTCGGCGTCGATCTCTGTCTCCTGGACCTCGATCGCGGTGTCCAGCAGGGCGACGTCGGCGTCCTCGACGGCGTAGGGCATGTTGTCGTGGACGCGCTCCTTGTCGATGATGACGCCCTCGACGAGTTCGGACTCGTCGGTCGAGCCGCCGACGACGGTCTCGACTTTGACGTTGTCCGTGTCGATTTCGTCGCCGTTAGCGACTGACTGGAGCGCGTTGACGACCAGTTCCGCCAGCGTGTCCTTGGAGCTTTCCGCCCCCTTGCCGGTCATCGCGGTCGCCGCGATCTGTTCGAGGATCTCGTCGTCCTCGGGGGTGACCTCGATGGCGTTCTCCTCGAGAATCTGTTTTGCCTGCTCGGCCGCCTGGCGATACCCCTGTGCGAGGATCGTGGCGTGGATGTCCTGTTCGAGGAGGTCCTCGGCCTTGCTCAGGAGTTCGCCGGCGATGATGACGGCCGTGGTCGTGCCGTCGCCGACCTCGTCCTCCTGTGTCTCGGCGACCTCGACGATCATGTTCGCCGCGGGGTGCTCGATGTCCATCTCGTCGAGGATGGTGACGCCATCGTTCGTGACGACGACGTTGCCCGTCGAGTCGACGAGCATCTTGTCCATCCCCTTCGGGCCGAGCGTCGTCCGAACGGCCTCGGCGACGGCGGTCCCGGCGGTGATGTTCATCGACTGGGCGTCCTTTCCGGAGGTTCGCTGACTGTCCTCGGAAAGTACGATGAGGGGCTGGTTACCCATTTGTTGAGCCATAGTCAGACGAGGATTGATTGCCCTTCTATATAAGTACTTCGTTACAAATCAGAATGGGACAGTGTACTCCCGGAAGGTGCCAATCCATGTGACCTGGTACCAGCCTTTTAAGTATTACTGGTTCATTCCGAAACGTCGGTGGCGGAGTTCGGGAGTGATGTGAATCCGTTCGATGTCCTGTCCGGAGCGGTACCAGACGAACGCCGCACGCGTGAACAGTTCCCGACACTCCAAGCGAACCTCGCGTGGGTTTCCTCCGGTCCGATCATGAATGTCCACGATCGCCGCGGGTTCGAAGAGATCGGGCGACTCCCCGTCGTAGTCCTCTCCCCGGAAGTACGAGAGCGATCGAGCGATGTACTCGGCGATGTCCTCGACTTCGAAGGGGTCGATCCCTTCGTAATATCGGAGTCGTGAATCGAGCGTGGCTTTGACGTCCCCGAGCCGATCCCGGCCGGTGGGCGTCCCGCTGAGGAACAATCGGACACCAGCGTCGCCCGCGATCTGGATCGCCGAAAGCAGATCCTCGGGCAGATCCTCGATCTCGTCGATGATCAGCAGTATCGTCACGTCCTCGGCCCGGGCCTGCTCGGCGACCTCTTTGACGGCCTGTTTCGTTTCGGCCGTCGCCCACGGAATCCCGTCGCGGATCTGCCAGTAGTTGTCGGGATCGATCTCGATGCCCGCCTCGGCAGCCACCCGGAGCACCCTCTCGTAGAGTCCTCGGGCGGTCGTCTGTTGTGGATTGTCGACGTGGGCGACCAGAAAGTCATCACGGTCCCCCAGGTCCCGCTTGAGGATCTCCCGGAAGGCTGTCTTACCGGTGCCGTACTCGCTGACGAGGCCGATGTGCTGGCGCTGGAGCAACCAACTGGTCACCTGATTGAGCAGCGTGCGGTCGTGGCGGACGTACAGCGGTTCGGGCATTCCGTCCCGGCCCGCCTCCTCGGTGAACGGGAGGTCCGCGACATCGTCGGGATCGCCCCCGAGTGCCCGGCCGAACGCGAGCAGTCGTTGCTCGACCGCGTCGAACTGGTCCAGCACGACGCCCGCCTCGGCGTGCGTCCGGCGCTTTCGGTCGTCCTCCCGCAATTGTCGGAACCGATCGACGACGCGCTCGGCGCGATCCCCCACCTCATCGTCCCGGTCGTGATCGTCAACTGTCTCCCCCATGGAATCCGTCACTAGCCACACTGTTCAGTGAGACGAAATATGTTACGGCGGTCACGACCTCCCTTCCCAAATTGAGACAAATCGACTAGGCGGTCCAAGCGGCCGTCTAGCAGGTGGAAACTGCTTGATCCGGGAGCAGCTTCTTGGTTCCGTCAAGATCAACCGGTGAACTGGTGGTACTCCAGGCCCTGGTGTTTCATCTCGTTGTGGCGGCGTTCGAGGAACGAGTAGACCGACCCGTGGGGCGCACCGTCGAGGATCATTTCGGCTGCCTCCCGGACGGCGTCGACCTGCTCTGGGCCGCCGATGATCGACAGCGTCGACCCGTAGATTGCGACCGCGGCCCCGGTAAGGTCCTCCATCAACTCACGGGTGCGGCCGTCCTCACCGATGAGCCGGCCTTTGAGACGCTTGAGATCGTTCGGGTTACGCGCGACTGCATCGATGTCGATCATATCGAACATCATCATATCGTCATCGAGCAACCGGAGGGCGTCATCGGGCGAGAAACCGCGACCGATCGCCTTGACGATGTCCGGGCCTTTCAGTCCCGTCACGGGGTCGCCGACGGACTCGACGGCGACCGCGCCGGTCTCGCTATCGATGTCGAGTCGAACTTCAGCTTCCTGTTCGATCTCCCGCATCGTCTCACCACCCTCGCCGATCACCACACCGATCCGGTCCTGCGGAATCTTCACGTGTTGCATATGCGCCATATAGCGGCCGCGTTCAGTTAAGTATCTCGCACTGTCGATTCGGCGGGGACACGCCCTCGACCGCCTGAGACCTTACTCCGCCATCAGGCCGCCACCTTCGACGCGCATGACGCCCTCGCCGTCGGGCAGGTTCGGCGCGTCGACCAGCCGGACGATCCGCTTGTCGCCCTTCGATTTCCGGAGGTACAGTCGGAACGTCGAGGTGTGTCCCAGAATGTTCCCGCCGATGGGCTGGGTCGGGTCACCGAAAAAGGAATCGGGATTGGCCGCGACCTGGTTGGTGACGACGACGGCGGTGTTGTTGAGGTCGCCGACCCGCATCAGGTCGTGGAGGTGCTTGTTGAGCTTCTGCTGGCGGTCGGCGAGTTCGCCACGGCCGACGTACTCCGCCCGGAAGTGCGCGGTCAGCGAGTCCACACAGAGCAACCGAACGGGGAACTCCTCGTCTTGGCCCTCACTGGCGAGCTCCTGGGCCTTCTCGGCCAGCAGGATCTGGTGGTTGGAGTTGAACGCTTTCGCGACGTGTATCTTGTCCAGCATCGACTCGACGAGGTCATCGAAGAGAGCGTCGTCGGTCGCATCGGCCTCGCCCTCCTCGGCGACGCCGTGGAGCACCATCGTATCCTCGATCACGTCGTCGTCAAGCCCTTCGACCATCTGCTCGATACGCTCGGGGCGGAACGTGTCCTCGCTGTCGATGAAGATCGAACTACCCTCGAGCCCGCCGTGCTCGGCCGGGAGCTGGACGTTGACCGCCAGCTGGTGGGTGACCTGGGACTTGCCCGCCCCGAACTCGCCGTAGACCTCGGTGATCGACTGGGTCTCGACGCCGCCGCCGAGCAACTCGTCGACCTCCTCGACGCCCCAGGTGAGCTTGCCGATCTGTTCGCGGCGTTCGAGCACCTCGGCCCCGCTTTCGAATCCACCGATGTCGGCGGCCTCGCGGGCGGCCTGGATGATGTCCGCCGCGCTGGACTCGCCGATGTCGGCGGTGTTGCTCAACTCGCCGGGGCTCGCGACGGCGATGCCCTGATAGGAGTCGAATCCGTTCTCGGTGAGCTTCTCCGCAGTCGCCGGACCCACGCCCGGCAGATCTTCGAGATCTTCTGTTGCTGCCATACCAGTCGGTTTACCCGCCCTGGCATATAAAGCCTCGTTAACACCGGAGTGAAAGTGAAGCTGGTGGCGGGTAATCAGAAGCCTGCCTAGAGACAGTACGAAGCGAGCGTCTCGGAGGAGCATTCCCCGACAAACGGTTCGATCAGGACCGATCCGTGGGTTCGGGCAACTCGACGTTCGCCGGATCGGGCATCCAGAAGTAGTCGATCGTCACGCCGAGCGTGAGCGGGCCGACGATGGTCACACCGAGGACAGCCATGCGACTGTCAAGATCGGGACCAAGTCCGAGAAAGCCGGCCAGGACGAGCGTCGTGACGAACAGCGCGAGCATACCGAACAGGACCGCGTAGATCGCTGCGCCCCAGCGAGTGTGCAATCGGACGCGGAAAAACCGAGTGGTAAGCGCCACGGTCGCGGTGTTGAGAAGGACGATCACCGCGAGCCCGATGGCGTCGGCCACGCCAGTCATACCAGCATCCACACGGGCCAGCCCCTTCGAGGTATCGTTTCCGGCAGCCCTGCTCGATCGGCGGGCGTCGGTTCGACAATACGGACGCAAAAACCAGTTGGAGATGATATCCGGACGGCGAAACTTCTCAGCCGGCAAGCCATCGTCACGACGCCGTTTTGCCGTCCCGACCGGGGTGGTAGCACTACTCCAGGCAGATGTACGACCGGGTGTCGGTGACGCCGTCGAGGTCACGGATACCGCTGGCCACCGACTCCATGATCTCGTAGACGGAGTTCCGTTCGGCCTCGACGACGAGATCGTACTGTCCAGCCACGACGTGGGCCTCCTCGACACCGATTGCCGCCCGAGCATCTCCGAGTAGTTGCTCGGCCGTCCCTGCGGCCGTCTTCACCAGGATGAACGCTCTAACCATCGGTAACCATGATACGGATTACCATGACATGAACCTTTCCCTCCCAGTGCCAGCCAGAACCGGCGTCGGTTTCGCCGGCGAGGATAGCTTTATTCGTTCGCACGTGAATAGTCACCATATGCGATTCGTTATCGTGGGTGCCGGTCGGGTCGGGCTCCGGACAGCCCGAGCGCTCCGGGAGAGCGGCCACGACGTCGTCCTCGTCGAGGCGGATCCCAGGACGGCCGACCGGGGACGGGACGCGGGCTTCGAGGTGATCAACGGGGACGGGTCGCTCGAACCGGTCCTCGAACAAGCGGATCTCGACTCGACGGACGTTGTCGGCGCGCTCACTGGTGATCTCAATGCCAACTTCGCAACCTGTCTGATCGCCAGCGAACACGGGTGTCGGACAGTGTTACGCATCGACGAAGACTACCGCGAGGACATCTACCGACAGTACGCCGATGCCGTCGACGAGGTTGTCTACCCCGAACGCCTCGGCGCGATCGCGACCAAGAATGCCCTGCTCGGAGGCAACAGCGTCGCGATCGCCGATATCGCCCAGCATCTCCAGTTGATCCAGTTTACCGTCACCGCCGACGCACCGGTCAACGGCTACAGCCTGAGTGAACTCGAACTGCCGGCCAACGCGCGGCTACTGGCCTTCGGCAAGCAGGACGATCCGGTCGACGTGCCGAACGTCGACGCGTCCCTGGAGGCTGGCGATCGACTGGTCGTCCTCGCGGATTTCACCGTTCTCGGCGACGTCCGACAGTTGATCGTGGGCGAGCAGCCCCCACAGCAAGCACTCGGAGGTGCCTGACATGGTTACAGCGTACATTATGGTCAAAGCACACACCGGCGAGGCGGATCGACTCAAGAACACCATCGACGCCATCGACGGGGTGGCGAGCGCGCACGTCGTCGCCGGCGACGTCGACCTCATCGCGAAGGTCGATGTCGCCGCACCGGCCGACGTCAAGGACATTGCCGCCACACAGATCCAGGAGATCGACGGTATCGAGGACACCCAGACGTACCTCGCGATGGATTGAACCGGTCGGCCACACAGGGCCGGTGGGTCGCCGCCGCTACAGCGGGGTACCGCTTCGCTCGTTATCGCCGGCCGTCTTCGAGGCCTGGAGGAGATCGGCGACCGGCGGCTGGTAGTCGTACCCGGGAACGATCCCTTCGACGTAGGTCCCCTCAACGTACTCGACGAGCGTCTTGGCGATCGCCGCGGCCTGATTCGGGTCGCCGTACGAGAAGACGAACGAAGCGACTGCCTGGCTGTCGTCTACACGAAGCCGATGCTCGTCGAGGTCGACCCGCGCCCGTGTGGCCCCGGCCGCGTCCTCGAGTCGGCGTTCAAAGGTCTCGAACCAGCCCTCTTCGACCGCCGGCCCCACGACCTCGTCCTCGACAGCCGCGTCGAGCATCGGCGTCCGGACGGTCACCGTATATTCGTGACCCACCCCCTCGACCTCGGTCGCCGTCACCGTCGCATCGAAGACGGTCGTCGTCACGCGATATCCCTGCTCGCTTGCTTCGAACGCGCCGTGGTCGTCGAACGCGTCGGCGACGGCCGGCGGTAGCGTATCAGTCATCGATCGCTCGTTGGGCCGGAGTACAAAAAAGAACGTCGCGTGAGTTGTTGCCGTCCTGTTTCCCCGCCGAAGTTCGGGCCGCAGGCCGACATCCCAACCACAAAACACATGCCCATATCATGTGACTACAACGTATGCAACGCCGCGCAGCCCTCCTCACCGTGCTGGTGCTGCTGTTGATCGGCCTGTCGGGGTGCTCCTACGCGGAGTCACTCTCGATGCACCCGGCACCGAACGCCACGGTGATCGCCGAACACGCCACGCTGGACACAAGCGACCTTGACGAGGAAGCACACCGACTCGCGGTCGGTGCCGTAAACGGCTCCGGCCCCACCGTGACGAATGACTATCCGCCGTTCACGCCCGACCGTCCGATCGCGGTCGACGGGACGTACTACAACGTCTCCTGGTCGGCAATCGACTCCAGGCAGGTTCCCACGTTCGTGCTGGAAATTGAGAAGGACCCGACCAACACGACCGGCGATCGCATCGCGTATCGAGATCTCCCGGCGGTCGACCAGCACGCGCTCCCGGACCCCGGTTCGACAGCGGTCACCGCCGACGAGACCATCGCGACGCAGGCTGTCTACAACGAGTCCGAGCAGGCGGCGTCCGTCCTGGTTTCCGGGCCCCGCTACGAACTGGTCGAGTTCGAGGATCGAACGGTCCGTATCACCGTGGAAGGACCGTCCCCGAAAACGATCTACACCTATCGATACGAGGCCGAACAGGTGGCAGCCAACAGTGACGAACTCGCGACCAGGCTCGAATCGACCCATCTGTTCACGCTATCGAATCTCTCCACGGCACAACAGGAGATAGTCAGCGATGCGATCGATGGGACGTACTATCAAGAGCAGGAGTCGGACGCCTGGACCAGGCTGGTTGAGCAATTCGACGCCGCCGATCCGGTCTACGGTGACGCCGAGAACGACAGCGATTACGTCGACGGCGAATATCTCGTCCGGTACGACGGCACCGTCTACTGGGCCGACATCTACGGCTATACGGATGGCGGGGCCTGAGATTGCAGGGTGCTGTCGACAGGACGGGACTCGTGCACGCTGTACGATAAAGTAGTACACCGCATTCCGGAATGTACGAACGGTAGTTCCGCGCCACCAACCCGTCGACATAGCTATATGAACCGTGGCCACCACGCTCCGGTGTGCCGCTGACGCCCTTCCACCTTGGTCCCGCGGTGCTGCTCGGCAATCTGGCCACCCGACGGCTCGACCTGCCAGCGCTCTGTCTCGGGAGCGTCGTCATCGACGTCCGCGCCGTGCTGGTCATTTTCGGCCCGCTGGAGCCCCCGATTCACGGCCCGCTCACGACGCTGCCTGGCGGTGCCGGCGTCGCCGCCGCCGTCACGATCGCCGTCCTGGCCGGGTACGAGCTGGCTGGCCCCACTATCGAACGATACGGCCTCGACATCCGCTGGTCCCGATCGAGTGTCGCCGCCGGGGCGCTCGTCGGTGCCTGGTCCCACGTCGTCCTGGACGCGATGCTGTACGCCGACGCCCGACCGCTGGCTCCGCTCGCTTGGAACCCGCTGCTCGGCCTGCTCTCGCCCACAGTCGTCTACGCGGGGTGTGTCCTGGCTGGTGGTGTGGGGATTGGCCTCTACGAGCGTTCATAGAACCCATCTCACAATAGAATTGTAATAATTATATAATAAGACGCAACCAAAATCTGCGCACACCAAGTGCACGACAGTACGAATCGATGGGACAGTAGATTCAACAGATCATACGAGCCCGTCGATGGCACGCTCGCATCGTTTCTTAATCACTATCGGGACCGGACCATCCGCTGATCGTCACCCTGCCATTCTCCTTGGGTTTGTCATATACGATCTGAAGTTCGTAGTCGGAATTTGCCTCAATGACGATAGAATCACCATCTATTCCCTTTCGTTCCGTATTTTCGGGATTCGCGTCGATTTGTTCGGACCACTTCCCATTGCCCACAGTCGTGATCGACGACCCTCGAATGAATACATCGCTCGCGGAAACGTGGACGTTGCTTTCATACGGATTTTCACGAGCCTTGGCCGAAATGGTGAGGGTCCCGTCGGTGTCGGCGGAATCCCAGGGAGATCCCTTCTCGTCGAGCGAGTCGTCCTGTTCGTACGCCATCTCGAAGTTGATGAACTCAATGTCATCCCAATCGGCATCATATGGACCCGGAGTTGTTACATTGCCATCCGATTCTGATTTTACGTTACCGCTTGGTTCTGTCTCCGCCGTATCCATGCACGCCGCGAGCCCTCCGCTTGCAGCCACGGTACAACTTACCGCAATTAATCGCCGTCGGCTGAGGTTTTCATCCATTAGTAAACAGCTATTACAGTCGATATGGGTAAATCTATCTCCAATAATTGAATTTTGAATGTATATTTAGAGTTGTACAATTTATGTAGTGAGTAAACGCGAAGCGTTTGCGAACGTCGATCGACGCCTAGTACTTCATACGAGAAATGAATATTTGAGAGTGGGAAGCCCACGCCCGCTCGGCTCGGGGGACTCGCTGCGCTCCTCACTCACGCTGTTCGCTGCGGTGCTTTCTTCGTCCACCGTCCCCGAGCGGGCGTCCCCTTCCATTCCCACCCGTTTCGGCCGCTGGGTGGGGCGGTTCGGGTGGGACTGAAAGGGGCGGCTCGCTGGAGGAAGGCGGCCGACGCAAGCACTGGACCGAGCGAAGCGAGGGAAGCGCACAGCAAGGCCCCCGACTCCAGCGAGCCGGGGCTTTCAATTTCGTATTTCAATCGTTCTCTGTATCACTACGCGTCGATCGGAATTCGAACCGGAGGAAGACGTTCCGGGGTGCTCGCTTCACTGCGCTCCCGGGACTGCGACTTCCAGGATTCGAATCCCACTATTACATTTGCTGCTCGCGAATTGCTCGCCGCACCGTACTCACGGCTCGCTTCGCTCGCCGTTCGTAATAATCGAGACGTTCGCTTCGCTCACGTCTCGCTATGCGAGGGAGGGGATTCGAACCCCTGGACCCCTTCGGGAGCGGGTCTTAAGCCCGCCGCCTTTGGCCTAGCTCAGCCACCCTCGCGCATCTATCCGTCCGGCACTCACGGGAAAATCGGTTTCGGTACCGATTGACGACGACCGACCACACCGGTCCCGATACGCTTAAGTCGTTGTACGGATTTGTACACTACAATCCGAATACGTACAACAATGTCCACACTACAGACACACATCGAACGCGTCACCGAGGGAGAGGATCTGACCGTCGAACAGGCCAAAGAAGCATCGAGTGCGGTCTTCGAGGACGCGACGGAGGCCCAGATCGGCGCGCTCCTGAGTGCACTCCGGGCGAAAGGCGAGACCGAGGCCGAGATCGCGGGCTTCGCCCAGGGGATGCGCGAGGCCGCCCGGACGATCGAGCCCGATCGCGACCCGCTGGTCGACACCTGCGGGACGGGCGGGGACGACTACGACACGATCAACGTCTCGACGACGAGCGCGATCGTCGCCGCGGGCGCGGGCGTCCCGATCGCCAAACACGGCAACTATTCGGTCTCCTCCTCCTCGGGCAGCGCCGACGTGCTGGAGGAGGTCGGCGTCACGGTCGACGCCGAACCGCCGGCCGTCGCGGACGCCATCGAGGACGAGGGCATCGGGTTCATGCTCGCGCCCGTCTTCCACCCGGCGATGAAGGCCGTCATCGGGCCGCGCAAGGAACTCGGCATGCGGACGATCTTCAACGTCCTCGGCCCGCTCACGAACCCCGCCGGCGCTGACGCGCAGGTCCTGGGCGTCTACGACCCCGATCTAGTTCCCCTCATCGCGCGCTCGCTCGCGCACATGCCCGTCGAACACGCCCTGGTCGTCCACGGCGCTGGCCTCGACGAGATCGCGATCCACGACGAGACGACCGTCGCCGAAGTGCAGGGCGACTCCGTCGAGGAGTATACCCTCTCTCCGAGTGACCTGGGACTCGACCGCCACGACATCGCCGATGTGGCGGGCGGGACACCTGAGGAGAACGCCGAGGCCCTCCGCGGGATCGTCCGCGGCGAGGAAAACGGCGCGAAACGGGACATCATCCTCGCGAACGCCGGCGCGGCGATCTACGTCGCGGGCGAAGCCGACTCGCTGGAAGACGGCGTTGAAGTTGCCCGCCAGGCGATCGACTCGGGGGCGGCCGGCGAGAAATTCGCCTCCCTCCGCGGCGTGATCGCATGACGCGCGTGAAGATCTGTGGGCACACCCGCGAGGCGGACGTGCGGGCGAGCGTCGCCGCCGGCGCGGACGCCGTCGGCATGATCAGCGAGGTACCAGTTGACACGCCCCGCGAGGTCTCCCGCGAACGTGCCGCCGACCTGCTCGACGCCGTGCCGCCGCTCGTCTCGGGCGTGCTCGTCACGATGCCCGAGACAGTCGAGGACGCCCGGGAACTCGTCGCGGAAACTCAGCCGGACGCCGTCCAGATACACGGAACGCTCGACCCCAACGAAGTGGCGGCACTCGCGGCGGAAATTTCCCAGCCGATCCTGGTCGCACTCGACCACGACGCCGAACTAGACGCCTACGCCGACGCGGCCGACGGACTCGTCGTGGACTCGCTGGACGAAGCCGGCGGCGGCGGGACCGGTCAAACCCACGACTGGGACCGGACGGCAGAAATCGTCGAACGCCTCGACGTCCCGATCCTGCTGGCCGGCGGACTCACGCCCGAGAACGTCGCTGAGGCCGTCGAGACCGTCCGGCCGTTCGGTGTCGATACCGCCAGCGGCGTCGAGCGCGACGGTGGGGTCAAGGATCACGACGCCGTCGAACAGTTCGTCGATCGGGCTGGGGAACCGCGGGTGGTCGCATGACGGGCGAGCCGTCGCTCTCCCGCGATGCGTTCGTGGACCTGGCCGACGCCGACGAACCGGGCGTGATCCGGGTCGCCGTCGAACTCGACGCCGACGTGGATCCGCTCGCGGCCTACGCGGCGGTAACCGGTCGCGAGAGTGACTCCGAGAACGCCAACGCCGACGAGTACGCGTTCCTGCTCGAAAGTGCCGAGAAGGTCGCCTCCAGCGATCCCAACGGCGCGTTCGCGCCATCGACTGACGACCGCCACGCCCGGTATTCGTTCGTCGGCTACGATCCCGTCGCGGTCGCGACTGTCGGATCTGACGGGACGGATCTGGACGTCTTCGACGACCGCTACGTCGACCTGCTCGAAACCAACGGCGGCGACGTGCTCGACGACCTGCGGGCCGTCCTGCCCGACGTCGAGCGCCGCGGCTTTCCGACCCACGACCGCCAGACGCTCTCGGGCGGGCTCGTCGGGTTTCTGGCCTACGAGGCCGTCTACGATCTCTGGCTCGACGAGGTAGGAATCGAGCGACCGGACTCACGATTCCCGGACGCCCAGTTCGTGCTCGCGACGAAGACGCTGGTGTTCGACCACGCCGAGGACACGGTCTCGCTGGTGTTCACGCCGGTCGTTCGGCCCGAGGAGGACGCGGGCGCGCGATACGACGAGTTGCTTGCGGCGGTCGAGCGCGTCGAGTCGCTGCTTGCCGACGCGGGGGATCCCGAGACCGGCGGATTCCACCGGGTGCACGAGGACGCCGGCCCACAGGACGAGTACGAACAGGCGGTCGAACGCGCCAAGGAGCACGTCCTCGACGGCGACATCTACCAGGGAGTCATCTCCCGGAAGCGAGAACTGTACGGCGATGTCGACCCGCTCGCGCTGTACGACTCGCTACGCTCGATCAACCCCTCGCCGTACATGTACCTGCTGGGGTACGACGACCGCACGATCGTCGGCGCGAGCCCGGAGACGCTGGTCTCGGTCGGCGGCGACCTGATCACCTCGAACCCGATCGCAGGGACGTCCACGCGCGGCAACAGCCCCGTCGAGGACCGCCGGCTCGCGGGCGAGATGCTCGCCGACGAGAAGGAGCGCGCCGAGCACACGATGCTGGTCGATCTGGCGCGAAACGACGTCCGCCGCGTGGCCGAGCCCGGTAGCGTCCGGGTCGAGGAGTTCATGAACGTCCTGAAGTACAGCCACGTCCAGCACATCGAGTCGACCGTGACGGGGACGCTCGCCGACGACAGCGACGCCTTCGACGCGACGCGGGCGGCCTTTCCGGCGGGGACGCTCTCGGGTGCGCCGAAGATCCGCGCGATGGAGATCATCGACGACCTCGAGCCCGACCCGCGCGGGATCTACGGCGGCGGTGTGGGCTATTTCTCCTGGAACGGCGACGCCGACTTCGCGATCGTCATCCGGTCGGCGGCGGTCGAACACGGCGTCGACACCGTCGACGGAAGTGGCGAGAAGCGAATGCAAGATCGCATCACCGTCCAGGCCGGGGCGGGGATCGTTGCCGACTCCGACCCGGCCAGCGAGTACGAGGAAACCGAACAGAAGATGGGCGGCGTGATCGACGCCCTCGAACGGATCGAGTCCGTGGACAGCGAGGCCCCGGTCGAGGAGGTGTCCCGATGAGCGAGTCGGTCAGCGATTCCGACGACCGCCACAGCGAGTCCGCGACGCCTGCGGGAACCGCGACGCCGACTGACGCCGACGAACTCGAGGTGCTGTTCGTCGACAACTTCGACTCCTTCACGTACAACCTCGTGGAGTACGTGTCCGAGCACGCCGACACGACGGTCGTGAAGAACACGGCTTCGCTCGAAGACGTCCGGGCAGCGGATCCCGACGCCATTATTATCTCGCCGGGGCCGGGCCATCCCAAGAACGACCGCGACGTGGGCGTGACGACGGCTGTGTTGCGAGAAGTCAGTCCCGAGGTGCCCACGCTGGGGGTCTGTCTCGGCCTGGAGGCTGCGGTCTACGAGTACGGCGGCACGGTCGGCCACGCGCCGGAACCGATCCACGGGAAGGCAGCCTCGATCGATCACGACGGCGAGGGCGTCTTTGCCGGCCTCGACCAGGGGTTCCAGGGTGGGCGATACCACTCACTGGTTGCCAGTGACGTCCCCGATTGCTTCGACGTGACGGCGACCACGGCGGCCGACGATGGAACGGAACTCGTCATGGGAATCCGCCATCGCGAGCACTCGATCGAGGCCGTGCAGTTCCACCCCGAGTCGGTGCTGACCGCGGTAGGACACGACGTGATCCGCAATTTCTTGGCGACCGTGTGAGTGCATCTGCCGTTTTTCGAGCGGGCCGCCGTCGCCGATTGCTGCGGGGACGTACCGTTCTTGTCTCTCGGGAACTGCACAGCCATCTCTGTCTCCATCGCGTGGCATAGAACCGTTCACAGTCGAACACCGGACCAGACGGGTGAACGAGGAACGAAATAATTTATAGCTTGAGCGATGATTTGGCAATCGTGCGTTCCACAATCGATGAACACGTCTTCAGAGAACCGGATGGGCGCCCCGAGACGCTTATCTATTTCGGCTCAGCAGCCTTCTTCCTGAGTATACACGTATACTACGCCTGGATCCTCGGTAGTAACGGTTCGACCAGATTTACACTCGTGATGGCGGTTATATGGGCTCTGTTTGGGATCACCGAGTCGCTTCCGGAAAGTCGCCGACAAACAACCGGTGTACTTCGTCTCACGGTACTGGTCGTGTTGCTGTGTCTCATCGTCGCGTTCGTCTTCGCCCCCGGGTTCCTGTTCGGGTGAACCTGTTACGGAGGAGGCGGACAGACTGATCGGCGGGGCTTAGGACGCCGTCTTTGGTCCCTTGGCGGACATCCGTCCCTGACTCCGGATGTGTGGGGCTCTCGTCACTCGCGTGCACCGTCGAGAACCGACGATTCGAGTGCCGCCGCGGCGTTGAGTCGGCCGGACCCAAGCTCCGGACCTTTCTTGCCGTCAGCACTCTGCTTGAGAGCTTGTATCACACGATAGGGGTTCACGTCGGGGGCGATCGAGCGGACGAGGGCGGCGACGCCGGCCGCCTGTGGCGTCGCCATCGACGTCCCGAGGCTGTATCCGTACCGGTCGCTCTCGGGAAAGCCACTGTTCTCCGCGAGGCGGGTTCCCGGCTTTGTGGTACTAAACACTCCGTTTGTCGGATACGGCCGGTCGACGTCCGCCGACTCGAAGGTCTTCTCGAAGGACCCGTAGCCGCCGCCTGGTGCCACGATATCCAGGTAACCCAACCCATAGTGGGAGTAGTAGGCTCGCTCGTCCGTCGGGCCGGTCGCGCCGACGGTGAGCGCACTCGGAACGGACCCTGGAAACATTGTCCCGCCCCCGTCCTGGAAGTTCGTGCCACCCTCCGGGGGAAGGAAATAGTTCCCGGCTGCCTGAACGACAACTGTCCCCGAGTCAACCGCTTGTTGGATGAGTCGACGACTGGCCTTGGCGAGTGCGTTCGCGCGGGCCGCCGGCGGGAACGACCTGATACGTCCGGCCGGTGACCCCGTCGAGGAGACAACGTCGACATCGATGCTCGCCGCGTACTCCAGGCCGGCGAGACGACGTGCCAGCGTCGGCGTATACCGCCCGTCGCCCCCCTCCGGGTCATAGGTGTCACGTATCGAAACCACTTCAGCGTCGGGCGCGACGCCGGCCATACCCACGTCGTTGTTGATCGAGGCGGTGGCGATGCCGGCGACGTGGGTGCCGTGGCCGATCATATCGCGGACAGTGCGCTTCTCGATGGTCTCCCGTGTGACGACACGACTGAGATCCTCGTTGACGTCCAGATCCGGATGGTCAGCGTAGACACCTGTATCGAGGAGGGCGATCCGGGTTCCCTCGCCTGTCGTCCGTTCGTGGGCCGCGGGCAGATCGATGAGCGGCTTGTCCCACTGGCGATCGTAATGAGGCTCGTCAGTCGTCTCCGATCGGTGGGTTGTGGCAGTTCCCCTCCGAGAGGGTGACCCCTCAGCGGCCACCTCATCCGGTGGGGTCGCTGTAGGGCCCTCCCCAGCGGGGCTAGCAAGCGGTACGTCGACCGTCGCGGCGGAGACACCACTCGTCGACGCGATGCGGTCAGTCTTGCCTTCGCGGCCTGTTACCACCAGGACATCGCCGTCGGCGAGTTGATTCCGGACTTCGAACCCGTGCCGGGAAAGGCGGTCAGCGGCGTCGCCGTCCGTGACAGCTATATACCACGCCTCGCCGGACGCGGTAGCAGTCCCCATCGTGGCGCCGAAAACGACGGCAGCCCCTGTTTGTTTGAGTACGGTCCGTCTACGTACTGAATCAGTCTCGTGCATGGTCGTCGACCTCGTGACTGGCCCCGGATCGAGCGCTCCGTCGTTGGCTGGAAATACCGAATATCGTGACCGCGATCCGTGACAGCTACCGTCCAGGACCTACTCCTCGATCGAACAGTGTTTTGAAAAGTGTTTTGTATACTGTCATATTCGAAAATGGATCCGTGGCTATGAACGATGCTCCGTCCGAATCATTCGTGGCCGGGGCCCGGCCACCCCGGGTCCCCCGGCTGGGGACTCGATGGCCCCAGTACTCGCAGCCACCGGCGACGGCTGACGACTCGATCCGGCAGTCGGCTGTCGATCGAACTGGATGTCGGCCCACGTTCCCTGTCAAGGCGTCGTGTCGGCGCGTCCTGACTGCGGGGCGCCGTTTCGGGCGGTCTTGGTGGACGTTAGTGAGTGACGTGAGATGGAATGACATGAAATCTGCCGGAATGCTAATACTTAATGGACAATCAGATGACTGAAATCATATGTCAACAGGCGAAGGAGTGATCTGGCGTGGGTATCACCACGCCTGGCGATACAACCACCGGCTCAACCGGCTGGGGAGTTACCTCGAATTCGACGGTGACGACTGGGAGTGTGTCCACACCGCCGCCTCGGGGACGGGACCGGACACGGCCCGGTTCTGTGATCTCTACACCAAAGTAGCGGGCGACGGCGTTGCCTTCCAGTCCCACACGGAGTCCTTCGAGGTCGAGGGTGACGAGAACGTCCCGATCACGGTATCCAAGTCGCTCACGAGCGACCTTGAGAGCCCGCTGGAAAACCGGGACACCTACGAGGTACTGCTCAACGGGTTCGACATCTACGCGGCGAGTGACGCCGACAAACTCCAGGAGCTGTCCCTGCACGTCGACCGGCCGACGCCGACTGACGGGAGGACCAGTCTCGATTTCGACGCCAGCGTCGAATTCCGTGGCGACTGTGGTACGCCCGAGTGTCGGGAGGACGGCGTCGATTACACAGTCGAGATGCGATATCTCGTCGTCGGCGGCGATGCCGATACCGTCCGGTCGGGCCCCGCGATCTCGGCCGGGACGGACTACGCGTGGTCCATGTCCCAGGAACCCGATCAAAAGCGCGACGGCGTCGCCAACGCCGCGGTCACCGACTCGAATCGCTGGACCGGCCCGAGCGTCGAAAATGCCGTCGGGCTGACGGACGTCGACGTCACGCTGACGAAGACCGGCGATCCGCCGCTGATCGCCGCTGCCGGCGCGCTCGCGGATCACGCCGAGGGGATGCACTTGCTCGAACACGACGTCGCCATCGAATCGATCACGACTCGGGACGATCGGATCGACGTCGAGTTCCTGCTGTTCTACAAGAACTGGGAGGCCGGGATGAAACGAGCCGTCCCGCCCGATTTCCTCCAGCGGATCGGGGAGTTCATCCCGGGCGACACCGAGCAGGCGATCCGCGACGATCCGTCGCTGTCCTGGACCGACGTCATCGACGCCTCGCTGTTCGCCCACAAAAGCGCCGGCGAGGCCACCTTCGACGCGACGGCACGATTGCTCCAGTTCGACAGCCCCGACACCTTCCATCACAACGCCGTCCCCGGCGACATCGACTGGGAAGGGGAGAACGCCGACGCGTCGAGTTCCGACGCCACCCACACCACCCTGATAGACTGATGATTTACCCCATCCAAATGCCAACGGCAAAGGAAGTACAGCACCGCAAGCAGTGGCTGACCAGCCAGTCGACATCGACCGCGTCCAGCGGTGATTACCAGCCACCGTCGAACGCAACCAGCGGAGATGACCACCCATGACGGACCAGATCGACCCCCAGCGGATGGCCGAGGAACTCGGGGCTGGGAGCCCGGAATCGGTCGCCGCGAACCTTCGAGCGCGGGAACTTCCCGAGGAAAACTACCTCGACGTCGTCGAGGCCGGTCTCGGCCGTGATGGCCGGGAGGGACGCACGGTCCTCGATGGGTTGATGCGGGCCCAGCCGGCCGGCGGCGTGAGTGGCCGGGTGTTGCGGGACGCGTGTCGCCGCGGCGACGAACGGCTGCGCCGCGAGGTGATCAGATCCTTCCGGGACATCGGCCGGGAGGACGCACTCGTGACGGGAGCCGGGCTACTGACGGTCGAAGATGCCTCGACCGTCTTCCGGGATTACTTCGAGGAAGGCGGCGACACCAAGCCGATCGCGGAGTGGCTCTCGCTGGTCGGGCTGGGCTACCGTCGCGAGAAGCGCAAGGGCAACATCGACGTCGAATACGACGGCTGGTTCCAGAACACCTGGAACGACATCAAGGAGGCGGGCAAGAGCGTCGCGGAGGCGGTCAATACAGTCGTCGACTCAGTGGTCGAGGCCGGCAAATCCTTCGGCGAGGTGGTCAAAGACGTCGTCGACTACGCCCAGCGGCGGATCAACTCGGTTGTCGAGACGTTACTCGACGGCGTAAAGACTGTCGCCGACATCATCGCGGGCATCGCCCAGGAAGCGTATTCGACCATCAAGAAGATCGTCAAGGGGCTGCTGTCGGCCGGGAAGGCGATCAAGGGGATACTGAGAGAGGCATTCAACATCGGCAAATCCTTCTTCCGGAGTATCGTTCGCGCGCTCAGAAAGACGGGCGAAACGCTCACGGATATCGTCGTCGCCGCAGGGTCGATCGGCGTCGACGTCCTGAAAGTCGCGGCGCGAACGCTCGTCGACATGGTGAGTTACGCGGAGGAACGCGCAAACAACATCATCGAAATCGTCAAGGACAAGCTCACCCATCTCGGCGAGGAGATCATCGAGACCCTGAAGGACTTCGTCGACGAGGCATACGAGCTCGCCAAGGCCGCCGTCGAGCAGGGACTCAGTGCGATCATCGACCAGATCCAGAAGGCCGCGAACAACGCCCTCGATAAAGCCCGGTCGGTCCTCCAGGGCTTGCTCGACGGCGGGATCGCCCTCGGTGACTTGCTCGAATACCTCCACCGGGAAGCCAGTGACTTCTTCAGCGACGCCGTCTCCCTGCTCCGGGAACTCGTCTACGCCGCCGAGGATCTTTTCGCCGCGGCACTGGATCTGGGCGAGTGGGCCGTCGGTGCGGTGATGGAGGCACTGGTGGCGGCCGGCGAATCGGTCGCCGACCTCGTGGCGTGGGCACGAGATGCCGGCGCGGCCGCGGTTCGGGGGCTACTCGACGCGCTCGCGACCGTCGGCGAACTCACGACCGACGCGCTCTATCAGTTCGGCAAGGCCGTCGTCGAGATCGGCGAGGGACTGGTCGACCTCGTCGAGCGCGCGGCCGACTGGGGGAGGATGGCCGCTCGCGCCGTTTTCGACGGCATCCTCGCGGCCGGCGGGGCCGTCGGTGACATCCTCGAAACGCTGTGGGATCGAGCGCGGGACTTCCTCCGGGAGGGGATCGACACGCTGCTGGACGTCGGTGCGCGCATCCGGGACGTCCTGGCGGCCGGGCTGAACCTCGGATTGGATGTCCTCGAAGAGTTCATCGAGCACCTCTATGACCTGGGGCGGTCGATCTGGTACATCCTCGACTGGGTCGTCGACACGGTCGAGCGCGTGGGCGAGGTCTTGGAGACGGCGTTCCAGGCGTTGATCGACATCGGCGTGGCTATCGGGGAACTCGTCGCGTGGTGTGCCCGCCGGACGATCGACATCATGCGGGCCGGCTTCGGCGCGCTGCTCGCGATCGGCATCGGCCTCGGGGAGATCCTGGTTACACTCCTGACGGACCCGGGCAACGTCTTCAGCACGGCCGTCGATGCACTCCGGGACGTCGGCGCGAGCATCCGCGAGTTGTTCGAGGCCATCACGGACGCCGGCCAGCAGGTTCTCGGGCGACTCTACCGAGCCCTCCGGAACATCGGCGTCGCGCTCGGGGACGTCCTGGGTGCGATCGTCGAGGCGGGCAAGGAGACGTTCACGCAACTGCTGGAGGGGCTGCTCAAAGTCGGCGTGACGGCCTTCGAGGTCGTGCTGTGGGCCGCCGATCGAGCCTTCGACATCTTCGGCTGGGTGATGGAGGTCGTCGAGGCCGCCCTGGACTCGCTGCTGGATCTCATCGAGTGGGCGGCCGGCCTCGGCGGCCCGGTGCTCGAACAACTGGCCGAGTGGTTCGCAAAAGGCGTCTCGAACGCCTTTGACTTCGTTCGCGACAAGGTGATCGCGCCGCTGCTGGCGGCCGGCAAGCTCGCGCTCGTCGTCACGCTCGCGACGGCCAGTCTCCCCTTCCTCGCCGTCGCCTACGTCGTGCTCGGCTCGCTGGTCAATCCGGACCAGGTGGATTACAAGCACTGGCCCACCGACTTCCGGAGCTTCGAGTGCGACCAGCGCGTCGAGATCCGCGAGCTCTCGCCGCCGGCCGAGGACCGTGGGATCGTCGTCTTCAGCGACCTCCACATGGAGGACCAGGACGACATCGACGCCGGCCTCGATCACTTCAGCGCGAACGCCGATCTCGTCGAGTCCGTGCTCTCGGACTACGCTGCCGACGAGGCGAACGGCTACGAGTGGACGGTCGTCTTCAACGGCGACAGCGAGGAGTTCTGGATCGACAACGACCTCACCGCCAACGAGCCGGCTGACAAAGTCGACGACATCGTCGCTACCCATCCGACCGTCCACGAAACCGTCTCGGAGGACTTCTACAAGTTCGAGTCACCCCGGCGGTTCGTCAAAGTCCGTGGCAACCACGACGCCAGTTACGAGGACCCCCACGTCGTCGGGGCATACGAGGACCACGGGTTCCCTGACCTGGAAGTCTATGACTTCGTGACGACGACCTACGACGGCGAGGACGTGTTGATCACTCACGGCCACCAGTTCGACCCCTGGAACTGCGACGCGAACAACGACTTCGGGAAGTTCTCGAGCAACTTCGTCGGCGAACCGATCGACGTGTTGAGCGATACCCTCGAGGATGTCTTCGGTGAGGACGCCAGCCTCGAAGGCGAGACGATCACCGCATTCGGCGAGGAGATCCCCGTCCACGCGATCGCCCCCTACTACGACCCCGGCGAATGGCGACCGATCGTCGACAGCGACGTCAAGAGCCCGTCGATCGAGGACGGCGCGATGTTCGAGGAGAGCGCGGTCGTCGAGACCATCCGCCAGCTCGACGCGAGTCTCATCATCGGCCACACCCACGTCCCGAAGCTCATGGAAGACGGCACCGACAACAGCCGGTTCTACGTCAATACCGGCACCGCCGGCTGGTGGGAAGACTGCCTGTGGACCGTCGAGATCACCGCGGAGAACGTGACGCTGAACGGCTTTACGCCGGACGGAAACGGTGGCCATCAGCGCGAGTACGTGATCGCGCTGGAAGACCCGACCGACGACGGGTCCTTCGGCGCGGGCGATCCAGATCGACTGGTCACGAATGGAACGTTCTGAGCAGGTGCTCCTGCTCGGGTTCTACCATCCCCGGTACCTCACGCCGCTTCGATCGTGGGCCGATCGGTTGCGGGCCGTCGGCTGTACCGTGACCGAGGGCTATCCCGATACCTGGTACGCCGAGGACGCCCTCGACGCGCTCGGACGTCGACGCGACCTCGTGGTCTACTTCGGTCACGGCGAGCCGGGAGCCTGGACGGGACTCGGACGGATCAACGCTGACGATGTCACCAGTGTCGAGGGAAAGCCACACCGGGTTGTGGTGAGTTGCTGCTGTAGCGCGTTCGAGGGTGACGGAGACGGGAACGGAAGTGACGAGGGCAAGCGGTCGATCGCCACGGCGTTCCTCGATGGTGGGCTCGCCGAGTGCGTCGTCGGCTACGACGGCCGAGTCCGGTACGAGGACAACCGGGCCGTGCTCGATCACCTGCTGGAGGGCTGCCGGACAGCAGTGAACGATGGCGACGACGGGGCTAAAGCTATCCGCGAGTGTGCCCGCCGGGAGCCGGCACTCAACGTCGCCGAGCAGACCGAACGGTAATATTCCGGACCAGTTCGTGATGGCGTTGCATGTCTCCACGGGACCCCGCCGTCGAGTCACCGATCGAGCGCAGCATTGCGGACCCACCCACCCCCTCTCTTCGAGTCCGACCCGCCCGAGGGGACAGCCATTGTCCTGTCTGCGTTCACTTTCACTCCGGTCTACGAACCCTTATGTATCCCCATCTCGTTGAGTGTGAGCGTGCGAGCTAGCCCTCTGAGCCTGGGGCTCGAACACGGACCCATACGAAATATGACAGAGGCTCGAATCGCAAACAATCGCGCAAGCCAAAGCGTTATGAGGCATCCAGGCTAACAGAACTTCCACCATATATGATACAAACGAGAGCGAAAACTACGGGACGGACGGACGGATCGACGGCCGCGTCGTGGGGGGCCGAGCAGTGACCGACGCCGAACTCGCCGTCGACGAGGTGACGCTCCCGATCAAGCGCACCGAGGGCGACACCCTCGCCGACCGGCTGACTGACAACGCCTACCACAACATTCTGCCGGCGCGATATCTCCGGAAGAACGCCGACGGTGAACTCATCGAACAGCAGGAGGATCTCTTCGAACGTGTCGCGAAGAACATCGCGCTGGCCGAAGCCGTCTACGAGGCGCGAAACGAAGACGTCGAGATCACGGTCACGCCCGACCAGCTCAAACCCGACCATCCCCGGCGGGACGAGCTCGCCGAGGAGGTCTTCGGGAAGGGAACTTCGGCAACGGACGACGCCGAGACGACGCTCAGCCAGTACAACGTCAACAAGTTCGCTTACGAGACGGTCGTCCCCGAACTCCCCGCGGACGTCCGTGACCATGTCGAGGAGACCGCCGCGGCGTTCCAGGATCTGATGGAGAATCTCTCCTTTATGCCGAACTCGCCGACACTGATGAACGCCGGGGACGAACTCCAGCAGCTTTCGGCGTGTTTCGTCGACAGTCCCGAGGACGACATCGATGACATCCATCAGACAGCCAAAGAAGCCGCACAGGTGTTCCAGAGCGGCGGCGGCATGGGGTACGCCTTCTGGCGATTGCGGCCCTACGGGGATGCTGTCGGGTCCACGGGCGGAATCGCGTCTGGTCCGATAACGTTCATGCGGACGTTCGACCAGATGTGCGAGACGATCGCCCAGGGCGGTGCCCGGCGGGGTGCCCAGATGGGCGTCATGCGGGTCTCCCACCCGGACGTCATCCAGTTCATCCACGCCAAGAACAAGGACGTCTCCCTGGCCCGGACGCTCCGGCTGAACGACCCGGACGACTTCACCCACACGTCCTTCTCGGACGCCTTGGAGGAAGCCCGCGAATTGATCGACGACGACGGGCGGGTTCCCGAACACCTCCGCAACGCCGTCGAGGGCCACCTCTCGAACTTCAACATCTCCGTCGGGATCACGGACGACTTCATGGACGCCCTCCAGAACGACGAGGAGTTCACGTTCACCAATCCCCGGACGGGCGATCCCCACATCGTCACCGCCGAGACCAAGGAACTGTACGACATGTTCGGCCTCGGCGAGTACGTCGAGGTCGGCGAGGAACTGTCGATTCCAGCCAGCGAGCTCTGGGACGATATCGTCGAGGGTGCCCACGAGAACGGCGAACCCGGCGTGATCTATCTCGAACGCGCCAACAAGGAACATTCCTTCGACGTCGAGGAGCATCCTGATCATCGAATTCTTGCAACAAATCCCTGCGGCGAGCAGCCCCTCGAGGAGTACGAGGCCTGTAACCTCGGACACATCAACCTCTCGACGCTGGCCGCCGAGGACGCACCCGACTGGCGAGTCTGGTCGGAACGCCACGCCGACGACTACGAGGACTTCGAGGCGGCGGTCGAGGCGTATCTCGACGAAGCCATCGACGTCGAGGAACTCGAATACCGCATCGAAATGGCGACGCGGTTCCTCGAGAACGTCGTCACGATGTCCGATTTCCCGGTCGAGAAGATCGAGGAGACGGTCCGGGACATGCGCAAGATCGGGCTGGGGATCATGGGACTGGCCCAGCTGTTCATCCAGCTCGGCGTGAAGTACGGCAGCGACGAGGGCGACGCGATCGCCGGCCACCTCATGCAGAAGATCAACCACGACTCCAAATGGGCGAGCCACGAACTCGCCGAGGAGCGCGGCGTCTTCAACGACTGGGAGGATTCGAAGTACGCCGACCCCACCGAATACCGCGAGTGGTTCGAACACTACGTCGGCGAGGACGCCGACGACTGGGCCGAGGGCTTCCCCATCCGCAACCACAACACGACGACCATCGCGCCGACCGGCACGACGTCGATGGTCGGCAACACGACCGGCGGGTGTGAGCCGGTCTACAACGTCGCGTACTATAAGAACGTCTCCGACGATGTCCAGGGCGACGAGATGCTGGTGGAGTTCGACGACTACTTCCTCCGCGTGCTGGAGGAGAACGGCATCGACGTCGATACCGTCAAGCAAGAGGCCCAGGAGCAGATGGCGACAAACGAGTTCGACGGCGTCGAGGGGCTCTCGACGGTCCCGGACGCCATCGGCGAGCTGTTCGTCACGACGGGCGACCTCTCGCCCAAGCAGCACGCCTCGATCCAGTGTACGCTCCAGGACGGCGTGGACAGCGCCATCTCGAAGACGGTCAACGCGCCCAACGACTCCAGCATCGCCGACGCAAAAGATGTCTTCGAGTACATCTACGAACACGGCGGCAAAGGCGTCACCTATTACCGGGACGGCACCCGGAGCAAGCAGGTGCTGACCACCAGGGCGGAGAACACCGACTTCGCCGACATGGACACCGAGGAGGTCATCGCCCAGATCGAGGCCGTCTTCGGCGGGATCGAGGCCTTCCTCGATGACGAGGACGTCAGGGCAGCCCTCGACGGTGAAATCGAAACGCTACTCGGCGAAGCCGACGGCGAATACGCCGACTACGCCAAAAAGCGCCCGCGCCCGGACGTCCTCCACGGCGTGACCCAGCGTATCGACACCGGCTACGGGAAGGTCTACGTCAACATCAACGAGGATCCCGAAGCCGAACGGCCCTTCGAGCTGTTCGCCAACATCGGCAACTCCGGCGGCTTCACGGCGTCGTTCACCGAGGCCCTCGCCAAGACCGTCTCGGCCGCCCTCCGGGCCGGCGTCGATCCCAACGAGATCGCCGGCGAACTCCAGGGTATCCGCTCACCGAAGGTCGCCTGGGACAAGGGCGAACAGATCCAGTCGATCCCGGATGCTATCGGCACGGCGATGCGCCGATACCTCGATGGCGACATCGAGCGGGCCTATCCACAACAGCAGACGCTCGAAGAGACCGCCGACGAAGAGGATCCGGAAGCCATGGGCCACTCGACTGACGGCGGCGCGACGGCTGCGTCGAGTGAATCGATTGAGCCGACCGAGCCGAGTGGTGACCAGCAGGAACTCATCGAGAACGGCGAGAGTCCCGAATGTCCCGAGTGTGGGTCGATGTCGCTGTATTACTCCGAGGGCTGCAAGACCTGTGAGTCCTGTGGCTGGTCGGAGTGTTGAGCGCCGACTGAGCTGACTCGTTCGCTACAGCGATCGTTCACGTTCGTTTTTCCGCCTTCCGAACTATCAAGCAGTCCGCTTGCCAGGAATACACATGGAAGAGTCCGGTGGCCGACCCTGTCCACGCTGTGGTCGCCCGCTGTTCGAACGCCACTGCAAGTACGTCTGTCCCGCCCACGGCGTCGTCTATGACTGTGCGGACACCTTCTACTGAGGAGAGACAGACGGCGAAGAGGACGGAATCGATCACTGCGAGCCGGACGATCCCATGGAGGGCAGTCGGTCGTAGTCGGCAATGTGACGGATCACGGGACTGGCGAGGACGAGCACACCGACCGCAGCAGCCCCGACGACCAGGGGAAGGCCGCCGGCGCTCCCCTCGACGGCGAGCGTCCGCATCGAACTCCCGGCGACGACGCCCGCCAGGACCCAGGGGAGTTGGCCCACGAGCGTCCCGGCGACGAACGCTCGCGTCGGGACCGAGGAGAGGCCGGCCCCATACGAGATCACGTCCGCCGGGAGGGGCAGGAGTCGCGCAGCGGCGACACCGCGGAACGCGCCGGTAGTGTCGACGACGTGGCTACCGCGGTCGTGGAGTCGGCCGAAGAGACCGCGCTCACGGGGGGCGTGACGGGCGAGCAGATACGCCGGCAGCGAGGTACAGACGGCTCCGAGGAGACCGACGGGGACGCCAAGCGGGATGCCGAGGCCGTAGCCGACGAGGATCGACACCGCGGAAATCGGCCAGAGAACGAGCGGCCGGACGGTGTAGACGGCGACCAACACGGCCGCGAACGCGAGCGGCGAGTCGACCGCCGTCTCGACGACCGAGCGCAGGGCGTCGGGCGAACCCACAACGGCGACCGCGCCGGCGACGACGGCGACTGCAGCGATCGCGCCGAGCTGGCGTCTGACTGCCGGTTCCATTACCGGAGACAGGTGCCGGAGCTGGCAAACCTTTTGTGGTCCCATCTTTTTCGTCGTCGGGTGTCCTCGCTCACTTCGTTCGCTACGGGCACCGCGTGGCGACTGCGAGGCGGCTTCACCGCCTCGATCGGAGACGGCAATGCCGTCTCCGTCGCCACGGCATTCGGTTGCGGGCCGTCGGCCCACAACCCGCTCCCGGCAAAAACATGGTCCACGTGAACGCAGTGAGTGTGGGCTCGGGAGCGCTTGCGCTCCCGGTGGTAAAAACGGCCGCCTCCGCCGTCTTCGACGGCTCCGGCGGTGAAACGCCTCGCTTCCCTCGGCGTACGTTCAACCCGATTTGCACTGGTAATCTATTCCGTTCGACACAGGCCCAACTAGAGACATCGCCAACGAAGGCCAACGATTCTTGGCGGCGGAGCACGAACGAGCGGTGTGGACGAGACGAACGACCCGGTGGAACTCGGCGTGACGCTGCTCGCGAACTTCGAGGACGCCGAACTGTCGATGGCCGAGGCGGTCGACCGGATCGAGACGGTCACGACCGATCCACACCTGACGCGTGAGATTCTCGATACCGCCGAGCGCCGGGGAATCATCGAACGGGAGGCGGGACTCGTCCGCCCCACGACTGGACAGTACGTCTCCTTCGAGAGCCAGGTCGTGACTCGCGATGGGGACTTTTCGTGTCAGCGCTGTGGCGCGGGGCTCTCGACGGGCCACTTCATCCGGTTCGAGGACGACCGCGAACTCGGCCCGTTCGGGTCGTCGTGCATCCGGAAAGTGACCGGCAGAGAGTGAGGAATAGTCGGGAAGTTACTGATCGCGAAGCTCGCCGAGCAGTTGTTTGATCGCGTTGTGTTGCTTTTTGAGGAGCTGGTTTTGCCGCTGGACGGCCGAGGACAGTTCCGAGACTTCTTCGCGGAGGGCCTCGACATCGTCTTCGGTCGCTGCTTGAGTCGATTCCGGGGACGACCCAGTCCGGGGTGTCGCGTCTGTGGAGCGTGAGCGGTCCGGGTTGTTGGTCTGTTGTGGAGACGGCGTGTCTTCGGTCCCTGCGGCACCGATAGCGGTCGACGCAGGATCCGAGCGGTTGTCCACACCCTGCTCCGTCGTTTGCTGTGGCGTCTCCACAGAGGATTGAGAGGGTTGCGTGGCTGTCGTCGATTCCCCCTCCGTCGGTGTCGAGGGTTCCGCCATCTCGGAGTCAGTCTCTAAGGGGTCCGACGGTTCGTCGCCAGTTTCCGAAACGAGCGGATCGATGCCCGAACCGAACGTGAGATCGTCCGGTTCGTCGGTCGCCGAGGACTCGTCGCCGGTCTCAGCGGTTTCGACCGCGCGCTGGAGTTCCGCCATCGTGGCCACCTCGTAGAACTCGAAGACGGCTTTTTTCAGGGTCTCCTCGACGAGGCGAGCATCCTCGCGGGGTGTCTTGATACGCTGTGGACGGCCGTCGATCGTGAGGACAATCTCCGTTGCGACGCTGCCCTCCTGAAAGTCGAGCCCGGTGAGGTCGGCGTATTCGTACTGGGTGAAGTCGTCGTCCCAGACAGTCTCGCCGATGTGTCTGACGAGACGGTTCTCGGCGATGACCAGCGTGAGTTCGCTGAATCGAAACGCACCGACGACGGATTCGTCCTCGTCGAGAACGCCGTCGACGCCGAGGATGCCTTCCAGCAGGAGCGTCAGGACGTCCCGACCGTGGCTGGCAGGGACAGCGAACGAGCGCGTGCCGTCGACGTACGTGAGTTTGAACGTGGTCTTGCGTCGGCCTTCCGAGAGGGCCAATCGGTCGACGTCGTGTGGATACTGCTCGATACGTTCGTCGCTCAAAATCCCTTCGGGCCGATAGATGAGCGTCCGCGAATCAGTGGCACAGACGACTTCCTCATCGCCGATGGCGACCCCCGATCGGATCTCTTCGCCCCCCAGTTCCTCGTGGACGAGGTCTGGAATCTCCATATCCAAGGTGTACCGGTCCGGTATCATAAATCCGCGGGTACACCGGATCGGCTGGCAATCTGCCGAGCGAACGGTCCGCTATCTTCGCGTGGCATCACCAGCCGACGAACAGATGAGAAGCTTAAAGAAGACCCTCACGCAATCTCGGGGTGAGCCCGGGTGGCTTAGCTGGACATAGCGCCGCACTCATAGGGTCGTTCCACTGTGTGCGCCATCGGCATGGCCACGGGGTTCGTCACCCCGGACCTGGGTCATGCGGAGATCGAGGGTTCGGAGCCCTCCCCGGGCATTTTCAACCGTCGCGAACCTTGTGTGAGCGACTGCTCCGGAAATGCCGGTGGCGGGCTCCGAACCCTGGAAGGTCTCGCGCGAGCGCCGGGGAATGCGAGAGGAGACCGTGCAGCATCCAAACCTGGCGGGGACGCCAGAAAAGCGGGGTGGGAGATGCCGGGTTTCGGGAACCCGGCAAGCGGCAATGATGACAACGACGGGGACACACCCGGACCACCGCGGCGGAGGTGCGGTGGAGTCCGGCCGGTGTAGAGACGATCATGGGCTGATCGTCCGGGTCGGTGACGGGGTCACGTCGCCGACCCAAGTGGGAATGCGAAGTGTAAGTATGTAAATTTAATGGACATTCTCAGAGCTAGAAGAGCGAGTCGAAAATCCGGGTGCACCTGGCCGGAATGGACGACTGCGTTCTGAGACACCCGATCGTCGTCGGCTCGAGCGGCCCCACACGAGTGTCTCAGTACGGCAAGTGCCAGCACGAAGCGACTCCGTGGTGAGACTGGGGTGGTTGGAGCTCAATCCGGACGCGGAGGAGTGACTGCGGAACGGCGTGTCTGTCGACACTCGGAGGGCTACTCGTCGACAAGTTCAGCAAGCAAGGTGTCAAGTTCGTAGGCTTCAAGCGCTCGATGGCTATCTTTGAGCGTCGAGATCACGAACGTCGAGTTCGTCCGCTCGACTTCATCCAGTGCCTCGAAGTCGCTAATGAGCCGTTCGACCATATCGGAGTCGGTTAACTGGGCGATCACGATGAAATCCGTCTCACCCATCGTCAGATAGACCTGCGTGACCCCCTCGATCTCACCGAACTTCTCGGCGACGGCGTCGTAGGTCCCGCTGTATTCGGCCAGGACTTCGACGATGACCGTCACGCCCAACCCGACCGCGTCCAGGTCGATGTCGTTGAGATCGTTCTCGATCACGCCGTCCTCCCGGAGGTTGTTGAGGCGGTAGTGAATCGTCGAGATCGGGATCTCCGTCTCCTCGTGGAGTTGCTCCGGACTGTCCGTCCCGAGATCGGCGATCGCCTTGAGTATCCGAACGTCGCGTTCGTCCATGCGTGACACGCTCGGCGGTGATCGGTAAGTATGCTCCGCTCGCTCGCGCAGCAACATCGCGACAGTCAAGCAGCCCAGTGTGAATTTGTCGCCAATATTTGGCCGATAGTTGAATTGGATTCTATCTTCCGACAGATTATTATATCTATCTCTTAGATATCTACCTAATGCGATCGAAAACGCTCGTCCTCTCGCTGGTAGTCGGCATCCTCTGGGGAAGTTCGTTTCTGGCCATCGACGTGGGACTCGCGTACTTTCCGCCACTTTTGTTCGCCGGTCTCCGGTACGCGCTGGTTGGCGTGATAGTGATCGGCTTTGCCGCAGTGTTGGTGCGTCGCTGGTACCCCCGGTCGCTGGCAGACGCGGGGAGTGTCCTGGTTGCCGGCGCGTTCATGATCGCGGGTCACCACGCCTTTCTCTACCTGGGGATGGAACACGTCCCGCCCGCGATCGCGGCCATCGTGGTAAGTCTCTCCCCGGCGCTGACGGCGGTCTTCGCGAGTGCGTTGCTGCCCGACAGCGACCTCACCACGCTACAGATCCTGGGGCTGGTCGTCGGGCTTGGAGGTGTCGTCGTCATCTCCGACATCGGCGTGGGCACGGTTGCGAGCGCAGATCTGCTCGGAGTAGGGCTGGTCGTGCTCGCCACGCTGAGTTTCGCCTTCGGGTCCGTCGCCACGAGACCGCTCCGGACGGACCTCTCGGCGGTCGCCCTCCAGGGCTGGGCAATGGTCCTCGGCTCCGGGCTGCTGGGCGTGACGGGCTACGCAACCGGCGAGTCACTCGGCACTGTCGTCTGGACACCGCTGTCGGTTGCGTCGCTCGCCTTCCTCGTTGTCGGGCCGGGAATCATCGCGTTCTCGCTTTACTTCAGTCTCCTCGACCGGATCGGCCCGACTGAAAGCAACCTCATCGTCTATTTGGAGCCGGTCGTCGCGACGCTGTTGAGCTGGCTGGTGCTCGGCGAGGTGATCGACTCGACGACCGTCGCCGGGTTCCTCGCTATCTTCACAGGATTCCTGCTGGTGAAACACCGGTCGCTGCTGCCGTCGCGTGATCGGCTCCTCGGCCGAGGGTCGAATGCCCACCCCGAACCTGACGGGAGGACCTTCAGCAAGTCGGACTGACTCGCGTGAGAATCGCGTCGCCTCCGAGTGGGACGGACGATGGTCCCGCTGTTGTCTCCGGAGGATGATCAGCGCGACGCCTAAGTACGTACCGCAGGAACAACCGGTATGGGACTGCTTGAGGGCATCAAATCAGCGTTGGGGCTCAAAGCCGAGGCCGACGCGACCCGGGACGCCGACCCCGAGGACCTCTTCGGGATGAGCACCGCCTACGTCACGATGGAGGCCGACCTGGGGTACGAACCCGCGGGCGAGGCGGCGCTGTGTTTCTCCGACGTCGACAGCACGGACTTCCAGGATGCGATCGCGGAAGTCAGGCAGATCCTGGCCGCCGGGGAGATCGAGACGGGCACGACGGCGGAGTTCGTCGAGGACGCCCACGGCTACACCTGGGTCGTCCTCGAGGACGACGACGTCGAGGACCTGGTCACGAGCGTCCACTTCGCCGCGGACACGCTCGTCGAGAACGGCTACGGCTCGCGGCTGCTCGCGGCCGTCTTCGCCTTCCGCGATCCCGAGGATTCGACCGCCTGGGACGACAGCGACCGGTACGTCTACTGGGTCTACTCCTTCCGTCGCGGGTCGTACTACCCCTTCGCGCCCAAGCCCGGCGAGCGTGAGCGCGACGCCACGGCGGAGTTCAAACTCCAGAGCGTGCTGGACGGCGAACTCGATCTCGAAGACGACGAGGCCTACTGGTATCCCCTCTGGCCCGAGGACGCGGGCCATCCCTGGGAGTGACCCGGAAGTGTGGATCTGAGACCGATACTGGCACTACTGTGGTAGCAATCACAGAGAACACGCGATTGGACCGGACAGCAGTCGTTCAATCTACCAACAGGTATATGCGCAGCAACGTCGTTACTCACGGCCATGGCTACCACGGAGATGCTCTCCCTCCTCGCCCTCGCTGCACTGCCCGCCCTTGCCCTGCTCGGAC
This sequence comes from Halorhabdus sp. BNX81, assembly GCF_029229925.1. Classification (NCBI taxonomy): domain Archaea; kingdom Methanobacteriati; phylum Methanobacteriota; class Halobacteria; order Halobacteriales; family Haloarculaceae; genus Halorhabdus; species Halorhabdus sp. BNX81. The sequence goes on along the minus strand of NZ_CP107254.1, from coordinate 326,868 downwards.
TTGCCGGGAAATACCTGCTGGGATGGATGCAGGAAGGATACGAAAGTGCTGAGGGACAGGCGAGCAAGTAGTCCTCTTTGTGAGTCGGAGTGATTGCTTCAAGAACCGCCGGATCGGATGTAAGATCCGTTCGTCCGAGTGGACTCCGAGAACGGTTATTGTTCTGAAAGCAACCGTTCGACCGCCTCCAAAACGTCCGCCCGTACCGCTTCAGCCGCTCGCGTCGCGTCGATCCGGACAAACCGGTCCGGTTCGGCGGCGATCAGTGCCTCGTAGTTCTCCCGAACAGACCGCAGATGCTCGACGCGCTCGAACTTGTTCGTCCCGCCGCTGCGCTCGGCCCCAGTCTCGGCGTCGACGTCGAGGTAGATCGTCGCGTCCGGCGGGCGGGTCCAGGGCTCGTGGATCTCCCGGACGAAGGCGAGGGGGTCGTCCAGCCGATCCGCCAGGGTCGCACCCTGATAGGCGTAGCGCGAGTCCGAATAGCGATCCGAGACGACGACCTCGCCGCGATCGAGCGCCGGCTGGACGGTGTCGGCGAGGTGGGCGGCGTGGTCGGCGGTGTAGAGGAACAACTCGGCGAGGGAGTCGGCGTCGTCTTCCTGAATCGAGCGCTGGACGGCCTCGCCGTACCACGACTCGGTCGGCTCCCGGGTGAAGGTGAAATCGGGGTCGAGGTCGGCGGTGTGCTCCCGCAAGAATTTCCAGGCGGAGGACTTCCCGCTGCCGTCGATCCCTTCGAGCGTGATGAGCATAGCGATCGATCGAACCCGGGATACGTAAGGCCGCCGGCTCGTCGTCGCGGAACGACCATTGTGGCGGGCAGCGACGGTCCGCTGTGCCGTCCGGGTTGCCGCCCCATCCCGTCCGGCTTGCCGGCCACCGTAGGTTTAGGGTGCGTGAGACCAAATGTCGTGGTATGGATGTCCTTGTCACTGGCGGCGACGGCTTCGTCGGCCGACACCTCTGTGCAGAACTGGACGAGCGCGGCCACGACGTGACGGCACTCTCGCGCGATCCCGATTCCGTGGTCCTTCCCCCGGGTGTCGAAACAGCCGCGGGCGACGTCACGGACCGTTCGTCGATCGAACCCGCCCTCGAGGGCGTCGATATCCTCGTGAACCTGGTCGCGCTCTCGCCGCTGTTCATCCCGAGCGGCGGCAACGAGATGCACGAGCGCATCCACCTCGGCGGCACCGAGACCCTGGTCGAAGCTGCCGAGGACGAAGGCGTCGAGCGCTTCGTCCAGATGAGCGCGCTGGGGGCTGACCCCGACGGCTCCACGCACTACATCCGCGCAAAAGGGCGCGCGGAAGAAGTGGTCCAAGAGTCCGCCCTGGAGTGGGTGATCGTCCGGCCCTCGGTAATCTTCGGCGACGGGGGAGAGTTCGTCGGATTCACGAAGAAGCTGACGCCGCCGCTGGTCGCGCCGCTGCCGGGCGGCGGAAAGACCCGCTTCCAGCCCATCTGGGTCGAGGACCTCGCGCCGATGCTGGCCGATTGTGTCGTAGACGACGAGCGGGCGGGCGAGGTCTACGAGTTGGGGGGCCCGGAACAACTCACGCTCAAGCAGATCGCCAAGCTCGTTCGCGGGCGAGTCGCGGTCGTCCCCGTCCCGATGGCGCTGGCGGGCGTCGGTCTCTCGATCGGCGGCGCGATCCCGGGCTTCCCGATGGGGGGCGATCAGTACCGCTCACTCAAGTTTGACAACACCACGGCGGACAACGACGTGACCGACTTCGGGACCGAACCCGACGTGTTACTCACGCTTGGGGAGTACCTTAACGGGATCTGAAGGCGGAAGATCACAACAGGGCGTTGCGGTTCAGCGTCGCAGTATTTTCTGTGGGAACGGGGCAAAAAGCTTATACGCATATTCCGACTGTTTTCAGGCCAAGAGGCACACTTATGAAACTCGCTATGATCGGCTTCGGGCAGGCCGGCGGGAAGATCGTCGACAAGTTCCTGGAGTACGACGAACGGACGGGCAGTGGGATCGTCCGGTCGGCGGTCGCGGTCAACACCGCCAAGGCCGACCTGCTCGGCCTCGAACGCGTTCCCGAGGAGAACCGTGTCCTGATCGGACAGGCGCGGGTCAAGGGACACGGCGTCGGTGCGGACAACGAACTCGGCGCGGAGATCGCCGAGGAGGACATTGACGAGGTTCAAGGGGCCATCGACAACATTCCCGTCCACGAGGTCGACGCGTTCCTCATTATCGCCGGGCTAGGTGGTGGGACCGGGTCGGGTGGTTCGCCGGTCCTCGCCAAGCACTTGAAGCGGATCTACACCGAGCCGGTCTACGGCCTCGGGATCCTGCCCGGCAGCGACGAGGGTGGCATCTACACCCTCAACGCTGCCCGGTCGTTCCAGACGTTCGTTCGGGAAGTGGACAATCTCCTCGTCTTCGACAACGACGCCTGGCGGAAAACAGGCGAGTCCATGGAAGCGGGCTACGCGGAGATCAACGACGAGATCGTCAAGCGCTTTGGTATTCTCTTTGGCGCAGGTGAGGTCGAACAATCCGGCGAAGTCGCCGAAAGCGTCGTCGACTCCAGCGAAATCATCAACACGCTCGCGGGCGGCGGTGTCTCGACGGTCGGATACGCGGCCGAAGAGGTCGACCTCGAGGACTCCAGCGGGTTGCTTTCGCGATTCCGGGGCGACGATTCATCGGACTCGATGGAATCGGCAAACACGACCAACCGCATCACGTCGCTGGTCCGGAAGGCCGCACTGGGTCGGTTGACGCTCCCCTGTGAGATCGACGGGTCCGAGCGCGCGCTACTGGTGCTCTCGGGCCCGCCGGGCCACCTCAATCGGAAAGGGATCGAGCGCGGGCGCAAGTGGCTCGAAGAGCAGACCGGCAGTATGGAAGTCCGGGGCGGGGACTACCCCGTCTCCGATTCGGGATACGTCGCAAGCGTCATCCTGCTATCAGGAGTTCACAACGTGCCGCGGATCAAGGAACTCCAGCAGGTCGCCATCGAGGCCCAGGACAATATCGACGAGATCCGGGACGAAAGCGAAGAGAACTTAGAGACGCTGGTAGAAGATGACGAAGATGAGTTGGATCCGCTCTTCTAAGGGGGTTACCCTGTTGGCGGTGCTGGTGTTCGCGTTCGCTGCGGTCGGCGCAGTTACGGCCGCATCGGTCTCTGCGGACGCACCAGCGGAGGCACAGGTCGGCGAGGAAATCACCGTCTCGGCGACGGTCTCGGACGTCTACGAGACCTCCGAGCAGTGGCGGCTCAACGGGACGACCGAGCTCCGGAACGTGACCGGCTGGGAAGTCACGAAGGTCACGCCCAGTGGCGACGAAAACACGACCCGCTTCGACGGCTCGACGAGTTTCGAGGTCTCGATCGCCGGCGAGGAGAACCTCGATCACGTCGAGGTCTCGATTACGGGAACCGTCCCACCGGTCGAACAGTTCTCCTACGATCCGCCACAGTCGTTTGTCGGGGCTGATTTTACCCGGATCCAGGGCGACAACGTAAACAGCATCGAAACCGTTTCGATCCACCACTTCACGGAAGAGAGCAGCCAAACGCGGACCTTGATCGACGAGGCGAATGAGGCGGTCGAGGACGCGGACAGCCAGGACGCTCGGAGCACGCTCGAAAGCGCGATCGGTGTCTTCGACGGTAGCGGCGAGAACTTCGGCGAGGCACGGGACCTCGCTGAAGACGCCAAAAGCACCGCCGAATCCGCACAGCAGTCCGCCCAGACCACCCAACTGGTCCTGTACGGCGTCGGCGCACTCGTCGTGCTCGCGCTGCTGGGCGGCGGGATCTACTACTGGCGCTCCCAGCAGGACGACTACGACAAACTCCGGTAGATGCGCGTCGTCGTTCCGTTCGACGGTCGCGATCCGAAAACCCGTTTGGCCCCCGTTCTCGATACTGCGGAGCGACGGAATTTTGCACGTGTCATGCTTGCAGACATCGCCAGCACGATCGAATCCGTCGGCTTCGAGCCGACGATCCTCGCGACGACCGATATCGACTGCGAGTGGCCCATCGTCGTCGACGAACGGTCGCTCGACGCGGCCGTGAACGACCAACTGGCGGCGGCTGACGGACCGATAGCAGTCGTCATGGCTGACCTTGCGCTCGTGACACCTGACGCACTGGATCGACTGTTCGAAGCTGACGGAAACGTCGTTCTCGCACCGGGTCGTGGTGGCGGAACCAACGCGATCGTGGCCCGTCATCCGGACTTCCGCGTCGACTATCACGAGGCCTCGATCACGGATCACCGATCGATCGCCGAGGAGATCGGCGCGGACACTGTCGAGGTCGACTCCTTCCGGCTGGCGAATGACGTCGACGAACCCGACGATCTCGCCGAGGTGCTGTTACATGGCGAGGGGCGGGGGGCCGCGTGGCTTCGCGAGCGTGGGTTCGAACTCACGGTCGACGAAGGGCGTGTCAGCGTACAGCGGTGACCGCCGCTGTCGTCCCGGCAACGAGCTCGTCAGTTGATCTCAACGAACCCCTTCTCGACGTTTATCCCCGCAAGCAGTGTGGCTGCACTCATCGTCAGAAAAAGCACTGACAGCCCCAGGTTTTCGTTCGGGATTTTGAACAATATCGACACTAACACCAGATAGATGCTGACGACAAAGAGGATCGTTGCGTTTCGTTCCATCGCAGTGTAATGTCCTGGCTGGTTCGAGTATAAATATGGCTATGTCGGCGCAATTCAAGGTTGCAGTTCGACGTTGTGACTGCCGTCGACAGAACGTTTTTGACCGACGTGATCCGATAGCCGGACGTGATCCCCGGGGCCGACGAATACGACGTCGACGTCACGATCGATCCGGCCGAGCGCGAGCGACTGCTGTCGGTCGGCCCCGAGGACGTCGCCGAACCCGGCGAGGACGGCGGCCCCGACCACCTCTCCTTCGCCAGAAACGTCTTCGTCCCGCTGACGACTGCCTGCCGGTACACCTGCACCTACTGTACGTACTACGATCCGCCGGGCCAGGCCTCGCTGCTTTCGCCCGAAGAAGTCCGCGAGATCTGCCGGGAGGGGGCCGACGCCGGCTGTACGGAAGCCCTCTTTACCTTCGGCGACGATCCCGACGACCGCTACGACGCAATCCACGACCAACTCGCCGAGTGGGGCCACGACTCGATCCACACCTATCTCCGGGAGGCCTGCGAGATCGCGCTTGAGGAGGGGCTGCTGCCCCACGCCAATCCGGGCGATCAGACCCGCGAGCAGATGGCCGAAGTCGCCGATCTGAACGCGAGCATGGGCGTGATGCTGGAGACGACCGCCGACATCGACGCGCACTCGGGTTCGCGCCGGAAAGAGCCCGGCCAACGACTCGCGACGATCCGGACCGCGGGCGAACTCGGGGTCCCCTTCACGACCGGCATTCTAGTCGGCATCGGCGAGGACTGGAGCGATCGCGCCGAGAGCATTCTGGCGATCCGTGAGCTCCATGAACGGTACGGCCACATCCAGGAGGTGATCGTCCAGCCCGTTTCGCCGAACGAACGCTGGGATCGCGACCCGCCGAGTCTGGAGACGATGCGCCGGACGGTCGCGATGGCACGGGCGGGATTGCCCGAGGCGATCAGCGTCCAGGTCCCGCCGAATCTGGCCCGGACGCGCGAATTGCTCGATTGTGGCGTCGACGACCTTGGCGGTGTCTCGCCGGTCACCGACGACCACGTCAATCCCGACTACGCCTGGCCGGCACTGGACGAACTTCGGGCGATCGCCGACGATGCGGGCGTCCCGCTTCGCGAGCGCTTGCCGGTCTACGAGCGCTACGTGGACGAACATTGGCTAAGCGAGCAGGTGCTGGAAACTGTTTCGACAGTGACTTCGGCGAAGGAAGGCCCTGAAGCAGGCGTACTCGGCGAGCGGGGAGAAGCTGATTACCGATAGTTTCAAGCCAATGTTGTGAGAGGATGACCCATCATGGTGACAGATGGCGACGTCCACCCGGAATTGTCACGGGAAGAGGAAAAGGCATCCAATGTGGACCAACCCGACCCGGCAAACCAACGGGAGACCGACTCATCACGGGACGGAGACCTAGCGGCGGATATGCAGACGACGCGACGATTGTTCCTCAGTCTCGCGGGGGTCGGAGTGAGTGCCGGGGCAGGGTGCACCACGCTGGGCCCGGATAACGAAGAGAACACGGGGACACCAACGAGTACCCCGACAGGAACTGAAACGGACACACCGACGTCAACAGACACGGACACACCTACAGAGACCGACACGGACACACCTACAGAGACCGACACACCGACGGAGACTGAAACGGACACACCAACTGAAACCGAGTCCGACACGCCGACTGAAACAGAAGCGGAGACGACCGAGGAAGAAGAACCAACCGAGAAAGAGACGATATACGACGTCACGGTTAAATCTGTCGCCGCCCGTTCGATGGACATCCTGGACTGGAACACCCAGTACGCCGGTTGGCCGAACATCTGGGGACGGTGGCTCGCCTACGAGCGCTACGTCCAGTACGATCTGGAGAACAACGTCTGGATCCCACAACTCATCGAAAACTGGTCGATCGACGGCACGACGATCACCCTGGACATCCGAGACCCGCACAAATACGCCGACGGTGACGAGGTCACAGCCGAGGACGTCAAGGCAAACATCGTGATGAACCTCGCGACCGGGGCACCGTTCGCGTATGTCTTTGATTCCTTCGACGAACCTGACGAGAAGACGCTCGTGATCGAGACAAACAAGCGGGTCAACAAGACAATCTTCGAGTTCGCGATCTTCTCGAATCTGCAGCAGGCCAAAATGGCCCCTCCGTACGACGAACTGTACCAGCGGTTCTGGGAAGACGGCGAAGCGGGCGTCGGGGAGGACATCCAAGCGATGGCTCCGAACGAGCCCCACTACGTCTCAGGTATCTTCGGCCTCCAGGAGATGGACGCAGAACAGTACATCATGGAGCGCAATCCCGAGCACCCCGACGCCGGCAACGTCAACTTCGAGCGGTACCGGTTCCTGACCTACCCGGGGAACCAGGCCAAGTGGGACGTGATGCAGTCCGATAGGGTGGACACAGTGATGAGTGTGTTTACGCCGGCGAATATCAAAACGGCGCTCTCGGACCACTGGCAGGAGTACACCTTCCCCGGCAACTGGGGCGTGGGCCTGTTGCCGCAACATAATCCGGAGATTGCGCCACATATCTCAAAGCGGCCGGTCCGACAAGCCATCACACATGCCATCGATCGTGAGGCGATAGTGAATGCCGTCGCACCGCGGGTCAAGACCGCGTTCCCGACTCCGGCCGCGATATCCCCGGAAGTCCAGGACGAATGGATCGACACCGAGGCGTTCGGTGCGATGCAAGGTGGCCCGGAGAGAGCCGCCGAAATCATGCAAAACGCCGGTTACGAGAAAAACGACGATGGTAGCTGGACCATGGACGGCGACACCGTTTCCTTCGACATTTCGGTACCGAGCGGCTGGAGCGACTGGATAAAAGTGATTCAGGCAGTGGTTTCCCAGCTAACCCAGGCAGGATTCGACGCACGACTGAACCGCGTCAACAACATCAACAACGTTGTCGGAAGCGGCGAGTTCAAGATGGCTGCAAGGCCGTGGTCGCCGGGTGGCGCGCGGTCGTCGTTCCCGTACTTCCCGCTGAACTGGGTGTTCGGGCGCGTGAATGGGAACGCCCACGACTACCCCGGTGCAGCGGAGGGCATGGAAATCGAGGTGCTGGCCATGGACGGCAACGGCACCATGTCAGTCGACATCCAGCAGCGACTCGAAGATCTCTCGACAGCTCGTGGCGATGATGTGCCCCCGATTGTCGAGGAGCTCGCGTGGGTCTCCCATCAGGATCTGCCGATGATCCCGATAACGGACAGGCGGGAGCAATCGTTCATCAACACGAAAAACCTCTCCGCGCCGGACCCGGACTCTCGGGCCGGGAACGTCAAGTGGCCGTGCTTTCACGCTCCCCGAACTGGCGAGATGCAGTGGCAGGGCGGCGAGGAGTGAAACGGAAGGCAAAGCGAGCAAACGATCCGTCACGAACAAACACGGCTCCGTTGGGCTTGGTCGAGTTCCGAGATTGGACAGGGTTACGTGGATACAGAGTGGCGAGAGTGACTGATCCGGATGCCATCCGCGCCGAGGAGGTGGCCGGCGAGCCGTATCGTGCGGTGCTCGCCTCGCGAGGAGCGGTCTGACGGCCACTTTGATACTGGCTCAGCCCGTAGGACGACCATGCGCGAGTCACTCCGATCGGCACTGGCCTGGCAGGCGCTCGCCCTCGGCTGTTACATGGCGGGTATCACCCTCTTCGTCCTCGGGGGCGTCGGGCCGTTTCTCGCCCCGCCGGAGGGGTCGCTTGCGAACCTCACGACCGGGGACATCGCGCTCGTCGCCGGCAGCGTCGTGCTGTTCGCTGCCGGCGGCGCGGCCAGTTGGCAGAGCGGCTGGCGAAACACGTTGCCCGCCGCCTCGCCGTGGGGGACACAGCCAGATCGATCCCGTGGGGGCTTCCCCGGAGGCGACCGCGAAGCCGACCGCGAACCGCCCACGGTCTACGAAGACGGCGAATTGTACGCCCGCTGCCCGGAGTGTGGGGCGAAAAACGACACGTCCTATGCGTATTGTGGGGAGTGTTCGAGTGAATTGCCACAGCTCTGAGGGGTACCCACACCGCTTGCCGAGTGCGGCCACGACGGGGATCACTCGATCAGCGGCGTCCCGTCAGCTTTAGGCCCGAGTCGCGGGCCGGGCGGCTCGCCACGTATCGGTTCGCGCTGGCGATAGTCAGTCGAGCGTTCGACGGGCCGGCGACCGACCGACCGGATGAGTTCGTCGTAATCCGCGAACGAGCGATACTGGCCGAAGTCCCCGCCAGCGCGGGCGGTGATCTCCTCGGAGAGGATCGTCCCCATGAAGTCGTCCGCGCCACAGGACAGCAGTTTCAGCCCGAACTCGTCGCCGTACTTGACCCACGACGACTGGATGTGCTCGACGTTGTCGAGAAAGAGTCGCGAAACGGCAATCATGAGTTCGTCCTCCGCTCGGGTGGCCCCGCTGTCGACCATCCCGTTCTCCGCCAGCGGCGTGTTCGGGTGGACAAAGGACAGCGGAACGAACTCGGTGATCGCGCCAGTCCGATCCTGAAGATCACGGACCCGTTTCAGGTGCAGCGCCCGATGGGCCTCGTTCTCGACGTGGCCGTACATGATCGTTGAGGTGATATCCAGGCCCACGTCGGCTGCGGCCTCCATCGCCGCGAGCCACTCGCCGGTATCGATCTTCGCCGGACAGATCACGTCCCGGACTTCGTCGACGAGAATCTCCGCGGCGGTACCCGGGACGCTGTCGAGCCCGGCGTTCTGGAGACGACGATAGACCTCATGGTAGTCCCAGTCGGTGCCCCGACGGGCGTGGGCGGCCTCCTCGGGCGTCATCGAGTGGACGTGAACGCCGCCGACGGACATCGCCTCGATCTGCTCGACGTACGTGCCGGGGTCGGTTGTGTAGGCGTCTGGCGGGCGGTAGTTCACCGTCCCCCGGTCCGCGGGATCGACGGCCTCCAGCAGCTCGCGGTGCTCCTCGTCCAAGGCGAAGGCGGGGTGCAACCCCGAGACGGAGGTTACCTCGTAAATCCCGCGCTCGACGGCCTCGGCGACGATCTCGCGGGACTCGGCGGGCGTCTTGGTAAATCCGGGATGATCGTCGGGGCGGTCGGCCCGGAACTGCTCGGCACTGTCCTTGAAGTTACAGAACAGACACCCCGTATCGCAGGCGGTCGTGACGTTGTTGTTGAGGTTGGCGACGACAGTGACCTCCTCGCCGACGACCGCGGCCCGGCGGCGATCGGCGGCTTCGAGCACGGCCTCCTTGCGCTCGCGGTCGATCCCCGGCGACTCGCTGCCGGTCGTCAGTAACTCGATTGCGTCCGCAACGCGCAGTCGCGACCCGTCACGGGCCTTCGCCAGGGCATTCTCGAAAGACTGCACGCTGGTCGGCTGGTTCGCGAACTCGAACTCGTCCCGGGGGACGTTCGTCCCCGGTTCGAAAGCGGCCATCGTTACCACACCGGGCGTCAAGTGACATAATGGCACTGTTCGCGTCGAACGTGGCCGGCGTCGAAGACGCTCTTTCCTCTGTATTGCCCCGGGATCACAACGTTGATTGACCGCACGAGCCTCTGAAATGGCAGTGAACGATCGCCCGCCCAGCGACGAGTCGGGTCCGTCGAACGACGATGGGACTGGCCCGCCGCCCTCGGCCACAGAGAGGACAGAATCAGACGGCACCGAACCGGACGCAAACTCGGGCGACGGGGACGAGGTGGCCGACTCCATCACTGAAGGGGATCTGATCCGGCCGCTGATCGGGCTGGCCTGGCCGATCGTCGTCATCCAGCTGTTGCAGGTCACCTACAACATCGCCGACACACTGTGGCTCGGCCGGCTCTCGACGGATGCCGTCGGCGCGATCAGCCTCGCGTTCCCGTTGATCTTCCTGCTGATCGCCGTCGCCGGTGGCTTTACCACCGCAGGAGCGATTCTGGTCGCCCAGTACACCGGCGCGAAAGGCGATCGCTCGGCCGGCCTGGTAACGGGCCAGACCGTCTCGTTCGTCGGATTGTTGTCGGTCGTGATCGGCATCGTCGGGTACTTCTACACCCGGCCTGCGCTCGAACTCCTCCCGAGCGATCCCGAGACTTCGGCGTCTATCATCCCGTTGGCAGCCGATTACATGGAAGTCATCTTCATGGGGATTCCGCTGATGTTCGGGTTTTTCATCTTCTCGGCGCTGATGCGGGGCTACGGCGACACGCGAACGCCGATGTTCGTGATGGTCGTCTCCGTCGGGCTGAACGTCTTCCTCGATCCCTTCTTCATCTTCGGGTTCGCCGGCAACCCCCTGTTCGAATGGCTCAGCCTCGGCGGACTGGAAACGTCGTTACACGCCGCGACCGGCTTCACCGGCCTCGGCATCGAGGGGGCAGCACTGGCGACCATCCTCTCGCGTGGCGTCGGCACGGGAATCGGCCTCTGGCTGTTGTTCGGCACGGGAATCGGCCCCGCCGTCACGTTCGAGCACTTGCGTCCTGACTTCGAGGTCATCGAGGACATCATTCGGCTTGGGACGCCAAGCATGGTCGAGCAGTCGACCAGCGCGCTGGCGATGATTACCCTGACGGCGATGATCGTCACGTTCACGCCGCCGGTCGTGGCCGCCTACGGCCTGGGCAACCGGCTCATCTCGCTGGTCTTCCTGCCGGCGATGGGGTTGGGCCGGGCGATCGACACGATGGTCGGCCAGAATCTCGGCGCCGGTCGGGCCGACCGTGCCTCGCGGGCGACCTGGCTGGCTGCCGGGACCGGCGCGGGCGTGATGGCGGTCGTCGCCATCGTCGCCGTCGCCTTCACCGAACCCATCGTGGCCGCGTTCATGGGTGACGTGCCTGACGCGCCCGCGACGATCGCAAACGGCGTCGAGTACGTCCGGATTCGCTCGGTGGAGTTCGCGTTCATCGGCGTCACGCAGGTGATTCTCGGGGCGTTCCGGGGAGCCGGAAACACCCGGACGGCGATGGTCATCTCGATCCTGACGCTTTGGTTCGGCCGCGTCGGGAGCGTTTACATTCTGGTGTTTCTCTTCGAGTGGGGCGCAACCGGCGTCTGGGTCGGCATGGCGCTTGGTAACATCGTCGGCGCAGTCGTCGGCGTCGCCTGGTTCCTCCGGGGGACCTGGAAGGATCGCTACATCGAAGACCCCGCTATTGACGCCGACAAGACGATCTCGTGAGTTACTGACTCGATACGTCCGCCTTCAGGAAAACAGCAACCCGAGGTTGATGCCGGTGATTACGGTACCGACGATCGCCAGGAAAATCGGCGGGCCGTAAAACAGAAGATAATCGTCTTCGAGGCGACCGGCCCAGATGCTGATGCCGAGACAGGCATACAGGACGAGCAACTTCAGCGCGAGAAACCCACCGCCGCCAAAGAGATCGATCGCGAGGTTGACGAGCGGGTTCGACTCGACGTGAACTCGGCTGAAGTAGGCAATCGTGATTGTCGTGACGATATCGCCGACGCCGTAGGTCCCAAGCGCGAGCAACCACACGTTCCGGAAGCGCTCCTCGTCGAAGGGCGAGCCCTCGAGGTGGAGCCACTCCGGGCGGGCCGTTGCCATACCAGTTCGATCGGACGGCAGTCACTAATCGGTGGCGGCTCAAATATCAATAGCGAGACCTAGATCCCGTCGGGAGTCACTACCCGACCACAGATTCGCTGTCCGGTGGCTCGATAGTGACGTTCGCGGGCGTGTACGCGATGGTGGTGTATTTCCCAAGAATCTCTGTCGCTGTTACGTCGAGTATCGCCTCGCTGCTGGTCAAGTTGGCCGTCGGCTGGCGGTTCGCTGTTGTGATCGTCGCCTCGTCGAGGGACATATTCCCGACAGATTCGAGTGTGACCTGTCCGTTCCCACCTTCGACAGTGATGGCCGCCCCGGACGCAGTCAACGCACCACCACCCATCCTCGTCGCTCCCAGGACGATATCTCGAGTTTTACTGGTCAATACCGCATTGTGTGCCGAGATCGTCCTCGCACGGAGCGTGATTTCCTTGTTCGTGTCAATATTGATCCCGTCGAGGTCGAGTCCGGCATCCGCCGAGACAGCCACAGTCCCCTTCGTGCTGACCCCGGCATTCGACAGCGTCACTGGGCCCGCCGAGTGAAGAGTGATGGCACCGTTGCCACCGTTCCGTGTCAGGTTCGTGCCGGCCAGATCGATGCCACCACCACCAGCGTGCAAGTCGATCCTGGCGTTTTTCGTCGTCAGATCTACCTCGGAAGTGATAGTATTCGCCGTGATCGATATGTCGGCTTTCTTCGTGGAGATATCTCCGACGCTCGCCGGAATCACCAGGTCGGCACTTGCGTTGTCGAAGGTCCTCAGCTCATCCGGGTCGACCGGAGCGTCTCCCGGGTTACACTCACCGTTTCCGTTCGTGTCCACACAGGGACCATCACCCGGCACGTCGAAGGATGCGGCCGCCTGTATCGATCCAGTGCCCGTGTCTGCGTCGGAAAATACCCCATAGGTCGTCGCGCCGGCAGTGAATCCGCTGCCGGCGACGAACAGACCGACGATCACCGCGACGACGAGAGCTTTTCGTGGATTCACGACCGCTCGTCCCCCCCGTTGCTGGCGTCTACGTACAGCGACCACGCTTCCGAGACTCCCAGCAGAACCGCCGGGACGATGACGAGTGCGATCACTCCCGTGGTCGAACTGGCGAAGTTGAGTACATACCCGAGCAAGGGGATGTGAAACTGGACGGTCCCGATGACAGCCGAGGCGGCGACGAGTTGCCCATCTGGTTCGTCGTTGGCGTCGCCCTTCGTGCGGAACTGTCGGTTCCCGTCCGCTGTTTCGACATCGACGACCCGATGGGTGATCCGCGTCGTCCCATCGGCGTTCTCCGAGGCGACGTAGGTTATGACGTTCCCTTCCTCAATGGAATCCGTGGGAACTTCACTGACAAAAACGACCGATCCGGCGTCGATACTCGGCGACATGCTGTCGGAGAGGACGACGTAGCTGTGATCCGCGCCCGCAAGCTGTGGGACCGTCGTCACGAAAACGGCGCCGAAGACGAGCAGGAAAGCAACGACTACCGCGATGGTCCCGAGTTGTCGGCGGTCGATGTCTGCTGGATGCATCAATGCGTCTTTGCTGAATCACGTACCACTCAGCCGCCAGCGGGGCGAATGTGGGGACGTTACGTCTGTTGGGTGGCGTTGAACGTCACTGTGATGTCGACGTCGTCACCCTGAAAGCTGTTGTCAGTATCCCGACCGAGTGTCAGGTTTGCATTCAAAGTGACAGGAACGTCCTCGCCGCTTGACAGGGTCGCGACGTCATCGTAGCTTCCCGCCAATTGCGACAGGGTGGATCCCCCGCTGAAACTCCCGACTGACGTGCCATTGACGAGCAAGTCCGCCGATTCGACGTCGAGTTGGTCCGAGAAGGAGGAGTCATCAGTGACATCCACTTCGAGACTCAAGTCGGCCGGGACCCCGGCCGTATACGTCGTCGTAATCGATTGATCCGTACTTTGTGTGGGGTAGAGACCACTAACATTGAAACTCCCGCTAACTGAGTCAAGTTCCAGGTTTCCGGCAGCGATGTTATTGTTCGAAGCCGCTTCATCGTTGAACAACGCAAACGTCCCGACACCGGCCGCCGCCGCAGCGAGTCCGATGACGAGTATGCTTGCCAGTACGCGCCGTCTCGTGAGTGTGATATCGAAATCCATCATGGTTCGTTTCTATGTTGTGTCCGGCAACCGCTTCTCGGATACTTACAAACGCTACGCACACTTAAATTCCCATACGTATATTCAACAGAGGAAAAAACAAATAAACAAATGATAATTAGAGTAGAACCCAGTTGAAGATAGAGATACACCAGATATAAATTGAAGATCGGACATAATATGGGAAGGCACGTGAACACCCACACTAGCGATTCTGACAGTTATATATCAGAAGGTTGCTACTGGCGGATTTCGGCGCTGTCCGGCATCGTGATTAGCAGATGAACGGTATCGGACGTGATAACAGCCGTTTCAGCGGTCGTCGAGGCAGTTCGCGAATTCAAGACGCCAACAGCTACCACGTGTATATCATTCCTATTTCATATATCACGTCCATCACGGACGTCCAGAGACACAATGGCTTGCCCACAGCGCGGTCGAGGCTGGGCACGTTACAGCGTTGGTCCCAAGGGCAAGCACTGGGATGGCAATGCTGCTGAGAGCTACGCGTTCGGCAGCAGATCGACCGCGACGCCGACGGTTTCGAGCACGACCCAGCCGACGAACACTCCATAGAGAACAAGGAGGCCAAACGCCTCCTGATCGGACAGCCAAAGGTCCGTCCGAAGCGCAGTGAAGAGCGCGATCGTCGCTGCCGTGAGCACGCCGAACATCGGGACGGCCATCGCGAAGTCGATCGCCGCGTCACCGACGATGAGAACACCGACTGGAATCGCCACCAGCAGATCGAACGTGTTCGAGCCGAGGACGTTCGCCAGCGACGTCACCCCACGGTCCTCCCGAGCGGCGCGGACACTCACCAGCGCATCCGGCAAACTGGTCGCGGCGGCGATGATCGTCACACCCAACATAAACGCGGGAACGCCGAAGGTTTCGCCGAGGGCGGACACCGACTCCACGAGGAAGTGGACGGCAACGACGATCACGACCAGCCCGGCTGCAAGCAAGCCCCACTGTCGACCCGGTTCGATAGCATCGCCATCCGCTGGCGGGACCGTGCTTGCCCGGTGATCGGCGGTGTCCTGGTACTGGATGAAGACGTACAGCCCATACAGTCCGAGTGGAAGGAGTGCAAGCGGCCGGATGATCGTCCCCGACAGCGCGACACCGTCGACGGGATAGTAGATGACCCCCAGCGCGAACGTGATCAGCAGGACCGAGACGGCGAGCATGTAAAACTGGGCCTCCTTGTAGACGAGCGTCCGGTTGGACTCGATCGGCTCGTCGGTCAAGAGCCCGGCGAGCGCGGGGATGACGAGGACGTTGAAGATCGCCGACCCGACGATCCCGCCGACACCGAGTGCGAGCGAGCCAGCCAGTCCGGCGACCACGACGGTCGCGAGTTCGGGCATACTCGATCCGACGGCGGCGATCACGGCCCCCTGGACCACCTGCGGGAGTCCGTAATGCGTCGCCAGTCGTTCGCTGGCCCCTTCGAGCCAGCCGCTCCCGAGCCAGATCGCACTCGACGTCAGGAGAATAACCGCCACGTCGATGAGGACACCGGAAGCCATTGTGGTTGGTCACGGCAGTCGCCGGGTTCGGAGCGGTACCTTCCTCATTCCGGATGACAGAACGCCATGCCTTCCCGGACCGCGTCGCTCTCGCCCAGCAGCGTCACCTTGTCGCCGGCCTGGATCGTAAACTCCGCGTTCGGTACGATCGTCTCGCCGTCACGGTTGACGAGCGCGATCAGACACGAGTCTGGAAGTTCCGGCCCGACCTCACGGAGCGTCCGGCCGATCAGATCCTCGCTGGTCACCTCGACTTCCTGGACGTCGCCGACGCGGTCGACGTCCGTCATCCAGTGGGCGATCGCCGGGCGCTCGATCTGGTTGTCGATCGCCCATGCGATCGCCAGCGACGAGGAGATCGTCCGGACGCCCAGGTCCTTGAAGGCCTCGACGTTGTCGGGGTTGTTCGCCCGGGCGATGACGTCTTCGATTTCGAAGTTGGTGCTTGCAAGCTGGGCGACCAGCAGGTTGGTGTCGTCATCGCCAGTCGCGGCGACGACTGTCTTGGCGTTGTTCGCCCCGGACTCCCGTAAGACGTCGGTATCCGTTCCGTCGCCGATGATCGCGGTGAAGCCGTCATTACGGATTTCTTCGACCTGTGTTTCGTCGTCTTCGATGATGACGACGTTCTCTCCACGGGCTTCTAATCGGTCGGCGAGCGCGCGGCCGACTCGGCCGCCGCCCACGATGATGACTCGCATTGGTATCACGTCCAAGTATTGTGCAACGTAGCGCGCCAGGCCGCCCTCGACGACTGCCGTGGTGAGGATGACCAGAAAGACGGTCCCGATGAGGACGTTGGCCTCCGCAGCCATGCCCTGTGCCTGCAGTTCGATGGCGAACAGCGTCGCGACGGAGGCCGGAATGATCCCCCGTGGGCCGACGAAACTCATGAACGCCCGCTCGCCAAACGTGAACCGGCCGCCAACCGTCGAGACGAAGATCAGGATCGGCCGGATGACCGCTGCAACCGCCACCGCGACCAGGAGGCCGGGCACACCGACCTCGATGAGGACATCTAGTTCGAGGATCGCCGCCAGGGTGATGAACACGAACGAGAGCACCAGCAGCGTTACGTCGCCCTTGAATGCAGTGATCTCCTCCTCGTAGGGGATGTCCATGTTCCCCAGAATGATCCCCGCCGTCGCGGCCGCGGCGACCCCGGCTTCGCCCGAGAGGTAGTTCGCGCCGGCGTAGGCGACGATCGCGCCGGCGAGCACCAGGAGCCGGGCGTTCCGGGGGGCGTCCCCCGGCGAGAGGTCGACGTACCGCAACAGATAGTAGACGACGGCGGCGACGATCGCCCCAACCAGGAGGCCCTGCCCGAGACGTTCGGCGAACGCGCTGAGCAACTCGACCGGCGGGTTGCCACTGAGGACGACCACCTCGAAGACGACGACGGCGGTGATCGCCGCCGTCACGTCGTTGACGATCCCCTCGGTTTCTAGGGCAGCGGCGACGCGATCTCGAACGGGAACCACCTGCAGGATCGGAGCGATGACGGTCGGCCCCGTCGCGACCAGCAGCGCACCGATCAGAAACGACAGCCCCCAGGTGGTGGTCGCAAACGCCAGTTTGACAGCGACAGCTGTCCCGACCAGGGCGATCGCTGCACCCAGGGTCACCAGCCGGAAGGTTGCCGCCGGCGCTTCGCGTAACCGGTCGAGATGGAGATGAAAGGCCCCCTCGAAGACGATGATCGCCACCGAAAGCCCGACGATCGCCGAGAGCGGTGCCGCACCGAAGGTTTCGAGCGAGAACAGCCGCGACGGAAGGACCAGCCCGGACAGCGGCCCGATCGCCAGCCCGGCCGCGATGTAGAAAATGATACTCGGAAGGCGCAAGCGCGCGGCCAACAGCTGCGCACCGACGCCAAGCGCGAAGATCATCGCTACCAGCACGACGATCAGATCCGCTCCGCCCGCGCTCACAGAGATACCTCCATACCAGCCAGCACACGCCCGATCGCAATAAAACGGGCGATTCCGGCGGTATCACGCCGTGCTATCCAGGTACGTTAACACACCACGAACGTTCATCGCCGTTTCGCCTCGCCCTTTCTCCGGCCCCCAGATGTCGCTCGCGGCCGTCTCGCCGGCGAAGTGCTCGACGACGGCTGCATCCGCACCAAGTTCGTCTCGAGTCGCTGCCACGGCCTGGACCCAATCACTCAACGTTCGGGCATAGGCGTCCAGCTGATCGGTCAGCAGTGCCGGCCCGAAATGCGAGTACAGTAGGGTTTCCGGGTTCACGTCCTGGATCGTCTCGACATCCCGCAACGCCTGCTCCAGGTCGAAGTCCGGCGGCGGCGAAGACGGTTCGACCTGATCGCGCTCGGGGGCGTACAACCCGGCGGCGTCACCCGTGAAGACGGCGTCGTTTTCGGGATCTTCATAGACGACCTGGTGAGGGGCGTGTCCCGGTGCGTGATGGGCGATCAGAGCGTGCTCGCCGAGGCCGATCCGGTCGCCGTCCGCGATCGGCTGGATGCGATCTTCGGGCACGGGTTCCGGTTCGACGTAGTGGGTGATCTGGTCGCCGACGGCTTGCTTGGTCCCCGCCCAGAGCCGCCCGGGGTCGGCCAGATGCGGCGCACCGATCTCGTGGACCACGAACGTCGCGTTCGGACACGCCTCGGCCAAAAAGCCAGCCCCGCCGGCGTGATCGAGATGGACGTGCGTCACCGCGATCACTTCGATCTCCTCGGGAGCCAGTCCCACTTCCGTCAGTGCATCGAGGATACGATCGGCGTGGGTTCCGATACCGGTTTCGACGATCGCCGGTCGCGCGGCGTCGAGGATATACACCGATCCGTACTGACTCACTTCGTACATGCCAGTGTCGACGACCCACAGATCGGTACACGAACCGGTCGCTACCTGCCTGACATCGCCGATTCCCATACAGAATCGTGAGTCGTCAAAAGAGAAAGCACTTCTGACTCGGGAGCGCTCGGTCGACAGCCGACTCCGGTCTCGGAGTGCGTGGCCTGACTCTCCCCGGCCCAGGAGTAGCGACCGTTAGGCGTTGCGGGGTTCCTTGGCTTTCGGGCGAAGGTTGCCGTAGCCACACTTCCGGCATTGGTCGGCGCGCTCGGGGTTGCGGGCGTTACAGCGCATGCAGATCTGCTTGTCGAGGGTTCGCCCCTCCGCTTTGTCGAATTGAGCCATATGGGCTGGCTTGCCGGTGTGGGCGTTTAACGTTTGCGAGATGCGGTCCCGACTCGCGACCCATCGCTTATACCGCTTCGCTCACAGAAAGCGGTATGGACTACGGGCGGGTTGCCGACCTCTCGGTGACGATCGACGACGTCGAATTACAACAGCGCGAACAGGACACGTCGAGCGGATTTACGCGAACGACGACGACGGTACTGCTCCGGGGAGACGGCCACGTCGGCCGCGGCGAAGACGTGACCTACGACGGCGAGGACCACCACGCACTCGCCGAGTCCGGGCCGTTTCCCCTCGAAGGCGCATACACGTTCGGTTCCTTTGCCGACACCGTCGCGTCGATGGATCTCTTTCCGAGCGGCCCGCAACGACCGCCATCCCGGCGCTACCGGCGGTGGGCCCTCGAGAGTGCGGCACTCGATCTTGGGCTCGCCCAAGCGGGGCTCGATCTCGGTGACGTGTTCGAGCGGTCGTACGACCCGGTCCGGTTCGTCGTCAGCACGACGCTCGGCGAATCCCCCTCCTTCGACCGGATCGCCCGGTTGCGTGACGCGTATCCGGACGTCGAACTCAAGCTCGACCCGACACCGGAGTGGACCGCCGAGTTGATCGATCGGCTCGCCGCGACCGACGCCGTCCGGATTCTGGATCTGAAGGGGCAATATGCCCACGCCGATGTCCATCAGCCGCCGAACGTATCGCTCTACGAGCGGGTCTTCGGTGCCTTCCCGACGGCAGTCGTCGAAGATCCGGCCGCGAGCGAAGAGACACAGCCGTTGCTTGCCGAACATGCCAACCGCCTCTCGTGGGACGTCCCAGTCACGAGCGTCGAATCCCTCAAATCAGTCTCCTTCGAGCCGCGGTGGGTCAACATCAAACCCTCCCGGATCGGCAGCGTCGAAGGCCTCTGTGACGTCGTTTCGTACTGTCTGGACAACGATATCACGATGTACGGTGGCGGGCAGTTCGAACTCGGCGTCGGCCGGACACAGATCCAGGCGCTGGCGTCGCTGTTCTACCCTGACGGCCCGAACGACGTCGCGCCGAGCGCGTTCAACGACCCCGATGTCGAAGGCGGTCTCCCCGAAAGCCCGCTCGATCCGCCGGCGTCAACGCCCGGCTTTGGCACACATTGAGCGACATGCCGCGATCTAGTCCGACGCCTCGACGAGATACTCCTCCTGGACCGCGACAACCTCGCTTGAGTCCTCGCAAGCTGCGTACCGTTCGAGCGGCTCGGCGTTGAGTTCCAGAAACGTGTGGCCCCACCGGAACTTCGAGAGGATGCGTTCGGCGTGGTCGCGCTCGCCGAGGATGACCAGCCCGCCGGCCAGCGCCTCGACGGTGTTCAACTGGAAGGGCGTCCCGTAGTTGACGGGATTGGCAGCGACCAGGAAGGGTAAGGACCGCTGGACGCCCGCGAAGTCGAAAGCCTCGCGCTCGGCGGTCTCCCACGAGCAATCGAGGGCGATCAACCGGTCGTGGTCGGCGTCGGCCGGCGAGAGTGCACGGTCGGCGAAGGGGTTGAGAACCACTCCCGCCGGGGTCGCCCGGGCTGACCGATGGAGGGTGACCATGTCCATCCGGTCGAGTTTCCGGGCCGTGCACTTCTCGGGGTCGTCGTCGCCCTCGTAGCGGACGTGTAGCTCCACGGACGACGTAGCGGCCACCAACCCAAAAGCACCTCGAAGACGGCGACGAAAGATCGCCTGATCGGGGCGTCTTCAGGCGACGAAAGCACGGGGTACCCTTATGCCGCCGGCTTTACAACGTTTGGTCATGCTGTCGTCCGGGGAAAAGCCGCCTGCGTTTACGCTCCCTGCCGCTGTGGAGGGCGACATCGAGTCGGTGTCGCTGGACGAGTACCTCGGCGATCGGATCGTCATTCTGGCGTTCTATCCAGGCGACTTCAATCCGGCCTGTGGCGAGGAGAGCGACCTCGACGAACTCGATCTGTTCACGATGCAACCGGATGTCGCCGTGATCGGGATCGCGCCGGACACGGTGTTCAGCCACCGGGCGTTCGCCGAGGAGTACGATCTCGCGATCCCGCTGGCTGCGGATACCCGCGGCGAGGTAGCGGACGCCTACGGCGTCAGCTTCGAGGACGACCACGGTCAGCACCTGACCGAGCGGGCGGTGTTCGTCATCGATCTGGACGGCGTCGTTCAGTATACCTGGTCGACCCGCGAGCTCCGGGAAGTCCCGCCGACCGAACCGATCCAGCGAGCGGTCGGCGACATCGGCGGTGACGCGGCGGCTGTCTCGCGGTATCGTGTCGCCCACGCCCACTACATCGAAGGCCGGCGGGCGTTTACGAGTGCGATGGGTGAGTTCGAGGCCCACGACTGGATGGTCTCACGGGGGGACTTCGATCGCGCCCGCGAGGAGTTCACGACCGCCACGGACCAGTTCGCCTCGGCCGGCCGGTTCGTCGACGACGGCGATCTCTCCGATCACTTCGAACGTGCCCGGCGGAAAGCAAACGCGCTCTGGCAGGCCGCCGACTGGCTCGCCGAAGCGGCCGACGCCTTCTCCAGTGGGGACGGCGAGGAGGGCAACGCCTACCGCGAGGACGCCGAATCACCCTTAGAGACAGCCCGAAACCTGGCGGAACCGCTCGATCCGGACGACATCACCGTCGAGGATGACGTGGTGACCATCGATCCCGATGCACTCGAGGATGACGACACGGTCTCCGCGATGGAGGCGATTCGGTCGGGGATGGACGAGGGGACGGCAGCCGGCGGTGTCGAGCTTGAACTCGACGAAGTGACGATCGAGACCGGGGATAACGACGACCTGCCGGACCAGGACGGCCCGAATACCGAGACCGCAAGGCGGATGCGCGAATACGCCGGGGCCGGAATGGAGATCGACGACCCCGACGGCGCCGAGGACGACCAGATCGCTGATGCCCTGGCCGAGGCTGATGAGAACGCTGGCGCGGATGACGCGACCGAAGACTCGGACGCGGAAGGACACCTGGACGACGAAGCTCACGAAGCGCCACGAGAGGACTCACCAACACGGTACCCCCCAACGGATACCACCGACAGCCCAGCCGAGAACACGGGTGTCGCCGAGCCAGACGGTGAAGAGACCGAGGAATCCGAGACGAACGACGACGAGAGTGAGGCATCCGAAACGGACATCACGGAGAAAGAGATCGAAGAGATCGCCGAGGAACTGCAGTCCCAGAGCGGCGATCTCGGACCCGACGAGTCAGGATCGGGGTAGTGTCAGTGTCTCGAAAGGGCGTCCACCCGAGTCGAGAGATCCTTGTGTCCGGTCGCCGTGGGTCGACTATGTCCACAGACGATCCCGCGGACCGCGTGCGATCGTTCTATCACGCTCTGGACGAGCACGACTACGATCGGTTGACCTCGCTGCTCGCTCCCGATTTCGTCCACGACCGTCCGGGACTCACCCTCGACGGACGCGACCGCTTCGTCCAGTTCATGCGAGAGGAGCGACCGAACCGGGAGACGAGCCACCCGATCGACGCGATCTATCGCGACGGCGACGGCGAACTCGCCGTCCGTGGTCGACTGCTCGACGACGACGGCGAGGAAATCGCTGCCTTCGTGGATGTCTTCGGATTCGGCAATGACGGGATTGAATCGGTGCGGACGTACACCAGGTAGTCAATGAGCACCCGCACCCGGGTCGGTTTTGACGACCCTGTCGAGTCCCTCCCGAAGCCGTCGGCTTGTCTCCAGCGGCCCCCAGTGGAACGCGACCACGAAGCTGATCGCGAGAATGGCAACCTGTGTGGGAAAATACAGCCACGACCAGCCTGGGACGAACAACCACCAGAAGGCAACCGGCTGGAGAAATACTCTCACGCCCAGGAACGCGAACGCATTCCCGACGCACGGTCGCCGATCAACGACATCCATCACAGCGAGGACGACTGCAACCAAAGTGGCTCGCGGCACGCTGGGACCGACGGCCAGACTTATCGACGCCCAGACCACGAGCAACGTGACGTACTCCGCCGTCTCGGCGGCAAAGAGACGAGCAATCTGGCCCGCCGTGGTCGACTCGCTCGAAAGCAGCGACACTACCACGTTATTTTCGATTGATACAATTAGATGTTCGGGATACCGAAGGACGCCTCCCGCACCAAACCATCAACCGACACGTGTTTTTAAGTATGTACATACACAACTGTGTATTAATGGCGACGAAAACCATTTCGCTGGACGAGGAGGCCTACGAGCGTCTCCGGGCAGAAAAACACGAGGGGGAAAGCTTTAGCGACGTCGTCAAGCGACTGGCCGGTGAACGGTCTTGGTCGGAAGTCGCTGGAATCTGGGAGGGCAAAACCGACGATCTGGAAGCAGCTATCGAGCGGGGTCGCGCTCGATCGCGTGAACGACGTCGGGAATCCGTCGAAGAGAGCCACGGGAAGAAATGATTCAGGACACGTCGTTCGTCGTCGACATCATCCGGGGAGACGAGGGTGCATTCGAGGCGGTGAGGCGGATGGAACGCGAGCGCATCCCCGAGAAGCTTTCGGCAGTCACCGTCCTGGAACTCTACGAGGGTGTCGCCCAGTCAGGACGGCCTGAAGACGAACGGACGGCCGTCCTGGAAGTGCTTGATTCGAAAGTCGTCGTCCCGGCGGATCAGGACGTGATGCGACGGGCTGGTCAGATATCCGGCCAACTCGCCGCCAACGGTGAGCGGATCGATCGTGAGGATTGCGTGATCGCTGCGACGGCACTGCTCGAAGACGAACCCGTCCTGACGCGGAACCGGGAACACTTCGAACGGATCGAAAAGGTGGACGTGCAAACGTACTGAGCCCCAAGGGTACCACCTCTTTCGACTGTCGGTCAGTGCCCTTCGTCGTGGGGATTCAGTGTCGTCCCGTAGTGCTCGACGTGCTCGGTGTACTCGATGAATCGCGGCGCGTCGGGGTCGAACGGGCGCTCTAAGGCGTCGAACGCTTTCTTCTTGTCCCAGGACTGCAGGCCGCCGACCGCCGAGCGGTCCTCCAGGTCGTGATAGTCCAGATCGTCCTTCGTCAGGTTCCAGGCGTCCAACCCTGTCTCGGTGCGGACGATCACGGAGGAGTACTCGTCGCTCGACCCCACGGAGCCGACCGTCAGATCAGCACAGTAGCCGGTGAAGTCCGCACATTCGTCACAGCCCTTCAGCGCGGCGTCGTGGAAGTTCTCGACGTCCTCGTCGACGATCAACTCGCCGCCGTGGTCGTAGACCATCAGCTTCCCGTCGAGCACGTCCATCTTGCCGACGTCGTCGAGGTCGATGTCCCGCTGCTCGACGAGTTGCTCGCCCATGAGGCGCTCGTAGTTGAAGTTCTTCGTGCACATGAGCGCGATGGCGTAGTCGATCGCCCGGACACCCTCCTCGTGGCTGCCGTACTCCCACTCGAAGTCCTGCAGCGCCCGGATCCCCTCGATCTCGCAGGGAGTACCCACGAGGGCAAGTGAGGCGTCCTCGATCGGCCCGTCGATCTTGTGATCCCACTGCTGCAAGTCGAGATTCCCCAGCGCCATCGTCTGGGTGTAGATCGACCCGGCGTTTTCGATGCACTCCTCGGGGGAAGTGGCGAGAAAGGCCTCGGCCTTCCAGGGGTCCTCGTCGCTCTCGGTGGCGATGAGCGCGCCGTCGATCTCGCCAGCCTCCAGCAGGTGGCACAGCACGCTCGTGACGAGCCCGCCGTCCTGGGCGTTCTCCCGCCAGTCGTCCTCGACCTTCGCCGAGAACTCGGTGATCGGGTCGCCCGCACCGCTGACGTTGTCGTCGCCGCCGGTGATCTTCCACTGACGCTCGTACCGGAGGCCACCGCGGGGACAGAAGTCCCAGCACAGCGAGCAGCCGGTGCACATCTTGACGAGTTCGGGCAGGCCGTTCTCGTCGACGCCGATGGAGTCGCTGGGACACGAGGCGACGCAGGTGCCACACTGGATGCACCGCCCGTCGTCGATCACGGCGTCGTCCAGTTCCATGAACCACGTCTTCTCGTCGGGCGTCTCGATGTCGCTCATCCGCGAGCGGATCTCGTAGGACGGCGTGTCGAGTTCGAGGTGTTCCTCGCCGGGTCGCTGGACGCGCTGATCCGGCGGCGTCTCGTAGACATCCTGGCTCGCCTCGCGGGCGGGTTGAGTGAACTCGACGTCGCGCAACTGGCCATGCTCGTCGACGTTCGTCGGTGTACTTCCTCCATCGGTCGCCGTTTCGCGTCCACAGCCACAGGCATCGCCACACCCGCCGTCGTCTGCACCGCCGCTCTCGTCGCGACCGCCGGGCACGCCCGGCAGCGGGTCGTCAGTCATCACTCGACCCCCGGCCGCCCGTCTCCTGGGCGACCCCGGCCGCGACTGGCGCATCGGCCCCCTGCATGATCGATCGCAGGCGGTCGTTCTCGACGCGACGACACCACGCGTAGAACCGTTCGCCCTCGTTGCGCTCCTCGGTGTAGGCCGCGAACAGTTCCTCCAGGGCGGGAATCACCGCCCGGGCGGGCACCGCGGTCTCGACCCAATCGAGGAACTCGTTGTCGGTCCCGAGCGCGCCGCCCAGGCCGAAGTCCATCCCCTCGACGATGGCGTCGCCCTCGAAATTCGTCGAGTCCTCGGGATCGTCGACCTTCACCGTCTCCCCCCGGAACCCGATGTCGGCGATCTGTGGCTGGGCACAGGAGGCCGAACAGCCGGACATGTGCATCCGCACCACATCCAGATCATCGGGTGTCTCGATCCGGCGGTCGAGGGCTTTCGCCCACTTGTAAACGCGATTCTTCGTCTCGATGATGCCGTAGTTGCAGAACTCCGACCCCGTACAGCCGACCGCGCCCCGAGAGAAGGGCCCGGGATCGGGGCTGTACTTCCGGGCGAACGGTTCGGCCATGAGGTCGCCGACGTTCTCGGCCGGAATGTGCGTGATCAGGAAGTTCTGGTCGGTCGCCAGCCGGATCGAGGCCTCGTCGGTGCCGTATTTCTTCGCCGCGCGGGCGGCCTCGACGAACTCCTCGCCGCTCATCCGGCCGGCGATGACGTTGAACCCGACGTACTTTAGCCCCTCCGTCTTCTGGTCGTGGACGCCGACGTGATCACCGGTATAGCCCTCGGTGAGGTCGGTCCCACTCTTCGGGAGGTCGACACTGCAGCGCCGCCGGACAGCGGCCTCGAATTCCTCGGTGCCGAGTTGCTCGACGAGATAGCGCATCCGGCAGACCCCGCGGTTGTTCCGATCGCCCAACTCCTTGAACGTCTGGGCGATGGCTCGGCAAAACTCCACGGCGTCTTCGGGCGGGACGAAGACATCCATCTGCGTCGCCATCCGCGGGCCATCGGAAAGTCCGCCGCCAACTTTGCAATGGAAGCCGTAGATGTCGGTGCCACCGTCGGACGAGTCCGACGAGCCTCCGGCTTCGCCGGAGACATCCACTTCCTTCCGGGCCGGCGTCAGGCCCACGTCGTTGATCTGGGATTGCCCACAATCGTGTGCACAGCCGGTGATCGTCATCTTGAACTTCCGGGGCAGGTTGGCGTACTCCCGGTTCTCGGTGAAGAATTCGTTGACGGCATCGATCACGGGCTGGGCGTCGAAGCATTCGTGTTCGTCGAGTCCGGCCGCGGGACACCCCAGCACGTTCCGGGCGGAGTCGCCACACCCCTGGACCGTCGTCAGGCCAACCTCGTCGTAGGTCGCCCAGATCTCGGGGACCTCCTCGACCGCGATCCAGTGCATCTGGATATCCTGGCGGGTGGTGATGTCCAGATACGCGTCACCCCAGATCTCGTTTTGTTCGTCGCCACCGTGTTCCGCGGGTGCGGTGGCGTATTCGTCGGCAACCTGGCCGATCACCTCGGCCTGTTCGGGTGTGAGGTACCCGCCAGGCACCTTCGTCCGCTTCATGAAGAAGTCGTCGTGCTCACCGTGGGCGTACAGCCCGGCCCACTTCAGGCGCTCCCACTCGCCATCGCCCGCCCGATCCTCGATCTCGGAAAAGGAGAGGCCACCCTCTGCGTATTCCGTGACGTCCTCGATCACGTCGAGGGGGTGTTTCTCCTGTTTCCACTGTTCGACTGTATTCATTTATCTGACAGGTGGTACTGTACCCGCACGGATAATCGTGATTGACACGGCAGCACGTGTCAGTGCTCGTGGGAAGGGGCGAGGCGTGCCGACAGCTACGACACGGACAGGGGTGGTTGTCGGGGAGACGCTCACTCGCCGAGCGTCAGTTGATCGACGACCTCCTCGGGGTCGAACCGTTCGAGGTGATCGTAGCCCTGGCCGGTGCCGAGAAAGAGAATCGGCTTGCCCGTGACGTGGGCGATCGAGATCGCCGCGCCGCCCTGCGGATCGGCGTCAGCCTTGGTGAGGATCGTGCCGTCGATCTCGGCGGCGTCGTTGAATTCAGTCGCGCGAGTGACGGCGTCCTGGCCGGCGACGGCCTCGTCGACGAACAGCGTCATGTCCGGCTCGATGATGCGCTCGATCTTCGAGAGTTGATCCATCAACCCTTCGCTGGTGTGGAGTCGCCCCGCCGTGTCGCCCAGCACGACGTCGACGTCGTTGGCTTCAGCGTACTCGACGGCATCGTAGATGACTGCCGTCGGGTCGCCGCCCTGTTCGTGAGAAATGTAGGGGACGTCCAGCGTGTCGGCGTGTTCGCCGAGTTGCTGGTTCGCGCCGGCCCGGTAGGTATCGCCGTTGGCCAGCACCGACGAGTAGCCACGCTCCTCGAGATACTGGGCAAGCTTGGCGATCGTCGTGGTCTTGCCGACGCCATTGACGCCCGTAAAGACGATCACGACCGGCTTCTCGGCCTCGTCGATCCGCTCCTCGAAGTCGAACTGCCCGACGCTGATGACGTCGTACAATGCCTCCCGGAGGGAATCTTGCACGAGGTTGCCCGTGCTCTGGAGACGCCGGCGCGTCTCGCCGACGAGGTTCGCCTCGACGCCGTCGAGAATCTCGCCCGCGACGCTCATCTCGACGTCACTGCTCAACAACGTGAGTTCGAGATCATCGAGATGGTCCTGCAGGTCGTCCTCGTCGATGACGGTCTTGCCGGTCGCAAAGAGTTTCGCCCGCTCGGCGACGCCACGGTCGGGTTCCGCCGCGTCCTCGGTGGACGCGTCCGGTTCGGCAGACGTCTCAGTAGCGGCTGTGCCGTCTGCTGGCTGCGTGTCGACCGTCGATTCAGCGTCTGCATCGGATTCGCTGGATGCGTCGCTCTCTGCCGCGGATTGGGTGACATCTCCCGCAGACCCACCCTCACCCGGGGCCTCAGCGTCGGCCCCGCTGTCATCGATATCGTCGGCCTCACCTTCTTCGACGGCGTCGACGTCTTCCTCGACGTCGTCGCTGAAGCGGCCGAGCTTCTCGCGCAGTCCGTCGAACATCGCCTACTCTTCGCCGCCTTCCTGCTGTTGCATCTGCTGCATCTGCTGTTGCATCTGCTGCTGTTGCATCTGCTGGGCCTGCTGTTCGAGCTGTTGGCTCTCCTCTTCGAGATCGGAGATCTCCGCGGAGAGCTGCTCGATCTGGTCGTCGATGGCGTCTTGCTTGCGTTCGAGGGTGTCGGTCGCGTCGTCCTGTCCCTGCTCGGCCGCGTAATCGGCACCGAGGCTCACGGTGATCTCGTCCATATCGAGGACTTCCGCGCGGACGTAGGCGTCGCCGCCGAGGGGAACCTGCACGGTCGAGCCCGTTTCGAGCGTCTCGATGGCCTCGATCGCCTCGTCGATCTCGGTCTGCTTGTTGCGGAGGTCCTGGACTTCCGCTTCGAGTTCCTCGCGTTCCTCGTCGATTGCTTCGATCGCTTGTGCGATCTCCTGGAGTTGCTGCTGACCGCCGCCGCCACCACCGAGACTCATGCGTCTACCCCCTCGATCTCGATCTGAGAGCGTTTGAGCCCGTGCTGGGAGCCGAACTCCGCAAGGGTGTGCTCCTCGGCGACGTTCTCGTTCGGTGCTTCGATCTCCGTCTCGAACGATTGCCAGCCGTCACGGGCCTGAAACGTCCCGGTGACTGTGTATTCGCTCATGTTCGCTAAAAGGGAGGGCGACGGGGAAGTATCTTCTCATCGAATGTTCGAGCGACGATCGATACTCCCCCGGCTACGGTGCCCGAAAACGCCGCTAGTCGCGGGCGTCCTCGACCGCCGCGACGAATTCGGCGGCATGCGCTTCGACGGCCTCGAAGTCGCCACGCTCGATCGCGTCGTAATCGATGATCGCACTCCCCGCGCCGACGACGGTCGCGCCCGCATCGAAAAAGTCCGCGACGTTGTCCGGTCCGACGCCGCCGGTCGGCATCAGCGGCAGGTCACCGAGCGGGGCCTGGATCGCACTGAGATGACCCGGGCCGACGGTCGCGGCCGGGAACACCTTGATCAGGTCGGCCCCGGCTTCGGCGGCCCGCAGCGCCTCGGTCGGGGTCATCACGCCCGGCGCGACGAGCGTATCGTAGCGGTTGGCCGTCTCGATGACGTCTTCTTCGAGTGTGGGGCCGACGACGAACTCGGCACCGGCCTCAATGGCACCCCGGGCCGCGGCGGCGTCGAGCACCGACCCGGCCCCGACGACCGCGTCCTCGCCGTCGAACGTCTCGACGACGTCCCCGACCAATTCGCTCGCGTTCCGCGCGTCGACGGTGACCTCGAAGGCAGTCACGCCGCCCCGATGCAGGGCCTCGACGGTGTCTACCATCGCGTCGGCGTCGATGTTCCGGAGCACTGCCACGACCCCGCTGTCGACGAATTGCTGTTCGATATCGCTCATGCTCGCGAATCCGAATCGCGCCGTGAAAAGCGTCCCGACTGGTCGGTGAGGGGGATGGTGCAGTCGACTCCCGCCCGACACCAACCATTTGCATGACTGGGTCGTATGTCCACGCATGGCACTCGAGGACGTCTTCGAAAATCTCCCGGACCCCGGATCGTACTCGTTCCCGGACTACGCGATCCCACAGGGTGATCCCGTGATGCCGGTCGCGCTCACCGACGACGAACTCCACGCGTTGCTCGATCTCTACGAGACCTTCGCAGCGGTCGATCCGACGGGCCTCGACTCGAACCCGTTCCTTGCGAACACGACCGAGTTCCTCCAGCAGACCTTCGGCGCACCCGCCTACCGGCCGGACGAACAGCTCAACGACGACATCGCCGGGATGCTCAACGACTTCGCCGAGGACCTCAGCGGCGGGGAGTTGGGTGTCGTCGATGCCAGCCCGAAACACCACCAGACGCTTTATTTCTTCCTCGTCAGCGCGAAGGGGTATCACATGGCCCCCCACATCCAGTTCGATCCCGATCCGGCCGCGGTCGAGACGCTCTATCGCCTCTACCAGCGCGTCACCGAGCAGGACTACTATCTGAAGCGACCCTCGACGATTCTTGAGTAAACAGGCGAATCCGGGCCGATAGAAGCTGAGGACGGCTCCGGCCGGACGATGACAGGCCGTTGCAAGGCCTGATACGGTCGTGATATAAATTCTTAACAAGAAGACAGCACAACCCGGAGACAATGCAGGTTTCCCGTCGTGACCTCCTCCAGACTGCCGCCGTCGGTGGGCTTCTCGGCGTCGCCGGGTGTGAACAACCGTTCGGTAGTTCCGTCCGCACGCCAGCCGTTTCAGTGGTGGATACAACCGTCCCCGCTGAAATACAGGACTCCTTCGATTTGACCGTCGACATTGTCGAATCGTTCTCGGCCGACCAGCCCGGCCGAATTCGGGTCGAAGTAGAACATTCAGCGTCGACAGACGCGCCGCGGCAGATCGCGTTCGGAGGGACTTTACCGTTCAGCAACTACGTCGGCGGTCGAGTCGACACGGACGACATGCTGGTGGCGATCCCCAGAGGCACCGACCGTATCGAGAAGACCGGACGGACGACCCCTGTCGAAGAGTGGGTGCCCGAGAAGCCGACCGACGGGTGCTGGCGCGCGCCGGCGGTCCCGGGAAGTGACGAAACGGACTTGGCCGTCATCCAGCTTTCACCGGGGGAGACGGTCGCCGAGCTTTACACGCTGCTGGGATTCGGACAGGAAGCCTGTCTCCCGTCCGGAACCTACGAGTTTGCGAGTACCGAACCATACAGGGTCGTTCAGGTCGCTGGGCCTGACGAAGAATGGGAAAACATCGACAAGGAGAAATCGGGATTCGGATTCACGCTCGAACTCGCAGACTCCTAACTCGAAGGCCCGTCACGGTGACTTATGGTCCGCACGCGAGTACGGTCACGTATGCAAACCCGTCCGCTCGGCACCACCGGTCAGGACTCAAGCGTCGTCACGTTCGGCGCGATCGCGCTGAACTGGCTCGAACAGGAGGGAGCCGACCAGATGGTCGAACTCGTCCTCGATCACGGCGTGAATCACTTCGACGTCGCGCCGACCTACGGCGACGCCGAGCTCAAGCTCGGCCCGAAGCTCAGAGAGTATCGTGAGGAGATCTTCCTCGGGTGTAAGACCCAGGAACGGTCCTACGAGGGAGCCTGGGAGAAACTCGAACGATCGCTGGATCGCCTCGGCGTCGACACGATCGACCTCTATCAGGTCCACGGCCTCGAATACGCGGACGAACTCGACGAGATCACGGCCGACGACGGGGCGCTCGCGGCGTTCCGCGAGGCCAAAGACGAGGGACTCATCGAGCACATCGGCCTGACGAGCCACGGCGATCCGGGCCTGATCCTCGATGCGCTCGGCCGGATCGACGACCTCGAGTCGGTGATGTTCCCGCTGAACCCCGTCGTCGACGCCAAGGACGGCGACGAGTACGACTACCAGGCGGTTCTCGATCGCGCCGACCGCGAGGACGTCGGCACGCTGGCGATCAAGGCCTTCGCCGGCGGCTCGTGGCCCCCGACCGCGGAGTTGCCCGAGCATCGCCGACCCTACGCCAACTGGTACGAGCCGGTCGACACCCCCGAGACGATCCGCGATCGACTGAACTACACGCTTTCCCAGGGCGTCACCAGCGTCGTCAGCCCCGGCGATCCAAAGCTCGTGCAGATGGTCCTCGATGCGGGCGACCGGTTCGCGGAACTCGACGCCGCGGCCCAGCGGAGCGTTCGCGAGGACGCCCGTCACGACGGGAGTCCGGTGCCGGAACAACTCCATCACTAGCATGGAGGTTCCCGAGACCGTCACCGCGGCGCTCGCCGATCGCCCTGTCGATGGCGCGCACTGCCTGGAAGCCGGTGCCGGCGCGGGGAACGCGACCGCCGGACTCATCGACGCGGGCGCAGACAGCGTCGTCGCAGTGACCAACGAGCGCGAGCACGCCCAGACGGTCCGTGAACGGGTCGGTCAGGAGTATCCGGATCGGGTTCGCGTGCTCGAAGGCGACCTACGCGAGATTCCACTCCCCGACGATTCGGTCGAAATCATCACCGCCCACGCGCTGTGCAACGTCGTTCCGCCGGCGGCACTCGAAAATATCGCCGCCGAGGTGACACGCGTCGCGGCCCCGGGGGCGCACCTGATCGTCGACGACTACGCGCCGCTGCCGGGCGAGGCGGCCATGCGCGATCTCTTCGCCGTCGAGAACGCGGCCGCCGAACTCGCCGTTGGCCGGTCGGCACTGACGTTCTATCCGGCCCGCGTCCTCCGCGGCATCTTCGAGTCCTATGGGTGGACACACGACCGGACGAAGCCCGTGCTCGATCCCGTTCCCTGGTCCGAATCACACGTTTCTGCCCACGCTGACGCTGCTCAGGAGTTCGCCGACGATGCTGGCACAGCGGGAAATCTGCTAGCTGAACGGGCCGAGGACATCGCGACAACGATCGGATCGGAGTCGACGGGCGAAATGTACAGCCTGGCGATGCGATTACCGGGGTCGTCAGCCGTCGGTTAGGTTCCAGTCGCGGTCTCTTCGAGATACGCCAGTTGATCCTCGAGTTCCTTGGTCCGCTGGCGCTTGATCAGGGTCGCGTCGAGGGCTGCCCCGATGACGCCGCCGAGTTCGAACTGCGTCCGGGCGGTGATCGTCGTCTCGCCGTCCGCACCGTCGAGACGATAGGTCGTCGTCATCTCGTCGAACATCCCCTCGACCTGTTCGTAGGTCAGCGCGTCGTCGCTGTCGACGATTTCGAGCGTGAGTTCCAGCTCAGCCAGGCCGATCGCACGCTCGACCGTCACGCGGTCGCCCTCGACAGTGACCTCGTCGAATCCCGCGGCGTCCATGAACGCCTCCATGTCCTCGAATCCGTCCCGGACGGATTCAGGATCGGCCGCCACGTCCCGCGAGACAGTGACCTCTTGCATGGTCACCACAGGGACCCCCGGCGGCGTCAATCTGTCGTCGAACACGTTCGGCCCTGCGGCGGGTGAACCCGACGGGCAGCCGCCGCTGTCGAACATGTTCGGAACAATTACCCTGGTTCGGCCCGAACACGTTCAGGACATGGTACATGCGACGCTGACGCTCTCGATCCCCCGGCGGATCTGGATCGGCGCGCTCTCGCAGGATCATCCCGAGTCGTGCATTCGCGTCCTCTCGGCGTTCCCGAAGGGCGAGGAATCGGGCGTTGGACTGGTCGAAGTCGACGGCCCGGACGTGCCGGCGGTCGTCCGTGCGATCGACGAGGAGGAGACCGTCACCGATCTGGCGGTGCTGGGTCGCCACGAAGACACTGCTCTGGTGCAATTCGAGACCACCGATCCACTCCTGCTGTTCCCGATCATCGGCTCCGGGATCCCGCTGGAACTCCCCTTCGACATCCGCGATGGGGAGGCGCGCTGGGAACTCACGGCCTCCCAGGACCGCCTCTCGGAACTCGGCGAGCAACTGGAAACGCTTGGCATCTCCTTCACCGTCGAGCAGCTCCGCCAGCACGTCGAACCCGAGCAGGTGCTGACCGATCGCCAGACGACGCTGGTCCAGGCGGCGATCGAGCGTGGGTACTACGACACCCCACGGGAGTGTACGCTGACCGAACTCGCCGACGCGCAGGACATGGCCAAATCGACCTGTAGCGAGACGCTCCACCGCGCCGAGGAGAAGATCGTCAAGGGCTTTTTCGAGGACGAACCGACCGCGAGTGCTCGACGGCGGATCTGATTGCGTGCTTCGATCGGAAGTCGACGATCAAGTGCTCGAAGAACAGACACACTCATACTCCAAGGAGGCGTAGTCGAGAACGTACCGGTGGACGGCCTCGGCCAGCGCCAACATCGCATCCGCTTGTTCGGCGCTGGCAACCGTGTCACGATAGTATACTTCGGCTCGGTTTTGCTTCCAGAGCTGTGTGAGCCGATCCGCGAACGTGTCGCTGAACAGATTCACCGTCGTTCCGTGTCGATAGATTTCCGTGTGTTCGTATCGCAGATCTTCCGCCGAGACGTGCCCCCGATGGAGTAGATAGAACTGAATACTCCGTTCGATGGCGACGAACGACGCCTCGATCACGACAGTGTAGTACCCGTTTCGCTGTCGGAGTGTACGCGCGGCCTCCAGGAGACGGCAGGCTTTTCGTAACTGGACAAGCGCGGCATCCGTGACGGATAACCCGTCTTCGGCGGTGTGTCCGCGAGTGTCCTGAAAGGCCCGCTCGGCATCCGTGAGGGCTTCCTCGACGTAGCTACCGTCCATCCGTCAATACCTCCGATTTGAGTTTGGCGAGTGCGTCGGAACCTTCGAGGGTGAGTCCGGTTGCGAAAATGTCACGCAGCCGATCGCCGTGCCGACGGGCGGTCTCGACGGATTCGACCAGGACGTGGAACTTGTAGCGGTCCCCGTCGAAGGGCACCTCGTTCAACTCGTCGGTGATCTCGTCGGCGATTCGCTGCGCGGTCGCCTGTGTGCCGCCGACGAGCACAAAACAATCAATATCGCTTCGGCGGTCTGCATCGCCCTGGGCGACACTCCCGAAGAGCACGATCCCACGAACGTTGTCCAATCGTTCGGACAACCGGGCGAGAAGTTCCCGGACTGGCGTGTGATACTCCGCCTGCGGAATCTGGACGATCGGATCGTTCGGTTTGTCCAACCGATCCCGATTGATTCGGACGAGTTTTTTCCGACCGTCATACTCCGTTTCGACGAAGTTGACCGCTGCAAGGTCCTCAATGGCCGCCGAAATGCTCCGATGTGGGTGGTCTGTCGCCCGGCTAAGATCCCGAATACCGAACGCTGTATGTGGGTTGTCGACGAGAACACCAAGTACATCGGGAGTACAGCCGTGACTGAACAGCCCCGTCGGTGGAACCGGTACCGGCAACGCAAGTGACGCGCCATTTTGGATATTTTTACTGCCCATAGATAGATATCCTATCCAATACTGAAAAGGTTTGTGACAACGATTCGGGCAGTCGTGAGCTATTGAAACGTCTAAAACGATGGGCCCTACCGCGCCGAGGAGAAGATCGTCAAGGGCTTCTTCGAGGACGAACCGACCGCGAGCGCCCGGCGAAGGATCTAAACGGCTGAACAAAACGAAGCGACTGACGGTCGGAGAAAAGCCTTTGTGAGTCTGCATACAACCGTATGCACATGTCGAAAAGCATCCGTCTCTCCGAGGAGGCCTACGAGCGCCTCGCCGCGCACAAACGCGAGGAAGAGACCTTCTCCGAGGTGGTCCTCCGGCTGGCCGGCGAGCGGTCGCTCCTGGATCTTGCGGGGATCCTGAGCGACGACGAAGCCGACTCCCTCCGAGATGCCGTCGCGGAGCGCCGCGAACGGCGGAGCGACGAACTCGAGGGGATCGCCGACCGAATGGACGGGGTCTGACGTGCTCCTCGATACGTCGTTTCTCATCGATCTGATGAACGGCGACGACGCGGCCGTCGAAAAAGCCCGCGAGTTGGAACGGGATCTCGTCCAACAGCGGCTCTCGTCGATGACGCTGTTCGAACTGTACTACGGGATCGCTCGCGCGGCCGATTCCGAGACCGAGCGCGAGACGGTCGAAACCGTCCTCGACTCCAAGCCGATCTATCCCGCCGACGCCGCAGTCATGCGAAAGGCCGGGCAACTCTCGGGCGAGCTACAGAACGACGGCACACCGGTCGGAGACGGTGACGTGATCATCGCCGCCACTGCCGAGGTCGTCGAGGAACCCGTGCTCACTCGAAACGTCGAGGACTTCGAACGACTCGGCGTCGAAATAGAGACGTACTGAGCAAGCCCGAGCCGACAGAGAGCGACGTACTACTGATCGTTGGCGTCCGAGCGCGTCTGCTACTCCCGATCGAGACGCCCCCGAAGCGCCGCCAGGACGTCGTCGTGAATCTCACCGCTCGTGGCGATCAGCGAGTCGCTGTCGTGTCGCCACCGATTTCCAGCGAGATCGGTCACGCGGCCGCCGCCGGCCCGGACCATGTGCGCGCCGGCGACGGTATCCCAGGCGGTCATGTGGACCGTCGAGATCGCGGCGTCGATCTCGCCACAGGCCACCATCGCCATGGAAGTCTGGCCACTGCCCAGTCGCCGGAGATCGCCGAGTTCGTGGTGGATGTAACTCGTCACGTGGTCGTAGTCGTCGCGATCGCGGTCCTTCAGCCCGAAGATCGGGGCGACGATCAGCGACGAGGGGTCCGTCCGGTCGCTGACCGCGCACTCGATGCCGTTCCGTTCGACGGCACCAAGACCCGCCGCGTACGTATCGCCGACCGCCGGCAACACCGTCGCGGCGGCGACCGGTTCGCCGTCGTGTGTGCGTGCCAGGCTAACGCTCCAGAGGCGATTGTCCCGGACGAAATTGTTGGTGCCGTCGATCGGATCGATGATCCAGGCCGGCCCGGATTCGGGAACGGTCTTTTCGGCGTCGTTCTCCTCGCCGACGATCGCCGCGTCCGGATCGCGATCGGCCAAGACCGCGATGATCCGCTCCTGGGCTTCCTGGTCGGCCTTCGAAACCGGGTCCATCTGGTCGCGCTTGAAGTCGTTGCCGATCCCCTCCCGGAAGTACTCACAGGCGATCTCGGCCCCGGACTCGGCTGCCTCCCGGGCGATCGAACGCCATTCGGCGGCCGTCTCCTCATCGATCTCGTTCACAGTATCACTCGGTGGATTCGAACCGAGGGGCCGCCGAAACTTGAGTGGTCGGGACTGCCGGGGACCCGTTCGCGACCCGTGGCTCGCCGGGCCGACCGACGGGTTGCCCCGCTGTCGACAGCACCGACGAGTGCTGGGCCACTGTGACCGAAAAGATCCCTCCGAATGGTGAAATTTTTCACCGCTTGTTCTAATAAACCGGTGTGAACAATCGCCGACGCTGGACGCTCGCGATCTTCACGTTCGTGGTCGGTGATGCGATCGCCCTCCAGATGCGGGGGGCAATCTTGCCCCGGGTCGCGGCGGAGTTCGACGTCTCTGAAGGGGTTCTGGGACTGGTCGCGCCGGCCGGCACGCTTGGGTTTTTGCTGGCCGTGCTGGCGGTCGGACTGGCTGCCGGGCATCTGCCCGTCCGGCGGACGATGCTCGGCGGGCTGGGCGTGGCGGTCGTCGCACTCCTGTCGATGGCGGTCGCGCCGATCTACGGCCTCTTTCTCGGATTGCTGTTGATC
Source organism: Halorhabdus sp. BNX81 (assembly GCF_029229925.1). Lineage (NCBI taxonomy): Archaea > Methanobacteriati > Methanobacteriota > Halobacteria > Halobacteriales > Haloarculaceae > Halorhabdus > Halorhabdus sp. BNX81. The sequence goes on along the minus strand of NZ_CP107254.1, from coordinate 289,333 downwards.
CAGGGGACGGCCGACGGCGTCGGTCGCGCGCTCGATCGCCCAGCGCTGAGTCACCTCTATCCCGACCAGCGTGGCCGGACGTTCAACCTCTACGCGATGGCGTGGGCGGTCGGCGGGGCGAGTGCGCCGGTGCTGGCAAACGCCGTCGTCGCCGTTGGGAACTGGCGATACGTCTTTCCCATCGTGGCCCTGCTGTTCGTCGTTCCGATCCTGTTGTTGGTCCGCGCCGACGACCTCGAATCCGCGGCCAACGAGCAAGAGCTGACGGTCGCCCGACTTCGGGCGGTGCTTGACAACCCCGCTATCCTCGGCATGGCTGTGGCCCTGGTTTTCAGCGGCGGCATCGAGGGGAGCATCTTCACCTGGTTGCCGTACTTCGCGGGCGACCGAATGACGGACGCGCAGGCGAATCTTCTCCTCTCCGGCTTCCTGTTCGTGTATATTCCAGCCCGAGGAGTGTACGGACTGGTAATCGAACGCTTTGACTATCTCGTGGTGACGTTCGTCCTCGCGGTGGGCGCGGCACCGCTCGTCTACCTGGCGTTTACGACGACTAGCGTCGCAATGTTCGTTGCGGCGATCCTCGCGACGGGGATACTCGTAAGTAGCTTCTTCCCGACGCTTTCGGCCTTCGGCGTCGACGAACACCCGGCCTACAGCGGACCGATCAGCGCCATCGCGACCGGTGGAAACTACCTCGGAATATCGCTGTTCCCGGCGATAATCGGGGTGGTGAGTGGCTACATCGGTCTCGGAACGGCACTTAGTCTCCTGGCCGGGGCATTCGTCGTCCTCGGGGCGATCATCGCGATCACTGCCTGGACGACGCGGCGTTCCCCGACTCCCTGAGAGACCGGGTCACGCCTGGGGAGTCGGCGGGGCCGATGTCGGCAAGCAGTGGTCATCCGTCACCGACAGCGAGATATCGTCGATCTCGATGCGGTGGACCTCCATATCCTCGTAGACAGCTCCCCAGCTCCCGATCGCATAGGTCTCGGCACCGATGTCCAACAGGACGGAAAGCGAGCCCGACAGCTGTTCGAGCGTCGGTGGCTCACTGGTCCGAAAGTCATCCGTATAGGAGATATCGACGACGCACCCGGAGATGGTCCGAAGTTTGCGCTCGGAATTATCGTAGCCGATAGCCGTGATCGAAACGTCGAGCCCACCGTCGAGCAGGACCGCGAAGTCACGGACGAAGCCTTCGAGCGTGACGTAGGTCCACCCGCTGGTGGTGTCGACGTACGCTCGATCGTTGAGCGCCCAGTTGCAGGTGTAGAAGTACCAGTGGAAGATGAAGGATAGCGTCTCGTCTTCGACCAGGAGTCCGTGCTGATCAGTGGCGCTGGCGTCCGGTGTGAAGAAACAGCGACCGCGATCAACGACGGCCAGGAACGGACCAGGGATGTACGACAGTCGGAGTTCGGAGACGGCTGTTTCGACGTCATGGTGTGTCGCGAGTTCGTCGGTCTCCGGGTTGTCATAGAGCGTGACCCGAACGATGACGCCGTTGTCCTTGGCCGTCACCAGTGCTGAATGGAGGGTCTCGAACTGCTCGGGCGACAGCACCATCTCGATGAGGGTCTCGCTCTCCGCGATGGCTTCCTTTGCCCGCTCTAAGAGCGTCTCCTGATGTTTGACGACGCCACCGTTGTCATCGTACAGCCGGGGTTGTTCCCACCGGTCCTCGATATCGTCGGCCGCCTGCTGGAGCAACTGGCCGGTCGAACGGAGTTCATCGAGCACCACGTCCGGGTCCCGCGGCCGGACGTGCAGTTGATCGCGCTCGATCGTCTCGACGAATCCCTTCTGCTCTAGATCACGCAAGACTTTGTAAATCTGTGAGACGGGAACGGAGCAGTTTCGAGCGACCGTGACAGCCGGTGCCACCCCGAGATCCAGCACCGCGAGGTACGCATCCGACTGATACGACGTCAGCCCCGTGTTCTCCAGCGCGTCTCGAAGTTCCTCCGCATCCATGTCAATACGATTCAAAATCAGCCACTATAATCCTTTATCTCTCAGGCTGTCGCACGTTGACGTAATTTAATATTGAATATCATTTTTGGCCCACAATCAAACAGTCATGCAGGTGATCACAGCCTGAGTGGTAACCCGTATCAGTAGAGCGTGTACGATGGCGGTCACTCCAGGGGCAAGCATATCTTGATTCCGGTTGAGGAGTGGCTGCTGTCGACTCGTACGATCGAATTCGTCAGCAATTCGACCATGCCGGTGACCGTCGGATGGAGAGAAAACACCGGCCCGTCGACAGGCGGCCGATTCGACGGGGAAGATGGCCCCCGGCCTACTGAATTGCCAGCGCCGTGTCGATGTCCGCACCGTCGACGAGGTCGACCGCCCGTTCGGCGTGGTCGGTCATCTCGGCCCCGTTCTCAAGCAACACCGTCTCGCTGGGGAACAGACGCTCCCCGACGAGGAGCCCGTGATCTCTCGCTGTCGAGCCCGAGACGGTGATATAGACCCCCAGTCCGACCTCGGAAACGACGTCCTCCTCAGTCCGATCGCGACCGGGGTGGCAAAAGTCGATGCCCTCGATGGCGTCGGTCCCGAGGACCGCCGTCACGAGGCGTTCGTACCGCGGCGAGATGGCGAGTTCGCCGGCGTAGTCGGCGACAAACTCCCGCGTGAGATCGGCGTCCCGGGTGTCTGCAACGGAGGGAGTTGCGAGCAGCGTGTGATACACCGTATCGCCGAGACCAGTGTGGACGCGGACGTCGGTATCCAGCGGGTCGATCCGCTCGTTCAACGCCGCCAGATCGGTGAGCGGGTCGGGGTCGAGGCGGACAACCTCCTCCAGAACGAGGTCGGCACTGTCGAAGCCGAGTGCGAACTCGTGTTTCCGGAGCGCCCGGAAGGGTTCCTCGCGGCCGATGAGTTCCAGATCGACCGTCTCCGTGGGAATCCGCACGCTGTCGAAGACGATCCGGCGGGGCATCCCCTGACGGTCGTCCCGCATCAGCGTGTATTCGGGGGCAGTCGGGTCCGTAGCGTCGCTGTAGCTCGAAAGGCGCTCGTAGACCGGCGCGTCGGGCTGTTGCTCCCCTTTGGCGATGGCCTTCTCGTAGCGCAGCGTCGAGATGATCCCGTCGGCCAGGCCCGTCCGGCCGGTCCGGCTCGCGATCCGTTCGAGGACCGCCTCCAGGGGCCGGCCCTTCCGGGGCACAGCCATCCGCACGCTCGTCATTGTCCGACGATGGGCGAGCGTGCCTAAAACGGGCGCGGTTCGTGATCGGCGATATCCATGAATGGGAAACGAGCCAAAACAAATGGACTGTCGACAGTGGTGTTCAGATGAGAGATCCAAACTGAAGGCAACGCACCGAAAGCCCTCGCGGGGCTCGCTCTTTCATCCAACAGGCACGTAGACGCCCTCACGGTCCAACTCCTGGCGGATGAAAGGGCGAGTGCAGTTCCGGGAACCCCGGCGAAGTAAGGACCGCAACGCAGTGAGGACCGCAACGAGCCGCGGGACCGGAACTGCACGAGGGCTTTCGGTGTCTGCATTCCAGCGGCCAGTGCGTATCTGAACACTACCCTATCGACAGGGCAAAAAATATGGTATAATATAACGAACCGGAGAGCAGTGAGTCTCGCCTTCGCAATCGGCTATACGGTGATCTCGGCAGTCCCGACCGGACTTGGCCTCCTCGCCGTTTTCAGGCCGTATACCCTCGCGCTCTGGGAGGAGCGATTGGATTCGATCGGGAGTAAACGGGACTGGGAGACGGTCGAACCGACCGACTGGAAGGTGAGCCTGACACGAACCCAGGGCGGAATCCTCTTGCTGTTTGGCCTGTTCATTGCCCTGTTCGCCGTAAACCACTGGCTCGCGTTCTTCACGGCGCACACACTGACATGAATGTAATAAATCAAATGTGGCAAGATTTTATATACTGAAGATGTGCCTATGAAGTAATGTCTACCCAAAAGCGGCCACTTGGAATTACCCTTATCGCAGGCTACACGCTACTAGTTGGTCTCGCTGAGTTTATCCTGGCATATGCATACACCCCATGGAGAGCTATCTTCGCCCTTTTATATCTAATAATCGCGTACGGTATCTGGAATATGTCTCTCTGGAGTGCCATACTCCTCCCTCCAATGTTTACGCTTGACGTTCTGGTACAAGGAGAATATACTGAATTGATCGGGGTGGCCACGTTCACTGTGTATATTTATCTCCGAAGAGACGTATTTTCCGACGACCTTCCAAACATTATAAATCCGTCATTTTACCAGTCCTTGATACACATCGTTTACAGCAAGTAAGAACCCCTCGACAGGACGAACTCTAAAAGGTTAATGTGATGGGGAGATTCCCTCCGTGCATGAAGGTACTGGTCACGGACCCGATCGACGACGCCGGGCTGGCGCGCCTCCGGAGCGCCGGCCTCGACGTCGAGACCGACTTCGACATCGACACGGCGGGCGTCCTCGAGAAGATCGCGGACGTCGACGCGCTGCTCATCCGCGGGACGGAGATCACCCGCGAGGTCTTCGAGAACGCGCCCAACCTCAAGATCGTCTCGCGGGCGGGCATCGGCGTCGACAACATCGACATCCCCGCGGCGACCGACCACGGCGTGATCGTCGCCAACGCGCCACGCGGGAACGTCTACGCCGCCGCCGAGCACACGATCGGCCTGGCGTTTACCGCCGCCAAACAGATCCCGCAGGCGCACATGCAGGTCGCCGGCGGCGGGTGGGACGGTGCGTCCTTCGACGGCCTCGAACTCGGCGACATGACCGCCGGGATCGTCGGACTGGGCCGGTTGGGCCAGGAGGTGGCCTGGCGGCTCGACAACCTCGGCATGGATCTGGTCGCCTACGACCCCTACCTCGGGGAAGCTCGCGCGCGCCAGATGGGGATCGAACTGGTCGAACTCGACGAACTCCTCGAACGCGTCGACATGCTGTCGGTCCAGGCGCGGCTCACCGACGAGACCCGCGGGCTGATCGGCCCCGAGGAGATCGACCGCTTCGCCGGCGATCTGGTCGTGTTGACCTCGCGTGGCGGTATCGTCGACGAGCCGGCGCTCGCCGACGCCGTCGAATCCGGCGAGATCGCGGCCGCCGGCGTGGACGTCTTCTCGACGGAGCCGCCCGAGGACAACCCGCTGCTCGACGTCGACAACGTCGTGGTGACGCCCCACCTCGGCGCGAAGACTCACAACGCGCAGGTCAACGTCGCCGTCACGGCCGCCGACAGCATCATCTCGGCGCTGGAAGGCGATCTGGTCCAGAACGCGCTGAATCTCTCCTCGACGGACGCGAGTTCGGATCCCCGCACCCGGGGCTACGTCGACGTCGCCGAGACGGCAAGCAAGATCGCCCTCCGGCTGTTCGAGGGCCGGGTCGAGTCGATCGAGATCGAGTACGCGGGCGACCTCGCCGACGAGGACACCGATCTCGTCACCGCAGCCGTGTTCAACCCCTTCGGCTGGCAGGACGTCGTCGTGGACGCCCCGACCCGGATCGCCGAACAGCGCGGCATCCAGGTCGTCGAGAGCAAGCGCCGCGAGACCGAAGACTACCAGAGTCTGGTGTCGATCACGGTCAGCGACGGGGACGACGAACTCACCGTCAGCGGCACGCTGTTCGGCGACAACGAGCCCCGGCTGGTCGAGATCGACGGGTTCCGGGTCGATGCGACGCCCTATGGCCACATGCTCATCTCGCGTAACCGCGACGAGCCTGGCGTCATCGGCGCGCTCGGCAGCGTCTTCGGCGAGCACGGCATCAACATCGCGGGGATGGCAAACGCCCGCGAGTCGATCGACGGCGAGGCGATGTCGGTGTACAATCTCGACGAACCCGTCTCGCCGGACCTGCTCGAAGAACTCGAATCCGAACCCCGTGTCACGGGCGTAACGGCAATCGATCTGGACTAAGCCTCAGCTTTTGCGGATTCGTCGGCCAGCGTTCGGATGTGCTGCAGCCGTTTCGGCACGGGTGGGTGATCGTAGTGGAACGTCTCATAGAGCGGATGGGGAAACGGGTTCGAGAGGTTCTCACTCGTCAGATCGGCGAGTGCGTCGGCCATCGGCTCGGCCCCCATCACCTCGACGGCGAAGGCGTCAGCCTCGCGTTCGTGTGCCAGTGAGAGTCGGTTGGTGAGCGGCGCGGAGAGTTGGGAAACGGGCACGAGCCACAGCACGGCCAACACGAGGCCGGCGTAGACTGGCTGGCCGGCAATGCCGAACATCTCATAGAGCCACGTTGTCTCGACCAGCAGCGACACACCGAATAGCAGGGCACCCATCCAGATGACGCTCGCGCCGAGTTGCTTCCAGATGTGCCCGCGGTCGTAGTGGGCGAGTTCGTGGGCGAGGACGGCCTGCACCGAAGGGATCGACAACTGCTCGATCAGCGTGTCGAACAGCACAACCCGCTTGGTCCGGCCGAAGCCGATGAAATAGGCGTTTGCATGCGAGGAGCGGCGGCTGGCGTCCATCTCGTAGATGGAGTCGGTGTCGAAGCCCGCGCGATCGAAAACATCGGTCACCGCGTCGTGGAGATCGCCGGATTCGATCGGGTCGAAGTCGTTGAACAGCGGCGCGATCACGCGCGGATACAGCACCTGCATGAGCAGGGCGAAGCCGACGAACAGCGCCCAGGCGGCGACCCACCACAGTCCGCCCAGGGCGTCGATGGCGATGAAGATCGCCGCGGCGAGGACGCCGACCAGTACGACCGTCACAACCAGTGAAACAAGTTGATCCCGTGCGTACAGCTGTAGTGTCTGCTGGTTGAACCCGAACTGCTCCTCGATGACGAACGTCTCGACGACATCGAAGGGGAGGGTGAACGCCTGAAGTGCGAGAACGCTGCCCACGACGAGGGCGGTCCCACGAGCGAAGGCGGGCCAGCCAGTCGCCTCCAGGGCCGCGACGGCGTCAGCGTACAGACCCGAATAAAGCACCAGTAGGACGACGATAAGTGTCACCCACGTCCGAAGCTCTCCCAGGGCCGTTCCGAGCCGGTTGTACGCGAGTAATTCTTCGGGATCCTCGATCCCGAGACGCTCGGTCACGAGATCCGTTTCCTCGGCGACGGTCCGTTCGGCGTGTCGGACGTTCAACGCGGCAAGCGCGGTGAAAAAACCGGTCGTCCCGACCAGCAGCGTGACAAAGAGGGCGTGATAGACGAGCATACCCGTGGTTGGAGACGGGGGGCAAAAAGCCACTGGACACACCAGCACCACTAGTCACGCCGGTCCAGTTGGCCCGGGGGTGTGACCCCATCCCACGCAATTTGCCGGGGAACGAGAACCTTACCTGGGGACGGCCTAACGTGGAGTTGTGCAACGCTCGCGGTTCATCATCGCCCTCGCCGCGGCGTTCGGTGCGATGACGGTCGCTCTCGCAATCGCGGGAGCACTGTATAACCTCGCCATCCTCGCTCCCGCTGCGGTGTTCGGCGCGGTGACGTACCTCCTCTGGATGCACGGAACCGGCCGACTGGCCGCCCGCGTCTACCGCCGAGTTGAACGACAAGCGGCGGCCAATGGCGGCCCGTCAGGCCCATCGGGCGCAGCAGGGGCTCGGAAACGGGAGTCGGCCGGTCGAGAACGACGAGATCGACGCACCGAGAGCTGGCGGACGACTGACCGCCGGCGAGGCACGAGCGCGACGCGCTCGGATCGCTCGGAACCGGAGGAGATGTCTCGACGGGAAGCTTCCCGCGTCCTCGGTGTCGAAGCAGGGGCCGATCAGGAGACGATCAAGCGAGCGTACCGCGAGCGCGTCAAAGACGTCCACCCTGACGCTGCCGACGGCGATACGCAAGCGTTCAAGCGGGTCCGGACCGCCTACGAGCGTCTCGAAGAGTGAGTGGAGCCCCACAGATTCAATTCCCTCTTTTGCGATTTCACTGCTCACTGTCGTTCGCAGATGAAATGCGCCGGCCGGGAGTTCGCCGAGCATGGCGAGGCGAACGTCGATAGACGAACAAAGTGAGTCTATCGGAAGTGAGCGAAGCCTTCGGCTTCGCGATCTACGGGCGGCGTCCCGCCGAGTACACGAGGCGGGACTCGGGAGCTGTGCTCCCGGCGCATCGAATGACGACTGAAAGGAGGAATGAGATGCGCCGGCCGGGAATTGAACCCGATGGCAAATCCTCGCTACCGCTCGGATTTGCGTGATTCAATTCCCTCAAAACGCACTTGCGGCTCACGGGTTGTTCGCCGCAAAAGTGCGCCGGCCGGGAATTGAACCCGGGCTATGAGCTTGGGAAGCTCATGTCCTACCACTAGACCACCGGCGCACGTCGCTCACTTCGTTCGCTCGTGCGCCGAGCCCTGTCTCGCTTCGCTCGACAGGACACCGGCGCTTGTGCACTGCGTTCCTCGCGCGCCGAGGCTCGCAAATCCGAAGGATTTGCTCACCACCGGAACGCTCGTCGCCTCGCGTTCCGAGCCTTGCCTCGCTCCGCTCGGCAAGACACCGGCGCTCGATTGCTGCCTTCGGTTTCCATATCCCCGTGATCACACTTGAACATAGCGCTTCGTCGTCGTGTGCCGACTCGGCGTCGAAGACGCCACGCTCGTCCAGCAATATCGCGTCGAAGAGTGACTATTAGTTCCTGGAATCCCAATAGCTTCGTATATGTCAGAAATGGAGTCGATCACGCGAGGAGACTCGCCACTCGATCTGTCGCTGTCGATCGATGAGCTCGACGCACATCGCGAGCACATCACGGACTTCATCGCGGACCAACTCGATGCCGCTGGGGTCGATCGGGCAGTGCTAGGCCTCTCCGGTGGCGTCGATAGTTCGCTTGTCGCCCATCTCGCTGTCGAGGCTATCGGGGCCGAGAACCTCCACGGGCTGGTCATGCCGAGTTCGGTCAACGACGAGGCGACGATGAGCGACGCCGAGCGCGTGGCGATGGACCTGGGTATCGAATACGACGTCATCGAGATCAACCCGATCGTCGACACGTTCCTCGACGCCTATCCGGAAGCCGAAGGCGAGAAGATGGCAGTCGGGAACGTTCGCGTCCGTGCGCGTGCAGTACTAAATTACCTCGTCGCCAACACCGAGAACGCACTGGTGCTGGGGACGGGCAACCGCACCGAGTCGTTGACGGGCTACTTCACGAAGTACGGCGACGGGGCCGTCGACTGCCATCCGATCGCGAACCTCTACAAACAGCAGGTCCGCCAGCTGGCCCGCCACGTCGGCGTCCCCGAGGAGATAGCCGAGCGCACGCCGACCGCCGGCATGTGGGTCGACCAGACCGATGAAGCGGAACTCGGCGTCGAGTACGACACGCTCGATTCGATTCTCGCACTGGCAATCGAGGGCGAAGTCGGGACAAGTGCAACGGCCCGGATCATTGGCGTCGACGAAGAAATCGTCGAGCGCGTCCGCACGCTCTACGAACAGAGCGGTCACAAACGGTCGGTGCCACCGGCCCCCGAGTCGTTGTAGAGACTACTGTCTGGGTGCAAGCGGACATCCAAGCGTTCCGATTGGGTTTATTAAGGGGGGCTTTCCAAAGGTCTTTGACTTTCCCTCCACTAGGTTTGCTTAATGCAGGAAGTCGCGGTGGTTCGCCGGGCCGCGAAGGAAGTCCTCGAGGGCGTCGAGCCCGAGCGGCTGCACGATCGAATCGTGTCACGCCTCGACCGAAGTTCGATGACGGCCGGCGTTCTTACAGTACGGTGTGCGCGGGCCGTTCTCGAACGGCGTGGGACCAGTGCGGCTCGTCCGGTGTTCGAGCGACCCGACGATCCGCTGGCGGATGCGATCGCCCGGCGCGCCGTCGGCGTCCAGTTGATCTACGAGGGGCTGGCACTGACCCGAACGCTGTCCCAGGACCCCCCGTGGCTCTCGGGTCGAAAAGAGGACGGTGATCTGGACGTGCTAATCGCCGACATTCTGGTCGCCAGGGGCTTTCATCTCCTGGCACGGACGGAAGCCGCCGACGAGGCTGTCGGCACCGTGCAGTCCTTTGGTCGAGATCAGACCGTCAGGCGTGAAACCGACGATCCCTCGCTGGATCACAACCTCGAAGCCGACGTCTACGAACTGGCGACCGTCGCCGGGACGACCGCGGTCGGCGGTCAGCCGTCGCCCTCGTTGCGTGAATACGCGGGTTCGCTCGCTCGGAAGGCCCGAACCAACGGCGACACGGCAGAGCCGGAATCCGAGCAACTGGCGAGACTCGTCGCCGTCGATTCGACTGCCAGCGATGGGGTTCGGACCTCGGCTGACCACTGAAAATCGAAACGCCTAAAGTCAACTCGGAGTAAGCACGTGATGCGTGCCTGGGTAGCTTAGCGGTAAAGCGCGTCCTTGGTAAGGACGAGACCCCGGATTCAAATTCCGGCCTAGGCTTTTTCCGAGCGATTGACCCCGGAGCGTCAGCGATGGGGTCCTGAGCGAGTGAAATGCCAAACCGGAATTTGAATCCCTGGAAGACGCAGCGGCCGACCATGGGGAGGGCGACCGTCTTCCTCCGGTTCAAATTCCGGCCAGTCGTTCTAACGCAGGATCCGTCTTCAGGAAGGACTACACACGGAATGGGCCCTGTTGTCCCCGCGGATTTACCACTGGTGACTTCCTCCCACCTTCATGCACGATCTCACGCAGCCGATCGAGACCGGGATGCAAACCTATCCCGGCGATCCGGCCGTCAACATCGAGTCCGTCGCCGAACATGACTCCGTGGGCTATCGGGAATCCAGGCTCACCTGCGGGACCCATACCGGGACGCACGTCGACGCCCCGGCACACACCGAACCGGATGGGAAAACGCTCGACAGGTTCGACGTTGCGGCCTTCAACCGCAGCGCTCGTCGTGTGGACTGCCAGGATCTCGACGCCCGCGAGTCGATCCCGGCCGGCCGCGTCCCGGCGGTCGACCCCGACGTGGACTGTCTGGTCTTCTGGACCGGCTGGGACGAACACTGGGGGACCGAGCGGTATCTCGATCACCCCTATCTCTCGCCGGCGGCCGCCGAACGCTGTGCCGAACAGGGGCTGGCCGTCGGCGTCGATACGCTCAACCCCGATCCGACGCCGAGCGAGCGGGCCGGCCCAGCGGAACCGAGCGGGTTCCCTGCTCATCACGCGATTTTGGGGGCGGGGCTGGTGATCTTCGAGAACCTGCGAAATCTCGGGGCGGTCGACGAGCGGTTCGAACTCCGGGCATACCCGGTCAGAATAGATGGCGACGGGGCACCGGTCCGAGCGATCGGCGTGTGAGTGGCGGGCCGGCCAGTGGGGGGTTCGATCAGACCGCCAGAGCGACGGCGGCAGTCATCAACACACTCAGCGTGACCCCCGCGATCGAGAGCTTGGCGGCCTGGACGCCGTCAGCCCGCCGGTAATCCGAATCCCGAACCGAATCAGCGGTCCCGCCGGCCCCACGGAAATCATAGCGGCCCAGCAACGCAAGCCGCACGCAAAAGCCGGTGTGTGCCTGGAGCCCCCACTCGAAGCCGATCGAAAGTGGCACGAACACACCGACGAGGACGGGTTCAGGCAGCCAGCCGAGAACCGTCGCGACGATCTGGGCTGTCGCGAGTGTGAACGCCACGGCCGCGATAGCGAGGCGACGACGACGTTGAGTCGGTCCGATGTTACAAGTGCCCGGCTGGTAGCTACTCATCGCCAGGAATTGTGGGTTGGAGCCCTACTGTCTTGCGATGGCGGGCAAAAATCGCGATCGTGCTGTCTTGGAATATCGGACACGGGCGGCGTGGCAAGACGACCGTAAGTGACTCAGACGGCGTCGGGCCCGCTATCGCCGGTTCGAACCTGGACGGCGTCCTCGACGGGCAGGACAAAGATCTTACCATCGCCCTTCTCGCCGGTGTGAGCCGCCTCGCGGATCGCCTCGACGACGTCCTCACTCGGCACGTCGGCGACAATGCACTCGATTTTGACTTTCTGGTGGAGGTCGACGACGTACTCCTCGCCGCGCCACTGGCCGGTCTTGGCGGCCTGTGAACCCCGGCCGGACACCTGCGTGACCGTCAACGAGGGCGCGCCGACCTCCGCCAGCGCGGTCTTGATCGCCCCGAGTTTCTCCGGGCGGACGACCGCCATCACGAGTTCGATGTTGCGGGCGTCAGCCGTCGAATCCGCCGACACCCCGTCTCCGGGTGAGGAATCCGACGGTGATCCGTCGTCACTCATCGTAATCACCGCCGTCCGTCCGAAGCTGGGGTGCACCGTCGGTCATCACCGTCGGTTCCTCGCCCATGCCGAACTCGGGGTAGGTTTCGACGCCGTGCTCGGAGGCGTCCAGCCCGTCGCGTTCGTGTTCGGGGGACACGCGTGCCTGCCCGATAGCGCGGAGACCGCCCCAGACGACACCGGTCGCAAGGATCGTCCAGGCGGCGATGATTCCGACGCCGAGCACCTGGGCGGCGAAGGCTTCAAACACAGTGACGCCCCGGTCGGCGAGCACGCCCGGTGCGGCGACGAAGGGGAACGCCAGGGCACCGAGCATCCCGGCGCTGCCGTGGACGGGGAAGACCGCACAGACGTCGTCGATGTTGAGTCGCTTCTCGACGAAGGTGAACACGACCGGCAACTGCGCGCCGGCGAGGCCACCGACGAGGAAGGCACCCCACCAGGCAGTCGTATTCGGGATCGCCGTGATCCCGACGAGGCCGGCCAACAGCCCGTTGGCGACGTACAGGGTGTCGACTTTGCCGGTCTTGAGCCAGGCGACGAACGCGGCCCCCATCGCGCCGGCGGCCATCGAGAGCGTGGTCGTCATCGCGACGCGCCCGAGCGCGCCGCCCATGAATGTCAGGCCCCCGTCCTCGACGACGAGGATCTGGAACTGGGTGCCGACGTTGAACCCGTACCACCCGAACGCGAGCATGAGCGTCCCCAGGACGGCAAAGGTGACCGAGTGGCCCGGGATGACGTTGACCGAGTCGTCGTCGAACCGACCGATGCGAGCGCCCAAGATCCAGGCGGCGGTCAACCCGGCGAGGCCACCCATGCCGTGGACGATCATCCCGCCGGCGAAGTCCTGGAATGCGACCTCGGTGCCCAGGAGCGTCCCGGTGAGCCAGGGGATCAAGCCAGTCTCGGGCGTCCAGGTGAACCCGATCACGACGGGATAGATGATCGCCGCGAGCGCGATCGTGTAGATGACGTACGCCCGGAGCTTCGCCCGACCGGCGACGGCCCCGGAGACGATCGTGGCGGCCGTCATCGCGAAGACGGCCCCGAACAGCCAGTCGATCCAGTCGGCGGCAGCGAGTTCGAACGCGGGCGTGAACCCGAGGCCGGCGACGAACTGGGAGATGCCGTACCCGACGAGGAAAAACAGCGACACCCCGACGCTCCAGGTCAGGAGGTTCTTGGTGAGCTGGTTGGCGACGTTCTTCGCCCTGACCTGGCCGGCCTCAAGCATGGCGAAGCCGGCGTGCATGAAGAAAATCAGGAAGGTCACGACGAGGATCCAGAGGTTGTTGACCCCCTCCATGACCACTGACGGATCCACCGCCACGTCAGCGACACCCCCGTTCGCAGTCGAAGTTGAGAGATGTGTGATCGTCCACCTTTTCCGACGAAACTGCAACGTCTATCGTATTCATCACGGTTTGACGGATGGGGCATTCGAAGATATATACTTTTGGTTGAATACGTGAAGTATTGGTACGTATAGGTGGATGTTTGTTCAAAATGGGGAAGAGTATTATGGATATAAGGCCATTCATTGTCCGATGTCAGTCCGGTTTCGCCGGCCAGAACTGGACGTTCGTGTGGGAGATGTGGGCGGAAAATCGGAAGCCGCGGGGAGAGCGCGCGCGAGTTGCTCAGGCGTCGGCGTCCCCGAGCCACATGGGTTCGAACCGCCGGAGTTCGTCGACAGCCACGTCGACAGTGACCGATCGAACGGATGGCTCGGTCAGGAGTTCGGCGACTTTCTCGTGCATGTCGTCGGTGTCGAGGAACCGCCCGACCAGCAGGAAGTCGTCCTCCCCGGTCACCTCGTACGCCGACCGGGCCCAGGAATACGCCTCCAGGGTCTCGCTGAGGGCCTCGATCGAACCGCCGACGCGGAGGCGCACGACGGCCGTCACGTCGTAGCCGAGTTCGTCGTAGTCGATCGTCGCGGTGTACCCCTGGATGACGCCGGCGTCCTCCAGGGCCTCGATCCGTCGTTCGGCAGTCTCGACAGCGACGCCAGCCTCGGTGGCGAGGTCCTGAATCGACGCACGGCCGTCTTCGAGGAGGGCGTCAACGAGCGCGTGGTCGATGTCGTCGGGGTCCATGTCGTTCCCTGTGTATTCAGACTGCTCCCGGGCCACTCTCGCCGGTGCGGACCTGGACGGCGTCATCGACGGGCAGGACGAAGATCTTGCCGTCGCCCTTCTCGCCGGTGTGAGCCGCCTCGCGGATCGCCTCGACGACGTCCTCCGCGGGGATCTCGGCCACCACACACTCGATTTTGACCTTCTGGAGCAGGTCGACGACGTACTCCTCGCCGCGCCACTGGCCCTTCTTTGCGGCCTGTGAGCCGCGGCCCGAGACCTGCGTGACCGTCAGCGACGGAGCGCCGACCTCAGCGAGGGCTTGCTTGACCGCGCCCAGCCGATCGGGGCGGATCATGGCCATGACGAGCTTGATCTCGTCGTCAGCTTCGGATTCACTCATTCGTTGTCACCTCCGTTGAGCGAGCGACCGCCGTCGGTTCGGACTTCACCGCCGTCAGTCCGTACTTCGCCGCCGTCGGCGACAGCTTCGGCACCCGGTGAGCCGGATCCCTCGCCGAATTCGGGGTAGGCCGAAATGCCGTGTTCGCCGAGGTCGAGTCCTTCAGCCTCTTCTTCCGGAGTGACCTTGAGGGAGCCTACGATAGCGCGGACGATGGTCAGCGTGACCATCGTCGCCAGCACGGCCCAGACACCGATCACGACGATGCCCGTCATCTGCATGGCGAACTGGGTAATAACGTCGTTGATGACTGCATCGCCGAGCCAGTACTCGGTCCAGAAGAACGGGATCAGTGCCGTCCCGATGAAGCCCGCGCTCCCGTGGACGGCGAAGACGCCACAGACGTCGTCGATCCCCAGTGAGTCGACGACCCATCTGTAGACGAACGGAGCCTGCAGGCCACCGATGGCGCCGATGATGAGACCGCCCCACCAGGTGACGTGCGCACAGGCGCCGGTGATGGCGACCAGACCCGCCAGCAGGCCGTTGGCGGCGAACAGCGGATCGGGTTTGTCCTGGATCGCCGTCACGATCGTCGAGGCGACAGCACCGGCACCCATCGCCAGCGTCGTCGTCAGCGCGACGCGACCCAATGCCCCGCCCATGTAGCTGACGGTCCCGTCCTCGGCGACGCTCAGGACCGTCGCCTGCGTACCGACGTTGAACCCGTACCAGCCGAAGGCCAGGATCAGCGTTCCGAGCACGGCGAAGATCAGCGAGTGACCGGGGATCGGTTGGGAGTTACCGTCGGAATCAAACCGCCCGGACCGCGCACCGACCATGTACGCCGCGGTGAGCCCTGCCGTCCCGCCGAGCGCGTGGACGACCGTCGCCCCGGCGAAGTCCTTGTACCCCGCACCGATCGCTTCACCCAGGAACCCCGCGCTGGACAGCAATCCGTTGCCACCCCAGGCGAAGCCCTGGATGACGGGGTAGATGAACGCCGTCAGGACCACGGCGAAGATGACGTACGCGGAGAACTTCATCCGGCCGGCGACAGCGCCGGAGACGATCGTCGCCGCCGTCATCGCGAAGACGGCCCCGAACAGCCAGCCGATCCAGCTACTGGCCTCTCCCTGGAAGGCGAAGGCAGTGCTGAGATCCAGGCCCGCACCGCCGGTCGTCACGAGCCCGGCGATGACTGCAACGGCGCTGCCAAGCAGGAAGTACGAGAGCAGCCCCAGCGACCAGTCCATCAGGTTCTTCATGACGACGTTTGCCGCGTTCTTCGCTCGTACCTGACCCGCCTCCAGCAGCGCGAATCCAGGCTGCATGAAGAAGATCAGGAACGAGACCAGCAGGATCCAGATGTTGTTGACGCTGTTGGCGACCGCGGTTGGATCCAGTGCCATACTACGACACCTCCGTTCCAGCTGTTCCGCTCATTTCTGATAATCCGTGTGCTTTTCCACCGCATTCAGCAACGTTCGTGGTTGCCATCTCGGTTCGAGGCCAAGATAGGATAGTATATAATTCCTTGGTTGATCGTGTGCTTATTTCCAGTCTATAATAGGACAAACGTCTAAACTTGGGTAGAATATAACCAATATAAGGTCATCGGACGGTCACCATTGCACGTGCTGTCGAGGGGAGAATTGGACGATCATCAACGGCACTGAACGGTCCTCAGCGGTGAGAGACTGGCCAAGCGTCGCGCGCATCGGGACTGAGCCGAAAAATACAGCCTTCAGTCAGTTCAGATCGCGTCGGTACCGCGGTCACCGGTCCGGACCTGGACGGCATCGGCGACGGGGAGGACGAAGATCTTGCCATCCCCTTTTTCGCCTGTGTTTGCACCCTCACGGAATGCCTCAACGACATTTTCGGTCTCCCCGCTCTCGACGACGCACTCGACTTTGATCTTCTGGTGGAGATCGATGACGTACTCCTCGCCGCGCCACTGGCCGGTCTTGGCCGGCTGTGAGCCACGCCCCGAGACCTGCGTCACCGTCAGCGACGGCGCGCCGGCCTCGGCGAGAGAAGCCTTGACGTCGCTGAGTTTCTCCGGGCGAACGATTGCCATCACGAGTTCGAGGTCGGTGTCGTCAGTGGCTGGCGACATACGACCGACCTCCGGCCGGGGCGAGGATAAATCCCCGCCAAAGCGGCAGGTGTGCGCTGCTACAACCGCTCGGCCAGTTCCTCGGCGAAGTACGTCACAATCAGGTCCGCGCCCGCGCGCTTGATCGAAAGGAGCGACTCGTAGGCCGTGGCCTCGAGGTCGAGCCACCCCTTCTCCGCGGCGGCGTGCAGCATGGCATACTCGCCGCTGACGTTGTAGGCGGCGACGGGATGGTCGAAGCGCTCGCGCACATCACGGACGATATCCAGATACGGGAGTGCGGGTTTGACCATGAGTACGTCGGCCCCTTCCTCGATGTCCAATCCGACTTCGCGCATCGCCTCGCGGGCGTTGGCGGGATCCATCTGGTAGTGCCGCCGATCACCGAAGGCCGGCGCGCCGTCGGCGGCGTCCCGAAACGGACCGTAAAACGCCGACTCGTACTTCGCTGCGTAGCTCATGATCGGCACCTCGGTGTGGCCGGCGGCGTCGAGACCCTCGCGGATAGCCCCGACCATGCCGTCCATCATCGCTGAGGGGGCGACCATGTCCGCCCCCGCCTCGGCGTGGGAGACGGCGATCCGCGACAGCGCCGAGAGCGTCTTGTCGTTGCGGACGGTCAGCGTCGAATCGTCTCGGGCGTCGTCTTCGAGGAGACCACAGTGGCCGTGGTCGGTGTACTCACACAGACAGACGTCGGTGATGACGTACGCGTCGGTCTCAGCGGTGATCCGTCGGACTGCTTTCTGGACGACGCCATCGTCGGACCAGGCCCGCGATCCCTTCGAGTCCTTGGATTCGGGCACGCCGAAGACGATGATGGCTTCGACGCCGGTGTCCCTAATTTCCTCGACACGGTCGACGGCGTCCCCAACGGGGACCCGTTCGTGGCCGGGCATCGTCTCGATGGGGACCCGTTCGTCAGTCGTCGCGTCGACGAAAACGGGCGCGATCAGGTCGGTCGCCTCCAGGCTGGTTTCGCTGACCAGGGGCCTGATCCCGTCGGTTCGGAGACGGCGTGGGCCGACAGTATGGTCCATGGACAACCATCGCGTGGCACGGCCAAAATCGTGACGTTCCGTCACTCCCTGGCGCGGCACGTGCCGGATGTCGCAACATTCTTTAGGGCACTACTTGATGCTATACTGAGATATGAAGTATGGGAATTTCGACGACAACGCACGCGAATATGTGATCACTGAACCGGAAACGCCCCGACCCTGGATCAACTACATCGGTCGGCAGGATTACGTCGGGATGATTTCCAATACTGGTGGGGGATACAGTTTCTATCAGGATCCACGCTATCGTCGACTGGTCCGCTATCGCTACAACAACGCGCCCCGAAACGTCGGTGGCCGGGGCCTGTATGTGCGTGACGCCGAGAGTGGGGAATACTTCTCACCGACCTGGCAGCCCGCCCGCGTCGACCTCGACGACTACGAGTGTCGCCACGGACTGGGATACACGACGATCCGCGGCGAGAAGGACGGGGTCGCCGGCGAGGTCACCTACTTCGTTCCGCCGGGCGAGGATCTGGAAGCCTGGCGCGTCACCGTCGAGAACGACAGCGACGAACCCCGCAGTCTCCAGCTTTTCTCGCTCGTGGAGTTCTGCCTGTGGGACGCCATGGACGACATCTCGAACTACCAGCGCAACTACAACACCGGCGAGGTCGAAGTCGAGGACTCGGTCATCTACCAGAAGACCGAGTATCGCGAACGCCGCAACCACTTCGCCTACTTCGCCTGCTCGGCCGACATCGACGGGTTCGACACCCAGCGGGACGCCTTCGTCGGGCAGTACGACGGTTTCGACGAGCCGCAGGTGCTCGAAGACGGCCAAGCCACCGACTCCATCGCCCACGGCTGGTCGCCGATCGGCTCCCACCAGGTCGATCTCGAACTCGAACCCGGCGAGAGTGAGGACGTCGTCTTCCTGCTGGGGTACCACGAGAACCCGGAGGACGAAAAGTTCGAAGCGCCGGAGGTCCTCAACAAGGAGTACGTCGAGGGGACCATCGAGGAGTACTGCGATCCCGACGCGCTCGATGCGGCCTTCGAAGAACTGAACGAGTTCTGGGACGATCAGCTCTCGGCGCTGCAGGTCGAAACCCCGGACGAGGAGACCGACCGGATGGTCAACACCTGGAACGCCTACCAGAACACGGTCACGATGAACCTCGCGCGGTCGGCCTCGCTGTACGAGACCGGCCTGACGCGCGGGATCGGCTTCCGTGACTCCCTGCAGGATCAACTCGCGGTCCTCCATCAGTTCCCGGATCGCGCTCGACAGCGGATCCTGAACCTCGCGAAGATCCAGCTGAAAGACGGCGGCGCGTACCACCAGTACACGCCACTCACGGGCGAGGGCAACGCCGACATCGGTGGCGGGTTCAACGACGACCCGATGTGGCTGGTCATGTCCACCGCCGCGTACGTCAAGGAGACCGGCGATACCTCAATTCTGGAGGAAGAAGTCGTCTACGAGAACGAACCCGGCACGGAGGCCCCTCTCGCGGAGCACCTCCAGCGCGCCGTCGAGTACGTGTGGGAACGCCGCGGTCCCCACGACCTGCCGCTGATCGGCCACGCCGACTGGAACGACTGTCTCAACCTCAACTGCTTCTCCGAGAACCCCGACGAGTCCTTCCAGACGGCCGAACACGACGTCGACGAGGAACGGGCGGAGTCGGTGTTCATCGGCGGGCAGTTCGTCTACGCCGTCGAAGAGTTGGCCGAACTCGCCGAGCAGACCGACGTCCTCCCCGAAGCGGCCGAGGACTACCAGCGATATGCCGACGAGATGGCCGAAGCCGTCGCCGATGCGGGTTGGGACGGCAAGTGGTTCCGCCGCGCCTACGACCACTTCGAGGATCCCATCGGCTCGAGCGAGAACGACGAGGGCCAGATCTTCGTCGAGTCCAACGGCATGTGCGGGATGGCCGAAATCGGCCGCGAGGACGGCAAAGTTCAGGACGCGATGGATTCGGTCCGCGAGCGTCTCGCGACCGAGCACGGGATCGTGCTCCACCAGCCCGCTTTCACCGAATACGACGAGCGCTACGGCGAGATCACCTCCTACCCGCCGGGCTACAAGGAGAACGGCAGTGTCTTCTGTCACACCAACCCCTGGATCATGATCACCGAGGCCAAACTCGGCAACGGCGAGCGCGCCTTCGATTACTACAAGCGTATTTGCCCGGCCGCCCGCGAGGACATCAGCGACGTCCACACCACCGAGCCGTACGTCTACGCCCAGACCATCGCCGGCCCGGATGCCCCCACCACCGGCGAAGCCAAGAACTCCTGGCTCACGGGCACAGCAGCCTGGAACTACGTCGCGATCACCCAGCACATCCTCGGCGTGCGCCCGGACCACGACGGCCTCGTCGTCGACCCGGCGATCCCGGCCGACTGGGACGAATACGAGGTCCACCGCGAGTTCCGCGGCGCGACCTACGAAATCACCGTCGAGAACCCCGACAACGTCGAATCGGGCGTCGATCGGGTCGAAGTCGACGGCGAGGAAATCGACGGCCAGACCATCCCCGACCTCGGCGACGGCGAGACACACGACGTGCGCGTCGTGATGGGCTGAGGCGGCTGCTCCCCCGCTTTGTATCGTACCGTAACCGAACCGACACCAGCAACCCACGACAGACAATGACATACGGACACGTCGATCAGGAAACGGGCGAATACGTCATCGAACAACCCGACACGCCGACGCCGTGGATCAACTACCTCGGCGAGGGCGTCTACGGCGGGATCGTCTCGAACACCGGCGGCGGGTACAGCTTCTACAAGGATCCGAAGAATCAGCGCGTAACGCGCTACCGATACAACGCCGTCCCGGACGACCAGCCCGGTCGGTACGTCTACCTGCAGGATCGGGAAAGCGGCGAGTACTGGTCGCCGACCTGGCAACCCGTGAAGACGGACCTCGACGACTACGAGTGTCGTCACGGGCCGGGCTACACCACGATCGAAAGCGTCTACGACGGGATCGCCGCCGAGATGACGTACTTCGTGCCGCTCGGTGAGGACTGCGAGCTGTGGGTGCTGGACCTGGAGAACGTCGGCGAGGAGAACCGCCAGCTCGGCGCGTTCTCCTACGTCGAATTCTCGTTTCCGGACGCGCTGGCCGACCAGACCAACCTCGACTGGACGGGCCAGATCATGCGCGCCCGCGTCGACGAAACAGAGGGCGTCATCGAGATGTACTCTTCCGCCCAGGAACTCAGCTACACCCACGCGACCAGTGCCGAGGTCGTCGGCTTTGACACGCAGCGGCGGGAGTTCGTCGGCCAGTACGGCAGCCTGGAGGAACCAGCCGTCCTGAAAGCGGGAGCAGCCGGCAACTCACGAGCCACCCACGACAACGTCATCGGGTCGTTCGAGCACGACCTCACCCTCGAGCCGGGCGAGCACGAGCGGATCGTCTTCCTGACGGCCCCCGAGCGCGACGATGCTCTCATCGAGAAGTACGACGATCCGTCGGTCGTCGAGGCGGAACTCGACGCCCTGCAGGCGGAGTGGGACGACTATCTCTCGACGCTGCAGGTCGAGACTCCGGACCCGGAGATGGACACCATGCTCAACGTCTGGAACCCCATCCAGTGTCGCTCGACGCTGTACTGGTCCAGGACGGCCTCCCGCTACCAGGCTGGCCTGGGCCGCGGGATGGGAACCCGGGATTCCAGCCAGGACACGCTCTCGATTGTCCACGCCGTCCCGGAACAGGTCCGGGAGACCCTGGAAGCCCTCTGGGCGATCCAGTTCCCCGACGGCCACGCCTGGCACCAGTTCTACCCACTCAGCGGCGAGGGCGACGCCGGCCTCGCAAAAGAGGACCCGTCCAAGCCGCAGTGGTTCTCCGACGACCATCTCTTTCTCGTGCTGGGAACCGTCCAGTATCTCAAGGAGACCGGCGACTACGACTTCCTGGAAGCCGAGATTCCCTTCGAGGACGGCTCGACGGGCACCGTCCGGGAGCACATCGAGCGCGCCATCGCGTTCACCGACGACCACCGCGGTAAGCACGGCCTCCCGCGGATGGGTTACGCCGACTGGAACGACTCACTAAACCCCGACGACGGCAGCGGCGAGGCCGCCAGCGTCATGGTCGCGATGATGTACTGTCGCGTCCTCGATGAAGTCGCCGGCCTCTACGAGTTCCTGGGCGAGGACGACCGTGCCGCCGAACTCCGCGCCAAACGCGAGGCAGAGATCGAGCGGATCGACGAGCACGCCTGGGACGGCGAGTGGTACACCCGCGCCTACGACGACGAGGGGCGCGTCATCGGATCGGCCAGCGAGGACTACCAGCAGATCTCGCTCAACACCCAGACCTGGGCCGCACTCGGTGGCCTCAGCGACGAGCGCGCCGAGCAGGCGATGGAATCGGCCCACGAGCGCCTGAACACCGAGTACGGCTTCGCGCTGCTCGATCCACCGTGGGAGGGCGAGGGCACGATCGACCGAATCGGCGGGACGACGACATATCCACCAGGAGCCAAGGAGAACGGCGGCATCTTCTGTCACGCCCACACGTGGTCGGTCGTCGCCGCCGGCCTGCTGGGCGACGGCGAGCGCGCCCACCAGTACTACCGGCAGCTCCTCCCGCTGGCTCACGACGACGTCGCCGATCTGCGCCGCGTCGAGCCCTACGTCTACTGCCAGAACGTCCTCGGGCCCGCCCACGAGGAGTTCGGCGTCGCGAAGAACTCCTGGCTCACCGGGACTGCCTCCTGGGCGTACGTCGGTGCGACCCAGTACCTGCTTGGCGTTCGACCGACCTTCGACGGCCTCGTGATCGACCCGACGATCCCGGCCGAGTGGGACGGCTTCGAGATGACCCGAGAGTTCCGCGGGGCGACCTACGAGATCAGCGTCGAGAATCCCGACGGCGTGGAAAGTGGGGTCGAGACAGTCGAAGTCGACGGCGAGAAGGTCGAGGGTAATGTGGTGCCCGCGTTCGAGGACGGCGAGGCCCACGAGGTTCGGGTCGAAATGGGTTGAAGCCGCGAGTTTCGTCTCCGGATCAGGAATCCGTCACCACCACGTCGAGGTCGACAAGATCGTACAGCGGTGGCTTGTCGAAGTCCGTGGCATTGTGCGTGACGAACGTGCCACCCGCAGCGTGGGCGGTCGCGAGATTGAGCAGATCGGCGGGATCCAGCCGGATCCCCTGTGCGCGAAGCTGTTCGTCGAGATACCCGGCTTCGAGGGCACAATCGTCGGTGAAATCCAGCACGCGATCGAACTGCTCGTCGAGGACGCGCTGGGTCCTGAGCATCTCCGTCCGGCCCGACCCGGCCTTGTAGGACTCCCAGGCGACGACGGCGGGGATCGTCCACTCCTCTCTGCGGTACTGCCCGAGGTGTGACAGGATCGCCTCGTTCGGATCACGGCCGGCGATCTTCGCGAGGACGTCACGATCGAGAACGATCATCGCCGGCGGGACAGCGACTCGTTCAGTTCGTCGTGGGCCGCCCGCATCTCCGCTTCCAATGTCCCGTCCTCGTCGAGGAAGGCGAGACTGCCGGCCATCTCCTCGATGTCTTTCTCCCGGCGGCTCAACCGATCCAGTAGCTCGTCGAAGGACTCGTCGTCGCGCTTCAGGGCACGCAGGCGTTCCTTGACCTCCTCGGAAACGCGAATCGTACTCATGTGTATACGGTGTGTACGAGAGTGAATAGGTGTTACGCCGGTCCGAGAACGTCACAGATCAAACGGATCGACGAACCGTTTGTCCCAACGAGTGTACCGGGCCACCGCCAGCAGGTCAGAACGGGAAGCCGCCGTATCGCAGGTAGACCATGTCGAGGATCAACAGTAACTGGAACGCACCCTGGACGCCCCCGAGCATCGCGTTCTGCTTGCCGATGGCGGCGATGACGCCGGAGTCGGGATTCGCCGACGTCATCTCCCGGTAGATCCGCAACTCGCCGGGCATCAGGAACCCGAAACCCTGCACCGAGAGGATCGTGACGATCGCCAGCGCGACCGCGATCGCGGGCTCGATCGCCGGCAGGGCATCGAGCGTCAGCGCGACCCAGGCCACCGAGCCGACCGTCGCGACGCCGAAGGGCAGTTGCCAGCGCCAGTCCCGCCAGGCGTCGAGTCGCCACCCGAGCAACAGGAGTATCGGGACGGCGTTGGCGGCCGTGAACAGCGCGAGCCAGCCCTCGCCGTTCGCCAGATAGCCCAGGCGCAACGCCAGGGCGATCCCCGAGGCGATGGTCACCGTCGCCAGTGAGGGCAGGAGAAAGGCGGTCTTGGGCGTGAGTCGCTGGAACACCGCCGCACTCTCCTCCTCGTCGAGGCCACCGATGACCGGCCCGAGCACCGCGCCGATGAACACGTCGATCCCCGTCCAGAGGACGCCCGCCATCACGTGAACGTAGGTGTGCTGTTGAATCGATGCGACCGTGAGCGCGTATCCGAGCGCCGCAAGCGGGATCGCGACGACCGCGACCGCAAACGCCGGGTTTGCTCGTTGCGCCATGCCTGCGATGGTCCTACGTATCGTCGTTGCCATACGGGACGGCGATCCGGCGACCTGATGTTAATGGTACGTCTCCCTGCAAGGGCAACCGGTTTTCACGGGTGAATCGCGAATCGACGCCGGGGCCGTCTCACCACTCGCCGTCGAAATCCTCGTGGGAGAAGGGCAAAGCGTCCTCGCCGGCGTAGGATGCCACGAGGTGACCATCACCCTCGAGGTAGTACTTGTAGGTCGTCAGCCCCTCCAGCCCGACGGGCCCGCGGGCGTGGATCTTGCCCGTCGAAATACCGACCTCGGCACCGAGGCCGTAGCGATAGCCATCCGAGAAGCGCGTCGAGGCGTTGTGGAAGACGCTGGCGGCGTCGACGCCCGTCATGAATTTCCGGGCCGTC
This sequence comes from Halorhabdus sp. BNX81, assembly GCF_029229925.1. NCBI lineage: Archaea > Methanobacteriati > Methanobacteriota > Halobacteria > Halobacteriales > Haloarculaceae > Halorhabdus > Halorhabdus sp. BNX81. Next base: position 264,650 of record NZ_CP107254.1, on the reverse strand, counting down.
TCGTCGTCCTCGGTCAGGATCGACTCGGTGTGTTTCGAGCCGTTCGTGTTGACGTGGTCGATGGCGTCCACGAGCGAGTCGACGACCTTGATCGAGAGGATGAGGTCGCCGTATTCCGTGCGCCAGTCCTCTTCAGTGGCTTCACGGACGTCGAACTCTTCGAGGATCTCCCGGGTTCGTTCGTCGCCGCGCAGTTCGACATCGGCCTCGGCGTACCGGTCGGCCATGGTGGGCAGGAACGCCTCGGCGACGTCCTCGTGGACGAGCAGCGTCTCGATGGCGTTACAGACAGCGGTGTACTGGACTTTCGCGTCGTATGCCACTTCGACCGCTTCGTCGAGGTCGGCCTCGCTGTCGACGAAGACGTGACAGACACCCTCGGTGTGGCCCAGCACAGGGATCTGGGTGTTGTCCTGGACGTAGCTGACGAATTCCGAGGACCCGCGGGGCATCAGCAGGTCGATGTGCTCGTCCATCCCGAGGACGGTGTCGACGGCCTCCCGGGCCTCGATCAACTGGACCCAGCCCTCGGGGATAGCCTCGACGTCCTGGGCTGCCTCGCGGATGATCTCAAACAGTTCGCGGTTGGAGTGGCTGGCCTCGCTGCCGCCCTTGAGGATGACCGCGTTCCCGGACTTCAGCGCGAGGGCAGCGATCTGGACTAAGGCATCGGGCCGGGACTCGAAGACGGTCCCGATCACGCCGATGGGGACCGCCACTCGATAGAGGTCGAGATCGTCGTCAAGGTGGCGGGCCTGGAGGGTTTTCCCGAGGGGATCCGCCTGATCGGCGACGCTCTCGACCATCTCGACGATCGAGTCCATCTTGGCGTCGTCCAGCTTCAGCCGGTCGACCAGCGCCTGGGTGTACTCGCCGGCTTCGAGCAACTCCTCGCCGGCCTCGACGTCCCTGTCGTTGACCGCGATGACGTCCTCGCGGTGATCGTCGATGGCCGTTGCGATCGCTTCCAGGGCGGCGCGACGATCGGCGTCGCTGACGTTGGCCAGTTCGAGCGCCGCAGCTTCGGCGGCCTCGACCTTGGATTCAGTGTCCGTATCAGTCATCGTATGCTCCGTTGACAGGCAAGAATATTGTGCCCACCGATTCGCCGGCGGCGATGCGGGCAAGCACGTCCGGTTCGGCTGAGCCCGCGATCACCGCCGGGATCCCGTGCTCGTTGGCCGTTCGCGCGCCCTCGACCTTCGTCGTGATCCCGCCGAATTCCTCGGTCGTGCTCTGGGCGACGATCTCCTGGACGGCCCCGTAGTTGCTCCCGACGGCCTCGATCTTGGTCGCGTCAGGGTCGTCCTTCGGGTTGCCGGTGTAGACGCCGTCGACGTCGGTCAGCGTCACCAGCAGGTCGGCCTCGATCCCGACCGCGATCGACGAGGAAAGCATGTCGTTGTCGCCGATCTGGATCTCCGCGATCGCGACGGCGTCGTTCTCGTTGACGATCGGGACGATCCCCCAATCCAGCAGCGTCTCGACGGTGTTGTGGAAGTTAGTGAACCGCTCGGGATCGTCCAGGTCGGCCTGCGTGACCAGAATCTGGGCGACCTTCCGATCGTAGCGCTCGAAGCTTTCGGTGTAGCGCCGCATCAGATGGCTCTGGCCGACGGTCGACAGCGCCTGGGACGCTTCGACGGTGTCAGTCTCGGCGTCGACGCGTCCCCGGCCGGCCCCGATCGCCGCCGAGGAAACGAGTAGAACCTCCTTGCCGTGGTCGAGCAGGTCGGCCACGTCGTCGACGAGTTTGTCGAGTTTGTCGTCGTCGAGGTTCGACTCGGCGTCCGTCAGCGAGTTCGTTCCCGCCTTGACGACGACCCGGTCGGCGTCGGCGGCGAGTTCGCGCGTCCGCTCGATCTCTTCGGGGTCGACGGCGTCACTCATCGTCGACCTCGCTGGTGATTTCCGCGGAATGACGCTCGATGGTTGCGGTGGTCAGTGCCATCCCGTGTGTTGGATGTCCGCGTACGGTGGCGACCGATGGGAGTACCGGATCTCATTGTAATGGGAGAAATGGGCGACGGACAAACCTACTACGGTTCGCAACGAGTTGCCAGTCAGTACGCTACAACACCCTCCAGCGTTGGGTATCGTTTACCGCTCTCGCGTAGATATAGCACAGAAATTAAGAGAACGGAAGAGCGGATATATGATATGGACGATGGAGTATCAAATGGAGTTGTCATTGGGCTCTCTGCGGCAATTCTGGGGTGGACCCTCTTGTGGCTTCAGCAACCAATATTCGGAATGGCAGTCGTCGCCGGTTTGACGACGTCATTTACCACATGGCGACACGAAAAGCCCGGAGAGGCAGGGTTGCTCTTAGCCCTCTGGAGTTTGATTGCGATCGCCGCTTGGACAGCCAATCTACTATTCATCGCCGGATCAGTCGTCATAGCAGCAGTTGGCTACATCGCGTGGACAGTATGAAGAGTAGCTAAACGGTCCGATGCCTGCTTCCCGAGCGCGTAGCCGCGTATCCGGCTGCAAAGGGGATCGCCATGGTGGCTGCGACGAGCGTGAGTGTAGAGAGGGAGATCTGTTGTGGCCCCCAGGCGAGTCCGGCTGCGACGAGCCCGACGGGGACGACTCCCGTCGCAAGTGCGGTCCACCGATCCCGGGTAGCCGCGACGGTGCCGACGAAAGTCGCGGAAACGGCCGCCAGCGCGACGAACTGGACCGCCGTCAGTTCGAGCTGCAACGCCTCAACGAGTGAGAGAGGTGCCCTCGCCTGCCCCTCGATGTCCGTCGGTGCCACTCCCGTCCACCTGGCGGCGAACACCGAGACCCCCAGGCAAACGCTCACGAGCGCAGGGACGAGCGCCGCAAGGGCACGTCGCGGCGTTAGCGGCGTATACTCGTCGTCCACGTATGCGAAGGCCCCCCAGGTCAGCAAGATCGGGCCGGGGATGACGCTGAGATACACGACGAACGGATGGCTGGAACGTGGGACGGTCGATGCGATCTGTTCGATCCCCGGCAGAAGGCCGGCGACAACCAGTGGATAGAGGAATGAGGACCCCATCCCGACGAGGACCGCAACGACTCCGACCGCGCCAGGACCGATCGACAGGCCAATCCGCTCCGCGGACTCCGTTTCGGTCATATGTTGATCTATTATGACAGTCAAATATATTTTTCTGTGGAAGGGAAACAACGGTGATCAGAAACGAAGCGGTGGAAAGCGACGCCTTCGCAATCGAATCAGTCTGTGAATGGATCCGACTCACTCATCACCGATTTCTGCGGTGATCTCCGCCGACCGTTCTTCGGTGACAGCCACTGTCTCGCCGAGGACGTCCTCAACGTCGCTGTCCCACAGGACCTCCATGCCCTCGATCGTGGTCCCGCCCTCCGTGGCGACGGCGTCGACCAGTTCTTCGACGCTCTCGTCACTCTGCAGGACGATCTCGGCCGCGCCCTTGAACGTCTGGGCGGCGAGCGCCGCAGCGTCATCCGAGTCAAGGCCGCCCTCAATGCCAGCCTGCTGCATCGCCCCGATCAGGTAGAAGACGAACGCCGGCCCGCTGCCGTTGATCGCCGTCGCCAGATCCATCCGGTCCTCGTCGATCGTGACGACGGTCCCGAGATCGTCGAGTACTGTCGCGACGTCGCCCGTCGGTTCTGGCGTGACTGCGGCGGCCATCTCGCCGTACTCGGCGGCGAGGTTCGGCATCATCCGGATGACGGCGGCGTCGGTCGTCGATTCGAGCATCGACGTCGAGACGCCCGCGGCGACCGAGACGACCGTCTGGTCAGGGTCGAGTTCCAGGTCGGCGAGGACCTCGCCGGCGGCGTCAGGGCCGACCGCCAGCACGACGATCGGCGCTGAGGCTGCCGCTTCGAGGTCAGTGGTCGTCTCGTCGGCGACTCCCGATAGGTCTTCGAGTACCGATTCGTCGACGTCACAGGCCGTCACCCGGTGGCCGGCGGCGGACAGCCCACGGACGAGCGCCCCGCCCATGTGCCCACAGCCGATAACGCTGACGTGAACCATTTGCTGGGTGGCTCTCGGACGGTGGCGGATTTACCAACTGCGATTCGGGCCGGCGTGAAGACGACCGTCGCCAGCCCGGACTGGCGCGGCAGTCAGCCTTTAGTAGGGGGCCACGTTAGCGGGGGCCATGTCCTGGGGCTTTTCGGGTGGCAACGACGACGCGGACACCTTCGAGCACCTCCGGGAAGGTGTCGACCGCCCGATGTGGCGGCTACTCGGGAACTACGGCCGGGGGTACGTCCCGGAGTTCGTCCTGGGTGGGGTCGCGAGTGTCGTCGCGCGGTTTCTCGAACTCATTCCGGCGCTGGTGCTCGGGGTCGCCATCGACGCGCTGTTCGTCGGGGGCCAGGATTTCACGCTCCCGCTCGTCCCGCAATCGGTCATTCCGGGGGACGAGCCGGGGCAGTTCTGGTTCGCCGTGGGGCTGGTCGGGGCGGTTTATCTGCTCAGCGCCGGGCTGAACTGGGTCAACGGCTGGGCGTGGAACCGCTTCGCCCAGCACCTCCAACACGCGGTCCGGGTTGACACCTACGACGTCGTCCAGCGAATGCGGATGGGTTTCTTCGACGACAAACAGACCGGCGAGGTCATGTCGATCCTCAACAACGACGTCAACCAACTCGAGAGTTTCCTGACGAACGACCTCAACGCGGGCATCCGGATCTCCGTGCTCGTGGTCGGCGTCGCGAGCGTGATGGTCTGGCTCAACTGGCAACTCGCGATCGTCGCGCTGCTGTCGGTGCCAGTGCTCGCGCTGGCGAGTTACCTCTTCGTCCAGCGGATCGGCCCCAAGTACGGCCGCGTACGTGGCTCGGTCGGGGCGCTCAACTCCAGACTCGAGAACAACATCGGCGGCATCGAAGTCGTCAAATCCTACGGCCGGGAGTCCTTCGAGCGCGACCGCGTCGAGGAGGCCTCCGAGGAGTACCTCGAGGCCAACTGGGACGCGATTACGACCCGGATCAAGTTCTTCCCGACGCTGCGGATCATCACCGGGATGGGCTACATGATCACGTTCCTGGTCGGGGGCTACTGGCTGCTCGCGAGTCGCGGCGTCTTCGCCGGGCCGCCGCCGTTTTTCACGGGGACGATCACGCTGGGCGTGCTCACCCCGATGTTGTTGTACGCCCGCCGGTTCCTCTGGCCGATGCGCCAGTTCGGCAACGTGGTCAACAACTACCGCTACGCCTTCGCGGCCGCGGAACGGATCGTCGGCCTCATGGAGTACCCGGGCACCGTCGACGATCCGGACGACGCGATCGATCTGGGCGGCGTCGATGGTGGAGTTTCGTACGAGGACGTGACCTTCCGGTATACTGGAGCCGACGAGCCTTCGGTCGACAACGTGAGTTTCAATGCCGAGGCAGGGGACTTCGTCGGCCTCGTCGGGCCGACCGGCGCTGGCAAGACGACGCTGCTCAAACTGCTGGTGCGACTGTACGATCCCGCGGACGGGCAGATCCGTGTCGACGGCCACGACATCCGGAACGTCTCACTCGCAAGTCTCCGCGAGCACGTGGGCTACGTCAGCCAGGAGCCGTATCTCTTCCACGGCACCGTCGCCGAGAACGTCGCCTACGGCATCAAGGCCACCGACGACGAGATCCGCGAGGCGCTCTCGATGGCCGGCGCGATGGAGTTCGTTTCCGAGTTGCCAGAGGGCATCGACACGATGGTGGGCGAGCGCGGCGTGAAGCTCTCGGGCGGCCAGCGCCAGCGCGTCGCCATCGCCCGGGCGATCCTCGAGGATCCCGAGATCCTGATCCTCGACGAGGCGACCTCCCACGTCGACAACGAGACCGAGGTCCTGATCCAGCGCTCCCTCGAGACGCTGACGGCCGACCGGACGACCTTCGCGATCGCCCACCGCCTCTCGACGGTCCGGGACGCCGACACCATCCTCGTGATGGACGAGGGGCGGGTCGTCGAGCGCGGGACTCACGAGGAGTTGCTGGCCGCCGATGGGCTCTACGCGAACCTCTGGAGCGTCCAGGTCGGCGAGATGGAGGCACTCCCCGAGGAGTTCATCGAGCGCACCGCCGAGCGCGAGCGGGCGGGGACCGGCGACGACGACTGACCCCCTGGGGAGGACTCAGGCCGATTCGGGCGCGACGTGCTCGTGTTCGATCTCGACCGCCGATTCATCGAGACCGAGACGGCCGAACTGGGTTCGGACGTGGTCCTCGGCGGCCGCGATGGCGCGGTCGCGATCGGCGAACCCACGGGGTGCGGGCGACTCGAAGGCCACGTTGATCTCCTCGCCGTCGACCTGCTGGGCGGTTCCGCCGCTCTCGACCGCGTAGAAGGCGTCACACACCCAGACGAACGGCGCGTCGGCGTCGGGCGCGCCCTCGTAGCTCGGGGGCTCCTCGCCGGGTTCGTACAGCGTCCCGGTCAGTGCCGTCCCGCCGGCCCGTCCACGGATGAGTCGCATACCGATCGTAGGTGATCAGCGAGTAAAAACGAGTCGGCCGGCGAGAATGGAGAAACGACACCGTCGCAGAAAGGCAGTCTCTGTGGTCCAGCGCGATCGGGTAGCGCGCTCGTCAGTGCTCAAGGAACACGAGGTGACCATGCTCGTCCTCGTGAACGCGCTTTGCGTGTTCGGCCATGTCGCGCTTGGGCATCGGTCGTTCCCACTCGCAGTCCTGGCAGACAGCCACGTACTCGGACAGACTGGTGTTACTGGTTCAGCGCGTATAAGGCTGGGTCCCGCCATTGACAGCCGCCCACGGCTGAACCCCGCTCCTCGGTCTGCTGGTGGCGACCCCGATACGAACGCCGCGATCTCCAGAGCGTCACAGCGTGATGGGATGCGATCCGCTACCCCTCACCCGGACCGAGTTCGACCAACACCGGCAGGTGATCCGATGGGTACCGACCGTCGTCGTAGACGTCGCTGCAGACGCCGTGGGTTCCGACGGCCACGTCGGGCGTCGAGAAGACGTGGTCGATCTTGCGATTCGGCACCAGGTTCTCGAAGTCCGTCACGGATGTCGGCGGGCCGTGAGCGGGCTCGGCTGATCGGTCTTGTTCGCCTGCGAGGTCGAGGGTGTGGTCGTCGTCAATCAAGATCTCGTAAGGCTCCTCGTCCGCCACGCAGTTGAAATCGCCCGTGAGGATCACGGGTTCGTCCTTCCGCAAGTCCGCGAGTCGGTCGAGCAAGAGCTTGGCGCTCTTCCGGCGGGCGCGCGGGCCGTCGTGGGAGAAGTGTGTGTTCGCGAAAAGGAGGGAATCACCGGTCCGCCGGTCACGCAGGCGCGCCCAGGTCACGATCCGGGGATGGCGGGCGTCCCAGCCGACGCTGCCCGCCTCGTCGGGTGTCTCCGAGAGCCAGAAGGTGTCGCCATCGACGTATTCGATCCGGTCGGTCCGGTAGCCGATCGGGGTATGTTCGCCCTCGCTCTCGCCATCGACGCGGCCCCTACCGATCCACTCGAAACTGGGGAGGCGATCGGCGACGTCTGCGAGCTGGTGATCGAGTGGTTCCTGAAGGCCGACCACGTCGGGCACGTGAAACCGGATCGTGCTCGCGACAGCCTCACGACGGTTCGCCCAGCGGTGCTCGCCGTCCTCGGGGTTGTCGTAGCGCACGTTGTACGTCATGGCGCGAAGCCACGCGGTCATCGGGTGTGTGTTCGAATGCCAGGGTAAGGACGTTTGGGGTCGAACTCAGATGAGCTGATGCTCGGGGGAAACCGGTTTGTCCGTCGGCCCACACTGACGTGATATGTCCGACCTCGGGGATTTCACGGAGTTCGATAACGACGACGCCGGCGAGCAGGCGTCCGAGGGGAGTGACGCCCCCGAACGAGCGTCGACCGACGACTTCGAGCCGGTCGAAACCACGCCGACGGGCGAGGAACGCGGCATCGGCGTCCTCTCGGCGGCGGAGGGCCTGACCATCAGCGAGGACGGCGAAGATACACGCCTCCGGGCGTACGTCACCGTCGGCAACCGCGCCGACGTCCGGATCGGAACCTATCTCCTCGCCCCCTATCCCGACAGCGCGACCGAGGAGCGACTGTTCTGCCGGATCACCGCCCTGGAGTACGTCCGGGAGTTCCGGGCCGACGACGCGACCGAGATCCACGCCCGGCGGGCGATGCGCGCCGAGGGCATCGACGAACAGGACTTCAAGTTCATGGCGACGCTCGAACCCGTCGCCATCTTGTATAATGATGATGGCGAGCTCCAGCGTCGGATGACCGACCGCGTCCCCAAGCCCGAGACGCCCGTCAGCCACGCCGACGAGCGCAGTGCGATCAAGACCGGGCTGAAGATCCCCGAGGACGGTGTCTTCCTCGGTCACCTCTCGGTCGGGGGCGAAAAGGTCCGGACGGCGGCTCAACCCCCCACCATCGACTACCGGCTGAAGGACGCCTACGACGCCGGCGATCCCCTGGTCTTCCGACACACGCTCGTCGCCGGCGGGACGGGGTCGGGCAAGACTCATCTCGCGAAGAACGTCCTCCGGCAGTTCCTCGCGGCGGAGCGAGCCTACCCCGTCGAGACCGGCAGCGACCGGACGGTTGGCCCCGCCGTCGTCCAGTTCGACCCCCAGGACGAGTACGCCCAGATGCACGACGACGGCGATCTCTCCGACGACTTCCGGCGGCGGTGTGAACGCGAGGGCATCGCCTGCGGCGGCCACGACAATACGGTTGCCTTCGTCCCCGAAATCGGCGGGGCGACGTACTCAGCCGAGCACCATCGCGCCGAGCAGGTCGCCTTCACCATCCCGTTCTCGATGGTCCACGACAACCCCTGGCTGATCGCCGGCAGCGGCCTCAACGACAACCAGTACGGGGCACTGGTGAACGTCCTCCTTCCGCTGTTCCGTGACCAGTACGGCCGCGAGGGCACCTACGACCAGTTCACCGCCTTCCTCGACGATCCCGCGCTGAAGGAGGAACTCGACGAGACCGGCCGGGTCCACGAGGCGACCTACGACGCCGTCCGCCGGCGGGCGCGCGGGTTCGGGAACATCTTCGACCAGGACGCCCGGCCGATCACCGATCTGATCCACGAGTTCGTCCGCCCGGGCGGGCTGACCGTCGTCCCGACCTACCACATCAACGACTCACGGGCGACCGAGACGGTCGTGCTCGCGCTGTCGTCGCTGCTCGTCGACGAAAAACTCTCGAACGATCCGACCTTCGAGCGCATCGGGGAGACACCGCTGGTCGTCGGCATGGACGAGGCCCACAACTTCCTGACCGACGCCGACAGCGTCCAGGCCCGCAAGGTCATCGGGAAGTTCACCGACGCCGCCAAGCAGGGCCGCAAGGAGCGGCTGGGGCTCTTTCTCATCACCCAGGATCCCCAGGACATCGCCGACCCCGTCTTCAAGCAGATCAACACCACGGTCGTCCTGAATCTCGGCGACGAGGACGCCATCTCGGCGGTGAATATTCCGAGCCATCTAGAGGCGAAAGTGCCCTACATGGAGCAGGGCCAGCTGGTCGTCTACTCGCCGGACAACTCCGAGCCCGTCGAGCTGATCGGCTTGCCGGAGTGCGTGACGAGACACGGCCAGGATTGAAATATTATATCCTAACTCGCTCTTTGAATTGAAATAATGAAATATTAATCAGATCCCCCACCGATAATTTTAAGGATCTGAAATTCGTTTCACAGGGGCTGCTGCAAATGTGTCTAACAGAGCCAATCAACCCAACAACCATCGTAGCATTTACACTTTATCATCTCATAACAACAGCTCGCTTTATGATTACAACTACAAACAGTTTCTTCATGACATCTACAGTCATCACAATCTGATCCACAGCCAACAGGATTTAAGTCGGCAACCCCAACCGACTCGGACTCCCCATCAGCCGACTGGACCAGCGCAAATGCCTCGTTTTCTTCGGGATAAGTCTGTATCAAGAGCGACCCATCATCGAGATCTTTGTGCGCAGTTACCGCCGCCACGTGACCGTTGGCGGCTTTCACTGACCCGGCAGAGACCTTTGCATAATCGAGATCGCTGACCTTATGCTTGGGAAGAGTAGTCTTTTCCGCGATGTCAGCTACTAGTCCGTCCTGATTCTCTAATACCTCACTGACCGTTTCTGGGTCTTCGTACGTTTTCGCGATCTTGTACGCTTGGTCCCAGGCGCTAGAGGCACTCACACTGCCAGCAACGCTCCCCAGCCCGAGCGTTGCGGCGGCCGCCGCGGCCACCCCCTTCAGGAACCCACGACGATCGGATTGGCCGGCCACCGTTTCGTGTGCTGACGCACTCACATCATTTGCGATCTCTGTACGACTCACCGAATTGTCGGAATCGGTGGACATTGCGGTCGGACATATATGCCACTCCCACATAAACATATCTAATTACATTATTATAAATGTTCTCTAAAAGGTACGACTAGGCGATCAATCATGAACGTGTGAGCGAAGCCGACGAAAATGACCGCCCCACCCCACAGTTATCGATCACGTTGTGGGACAGTGTATCAGAAGTGAATCGGCCGTCCCACGTTCCGGAACGGACAGGCGCGATGAAGTGCACCTGCGTGGTCGGTGGGAGAACTGTCAGACAGCATCGTTCGTTCCTACGATGCGACTTCGAGAATGTCCGTCTGACACTCCTCGCAGCCGAGGACGGTCACTGTCGCCGTCGAACAACAGGACTCAACCGACTCCTGGGTCACTGATATCGGAGTCTCACAGGCGGGACAGGTTTCAATGAATGATCGGAACGAAGCGAGGATGGCAAACTGCGCTGAGACATCTGCGGCGTAAAAGTCATCGGCCCGGCGCTCCAAAATAGGGAGTGCGGCCAGCTCAATCTGGAGCGCCAGGCGTGATTCCCGACGGAGGAGTGGCTCGCCATCGCCGAGGACGATACACGCCCCGAGTGCCTCGTCGATCTCGATCGAGTCGACCTGGAACACGTTCCGAAGCCGTTCTTTCTCCGTGGTATCGGTCAGTGAATCGAACTCCGACTGGAACTCATCGATGGCCGTATCGGTAAGCGACATGTCGTTCTCACCAGATTTCTTCGCAACGACATCCAGTTCCGTGAGAACGGAGACACCATCGACACCAGCTTTCCCGAAGAGTGCCAAAAGCGAGTCCGGAAAGTATCGCTTGGTCAGCGTGGGTGTTCCGGGAATGAGATACCCGCGGAAGTATATCATCGCAATACTGACCAGGAACGCGAAAGCCCCAACGGGGAGGGAGATGGTAGCCAGCGCACTGGCAACAGCTACTGCCAGAACGGTGTTAACTGCGGTACACCGACTACAGCGGTTTGGGCCCGTATACGCCGGTTGACGGAGTCTATCGAGGAGTGACCGATACGTATTTCCCATATTGCTCATACGGATTAGTTGATACGTAGATAAGTTAAAAATTTTGAATCGACCGTCTCGGTACTGACCGGTAGATCCAGTGGAACCGAAGACAGGAGAAGACTCAAGTCCACATGTGTGGTAACAGTAAACATGAGCAAGCGCATTCTGGTGCCGGTCGACGGCAGCGAACAATCGAGGGAGGCAATCGAGTTCGCCGTCGCGGAGTTCCCGGACGCCGAGATGCACCTGCTGCACGTCATCAACCCGGCCGACGCGGGCTACAGCGTCCAGGCGTCGATGCCGACGTTCTCCGAGGAGTGGTACGACCGCCAGAAAGAACAGGCCGAGAACCTCTTCAGCGAGGTTGAATCCGGGGCGACCGGCTTCGCGGGCACTTTTGAGGAGTTCATCGAGGTCGGCAAGCCCACCCACACGATCGTCCAGCACGCCGAAGAGCACGACGTCGACCAGATCGTGATGGGCAGTCACGGTCGCTCGGGCGTCTCACGCATCCTGCTGGGGAGCGTCGCCGAGACGGTCGTCCGGCGCTCGCCCGTCCCGATCACGGTCGTCCGGTAGTCCGGCCGCCGATCACGCGTCTAGAAGATGCTTGCCTGCTGGTAGACGTCGATGCCGTCCAGCGTGATCGCGTAGGGTTTCGTGGCACGGGAGTGGTTGGCGTTGCGTATCTTCTGGATCTCGACGGCGAGGCGGGTCTCCTGGGTGTCCCCACGGACGTACTGGAGGACGAAGACGGCGTCGGTCAGGTACTCGATGATGCCGTGTCTGGAGGCGTAGGGGTTGTCCTCGTTGGCCTCGCTGGTGAACATCGTCGTGACGCCGGCCTCTTTCAACGAGCGGGTAAAGTCGAACACCTCCGTCCGGCGGCGGGCCTGGTCGTCGTACATCATCTCCAGCAACGAGACCGAGTCAAGCACCAGTCGGTCGGCACCGAACTCCCGAACGAGCTCGGGGAACTCCCCCCGGATGTTCTCTAAGCTGTTGGCCATCTCGACGGGGTCGAGATCGACGATTGCGAGTCGGTCCTCACGTTCGTAGCGGTCGAACTCCCAACCACGCTCGTCGGCGGTGTCGAGGATGCTCTCGCGACTCTGTTCGAGCGTGATGAAGACGACGTCCTCGCCCTGTTGGAGACCATGGTGAAGAAACTGGAGGCCGAAGGTGGTCTTGCCGGTCCCGGGCGACCCGATGACGACCATCAGGTGACGCTGTGGGATCCCACCCTGTATCATCCCGTCGAGCCCCTCGATCCCGAGGTCGATACGTGGGATCTCCGACTCGAAGGACTCGTCGTCTTCGAACGGATTCTCGGCCGCGGCTCCGCCGCTATCGCCGCCGGGACCGCCAGCCGAATCAAGCGCACTGGCGAAATCCTCGTCGAACAGCGCGCCTTCGCCCTCCTGGGCGGTCACATCCCCGCCGTCTTCGTCAGTCGAAGCGTCCACCGCTCCTGTCTCGGTGATCGAATCCGCCCCACCGTCCTCGGTTGTCGAAGTCGACTCGGAGACTGAGTCGAGGGCTGCCTCGAATTCGCTTGTCTCTGCAGCGACGTCACTGTCGGGCGTTTGCTGGTCGTCTTCCGCGCCAGTCGAGGACGTCTCGTCAGTCTGCGTGGATGGGCCGTCACCACCGTCCGGATCCTCGCTGATCGCCTGCTCGAACCAGTCATCATCCGAGTCGTCGTCGCTCATGTGCTGACTCCTCGACTGGGGCAACCAGTCATGTCCAGAGATTGGATTCACACCTCAATAACTCTGTCCGTCCGCACGAGATGAGACGATTTTATCAGGGGCGGTGAGCAAGGTCGAGTTATGGAACTCGGACTCGTCGGACAGAAGGACAATCCACGTGCCCGCTCGCTCATCGAGGCGATCCGGATGGATCTGGCGGACGAAGCCGTCTCGATCGTCGTCGACGAGGTGACGGCCGCGGCGCTCGCCGACGACCGCCACGACACCTACGGTGGCGTCGCCACGCCGGAACTCGACGCCCCGGCGAGCGTCTCGATCGAGGAGATCGACGACACCGACCTGATCGTCTCGATCGGCGGCGACGGCACGTTTCTGTACGCCGCACGCGGGGCCAACGGGACGCCGATCATGGGCGTCAACCTCGGTGAGGTCGGCTTCCTGAACGCCGTCTCGCCGAACGACGCCATCGACGTCATCCGGGACGTGGTAACTGACATCCGCGAGGACGGCGAGACACCGACGCGAGCGCTCCCCCGACTCCAGGTGAGCGGCGACGGGTGGGAACTCCCGCCGGCGTTGAACGAAGTCGTGATTCAGGGGCCCCAGCGCGGCCACGGCAACGGCGTCGGCACGACCGTCCGGATCGACGACGCGCTGTACACCAGCGGCCACGCCGACGGCGTCCTGATCGCGACGCCGACCGGCTCCACGGCCTACAACTTAAGCGAGGACGGCCCGCTGGTCCACCCCGACGTCCCGGTGTTCGTCGTCACGGAGATGGCCGCCGAGCGCCCGATGCCGCCGCTGGTGGTCGACGAGGACACCACGATCACCGTCCGCGTCGAGGATGCCGAGACGGCCTCAGTTGTCAGCGACGGCCGGACCACCCACGAGATCGAACCGCCCGCCCAGATCACGGTCGAGCAGGCCGACCAGCCGGTCCACGTGGCCGGACCACCCCTGGAATTTTTCACTGCACTCGGGAAGCTCGAATAGGACGCCGAGAAGGCTGAAGTGGCATCGAGAAGGCGATGAGACGCCGAGAAGCCCGGGCGGACGATCGCCGTGCGACACTCAACTCGGTGTCGCCGACCGCCGTGCCGTCGTATAGAGCACGGGGCCGGCAAGCAGGAGAACCAGGCCAAAGAACTTGTACTGCATGACCGAGCCGAGGAGACTCCCATCTCCCGGCTGGAGGGCACTTCCCGGCGTCACCACCAGAATGAGGCCAAACCCGATGGCCTGGGTCGCGAGCGCCTTCCGGGAGCGCAACGCTACTGCGGCCAGGATCGACAGGCCAAGCACCAACAGCAGGATGTCCCCCACGTTGTAGTTCAGCAGGAAGTTGTCGACGAGTTGCAACGGCACCAGTGACCCGTTCATTGTCATATGTTCGCCCCGACGCGGGCTTGAACGTTCCGCTACCATTCGTTTTGGCCGCCTCCACGTCGAGTGCGCCGGCTTAGATACCGGTCATGTCGAGTGGCCGAACCCACCCATACCAGAGGACGAACATCGTCGCGAGATACCCACCGCCCCAGACGAACATCCCCAGCCTGTCATAGCCCGCACTGGCGAGCGCGTAATCCGCCAGCCCGAAGCCGATGACGCCGCTGACCAGAATGGCCATGAAGGTGAGTCGACGTTCCATTCGAGTGACCCCATTTCGACCGCCAGCCGCGTGAATCCCACGGTCCCGGCAGCCGTCGCGGTCCAGCCGTTACCAGTCCTTGCACGCCACACAGACAAGCTCGCCGTGCTGGTGCCACCGGCGGTCGACAGTGGCCCCACAGGAGGCACACTCGACCCCGCCGGGGGCGAACTCGTAGGTCGTCGTCGCCGGCTCGACGGACTCCTCGGACGGTTCCTCGGCACGTTCAGTCTGGGCCGCCGCCTCGTCGGGAAGCTCGGACCCACTCGCCGCCTCGTCGTCGGCGGATTCGGTCGCGGTCGCCGACTCCCCCTCGTCGCCCAGAAACTCGTCTAAGGACGCATCGTCGCCCATACCGAAGCGAGTTCGCCGACGCTCTTAGCCCTGACGCCGAGTCGAGACTGATCGCGGCCGGGACTGGGAGGCCCCGATGGATCGCCGCCGTCCAAGCACCCAAGTACCGGGCGTGTGAACTGCCACCATGATCGTCCTGTCACTCGTCTCGTTTCTGAACCGGCTCGTCGGCAGTATCGGTGAGATGCCGTTTCGATTCGCCGAGGTCGTGACGCACGACCCGATCAGCGCCGTGCTGGTCGGGATGGGCGCGCTGGTGATCGGACTGACCGTCGGGGCCAGTGCGTACCTGACGCTCGGCGCAGTCGTGGATCTCGTCTCACCGGCATAACGCCGAGTCCCACCACCGCCGAGACTTACTCCGCCGCAGCCGTTTCGAGCGCCTCGGCCGCGAGCTCGATCGCCGTCTCCAGATCGGGGCCGAGCGGCGACGCGGCGACGAAGCTGTCGACATGGTTCATCGCCTCCTCGATCCGATCGGCGACTGTCGCTTTCGTCCCGGCGATCGCGAAGGCGTCGATCATCTCGGGCGTGACCGCGCCGAAAGCCGTCTCGAAGTCCCCCCGCTCGATGGCGTCGCCGATCCGTTCCGCGCGGTCGTGATCCAACCCATGTCGATCCAGTACCGGCGGCGCGGTGCTCCCGACGATGAACGCCACCGGCGGTCGAGCGGCCTCCCGGGCGCGGTCCTCGCTCTCGGCGACGCTGACACTCGCGTAGGCGGCAACGTCGAGATCGCCACGGTCGTCCGGTCGCTCGGATCGGCCCTCTTCGATCCGGTCGGCCGACCACGACAGGTCCGCCGGGTGGGCGGCGTTGACGAGCACGCCGTCGGCGTGTTTCCCGCTCATCCGAAGCATGTGTGGGCCCTGTGCGCCAACGTAGACCGGAATCTCCCCCACCTCGTAGTTCAGGCTCGCGTCCGTCGCCCGGAAAGTGCCGTCGTGATCGACGGTGTCGCCCGTCCAGAGCTGCTGGGCGACCTTGAACGTCTCGAGGACGCGCCGGAGGGGCGAGTCGCGCTCGACGCCGAGGTTGGCGAGCGTCGAGGCGTCACCGGCCCCGATCCCGAAGACGCCGCGGCCGTCGCTGAGCTCGTCGAGGGTCGCCATCCGCGAGGCCAGCCGGACTGGATGTGTCTCGTAAGGATTGACCACGCCGGGGCCAAGTTGAACCGAATCCGTCGCCGCCGCGATCGACGAGAGTGTTTGGAACGGATCGCGGTTGTTGTAGTGATTGCTCGCGAAGATAGTGTCGAAGCCGGCGCGCTCGGCGCGCTCGGCCAGTCGTCGTACCTCTTCGACCGGATGTTCGGGGGTGAGTTCGATCGCTTTCATTGGTCTGTGTGCTGTGAGTGCCGTGCTGTGAGTCCGTCGTCAATCGGTGTCGTCCCGTTTCTCGTCTTCGATCACGCGGGGTCGTACTCGAAGTCGGCGAGTGCCTGCCGGACGAGATCGCCATCACGGTCCCGGAACAGATCGTCGTGGCTGTCGTGGTCGCCGAAGTCCCAGTCACGGACGACCGCCACGGGCCGGCCGTCGTCACCCTCGCCCGTGACGAGGTTGGTCGCCGCGGCGAGTTCGTCGACGACGGCCTCGACGGTCGCCGTGAGTTCGCGTCCTTCGCGGTCGTGTTCGCCCCGCCAGTCCCGCATTGCCGAAATTCCGGCCCAGCCAAGTGCGACGCCGCGCTGGCCCTGCCGAAAGGGGCGTCCCGACGTGTCTGTCACGACGACGGGGACCCCGAGCGCGTCGGACAGTCGTTGCGCGCTCGCCGAGGGGTCCTCGGGCAACAGGAGCAGGTCCGCGCCGGGGACGTTCGAGCGGTCGATACCCGCGTTGACGGTGATGTGGCCAAAGTGAGTCACCGCCAGGATGAACGGGGCCGCCATGACGAGTTCCTCGCTCTCCTCGAGGACGGCCTGGGCGAACCGCGGATCCTTCCGTTCGCCGGCGATCTCGCCGATCCGCTCGGCGATGTCGTGGGCGCGCGTCCCGGGGTCGAAGTCCGACAGATCCGCCCCCCTGCCTTCGGCCTTCGAGACGACCGTACTGGCGACCGTGAGGACATCGCCCTCCCGCAGGTCGACGCGCTCGTCGATCAGCGTCGCCAGGTCGTCACCCGGCTCGATTTCCGGGATATCCGGGACCGCGAAGACCTCCATACCCCGAGTCGGCCCGGAACCGCCAAAAGTCGCCCGGTAGCGTCGCGTTCGTCCGGCGTCGAAAGCAATCGAGGAGGCGGTGTTTAGTTAAGCGATTCCTGGGTGAGATAGCCAGAAAGCCCCGAGTGGCTCCGGTTGAGGGTAGCGAGGGACCGCTGGTCCCTCGGACAGTCGGACGGCGACGCCGTCCGACGACCTCGCTGCGCTCCTCACTCCGTTGCGGTGTCCGCTCACGGGCCGTGGGCCCGTTCGCGCGTGCCGAGGCGCATAGCGCCTCGCGCCTTACTTCGGCCGTCTTCCCGGAGCCACTCGCCCCTTTCAGTCCCGCCCATGCCGGCTGACCAACCGGCCTCGGGTGGGACTGAAAGGGGCCGCGTTCTCAGCAAGCCCCGACGACGCAAGCACCTGCCGGAGCGCAGCGAGTCGCGGCAGCTGAGAGCGCGGGGGCTTTCTGGCTGTTGCAAGCGATTCCCGCTAAACTAAACACGACCATCGAGGACGGCCCCCTAAACCTCGGACTCGCGGTGGACAGTCACCGAGAGGTCGCCGTCGTTGACCGTCGCCGTCAGCATCGTGGCCTCGCTGGCCGGTGATGCCCCGGTGACGCTGCCGGGATTGAGCAGCCGAACGCCGTCGACGGTCGTATCCAGGCACTCGTGAGTGTGACCCGCGACGCCGACGGTCGGCCCCTCGCTCCCCTCCTCGGCGACGATGCTCGCGACACGCTGTTCGTAATCGTGGCGCGATCCCGTGCCGTGAGTCACGACGAACTCGACACCGCCGAGTGTGACGCGTTCGATCTCGGGCAGACCCAGCGCCCGTGGATCCATGTTCCCGGCGACGGCGGTGAGTCGACTCGCCGCGCCGCGAACGTCCGCCAGCGCCGCCGATGCGTCGAAGTCACCGGCGTGAATGACGTGATCGGCCGCGCGGATGCGGTCGAGCGCCCAGTCGGGGATCGCCGGTTCGCGTGACGGCACGTGTGAGTCGCTGATGATCGCGACGTCCATGCAAGGTGACAGGGACTCGATCGGTTTTGCATTGTCGGCTCGCCGCCCCCACGCTTCATTGGGTGAGGGTGCATACGTCCGGACATGAACGAGGTCGACATCGTCACCTGCTTCCTCCGGAACCGCGGCGAGGTGTTGCTCCTGCGCCGGAGCGACGCCGTCGGCTCGTACGCGGGGCGATGGGCGGCCGTCTCCGGACACGCCGAGGGCGACCCCGACGCCATGGCGCGAGAAGAAATCGCCGAGGAGACCGGACTCGGCGACGCCGTGACGCTCCGACGGCAGGGCGATCCCTTCGATGTCGTCGACGCCGAGCGCGGAACGCGGTGGGTCGTCCACCCTTTCCTCTTCAAGGCGGACGACCGAGCGGTCGAAGCCAATTACGAAACCGACGAGTACGCATGGGTCCACCCGACGGCGATCCGCCGCCGGGAGACCGTCCCCGATCTCTGGGCGTCCTACGACCGCGTTCGGCCAACCGTCAAGACCATCCGCGAAGATCGCGACCACGGCTCGGCGTGGCTGTCGCTCCGGGCACTGGAAGTGCTTCGCGACGAGGCGGGCATCCGGGCGTGGGGTGGGGAAAGTGGCGGGTGGGATGACCTCGCCGTCGTCGCCCGTGATCTCCGGGACGCCCGCCCCTCGATGCCCGTCGTCGCAAACCGGGTGAACCGGGTGCTGGCCCGCGCGGACCGATCGCCGGAGGGAGTCGAGGAGATGGCTCGCAAGGAGATCGAAGCCGCGGTCTCGGCCGACGACGAGGCGGCCGAAACCGCTGCCGAGCGACTCCCGGATCGGATCGCCACGCTCTCACGGTCGGGGACCGTCCGCGAGGCGATCGAACGAGCCGATCCCGACGCAGTGTTGGTCGCCAAATCGCGACCGGGCGGTGAAGGGGTCGGTGTGGCCGAGAGAGTGGCCGAGGAGCGAGACGTGACCCTCGCCGGCGACGCCGATCTGGCGTGGGCGATCCACGAATGGGAGCCGGCGGCGGTCATCGTCGGGGCCGACGCGATCCGACCGGACGGCGCAGTGCTGAACAAGGTGGGCACCCGCGGCGCGGCGCTGTCCGCCGCCCACGAGGGCGTGCCCGTCCTCGTCGCAGCGGCAGCCGACAAGGTGCGTGTCGATGCAGAGGCCGAGATCGAATCCGTCGATCCGGAGACGATCTACGACGGGCCGGCCGATCTGACCGTTCGATCACCGCTGTTCGACGTGACGCCGCCGGGGCTGATCGACGCGATCTGTACGGATCGAGGAGCGGTTGAACCAGAGGACATCGGTGCGATCGCTGCCGAGCACCGGGCGAACGCCGGCTGGACGGGCTGACCGCCGAAACGCAACCTGTTCGAATTTGCTGGAAGGGGTTCAGGGAGACCACTCCGGGAGCGAAGGCCGCTCATCCTGCCAGCGAACAGCCTCAAGTACCGCCGGGAGCTTCCTGAGTCGTCGTTCGAGGACCGAAAGCGGATGCGCGTCGAGAAAATCAGCCGCGTGACGATCAACCGTCGTCCCTTCGTGGTCAACCTGGACGTGACACGGTCCGAGGTCGGAATGGTCAGCGTCACGGTGGAATCCGAGCATGAAGTCCCGATCGGGTTCGATCCAATTGAGGCGGTAGTATTCGTAGTCGACATCGCTTGGATACCAGAACCGGACTTCCAGGCGTGCGGTCTCAGTCTCGTCGATGTCGTGCAGAAAGACCGTGGTTTCGACGTCGGCGAGGACGTGGCGTGGGCGTCGACGTGATGGGCGATACCGAACGTTCTCGCACCCGGCGTGTTTCGAAAGTCGGTCGTGGACCTTCCTGAGGAGCGTCCGTTGAGTGTGGCGATCTCGGCCAGCGAGAAACAGCATCGAGCGCTAACTCCTCGCCCGCTCGGCCATGGTTCGCATCCCTTCGCGTGCGGCTTCGACGTCGGTATACAGCGCCAGGGCGTGTTTGAGGAGTTGCCGGTCCGCCTCGTTCTCCCGCCAGAAGGTGACGACGTCGCGGCGTTCGCTGCTCTCGGCACTCGACAGCCCCTCGTCGGCGAGCGTCTGTTCGAGGGCTTCCCAGGAGTCCACGCCGTACGTCTCCTGCCACCCTTCGATTTCCGCGGTGATGGCCGCCAGTTCGCTCCGGAGTTCCTCACGCGTGTTCTCCTCGATCAGCGTCCGGATCTCGTCGAAGAACAACTGCGTCCGATCCGGCTGATATCGGGTTGCATCGTCACTGTCGATCCGCTGGAGGCGACCCTGCTCACGGAGGTCTTCGAGTGTCTCGTTTGCGGTACTCCAGGCGACGTCCGCCTGCTCGCTGATCCAGTTGATCGAGCGAGGTTCACGCAACGTTTCCGCGACCGACTGAACCCGCTCGCGAGCGCTGGTCGCATCCGACCAAGACTGGTTGTGCCCGCGTGAATCGTCCGCCATTTTGGAATCCTCTACCTCCACGTTGGTCACCCTCTCATTTAAACTTACGTCCTCTAGAATAGCTAAGAGTGTTTCGCGAAATCAGATTGCTCTCCTCACAGTAGCACACGAAACACGTGTACTTTTGAGGACAGGCGCGTAAGGTTCCGACGGTGGCGATGACGAGCAGTTACCCCCACTGAGTCCCTTCTGATGAGAGGTTTACCCGAGCCACCACATCGCAACTCGCTGACTGACGAGTGTCCCGAGCAGGTATGCGCCCATGGTTATCTGTCGAACCTGCCGGGCTTGGACCGCAAGGACTTATGAGCGACGGCCGCGAGCCCTCCGGTATGCAGTATTCGAATCCAGTACTTCCGGGCATGCATCCCGATCCGACGATCGCTCGCGCCGGCGAGGACTTCTACCTCGCCATCTCCTCGTTCGAGTACTTCCCGGGCGTCCCGCTGTTTCACAGCACGGACCTGGTCTCCTGGGAGCGGGTCGGCCACTGTCTCACCCGCGACAGCCAGCTTGACCTCCGCGGTCGCGAGGCTTCCGACGGGATCTACGCCCCGACCCTGCGCCACCACGACGGCACCTTCTACATGGTCACGACCGACGTCGGCGGCGTCAACGGTGGCCACTTCATCGTGACCGCCGACGATCCCGCCGGCGAGTGGTCCGATCCGCTGTACGTCGACGCGGGCGGGATCGATCCCGACCTCTTCTTCGACGACGATGGGACGGCCTACTTCCAGTACACCGACGGCGAGTCCTTGCCGGAGTACCGGGTCCGACAGGCCGAGATCGACCTCGACACCGGCGAACTCGGCGACGTCCGCCAGCTCTGGCGGGGCATCGAAGGCGGGTTCGCCGAAGCACCGCACATCTACGAACGCGACGGGACCTACTACCTCATCACCGCCGAGGGCGGGACCCACACGGATCACATGGTCACCGTCGGCCGGAGCGACGACCCGACCGGCCCGTTCGAACCCCATCCCGACAACCCCGTGCTCTCCCATCGCGGTCGGCCGATGCACCCGCTCAGCGCGATGGGCCACGCCGACATGGTCCAGGCCCCGGACGGATCGTGGTGGATGGTGTTCCTCGGGATCCGCCAGTACGGCCCCAACCCCGGTGTCCACCACCTCGGTCGGGAGACGTTCCTCGCGCCCGTCACCTGGGAAGACGGCTGGCCGATCGTCAACGACGGCGAACCGATCGACCCCGAGATGACCGTCGAGTCGTTGCCGGGGGATTCACCCGGCGGGCTGTCGAGTCCGGCCCGACCGTTCGAAACGACCTTCGACGGCGAACTCGACGACAGCTGGCAGTTCCGACGGAACCCGGACCCGGCGACCTACTCGGTCTCGGGCGAGGGGCTGACGCTTGCGGGCAAAACCGACAGCCTCGACGAGTTGGATGCGACGTTCGTCGGCCGCCCGCAGTCCCACTTCGATTGCCGAGCCGAGATCGAACTCGGGTTCGATCCCGACGACGGTGAGGAGGCCGGTCTCGCGCTCGTGATGAACGAGTCCCACCACTACGAGATCGGCGTGGGTCGTGAGGGTGCCGAGACGGTCGCTCGCGTCCGACTCCGGATCGGCGAGGTTGCCGAGACGGTCGCGTCCATCCCCGCCGCGGGCGAGGACCACCGGCTGGTCGTCGACGCGACGACTGAGGAATACACGTTCCGCTACGACGACGGCGACGGCGAGCCGACCGAACTCGCCACGGCGGCCACACGGTACCTGTCGACGGAAGTCGCGGGCGGGTTCACCGGCGTCTATATCGGTCCGTACGCACTCGGCACCGACACAGAGACGGCGACGCCGGCACGCATCCAGCGCTTCGCATACGAACCAGCGGAGTGATCGACGCGTCCCCCGTGCCGACAGCCCCCGCTTCAGTGACCGTCGCCCATCTCTAAGTCGCCGTCCCACCCGTCGACGCCACACGAGAGACTTTCGACTGGGCAATCAATACCTTCGTAGGCAGCAACGAGTCGGGCCGCCCGTATACTCGCCTCCCCATGAGCACAGACAGTGACGACCCGATCGGCCCCATCGAGGCGGTCGACTTCGTTCGTGAGCGTCGCCAGCGGAACGTTCTCGCTGTCGGGAATGTGACCGCGTTCGAAGGCGGCCGGTGGTCGAACGTCGACGATGCGTACGTCCTGGTCTGTGTC
Organism: Halorhabdus sp. BNX81; assembly: GCF_029229925.1. Lineage (NCBI taxonomy): Archaea > Methanobacteriati > Methanobacteriota > Halobacteria > Halobacteriales > Haloarculaceae > Halorhabdus > Halorhabdus sp. BNX81. The sequence goes on along the minus strand of NZ_CP107254.1, from coordinate 241,858 downwards.
GAGTAGCGACTTGAGATCCGCCGCCGAGCACTCGCCGTCCATGGGAGTCCGTCACATATCCACCCTCATAACCGCACCGGTCGAGCCTGTATCACACGATCTATCCTGGTGGTCCGAGGGCAGCCGAGCGGCTGAGACAGTCGCTCACAGACGATCAGAGCAGACCGTCTTCCCGGGCGAGCAGGATCCCCTCGATCGTCGCGTCGTTGGCCGGGTCGGCTCGGGCACGGTCGAGTGCCTCCTCGACCGGGACCGTCGTGACTTCGAGGAACTCGTTGTCATCGAGGTTCGTCCCGACGGGTTCGAGGCCCTCGGCGAAGACGATCCCGCGCTGGTGGCGCATCGCCCCCGTCGCGACCCAGAAATCCTCCAGCAGCGAGACGCCGGCAGGATCAAAGCCCGTCTCCTCGCGGAGTTCCCGCGCGCCCGCCTCGGTGTAGGACTCGCCGTCCTCGACGATCCCGGCCGGAAATTCGAGGCAGTGCTCGCGGATCGCCGGCCGATACTGCTCGACCATCACGAGTGCATCGTCGACGACCGGAACGACGACGACCGCGTCCGGCAGTGCGGCCCAGTAGTAGCGCTTCTCGGACCCGTCGGGCTGTTCGACCAGATCGTAGCCCCCCTCGTACCACCCCGTCTCGTACTCGATGCGTGATTCGAGAATCGGCCAGTCGTGCTCCGCGTGTTCTTCAGTCATGGCAGGCACTTTCGGGCCGATCGTAAAACGTGCATTGGCTCGCCCTGCCCTGTAGTCGGCCGAGCCCCACCGGTCGGTCCGGACTACTGCTCGATGGTCAGTCGATAGTGTGTGTCCCCAACCCGGACGTAGACCGCCTCCGGTCCGTCGACCGCCGCGGTCGAGCGCTGCTGAAGTGCGGTGAGTTCGTCGAACGGCGAGTGGGTGAACGCCTCCTTGAAGCCGACGTAGCCCTTCCAGTACGGGCCGGACTCGCCCGGTTGGGCCGTTGTGGCCGAATCGATCGCCGCCGTGGTGTACGGAAACCGCCGCTCGTCCAGATCGGTCGCGTTGACCGCCGCGTGTTCCTCGACCGGCGTCGCGGTCATGTAGTAGGGGTCGCCCGCCTTGATGAATCCCGGCAGTGCGCCCAGTGCGAGCAGGAGCACCACGATGGCGAGGATGGCGACGGAGACCAGTTTCGTCCGTCTGCGCATTCAGGTCGCCCCCGAGTGATCGCCATGTTCGTCCGTCTGTGGCTCTGTTTCGTCCGTTTCGAGAATGTCCCGATAGAGCCGGCCGTACGCCTGACGGCGAAGGGTCCCGATCGCCGCCGCCTCGGCGTCCTGGAACGTCGTGGCGACGATCGTTTCGGCGAACGGCGGCGCGTGCCAGACCACGCCTTCGACGTGTTCGCTGCCGGTCTGGAGAACCTCGCCACCGTGGTCGTCACAGAACGAATCGAACTCCTCGTGGGTGCCGACGCGGACGGCAAGAAGCGACGCAAAGACCGCATCGTGGGCGGTCTCGATCACGTCGTCGGTGACGCGACGGTCGTATTCGTCGCCGTCGAGATCCATCGCCCGCGCGACTTCACGGACGACGACCCCCGCAGTCGACGCGAGGGCGTCGTAGTGGTCGCGGGCGTCCGCGGGCGTCTCAGGTGCGAGCAGCCCCTCGGTGTGCATGCCCGGGCTTTCGGGTTCCGTCCACTATTCCGTTTCGCCAGCGTCAGTGTCCGCCGGCTCCGCCCCGGTTCGTTCGCCGGTCGCTCGATGGTCGTCCGAATCGTCGCTGTGGGATTCACCGTCGTCTTCCACACCGGTAGCCTGCTCCCGGCGCGTGCGGGTCATCTCGTAGGCCTCCCGGAGGACCGCCATGGCGTCGGCGTCCAGGGTCGGATCAGCCCCCGCCGTCGGACCGCCGCCGATGTCATCGAAGGTCACTCCCGGATCGTGCTCGTCAATGATGGATTCGGTTCCCCCAGCTAGATCGCCAGGGCGGTCGACGCTGTCGGTTCGCTCGACGTCAGCCGCATGTTCGTGGATTTCAGGGTCGCCGGTTCCGTGGTCGTGTTCGACGGTATCAGCTCCGGGGACGTCGACTTCCTCGGCGTGCTTGCGGACCCGGTCGGCAAGCCCTTCGTCGTCTTCCTGGTCCCACCCCGGTGCGTGCTCGGCGAGCCAGCGCTCGTGATCGTCGTCACCAAGCAGCGCGGTAAAGGCCAGGTGATTCGCCAGGTGTCTGGCGTCGACCTGGGGCTGTTCGCACACTGGACACGCGTATCCCATACGGTGATCCACGGACTCGTGAGTGAAAGGTGTTCGCCGGGGGCGTGGCGAACCCGGGCGATCACCCCGAGCGCTCACGGCGACCGGAACATGACCAAGGCGTGCTCGCCGTCGTCGTAGTACCCGGGGATCGTCCGCCGGTGGACGAACCCTTCACTCCGGTAAAGGTGTCTGGCGGTGTCGTTACTCTCGCGGACTTCGAGTTTGACGGTGGTGATGCCGCCTGCCCCGAGGGCGATGATCGCGCGCTGGAGCAACTGGCGACCCACGCCGCTGTTTCGCCGGTCGGGATGGACGGCGAGGTCCTTGACGTGACCGAGTGGCTGGCTGTGGTTCGGGACCATATCGGCAACGACGTAGCCGATCACGGAGCCCGCCGTCCCGGGGGCTCGATCGACGGCGACGAGAAAGGCCGGCGCGTCGAGAAATCGTTCGAACGCCCCGATCGGCCAGGGCTGGGAGAACGAGCGGCGTTCGATCTCCGCGACAGCGTAGAGATCCGCGTCAGTCGCAGGGCGAACTAGCGGTCCGGCCGCCCGTTCGGATGCGACGGTCGTCACTACCGATTCTACGAGCCCCTGATACATACACGTGACGACGCGAGATCACCCGAGGACACAAGATTCATAGGAACCCATCGGCTACGATCGACCGCACCCGTAAGGGTGCCACCCCACCCCCCATTCCCCCACTTTGTTTCGGCGCGCTCGGCCGGTCTGCTGGCCGTTCGCGCTCGCCGGCGGCCCCGATGGGCCGCCGGACCGTTTTCCACGGGAGCCACGATCAGCTATCCGCAGCGTCCTCGACGGTGAACAGCGATCCGACGAGGTAGCTCACGATGCGCTGGGGGATCTCACGGGGCGTGATAACGTACCGTTCGAGAGCGAGAATGAGCCCGACGATCCCGAGGAACGCGAGCCCGCCAGCGGTTTGTCCCTGGACCAAGAAATCCAGCCCGAGCACGGCGATCGGTGCGACCACCAGTGCCGTCCCGACTCGGCTGACCGTTTCGAGAATGCCAGCGGCCATGGGTGAAAATACGCGTGGGCACGCATAAATACTGCCCACCGTGTCAGCCCGAACGCGGCCATTTCGGGCCGTCAGGGATCAAATTCGGTCACTTCGGGATCGGGCAGACGGTCAGTCCCGGCGAGGGCTTGCTGATACGCCCGGCGATAGGCCCGGAGTTTGCGAACCAGCACGTAGCCGAACAGTCCATCGTAGAGGATCACGAAGCCGATGAAGGCAAAGAACGGCGAGATGCCGAGAACCTCCGCGGCGAACGCCGGAAGCACGGAGACGAGCGCGTTGTACGTGGCGTGGACGAAGGCGGCGATCACCAGCCCTTTCACGACGATCGGGCCGGCGCGATCCGGGGAAAACTTCGCCAGGCCGAGGTAGTAGCCGGCAAAGGCCGAGTAGATGACGTGACCGGGACCGGCCAGCGCGCGCACCGTCACGACACTACCGCCGGCGGCGAACACCCCCATCCCGACGTCGCCGGCAGTCTGGGTGATATACAGCGCGTTCTCGATGGTCGCAAAGCCCAGCCCCGCAACCGCGCCGTAGACGGCCCCGTCGACGACAGCGCTGAATCGGGCATCATTGAACGCGTACAGTCGAACTGCAAGGAGTTTGACCCCTTCCTCGACCGGGCCGACGATCACGTAAAAGACGACGAACAGTCCGAGCGCCTCGACGCCGAAGGCGTCAGTGAGCACGAACGCTGTCGGGGCGAACATCGCGTTGATCACGGCGGCGAACCCGGCGAAGAGAACGCCGAGGAAAAACGTCGTGACGAGCAATCCCAGCGGTTCGCGATCGGTGACGTCGGCGTTCCAGACGTACCCGGTCAGGCCGATGGCCGGGACGACCGAGAGCACAGTGACCGTCCCTACGACCGGATCCGTGATCGCGCCGAGTCCGCCCAGGAGGAATTGCGAGACGAGAATCGAGACTGCGAACATGACGATCGTCACCCGGGCGAACGTGTGAGCGCCCGCGTGAAGCGCGACGGCGAGTCGATCCAGCCACCCACGGACCTCCCAGTCGGCGATACCATACAGATCGATCGAGCCGTCGGCGGCGTTCTCGACCGGATCGCGCTGTGGCATGCTCTCACCTGTGTCGGCTCGACTCAAGGGTTTGTCGCCGACCGCGGCCGACGACATCACCGTGACGTGGCCGCGGAAGAGAGCGCTTTTCGCCGTCGATCCACAAGGCTGGACCATGACGCTTACCGCCGGCGTGATCGCCGTCCAGGGCGACGTCAGCGAACACGCGACCGCCGTCAGGGCGGCCGCAGCGGCACACGACGAACCCGCGGACGTCGTCGAGATACGCGAGTCCGGAATCGTCCCCGACTGTGACGTCCTACTGGTTCCCGGTGGGGAGTCGACGACGATCTCTCGCCTGCTGACTGAGGAAGGGATTGCTCCGGAGATCAAAACCCACGTCCGGGCCGGCAAACCGGTACTCGCGACCTGTGCCGGGTTGATCGTCGCGGCGCGGGACACCGGCGACGACCGCGTCGAGGCACTCGGTCTGCTCGACGTCACCGTAGAGCGGAATGCCTTCGGCCGACAGAAGGACAGCTTCGAAGCCCCGCTCGACGTGGACGGCCTTGAGGAGCCGTTTCACGCCGTGTTCATCCGAGCGCCGGCCATCAGTGACGTCGGCGACGCCGAGGTGCTGGCCACCTGGGAGGATCGACCTGTCGCGGTCCGGGACGGTCCCGTCGTCGGGACCGCCTTCCACCCGGAGTTGACGGGCGATCACCGGATCCACGATCTGGCGTTTTTCGAAACTGACTGAAAGGCACCAATAATTGCTGGTTTTCCAAGAATTGTTTGTGGACCCATAAAATACGTTCGGCTATTTCCACCGGGCAGGAGGAAGGACCGTACTTATACTGGAGGGCAGCGAACCGCGCGCCAACGAATGCAGCCAGCTACCCAGCTACTCCAGAACGTGTTCGGGGCCGGGATACCCGTCGACGGATGGCTCTTCCTGTTACCAGCCGAACTCGCAAGCCGATTGCAGTTCGGCTGGACGATCAGCGTCCACATCCTCTTTGCGGCCCTCTCGATCGGACTCGCGCCCTTCATCATCTACTTTACGTGGAAAGATGTACGGACCGGCAGTGAGCGCTACGCCAGGCTACGGTCGTTCTGGCTGAATGTCTTCGCCGCCGGGTTCGTGATGGGGACGGTAACGGGGATCCCCATGAGCTTCCAGTTCGGGACGAACTTCCCGGGCTTTTCGGCACTCGCCGGCGAGTTGATCGGCGGGCCGCTGGCCTTCGAGGCGAAGATGGCCTTTTTCCTCGAGGCGGTCTTCCTCGGCGTGTTGCTGTTCGGCCGCGAGAAGGTCAGCGATCGGACGTATTTCCTCTCGTCGGTGCTGACCGGCTTCGGGGCCTGGCTTTCGGGCTTCTGGATTCTGGTCGTCAACGCCTGGATGCAGACCCCCCAGGGGTACGAGATGATCACGCGAAACGGCATGGAAGTCGCCAAGCTGACCGACCCGATTGCCGCCTTTTTCACGCCGCGGATGACCTGGATGTACGTCCACATGATCAACGCGTCAGTGATCGCCGTGGCGCTGTTGGTCGCCGGCGTCGCGGCGTACATCGTCTGGAAGAAACGCGACGCCAAAGCCTGGCACACGGCACTGAAGATTGCCGTCCTCCTCCTGATCGTCGCCGCGCCGCTGCAGGCAGTCCACGGTGATGCGTATGGCCGTCACGTCGAGGACACCCAGCCACAGAAGTTCGCCGCGATGGAGGCCCACTACGAGACGGGAACCGCCGATCTGCACCTCTTTGCGATCCCGACGAGCCCAGACGCGATCATGAACCCCAGCGAGGAGAATCTCTTTGCGATCAGTCTTCCCAGGGTCGGGTCGTTTCTCGCAAGCGGGGGTGACTTCGACGCGGTCGTGAAAGGTCTCGACGAGTACGAACAGAACCCGCCAGTTCCGCTCGTGTTCTGGTCGTTCCGCATCATGGTCGGACTCGGGTTCCTGTTCATCGGGCTGGCCTTCTGGGGTGGCTATCTCATCTATCGCGATCGATTGTCCGACAGTAGCCTGTACCTGCGAGCGATGATCGCCGCCTCGCCGCTGGGGTACGCCGCCCTGCTCACGGGGTGGTACGTCACCGAGATCGGCCGTCAACCGTGGGTCGTCCAGGGCGAGCTCAAGACCGGCGAGGCCGTCTCCTCGACGCTGTCCTCGACGGAGGCGACCCTGAGTCTGGCGGCATTCGTGGTCATTTATATCGGCCTCGTCGTGGCCGCGCTGTACACCCTCCGGTGGCTGATCGAGGGGGAACTCGACGAATTGGGTGTCGAACCGGCCCCGGACGATCACTGGTACGGGCCGATCCCGGGGGTGACCAGCGATGATTAAACCGCTGCTGTTGCCGGTCGATACCTACCTCGTCGACTCGCTCCCGGACGTCTGGTTCGGCGTCGTCATGTTCGCGCTGACGATGTACATCGTCCTGGACGGTTTCGACTTCGGGATCGGGATGCTGTATGCGACCCGCGATGACGATCACGACCGGGAGACGTTACTCGCGGCGTTCGGGCCGATCTGGGACGCCAACGAAGTGTGGCTGATCGCGTTCGGGACGATGCTGCTTGCGGCGTTCCCGGACGTCTACTCGCGGCTGCTCGCCGACAACTACCTGATCGCACTCGGGTTCGTGCTCGCCCTCCTGTTCCGCGGCGTCGGCCCGGAACTGCGCGAACAGCGTGAAGACGAGTCCTGGCAGCGGGCCTGTGACTGGTCGTTCGTCGGCGGCAGCACGCTCGCGCCGTTCCTCTTCGGCGTGCTGGCTGGCTCGTGGGTGTTCGACGTGGGCGCGATCTCGCTGCCCGCCATCCTGACGGGCGTCGGCCTGGTCGCCGTCTCGGCGGTCACCGGCGCGGCGTTCGTAGCGGCCAAGACCGGCCCCGCCCTCGCCGGCGAGATGCGCGACCTCGGCATCCTTGCGACAGTCGCATACCTCGCCGGCGTGGTCGTCCTGCTCGCAGTCGTCATCGTGACCGACGCCGGCGGGACTGCCGGGACGATCCTCTCGATCCCCGGCGTCGCCATCGTCGGCCTCTCCGTGGTCGCGGGCCTCGGCGGGATCGTGCTCGCGCTCCGTGACAGTTACCGGGCGTGGCTCGTGAGCGCGCTTGCCCTCCCCACACTGTTGAGCGCGCTGGTCGCGCTCCTGCTGTACCCCGCGATCTATCCGGCGACGGCGTCGGGGGCGGAGCTGACCGTCGAGACGGCCGTGGTCTCGCCGCTGGCGCTCAATCTCACGACCGTCCTCGGGTTCCCGGTGCTCGTCGTCGTGCTGTGGTACTTCAAGTTCCTCTACGGCGTGTTCAGCGGGCCGATCGAGGCTGAGGGGTACGGCGCATAGGGCGGGACACAGCAGTCGCCGAACCGCCGGGTTCGAAACGGCCATTTATCCCCCGCCCGAGGATGTCGAACGTCCGATGGGACACACGTCAGTGCGAACGTACGTCGATTACCGGGTGAGCGTCGCCTACGTCGGGACCGTTCTGAAGTTCATCGGCGTTGCGCCCGCGCTGCCGTTCGTCCTGTCGCTGTTCTACGGCGAGGATCCCCTTCCGTTCGTCGTCGCGTGCGTCGTCATGGTACTGGGCGGCGGGCTACTCGAAGCGGTCGACTCAGGGGGAGACCTCGGCAATCGCGAGGCGTTCCTGCTGGTGAGTCTCGCCTGGCTCGTCGTCCCGCTCGCGGGAACGATCCCCTATCTCGTCGCGGGGACGGGATCGGTTGCGGGCCCCGTCAACGCCCTCTTCGAGAGCATGAGTGGCTTCACCACGACCGGCGCGACCGTCCTCGAAAAGATCTCGGTCGATCGCCACGGCCACGCCATGATGCTCTGGCGACAGCTCACCCAGTGGCTCGGCGGCATGGGTATCCTCGTCCTGATGGTCGCAATCCTCCCCGAACTGTCGGTCGGTGGCGCGCAGGTCATCGATCAGGAGGCTCCGGGGCTGTCCCTGGAGAAGCTGACGCCACGGATTCAGGTAACGGCCCGGGCGCTGTGGGGGATTTACGCCGGGTTCACCGTGCTCGCGGCGCTGGTCTACTACGGGCTTAACCTCGCGGGAATCGCGCCGAACATGGGCCTCTACAACGCCGTCGCCCACGCGCTGACGACGCTGCCGACCGGCGGGTTCTCGCCGGAAGCCAAGAGCATGGAGGCGTTTGTCCCCGCCGTCCAGTGGGCGGTGATGGTGTTCATGCTCGTCGCCGGGACCAACTTCGCGCTGTTCTGGTACGTCCTCCGTGGCGACCCCCGGGAACTGATCGACAACACCGAGTTCCGGTCGTATCTGCTCGCCGTCGCCGGGGTGGGAGCCCTCATCTCGGCGCTGTTGTTCGCCGGCGTCGGCCTCAGCGGGACGCCCGAAAACGTCGGGACGATCGTCGGCAATGTCGAGAATGCCCTCCGTCAGGGCCTCTTCCAGGCGATCGCCGTCGTGACGACGACCGGCTACGCCAGCATGGACGTCAACACCTGGCACCCTGTCGCCCAAACGACCCTGCTGTTCGCGTACTTCCTCGGCGGGTCGGCGGGCTCGGCCGCCGGCTCGATCAAGATCGTCCGGTGGGTGCTGGTCACGAAGGGGATCGACCGGTCGCTGTTCACGTCGATCCACCCCGAGGCAGTCCGGCCGATCCGACTGGGTCGTGAGATCATCGACGACGAGACCGTCAGGGACGTCTTCGCGTTCATCGCGCTGTTCTTGGGGATCTTCGTCGTCTCGACGGTCCTGCTGTATCTGGACAGCCTCCGGACGCCCGCGGTGACGCTGTCGGGGCTGGACGCAATGAGTGTCTCCATCGCCACGCTTGGCAACGTCGGTCCCGGGTTTGGCGACGTCGGGCCGATGGACAGTTTCCTGGGATTCTCCGACCTCGGGAAGCTCTACATGACGTTCCTGATGTGGATCGGCCGCCTGGAGGTGCTCTCGGTGCTGGTGATCTTCACGCCGTCGTTCTGGCGGAGTTGAACGAGTGGAGTGGTTGTGCTGACCCGACGGCCGCTTCGACGCGCTTAGGGGCCGGCCCCGCGTGAACTCGGGCATGACCGACGACGAGGCGATACTCGACGAACTGTTCGCGGTGATCGAGGACCGCAAGGAGAATTTGCCCGAGGACTCCTACACCGCATCGCTGTTCACCCACGAGAAAGGTGAGAACGCCGTTCTGGAGAAGTTGGGCGAGGAGTCGACCGAGTTATTGCTTGCGGCCAAGGACGACGATCGCGAGGAGATCGCCCACGAGAGCGCCGACATCGTCTATCACTTATTGGTGCTGCTCGCGATGAAGGATATGGATCTGGAGGACTTGCGGGCGGCGTTGCGGGAAAGGCGGTGATCGTACGGCGCGAAGCCCCGTTTCGCTGCTCGCTCGCCTTGCTTGCGAGCAGGAAGTTTTTGGTCCAGCTTTTGCGACGAGCGGATCGCTTGCGACCCCGAGGAGTAAAGGGTGGCCAGTCTACTGCTCGGCGATCCACTCGCGGGCTTCGGCCATGTCGTCGGTCATCATGTTCTCGAACGGGAGATCGGAGAGCGGATCAACGGTCTCCTGCATGTCCATCTCGGCGATGACGCTCTCGCGGTGGACGTTCGCGGAGTACTCCATGCCGGCATCAACCATCTTCGGGATCCACTCCTCCTGGAGCCACTGCTTGTCCTCCTCGTCGTGTGCCTTGACCTCCCGGGTGTCGATGATCTCCTTTGAGACGTCGTACTCTTTGAGGGCCTCGTACAGCGCGTTCGCTCCCTCCCGGAACTGCTCGCCGTTCGAAAACATCGTCCAGGTGTGGATGAGCGCGTCAAGGTCGTCGTCGTATTCGATCCGGTACCAGTCCGTCTCTTCGATCACTTCCATTGCCATAGTCGGCAGTTCTCAGAGTGCTAAAATAAGCGTTCGCCCGAGAATATCGTAGCTGATAATCTGACTGGGCGGGGGAGGGATTCTATGACCACCAGCGCGAGGCCTCCGAGAATAGCCGGGTCATACGCGTACGTAATATACTCACGATAATATAAACTGTGGTCGCGAGGGGTGGTCCGTACCGACGACCGCATTCCGTGACAGTCCAGACAAGTGTGGAGGCTGTCGGCGGGTCGGGTGTCCCTCCCGAGCGAACGCTTTTGGCCCTTAGCGACCAACCCCTGCCCGTGGCGTCCGATCCCGACTACGCGCGGTTCTTCCCCTACGAGGAGCCATACGACCACCAGCGTGAGGCCATCGAAGGAATCGGGGACGCACTCGAAGATGGATCGGACGTCTTGCTGGAGGGGGCGACGGGGACGGGCAAGACCCTCGCGGCCCTGACGCCGGCTCTGGAGTTCGCCCGTCGGACGGACAAGACAGTCGTGATCACGACAAACGTCCACCAGCAGATGCGCCAGTTCGTCGCGGACGCGCGCCAGATCACGGAACAAGAGCCGATCCGCGCGGCCGTCTTCCGCGGGAAAGGCTCGATGTGTCACATCGACGTGGGCTACGAGGAGTGTCAGGCGTTGCGGGAGACGACTCGCGATCTCGTCGACAGCGAAGCCGAACAGGCAGACCTCGAGCGTCGCCAGCGCGAGCTCCTGGAGGCGAGCCAGGACGGGGACAGCGAGGCTGCCGAGGCACGCTCGGCTGTCATGGACGAACTCGACGCGGTCGCCGAGGAGATCGAGACGCTCAAAGAAGAGCAGGCGACCTGCGACCACTACTATCGGAATCTCACGACCGATACCGACGAGTTCTACGCGTGGCTGTACGACGACGTTCGCACGCCCGATCAGGTCTATGAGTACGCCGAACGCCAGGGACTCTGTGGGTACGAGCTCCTGAAAGAGGGGATCGACGGCGTCGATCTGGTCATCTGTAACTACCATCACCTGCTGGATCCGTTCATCCGCGAGCAGTTCTTCCGGTGGCTCGGCCGCGACCCCGAGGACGTGATCGCCGTCTTCGACGAGGCCCACAACGTCGAGGATGCGGCCCGCGAACACGCCCGCCGGACGTTAGCCGAACCGACGCTCGCACGCGCACTCGAAGAACTCGAAGATGTCGATGATCCCCGTGCCGGCCCGGCGGGAAACGTCCTCGAGACGATTCTGACCGCCCTCCGGGAGACCTACGACGACGCGCTCGGGTTCGGCGAGCGCGAGACGATCGACGAAGACTGGACCGACCTCGCGATCGACAACGACGACCGCCGGGACGACCTCACGCTCTCGATCCTGCAAAATTACACCGGACAAGGCGTCCACGAAGATCTGGAGGCGGCCGTCGCGCTCGGGCAGGCACTCGACCAGCAGTACGACGAGGCCTACAAGGACGGCGAAACGAGTGTCCGCAAGGAGTGTCCCACCCTCCAGGCAGCCACCTTTTTCGACGGGTGGTTCGAAGACGGCGAGCAGACCGGCCTGTATCCAGTCGTCAGTGTCCGGCGGGAGGACGGGGACGGCGATCTTTACGGCAGGGCGGAACTGTATACGGCCATCCCCGAGCGGGTGACGCGGACACTGTTCGACGATCTCTACGCCTCGGTGCTGATGAGCGCAACCCTACGCCCCTTCGACGTGACCGAGGACGTACTGGGGCTGGACGACCCGGAGACGATGGCCTACGGCCCCCAGTTTCCCGAGGAGCGCCGTCGGACTTACACCGTCGATGTCCCGTCGCTGTTCGCCAGCCAGCGGGACGACCCCGACCTCCAGGACACCGTCGCGAGTGTCGTCGAGGACGCCGTCCGATTGACGCCCGGGAACACGCTCGCGTTTTTCCCCAGCTATGCGGAGGCCGAGCGCTACCACGATCGGGTCGACGTCGAGGCGACGAAATACCTCGACGAACCGGGCACCCGCGCCCAGGAATTACGCGAGACCTTCACCGACGGCGACGACGGCGTCCTCTTTACGTCGCTGTGGGGCACCCTCGGCGAGGGCGTGAGTTACGACGGTGACGACGCCCGGACGGTCCTGGTCGTTGGCGTGCCCTACCCCTACCTCGACGACCGGATGGACGCCGTCCAGGACGCCTACGACGCGACCTTCGACGCCGACGAAGCCGGGTGGCGCTACGCCGTCGAGATCCCGACGATCCGCAAGACGCGCCAGGCGATGGGGCGGGTCGTCCGCTCGCCCGAGGACTTCGGCGCACGGGTGCTGGTCGATCGGCGCTACACCGAAAAAGCCGAGATCGAGTCCCCGGAGTACGCCGTCCGGGGCACCTTCCCGCCGGTCGAGCGCGGCGAGATGATCGACGTCGACCCGGGAAAGCTCAAGTTCGGGTTACTCAATTTCTACGCCGACATGGACGCCTACGACGGCGATCCACCGGCTCCCTGACGCGGAGAGACCGGATCCAGACGGTTTCGACGGTCCGGGATCACTCGATCGGGATCGTCCGAGAGTCACCGGCGTCGGGTCGCTCCTTCGGGAGTTCGACCGTGAGGACGCCGTGTTGATAGCTCGCCGCCGTGCCGTCTTCGTCGACGGGTTCCGGCAGCGAGACCGTTCGACTCGTCGCCGTCCGGCGGCGCTCGCGTCGGATAAACACGCCGTCATCGGGCTCGCTGTGCTCGGATTCGGTCGCGTCGGTGCGCTCGGCACTGATTCGCATCGTCGTCGCGTCCGGTAGCGTCACGTCGATGTCGTCGCTGTCGTAACCCGGCACGTCGGCCGTGAGGACGAACCGGTCGCCCTCGTCGACGACATCGACGGCGATCCCGCCGGCCGAACCGGTGACCGCGCCGGCGACCTCTGTCGGATCCAGGGCTTCGAACTGGTCGCTCATCCGGTCGAACATCCGCTCGATCTCGTCGAAGGGGTTGGGTTTCGAAGGCATCGTCTCACCGACAGTACGTCGCCGGCGGACTTAACGTTCACTTCGAGTGTCGTATGTTCGACAGCGCCAGGAGATGACAACAGATCCCGCCGAAACGTGCGAAGAGACAGTTCAGCAGGCATAAATCATTTGAACTGCCCGCTCATATTCCAGAGGGCATGGAATACACCACACTCGGCTCGACGGGGATGGAGGTCAGTCAGCTCTGTCTCGGGGCCATGAGCTTCGGCAGCGAGGAGCCCTGGATGCTCGACGAAGAAGAGAGTCGCGAGATCATCGAGCGGGCGATCGATCTGGGCGTGAACTTCTTCGATACCGCAAACGCCTACTCAGCGGGCGAGAGCGAGGAGATCCTAGGGGACGTCCTCGCCGACTACGACCGCGACGAGCAGGTCGTCGCGTCGAAGGTTCGCTTCCCCGTCGGCGAGGACACGCCCAACGCCGCCGGGCTCTCCCGGAAGACGATCCAGCAGGAACTCGACGCGAGCCTGGATCGGCTCGGCATGGACACGATCGACCTGTATCAGACCCACCGGGTCGATCCGAACACCCCGCCGGAGACGACCTTGCGAGCGCTTGACGATGCCGTCCGCGCCGGCAAGGTTCGCCACGTCGGCACCTCCTCGATGTTCGCCCACCAGCTCTCCGAGCGACTCCGGACCAGCGAGCGCGAGGACCTCGTGAGTTACGAGACGATGCAGAACCACTACCACCTGGCCTATCGCGAGGAAGAACGCGAGATGCTCCCCCTCACCGAGAAGGAGAACATGGGCGTCATCCCGTGGGGGCCGCTGGGCCAGGGCTTCCTGACGCGCCCGATCGACGAACTCGAAGCCACCGAGCGTGGCGACCCCGAGAACTTCCACAACCCGACCGACGAGTACACTCGCGGCGGCGGTCGCGAGATCAACGAGCGCGTCGAGGAACTCGCCGACGACTACGGCGTCACGATGGCCCAGATCGCGCTGGCCTGGCAGTATCAAAACGAGTACGTCACCGCGCCGATCGTCGGCACGACCAGCGTCGAACACTTAGAGGACGCCGTCGAAGCCATGGAGATCGACCTCTCGGATTCTGACGTCGAGTATCTCGAAGAACCCTACGAGCCACAGCCGATCGTCGGCCACGACTGACGGTCCCGAGTCCGGAATGGCGCTCCCGTCGGGCTGGCGAACGAATTTCGAGTTCTTGAAGTCGGCGCTCGATCAACATCCGCTGTGGACCGGAGGAAACTCGAAGCCCAACTGGTCGAAACCTTCGACACCGAGCCGGAAACCGCCCGGATCGTCGCCCGGCAGGCGACGGATCTGGCCGACTCCGCGCAGTACGCAGCCGACTTCGAGGGGCCGCTGACCGTCGAGATCGTCGTCGACAACCTGAACGATGCACCCGAGGAGTCCGATCTGATCGAGCGCTGGAACTGGTGGCTCGGCGCGCTCGAACTCTCCCACGGCGGCTACCAGCGGTTTCGAGTTCGCCCGGACGTGGTCTGACCCGTGTTTCCCCGCCGCGTACCACAACCGGCGTCACCTGACGAAACCGGTATTATCATTTAACAGTGGTGTGACGTAGCCGACGATGGCAGAATCAGCCGTGACGGTCTCCGAGCTGGAGAAACGATATGGCGACGTACAGGCCCTCCGCGACGTCTCCTTTACCGTCGAGCCGGGCGAGATATACGGGCTCGTCGGGCCAAACGGCGCGGGCAAGAGCACGACCCTCCGGACGCTCGCGACGCTGTTGACGGTCGGTGGCGGCGACGTGACTGTCTTCGGTACCGGCGTCGAGGCAGAGCCCAACGAGGTACGAAAGCGGATCCGATATCTTCCCGAGGACGCCGGCTCGTACGACAATCTCACCGGCCGACAGTATCTGGAGTTCGTGGCGGACTTCTACAGCGACAGTCCGACAGCACTCGTCGACCGGGGCGTCGAGATCGCCGATCTCGGCGATCGAATCGGGAGCAAGACCAGCGAGTACTCAAAGGGGATGACCCGCAAGCTTCTGCTTGCGAGTACGATCATGACCGAGCCCGATCTGGCGATCTTAGACGAGCCGACGTCGGGACTGGACGTCGAGAACGCCCGGGCGATCCGGGACATCATCAAGGACTTCCCCGGCACGGATCGAAGCGTCCTCTTATCGAGCCACAACATGCTCGAGGTCGAATACCTCTGTGACCGGATCGGCTTGCTCAACGAGGGCGAGATCGTCGCCGAGGGGCCGCCGGCCGAACTGGTCGAGCGCTACGGCGTCGAGAACCTAGAGGAGGCCTTCCTGGAGGCGGTCGCATGAACCACTTCTGGCGGCTCCTCTGGAAGGAAACCCGGGAGCTCCTCCGGCCGCGGTATCTCCTGCCGATCCTGATGATCCCCATCATCTTCGTCGCGATGGGGCAAGGGATCGGCGGCATCGAGGACGGCGCGGACGGCGAGCCCGCAATCGGGATCATCCACGAGGACGACGGGCAGTACGGCGACCTGGTCAACGCCTCGCTCTCACAGAATGCCTCAGTCGTCTACTACGCCGAGTCGGGCGATCCATCGACTGCGATGGAGACCGTCTCCGACGCGGGTGGGGATGCCCTGATCGTCATCCCCGATGGCTTCAGCGAACGGATCCGACAGGGGACGGTCGGCGACGTCGGCGTCCACTCGGTCGTTCGCTCACTCAGCCTCTCGGGGATCACCTCCTCGGCAGAGATCGATCAACAGATCGGGCGGGCAGGCACCGCCCTGACGCTAAACGTCACCGGCACGACCCCCGCGATGCTCAATCCGATTCAGCCGGAGCATACGACCTATCTCGAAGACAAGACCCTCAACGGGACCTCACCCGCCAGTCTGTCGGGAAGCTTCGCCACCCAGTTCATTCTCATTCCCGTCGTGATCATGTTTGTCATCCTCTTTTCGGGCCAGATGGTGATCAATTCGATGGGGGGCGAAAAGGAGAACAAGACGCTGGAAACCCTGCTAACCATGCCGGTCAAGCGCTCGACGATCGTGGCCGCGAAGCTGATCGGTAGTGCCTCGATCGGACTGCTCGGCGCAGCGTTGTACACCGTCTCCTTTTATTACTACCAGTCGTCGTTCAGCGACGGCGCGGCGAGTACGGCGCTGAGCCTGGGAATCACCGATTACGCGATCATCGGTGTCTCGCTGTTCCTCTCGCTGGTCGGTGTTCTGGCGCTGGCGCTCCTCCTGGGAGTGTTCGCCGGCGACCGCCAGGGCGCCCAGATGTTGTTGTTCCCGATCTCTATCTTGGCAATTGTCCCGATGTTGGCGACGATGTTCACCGACGTCGCCCAGCTGTCGCTGCCGATCCGGGCGATCCTGCTGGCGATCCCGTTCACGCACCCGACGATCGCACCCAAACGACTGCTGTTGAACGACACGACGATGGTGTTCGGCGGGATCGTCTACGAGGCGATCTTCGCCGCCGCCATGATCTACCTGGCGATCCGGGTGTTCAACTCCGACCGCCTGATCACGGGTAGTTCGGGCCGGGTCGGACAGTGGCTGAGTCGCCTCCAGCAGTAGCGCGGCGACCGCGCTCTGGCCCCCGATCCGGGCAGTTGCGTAGCGTCACCGGTGTTGTCGAAGTCACGCAATACCATTATGTGTCCCCGCGTCCAAGTTCCGACGATGACAGACGAGGACTACACCGAGCGGATCCGCGAGCAGCGAGCCGAAAAGGAGACGTATTTCGCCGAACACCCGCGATCGCCCGTCCCGCAACACGCCGACTTTGCCGGGCTGGACTTTTTCGCGGTCGACCCGGCCTATCGGTACGAACTGCCCCTGGAGGAACACGACGACAAGGAGTCGGTGACCGTCGAGACGACCGCCGACGGGAGTCAAGAATACGTCCGGTGGGGCGAGTTCAATTTCGATGTCGACGGCGAAGCGGTCACCCTCCAGGCGTACAAACCGGCAGCCGGCGAGGATCGCTTCTGGGTCCCGTTCCGAGACGAGACCAACGACGAGGAGACCTACGGTGCCGGTCGATATCTCGACCTCGAACCCGACCGCCATCAGACGGCCGACGGGACCTGGATCCTCGACCTGAATCAGGCGTATAACCCGACGTGTGCGTACAACGCCGCCTACGAGTGTCCGCTGATCCCGATGGCAAACTGGCTCGACGTCCGGGTCGAGGCCGGCGAGAAGGCGTATCCGGGTGAGCCGATCGGCCACGACGGCGATCACTGACGGCGGGAAATAGTCGGAATTGGCCGAGATCCCGTCGAAAAGTACCGACACGCATTTGTGGACGGTCGCGCCAGTACCGTGCATGGACATCGACCGTGGCGATCTCACCATCTTCGTGTACAACTGGGGCGTCGTTCTCTCGGGCGGATACGTCGCCCTCACCTACGACATAACGGTCACGGAACTCCTCGTCTTCTCGCTGGTGATCGGATTCCTCTGGACCATCTACTATCGGAGCGTGATGGAGGAGAAGCTCCCGCCGTTCGATGACAGAGATGAGGATGGGGAGCGGATCGACGAGCCAGACCTCTCGACGGAGAACAGGAAGCCGGACGACGACGAACCGCCGGAGCAGGGCGGTCCGGACGCCCCCTGGGAATGAACAGGAAACTGGTCGTCGCCCGGTGAGGATCGCGTTCGCTTGCCCCGCCCGGTGAGCAGCGGGTGACGCGGGCGGTTCCTTCGGTCGCCACTACCAGGTCCACCTGCTCGGGCGTGGCCCCCTTCGGGTATCTCCCTATCTCGGGCGTGATCCGCTCGAAGACCTCCAGCCAGCGTTCAGATCGGAATTCGGGTATTTGGGTTTGTGCGGTCACCACAATTCTTTATGGGTTCGGAGCCGAAGCTGAAATATGACCGAGGCGTTTGTGGTTATCGGCGGCGATGCGGCAGGAATGAGCGCGGCCAGCAAGGCCAAACGCGAGGCTCCTGCCCGCGAGGTAGTGGTCCTCGAACGGAGCGAGTGGGTATCCTACGGGGCCTGTGGCCTCCCCTACTACGTCAAGGGGGAGATCGACTCCCTCGACGATCTCATCGCGATCCCGGCCGAACGCTTCCGGGAGGAGCGGGACATCGACCTCCGGACAGGGCATGAGGCCACGGGGATCGACCGCGATCGACAGCAAGTCACGGTCGAGACCGACGACGGCGAGTCCTACCGGATCGGCTACGACGACCTCCTGATCGCCACGGGAGCGGGTGCGCTCGAACCGCCGATCGACGGTCTGGACGCCGGGAACGTCTTCACGCTCCAGGAGATGAACGCGGGGCGGGAACTCAAGGAAGCACTTGCGGCGGCCGAGTACGACCGGATCGGCGTGATCGGCGGCGGCTACATCGGCATCGAGATGGCCGAGGCCTTCCGGGGTCGCGACCTCGACGTGACGCTGTTCGAGATGCGCGAACACGTCCTCCCGCCCTTCGGCACGGCGGCCGCGGAAACGGTCGAGGACGAACTCGAAGACAACGGTGTCGATGTCCGAACCGGGACGCGCGTCCAGGCCCTCGAAGGAGATGGAGGGGTCGAGACGGTCCGCACCGACGCCGGGGCCGTTCCGGTCGACGCGGTGTTGGTCGCCGCGGGCGTCGAACCGAACGTCGAACTGGCCGAGGAGACGGGGATCGACCTGGGGCCGACGGGCGCGATCGAAACCGACGAATACGGCCGAACCAGCGACGACGCCGTCTATGCGGCTGGCGACTGCGCGGAGATGAGCCACGCAGTCACGGACGAACCGGCCCACGTCCCGCTGGCGCTGACGGCCAACCGCGCCGGGCGGGCCGTCGGCGCGACGGTCGGCGGCGATCCCACGCCTGTCGGCGACATCGCCGGCACGGCCGTCCTCAAGGCGTTTGACCTGGCCGTCGCCCGGACGGGGATTCTCGACGAGCGGGAGCTGCGGGACGCCGGCTTCGACCCAGTATCAGTGTCGATCACGTCGGCTTCCCGGGCACACTACTATCCCGGCGGGTCGGAGATCGAGATCACGCTGGTCGGCGATAGGGAGACGGGGCACGTCCTCGGCGCAAGCATCGTCGGCCGTGAGGGTGTCGCCAAGCGGATCGATCCGATCGCGACGGCCATCCAGTCGGAGTTGACCGTCGAGGATGTGGAATATCTCGATCTTTCGTATGCGCCGCCGTTCGGGCCGACGTGGGACCCCATTCTCACGGCGGCAAAGGTTCTCAACGGCAAACTCGAATGAGGAGTGGGGCGGTCCAGCGCAGCCCTCACCGCTCACGTTCGACGACGAAATTCGCCAGATCGCGGAGATACTCGACGGCCTGCTCGTCTTCGACGGGAACGGTATCGAGGAGTTCGAGGGCGGCGTCGGCCTCGCTGCGGGCGCGCTCGGTGGCCTCCGCCGGCGAGAGGTCGGTCACCTGGACGATCGATGGACGGTCCATTGCCGCGTCGTGACCGGCCGGCTTGCCGAGTTGCTCGGCGTCGGCCGTCGCGTCGAGGACGTCGTCGCGGATCTGGAAGGCGATACCCACCTGTTCGGCGTATTGCCCGAACGCTTCGACAGTACGCGCGTCGGCGTCGGCCGCGATTGCCCCGAGTTCGGCCGCCGCACGGAACAGTGCGCCGGTCTTTCGGCGGGCGAGTTGCCGGTAGGCGTCCTCGGAGTCGGGCATCGCGGCGAGTTCGGTCGCTTCACCCTCGCCGAGTTCGACCATCGCCTCCGAGACGGCGCGCATCGCGCGTTCGTCAGTCGAGAACAGCGCGAACGCCTCGCCGATCAGCCCGTCGCTGGCGATCAGTGCCGGCCCGTGTCCGAATGCGGACCAGGCACTGGGCGAGTCACGCCGGCGGTCGGACTCGTCGATGATGTCGTCGACGACCAGCGACGCGTTGTGGACGAGCTCGACGCCGACCGCAAAATCGACAGCGTCCTCGGGTTCGCCGCCGACGGCCTCACAGACCAGCAGCGCGACCGTTGGGCGAACCCGCTTGCCACCTGCGAGGACGACGTCTTCGAGTTCGCTCGACAGTTCGGCCGGGTCGACCGACGCGAGGACATCTTCGAGTCGCGTTTCGATGAGCCCTCGCCGTCGCTCCAGGTACTCCATCGGCCGTCCTAGGCGTTGGTGGGACAAGTACGTGACGACCGCAGCGTGTCTGTCTCGCGCCGGTCGAATCCACGATGTCGTTCGGATCGGCGATCAAGCCGCGACGATCACTCCTCGGTCTCCCCGTCCTCGTCCGGGAACGAGATCAGGTTCTCCCGCCCGATGCGGAGTTTCTCGACGCGGCCCTCCTCGGCCATCGTCGAGAGCAACTGCGAGACTTTCGCGTTCGACCACCCGGTTTCCGTGACGATGTTCGCCTGCTTCATCCGCCCGCCGTTGCGATCTAAGAGTGCTTCGACGTACTCCTCGTCGCTGAGCAGTTCCCGGTCCAGAGGGGGCTGGTCGTCGGCAGTCGCGTCCGTCTGTGCCTGCTCGTCACTCGATCCGGGCGGTGGCGTCGCCGTCGAATCGGCCGGTCGATCGTCAGCCGTCTCGGCGGCCATCCCGTCACCCCCGGTGGGCCGATCCGGGGTCGAGAGGTCCCCGACGTTCCGGAAGAGATACACACCGACGGCGACGGCGACGATCACGCCAATGAGGATCGCGAGCGCCGGAACGCCACCGCTCTGGGTGGGACCCGCATCCGTCGTTCCCGTCGTCGATGTCGTCGGGTCCTGGGTTGGGGGAGTGTCCGTCGTCGACGAGGGAGTGACGTCGTACGTGATCTCGAAGTCCCCCGGTTCGAACTCCGTCGGTCCCTCCCACCGGATCGTCCGGTTCGTGTACCCCTTGGGCGCGCTCGTGATATCGAAGGACTCGGGCACCGAAAAGACCAGTTGCTGATCGGCACTCAACGTCTGTAACCACAGCCCGTCCGATCCGGTGAAGGCATCCGCAACGTGGACCGTCGATCCATCACGCCGGCCGAAGTTCTCCCAGGTGAACAACAGTTCGAGGCGGCCGGTCGTGTTTGCCACGGTAGCTGTCCGTTCGATGCCGGTGAGTCGCATGTCCCGGCCAGTGGAATTGTCCGCGATCTCGACGTACCGGCGAAACGTCGCCGACGAGAGGATCTCGCTTTCGTTCGCCTCGAAGGAAGTTCCGAGTTCCCGGAACGAATCGACCGCCTCCTGGTCCGGCAGTGTGGCGAGCAACGAGACGTTCCAGTGGGCGTCGCCACCGCTTCCCAGTTCGATCCACATCGTTGTCGAAACGTTGACCGAAACGTTGGCCGTCGATTGGTCGGAGACATCTCCCGATTGGGCCCCGACGACGACACTACCAGCCACTATCGCGAGGAGAGCAAGAAACGCAGCGACGAGTCGCATCGACGGGGACATGTCGTTGCAGTGTCGGGCCGAGTCCAAAACCCTTTCCATCCACAAATAAAACGTTAGCTGCCTTGATGAAAGGTATCGCCCCGTCTCAGGGCGTCAGACACACGTCATAACTGGAGGTAGATGGGTTTTTGTGTTGTGGTCTCAAACACATATCCGATGCGCAGGCCCCCGCATATCGTCACGCTCCTCGTGGCCCTCCTCACGGTCGTGACAGTCTTCGGCGTGGGTTCGGCAGTGGCCACGACAGTCGGTGACAGTCCCGAAATGCCGTATTCGGTGACGCCCGGGAACGACACTGTCGGCCGGCTTGTCGTGCCCGGTGGAAGCCCGACGCGTCAGCAAGCGACAGCCGACCTTGCGGGCGCGCTTGCCGGCGACCAGGAACAGCTACAAACAACCGTTGAGACGGGACAGTTCGGCAATTCGTTCGAGTCCGCCGACAACGAGTCGGCCAAGCGGACAGTCGTCGAGGAGACCCTCGATCGACTCGAAACACGGACATCGAGACTCCAGACAGAACGCCAGGACGCACTCCGTGCCTTCGCGCAGGGCGAGATCGGTAGTGCCGGGCTCTTCCGTGAACTCGCCCGTATTCGCGCCGCTGCTGAGGGTGTCGACGAGCGCGCAGCCGTCGTCGAAACAGTCGTCCAGCAGTCCTCGACCCTCTCACTTTCGGCCGATGCCACCGGGCAGCTGGCTGGCATCGACGGTGAGTTGATCACGCTGAGAGGGCCCGTTACGGAACGGATGGCGGCGAGCCTCGCTGGAACAGCGCCTTCGCGGTCGATCGGCATTCAGGGTGGCGATAGCGGCGTCGTTCTCACGACAATCGACGATGGAGGGACATTCGTCCGCGAGGCGACGCTCTGGAACGAGCGGGCGGAGTCCGGCCCCAACAAGTTCGTCGAGGGGGACAGCTCAGCATTGTCACGGGCCTACCAGCGCGCCCAGGAGACGTACCCGTGGGCCGCCGACAACATGATCTCTGGGCTGAGCGTGACCGGCTTCGGGGACTCGACAGTCTACGGCGTCGATTTGACCCACAGCCACGGCGACCTCAGAACGTATCTCGACGGCCGGACGACGAACGTCTTCTATGAGGTCCAACAGCTCCGGTTGTCCAGCCTCCCCACGGAAGCCGTCGCGACGAACACGACGGGGGAGCTCCTGATACAGGTGAACACGACAGCTATCGGACCGAAAACCGTCACCGTGAGAAACGCGACGACCGGGGAGGAGGTGATCGCCGACATCACAGTCGAAGCGCAACGGGTGAAGCGGTCGACGATCGGCAGTCGCCTGTGGCTGCTCGATGCGAACGAAACACGGACGATCACGGCCCGGCGACCGGACGGGACGACCGTCTCGATCACGATCGGATCGTGACGGGCTGACCCCACGCTGTGTCGTTCGTGAGTTTATATACGATCGCGCAGCCAGGTCTCCGCGATGGTTGATCGTGCCGTCTCGCCCGTCGTCGGCATCGTCCTGGTCGTTGCCCTGACCGTGCTGCTCGCGGCAACGGTCGGGACGATGGCACTCGGGACAACCACACCCGACCCGGGGGCGACAGTACAGCTCTCGGCGAACGCCGACGCGGCCAGTGATGCCGTCGCCCTCACCCACGAGGGTGGCGACGCCCTCGACCCGGCGGCCATCGACGTGAATATCGCCATCGACGGGACCGATCTTACCCACCAGCCGCCGGTTCCATTCTTCGCCGCGACGGGGTTCGTGAGTGGCCCAACTGGCGCGTTCAACAGCAAGACGACCGGGCCCTGGACCGCCGGCGAGACCGCCAGGCTCGAACTCGCCTCGACGAACAACCCGCTGCTCACGGACGGCGCGACGGTGACAGTGACTGTCACCGAGGAGACCAACGTGCTCGCGAGGCTGGAAACGACGGCCGAGTAGCCGTGGCCGCCACCATTTCGAGGACGCGTGTCCCTGCCGGGCGCCCGACCAGACTCACGCCGGAACGCGCGCGACGGTCGTGATCGCGATTTCGGGGTTGTACCCCGGTCCCATCGTGACGTGTTCGACATCCTCGAAGCCGGCCTCGGCAAACATCCGGTCAGCGTCCTCGGCGTCGTAAAACAGCATGATCGCGTCGGCGAGTTTCTGGAAGATCGACGACCCGGGGTAGTTCGGGCCGACGACCAGGACCTGCCCGCCGGGACGGGCGACGCGCCGACACTCCCGAAGTGCCGTGACGGGGTTGGGCCAGTACTCGATCGAACCCGAGGACCAGACCACGTCGAAGGTGTCCGCCTCGAACGGGAGGCGTTCGGCGTCGCCAAAGCAAAACTGGGCGGGCCCGTCACCGAGTTTCTCTCTGGCCTTGGCAAGTTGGTGGGGGCTCTGATCGAGCCCGTAGACGTCGTCAGTGTGTTCGAGGATGCCCTCGGTCCCGAACCCCGTGCCACACCCGACATCGAGAACTCGATCGTCGGTGCCGATGTCGAGGAGTTCGAGCGCGTCGGTGCGCATCCGCTCGTTCCAGATGAAGGGGTTTACGCGGTCGTACACTTTCGAGAGGTACTTGTAAAATAGCCGTGCCCGCGCTTTGTCTTCAAGGATGCCCATTTGGGCCGTATTGGGCCTTCGTCGGCATAACTCCCCGGATCAGGAATGGATTGCCGAAATCCCGTGAGTACTTCGCAACGCCCATATAGGCGCTCTCGCAAATCACGACTGACAAATGCCCAGGCCCGAGGTTCTCGACCGCATCAAGGAGGCCGAGCGAGAGGCTGACGAAATCGTCGCCGAGGCCGAAAACGAGCGTGAACAGCGCCTCGAAGAGGCGCGCGAGCGGGCCGAGGAGATCCGTGAGCAGGCCCACGCGGACGCCGAAGCGATGGCCGAAGAGCGTCTCGCCGACGCGCGCGAAGAGATAGAATCCGACCGCGAGGAGATCCTCGAGGACGGTGCCAACCGACGGGAGCGACTCGAGTCCCAAGCCCAACAGCGCATCGACGAGGTCGTCGAGGATGTCCTCGAAGCGTTCGCGGAGGAGGTACATGCTCAGACCTGAGCGGATGAGCCGGGTCTCGGTCGCCGGCGCAAAGCGCGTGATGACCGACGTCATCGAGACCGTCCACGACCTCGATGTCCTTCACATCACGGAGTACGACGGTTCCTTCGAGGGGTTCGACCCTGGCGACCCGGCGGAAGGCGCGGACGACGCCTCGGACAAGCTCGTGACGGTGCGGGCACTGGAATCGACTCTTGGCGTCGAGCCCGAGGACGCCGGTCCGACGCGGCTGGTGACCGACGAGGCGCTCGAATCAGATCTCGAAGAGATCCGTGAGGAGGTCAACGAGCTCGACGACCGCCGGGACGCGCTGCGCACCGACATCCGGAACGTCGAGGAGGACATCGAGCGAATGGAGTTCTTCGTCGACCTCGGTATCGACCTGGATCTGCTCTCCGGGTACGACTCGCTGTCCGTCGCTGTCGGCAACGGCGATCCGAACAGCGTCAGCACGGCACTCGAGTCGGCCGATGCGTTCGACGCCACCGAGGTGTTCGGCGACGGGAACACGCTCGCCGCGTTCGCCTACCCGGCCGACGACGAAGCGCTCGGGGACGCCCTCGTCGGGACCGACTTCGCGGCTGTCGACATGCCCGACGGCGATGGGGACCCGGAGACGTATCTGAGCGAACTCAGACACCGCCGCCAGCAACTCGAGTCGCGGCTCTCGACGGTCGAAAACGAGTTCGAGGAGCTCAAACTCGACGTCGGCGGGTTCCTGCTGGCGGCCGAGGAAAAACTCACCGTCGAGGTCCAAAAGCGGGAAGCGCCCCTGACGTTCGCGACGACGGAGAACGCCTTCGTCGCCGAGGGATGGATCCCGACCGAGGACGTCGACCGCTTCGAGTCCGCACTCCGGTCGGCCGTCGGCGATCACCTCGAGATCGACGAGCTCGAGCGCGCCGACTACGACGACGAGGGTCACCCCACCGAGCGGGAGCCGGTCGAGGGCGCTGGTGACCAGGCGGCAGACGACGGGGCCGAAGCGGTCGCGGCGGACGGCGGCCGGACGGTTGGCCCGCTCACGATGAGCGAGGGGCACCCGCCCGTCGTCCAGGACAATCCCGGCGGGATCGCGCCCTTCGAGTCGCTGGTCGAGGTCATCAACCGGCCGAAGTACACGGAACTCGATCCGACGCTCGCGTTGTTCCTCACCTTCCCGCTTTTCTTCGGGTTCATGATCGGCGACCTCGGCTACGGGATCCTGTACTTCATCGCGGGGTATGGCATCTGGAGTCGCCTGGACAAGCCGACACTGAAGAGTCTCGGCGGCGTCGGCATGTGGGCCGGCGGCTTCACTGCCGTCTTCGGCGTGCTGTACGGCGAGATCTTCGGGCTCCACCAGCTCGGCGAGATCGTCTGGAACGGCCACCCGCCGATTCACAAGGGACTCCAGCCCCACTACGTCGCCTTCGCCCAGGCGTGGCTGGTGGCGAGTCTCGTCGCCGGCGTACTCCACCTGATCGTCGGTCGGGTCATCGACTTCGCGAACAATCTCCACCACGGGCTGTGGGACGCCTTCGCCGAGAGCGGCTCCTGGATCATGCTCACCGCCGGGATCTGGCTGTGGGTGTTCAGCACGCAGGCCCGTGGCCCCAAGCCCGAGTTCATGTTCACCGCCTTCGGCAGCGGCGAGGCGGCGGCCATCCCACTCGGGTTTACCGGGTTTTCGCCGACGGTCGGGACGGCCGGGCTGGTGCTGACGGCCGTCGGGTTCGTCCTGGCGATCTACGCCGAGGGTGGCATCGCACTGGTCGAGAGCATCACGCAGGCGTTCGGTCACGTGGTGTCCTACACCCGGCTGGCGGCCGTCCTGCTAGCGAAGGCCGGCATGGCGCTGGTCGTCAACCTGCTGGTGTTCGGCGCGACGCTGCATGAGGGGGAGTTCCACTTCATCTTCTTCATGGATCATGCGCCAAATCCCGACTACGTCGTCTTCGCGGGCCTGGTCAACGGGAGCGAGCCCGTGATGATCGCACTCGGCTGGCTCGCCGGCATCGTCGTCCTGGTGGCCGGCCACCTGGTCGTGCTGGTGCTTGGCGTCTCCTCGGCCGGCCTCCAGGCCGTCCGTCTCGAATACGTCGAGTTCTTCGGGAAGTTCTACGAGGGCGGTGGGACGGCCTACCGGCCGTTCGGACACGAGCGCGAATATACGGCCGAGGATTGAAACTACCCGGGCGACAGCCGGTATGTTTCCCCGAACGTGGGCTCGCTACTGACCCCCACCAGTCGACCGTATTCGATAACTCCCACTCCACGCGTCTCGACCGCTTTGAGAAGCTTTATGAGGGTTGTGATCCGATTCCAGGATGTCCGAAAACCAATGTTCCTGAACCGAACAGGATCTATTCGCAAACCCATGAGTGAACCACTACTGTCGACCGACGGTGACACCGTATCGCGTTCCGAACTAGCTGGCCGGACCGAGGGAGGGAACTGAACATGGTCGTTCTCGAACCGCTTTCGGCTGCGGCACTTGGCGTGGGTCTCGCGTCGCTGGCAGCGGGGTATGCCGAGCGAGGTATCGGCTCGGCGGCCGTCGGCGCGCTCGCCGAGGACGACAGTCTGTTCGGACAGGTGCTGATCCTGACTGTCCTCCCGGAGACGCTCGTCATCCTGGCACTGGTCGTCGTCTTCCTGACGCTATCGTAGAAACCGAGGTTCTCGATATTCATGAGCCTCGAAACGGTCGTCGAAGACATCCGGGAGCAAGCCCGTTCGCGTGCGAGAGAGATCACGGAGGCCGCTGACGAGCAAGCCGAATCGATCGTCAGCGAGGCCGAGGACGACGCCGAGTCGATCGTCGCCGAGCGCGAGCGCGAGGTCGAACGCCAGATCGCCCAGGAGCGCGAGCGCCGGCTCTCGAGTGCGAACCTGGAGGCCAAACAGGAGCGGCTGAACGCACGCCGGGAAGTCCTCGAAACGGTTCGCAGCCAGGTCGAAGACGGGCTCGCGACCCTCGAGGCGGACCGACGCGAGACGTTGACCCGCGAGCTCCTCGAAAACGCGCTTGCGGAGTTCGAGGGAAGCGAGGTACGCGTCTACGGTCGGCCCGAGGACGCCGAGTTGCTCGAATCGATCCTTGCGGACTACGACGCGACCCTGGCTGGCGAACGCGACTGTCTCGGCGGCGTCGTCGTCGAGAGCGACGAGTCCAGGGTCAGGGTGAACAACACGTTCGACTCGGTACTCGAAGACGTCTGGGAGGACCAGATCAAGGCGATCAGCGATCGCCTCTTCGAAGATACTGACGTCGACGGCGACCTCGCCGACGACGCCGAGACAACCGAGCAATGAGTCCCATGAGAAACCCCAGCGGCGCAAAGAGCAACTACGAGTACGTCGTTGCCCGCGTTCGCTCCCGTCGTGCCTCGCTGTTCGACGAGGACGACTACCGCAAGCTCGTCCGGATGGGGACCGGCGAGATCGCCCGGTTCATGGAGGAAAGCGAGTACGAGCGCGAGATGAACGCCTTGGGCTCGCGGCATTCCGGGGTCGACCTCATCGAGTACGCGCTGACACGGAACATGGCAAAGCACTTCGAGGACCTGCTGTCGTGGTCGGAGGGGCAACTCTATGACTACGTCGCCAGGTACCTCCGGAAGTTCGACGCCTGGAACATCAAGACGGTGTTTCGGGGGATCTACTCGGGAGCGGATGCCGAGGCCATCGAGTCCGACTTCATCCGGGCGGGCGAACTCACCGAGGACGAACTCGACCAGCTGGCAACTGCGGAGTCGATCGAGGGCGTCATCGAGCGGCTGGACGAGACGATCTTCCACGACCCGCTCGTGGCTGCCTTCGATGATTTCGAGGAGACGGGACTGTTGGTGCCCCTGGAGAACGCCGTCGACCGGGCGTTCTACGAGGCGTTGCTCGCCGGATTGCCGGACAGCGCGGAGACGGGCAGCGCGATCGGGTACTATCTCGAGTTCCTGCGGGCGGAGATCGATTTCCGGAACCTCCGGAACGCGTTGCGGCTGGTCCGCAGCGGCGCGGACATGGACCCCGCCGAGTACTACATCGAGGGGGGCCAGTTGTTCGATGCGACGGCGGTCCGCCAGCTCGTCGAGGACGAAGGGCAGTTACTCGATCACATCCGCGAGAGCCAGTACGGCGACGAGCTGTCCGAGGCGCTCGATGCCCTGGATTCGGCCGAGGAGTTGATCCAGTTCGAACACGCCATCGAAGCGGCGTTGCTTGAGTACGCAGACCGGCTATCTTACCGATATCCGGTGTCTATCACGGCGGTTCTCTCGTACGTACTGGCCAAGGAGCGGGAGATAGACAACATCCGGGCGATCGCCCGCGGGACCGAAAGTGGGCTCTCGCCCGAGGAGATCCAGCGGGAGCTGGTGATGCTATGAGCAAAGAGATCGCAGTCATCGGGAGTGCGGATTTCACGACCGGCTTCCGGCTTGCCGGCATCCGGACGTTCGCCACCATCTCGGATGACCCCGAGACCGAAGAGGTCGACGAGGCGGTCACGACGATGCTCGAAGACGACGATGTCGGCATCATCGTGATGCACGATCCGGATATCGATCACCTCTCGCGGTCGGTCCGCGAGCGCGTCGAGACGAGCGTCGATCCGGTGTTGGTGACGCTCGGCGGCGGAGCGGGAAGCGGTGGATTGCGCGACCAGATCAAACGTGCGGTCGGTATCGACCTGATGGAGGAAGACTAACGTATGAGTCAAGCGACAACGTCCGACGTCCGTGAAGACGGCGTCATCGAGAGCGTGAGCGGTCCCGTCGTCACGGCGACGGGCCTGCAGGCCCGGATGAACGACGTGGTTCGCGTCGGTTCGGAGGGCCTGATGGGAGAGATCATCGAGATCGAGGGAGACCTGACGACGATCCAGGTCTACGAGGAGACCTCCGGCGTCGCGCCGGGCGGCCCCGTCGAGAGTACGGGCGCACCGCTATCGGTCGACCTCGGGCCCGGGCTGCTGGACAACATCTACGACGGCGTCCAGCGCCCCCTCGAAGGACTCGAAGAGCAGATGAACTCGGCATTCCTCGACCGTGGGGTCGACGCGCCGGGTGTCGATCTGGAGAAAACCTGGGAGTTCACTCCCGAGGTCGAGGCAGGCGACGAGGTCACCGCCGGCGACATCGTCGGGACCGTTCCCGAGACAGAGAGTATCGATCACAAGGTGATGGTGCCGCCCGATTACGAGGGTGGCGAAGTCATCGATACCAAGAAGGGCAACTTCACCGTCGAGGAGACGGTCGTCGAACTCGATACCGGCGAGGAGATCCAGATGCGCCAGGAGTGGCCGGTCCGGCAGGCCCGGCCCGCCGGCGACAAGGAGACCCCAACCGATCCGCTGGTGACGGGCCAGCGCATCCTCGACGGTCTCTTCCCCGTCGCGAAGGGCGGGACGGCCGCGATTCCGGGGCCCTTCGGCTCCGGGAAGACGGTCACCCAGCACCAGCTCGCCAAGTGGGCCGACGCGGACATCGTCGTCTACGTCGGGTGTGGCGAGCGTGGCAACGAGATGACCGAGGTCATCGAGGACTTCCCGGACCTGGAGGACCCACAGACGGGCAAGCCGTTGATGAGCCGGACGAGCCTGATCGCCAACACGTCGAACATGCCCGTCGCGGCGCGTGAATCGTCGGTCTACACCGGCATCACGATGGCCGAGTACTACCGGGACATGGGCTACGACGTCGCGCTGATGGCCGACTCCACCTCGCGGTGGGCCGAGGCATTGCGGGAGATCTCCTCGCGACTCGAGGAGATGCCCGGCGAGGAGGGGTATCCCGCCTATCTCGGGGCGCGCCTCAGCGAGTTCTACGAGCGGGCCGGCTACTACCAGAACGCCAATGGCACCGAGGGTTCGGTCACCGTCGTGGGGGCGGTCAGCCCACCCGGCGGTGACTTCTCGGAGCCGGTGACCCAGAACACCCTGCGGATCGTCAAGACCTTCTGGGCGCTGGACGCCGACCTGGCCGATCGCCGGCACTTCCCGGCGATCAACTGGGACGAATCGTATTCGCTGTATCGCGATCAGCTCGATCCGTGGTTCGAATCTGAGGTCGCCGACGACTGGGCGGAGATCCGCCAGTGGGTCATCGACGTTCTCGACGAGGAGAGCGACCTCCAGGAGATCGTCCAGCTGGTCGGCCAGGACGCGTTGCCGGCCGACCAGCAGCTCACCCTGGAAGTCGCCCGGTACATCCGGGAGTCATATCTCCAGCAGAACGCCTTACACGACGTCGACACCTACTGTGAACCCCAGAAGACCTACCGGATGATGCAGGCGATCAAGACGTTCAACGACGAGGCCTTCGACGCGCTGGACGCGGGCGTCCCGGTCGACGAGATCACGGACATCGACGCCGCGCCGCGGCTCAACCGGATCGGGACGACCGAGGAGTACGACGAGTTCGTCGCCGAGCTCGAAGACGACATCGAATCCCAACTCAGGGGGACCTACCAATGAAAGAATACCAGACGATCACCGAAGTCAGTGGGCCGCTCGTGTTCGTCGAGACCGACGAGCCGATCGGGTACGACGAGATCGTCGAGATCGAAGTCGGCGACGGCGACACCCGTCGCGGGCAGGTGCTCGAATCGACCAGCGATCACGTCGCGATCCAGGTCTTCGAGTCCACCCAGGGGATCGACCGGGAGTGCTCGGTCCGGTTCCTGGGCGAGACGATGAAGATGCCCGTCACCGAGGACCTCCTGGGGCGGGTGCTCGACGGGACCGGCCGGCCGATCGACGGCGGCCCCGACATCGTGCCCGACGACCGCCAGGACATCGTCGGCGCGTCGATCAATCCGTTCTCCCGGGAGTATCCCCGGGAGTTCATCCAGACGGGGATTTCCGCCATCGACGGCATGAACACCCTCGTCCGGGGCCAGAAGCTGCCGCTTTTCTCCGGGTCGGGGTTGCCCCACAACGAACTCGCCCTCCAGATCGCGCGCCAGGCCGAAGTGCCTGAAGAGGACGACGAGGAGGAAAGTGAGTTCGCCGTGATCTTCGCCGCGATGGGGATTACCGCCGAGGAGGCCAACGAGTTCATGGACGACTTCGAGCGGACCGGCGCGCTGGAACGCTCGGTCGTCTTCCTCAACCTCGCGGACGACCCCGCGGTCGAGCGGACGATCACGCCGCGGCTGGCGCTCACCACGGCGGAGTACCTGGCCTTCGAGAAGGGGTATCACGTCCTGACGATCATGACGGACATGACCAACTACTGTGAGGCCCTCCGGGAGATCGGGGCCGCCCGCGAGGAGGTTCCGGGTCGCCGGGGCTACCCCGGGTACATGTACACCGACCTGGCGAACCTCTACGAGCGGGCGGGCCGGATCGAGGGCGTCGAGGGGTCGATCACCCAGATCCCGATCCTCACGATGCCCAGCGACGACGACACCCACCCGATCCCGGACCTGACAGGCTACATTACCGAGGGCCAGATCTACGTCGATCGTGGCCTCAACAGCCAGGGCGTCCGGCCGCCGATCTACGTCCCGACCTCGCTGTCGCGGCTCATGGACGAGGGGATCGGCGAGGGGCTGACCCGCGAGGACCACGGCGACGTCCAGTCACAGCTGTATGCGGCCTACGCCGAGGCCGAGGACCTGCGTGACCTCGTGAACATCGTCGGTCGCGAAGCACTCAGCGAGCGTGACAACAAGTATCTGGACTTCGGCGACCGCTTCGAGAGCGAGTTCGTCGACCAGGGCTACGACACCGCCCGGTCGATCGACCAGACCCTTGACATCGCCTGGGATCTGCTCTCGGATCTACCCAAAGAGGAACTCAACCGCATCGACGAGGAGTTCATCGAGACCTACTACGACGAGGGGTCGGACGCGACGGTCGAAGCTGCCGAAGCCGACGACTGAAGCTGATCGCGTTTCCGCTCCTCACACATGGTCGAAGCCGATCCACTCGTTCGCGCCGCCCGGAACGGGTTTCTCGCGACGATCCTTCTGCTGGTCGCCATCGGCGGGTATCAGTTCGCGACGGGCGGGACCGTCACGACTCCCGTCGTGGTGACGTGGGTCGTCGCCGTCCTCACGTTCTACGCCTCGAAGTACTACTATCGCCGGCGTGACGACGGTAGCTGACGGCGAGGGCCGACCCAACGGTTTTGCACCTGCCCATCGAGTTCAAACGCGTGCAACCGACGACCGATAGGGGCGGGATCGACGGGACGGTGGCCGCTAGCCTCGGGGCCTTCCTCCGGTGGACCGGCTGGCTGCCGCTACTCGGGCTCGCCGTCGTCGTCCCACTCCTCGCCCCGCTACCGGAGCCCATCCGGTATCTGCCCCTGGCTGCGAGCGTCGTAGTCTTTGGCCTGCCCCACGGCGCGCTGGACTACGTCGCCCTGCCGCGGGCGCTGTCCGGCCGGGTTGACGCACGGGGACTGGCGATCGTGGGCGTCCTCTATGCAATTCTCGGCGGGGCCTACCTCACGGCGTGGCTGATCGTACCCGTCCCGGCCGCCGTGGTGTTCATCGCGCTGACGTGGTTCCACTGGGGGCAGGGCGAGTTGTTCGTCCTCCGGGACGCCTTCGGCGGCGGCCACCTCGACGATCGCACCCAGCAGGCGCTGACGACGGTGGTCCGCGGCGGGTTGCCGATGGCGGTCCCGCTGGTCGGGTTTCCCGACCGGTATCTGGCCGTCCTCGAAACGTTCGTCGATCCCTTCGGCGGGTCGATCGGGTCGGCGTGGCTGTTCGAGCCGAGCGGGCAAGCGATCGTTGCGGTGGGGTTCGGGCTGGTGACCGTCGTGACGCTGTGGCGCGGGTGGCGGCTGGCGAAGGCGAACGGTCGTCGGCAGAGCGACAACGGCGGCTGGCGACTCGACGCGGCCGAGACGGCACTGCTGTGGGTGTTTTTCCTCCTCGTCGAGCCAGTGCTCGCCATCGGGGCGTACTTCTGTCTGTGGCACTCGCTGCGTCACATCGTCCGGGTTGGGTTGCTGGATCAGCGGACGGCGTCTTCGCTTTCGGCTGGCGAGTGGCTGAAGCCGGCCGGTCGGCTGGCGGTCGAAGCGTTGCCGACGACGCTCGCTGCCGGCGGTTTCCTGTGGGCGCTGTACGTCTTGACGCCGGCGAGCGAGGGAGTCGCGAGCGCGATCGGGGTCTATCTCGTTGGCATCGCCGTCCTGACCCTGCCCCACGTGGTGATCGTCACCTGGATTGACCGTGAGCAAGGGTTCTGGTGATGAGTTACGTGGATGGGTTTGGGTACGCGAGATGACGTTCTGATAAGATTGAGGCGAGGGAGAGTACTACGAACAGCATGAAAGCCCCGAGCCGTTCGAGTCGGGGGACCGCGACTGCGCTCCTCACTGCGTTCCGGTGCTTGTCGGGTCCGCCTTCCCCGAAAGGGAGGTCGGCGACGCCGACCTCCTCATTCCGTGGCGGCGTACGCCGCCACGCGCGGCTCGCCCCTTTCAGTCCCACCCACTTAAGCCAGTGAAGAAGCCGACACGGGTGGGACTGAAAGGGGCGGCTGGCTCCGGGAAGACGGGCGACGCAAGGACCGCAACGAGCGAAGTGAGTGAGGACCGCAGCGAGCGCCTCGACCGGAGCCAGCCGGGGCTTTCATGCTGGACTCATCACTGGCGGATCCAGAAGTCACAGATCCAAACACAAACTCACATCGACTGAAAAGCGTTAACTGAGTGGCTCGGTTATCGGGTGGTAATGGCCCAGGACGTCAAGCCGACGCGAAAGAACCTCATGCAGATCGAGGATCGAATCGAACTCTCCGAGCGGGGCCACGACACGCTCGAACAGAAGCGTGACGGCCTCATCATGGAGTTCATGGACATCCTCGACCAGGCCCAGAACGTCCGTGCGGACTTAGAGGAGACCTACGACCGCGCCCAAGAGCGCATCGACATGGCGCGGGCGATGGAGGGCGACGTCGCCGTCCGCGGGGCGGCGGCGGCCTTGAAGGAACACCCCGAGATCACCACCCAGTCGAAGAACATCATGGGCGTCGTCGTCCCGCAGATCGAATCGACGAAGGTGCGCAAGAGCCTGGACGAACGCGGGTACGGGGTCCTCGGGACGAGCGCCCGGATCGACGAGGTCGCGGAAGTCTACGAGGAACTCTTAGAACAGATCATCCTCGCTGCCGAGGTCGAGACCGCGATGAAGGAACTGCTCGACGAGATCGAGACCACGAAGCGGCGTGTCAACGCCCTGGAGTTCACGCTGTTGCCCGATCTCAGATCGAGTCAGGACTACATCGAGCAGAAGCTCGAAGAGCAGGAACGCGAGGAGATCTTCCGGATGAAAAAGATCAAGGCCAACAAGGAAGCCGAGGAGAAAGCCGAGCGCGAAGCCGAAGAGGACGCCGAATCCGCCACTGCCTGAGGGTTCTGGCCGCGGTTTTTGTATTACATACCGGAGTGGCGTGTTATCACCCCCCATAGCTATTGGTCGGGACGCCGTAGCTGTCAGCATGGACGAGGATCGCGACTGGGCGGCGGTTCTCGGGATCCCGGACGAGGAGGTCGAAAGGGTCCTCGCGGCGTTCGAGACTGATATGTACGAGGGGCGGCGCTACCGTCACCTCTCGGCTGCCCGCCACGGGATCGAGCGTGGGACGGCAATCGTCGACGGGACCGTCGTCCGGGGATTTCCGTCGATCCCGCGAACGCTGGTGCTCGACCCAGGGATCGCCGAGCACTTCGACGGGCGAGTCACGATCGAGGAGAAGCGCAACGGGTACAACGTCCGCGTCGCCCGGATCGACGGCGACGTCCTGGGGTTCACCCGGAGCGGATACATCTGTCCGTACACCACCAGCAAAGTCAGGGAGCTACTCAACCCCGACTCCGTTTTCGACGCCAATCCCGAGCGCATGCTCTGTGGGGAGTTGATCGGCCCGGAGAACCCCTACACGCCACACGAGTATCCCACAGTCGAGTCGGCTGCCTTCGAAGTGTTCGACGTCCGTGACCGAGAGACGGGCCGGCCATTGGCGGTCGATCACCGGCGGGACCTCTGTGCGCGCCACGGCCTGGCGACGGTTCCCGAGTTCGGCGAGTGCGATCCGGCGAAGGCGGCTGAGGCCGTCCGGGAGGTGATCGACGACCTGGACCGGGCAGGCAAAGAAGGGGTCGTGCTGCAATCGATGGACGGTACCCGGCAGCTGAAATACACGACATCGGCGACGCATCGAGCCGATTTGGAACACGCGTTCTCGCTCCCCTTCGACTACGGGCGGGACTTCGTCTTTCCGCGGGTTCTCCGGGAGGTGTTCCAGGCCATCGAGCTGGATCGAACGAAGGGCGAGCCCCGCCAGCGAGCCCAGGAACTCGGGGAGTCGATCCTCTTGCCCGCGGTCGAAACCGTCAGAGCGGTCGAGCGCGGCGAGACTGTGGGGGAGGAACACACCGTCCGGGACGACCCTGCCGTGATCGAGGCACTCCTCTCGCACTTGCG
Source organism: Halorhabdus sp. BNX81 (assembly GCF_029229925.1). Lineage (NCBI taxonomy): Archaea > Methanobacteriati > Methanobacteriota > Halobacteria > Halobacteriales > Haloarculaceae > Halorhabdus > Halorhabdus sp. BNX81. The sequence continues at coordinate 205,910 of NZ_CP107254.1, read as the reverse complement.
GGATATGGGCATCGAGCTCGAAATCCAGCAGGACCGAGACGAGAGCGGCGAGCGCGTCGTCACGTTCGTAAAAGTCTCACAGTCGACGCGGGACAACGCCCGGAATTATCTCGATGGACAGTTGATCGACGAGTGAAAGCGGTCGGGGAACGGAACAGCCGATCAGTGGACGGCAGCCGCTTCCTCGCCGAGAATCGACGCGAGAGCCGCCTCTGGGTCCTCGCTGGGTTCGTTGTTCAACAGGACGTCGATCGGCAGCGTCGGCGCGCCGCTGACGAGGTTTTCGAGGATGACGAGTCGCTCGCGGGCACGGGAGAGCCCGACGTAGAAGACCCGGCGCTCGTTATCGGTCAGCGTCGGAACCGGATCGGTGTGTTTGGTGAACTCATCGACAGCGGGCACGTCGATCTCGTTGCGCTCGACGGTCGCGGCCATCTGCTCGACGACCTTCTCGGTGAGATCCGTCGCGACGAAGACGTGATCGGCCTCCCGACCCTTCGCGCTGTGGATCGTGCCGAGGCGAACCCGCCCGGGGTCCATGCCCTCGTAGTCGCCGGCGAAGTACGCGTCGATCGTCTGTTCCTGGAAGCTGGTGACTTTCCGAACCATGTCGGCGGCAGCCGGCGGTTCCGGCAGGAACGGCGCGTGATCGCGGATGAGATCCGGCTCGACCTCGATCTCGGTGAGGTCGTCCGTCTCGGCGGCCTCCTGGCGATCTTCGAGATCGTCGAAGAGATCGTCGCGTTCGCCGGTGCCGAACGCCGTGTCTTCGAGCATGTCCGCGAGCCGTCGCCCCTCCAGAGCCGTCAGGGGTTCGTCGGCCGCGAGGGCCTCGATCCCGTTGACGTAGTCCGTAAGGCGGTCGGTCCACATCCGCTGGTCGGTCATCGTCCGGAAGGGGATGCCCTCGTCGATAAACTCATCGACAAATTGGAACATCTGGTAGCGCGCCCGGAACAACACCATGACGGTGCCGTCGTCCTCCTCGACGGTCCCCCGGACGTTCCGGACGAGATCGAGCATCGACGGGTTCCGGACGGCCTCGACGTTGCCCCCCTGTTTGCGCGGCGAGAGGTTCTTCTCCTGGCGCTGGTCGATGTGGGTGACCTCGCGCTGGACGACTTCGAGGATTTCCGAGGGAAGTCGATGTGAGGTGTCGAGGATGACGTCCTCGCCCTCCTCTTCGAGCAAGAGGTTGGGGTCGGCTCCCTGCCAGGCGTAGACGACCTGATCGTCGTCGCCCGCGATCAGCGCGTGGTCGACGTGGGCTTTCCACTCCTCGTAGACGTCGTATTGCAGCGTCGTGATGTCCTGGAACTCGTCGATGGCGAGGTAATCGACGCTGGGGAGCAACGAGCGCTGCTTGACGCGTTCGAGCATGTCGGCGAACCCGACCAGCCCGTGTTCACCCTTGTACGACCGCCAGGCGCGGATGACTTCCGGGACGTCGATCCGGTCGTCGTCGCTGGGCCACGTCGGGGTGTACTTGTTGCCCGTCTGAGCGTTCTCGTCGATCTCCGGCGGCAGTCGGACCTTCTCGTCGTTCCACTTGAAGGGGACATCGTACCAGTCGGCGACGTCCCGGCGAGTGCGCTGGAGCCACTGGCTCGTGGCGATGATCTTGTTGCCGATCGTCGTCGATCGGGCCGTTCGCCGTCGGCCACCTTCGTACTGATCCTCGTACTCGATGCCGTACTCCTCGGCGAACTCCTGTTTGTCGGACTCGCCAACGACGTCGCCACGCGAGAGGTTCAACAACTCGTAGGCCTTTGCGTGCATCGTACACACGTTGCCCTTGAGTGAGCGCGGCGAGACATCGAGGCGCTCGGCGAGCCGCTCGCGAACCTCCGCGGCAGCTGCCCGCGTATACGAGACGACGAGGACGTCCCGAACGTCTACGTCGTCGTCTTCGAGGAGGTCCTCGACCCGGTCGAGCAACGCCGTCGTCTTCCCGCTGCCAGGCCCGCCGAACAGACGGGTCACCTGGGACGTCGATTCAGTCATTGCACAGTAACTAGGGCCGCCCCCTCATAAGCGACGTGACTTTTCCCTGACCGCGAAAGTACCCCAATTCGCTACCGGTACAACGAGACGTACAGCATGGCAAAGCCGATGATAAACGGCACTGTCTGGGTCATATCGAAAAATAGCCGCACTCGCGGAGCCGGTTGGGACGTGAACATCTGCGAGACGATGTTGCTGACGGCGACTCCCATGCTGATGAAAGCGAACCCGATAAACGCATACTGGAGTCGCTCGCTCCGTCGTTTCTGGTACGCCTGAAAGCTAATGAGCGTGATCCCGAGCGTCAGCCCGAAGAGCACGAGTCGTAACAACACCAGGGCCCCCTGTCCATACTGCACCACGGTGTCGACCATAGTACGATCGTCTCCAGTTTGACAAGCTCCCTATATTAAGCTACTCAAAGAGTTGCGGTAAGCGACACGGTCTCACTCGAGGTTGAGGTCGTCCCAGAGCTGGCCGAACCGGTCGGGCAAGTTCTCCGATCGGTAAATCCGAACCTGATACTCGTCGTCTTCGAGCCTGATGACGGTACTCTCGAAGTTCGACTCATAGACCTTGTAGTGGTTGCCGTCCTCGGCGACGCTCGTCTGGTCGCTGACCAGATCGTGCTCCTCGAGGATTTCGAGGCGACGATAGACCGTCGGCAGTGACAGCTCGAGCTCCTCGCTAAGTTCCTTGGCCGACTTGGGTGCCTGGCTGACGGCCGCGAGCACGTGGCGCGCGTGCTGATCCCCGATCGTATCCAGCACCTCTTCAATGGGGCGTTTTTCGTCCACTGACGATAGGTATTCTGGCGGTGCTGAAAAATCTTGGGAGATGTCCGAACCGGAGCCGGGGGACCACCAAGCTCGAACGCGATCCTAGCTCGACCGCGCCGGCGTCCACTCACAGACCGAGCATTCCGTGGCTGTCGCCTCGTGTAATCCACCACACTCGGGACACTGCTTTTTATTATAACTCTCGTCCCATCCGACCGCGTCCGTTTCGTGCCCGCGCTGGGCAAGGAACTGATCGATGACGTCGTCGGTGCTCGGTGCGGTCGCCATACATGACATGGTATACCACACCAGTATATAGGCTTGTTGGTTCACACACGGGTTACCACGCCACAAGAGAGCGCTCGAATGGCGTCATTTTTAGTAACCCATCGCGTATGCAGTGGTATGTCATCCCGTGAGGCGCGGCAGGGTGGATCCGATTCGGGGGACGGGAAACACCTCGCCGACATTCTGCCGATCGACCGGGCGGCGATCGAATCACTGAGCTGGGAACTCGGGTCACGTGTGACGAGCGGGGGGACATCACGATTGTTCGCCGCCGGAAACCGAACGACCGGCAGTATGCTGACGGTCTTCAAAGCCACCGATCACACCTGTATCGTCCAGTTCCGGACGCCTGTCGGCCGCGAGAAATACTTCGGCGTCGCCGCCGACGATCTTCGGCCGATGCTCGAACGACTCCTCGATCGTGGAGACTGGCGATCGCGAGACGGGCGGATCGAAAACGTATAGGGTTCGGTTATACTTGGAGTGACATTGCCGAGTGATCGGAAACGCGATTCCGTCACAGTGCTGGTTTTGGAGGCAGTCGCCCCACGAGAGTGCGTCTGAAACACCTGATGGTTTTCGGGAGCGACCGGTCCCGGATCGAGCTTCAACCCCACGAGGGTCCGTCTGAAACTGGTGGCCGTGGCGAGATGTCCAGCTCGCGCTGACTGTCCAAACAGCCCAGTGGAAGTGACCATGCCCCGAAATATATTTGATACCCATACACAGATCCACACATGGTAGAGTTTGAGACGCCAACATATTGCCCGGTGTGTGGGGCCGAAGCGCCCGGCTCTGGCCGGTACTGCAGTGAGTGTGGATCTGATCTCCTCGGCGAGACGGGGCGTGCGCCCGAAGAGCCACCGGCGGACGAGGCCCTCGGGGCCGGCGGGGCGGGCGACGGCCCGACGCTGGTAACGCGCCGGCGGTTACTCCTGGGCGGTGGCGCGGTGCTCCTGGGCGGTGGCGCGATCGTCGCGCTGGACTCGCTCGGCCAGACCACGCACCGAGTCTACGGCGAGGGCTGGGATGTCGAGCGGAGTTCCGGGCTGACGTCGGAGACGCTCGAGGGAACGGTCACGATCCCTTCCGGTCGGTACGCGACACGCATCCTCGAGCCGGATGTGGCTGTCGAGTACAGTGTTGAGTTCGAGGTGACTGACGGCGGCCCGATCGACGTCATCCTCCTTGATGACGACGAGTACGATCGTTACCGGGACAGAAACTCAGATGTCCAACACCGCGCTCAACGGACGGCTGCGGAGAGTGGACAGCTAACTACGTCAGTCGGGGCAGGAGAGTATGATCTGGTGTTCGACAACACTGGCGTCTACGGCACGAGCCCTGACGGCGAAGTGACGGTATCTCTCACGATCACTGCGACGCGGGCCTGACGCGGCAGCCGAGGGCGTCTTTTCATAGGAGGACACCATGCCAGAGACAGAGTTCGGGTGGGAGCCTCGCTAAACGTAAGTATATACCAAAGATCGCTCGCCGAAGCCCACGGCGAGATCAAGGACGCTTCAACCCCCGAGGATCCGTCTGAAACTGGTCGATCGCCGGGCGATTTCCCCGCCTTCCATGCTTCAACCCCACGAGGGTCCGTCTGAAACGCGTGTCGGCCGTGTCGACCCTCTTTTTTCCGGATGCTTCAACCCCACGAGGGTCCGTCTGAAACTGACGATCTACAGACGATGCAGGGGCAATTTGTAGAGCTTCAACCCCACGAGGGTCCGTCTGAAACTGACCGTCGCTGGCGATCCGAAGACTGGTAAGACGCTTCAACCCCACGAGGGTCCGTCTGAAACTTCAGGAAAGTGAGTTAGAAGTTCGCTGGATGATGTTTGCTTCAACCCCACGAGGGTCCGTCTGAAACCAAAGCCAAACTGTTCATCCAGTGGTTGGTAGGTGTCGCTTCAACCCCACGAGGGTCCGTCTGAAACCAAATGCCTTCACCCACCATCTTGTTGCCGTCATGTGCTTCAACCCCACGAGGGTCCGTCTGAAACCACCCCACCGAAAGTGTCGGGCATGCCAGTTACGTCGGCTTCAACCCCACGAGGGTCCGTCTGAAACCGAGGCGCGGGAGCGATTGATGCCGTCTCACAAAGCGCTTCAACCCCACGAGGGTCCGTCTGAAACCCGTTCAGGCGATCGACGCGATACCAGGACCCTTCAAGCTTCAACCCCACGAGGGTCCGTCTGAAACGCGTTGACGCGATGGCTGGGTCTTATCAAGTCCGCCAGCTTCAACCCCACGAGGGTCCGTCTGAAACATCCTGAAGTTAAACGGTTGACAAATACCGGTGTCTGGCTTCAACCCCACGAGGGTCCGTCTGAAACTGCAGCAGCAGGGACAGCAATCAGACCGAGATTCGGCTTCAACCCCACGAGGGTCCGTCTGAAACGCGGCTGGCCGTCAGCGTCAGTCGTCGGGTCCGACGTGCTTCAACCCCACGAGGGTCCGTCTGAAACCGGGAGCTTACCGGTGGTGAGCGACCGTCAGGCGGTGCTTCAACCCCACGAGGGTCCGTCTGAAACGCTTCGCTATCGAAACCATGTCGTTCACCATCGTCCGCTTCAACCCCACGAGGGTCCGTCTGAAACATGTGATAATATCATAATTCAGTATTGTGGCCGTAGCTTCAACCCCACGAGGGTCCGTCTGAAACCGAGATAAAGGGATTCAGCGACGGTGGCCGGATCGTGCTTCAACCCCACGAGGGTCCGTCTGAAACGGGGAGCGCGCCGATCGCCACGGCGAGCAGGCCACCGCTTCAACCCCACGAGGGTCCGTCTGAAACCGCCAGCGCCCGCTTTCAGTGCCCTGCGCCGGGTGAGCTTCAACCCCACGAGGGTCCGTCTGAAACGTTCTGGGCCGCTCACGGCCGTCCACCTCTCGGGGAGCTTCAACCCCACGAGGGTCCGTCTGAAACTTTAGACCCCTTTTCTCTAACCCCCCACCGCCGGCCGCTTCAACCCCACGAGGGTCCGTCTGAAACACGTCGACGGACGAGGTGATCGACATCCTGCAAGAGCTTCAACCCCACGAGGGTCCGTCTGAAACCGACTCCTGGCAGGCCAACGACGGACCTCAGGAGATGCTTCAACCCCACGAGGGTCCGTCTGAAACCGAGTTTGACGGAGGTGACGGCCAGTGACCCGCGAGCTTCAACCCCACGAGGGTCCGTCTGAAACGAGACGCTGGTTATCATACGCGATCCGACTAATACGCTTCAACCCCACGAGGGTCCGTCTGAAACCTATACACAGGACAACGTGACCCAACTCCTCGACGCGCTTCAACCCCACGAGGGTCCGTCTGAAACGTCGGTGGCCGCTTTCGGCTTGTCGATATACCGCGGGCTTCAACCCCACGAGGGTCCGTCTGAAACCATGGCCGAAACCGGCCATATAGCGCGTGATACCCTTGCCTGGAAGTTAGTGTTTTCGTCGACCGTCAATAGCCCACGAGACCCGGGAGGTCGATGACGACACTATAGAAATTGGCTGTCCTCGGTCGGATCCTCGCCGTAGACAGTACGCGAGACATACTGTTCGGAACTCATCCGGTAGACGATCACCGACTCGCCGGGCTCCAGCATCGAATCAAGCTTTCCCTTGACCTCTTCGAGATCGCCCTCTGTGATTTCACCCTCAAACACCGAGTTCTGTACGTGTGTGAGATACCGACGCAAGAAGTTCAGAAAGAGGTAGGTTCGGTCCGCTTCGACGTCGTAGACGGCGACGACGTACACCACGTTACCACCACCGCTCGAAGGACTCGTAGGCCTCGCCAGTCAGCAGGTGTTTCTTGAGTTTGTACGCCTCGACCCGAAGGAGGTACTGGTAGCTTACCTTCCGATTAAGTCTGGGATGGTCGATAGTCCGGTCAAGTGTCTGCTCGAACTCCTTCGAAAACGTCTCCCGGCCACTCTCGGTGAGCAGACACGCGTTCATCTCCGAATCGAAATCATCGTCGGACAACTGCCCTCGATTCACGAGTCGGAAAACGACGCGATCCGTCAGGACGGGCTTGAAGAGATCAGCGAGATCCAGTGCCAGTGAGTACCGTCGCTCGCCAGGCTCGTGGAGATAGCTGATCGTCGGATCGAGTGCCGTGGCCCGGATTGCCGAGACGATATTCGCGTAGACCAGGCTGTTGCCGAACGAGATCAGGCTGTTCACCTTGTTGTTTGGCGGATTGTACTTTCGACCCCCGAAGACGAAGCCGTCGGGCAGAATCTGATCGAATATCGCGTAGTAGGCACGTCGCGCACTCGCTTCGACGCCCATTGCTTCCTCGACTGACGCCACGGACTTGATCTCGTCACGTCGACGATCGAGTGACTCGAGTGTCGCGCCGAGGTCGTAGTCCCGGTTGTCGTAATAGGTGACGTTCGCCCGCATGTTGTGGATGCTTCCCGCCACGATCTCACGGGCGATGTTGCCACGATGGGCTTCGTCGTCGTAGGCCCGGACCTGTTCGACGACCGTTTGACCCGATGTCTGGCCACGCTCGGGCATGATCGAGCCCGAATAGTAGTCGTTCCAGCCGAAAACGTGCATCGCGACGCCGTGGTCGTCGAGAAACGAGATCACCCGCGTATTGAAGTCGATCTGCCCGTGGAGGTACAGCGCCTCGGCGTTCTCGATCGGGAGGTACTTCTTCTCGTCGTCCTCGGTGACGAGTCGTACCGTGTCGTTGTGGCGTTCGACCCGTCCGTCCGAGAAGATGTGGTAGTTGTCGTTCATGGATCAACAGCTCCAGCAAAAGTCGTAGTACGCACACGACTCACAGAACGGCTTTTCCGTCGCGGGCGGTGGCGTCTCGCTTCGAATCACGTCGTAAATCCCGCGAATCGCGTCCTCGACTTGCTGTTCAGTTTCGTCTGTCAGCTCGACCGATTCGCGCTTTCGTTCGGTCGGATGAGCCAGGACACCCTCTTTCTCGACGCCGACGACCCGATCGAGATACCAGAGGTAGTACAGCAACTGGAGGCGTGCCGGCTCGACCAGCGTCGAGGACGGCTTCACCTCGACGACACGACCGTCATCAAGCAGATCGGGCGCGATCCGACCGTCGATACTTAGGTTCCGCCGCTGCTCGTCGTAGGCCGTCTCGTCGACGTGCGTGCCACGGACGACGTTCGGGTTCTCTCGATCGATCTCGATGTTGCGGCTCTCGAACCAGAGTTCGCGCTCACACACTTCATAATATTGCATCATCACACCGGTGACGTGAAACGACGACTCGACGGCCTCGTCGCGTGCTGATTCGAGCAGGAGATCGACAGGGTCGGTTTCGCCGGTCCGCTCGTCAGTGTGTCCACTCATAGGAACTGGTGATCGACGCTCGCCTCGGGAACGACGAATCCCGTCATTCGATCGAAGTGCGACGGATTTTGCTGCACGTCGAGTTCGTATATGCCTTCGTCTTCGACGAGTGGCGGGAGATCCGTGATCGCGTCGGCGGTCTGGCTATCCTCGGAGTAATACGGGACCGAAATACGCAGCGGCTTCGTCTCGTCGAGCAACTGGCCAAGCGCCTCGAATTCGAAGTTGCGTTGAGCGTTCCGTATCGCTTCCGCCCGCTCCCGTTCAGCAGGCGTTCGGGTGACGATGATCTCTGCCGAAAGCTGTTCGTCGATGAGCGAAATGGTTCCGAGTTCGTTCGCTTTCGCGTCGTCAACCCAGTCGGCATACGTTTGCTTCCCGACATCCTTGTCTTCTCGCAGCCGTTCGAAATACCGTTCGACACCCCTTCGAGCTACGTCAGTCTCGGAAAGCGATCCGGATTCGTCCCGGATCTGTCGGAGCGTGTCTGCGACAGTAGGAAGCAGCGTTGTCCCGCGATTGTACACGGCTTCCGCCGGCGTCTTCGACTGCTCGTCGGGCACGTCGAGCCACCAGACAGTGACGACTCCCTGCTCGCGCTCGAAAGAACGGTTACACCGCCCGGCTGCCTGAACGATACTGTCGATCGGAGCGAGGTCGCGAAACACACGATCGAAGCTGATGTCGACGCCGGCCTCGACGAGTTGCGTCGAGATCGCGAGCGTCGGATGGCCCCGTTCGGTGAGCGCTTTCGCCGTCTCGATCAACGTGAGCCGATCCGCAGGCCGAAGTCGGGTCGACAGATGAAGGAGTGCATTGTCGTCGGTCGCTACAACGCGCTTCGCGAGTTCGACAGGATCAACGTCGTCAGCTGACCCCGCTTCCTGTAGTTCGTCGTCGTAAAGGCGACCAACGTCGACAAAGACATCGTCGCCGACCCGCTCCGTGAGTTCTCGGGCACTGTCGATCGTGTTACAGACGGCGAGCGTCGTCTGTCCCGATGAGACGGCCTCACGGAGTTCGGTGGCGGCCGCCGCGTAAGATTTTGGCTCGCTCTGAGACTGGATATAGCGCTCGGTCGAATCGTCGAGCTCGTAGGAAACGCGACGGACGACTTCGAAATATCGGTCCGGGTCGTCCACGAGTTCGAATTCGTCCTCGAACAGTCGTGGCTGCGTGGCAGTCATCGCGACCACCGTCGCGTTGTATTGCTCGGTAAGCACGTCCACAAGTCGAGGGACGAGTTTCCACCAGTCCAGCGGGAGGCTCTGTGGTTCATCGAGAACCACGACGGCGTCCCGGAGTGCCGGAAGTTTCATCGACTGCCTGTTTTTCGGGCCGGCCAGGCTCTCGAACAACTGGACGAACGTCGTGACTGTCACGCCCGCCCGCCAGCTTTCGGCAAGCATCCCGGCCACGTCGTCGGAGAGGTCAGCTTCGTCCTCGTCGGCGGTATCTCTGATCGTCGTCTCGGCGAGATGGTGATGGGCAGTCAGCAGTCGTCCGGTCCCATCCGTCCGATAGATCGTTTCGAGTTCCTCGACGACTTGATCAATGATACTCGTGAACGGAAGGGCGTACACGATACGGCTCTGTTGACCCTCGTCGCGGAGTTTCTGTGCTGCAGAGAGTCCGGTAAGCGTCTTCCCCATTCCCGTCGGGAGCGTAAGTGTCGCCACGTCACTTCCGGCCGCTAGGAACTCCGGGATGGCATTCAAAACGCTGTCTCGTGCGTGCGATCGGTAGTGATTCAGCCGTTCGGTCCGGGTCCCGTCCTCGTCCTGTCGAACGTCTGCCTCAAGTCCTTCGACGTATTCGTCGAGACGGTCGGTGGACGGCGTTTCAGCGATGAACGTTCGTTCGTCGTTCGGGGCCCCTGCTGCACTGGTCTTGTCGGCGAGAACGAGCGATCCCCAACATTGCAGGACGAGTCCGTAACAGGCGTCCGAAACAGCATCCTCCCGCGGTTCGGGGACGATCCCCTCCGTCGCGACGGTGTCTTCTATCGCATCGAGTAGATCGATGAATCCGTCTCGGAACTCATCCCAGGATCCAGCGCCGTTCGTCGCCGTTTCGAACACCTCCTGAGCCACCTCGGACGCATCGCTGTCGATGTCATTGATCTGCTTGGCAAGTATCGCGTGGTACTCGTCACCGTCCTGTCCATGTGCGCGGTCGAAGACGTATTCGGCAACGTTCGGTAGGCGTCCGTGGTGTTTCGCCACGGCGACAAACCCGGCGAGACAGGTCTCTCTTTCGTATCCTTTCGCGTCGAGGGCGTAATACGACGCGAACGAACCGAGCGGCGCGTGATGGCGGAGCCGTTTATCGTCGGGTGACCGACCCGTTTCGAGATACTTCTGGAAGTACGTCGTTGCTTTGCCGAAGTCATGGACGTACCCCAGCGTCTCGACGGTCGACTTGAAGGACTCTCCGGACGGCGTTTCGGCGTCTTCCGGAACGACATACTCGACCCGGGACGCGACGTCATTCAGATGATCGAGGAGATACGTTCCCTCCCGCCCGTCCTCTGGTGGATGTGAATACGGACGACTCACTCAGACGAACACCACCGTTCGGTCGCCGACCCGGGCGGCATCCGCACCAGATACTGTAAGCGGGCCTGCGTCAGGATTGTACGCGTACGTCGTGAACGCGGTCGTCGTCCGCCCACCCTGGTCAGCGGTCATGAATGCCGGCGATTCCTCGATCTGGCAGCGGTGGCCGGCGTCCATAATCACGTCGTCGAAACCGCCCGGGACTGCGGAATCGATCTCGACTCGTTCGGCCCCCTCATCTATCGGTTCGATGTCGAACACACCATGAAACTCGATATCAGCGAGGTGTTCAGAGAGTCCGAGGCTCGGGACATAATGGGATTTCCCGGCATCGAGCATCGATGCGAGTTCTTCGAACCGATCGGCGTCACTCAACCAAACGTCGATCCGGTAGGCCGGTTCGACCAACACTTCGTAGTTGTGCTGTTGCCGGAGGTTCGTCGGATCGGGGAGCTTGATGCTGATCTTCCCTCGACCGTTGAGAGAAGTCAGATCGCCTGCGGCAGTCGAGAGCGTATTCATCGGCATGTTCACCGTCCGGAGCTCTCTGACTGGCTCGATCGCGACTGCCGACGCGTCCGGACCGAACAGGTCGTAATACTCGTCTCGACCGATACCGAGCACGGCCGCGAGCAAGCCTGCAATCGTCGTTCGAGGGATGATCCGGTACGTCTGTTTGACGATGTTGCCTTCGACACGCCTGAAATGGCCCCACGGACCTCGGACTGTCAGGGAAAGACAGCGTTCAGGGACTATCCGCTCCGTCGACCCTTCAGACACCGACTTGTCCAGCGATTGCCGAGTCATCGTCACTCGCTGGCGTCGGCCAGCGTTTTCCGGTACTCGTCGTATACGTTGACCTCCTCAACCGCGTCCGTGCCGAGTACGTCTTCGAGAGCCCCAATGAGAACCTCCGGCCCTCCAGTTTCACCGTCGTGTGAGACGTCCAAGACGTCGCTCGCGACGATTCGGACCTGTTCGATCTGGTCGCTGGCGTTGCGAACGCGGTCGACGAACGCGTCGACTGAGACGGTGAGATCCCTCACGTTCCGGAGTTCTTCGTCGGGCTTCGACTCGTCCTCGTCCAGTTCGAGATCCTTGTCGAGGCCGCCGATGTGGAAACTCTCCTCTTCGTACTCGACGCGGCAGTACAGTCGGGGTTCCTGACCGACTTTGCTCCGACTGATCGTCTGGTTCTTGATTGCCCGCCAGCAGAGCGTGTCGAGGCGACGCACGTCGCCTCGCGTCAGTTTCGTGTCCTCGGCACCGTGCTCGTCGACAAGTCCGTGAAAGCGGATGAGGCCGTACTGGATCCGGTGATCGTCGAGATCGAATCCGCCCTGCTCTTTGCCCTCCTGGGTGGCGATGACGCTCGTCAGGCTGTCGTACTCCTCGTTCTCGTTGACGGCGTGCATGGTCTTCCCGGGCGAGAACTGGACCGGGCCAGTGAAGTGATCCGGTAGGTAGTCCTCGTAGTCGCCAGCGTCAGTCGCCATCGTCGCCCCGAAGTATCGAACGTCGGCACTGTTTTCGAGGAACGTCCCGAAGATGTCGTCCCTGAACCGCTCGGCCTCCTCGTCTTCGTCGACATCGTAGTCATCAGGATCGACTTCCTTGAGTCGATCTTCGAGGAGTTGTTCTCGCGTGTACTGGAGTCCCTCTTCCTGGACGTTCCGGATGTAGACCCCGTGGCCGTCGTCGTCGAGTTGGTCGCGGAGATAGCGCTTCAGGCGGACATCGGTGACGATTGCCTGCTGGGTCTGTGGATCGATCCGCGGTCGATCAGCGCCACTCAGCGGATTGCCGTTGGGGTTCGCGTCGACGGCGTCGTACAGGAAGACGATCTCGGAGCGATTCTCGACGATGTCGATGTTGTCAGTCATGTCAGGATTCCTCCTCGGTATCGGTTTCAGTCTGTTCCCAGTCGGGATGGTCGTTCATGCCGTACGTCACGCCGAGCGCGTAGTAGAACCGCAGGTCGTCGGTTTCGATCTCCCACTCGTCGGGGTCGGGACGCAGGATCGTCTCCCGGAGTCGTTCGACGACGTGCTCAAACAGCGTGATCGTCCGATCCTCGTTTCGTGTATACGTGATCGTCTTGCCGATCGCTTCCTGCGTGACTTTCTTGATGCGCGTCCGGGTGATCGATTTCACCGGATACTGGTCGATCAACGTCGTTGAGCGCTCCTCGCTGTAGTTCTGGTACCCGCCGACTTCGCCGATGAGGACGCCGAGCAGGAACGCGCCGCGGCGCTGGTCGTTGAGCGATGCGTCCGGATCGTGGGCGAGCGCGGGAGTGTCCTCGATGAACGTCTCTAGCTTCTCCGCGGCGGCGTTACCTCCGTCTGTCGCCAGGATTTGTGCTGCTGTTTCCATGGAGTCTTCCTCGTAGTTCGGTTCTCGTGTGATCGATTCCTTCCCGGGATCGTCCGTCGAGAGCAAGTCCAGTTCGTCGGTCGCCAAAGCGCACAACTGTGCGAACTGGCTGGCGACGCGGAACGAGGGGAACGATTCGACGGTTTCGTCGTTCTCGTCCGTGTCGATCCGATCGACGTATTCCTCGAGAAGCGTCTCGACGGCGATCGAGTCGCCGCTCAGTACGGCGATCAGCGCTTCAATTCGTGGATCGTCAGCGGCCGCTTCGTCATCATCCCGTTCGGCGAACGTCTCACGGAAGTACCAGCCAGTCGAGACAGGGTGAAGTCGGTTGTTATCCTCAGTGAGGAGATCCCAACCGTCGTGCGTCGGCATCGGAGCCGTTCGGCCGGAATCCGACTGGAACGCCGCCGTCTTATCGACGACGTTGTTGTGTTCGACAGCCAGCGTCTTCGGATATAGCAGGCGACCGTTCATCGTCTCGCCGAACACGTCGTATCTCGACATCTGGTGCGGCATGACGGCTGAAACGTAAAATCGCAACTCGTACTCGCTCTCTCGGTTTCGTAACTCCTGGTAGGCCCTTTCGACAGGCGTCATGTCCTCGTCTTTCGTCGCGTGGTAGAGCAACCCATACAGCTCTCTGGCGCTGTCGGGCGTCGGAACACGCTGGAAATACGGGAGATAATACACCTTGGCCCCGAACGTCCGATATGAACACTCGTCGACGAACGTGTCGGCGTTCATTACCGTAATCGCCGCATCTTCCGAGATTGGGTGCGAGCGCCATGCCTCCTCGATGTCGAGTCCAGGGAACTTCTCCAGCTGCTTGCCGAGGAAGTAGTTCTGTGGGTCCTCTGCCGTTCCAACAGTACGCGCTCCGTCTCCGGTGACAAGATCGGTTGCATCACCCGAAGAGTCGTCTGCCTTGTTCTTCGTGACGAGTTTCGAGAGCTTCCGGCGTCGCATCGCTTCCATGAACCCGTCGATCTCTCCGGGCCAACGATAGTCGCCATCCGGTTCCGTCTTGACCTGTACTGTCAGGAGCGCCGTCGTCGATTCGCCACCGAGTGCGTCAGTGACACCGCTTTCGACCGATTCGAGGGTCTCTTCATTTTCCCCGAGCGCGGCAAGTGCGTCGATGATCCAGCCATCGACATGCTCATCAGCGACGTCTTGCACTTCGTCATCGACGGGCCACTTCGTCAGTCGCTCCTTCGCGTAGCGGGCGAGTTTCTCGGGGTTGCTGTTTTGCCCGGCCTGATGCGTAACGCTGTGATCGATCCCGCGTGCAGCAGGATATTTACAGTGCGAGACGCTTTGGACCAAATCGTCGCTGTATCGTGTCACCCACACGGGTCCTCGGTCGTCATCGGCGAGTGACGGCTCGTCATCGGAAACGTCTACCCTGACGACGATCAGGCTGTCCTCGGTGTCGATGATGTCGTCTGCGGCGTCCGGAGTGAGGTACGGAGCATACTGACCACCACCGAGTGTCCCGAGTGTGTAGAGTTTCCCGTAGAGGTACTGGATGCTCCGGAGCGACGAGATCGGCGAGTCCGGTAATTCCGCAGCCAACTCCTCGTCGTCGTACTCCTCTCGGAACTCCTCAGGCGAAAGCATTCTCGCCCTCCAGTTCCGTCTCGCCCGGTTCCGTCTTGTCGACGATGTTCACGAACCCGAACCCGAGCGAATTCCGCTCGCCGATCCCGACGTCCAACAGCAGGTTCAGGTGCCGCCGATGGTCGTCGTCCCGAACGGTGTATTCGAAGCGCCACTTGCTCAATACCCACGTTTCGCGCTCGCCAGTCGTCGGCGTGACTGGTATCGCGAACGTCTTGAGCAACTCGTAGCCGTCGAACAACTCGCCGTCGACCTCACTCGGCCCGGGCAAGTAGTCCGGACAGAACAGGTCGTGTTTCTTGTCGAGATTCGCCTCGATCTGGTTGCGGAACGGCTCCATCGTGTGTTCCGGTCGCCAGAACTCCGCCTCCTCGTGATCGCTCTCGATCCCGTACTCGTCGAACCGCCACGGCGGAATCCGAACCAGAACGCCGGTTCCAGTCGAAATGGTCCCGCTCGTTCCGGGCTCGCCGACGTCGGGCGCGAGTGGCGTGATCTCCTCGACGGTGAAGGGCATCTCGCCGATGTTCAGCTCGGGGTCGTCCTTCAGGTCGGCGGCGACGTGGGCCAGCAGGTCCTCGTACGGCGAGGCGACGAGGAGCGTTCGCTCGTCACCCTCGTCCATGTCGCCCGGCGGGAAGGGGTTCGAATACGTGAACGCCTTCGGACGGTTCTCGTCGTGGCTGGCCCCGTACTCGGTCCCGTCGAGCGCGCCCCAGAGTCGCCCGCGGAGTTTGTGATGATACGCGTTGTCGTACGCCGCGTCGGCTCGTGCCCGCAACCGGGCGAGTACACGCATCCAGCGTCACCCCACCTCTCGTCGTTTAGTTGTTAACATTCCGCCATTGAAATCATCGGGAAAGGGCAAAAAGGTTCTCAGACCACAGTGAAAGTAAAACTGAGACGAATCGTGAGACTATGCCAGAGGTCGAGCGTCGCGGTCTCTAAAATGAGTATATCATGCACAAATTTAATTCATACAGGTACATAACAGACACACATGGCCGCCGACAACGACCACAAGCGCGTCCACTTCCTCTCGCCGGAGGATCTCGTCGAGCGGGCGGACGCGCTCGCGGAGATCATGGGCACCGACCGCACCGACGTGATCAACGAGGCACTCCAGGAGTTTCTCGACGAGCGGACCGACGACGAGGACTTCCAGCAGCGCGTCGCCGAGGCCTACTACGACGGTCGGATTGACCACGATCTCGTCGAGGCACTCGTCGGGGCCGAACGCGCCCGCACGTTCGAGTTACTCAAGGCCGACCTCGAATCCGACCCCCTCGACGTGCCCGAACCCGACGAAAGCGTCGATATCTACGACGGCGAGACGGCCGAAGTCGACCCTACGGAGTAGCCACCGATGGAGACCGTCGTCGCCGACACCTGCGCGCTAGTCAGCCTCGCGATCCCGAAGGCCGACACGGACTACGAGACAGCCGTCGACCCTGACCCCCTCCAATATCTCCTCACCGGACCCGAGGTGCTGGTTCCCTTGCAGGTCGAGCGCGAACTCCACGAGATGGCCGGGGACGACGACATCCACGCTGCGGCAGCGACGAACGTTCTGGCCGCGAGCGACCACTACACGCGCGTCGATCCACTGGATCGGGCCGAGACGCCGGAGAACCTCCCCGATCACGGGCTGGACGAGGGCGAGACTGCCGGGATCGTCCTGGCGAACGCGATCGACGCGGACGGGTTGTTAACTGACGAATTCCGGAGCCTGGCACGAGTGCACGCGTTGCTCGAGGACGCAACGCTCGTCACGACTCCGAGATTGCTCCGAGATTACGCACGGAACGGCCACCTCCGGACCGACCAGGCCCGAACACTGATCGAGACGATCACCCCGCACCGAAGCTGGGGGTCGAACGCGTACGTCCAGGCTGTCAGAGCGACGCTCTGAGTTCGATGGCGCATGCCATCGGTACCGCGACCTTTAGGACCATCCGTGATGGACTAGCCGTATCGTGCGCGTCGAGCAGAGTTTCATTCCGGTCAGGGGCGTCGGCGAGCAGACCGAGCGCAAGCTGTGGCGGCAGGGAATGACCCACTGGGACGACTTCGAGCCGGACGCGGTCGGCTCAACCACCGCCGAGCGCATCGAGACGTTCATCGACAACGCTCGCGAGCGGTTGGCTCGCGGTGACAGCCACTACTTCGGCCGGCAGTTCCCCAGCGGCGCGCAGTGGCGCCTCTACGAGTCTTTTCAGGACTCAGCGGCCTTCTTCGACATCGAGACGACCGGCCTGGATCAGCGCCACGACACGGTGACGACCGTCAGCGTCCGGCAGGGCGGCGAGACGAAGACCTTCGTCCGCGATCGGGATCTCACCGCGGACCGACTCCGGGAAACCTTCGCCGACGCCGACCTGCTCGTTTCCTTCAACGGCAAACGCTTCGACGTGCCCTTCCTCGAGCATTCCTTCGACCTCGACGGACTCCTCGACCGACCACACCTCGATCTCATGTATCCCTGCCGGCAACTCGATCTGACGGGCGGGCTCAAACAGATCGAGAAAGACGTGGGTATCGAACGCGACCGGCCGGACCTTTCGGGAAAGGACGCCGTTCGGCTGTGGTACGAGGCCGAGCGCGGCGACGATGCCGCTTTGGAGACGCTGATCTCCTACAACCGCGAGGACGTCGATCACCTGGAAACGGTCGCCGACCGGGTCGTCACGCGTCTCCACGAGCGAACGGTGCCCGACGGTTGCGAGTTCTAATAGAAGCCTCGGGCCACCGCGCCCGAGGCTGTTTACTCAGAAGCGTCGCCGCTCCGTACTGGTTCTCGTACGCGATCGACTACTCCGGAGCACGTGCGCTCGGCCGGCCACCAGCCCGAGGACGAGTCCGGTGAAATGGGCGACCAGCGCGACCTGACGGCCCCTGGTGAGCCACGTGATCGCGAGCGCGACGCCGATCATGGCGAGAATTGCTACCCGCGGATCGACGCTGATCCGGTCGGCGACGGCGTCGATGATCGGATTACCCAACAGGATGTACCCGAGCAGGCCGAAAACCGCACCGCTGGCCCCGAGAACGGCGACCGGCTGGCCCAGCACTTGAGCGACCGTCACTTCCATCACCCCGGCGATGATCCCGACGACGACGAAAAACGCATAAAAGCGCCAGGGGTCCGTCCGCCGTTCGAGGATGATCCCGATCACGAACAGGAAGAGGGCATTCGGGACCAGATGCATGATCCGACGGTGGACGAACACGCTCGTCACCAGCGTCCAGGGGTTCTCCGAGAGCGGCCAGGCGAGGGCGAGCGTCCCGGGTGCGCCGCCGAACACTTCAAGCAGCCGCTGCAGGAGGAAAAAGACGACCAGCACGCCGATCAGTACCGTGGTTGGACTGCTCGCCTGCACCGTACTTCCGGCCCGGTCCATACCACGACGTGGGGCCACGGGGAAAAGAAACGGTCGGTCGAGCGAGGTGTGGCCGGTGAGCGGGGAGCCTACTCCGTGCCGCCGTCGGCACGCAGCCGATCGGTGGCGGTCCGGCGGAGTTGTTCGAAGACGCCCTCACAGGCGTCACAGTCGCCACAGGTCACCGTCGAGCAGGACAGCGACGCGCCACAGCGGGGGCACTGCAGGTCCTCGGTCGGCTCGAAGTCGAGGCCGCAGGTCGGGCAGTTCATACCCCGAGCACCCCCAGCGTGGCGGCCGCGATCCCGCCGACAGTGAAGGCCGCGACCCACGAGCCGAGCCACATCAGGAGCGCGCTCTTCTTGCCGCGCTCCTTGAGGATCATCGTCATCGTCAGGATGCAGGGGACGAACAGCGTGATGACGATCAGGCCGACGAAGATCTGGGCGTGACTCAGCGCCATGTCGGTCATGCCGGCAGCGGCGAAGTCACGCCGGATCAGCCCGAGGACGAGGATCTGCCCGAAGTCGGCGGGCATCCCGATCAGCGAGGTCAGCGGGCGCAGGCCGTCCATGATCGCGTCCAGCCCGCCGACGTAGTCCAGAGCGGAGACGACCAGGGCCGTCGCGGCGAACAGCGGCGCGGCCTCCCGCAGGAACATCTTCGTGCGGTTGTAGGTCTTCCGGAGGAGGTTGCCCGGCCGGGGGACGCGCAGCCGTGGGAGTTCCGTCACCAGCGCCTGGCCCTCCCCGGGCAGCGTCCGGTCGAGGACGAGTCCGGCGATGCCGAGCACGGCCAGCAGGACGCCGAGGTAGCCGAACCACCAGACCAGCCCGAGTCCCGCGAGCAGCCCCATGATGACGCCGATCTGGGCCGAACACGGCACGGCGAGGCCGAGCAGCGCGGTCGAGATGAGGCGCTCGCGTTTCGAGCCGACCATCCGGGTGGTGATGACCGCCATCGTCACGCAGCCGACGCCGACGATCATCGGGACGACCGCCCGGCCGTTGAGGCCGATCCGGTTGAGACCGCGATCGGTCAATACCGCGAGCCGGGGCAGGATACCCGAGTCCTCGAGCAGCCCGATAGCGAGGTAAAACGCCAGCACCAGCGGCAGCAGGACGCCGACGACGTACTGGACGGTGATCGTCAGCAGGCCGAGTTCGGGGTTGATCAACAGGAACTCGATCGGGTCGACCCAGGCCGCCTCGGGCAGGAGGTCACTCACGAACGCCTCGACGGCAGGATTGTAGTGCTGGGCGAAAATGTCGCCTTCCGTAATGCCGACGATCCGCTGGGCGACCACCCCGCCGATGAGATAGAAGATGAGTCCGAGCATCGCCAGCGCGATCGGCGTGCCCGTCAGGGGGTGGATCATGAGGTCGGAGAGCCACTCCCTGATCCCGCCCTCGACCTCGGTGACGGTCTGGACCTCGTCGGCGATCGACTGGACGCGCGAGCGACGCCCCCCGTAGATCTCCTCGCGCAGTCCGGGCTCGACAAGGGCGGCCGATCCGCCGTCGGCCATCACGCCGCCGACGTCGACCTCGCGGGCCAGCGGCTCGTCACCCTCGACCAGCAGCGTCTTCTCGGCACGCGTCGCCGTAAGTTCGTCGGGGAGTTCGTCGTAGTAGTCCTCGACGGCGGTCGTTTCGGGCGCGGTCGCCTCGGGGATCCGCTCGCGAAGGTCGTCGGTCCCCTCGCCGTCGACGGCGACGGTCGGGACGACCGGGACGCCCAGGGCATCCTCCAGCGCGTCGACGTCGATATCGATCCCGCCGGCCTCGGCCTCGTCCATCATATTGAGGGCGACGACGGTCGGGATACCCATATCGAGCAGTTGCAGCGTCAGGAACAGATCCCGGTCGAGGTGGGTCGCGTCGACGACGTTGACCACGGCGTCGGCTTCGAGGACGATCTCACGGGTGACCCGCTCCTCCTCGTTGAACGCGGAGATGCCGTAGACGCCGGGCGTGTCCGTCAGCTGGTAGTCACCGAACTCGGCGAGCGTGGTGTCGACGGTGGTGCCGGGATAGTTCGAGACGTCGACGTACTGCTCGGCGAGTTCGCCGAAGACGACGCTCTTGCCGACGTTCGGACAGCCAACCAGCGCCAGGGTGGAATCGGCGGCGATCTCGCTCGCGTCACACCCGGCGTCGTGACACCCCTCCATACTCAATCACTGGCCTCCGTGGTCGGCCGTTCGATCTCGATCTCGCTAGCGAGGTCCGAGCCGAGTGCGAGATCCGTTCCGTTGCGCCGCACGATCACCGGCCCCTTCCGGATATGGTGGCGACACTCGACGGCCCCGTCCAGAAATCCCAGCCGTAACAGCCGTGCGCGCGTGTCCCCGTCCGGTACCTCGGTCAACCGGACGGACTCCCCTGAACCCACGTCGGCCAGTACCTCACTCATTTAGTCTCACCTAACTACGGATTAGCTAGGTTCACCAAAAAGGGCACAGGGGTGTTCCCACCCGCTGAAAACAGATGTGGACAAACGTGATGATTTAGGGCGGCCAAGAACATGGTTCGAGCGGCTGACTCCGGTAGACCTTTCGGAACCACTGACGAACGGGCGATCGATGACAGCCCAGGGAACCTATACGCTCCTCGTCACCCTCGATCAAGCGGCGACGATCACCTTCGGCGCGGCGGGCGAGCGCGAGCTGGCGGCTGGCGGGTACGCCTACACCGGCAGCGCCTTCGGGACGGGCGGGTTCGGCCGGATCGACCGCCACCGCGAACTCGCGGCGGGCGAGCGGGACGTTCGCCACTGGCACGTCGATTACCTGCTGGGGCACCCCGGGACGGAATTGACGGACGTGGTGAAGACGGTCGACGAAGACATCGAATGTCCAGTCGCCAGGGAGATCGCGGCCGAAGCCCAACCGGTTGCGGGGATCGGGGCTTCGGACTGTGATTGCAATACGCATCTCGCGTACGCGCCCGACATCGCTGAACTCCGGCGGACGGTCGAGGGAGCCCACGACGCGGCAGTCGATCGCTGAACCACAACGCACTCACCGACGCCGGACCCAGACATGGCTATGCCCGACTGGAACGTCTATCTGGTCACCCAGGAATCGCTCTCCGGCGAGCGAACGACCCCCGAAGTCGTCGCGTCGGCGGTCGACGGCGGCGTGGACGTGGTGCAACTGCGTGAAAAGGACCGCAGCGCGCGGGAGCGCTACGAGACCGGGCGGCTAATCCGGGAGCACACCCGGGAGGCGGGCGTCACCTTCATCGTCAACGACCGGGTCGACCTCGCACTCGCACTCGATGCCGACGGCGTCCACCTCGGCGACGAGGATCTACCCGTGGCTGTCGCTCGTGACTTGCTCGGCGAAGACGCGATCATCGGGCGGTCAGTGTCGTTCGTCGACGACGCCCGCGAGGCCGAAGCAGCCGGGACGGACTACCTCGGCGTCGGGGCGATCTACGCCACCGGCTCGAAGGACGACATCGATGACGATGAGTACGCCATCGGCACCGACCGTCTGGCGGATATCGTCGACGCCGTCGACATCCCGGTCGTGGGAATCGGGGGCGTCACCACCGAGAACGCAAGCGAGGTAGTCGAGGCCGGGGCGGACGGCGTTGCGGTGATTACCGAAATCACGGACGCGGACGAGCCGGCAGTCGCGACCCGGGAGCTGGCAACCGTCGTCACTGAGGCACAGCGATAGCAGCGTGATCGTTCGGTGAGCCAACCACCTACCGTCTGGAGCGATCGGAGGCAGATGACTATCTGAACGGCGCGGTCACAGGTTGCCCTCGCCGGGTGAGTTAAGTCCGTGCCGAGTGTCAGTACACCACATGCGAACCACGAGGGGGATTCTGGCGGTCGCTGTGGCCCTCGGAATGTCCGTCTGGGTTCTCGATGCGGTTTTAGACGCCATGTTCTTCTACGAGGGGACGCCGTTCGTCGCGCTACTCCTGACAGACATACCGGCCCACGAACTGTACATCCGAATCGTGATCATGGTCGTCTTCGTGGCCGCCGGGGCCGTCACGGCGAGACAGGCGGACCAGATGCGCGAGCGCGAGCGCGAGACGACGCTGTTTCGACGGCTGGTCGACGAAGCGACCGACAGCGTGTTCCTGATGGACCCGACGACGGGGACGATCGAAGACGTAAACCGGACCGCAAGCAACGTCCTCGGGTACGATCGCTCGACGCTCGTCGGGATGTCCGTCGCCGAGATCAACCCCGAGTTCGCGGACCCGAATGAGTTCAAGGAATTTTTGGATTCACCGGAGGGCAGGGAATTAGAGTACTACGAGACGGCCCATGTCCGGGCCGACGGAACCACGGTCCCGGTCGAGATTTCGGCATCGGACGTCGATATCGACGGTCGCCGATACCGGGTCGCGATCGCCCGAAACATCTCCGAGCGCAAGGAGCGCGAGCGGCGGATCACCCACTACAAACAGGCCGTCGAGAGTTCGCGCGACCAGCTTGCGGCCATCGATTCGGAGTTGCAGTTTCTGTTCGCCAACGAGGCTTATCGGTCGTTTCACGGTATCGAGGCGGAAATGGTCCACGGTCGGACACTCGATAGTGTACTCGACGACAGGGAGTTCAGGACAGTCGAACCCCACCTCGGGGACGCACTGGCGGGCGAACAGGTCCAGTTCGAGATGACGCGGACACACGCTGGCGAAGACGATCGCGTGCTCGACGTCCGATACTGGCCGTTACGTGACGCCGACGGGGCGATCCAGGGAGTGGGAGCGTCGCTTCGGGACGTCACAGATCACCGGGAGATGGTCGAGGATCTCCGGCGAGCACGGGAACGCTACGAATCGCTGTTCGACAGCATCAGAGACGCCATCCTGGTCGCCGACACCGATCGACGGATCGTCGATTGCAACCCGGCGTTTACAGAGCTGTTCGGATACAGTTTAGACGAGATCGAGGGAAAGCCGACGGCTGCCATCTGTGAGAGCGACGACGAATTTCAGGCGATGGGGGAATCCCTGAGCCAGCACCTGGAGGACCCAACGTTCGTTCAGACAGTCCGCTACGAGAAGCAGTCCGGACAGGTGTTCCCGGGCGAGACGAACGTCTTCTATCTCCGGGACCGGGACGGCGAGATCACCGGGTTCATCGGGCTCATCAGGGACGTTTCCGACCGGCGGGCACGCATTACCCAGATCCAGACGATCGACCGGGTCCTGCGGCACAATCTCAACAACGCGCTCACTGTCATCCTGGGCAACGCCGATTCGATCGCCGACGCGACGACGGCGGACCCCCGAGAGAGTGCGGAACGGATCATCCGAACGGGAGAGCAACTCCGGGCCACAGTGGAGAAAGAACGGGAGATCACGAGTTTCCTGGCCGAATCCCGCCCGACGGTCCAACGCGATGCGGTTGCGGTCGTCGAGAGCGTGGTCGCCGACCTGCGCGAACAGTATCCGACGGCCGAGTTGACGGTCGATCTCCCGACCGAACAGCCCGTTCTCACGGTAGAATACCTCGACCGGGCGATCGAAGAACTCGTCGAGAACGCTGTGACTCACTCGGACCAATCCACGCCGACGATCACGATCACGGTCACGACAGACGATGGCATCGTCGAAATCAACGTCGCCGATGACGGGCCGGGGATCCCCGAGATGGAGCGCCAGGTGTTGACCGGTACCCAGGACATCGAGCCGCTGTTTCACGGGCGCGGTATCGGGTTGTGGCTCGTCCACCTCATCGTCCAGCATTCCGACGGTCAGCTTTCGTTCGCCACCAACGACCCCCGCGGCAGCGTCGTCACCGTTCGGCTGCCGACCCCTGACGAGCGGACGGAGTGACAGTTGCGTCCGAATCGGGCTCGATCCGGGCCAGCCGCATCGCGTTGCCCGTGACCCCGAGGCTCATGCCCATGTCGCCGACCACGACCGCGACCGCGACGGTAACGTAGCCGATCGGGACGCCGACCGCCAGCAGCGCTTTCACGCCCAGGCTGGCCCAGATGTTCTGTCTGATCACGCCGTTGGCCCGGTTCGACAGCGAGTACAGATAGGGCAACTTGCCGATATCGTCACCCAAAAGCGCGATATCGGCGGTTTCCAGCGCCGTGTCGGTTCCGGCGGCACCCATCGCGACAGCCACGTCGGCGGTTGCCAGCGCGGGCGCGTCGTTGATGCCGTCCCCGACCATCGCCACGTCGCCGTACTCGGCCTGTAACGTCTCGACGGCGCTGACCTTGTCCTCGGGCAGCAGTTCGGCACGGTAGTCATCGACGCCGGCTTCCGCAGCGATCGCCCGGGCGGTGCCCTCGTTGTCGCCAGTCAGCATGACGACGTGCTCGACGCCGAGGTCGTGAAGCCGCTCGACCGCACGCCTGGCCGTCGGCCGGACTTCGTCGGCGACCGCGACGACGCCCCAGACCTCGCTCGCGGTGCCGACGACCACGATGGTCTTGCCCTCGCGCTCGAGGGCGGCGATCCGCTCGGCGACGGTCTCTCCGGACGCCGCCCGGCCCTCGAGACTGCCGCCGTCGGTCCGGGCGTCCCCGCCCGTCTCGAACCCCAGCGCCCCCAGATCGAGTCCAAGCTCGTCGAACAGCGCCGGCGTGCCGGCGTAGGCTGTCTCGCCCCCCACCTCGGCCCGGACGCCCTTGCCGGTGAGGCTCTCGAAGTCGTCGGGGTCGGGCGGGTCGATCTCCGCGCGATCGGCACGCTCGCGGATCGCGGCCGCGATCGGGTGTTCGCTCCGGCGCTCTAAGGCCGCCGCCCGCCGGAGTACGTCGCCTTCCTCGCGCTCGCCCACGGGAACGACGTCCGTCACCGCGAGTTCGCCCTTCGTGAGCGTGCCGGTCTTGTCAAGCGCGATGGCGTCGACGTCGCCCATCGCCTCCAGATGGTTGCCGCCCTTGATCAGGACGCCGTTCTTGGCGGCGCTGGTGATCCCCGAGACGACCGAGACCGGCGTCGAGATCACGAACGCACAGGGGCAGGCGATCACCAAAAGCGTCAGCCCGCGGACGAACCAGGGCCGCCAGCCACCCGGCAGGACGAGTTCATAACCTGCGAGCGCGAGCGTCGCACTCCCGGTGATCAACAGCGGCGGGACGACAGCGGTCAGGATCGCCAGCACGACGACCACAGGCGTGTAGTAGCCGGCGAAGCGGTCGACGAACTGCTCGCTTTCGGTGCGGTTTGCCTCCGCGTCCTGGACCAGTTCGATGATGCGTGCGAGCGTCGAGTCCCCGGAAGTCGAGGTAACCTCGACCTCGAGATAGCCCTCCGCGGTGATCGAACCCGCGAACACCTCGTCACCAGCGCCCTTCTCGACTGGCATGCTCTCGCCGGTGATCGGTGACTCGTCGACCGCGCTCTCGCCCTCGCGAACGACGCCGTCCAGTGGGATCTTCTCGCCCGGCCGGACGAGGACCGTCTCGCCGACCGCGACATCCTCGGCCGGGACGGTTACCTCTTCACCATCTCTGCTCGCGGTTTCACCGCTCGCTCGTTCGGAGGCCTCACTCCCGTCGGTCGCTGCGGCCTCCCGCCGAACTGTTGCCTCGTCGGGCGACAGCTCCATCAACTCCCGCAGGGAATCGCGCGCCCGGTCCATCGCGTAGTCCTCCAGCAGTTCGGCGATGGAAAACAGGACGGCCAGGGTCGCGGCCTCGACGACGTAGCCGATCCCCGTCGCCGCGATGATGGCCACGCCCATCAGCAGGTCGATGTCGAGGCTCCGGTTGCGTGCCGAGTAGATTCCGCTCCGGACGACCGGCGCGCCGCTGACGACGATCGCGACGAGGAACAGGGCGTCAGCGACCGCAATGGGATAGTCGAGGACAGCGGCGACCTCGACGTTCCCACCGGTGAGGAGGAACTCGACGGCCAGGCCGGCCACGAGGAAGGCTGCACCGATCCAAGTCTTGATCGCCCGCGGACTCGTCCAGATCTCGGTCGGCGGGGCAACGTCGGGGCCGTCGGTGCCCCTCTCGCTCTCGTCCCCGCTCCCGCCGTCGAGAACTTCGTAGCCCGCGCCCTCGATGGCCGCGATCACCCCCTCCTCGCTCGTCCGTTCGGGATCGAACGTCACCGTCGCGGTTCCTTTGGTGGGCGACAGCGACACCTCGGTGATCCCGTCGACGCGTTCGAGGCTCCCGTCGACCTTGCTCGCACACGACGGACAATCCATCTCGGGGACGGCGAGCCGGGCCGTAACCGCTTTGCCTGTCTTGCCGTCTGCACCCCGCGCTGTCGGCGGTTCCCCACCGCCCGAACTCGCTGCCATCTCGTCGTCGCTCATTACTTCGAGCTACGGGCGACAGTTCGATAAGCCTTCGTTGGAATATTCCAAGATCGTCAGTGGTTCAGGGGACAGACACACGGACAGGGGGAAAGCTGTGTGTCCGGACGCGAGCCGTCCCGCTCGTCGATTGCCCGGGCCAGCGTGAAACGGGAGTGATCATGGGGAAATCTCGATGGAGAGGGTGGATTCGACGGTCGGGTCCCCCAGAATACTCGGCCGTGGGATACGTTGGGAGACGTTGAATTGATACGTACTGCTGGACGGTTCGAGGAAGAACCCCTCATACTGAACGACGTGGGCAGCCACACTGTCGCAATGCCACAGGTACCCTCTTTCGGACTCCGCATCTGGGTGGCCGTCGTAGTCGGTCGTTTGGTCCTTATGGAGCGCATAGAGGAGTCCAGTCCGTGTCAATCGATCGGATCGCTCGGGTGAATAGTGGTTCAAGAAGGCGTCGATCAGTTCGAGATCGCGTTCCACATGTTCGTTCCCTCTCAAGCCAGTCGTCCCGGTGAACGTCCCGCTCGTGATGAGATCCATGATCACGGACGGGTCGTCCAGCTGGCCACGTTCGATCGGAAGGTTCTCGGTGATAACGGCCGGCGAGACGAGAGCGCCCCCCTGAATCGAATCGTAATCAAGTGGATCGACCGGCGTTAACAGACGGGTTTCGCGCGATCCGATATCCAGCCAGTGTCGGTCGAACGATGGCCTGTCCGCACCCGAGTTGCCGTGTGTGATCGTGACCCCGATGACGTCAAAGAACCGGTAGTCGTGAGAATCCCGCCCACCGTATTGCACGCCGATGAGTTGTGTGAGATCCATCTCCGGCAGCCGCTCCCCGAACTGAAAATTCCCGACCCAGACCTCCCCCACATCGGGATCGTGCGATACCTGCCGTGTTTCGGTCCGGTCGATCGACGACCGATGTACTGGGTTGTCAGTCGAGTAGCCCAGAAAACCGAGCCCGGAAGCCCCGACTGCACCTGCTCCCGCGAGTACCTGTCGACGAGTGGGGCCGCTTGACCTCATTGGTGTCAAATCATCGTTTCAGGCATAACTATTTTCTGGGTTACTGACTGCTACCGTCTCGCTGTAGGAAACGAAAGCACAGTCCACACGTGCTCACCCTGTCGGCGGCGCTTCCGGACGGGGGTCTCCCGCCACGTACCCCTTCGCGAGCTGTTCTTCCGCGCGTCGCAGCCGGTAGGTGAGCGTCGACCGGGGCACATCTAAGTGTTCGGCGAGGTCGGCGACGTCGACGTCTCGCGGATTCTCGTAGTAGCCGTGCTCGACGGCCGCCCGCAGGGCAGCCTCTTGTTCAGGGGCGAGAAGCGTCGCCTCACCGTCCTCACCCGATCCGGGATCGGCCGTCACGCCCGTCCGGAGCATCTCCATCTCGGCGCAGTCACCGACGGCGGTCTCGAGTGCATCGAAAAAGGCCGCGACGTCGCCGGTCCCCGAGTGGATGATCCGCCAGGTGTAATGGCGGCCCTCGTGGCGCGTATCGAACAAGAGGCCGTCGCCGAGGTGATCCAGTGCGAGGTGGGGCACGGAAACGCAGACGGGCGTCCGCTCCCAGTACGAATAGAGAACGAGCGTCTCGGCTGATCGATCGAGGACGTCCGTCGTCTGGGTCGCGCCACAGTCGTCTGTCGCGAGACAGTCGGCGTAGTAGTCAGTGGTGCGGAACGCGTCCTCGATCGCGTCGAGTGCGTCGGGCGAACCGCTCGCGTGGTCGACCCGCCAGAGGCGCTCGTCGGTAGCGTGCAGCGACAGCGACCGAATCCGTGCCCCCGAATGCTCGGCGAGCGTATCCGCAACCCGGTTGCACCCGGCGTCGTACTCCAGGGCGAAAGCCAACTCGCGCATGCTCACCCATACGCGCTCGCGAGGGATAAACACGGACGCCGAGAGACACCGGTCCCCCTCTGCAGGTCGACGTGATTCGAATCCCGTCTCGAGAGGGGGCCATGGTGACCGTTGGAACCGGTTGCCCCCCGAAAGAATGGTCCGGCCCGTGATATTATACTCATAGATCGTGGCGAATTCCATGGCGAAATCCCAAGACTGCGACTTATTGAATGATTATCTACTGCGGATATGACATTCTTCCAATTCCGCTAGTGTTATAGCCTTCCAATGTTCATTGGGTGGTATGACTTTACACGGCAGAGAGCTCAACCAGGATGTCCGTGAGTTGGGGCAACTGCTGGGGTCGATCATCGAGGCACAAGACTCGACAGAAGCGTTCAAATCTGTCGAGAGGATCCGGAACAACGCGATCGCCTACCGTCGCGGGGACGGCGAGTCCCGTGAGCCGATCCACGACGAACTCGACCGGCTCTCCCCGGAGATGCAAGACGTCGTCGCGCGGGCCTTTACTACCTATTTCGAACTCATCAACCTCGCCGAGGAGCGCGAGCGTGTCCGCGAGATCAGAGAGGGAGTCCAAAGCGGGGACCTCTCGGACACCGTCGAGGAAGCTGTCGAGACGCTGGCTGCCGAGGACGTCGATCCGGACACCGTCGAGGAGATCCTCGAGGACGTCATGATCGAGCCGACCTTCACGGCTCACCCGACCGAAGCGCGACGCAAGACGATCAAGGCCAAGCTCTGGTCGGTGGGGAAGCTCATCCAGGACCTCGATCAGATCCGCCTCACGGACCGGGAGGTACGCCGGAAGAAGCGCGAACTCCGGGCGGAAGTGACGAGCCTCTGGCAGACCCCGCAGGTCCGCGATCGCCGGCCCGACGTGACCGACGAGACGCTGAACATCCAGTGGTACCTCGAGAACAGTCTCTTCGACGTCATCGACGAAGTCTACGACGAACTCGAGGTCGCGCTCGAAGAGGCATACGACGGCGAAGTCGACGTCCCGAAACTCTACGAGTTCCGATCGTGGGCGGGCAGCGACCGTGACGGGAATCCGTACGTCACGCCCGAGGTCACGCACGAAACGCTGGACCGCCAGCGCAGCGTCGTCCTCGATCTGTATCGGGACGAACTCAAGAGCCTCTCCGGTGTGTTGAGCCAGGACATCGACAATCTGGAGATGAGCGAGGCGTTCGAGGAAAACCTCGAAACGCACAAAGCAGACCTCCCGGGCGTCGCCGACGAGATAGTGGATCGCTATCCGGACGAACCCTATCGCCAGAAGCTGAAACTGATGCGCGAGAGCGTGCTCCGGGTCGATGACGTCCGTTCCGGCGCGTACGACGACGACGGAGAGCTCCTTGCCGATCTCGAGAGCATCGCCGAGAGCCTCCGGGAGAACGACGCCGACGAAATCGTCGAGGCGCACGTCGAGCCGCTGATCCGCAAGGTCGAGACGTTCGGCTTCTCGCTGGCGAACCTCGACCTGCGGGACCACCGCGAGAAACACACCAACGCGCTGATCGAGACCCTCGATCGTGAGGGCATCGACTACGAGTCGATGGACGAGGACGAACGCGTCGAGTTCCTGACCGAGGCGATCCTCCAGGACGAGCCGGTCATCGACATCGACGTGACCGACGACCTCTCGGAGGACTCCCAAAAGGTGTTGACGCTGTTCTCCGAGGCCGCCCACTGGCAACGCGAGTACGGCGTCGATGCCATCGATACCTACGCGATCAGCTGGTTTGAAGAGTCCTCCCACGCACTGGAGGTTCTGTTCCTCGGGGACCAGGCCGGCATCGTCGACCTGCCGGGCTACTGCGGGTTCGACATCGTCCCGCTGTTCGAAAGCGAGTACGCGCTGACGCGTGTCCGGGAGATGTTGAGCACCCTCTTCGAGAACGAGGCCTACAGCCAGGCCCTGGAAGCACGCAACAACACCCAGGAGATCCTGCTCGGGTACTCGGACTCCTCGAAGGAGAACGGCTATCTGGCCGCCAACTGGGAGCTGTACCGCAATCAAAAGCGGATGGCCAACATCTGTGACGACTTCGACGTCACGCTTCGGCTGTTCCACGGCCGCGGCGGCTCGATCTCCCGCGGTGGCGTGCCGATGCACGAGGCGATGCTCGCCTTACCGAACCAGACCGTCAACGGCCAGATCAAGTTCACCGAGCAGGGCGAGGCCATCGCCGAGAAGTACGGCAACCCCGACATCGCCGAGCGCAACTTAGAGCAGATGCTGAACGCCCAGGTCCTGGCGCGGTACAACGCCATGGAGAACCCCGTCGAGGACATCCCCGAGGAGTGGATCGACGCCTTCCAGACGGCGGCCGACCACGCCAGCACGGAGTATCGGGACCTCCTGGAAACTGACGGGTTCGTCCAGTACTTCGAGCAGGCGACGCCGATCACGGTCATCGAAAACCTCAACATGGGTTCGCGGCCGGCCTCCCGGACGGAGGATCGGAGTCTCGAAGACCTCCGGTCGATCCCGTGGGTGTTCTCCTGGACGCAGGCCCGGTGTATCATCCCCGGCTGGTACTCCGTCGCCACGGGCATCCAGGGCTACCTCGACGACGGCGGCGACATGGAGACCCTCCAGGAGATGTACGAGGAGTGGCCGTACTTCGGGACGATCCTCGATCACGCCGGGATGGCACTGGCCAAATCGGACATGGAGATCGCCACCGAGTACGCCGACCTGGCCGACGAGGAGCTTCGCGAGCGGTTCTTCCCCCGGATCCGGAGCGAGTACGAGAACTCCGTCGAACTCATCCAGGAGATCTCCGGACGGGAGACCCTCCTCAAGCGGTCGTGGATGGAGGACAACCTCGAACGCCGGAACCCCTACGTCGACCCGCTGAACCTGCTCCAGATCCGGTTGCTCGCTCAATCGCACCTCACCGAGACCGAACGCCGGGCGCTCCGGCTGACGGTTCACGGCATCGCGGCCGGCATGAAGAACACCGGATAACCGACCTCACCCGCTGAATCTACGCCTGTTTTCGCAACTGTCTCTGTCGTCCGTTGCCGTGCTGGCAGCTGTTTGCCTTGGGCCCTCAGGTCAACACCGTATCGAGCAACTGCATCGGGTGGTGGATCTCATAGCCCGTCCCGTGTTCCATCTGCATCGAGCAGGTGGGACACTCCGTCATCCCGTGTTCGGCGTCGGCCTCGGCCATGTGCTCGAACATCTCCTCGCCGATCTCCATCGAGGTCTCGTACTTCTCTTCTTTCCAGCCGTAGGTGCCCGAAATCCCCGAACAGGAGTCGCCGACATCGGTCACGGTGACGCCATCGACATCTTCGAACAGTTCGACGGCCTGTCGCCCGAGGCCCTGATTGCGGGAGTGACACGGCGCGTGGTAGGCGACGTCGGGGAACTCCTCGGCTTCTGCCCCCGCGAGTTCGGCTTCGAGATCCTCGTGGATCCGGAGGTATTCCATGGCGTCGTAGGTGTGAGCGGCGAGTTCGTCGATGCCCTCCAGATCGAAGAGGTCGGGGTACTCCTGGCGAAGCGCAAGCGAGCAGGAGGAGCAGGTACAGATCACGTCGTAGCCATCCTCGATGGCGTTGCCCAGATGCTCGACGTTGACTTTGGCGTGTCGCCGGGCGTCGTCGACGCGGCCGTTGGCGAACATCGGCGTCCCCGAGCACTTCTGTTTCGGGACCGTGATCTCGTATCCCAGCGACTCGTAGACCCGGACCATCGCCTTGGCGACCTCGGTCGTGTTGTAGTTCGAATAGCAGCCGTGGAAGTACGCGATGCGCTTCTCGTCGCTTTGCACGTGGGCACCTCCACGCTCTGCTCGCGCCTCCCGCGCTCGCTCTTTCGAGGTGGCTTCGCCACCTCGCTCTGCCCACCACTCACGAAACGTCTGCGTGGCGAACTCGGGGAACTCGCGTTCGCTCGGAATCTTCATCGTCTTCTCCATGAGCCACCGGACCGCCCCGTTGTTCATGAAGAAGTTCGCCGTCCGCGGGAGTTTCGAGGCCAGCCAGGCCGACGTCCGGTAGTTGGCGAGGATCCGGTTGCGGATCTTCTTGATCGAGAGGGGCTGGTCCTCTAAGACGTACTTCGCCCGCGCCGTGTTGTGCATCTCGCTGAAGGGGACGCCGGAGGGACACCCGCTATCGCACTGCAGGCAGTTCGAACACTCGGTGATCGAGTCGTCGATCTCGACCTCGCCCTTCTGGGAGAGTCGCCACTGTTCCGGGCCCTGGAACTGCGGGCCGGGGAAGTCGTCGTTGACCTCGGCGACGGGACACTCGGCGTCGCAGGTTCCGACTTTCGTGCAGTTGTCGGCCCCGGCCCGGAGATCCATCTCCGTGGTCGAGTCGAAAACGTCGCGTGGTTCGTAGCCCTCCTCGTCGCTCTCGACGTCGGCGTCTGTCTCCGCACGGTCCGTCGTGGTATCACCGCGCTGTGTGTCACTCATTGGATTAGCCCTCCCTCGCCGCACGCCGACCGGCAGCGTAGCCAGTCGCGATGGAAACGCCGCTCGCTGATTTCTCTGCCGGGTAGTCGTAGCCGCCGATCACGGCCCCCGCCGCCCGGAGGTTCGCGAATTCCGGGGTGCCTCCCTCATCCATCGGCCGGAGCGCATCGTCGACGACGACTCCGAACTCTGCGAAGGCATGCTCGCCGAAGGCCTCGCCCTCGAACCACTCGTAGCGATCGTCCGGGTGGGGCACGTGACAGCCGAAGATCGGCTCGGTGACGCCGTCACGGTCCGAGTCGATCCCGCCGCCCGCGACGTCACCCGTCGCGAGGACGTACTGTTCGGCCGCGTAGGGTATCTGACTGCCCGATCGATCCATGTATACCGCCGAAATCATCCCGCCCTCGGCGTCAAAGTCCACGATCGGCCCGCCGCCGGACTCGATCTGTCCGCCCGCATCATCGAGCGCGGCATAGAGCCGGTCTTCGAGCCGACCACCGAGAACGCTGGGCGGCCCCATCGGGATCTCGAAGACCGCCGCACCGAGACGGTCTTCGAGTTCGTCCCGGATCGCCGCCGGATGGTCGACGCCCAACACCGCAGGGAATCCGATCCGTTCGGCCTCGCCGACGGACGGTTCGACTGCGTCGGCGAGGGCGGCCCGGACGCGCCGATCGCTGCCAGCACCGTCGACCGTCGGGTTCTCGTCGAGAAGGTGAGCGTACCGGGTCACCTTCGCGTCGTCGCGCACGACGATCGGGAACTCGACAGTGGCGGCGCTCGTCTCGGCCGGAATCCCCGCAGCTTCGAGGTGGTCCGCGGCCACACCGGCGTCGAAGCCGGTGAGCCGCTCGAAGCCGACGAGCAGGATGTCGCGGTCGTCGCTCGCCAGGCCCGCCGTGACGCCCGCTGGATATCGCGCGGTCGGCTTGACCGTCCCGCCGTGGGTCGGAACGAGGGCGTTCGCGTCGGTGTGGCTGCCGTGATACGTCTCGCCCAGCACGTCGTCGATCATCGCCAGGCCATCCCGGACCGTTCCCGCGCCGACGATCGCGTACGGGTGGGAGTCGGGGAGGTCCCCGATGGCGTCGAACGGGTCGACCACCGGCCCGTCACCGTCGGCGTTCGGCGGGTAGCCCAGGACGTCGAGCAGGCCGCTTGCGTGATGGAGCGTCGTTTCGGCCTCGCTGACGAGTCGCACGTCGGCCCCCGTCCGCGCGGCCGACAGTGCCGCCGAGAGGCCGGCAATCCCGCCGCCGATCACGAGGACATCCGAGTCAATCGCCACGGCCATCCCCCCTGCCACCGTCGGTGGCGACGTCTGCGGTTCCGTCCGCCGGTTGTCCGTCGCCGGTCGCGGGAGTGTTCGACGGCCCGGAATCGAACGCGCCGAAGTCAAGCGCTCCGCCGCCGGCGGGATCGCGATCGCGGTTCATCGTCAGCGCGTGCATCGTGTAGGTGATCATCGCCTGGGAGAGCTGTCTCCCCCAGAGCGCGTGACGTTGGCCCTTCCAGCGCTCCTGGTACAGTTCGTCGAGCGCCGCCCGTGCGCGCCCCTCGTCGAAATCGGGGTGGAGTTCGTTCGCCAGCCGATGGCTACAGAACCCACCCTGGCAGTTGCCCATCCCGGCCCGCGTGCGGATCCGGACGGCGTTGAGGTCAGTGCCGGACTGCTCGATGGCGTCGTTGACTTCCGCGCGCGTCACGGCCTCACACCCACAGACGACCGGGTTGGGCTCGTTGGTGTCGAGAACCTCCTGCGTTCGTGACCCCAGGCGCTCGGCGCTTCGTTTGGCGATCGGCGAGCGCAGGCCGAAATCATCCATCGCATCGTCGATGACGCCTTCGTCTTCACTGCCGGGAAGCGGTTCCTCGGCGGTGCGGCAGGTGGTGTCTACGTCAAATTTCTCGGCGAGGTGATCGACGAGTTGCTCGGCCATGAGTCGGTAGGTCGTCAGCTTGCCGCCGACGATCGTCGTCATGCCGGGGAGAGCGTCGCGCTCGTCGTGATCGAGCAGGAAGAACTCCCGCGTGATGTCCGTCGGATCGTCGGTCCCGGTGTCGGGTGGTTCATAGAGTGGACGGACGCCCCAAAAGGACCGGATCGTGCGCGCGTCTTCGAGGATCGGGACGAGCCTTGCGAGTTCCTCGATCATGAGATCGACTTCCCACTCTTCCTCCGGGTAGTCCTCCGGGTCGCCGACCTCCTCGTCGGTCGTCCCGAGGATCGCGGTCGTCTCGTGGGGCACGACGATGTCGGCGTCGCCCTTGGGCTGGCAGCGGTTGATCACGGTGTCGACCTGCCGGACGTTCATGATAGTCATCACCCCCTTCGAGGGGCGGACCTCCACGTCGATGTCGGCCATCGCCGCAATCTCGCCGGTCCAGGCCCCCGCGGCGTTGACGATATGGTCGACGCGGATCTCCTCGACGGACCCCTCGACCCCATGGACGCGGTTGCCCTCGCCGCTCTCGTGGGTGACCTCCGCGCCGACGATCTCGCCGTCCTCGACCAGCAGGTCGGTCACTTCCGAGAAGGTCTCGATGCGAGCGCCGTGGTTTGCAGCACTGATGGCGTTGGCCACGCACAGCCGGAAGGGGTCGATCGCCGCGTCGGGCACTTCGATCGCCTTGTCGATGTCCCGGGCGAGAAACGGCTCTTTCCGGCGTGCTTCTTCGGCGGCGAGTTCCGTCGCGGGGATCGAACACTCCCTGAGCCCGTCCAATTTTTCCTGGTAGTACTCCTCGGTGTCCTCCGGTCGCTTGACGAAGAGTCCGCCCGTGTCCTCGACGCAGTGGGTGGCGATGTCCCGGAGGATCATGTTCTCCTCGATGCACTCACGCGCACTCGCCTGATCGGAGACGGCGTAGCGACCGCCGCTGTGGAGCAGCCCGTGCATCCGGCCGGTCGTGCCGTGGGTGAGGTTGCCCTTCTCGACTAAGGTCACGTCGAACCCACGCATCGCAGCATCCCGGGCGATCCCGACCCCCGTCGAGCCGCCGCCGATCACGAGCACCGATGGGGAAGTTGTCATTTGGTATCGTTGTCCACGGCCCACGGCTACTTTATTGTTCGCTCTGTCGGACATATCGAATCCCGAACCAGCTGCGTGGTATCCGGCGTTTAAACCCGGATAGCGGACGATATAGGAAGAGAAAGCGGGTTAGGTAAATTTTATAACTATTTATAACCAATATAATAGCCGGTAGCACAACGGGTGCTCGACCGGGAATCCAATGCATGACAGACACCTACGTCGGCGCGATCGATCAGGGAACGACCGGCACGCGCTTCATGGTGTTCGACCGCGACGGCCAGGTCGCGGGCAACGCCTACGAGAAACACGAACAGTTCTATCCGGAGCCAGGATGGGTCGAGCACGACCCCCTAGAGATCTGGGAGACAACGAAAGCGGTCGTCACTGCGGGACTGGCCGACGCCGGAATCGAAGCTGAACAACTCGAGGCGCTTGGGATCACCAACCAGCGCGAGACGACGCTCGTCTGGGACAAAGACACGGGCAAGCCCGTACACAACGCCCTCGTCTGGCAGGACCGCCGGACGACCGACCGGGTCGAGCAATTACAGGACGAAGACAAGGTCGAGTGGATCCGTGGAAAGACCGGTCTCGAACCCGACGCGTACTTCTCGGCGACGAAGACGGAATGGATTCTGGACAACGCCGAGCCACTGAAACTCCAGAGTCACCGGGCTGCGGACCTCCGCGACCGTGCCGAAAACGGCGAACTGCTGATGGGCACCATCGACGCGTGGTTGATCTACAATCTCACGGGGAACCACGTCACGGACGTGACCAACGCCTCCCGGACGATGCTGTACAACGTCCACGAGATGGCGTGGGACGAGGAACTCCTCGCCGAGTTCGGGGTCCCCGAGGCGATGCTGCCGGAAGTGCGGCCCTCCTCGGACGAAAACCTCTACGGCCACACCGATCCCGACGGGTTCCTCGGCGCGGAGATCCCCGTCGCCGGCGCACTGGGCGACCAGCAGGCAGCCCTGTTCGGCCAGACCTGTTTCGAGGAGGGAGACGCGAAGAACACCTACGGCACCGGCTCCTTTTACCTGATGAACACGGGGACCGAGGCCGTTGAATCCGACCACGGCCTGCTGACGACGATCGCGTTCCAGCGGTCGGGCGAGCCTGTCAGGTACGCCCTGGAGGGGTCGATCTTCGCGACCGGGGCGGCGATCGAGTGGCTCGAGGACGTCGATCTCATCAACAACGCCGCCCAGACCGCGGACCTCGCCAGTGCGGTCGATTCGACCGACGGCGTCTATCTGGTGCCGGCCTTCACCGGCCTCGGCGCACCCCACTGGGATGGTCGCGCACGCGGGACGATCGTCGGGATGACCCGCGGCACCCGGAAGGAACATATCGTCCGGGCGACGCTGGAGGCCATCGCCTACCAGACCCGGGACGTCGCCGAGGCGATGGAGGCCGACTCGGGGATCGAGACGACCACACTCCGGGTCGACGGCGGGGCCGTCAAGAACGACTTCCTGTGTCAACTCCAGGCCGACGTCATCCGGACGGACATCGCTCGCCCCGAAGTCGACGAGACGACGGCCCTCGGTTCGGCGTATGCGGCTGGCCTCGCCGTCGGCTACTGGGCTGATCTCGACGAACTCCGCGAGAACTGGCGGGTCGACCGGGAGTTCACCCCGGAGATCCCGGTCGAGGACGCCGATCGGATGTACAGTCGCTGGGACGACGCCGTCGAACGGGCGAAGGACTGGGCCCAGGAGGAGTAAATCGTGGTGGGAACAGTCCTGGCGCTACCGATCGTGGGTCTCGGCGTCGAGGAGTTTCTCGTCCTGCTGATCGCCGCGCTGGCCGGCGGGGCTTTCGGCGCGGCCCTCGGGGCGCTGCCCGCGTTCGTCTTCACCGGCTTCGTCGTCTTTCTCGGCGAAGGGCTGGCGATCCTCGAGGGGAACCTCGGCGACCTCTCGGCCATCGAAGGCGACATCGCGACCGGCGTGACCGGCACCATCGGCTTCGGCATGGTGACCGGCCCCCACGTCGCCTTCGCCGGCGGCGTCGCCGCGACGGCCTACGCCGGCAAGAAGTATCCCGACATGGAACCCGACGACTGGGGCTATCACTTCGGGAAGGACATCCTCTATGCCTTCGGGACCAAACCCGACATCCTCGCTGTCGGAGCGATCTTCGGCGCGCTCGGGATGGTCATCACGCAGGTCGGCGGCGGTCTCGGTATCCCGACGGACAACATCGCGCTGTCGGTCGTGGCGACGGCCGTCCTGGCGCGGGTGGCCTTCGGCTATCCACTGATCGGTCGCGTCGCCGGAACCAGCGTCTTGGACATGTCGCCGTTCGAGCGCGGCGAGGACCGGCCGGCCGCCGAAGGGGACTCGGCCCGCCCGGCGACCGAACCCTGGCTGCCTCACCAGTACGAGTGGGCCGGCGTCACCGCGATCGGTCTCGTCGGCGGGATCGTGGGTGGATACATCTGGCTCGAAACGGGCAGCGTGTTCATGGGGTATGCCATCTCGGCGATGAGCCTCCTCTTTCTCAACCTCGGCGTCGAGAAGATCCCCGTCACCCACCACATCACGCTCATCGGTTCAGTGGGGGCGGTGCTCGCGATGGCGACACTCGACAGCGAACCGGTAGTGCTGCTCGTGGCCGGTGGCTTCGGCATCCTGGCTGCCCTGCTCGCCGAGGCCACCCAGCGTGTCCTCTACGCCCACTCGGGGACCCACGTCGACCCGCCGGCGATGGCGATCACGATCGTGATGACACTCGTCGGCATCCTCTATCTGGCCGGGCTCCTCCCGAACGCCGGCTATCTCGGCCTCTGAACGTCTGAAAATTCGATCACTCGCGCAGCTTTCCGCGGTCACCGGTCCCCTGGGTGAGGGCGCTCGCGAGTGCGCCCTTGACCACCACGTCGTCGCCCAGCGTCGTGATGTTGATCTCGGGAATGTTGCCAAAGACCATCTCGGGGAGGCGATCACGGATCTTCTCGACGACCAGTTCCGGATTGTTCTCGGCAACGGCTCCGCCGATGTAGATCACCAGCGGTGCGTACGCCTGGACGATGTTAGCGACGCCCATCGCGTTGAACGTCGCGAGGCGATCGATAACCGCGTCGGCAAACGCGTCCTCACCGGCGTACTCAAAGAGGTCCGGGGCCTCGAAATCGGCGTCCATGACGGGCATATCTGTCTCCCAGTCGCCGGCCTGGTAGAACTCCCGGGCGTACCGGGGAATGTTGTTCCCCGAGGCGTAAGCTTCCCAGTGACCCTCCTGACCACAGCCACACGTCATCGTTCCCTCCGGATCGAGGGTCATGTGGCCGATCTCGCCGGCGTTGCCGTCCCACCCGCTGAGAACGTGGCCGTCGACGCAGACACCGGCCCCGATCCCCGTCGAGATAGTGAGATAGACCATGTCGTCGGGGTTCTGGTCGCTGTAGAACCGCTCACCGATCACCCCGGCGTTGGCGTCGTTGTGGAGATGCACCTCGTCCGCCTCGGTGAGGTTCTCGATCGGCCCCACCAGGGGGATCGTCTCGATCGTATCCGGGAGGTTCGCCGGGTTCTCGACGACACCCTCGTCGAGGTCCAGCGGCCCGACCGACCCGATCCCGACGGCCTCGAGGTCGGATGGGTCGACGTCCGCGTCCGCACACGCGGCACGCAGCGTCTCGAGGATTGCCTCAGTTACGGCGGTGCCAGTCGGTCCAGGCGGCGTCTCTCCTTTGTCCCGTCCGATCTCCTCGCCAGTCTCGTCACCGACGACGGCACGGACGTACGTCGCACCGAGGTCGACACCTGCGTATGCGGCCATATACGTTCAGGAATGGCGTTGGTCCACTTAACTGCACGCGTTTCGATGTGAATGGTATCGCCTCGCTGCCACTGAAAGTGGGTGGGCACTGCCACGAAGGCTGCGTGAAAAGACGAACGCAAGTCGAGCTATCTCGGACCCAAACAGTGACGAAGCAACAACGGAACCGAAAGTCGTGTCCTCAGTCGTCGAGCGTTCCGAGCTGGCCCTTATAGAGGACGCCGCGCTCGGCGTCGAGCGTCACGGTCGCCCCGTCTTCGAGGTCGTCGGGAACCGTCATGTGACTCGCCGTGGGAATGTCGAGGCGACGACCGACGGTGACAGCGTGCCCGCGTCGGTTCGTGTGGCCATCGATGATCCCGCCGAGCGTTTCGGGATCGCCCAGGAACTCGTCGTCGAAGTCCTCGGGGACGGCGACGATCGCATCGTCAGGGACGTCTTCGAGATCACCGTCGGCGGTTCGCACCAACGGACCCGTGACGAGTCCGTCGACGACGGACTGTCCAGTTGCCACGGTCTCGGCCGCCAGGTGAACCTTGAGCATATTCGAGGTACTGGTGCCCTCGAGTTCGGTCATCATGCCGGAGATGACCACGACGGTGTCGCCGCTCTCGGCGATGCCGGTCTTCAGCGCCGACTGGACGGCGTTCTGGACGATTGCGTCGGCGCCCTCCGTCGTGAAGGGGGCCGTCGTCGGGAAGATGCCACGCGCGAGCGCGAGTTGTCTGCGAACCCGCTCGCTTGGGGTCGAGGCGATGATCGGGACCTCGGGGCGGAACTTGGCCGTCCGCAGGGCGGTGTAGCCCGACTCGCTGGCGGCGACGATCGCGGTCGCGTCGATATCGTCCGCCAGCGTTCGGGCCGCGTGCGCGAGGGCATCGGTCCGAGTCTTATCGGAATGGGGAATCCGCTGGTCGCGGAGTTCGGCGTACTCCGCGCTTTGTTCGACCTCGTTGACGATGTCGGCCATCGTCGAAACGACGCGGGGCGGATGCTCGCCGATGGCCGTCTCGCCAGACAGCATGACGGCGTCGGTCCCGTCGAAGATGGCGTTGGCCACGTCTGAGGCTTCCGCGCGGGTCGGGCGTCGGGACTCCTCCATGGAGTCGAGCATCTCCGTGGCGGTGATGACGGGCACGCCGGCCTCGTTACACTGCCGGATGATCCGTTTCTGATACAGCGGCACCTCTTCGAGGGGTAACTCGACGCCGAGGTCACCGCGAGCGACCATCACGCCGTAGGACGCCTCGATGATACTGTCGAGATTCTCGACGGCACCCTTGCGTTCGACCTTCGAGACGACCGGCACTTCGGTCCCTTCGTTCTCAAGGAAATCGCCGATCTTGCGGACGTCGTCGCCGTCGCGGACGAAACTCGCCGCCACGAGGTCGACCTCCTTTTCCGCGGCGACTTCGAGTTCCGTCCGGTCCTGTTCGGTCGGGAACGGGAGGCCGAGTTCGACGCCGGGGACGTTGACGCCCTTGCGCGCGCCGAGTTCGCCGCCGTTCTCGACGTGGGCGTAGACGTCGCCGTCCTCGACTTTTTCGACCGTCGTTTCGATGCGGCCGTCGTCGAGCAGGACACTGTCGCCCGGTTCGACGACCGAAATGTCCACGGAGAGGCCGACCTCTTCGGGTGTCGCATCATCTCCCTTATAAAACCGGATCGTGGTCCCACCCTCGAGTTCGATCGGGTCGCGGATCGGGGCAGTCCGAACTTCCGGGCCGGGGATGTCGTGCATGACCGCGAGGGATTTGTCCATCTCCGCGTCGACCTCGCGAATGCGGTCGATCATCGTGCGCCGGTGTTCCGGCGAACCGTGGCTGGCGTTGAGTCGGGCGACCGACATGCCGGCCTCGGCGAGATTCCTGATGTCCTCTTTAGTCTCCGATGCAGGTCCGAGCGTACAGACGATTTTGGCGTTGCGCATTTGTTAGTGTCCCTCCGGGGGTGACGGCCACCGTCGGGTGGCGGTGATCGCCATGTCTAGAGGACTCTGTCCCCCAGGGATATGAAACTTATCAGAGCGATCCGATACGGCAAGAATTACCACAAAGAAGCGTGGTATGTGACTACGCACCGCAGGTACGTGGTCAAAAATATAAGAAAACATAGATATATAGTTCCCACGTGGGAAGTAATTCGAAAATGGATACAGCACCGAATAAGATTATTTTATATACATTTATTGAGTGTATGTTTAATAGGAAGATATTTTTGCAACGGGGGGACAACGGTGCGAGCGAACGTGGCCGGAAGCCGACCCGTGAGAACAACGATGGCAGCAACATCACTCACCAGCCCGGCCTTCGGGGACGGCGATCCCGAGGGGGAGTGACGACACCGAAGCCACCGTCAACTCCCGCTTTCGATCGCGGGCGTGCCGGACGGCCGGCACGCGTATCGATGTGTCGCGTACGCGCTGGACACGACGCTGTCGCTGGGGCCAGGGGCGACGACGGACGACCTCGAAGCCGCCATCGAGGGTCACGTCCTCGCCGAGGCAACGCTCGAAGGAACGGACGCACCGGACCGTGTCAGCGGACCCGCAAGCCCGTGTCCGCGAACCGGCATATTGGAAGAAATACATCCACATATTTATACTGCGAACGACCGACAGTTCCGATATGGCACCGACCCTGCGAGACGTGGCAGACGACAACGATGTCAAAATCGGGGCAGCGGCCGCAGCCGACCCGATCCGGGGAGACTTCCAGTATCGGGACGCGTTGCGGGAGTACAACGCCGTCACGGCCGAGAATGCCATGAAGATGGGGCCGCTGCGACCCGACGAGCACACGTACGACTTCACGGACGGCGACCTGATCGCCGAGTTCGCCCGCGAACACGACATGTACTTCCGCGGGCACGTGTTGGTCTGGCACAACCAGCTGCCCGAATGGCTGGTCCCCTTCCAGTACACCGACCGGGAACTCCGTCGCTTGCTCGAAGACCACGTCCGCACGGTCGCCGCGCGGTACGCCGGCGACGTCGACACCTGGGATGTCGTCAACGAGGCCGTCGCCGACGACGGCGGGCTGCGCGAGACGCCCTGGCTGCGGGCCTTCGGCGAGGAGTATCTGGACAGGGCCTTCGAGTGGGCCCACCAGTCCGCCCCCGACGCTGACCTCTTCTACAACGACTACGGCGCGGACGGGATCAACGACAAGTCCGACGAGATCTACGAGCTGGTCTCGGGCATGCTCGACCGTGGCGTCCCCATCGACGGCGTTGGCCTCCAGATGCACGCGCTGCACGACCCCGTCGATCCCGACTCGGTCGCCGAGAACATCGAGCGCTTCAAAGACCTCGGCCTGGAGGTCGAGATCACCGAGATGGATGTCGCCTACACGGCCGAAGATCCGCCCGAGGACCACCGGACGGTCCAGGCCGAGTACTATCGTGAGATCGTCGAGAAAGCCACCGAGGCGGGCTGTGACACTATCGTCGCCTGGGGCGTCGCCGACCACCACTCATGGATCCCCCACTTCGACGACACGCTGACCGAGGACCCCCTCCTGCTCGACGACAGCTACGACCGGAAACCCGCCTACGACGCGGTCGTCGACCTGCTGTCGTAAGCAGCGGTAACGCGGCTGGGCGAACAACGACCCGGGCCAGTGTCAGACGACCACGGTGTACGGTCCACCCCGAGACACGTCGCAGTATTTCTCGAATAGCGTATCGGAAATCCATCCTGGAGGAAAATATTAAGTAACCGGTGGCAGATATGTAACGAATGTCTATGTCGGACGACGAGGGGATCATCGACACGGTCAAATCGGTGCTCGGGCTCGACGATGACGAGTCCGGACCGTCGTCGAACTGACCGAGGCGGTTGAGTCGCCATCAGCGAAGATTCGTCGGGGCATCGTTCGCACGCCTGGTTCCCGCCGTGTCGAATCGCCGGGGGTCTCGGGGGAGGCGTTCCCGGTCGTCGCAGTGCCCCCCAGCCTGGGAGAGCGGCCCGGCCGTTCGGGGGACTGTATGTTTGCCGGCGTCCCACGGGGCCGACGATGACTGTCCGGTGAGCACGCTCGTAGCGTAGGAGCAACGATGACTTCGTGGCCGACGGGAACGGATCTGGCTGCTCTCTCAGGAGGGCCAGTCATCGACGAGAGGGGACTAAGCCGTTTTCGATCCCGGCCCGTCCTATCCGGACACCCGATGTGATCGCGAGCCAGACAACCCCAATCACAACATCTACCTGCGAGTTGCCCGAAGGAACGATATCCGTGTCCTACGACGCCATCGTCTTCGACCTGGACGGCGTCCTGCTAACGGGCTATCACACGGCCCCCGCCGTCTACCGAGAAGCGACCCGGGAGACGCTCGCTGACTTCGACGTGACCGTTGAAGCGGTCCCCGAGGAGTTGGTTAACCCGGACGATACTGACGAAGTCCGGCGGTTCTGTGACCGGCACGACTGTGCTCCGGACGCCTTCTGGGGCTATCGCGAACACGCCTCGACAGTTCTGGAAAACGAGCGAATCACGGCCGGCGAGCGCGAACCGTTCGACGACGTCGGCGTGCTCATGGAGTTGGCC
Source organism: Halorhabdus sp. BNX81 (assembly GCF_029229925.1). NCBI lineage: Archaea > Methanobacteriati > Methanobacteriota > Halobacteria > Halobacteriales > Haloarculaceae > Halorhabdus > Halorhabdus sp. BNX81. The sequence continues at coordinate 161,594 of NZ_CP107254.1, read as the reverse complement.
GAGGCGGCGACGCTGGGGATCGTGAGCAACAACCGCCACGGCACCGTCCGGTTCGTCCGTGACTACTTCGACTGGGGGGATGTCTTTGGGGCCGTCCGCGGCCGGGCACCCACGCTGGCCGGCTACGATCGAATGAAGCCTGACCCCCACTACTTGGGGCAGACCCTCGATGACCTCGGCGTGGACCCGGTCAATACGCTCTTCGTCGGCGATCGACGCTCGGACGTCGAGACGGCCCATCGGGCCGGTACTGACTCGGCACTGCTGGTCCGGGACGGCGATCGACCGGTCGGTCAAGCGGAGCCAACCCGGGTTATCGAATCCCTCCACGACCTGAAACCGCTTGCGGGCGAGGAGCCCTGACTGACGGGGCGGAGCGGTAGCTGTGCCCTGTAGCTGTCGCCAAACTATAACAAAAGATAATTTAGAATGATCGGTTACCTTACATACGTTCGGGGTAAATCGTGAAAAACCGGACGTACTGCCCTTAAACACCCCGAATTTTGGGGGTATACTTTAGTTATAATGTATTACATACGTTGAAGTAGGTGGACTCTCCGATGACCGACGACGTGCGACGACACGGCGTAGGGGGTCAACCAAGAGCCCACCATCGCACGTTCGATGTCACTCTATCACGGTGATCACAATGGAAGAAATACGCATTCACGGTCGTGGCGGCCAGGGTTCGGTTACACTGGCACAGTTATTGGCACAGGCAGCACACGAAGAAGGGACCTGGGCACAGGCGTTCCCGGCGTTCGGCGTCGAGCGACGGGGCGCGCCCGTCGAGGCGTTCGCGCGCTTCGACGAGGCAAAGATCACGGATCGCAGCCAGGTCGACGAGCCCGACTTCGTCATCGTCCAGGACACGAGCCTGCTCGAGTACGTCGACGTCACCGACGGGCTCAACGAGGATGGCCTCGTGCTGGTCAACACTGACGCAGACCCCGAAGACCTCGATATCGAGACCGATGCCGAGGTCGTCACGGTCGACGCGACCGAGATCGCCCTCCAGCACCTCGGTCGCCCGATCATGAACACGGCCCTCCTGGGTGCCTTTGCCGGCGCGACCGGCCTGCTGGACCAGGAGAGCATGGAAGCCGTCATCACCCGCAAGTTCGGCGGTGAGGTCGGCGAGCAGAACGTCGCCGCGACCAACGAAGCCTTCTCGGAGGTATCAGCATGAGCCAATCGGAAGACCCATACGAAGACCTGACGATTACGACCGGTGCCGTCGTGGAACCGAACACGTCCCGCGTGAACAAGACGGGATCCTGGCGGCAGTTCAAGCCCGTTGTCGATCCCGACGCCTGTATCGCCTGTGGACAGTGTGATACGTACTGTCCCGACCAGGCAGCCAAGCCGGTCGAGGGAAAGGATCTCTACGGGTTTGATCTGGACTACTGCAAGGGCTGTGGGATCTGTGACGAGGTCTGTCCGACCGACGCGATCGAAATGATTCGGGAGGAGAAATAACAATGGCAAAAGCTGAACTGAACCCCTCGGACGAACAGCAGGTAATGAAGGGGACGTCGGCCGTGGCGAAGGGCGTCATGGCGGCCGACCCTGACGTCATCTCGGCGTACCCGATCACGCCCCAGACGGGCGTCGTCGAGAAGCTCTCGGAACTCGTCGCCGACGGGGAACTCGACAGCGAGTTCATCAAGGTCGACAGCGAGTTCAACGCCGCCTCGACGTGTATCGGCGCGTCGGCCGCCGGCGCTCGTGCGTTCTCCGCGACGTCGAGTCAGGGCCTGAAGCTGATGAGTGAACCGCTGTTCACGGCGGCTGGCATGCGCCTGCCGATCGTGATGGCGGTCGCCAACCGGTCGCTGTCGGCCCCCCTCTCGATCTGGGCCGACCACACCGACGCCTTCGCCGAGCGCGACGGCGGCATGTTGCAGTTCCACGCCGAGGACGTCCAGGAAGCCATCGACCACGTCCTGATGGGCTTCCGTGTCGCCGAACAGGTCAATCTCCCTGTCCTCTCGAACTTTGACGGCTTTATTCTGACCCACGTCCAGGAACCCGCCGACATCCCGAGCGAGGAGGAGGTCAACGAGTTCCTCCCCCCGCGGGATCCGGAATTCACACTCGACCCCTCGGATCCGAAGACGATGGGTGCCTACGCCCGACCGGAACACTGGACGGAGGCCCGCTACGAGATCCAGGCCGCGATGATGGAGTCCAAGGACGTCTGGGCCAAGACTGTCGAGGAGTTCAAGGAGGTCTTCGGCCGGGACTACACCGAGTACAACGGCATGATCGACACCTACCACGGCGACGCCGACTACCGTCTGGTCGCCCTGGGGTCGATGTGCGGGACGATCCGCGGCGTCATCGATCAGTACCGCGAGCAAGGCGTCGACGTCGGGCTCGTCCGTCCGCGCGTCCACCGGCCGTTCCCGACCGAGGAGATCCGGGCCGCGCTCGGAGACGCCGAGGCCGTCGGCGTCCTGACCAAGGAGATGTCCCCCGGCTACGAGTCCGCGCTGGCCGGCGAGATCAAGGGCACGCTGTATCACGCCGAGAACCAGCCACCGATCAAGAGCTTCGTCATCGGGATGGCCGGCCGGGACATCACCGCCGCCGAGATCGGCGCGATGATCGAGGAGACCATGGAGGCCTCCCATCCGATGACCTTCGACGAGCAGGAATCGTGGCCACAGCTGCGTGAGGAACTCCTCCAGACCGGAGGTGACAACTGATGAGTTCAGACTTACAGGATCAGGACTTCACTGACGAGGTCGAACACGGCGAGGAACTCTGGAACCCCGGCCACCGCGCGTGTGCCGGGTGTGGCCCCGCGCTGGCCATGAAGTACATCACCGAGGCCGCCGGCGAGAACACCATCATCAGCCAGCCCACTGGCTGTATGGAGGTCGTCTCGACGCCCTATCCCGAGAGTTCCTGGGGCACCAGCTACATCCACAACATCTTCGAGAACGCAGCGAGCGTCGCCTCGGGTATCGAGGCCGCCTACAAGTCCTTCGACCGCCGGGACCCCGATCACCTCGACGTCGAGGACTCCGATGACCTCAACATCATCGCGGTCGGTGGCGACGGCGCGACCGCCGACATCGGCATCCGCGCCCTCTCGGGCATGATGGAACGCGGTCACGACGTGACCTACATCATGTACGACAACGAGGCGTACATGAACACGGGCGTCCAGCGCTCGAGTCAGACCCCGCTCGGGGCCTCGACGACGACGTCGCCGGCCGGCGACGTCAGCATCGGCAACGACACCAACAAGAAGGACATGGCCTCGATCGCGGCCGACCACGGCGTCGGCTACGTCGCGACGGCCTCGATCTCGAACCCGCGGGACTTCAAACAGAAGGTCGAAGAGGCGATCTCGCGTGACGGGCCGAAGTTCCTGCACGTCTACTCGCCGTGTCCGGTCGGCTGGAGTTACGAATCCTCGAAGACGGTCGAACTCGCCGAACTCGCCGTCGAGACCGGACTGTTCCCGGTCTTCGAGATGGAAGACGGCGAGATCACGGACGTGAACAAGATCCGCGACCGCAAGCCGGTCCGCGAGTGGCTCGAGACTCAGGGGCGGTTCAAGCACCTCTTCGACGACGAGGACGGCGAAGAGGCCATCGAGGAGCTCCAGGCGTGGATCGACGACCGCGCCGAGGATCTCGGACTCGACGCCTGAGACGCCCACGCCACGATATAGATCACCGATAGTTCCTGCAGCATATCCACTGTTGTTTGCAGCTTTCCCCGTTTCGTCCCTCAGTTTTCCACACTGATCCGTGCGTGGTAGAAGGATATATAAGGATCATCTATCTACGTTAGGTCATGGCACGCCCCCTCACGCGAGAGACGCGCGCCGCTCTTGCATTCCAACTGATACATGCCGTGATACAGGCCGCGTTGCCGTTCGTGGCACCGCCGGCAGCGTATCCGTTCCTGGCAGGTGGCGGTTTCGTTCTCGCAGTCGCAACGCTCGCAGCCACCATGGCCACCATCCGGAACCGTCTGGAATCGCTTCACGCGACACGGACGGCCCTCGAAGATCGGATCGCGGACCTGGAAGCTACGCAGTCGGCACTGGAAGACGACCGGTCGGCGCTCCAGCGGGACCTCGCGGACGCACGCGAGACGATCGAGTCCCGCAGAGCCGGGAACGATCACCAGCTGTCGCCGTCCAGGACAGTGCTGACACCGGATGGCGGGACGCGGATCGCCGACGATGCCAGCGAGTTCGACAGCACGGTAACCCAGTACGCACAGACAGCAGGGGCGGCCGGTGACGGCGACCTGACCGTCCGGCTGTCCGCCGATACGGAGTCCGAATCACTCCTGGAACTCGCAGACCGCTTCAACGAGACGGTAATCGCGTTCGAACGGACGATCCGGGCGGCCGACGAGTTCAGCGACGACGTCGCCGAGTCGAGCGGACAGGTCTCGACCGCAACCGAAGCCGTCCGCGAGGCCAGCGAGAACATGGCCGAGAGCATCCAGGACATCGCCGACGCTTTCCACGAGCAACACGAGCAGGTGACCCAGATCTCCGAGGAGATGGGCCAGATGTCGGCGACGATCGAGGAAGTCGCCGCCTCCTCGGACGAGGTCGCCGAGAAGGCCGACCGGACCGAGCGCCGGACAGTCGAGGGGATCGAGGCTGCCCGCGACGTCAGCGACGCCATGAACGAGGTCGACGACCAGACCGAACACGTCGTCGAGACCGTCGAAACCCTCGACAGCCGGATGGACGAAGTCGGCCAGATCGTCGACCTCATCGACGACATCGCCGAGCAGACCAACATCCTCGCGCTGAACGCCTCCATCGAGGCCGCCCACGCGAGCAACGGCAACAACAACGGCTTTACCGTCGTCGCCGACGAGGTCAAGAGTCTCGCCGAGGAGACCAAAGACGCCACCGGCGAGATCGAGAGTCTGATCACCGACATCCAGGAGCAGACGACCCAGACTGTCGAGGAGATGGAGACGATGCGTGAAACCGTCAGCGACGGCCAGGAGACGATGGACGACGGACTCGAAGCCTTAGAATCCGTCCTGGATCACGTCCAGGACACGACCAGCGGCATCAAAGAGATCAGCGACGCGACCGACGACCAGGCCGCCTCCAGCGAGGAGGTCGCAAGTATCGCTGACAGTGCTGCGGAGATCAGCCGCGAGAACATGGACGAGGCCGAAAGCGTCGCCGCCGTCGCCGAGGAGCAGACCCTCGCACTCGGCGAGATGTACGTCAACGCCAAGACACTCAGCATGCGCGCAAAGCAACTCTCGAACCTGTTCGATCGGTACGAAACGGAATAAAGCGGGGCGACTGGGGTGACCAGGGGGCGGTTCTTTTCGTGGGACGTGCCACGGAGCGAGACCGACGGGCCAAACGTTGAGTACGCCACCGCCAGCCCGCTATTCGCCGGACTGTGACTCGGGAGAGACAGCCGCCGAATCCGTGTCCGCCGGTGGCGAAGTCGCTCCCGCGTCATCTGTGGCAGGGTCGTCAGCTGACCGTTCGGGAGCGCCGTCCTCGACGAAATCCGTCTCGTCGAGATCGGCAGCGACCGCAGCCATCGCCTCGGCCGCCTCGTCGGCGGCGTCGAGGACGCTGTCGGTGTGCATCTCCATCTCGTCGGCGACCCGGATCGTTCCCTCGACGGTCGCGTTCTCGTGGAGTTTGACGTTCTCGGCGGCAATATCGCCCCAGACGTGGACGCCGGGGCCGATCGAGACAGTGCCTCCCCGCGTGGTCACGTCGCCCTTGATCTCGGTCGCTCGGCCGACCGTGAGGTCGTCTTTCGCCCGGAGTGACCCGAAGACGATCGTGTCCCGGCCGACGGTGAGTGACTCGGCCCGAAGGTTCCCGTGGAGTCGACAGTCATCGCCGATTCGCCCCGGCGCGGAGACCCGCCAGGCGTCGTCGCTGACGTGGGTCCCGCGGGGGACGAGTAGCGGTTGGGCATCCTGATCAGCGTCCAGAGCGGCCGCCAGGACGTCCTCGGCAGCGTCTTCCTCGCCGATCCGCAGCAGGTGCGAGAGGTACACAAACAGAAAGACGATCGTCGGCATCGGGTTCCGGATGACGATCCAGCCGTTGGCCTCGAAGCCGTCGTCAATGTCGACGTCGTCGCCGATGTCGAGATCGCCCGCAACTTTCAGTTCCCCGCCGATGTGGACGCGCTCGCCGAGATAGGCGTCCTCGCCGACGAGGACGTCCTCGCTCACGTCACACCACATGTCGAGCCGGCAGTCGCCCTCGGCCTCGATGTGGCCGCCGAAGCGCGTCCGCTCGCCCGCGATGACGTTGTTCCCCCGGACGCCGAACTCGACCGTACTCTGGCCGCCGACGATCACGTCGCCGTCGGTGACCAGATCGTGCTCCTCGACGGTCGTCCCGTCGGGGATCACCAACTCCTCGAGCGGCGTCGATCGCAGCACGTTCGTACGTGTGGAATCTACCGTCTTAAACCCCCAGCACGCGTCTGACGGGCGTCTGACGGCATGGCAGCGTGCGGTCGGCTCCAAGAGACTTATATCCGCCAGCGCGCAATTCCCGGGTATGACTGCCCTATCCTTCGACGAAACCGGCGTCGACGTCGTCTACGAGGGGACGGACTTCCGTCTCGACAAGGAGATGATCGAGGACGCGGTCGGCAAATCCTACCCCGACGTGACCGACCACGAGGTGCTCCAGCTGGTCGACCCCGAGCCGACGCTGTCGGGTGAGCCACAACGCATCGCCGAGATCATCCCGTAGCGGACGCCAGCGTAGCGTCTACGTCGCCTCGTACTCACTGCTGACGACTTCTCGAATCCGCTCGGCGGTGACCTCGCCGACGCCCTCGACGTCGAGAAGGTCCTCCTCGCCGGCGGTCATCACCGCCTCGACGCTGCCGAAGTGCTCGAGCAGCGCCCGCGCGATGACCGGCCCCACGTCGGCGATCGAGGCGACGACGTACTCTTGCTGTTCGCCGAGGGTCTTCGAGCCCTTCTCGCCGTGAACGCTGATCTCCCTGTCGTCGGTCTCCTGCTCGCGGGTGGCAATCGTCGCCAGGAGGTCGGCTGTCCCGCTCTCGTCGTCGGTCCGGAGGACGCTCGCGCCGAAATCGACCGCCAGCGAGGCAAGTGCACCCCGAATCGCGTTCGGATGGACGTTGCGCTCCTCGTAAAGCCCGTCACCCTCCAGAATCACGACCGGGCGATCGTAGTAGCGAGCGTCGTCTTTGACCTGCTCGAACATCGATCGATCCCCGCCCGTCAGCGTATCGAGGAAGTCCGAGATCGTCTTGCGCTCGACGACGACGCGATCCGAGAGGACGTAGTCGCCGACTTCGAGCGTCTCCAGGCGAGTCTCGAAGCCGTCGCGACGCGAGAGATCACGCCCGATCGAGGCATCGAGTTCGCGCTGGTCGATGACGACCTCGACTGCCTCCTCGCCGCCGGCCGTCGCGACCGTCCCCTCCTCGTCCGGTTCGGGGTCGGTTTGCTCCGTCGTTGACTGGGTGGCGTCATCGCCTCCCGGCGCGAACGCGTCCAGGCCGGTCTGACCGTCGTCCTCGCTGTCGTCTGCCGTGTCCTGGTTCGGCTGGTCGTCACCGTCGTCTCCGCCGACAGCCGTTGTACCGTCGCTGTCGGCGTCATTCTCGACCGCATTACTCCCGGCGGCCGGGTCATCCGAATCCGCGGACGCCTCGTCGTAGCCGTCCAGTCCCATCTGTTCGCGGAGGTGGCTCTCGATGTCGCCGGCCATGTCCTTCAGCGTCCGGAGTTCGTCCTCCATGCGCTTTTCGTCCTGGCGGGCCTTCCAGAAGTAGGCCTCGTCGCGGGTGTCCTCGGCGATCAGGACCACGACCGCCCCCTCTGTCTGGCGGCCAGTCCGGCCCTTGCGCTGGATCGACCGGATCGCTGTCGGGACGGGTTCGTAGAAAAGAACCAGATCGACTTCCGGGACGTCCAGGCCCTCTTCAGCGACGCTCGTCGAGACCAGCACCTCGAACTCGCCGGCCCGGAAGGCTTCTAAGGTCTCCTGCTGTTCGGTCTGGGTCATGCCGTCGCTACCCTCTGTGTCGCTCTGGCCGACGAACTTCTCGACGGTGAAGTGCTCACCCAGGAAGTCCGTCAGCGTCTCGGCGGTGTCCCGGGACTCGGTGAAGACGATCACGCGCTCGCCGTCGTGGATGCCCAGCGTCTCGGCGATCTGCATCCGCGTCCGGCGGAACTTCGGATGGAGGTCCTCGAAGTCCTCGGCCTTCCGGCGTGCCTCGCGGACCTTCGGCGCGCTGACGAGGCGCTGATCTGCCTTCGAAGCGCCCGACGACCGGGCAGCCTCCCGGAGACGTTCGAGATACCGGCGCAGGCTCTCGACGCTCTGGGTTTCGGCGTAGGTCACGGCCGTCCGAAGCTTTCGAACCTCGGCCAGCAGGCTCATCCCCTGATACCCCTCCGATTGGTCGTTGTCCATCAATTCCCGGAGCTTGGCCTGGATCTTGCGGATCTCCCGCTCGGAGACATCGGGCTGTGTCGAGGACGTGACCCCGAGTTCCTTGAGTTGGGTCATCCGGTCGTGGATGACGTCCTGGAGGGCGTCGCGGATCTCGATGACCGGCTCGGGCAACTCGACGCGTTCCCAGTTGACGCTCGTGTTGTGGGTGTAGGCCTCGACGTCGGCGTCCTCGCTCGTCATCACCTCGACCTCGCGGATGCCGAGGTTGTCACACACCCCGAGGATCGCCTCCTCGTCGTCGCCGGGCGAGGCGCTCATGCCCGTCACAAGGGGGTCGTCGCTGTCCTCGTGGTAGCGCTCGGCGATGTAGGTGTAGGGGTACTCCCCGCTCGCACGGTGGCACTCGTCGAACGTACAGTGGGTCACCGGCGAGAGATCGATCCGCGAACCGAGGAGGTCGTTCTCGACGACCTGCGGGGTGGCGATTACGACAGTCGCGTCATCCCACAGCGCGGCGCGGTCGTCGGGCCGGACTTCACCCGTGAAGACGACGATTTCCTCGTCGTCGATCGTGAGGGCTTCGCGGTAGAAATCGGCGTGTTGCTGGACCAGCGGTTTGGTCGGCGCGAGCAACAGCGATTTCCCGCCGACCGCGTGGAGCCGCTCGGCCGTCACCAGCAGGCTGACGGTGGTCTTGCCGAGGCCGGTCGGGAGACAGACCAGCGTGTGATCGGCCGCGGCAGCGTCGGCCAGCTGGGTCTGGTAACCCCGGTTCTCCAAGACGCCGGGCTCGACGAGCGGGCGATCGATAGATTCCTCGGACGCGTCAGTAGCCGCCATCTGTCCGCTGATTCGTGTCGTTCGCGGTTAAGGGTTCTCGTAGCGCGGTGAAAGTAAAGCGGCCGCCTCCTGACACCGCAGTGGTGGTCACAGCCCCAGCGCCGGCAGGTACTCGATGGTGAGGAACATCGCGACGGCGGCCGACGGCGCGATCGTGAGGTTGTCGTCGACGACGTACCCCCGGATCACGGGCTTGGCTCCGTCCGCCGCGGTCGCTGCCGCCCCGCCCAGGATCGCCGGAATCGGGCCGACAAACGCGCTCGCGATGAGCGTCGTGAGGCCGAACGTGGCGAGCAGAACCCACGTCTGCTTGACGGCCCGGAGTTCGCCCGCGCCCAACAACCCGCTGAAGGGATCGCCGATCGTCAACATCAGCATCGCCGGGACTGCCACCGGCGATGGGTCGAACGGGCTGGCAATCACCGGGTCGGCCCCCGCCGGTGGGAACAAGAACGCCACCAGCGTCAATCCGACCCCGCCCAGGAAGTACGCCGCGAGGTTCTCCTGTTCGTATTCACGGGTGAGTCGGTCGAAGATCCACCACTCCAGGCCGACGTACAGCCGGACGATTTCGAGGCCGAACGCGCCGACCAGCGCCAGCGATAGAAACACCTGGACGTGCCACCAGGTCATCTCCGCGATGAAGACGTACGACAGGGGGGCAACGCTCGTGCTCGCATGGACAAGCCGGCGCGTTACTTCGTCGTCGATGCGATCGAGAACGGACGGAAACACGGGTTTAGAGGTTCCGGAAGGAAGCGTCCCCGGAGACGAGTCCCGCAACAGTCGAAGCGAGATCGTCGGCGGCGACGCGGGTCTGTTCGGTGCTGTCCCGATCACGGATCGTCACACTGGCGTCTTCGAGCGTGTCGTAGTCGACGGTCACGCAATAGGGTGTCCCGACCTCGTCCTGGCGGCGATAGCGACGGCCGATGGCCCCCGAGTCGTCGTAGGCCACCGACAGGCCGGCCGCCCGCAACTCGTCGGCGATCTCGCGGGCACGCTCGCCGAGGCCATCCTTGTCCATCAGCGGAAAGACGCCGACGGTGGTCGGGGCGACCGCGGGCGGCAATTCGAGATACGTCCGCTCCTCGCCGTCGACTTCGTCCTCGCGGTAGGAATGATCCAGTGCCGTATACAGCGCCCGGTCGATCCCCAGCGAGGGCTCGACGACGTGGGGCATGATGTGCTCGCCCGACTCGGTGAGTTCCTCGATCGCAAAGCCGGTCTGCTCGACCGGAACGGTGTACGTCTCGCCGTCGACCTCGACCGTGACGTCCTCGCCCGCGAAGGCGTCGGGATCGTCCTCGGCCAGTGCTTCGAGCGCATCGGCAACGTCGCCCGCCGCCCCGCCGAACTCGGGGCCGAGATAGCCCATCTCCGGATCGACCGTGGGTTTCTCGACGGTCACCGGCTCGTCGTACTGCTTGAAGACCGTGAAGTCCGCCTCGGAGTGAGTGTCGTGTTTCGAGAGGTCGTAGTCCGATCGATAGGCGAACCCACCGAGTTCGATCCAGTCGGGATCCGCGCCCGGATCGCTGACTTCGCCTTCGGCGTCCCAGCAGTCCTCGGAATAGTGAGCGAGCTCGCCCGGCCGATGCTGGCGGAAGCGAAAGCGGTCCATGTCGACGCCGATGGCCGAATACCACTCGGCGGCCACACCCAGATAGTAGGCGATCCAGGGGTCGGCGACGACGCCCTCGTCGAACGCCTCGCCCACCGGCATCTCGACGGGTTCGCCGTCCCCGTCCTGGGCCTCGGCGGAGTAGAACCGCGCAGTCACGTCGGCCACCGCGGAGAGATCCGGCTCATCTGCCGCGGGATCGATGAACAGCTCCAGTTCGGCCTGGGTGAACTCCCGGACCCGCAGCAGGGACTTCCGGGGACTGATCTCGTTGCGGTAGGCCCGGCCGATCTGGGTCACGCCGAAGGGAAGCTGGTTGCGGGCGTACTCGGCGAGTTGGGGGAACTCGATGAAGATGCCCTGGGCGGTTTCCGGCCGGAGATACCCGGGCGAGGAGCTACCCGGCCCGATATTCGTCTCGAACATGAGGTTGAACTGCTCGATTGTCTGGCCGGCCAGACCCGCCCCGCAGGTCGGACAGACGAGTTCGTACTCGGCGATGACCTCCTCGACACGATCGGGGGCCAGCGATTCGGCCTCCTCGATGCCGGTGTCCGGGTCGTCCTCGACGATGTGGTCGGCGCGGTGGGACTGCCCACATTCGGGGCATTCGACCAGCATGTCATCGAAGCCATCGAGGTGGCCCGACGCCTCGAAAACCGGCTCGGGTAGGACCGTCGGGGCGTCGACCTCCATGTGGCCCTCCCGGATGGCGAAGCGCTCGCGCCAGGTCTCCTCGACGTTGCGCTTCATCGCGGCCCCCTGCGGGCCGAAGGTGTAGAAGCCGGAGACGCCGCCGTAGGCCCCCGCGGACTGGAGGAAAAAGCCACGGCGCTTTGCGAGTTCTACCAGGCTGTCCGCCGTGACTCCGCTCATCGTAGCGCCTTGATTACGTCGATGTCGCGGACGATGCCCGCGAGGTCGTCACCCGATACCAGCGGGATCTGCTCGATGTCGTGACGGATCAACAGCTGGGCCGCCTCCTTTGCGGTCCGGCGGCTTCCAACGGTCACCAGATCCGCCGTCATGTACTCGCTGACCGGCTCGTCGGGGAACTCGACGTTCCGGGTTGGCATGTAGCTGTTCCCGACAGCCTTGATCCCCTCCCACATCCACTCGTCGTCCTGGTTGGCGATGGACTCGCCGGTCTCGGCCTCGCCCTCGACGACCTCGGCGACCGCGATGACGTCGACCTCGGTCAGGATGCCGGCCACCTCGGCGTCGTCGTCGAGAACGACCCCGTAGGGGACATCGGCGTGGGAGAGTTCGCGCTCGGCGACGCCGAGCGGCGCGCCGGCGTAGACGCAGTTGACGTCCCGCCGGGCGAGGTCGCCGACCGGCTGATCGCCGTCGTCGACGCCGCCCTCGGCGATCGCGCGAACGATATCGGTGATCGTGACGATGCCTTCGAGTTGGCCGTCAACGACCGGGATCCGGCGCTCGCCGGTCTCGACCATCGTCCGCGCGACGCTCGCCAGGTCCGTGTCGGCGGCCGTCGTCGGAACGTCATCGACGAGCATCGCAAGTTGGTCTTCGTCAGGATGCTCGATGAGCGCCTCTCGCGTGACGAGCCCGCGACACTCCTCGCCCGCGTCGGTTCGTTTGATCACCGGAACGGACGAGAACTGCCGTTCCTGGAGGTACTCCAGGACGTCGTCCCGGGTGCCGGGCAACTCGGCCGTGACGACGTCCGCTCGCGGCGTCATGACGTCAGCGACGTTCATACTGGAGAATACTCTTCGTCCCTCCTACTAAGTCCTTACACATCCGAACTGTCCGCGACGGTCGAGCTGTCGGTCGCCTCGTCAGACGCACGTCGGACGAATCCCCCGATCCGCTGTGGGTTTTCGGCACGTTTATGTATGGGTGTTACCAACTAACATAGTATGTCGCAAGAGCCCGACGCGCTCGCGGCAGACGTCGCAGTGGACGGTGAAGTCATGGCAGCCGTCGAGGGTGACGAGCAGGCCGTCTTCGTCATCGCCGACATCAGTCGCGACGACGCGTATCTCTCGATGACACTCGAGGAGAGCGCGTCGCTGTCCGCGTGGCGGTAGGGCTCACTGGGAGGATTCTCGGAGATATCGTAGCCATGGGTCCGGGCAGCGGTCGAGTCACCGGAACCACAGCCGATCCGGACCGCCAGTTGCTCGTGTGGTGACTTCCCGGTTCACCAAGAGAAAACAAGCGTTATGCCGACCGGCGGTGTCACCCCCAATATGGAGATCGTAGCAACGAGTTCCGTCGAGGACGCGGGACTGGCGGCACTTCGCGACGCAGGCCACGACATCCGGACCGTCGCGGTCGACGGAGCCGAGGAGTTGGCTGCCGCTGCCGAGGGCGCGGCGGCGTTGATCGTCGACGAGGACACGCCGGTCCCCGCCACAGTGTTCGAGCGGGCAACGGACTTACAGATCGTCGGGCGAACCGGCATCGACGTCGACGGGATCGACGTGACCACGGCGACCGAGCACGGCGTGATCGTCGCCAACGGGCCGGAGACCGACGTCCAGGCCGTCGCCGAGTACATCATCGGACTGCTGTTCGCCACCGCCCGAGGGATTCCCCAGGGCCACGTTCGATTGAAAGACGGCGAGTGGGCCAAAGGCGATATCATCGGCTCGGAACTCGACGGCAAGACCGCCGGACTCGTCGGCTTCGACAGCGTCGGCCAGGAGGTGGCCAAGCGGCTGGACAACCTCGGACTCGACGTCGTCGTCTACGCCCCCGATGGGGACGGTGAGCGGGCCGCACAGATCGGTGCGGAACGCGTCGAACTGGAGGCCTGTCTCGACCGCGCGGACTTCCTCTCGATACACACCGCGGGTGCACAACTCCAGCTCGGCGAAAGCGAACTCGACACGCTCGGCGATGGCTACCTCGTCAACGGAACGGACGGCGATGTCGTCGACGAGACGGCACTCGCGAACGCCGTCGGGGACGGTGCTCTCCAGGGAGCAGCCGTCGACGCTGTCTCAGTTGCCCCCCTGCCGGCGGACAGCCCGCTTCGGGACGTCGAGGACATCATCATCACCCCCGAACTCGCCCGTCACACGGGACCGAACGGTGACTCGGCGTCGACGAGCGTCGTGAACCAGGTACTCGCCGCGTTCGACGGGCAGCCGGTCACGAACGCCGTCAACGTGCCGTCGATCCCACCGGACGCCTACCCGGTCGTCAAGCCCTACGCCGACCTGACGGAGACAGTCGCCCGGATCGCGATCCAGTTGTTCGACGGCGACCTCGACGCCGTCTCGATCGAGTATGCGGGCGACATCGTCACCGAGACGATCGAGCCGATCACGGCCGCCGGACTCACCGGCGTCTTCGACCCGCTGGGCTGGGACGCAAACCAGGTCAACGCGCGGCACGTCGCTGCGGAGCACGACATCGACGTCGATGTCTCGACGATTCGGGAGGCGTCCGACTTCCAGAACCTGGTAACCGTCACCGTCAGCGGTGGCGGGGACGAACTCAGTGTCGAAGGAACGCAGTTCGCCGACGGCGAACCCCGTATCGTCAGCATCGACCGCTACTGGGTCGAGGCGATCCCGCACGGGCACATGCTGATCGTCCGCAACGCCGACGAACCGGGCGTTATCGGGTTCATCGGGAGCGTGCTCGGCGAGTACGACGTCAACATCGCCGGGATGTTCAACGCCCGGGAAGCCATCGGCGGCGAGGCGCTGTCGGTGTACAATCTCGACGACGAACCGGGCGGGGACGTCCTGGCTGCGCTCAACGACGACGACCGCATCCTCGAGACCACCGTCGTCGAGCTCAACGGGCAAAACGCCCGCGAGTAAGGACTCGAACGGCCACTTCTTCGTCGTCAGTCCCTCCCACAGCCCGGATCACCAGTTGGCGCGGTCCACACGAAACACCCATCTTTGGCCTCACCACGGTAAGAGTTCCAGAGCCGATCTCTGGCGGCGACAGCCCGGTGGGCCGGGGATGGATCCTCGATCGGCGGCCCGCCGCGGTCGGTCCTCGCTATCCTGACTGCTTCGGAAACTGAGCGCTGGGGTACACCGTCTCCCCGGCTCACCCCACACGCCACCCGCAGTTGCCCGTCGAGACGTGGTTCCGGCGACTGCGGCTGATTGCAATCTGTCGGCGACGAATCGTGATCAGCTGACATAGCAACACACAATGGACGTCACCCGTCAAAAAACGCCGGCAGACGCGCGTCCGCTCCGTGCATGACGTGCGCGCGATTCAATCGCGTCCCCGGACCGGCTCAGGACCGCAGATGATCGAGCACGTCGTCGGTGTCGGCGGGGACCGGTTCGGGGTCGGTCCCGGCTTCGGCGGCCGCGTCGGGATCCTTCAGGAGATGCCCGGTCGTCAGACAGACCACCTGCTCGTCAGTGTCGACGACGCCCTCCTCACGGAGTTTCCGTAGTCCCGCGATCGAAGCGGCGGAGGCGGGTTCGACGCCGACGCCTTCCTCGGCGAGCGATCGCTGGGCGTCGGTGATCTCCGCGTCGCTGACCGCGACTGCCGTCCCGCCGGTCTCGCGAACGCCGGGTAGTGCCTTGGGTGCGTTGACCGGATTGCCGATCCGGATCGCCGTCGCCTTCGTCTCGACGTCGTCCCAGCGCTCGATGTGATCCCAGCCCTCCTCGATGGCCTCGACCATCGGGGCTGAGCCCTCGGCCTGAACACCAGTGATCTTCGGGATCTGGTCCTCGTCGATTGCCCCGGTCGCTTCGAGTTCCCGGAAGGCCTTGTACAGCGCGGCGGTGTTGCCGGCGTTGCCGACCGGCAGCACGATCCGGTCAGGGAAGTCGCCCTCCTCGGCCATGAACTGCTCCATGATCTCCAAGCCGATGGTCTTCTGACCCTCCAGCCGGAAGGGATTCAGCGAGTTGAGCAGGTAGGCCTCGCCACGGTCGGCCAGGTCCTTGACGATATCCAGACACCGATCGAAATTCCCGTCGACCTCCAGAATCCGCGCGCCATGTAGGCTCGCCTGGGCAATCTTCCCGGCGGCGACCTTCCCCGCCGGCAAGAGTACGAGCACTTCCAGGCCCGCCCGTGAGCCGTAGGCCGACAGCGCCGCGGAGGTGTTGCCCGTCGACGCACACGCGAGCCGGTCGACGCCGACCGCCTGGGCCACCCGGACGCCCACGGTCATCCCGCGGTCCTTGAAGCTGCCCGTCGGGTTCATCCCCTCGTGTTTGACTCGCAGGCGTTCGACGCCGATCTCGTCTTCGAGTCGCGGGACATTGTGGAGTGGCGTGTCGCCCTCCGGGAGGGAGACGCCTTCGTCGAAGGGAAGGGCGTCGCTGTAGCGCCAGACGCCGCCGTGAAACGCCGACTCGTCGTCGCCGAAGTCCGCGAACGTCGGCAGGTCAGCGTACCGGACCTCGAGCAGCCCCTCACACTCGTCGCACGTGTAGCGAATCCCCGCAAAGGGCGGGAAGTGCTCGCCACACTCGATGCAGGTCAGCCAGACGCCGTCGGTCGCCTCGGCTGGCTCCTCCTGGGTGATCTCTAGATAGCTCATTGTGTCACCCGACGTGGGCCACCAGAAAAAAGCCGCGGATCCACCTTTTTACTTCGGAGGGTTCGCTCGCGAACCCTCCTCGCAAAAAGCTGGGCCAAAAACACCTGCTGGCTCAGCCTTCGGCTTCGCCAGCAGCGAAACGCTGTCTTCGACAGCGTATGCTTACGACGACCGATCGGCCAGCCACACCAGCCCCCTCTTCTGGGCATGCAGGCGGTTCTTCGCTTGCTCCCACACGATAGCGTTGTCGCTCTCGATGGCCGCGTCGGTGACCCCCTCGCCCCGATGGGCCGACCGTCGACGGACCACATGTGAAGAAACATGTATAGGACAGGAGACAGTATACTCACGTATGGCAACCGAGTCAGGACCCGAAGAAACCAAAGTCAGCGACCGCGGGATGGTCACCATCCCGGCGGCGCTTCGGCGACGCCTCGATATCGAGGCGGGGGACAAGCTCCGGTGGACGGTCGACGACGACGGGGACCTCTCCGTCGAAGTGCTCCACCAGCGAGAGGGTGTCTTCGACGATTTCGAGCCGGTCGACGCCGGCGAGACCGACGCTGTGGCACTCGAATCGGAGTTCGGAGCCGAGTGATGGCACGCATCGTCCTCGATACGAACGTTCTGTTCGCTGCTGCGAGCGCCCGTGACCGCTATCACGACCGCGCACGGGAAATCGTTCGCGGGATCGACCACGGCGACCTCCCGGAGGCCGTCGTCTCGAACTACGTCCTCGCGGAGACGCTAAACCTCACGCGCGAGAAACTCGGCCCCGAGGCCGCGAACGCGCTGCTCGATCGCCTCCTCGAAGGGAGCCACTTCGAGGTCGTCCACGCTCCGAGAGCCGATTTCAACGCTGCCCAGGCGCTGTTCCGCCGGTACGACGCACTCTCCTTCGTTGATGCGACGATCGTCGCGTATCTCGAGCGCGAAGGAAGCGAGTACCTGTATTCCTTCGACGACGATTTCGACGCGGTCGAGGAGCTGACGCGACTCGATACTGCCGTGAATCCGTTCGAATCGGGTACCGAATAGTCACTCGGGTCGTTAGGCTCGTTCGCGCAACCACACCAGCAATCCGTTCTGTGCATGCAGCCGATGTTCAGCTTGCTCCGGCAACCACCTTTTTTCTCGTCGGGTGTCCTCGCTCGCTTCGCTCGCTGCGGGTACCACTCGTCGAAAAAGCTGGACCAAAAAGCCGCTCGCTCCGTTCGCGGTTACACCGCTCACGGTTCCGAGACGCTCTCGTCGGTCGCGTCTCGCTTCGCCCGCGGTACTACCGCTCGGCCAGCCACACCAACAACCCGTTCTGTGCGTGCAGTCGGTTCTCCGCCTGCTCCCACACGATCGCGTTGTCGCTCTCGATGACCTCGTCAGTAACCTCCTCGCCGCGGTGGGCCGGCAGACAGTGCATCAACGTGCGATCGCCGAGCAACTCGGTCGTGACCTGAAAGCCCTCGAAGGCAGCGAGTTTCTCCTCGCGTTCGTCCTCCTGGCCCATGCTGACGAAGACATCGGTATACACCACGTCGGCGTTTTCGACCGCAGCCTCGGGGTCCGTCGTCGTCTCGGGGGCGGTCCCCAACTCGGCCGCACGATCGAGAACCTCCTCGTCGATCCCGTAGCCCTCCGGAGTGGCGACGGTCAGCTCGAGGCCGACCATCGCCGCGCCAAGGACGAACGACTGGGCGACGTTGTTGCCGTCGCCGACCCAGGCGACTCGGACCTCGTCGAATCCACCGAATTCCTGGCGGATCGTCAGCAGGTCCGCCAGCGTCTGGCAGGGATGGGCATCGTCGGTCAGGCCGTTGATCACCGGCACGGTGGCGTACTCGGCCAGTTCCTCGGCGTCAGCGTGGTCGAACAGCCGCGCCATGATCGCGTCGGCGTACCGCGAGACGGCTCGCGCGGTGTCCTTGACCGGCTCGCTGTCCCCGAGGTGGATGTCGTCCGGCCCGAGGAAGATGGCGTGGCCGCCAAGCTGGGTCATCCCGGTCTCGAAGGAGACCCGGGTCCGGGTCGAGGGCTTCTCGAAGATCATCGCGAGCGTCTCGTCTTCGAGGGGGTTGCCCGCCTCCTCGCCGGCCTTGATCGTGGCGGCGCGATCGAGGACGGTCGTCAGTTCCTCGCTCGTCAGGTCGTCGACGTCGAGTACGTTGCGTGTCATGGCTCCTCCAAGAGGCTCGTGGTCACGTCGTCCAGTACCGCTACCGAGCGGTCGAATTCGGCCAGCGGCAGGTGCTCGTCCGGGGCGTGGTCCAGGTCCGAGTCGCCGGGACCGTACGAGACGATCTCGACGTCCCAGGCGTCGGCGTAGATGTTCATGTCCGCGGTGCCGGTCTTGCGCAGGAGGCGCGGATCGCCACCCTCCTCGCGGATCGCCGCGCGAAAGGCGCGCGCGACCCCCGTCCGGGGGCTGGTCATCACCGGCTCGACCCAGTCGTCCCAGTTGACGGTCCCGCGATCGAGGTGGCCGTCGGCCAGCTCGCGGATCTCGTCGGTGGTGTACTCCGGGGGCACCCGAAGCTGGACGCGCATCGTCGTCTCGACCGAGAGCCCATCCGAACTGACCCCGCCGTCGATGTCGACCGGCTTGCACGTCACCCGTTCGAAGACCGGGTGCCACTCGTCCTTAGCGAACTCCGCCTCGACGCGGTTCCACCAGTCGATGGCGTCCTCGATGGCGTTGTTATCGGGCCGCGAGGAGTGGCCCGATTCGCTCGTAGCGACGTAGGTGCCGCCGAGCAGGCCACGGTAGCCTAGCGTGATCCCGTCCCAGCCCGACGGCTCGCCGTTGATGACGGCGTCGGGTTCGCTCTCCCGATCCTCGACCAGATAGCGGCCGCCGGTCGAGTCGACTTCCTCGCCGACGACGCCGGCGAAGCTCGCACCGGTCCGGACCGCCACGGCCGCCATCGCCGCCAGCGACCCCTTCGCGTCGACGCTCCCCCGACCCCAGAGGACCGTCTCGCCGTCGTCGTTCTCCTCCAGACGGACCGGAATATCGCCCGGGACGGTGTCGATGTGGGACGTGAGGAGCACACCGTCATCTGCGGGGGCACGGACGTTGCCCACGTCGTCGATCCAGACTTCGCGGTCGTGGGCATCGAAGAAGGCCGCCAGCTCCGCGGCGGCGTCCTCGACATCGCCCGAGACCGACGGGATCTCGACGAGGTCGATCAGCAACTCGCGGGCATCCTCGGTCGAGACGTCGGCCGTCGGAACACGCGTCGCGCTCATCAGTCGATCGCCTCCGCGAGCGCGTCGACGACCGCGTCGGCCTGTGCCTCCTCGACGATCAGCGGCGGGAGCAGGCGCACCACGGTCCGACCGGCCGGTAGCGCCAGCACCTGGTGGTTCAACGCGAGATCCTTGAGCACCCGGTTGGCCCCGCGCTTGATCTCGACGCCGATCATCAGCCCCTCGCCGCGAACCTCCCGAGCCGCCTCGCCCAACTCGTCTTCGAGTTGCCCACGAAGGTACTCGCCCACGTCGGCGGCGTGCTGGGGGATCTCTTCCTCGACGAGCGTCGAGACCGTCGCCTCGGCTGCAGCCGAAACGACCGGCCCGCCGGAGAACGTCGAGGCGTGGCTGCCGTAGTCCTCGGCGATCCAGTCCCGACAGAGCGTCGCACCCATCGGGAAGCCGTTGGCGAGGCCCTTCGCCGTCGTGAGCATGTCCGGCACGACGCCGGCCTTCTCGCAAGCCCACAGCGTTCCCGTCCGGCCCATGCCGGTCTGGACCTCGTCGAAGATCAGCGCCGCGCCGGCTTCCTCGGTGATCTCACGAGCGGCTGCCAGATACTCGTCAGACGCCGGGTTGATCCCACCCTCACCCTGGATGGGCTCCATGATGACGGCCGCCGTCTCGTCGTCGACGGCCTCGGCGAGGGCCTCGCTGTCGTCATAAGGGACGAACTCCACGTCGCCGATTAGCGGCTCGTAGGGCTTCTTGTACTTGTCCTTCCAGGTGGTCGCCAGCGCGCCCATCGTCCGGCCGTGAAAGCCCTGCATCGTGGCGACGATCTTCGAATCGCCGGTTGCGCTCCGAGCGAACTTCAGCGCCGCCTCGTTGGCCTCCGTCCCCGAATTGCACAGCCAGACGTTGTCGATATCGCCCGGCGCGGCGACCGCGAGTGTATCATAGAGTTCCGTCCGCGTCTCGACCGGATAGGACGCCTGGACGTATGTCAGGTCGTCAACCTGGTCTTTGACGGCCGTATCGACGGCCGCGTGGCTGTGCCCCAGCGGGACACAGGCGTAACTCGCGCCCATGTCCAGGTACTCCGTCCCTGCGTCGTCGTAGACAACCGCGCCATCGCCGTTCTCTATCTGTATCGGTTTTTCGGAAAATACGAATCCGCTCATGTGTGTTCCTCCGTTTCTATCGCTGTCTGGTGGACGTGCGTCCCACTACCTTCGAGGGCACCACTGATCGGTTCGTCGACGTTGGCATCGGCGACGACGACTTCGGGTGCACCGTCCGCAAGTGCTTCCTCAGCGGCCATGATCTTGCGCTCCATGAAGCCCTCGGCAGCGTCCTGCAGGTCGTTCCAGTCATCGCCCGTCTCCACAGTCTCGATCAGCGTTTCCGGGTCGTCGGGATCCGCGTAGACGCCCTCGACGTCCGTCAGCAGGACGAGTGTCGCATCGAGTGCCCCCGCGATCGCGGCCGCCGAACGGTCGGCGTCCGTGTTCACTGGAATCCACTCGTCATCGTCTTTTCCAGCCATCGGCGGTCCGGCAACCGGTGTGTATCCATCGTCTAACAACGTATACAGCAGCTCGTCGTTGACCTTCTTGATGGACCCCGAGTGGTCGCCGCGCTTGATCTTGCGTTTGCCGTCCTCCATGACGCGCACCGCCGACTTGCGGGGTCCCGCGAGGAGTTTCCCGTCGACGCCGCTGAGTCCGACGGCGTCGACGCCCTGGCTCTGTAAGCCCGCGACGAGTTGCGTGTTGAGGTGCCCGAAGGCCATCTCGAAGACCTCCATGGTTTCCTCGTCGGTGAACCGCCCGACGACGCCCGATGGCGTCTCGACGTACTCCGGTTCGATCCCCATGCGTTCGAGCGTGTCGTCCACTTTCGTCGAGCCGCCGTGGACGACCACGACGTCCTCGCCGTCCGCAACCAGCTGGGCCACGTCCGCCAGCGCCCCTTCGGGATCGACCGCACGAGCGCCGCCGACCTTGACGACGACCGTCATGGCGATCCCACCGGGTGCATCCCCGCGAACTCCAGCCCGGCGGTCTCCTCTAAGCCGAGCGCGATGTTGGCCGCGTGGACGGCCTGGCCCGCCGAGCCCTTCATCATGTTGTCGATGGCCGAGAAGACGACCAGGCGCTTGTTTCCGGGGTCCAACTCGAAGCCGACCTCGGCGTAGTTCGAGCCCGCAACGGCCTTCGGTTCGGGGTAGCGATAGACGCCACCGCCGCCGGCGACCATCCGGACGAACGGCTCGTCCTCGTACGAGCCGCGGTAGGCCCCCCAGAGGTCGCCCTTCGAAACCGGTTCCTCGGGGAAGGCGTGGATCGTGGCGCTCGCGCCGCGGATCATCTCGACAGCGTGGACGGTAAACGAGACGTCGACGCCGAGGAACTGCTCGATCTCGGCCTCGTGGCGATGACCCGTCGGGGCGTACGGCCGGACGACGCCCGAGCGCTCGGGATGGCTCGAGGCTTCGCCGCCGCCCGCGCCACCTTCCGACGAGCCGACCTTCACGTCGACGACGATCTGCTCGTCGCCGGTGAGCACGTCGTTCTCGAACAGCGGGAGCAGCCCCAGAATCGTCGCCGTGGCGTTACAGCCGCCCGAGGCGATCAGATCCGCGCCGGCCAGGTTTTCGCGGTTGAGTTCCGGAAGGGCATACTCGGCGTCGGCCAGTAGTTCCGGCCGGCTATGGCCGTCGTACCACTCGTCGTACTGCGCTTCCGAATCCAGGCGGAAGTCCGCCGAGAGGTCGACAACCGTGTCGGCAGCGTCCTGAAACGCGTCGATGTGGTCCATCGAGACGCCGTGGGGCGTCGCCGCGAACAGCACGTCCACCGACTCCAGGTCCTCTGGCGAACTGAACCGGAGGTCCAGTTCGCGGAGGTTCGGGTGGACGT
Organism: Halorhabdus sp. BNX81; assembly: GCF_029229925.1. Taxonomy (NCBI): domain Archaea; kingdom Methanobacteriati; phylum Methanobacteriota; class Halobacteria; order Halobacteriales; family Haloarculaceae; genus Halorhabdus; species Halorhabdus sp. BNX81. The sequence continues at coordinate 139,080 of NZ_CP107254.1, read as the reverse complement.
GGCCGATCGTCTTGTTTTCCTTCGAGCGACTCGTGGCCTGGGCGATCTCGAAGTCGGGGTGCCCGGCGAGCAACCGCAGGAGTTCGCCGCCGGTGAACCCGCTCGCGCCGACGACGGAAGCGGTCAGGTCGCCGTCACTCGTGGCCATCACTCACTCACCTCCGCTTTCGTCTCCAGCCAATCGATGACCTGGCCGGGGACATCCGTCTCGACGGCGTCGTTCAGGGCCTTGAATTCGACGGTATGGTTGACCTCGTGGACGGTGTAGCCGGTGGATTCTCCGGTCTCGTCATCTACACCCGTTTCCATCAGGTCGATCCCGAGGAGGCCGCCGCCGACGGCCTCGCTGGCCTCGGCGACGAGTTCGCGGGCGCGGTCATCCAGTTCGAAGACGTCGGTCTCGGCCCCCTGGGCGGCGTTGGTCAGCCAGTGGTCCGAGGAGCGGACCATCGCCGCGATCGGCTCACCGTCGGTCGCCAGGACGCGAATGTCACGGCCCGGCTTCTCGACGAACTCCTGGACGTAGAAGACCTTGTGCTCGTAGTGCCCCAGCGTCGCCTTGTGTTCGAGGATGGCCTCGGCGGCGTCGCGGGTGTCGATCTTGGCCATCAGGCGACCCCACGACCCGATGACGGGCTTGAGCACGCAGGGATAGCCGAAGTCCTCGATGATTTCCAGGGCGGTGTCCTTCGTGAAGGCGACCTCCGTTTTGGGGGTCGGGACGCCGGCCCCCTTCAGCGCGAGGCTGTTGGTCACCTTGTCGGCGCAGGTCTCGGCCGTCCCGTGGCTGTTGACGACGGGAATGTCGTAGGCGTCCAGAAACTCCGTCGCGTAGAGGCTGCGGCTGGTCGCCAGGCAGCGATCGAGCACGATGTCGACGTCTTCGAAGTCCTCGGGCGGTTCCTCGAGCCCGAAGCGCTGCTTGCGCACGTCTATTTTCGTCACCTCGTGGTCGCGCTCGCGGAGTTCCGAGAGGAGCAGCTTCTCGTCCTGGCGGATCCGGGAGTACAGCAGTCCGACGTTCATTGGGCATCACGCTCCGTTGTCGGCCCGTCTTCGATCGACGGGTGGAACGATTCGGTGTCCGGTCTTGTGGTCATGTGATGTGTGTTCTGCGTGGTCGTCTCAGACATACGTCTCCACCTCCACCTGTAGCGCCGCCGCCGCTTCCTCGAGTGTCGTCCGGCGCTCGGCCAGTGCGTCGCTGTCGGCCGCCTGGTCGTCCCGGGCGACGCCGATCCCCTCGGCGACGGCTTCTGGGGCCGGCCCCCCTGCCGAGTCGCGACTGGCGACGCTCTCGACGGGATCGAGTGCGGCCTCGATCGTCTCGCGGTCGACGAACGCAGTCAGTGACTCGCCGAGCGTCTCGCGCGCCGCGGCGTCGAGTGCCTCGAAGTCCGTCTCGTCGCCGGCGGTTTCGGCCGCGCTCGCGACGACCTCGTGGGCCGTCCGGAACGGAAGGCCCGCCATCGCCAGCGCGTCGGCGACGCCCGTCGCCGTCGAGAAGCCCTCGCCTGCTGCGTCGGCGAGTGCATTCTCGTTCCAGTCGGCGGTGGCGATCGCACCAGCGGCGACTTCGGTCGCCTCGCTCACGCCGTCGATCGCCCGCCAGGCGTGGCCGCCGGCGCGCTGCAGGTCGCGATTGTACGCCCGTGGCAGTCCTTTCAGCGTCGTCAGCAGGCCGTTGAGGCCCGCCGAAGCATCGCCTGCGCGAGCGCGGACGAGTTCGAGCGTGTCGGGGTTTTTCTTCTGTGGCATGATCGAGGACGTCGAGGCGTAGGCGTCGTCCACCTCGACGTAGCCCGACTTCGCGTAGATCACGACATCCTCCGCGAGTCCCGACAGCGTCGTCGCCAGGGTCGCCAGCGCTGCCGTCGATTCGACGAGGAAATCCCGCGCGGAGACGGCGTCCATCGCGTTGGCCATCGTGCCCTCGAAGCCCAGCAGGTCGGCCGTCCGCTCGCGGTCGATGTCGAAGGGGGTGCCCGCGAATGCGGCCGCGCCGAGCGGCGAGAGATTCGTGCGTTCGTAGGCATCGAACAGGCGAGCCGTCTCGCGGGCCAGCGCGCGCTCGTAGGACAGCGCCCAGTGGGCGACGGTCGTCGGCTGGGCCGGCTGGAGGTGCGTGAACCCCGGCATGGTCGTCTCGCGCTCGGCCTCGGCGGTCTCGATCAGCGCGCCGCGAGCCTCCAGAGTCGCCTCGATGGCCGCAAGGAGGTCCTCGCGCAGGCGGTAGCGAATGCAGGTCGCCACCTCGTCGTTGCGCGAGCGGGCGGTGTGCATCCGACCGCCGTCGGGACCGACGCGCTCGATGACGGCCGTCTCGATGGCCTCGTGGACGTCTTCGCCATCCGGCAAGGCGTCGTGGCCGGCATCCTCGATCTCCTCGAGGGCAGCCAGGATTTCGCCGGCGGTGTCGGCCTCGACGATCCCCTGCTCGGCGAGCATCACGACGTGGGCGCGATCGACCGCGAGATCGGCGGCGAAGATACGCTCGTCGGCCGAAAGCGACGAGAGGAACCCCCGAGCGGGGCCGCCGCTGAAACGGTCCCGGCGGACGACGCCCTCGCTGCCGTCCTCACCGCCGTCTTCGTCGCCGTTCGCCGTGGGTTCCTCGCTCATGGCTCACTCCTCGTCAAGCGATTCGGTCACGCGCTTGGCCAGGCGCGACTGGAACCCGTGATACTTTGCGACGCCCGTGGCGTCGTCCTGCGTGATCCCGCCGGTCACGTCCTCCTCGTTGAAGGAGGCCGCCGACTCGCTGTAGACGGCGTAGTCGGATTCACGCGAGACGGCTCTGGTGTGGCCACCTTCGAGTTTGACGGTCACCGTCCCGGTGACGCGGGTCTGCGTTTCGTCGATGAACCCTTCGAGGGCATCCATCAGCGGCGCGTCGATCAGTCCCTCGTAGGCCTTCTCGGACCAGCGCTGATCGATCGTGGTCTTGAACTGGCGCTCCTCGGCGGTGAGGACGAGTCCTTCCAGGGCTTCGTGGGCCGTGAGCAGGACCGTCGCGGCGGGATGCTCGTAGTTCTCCCGAACCTTCAGGCCGAGCATCCGGTCTTCCATCATGTCCGTGCGGCCGATCCCGTGGGCACCGGCGCGTTCGTTGAGCGCTTCGATCAACTCGACCGAGCCCAGTTCCTCGCCATCGACAGCGACAGCGGTGCCGTCCTCGAAGGTGATCTCGACGAGTTCGGCCTCCTTGCCGGAGGGATTCTCGGTCCAGAGGTAAATGTCGTCCTCGGGGATCGTCGCCGGGTCTTCGAGTTCCGACCCCTCGATCGAGCGACTCCAGAGGTTCGTGTCGATGGAGTAGCGGCCGCCAGCCCCGCCTTCGACGGGCAGGCCCTTCTCCTCGGCGTACTCGTTCTCCCACTCCCGAGTCAGGCCGAGTTCGCGGATCGGCGCGATGACGTCCATGTCGGTGTCACGCCAGACGGCCTCGAAGCGCAACTGGTCGTTGCCCTTCCCGGTACAGCCGTGAGCGAGCGCGCTACAGCCCTGTTCTCTGGCGACATCGGCGATCCCCTCGGCGATGACCGGCCGTGCGAGAGCGGTCCCGAGCGGGTAGCCCTGGTAGTCGGCGTTGGCCTCGACGGCCTGCAGGCAGAGGTCGGCGAACGCCTCGCGGGCGTCGACGACGTAGTGGTCCAGTCCGAGGGCCTCGGCCGTCTCCTCGGCCTCGTCGAACTCGTAGTCGGGCTGGCCCACGTCGACCGTGACGCCGATGACGTCGTCATAGCCGTATTCTTCCTTGAGCAGCGGTACGCAGACTGTGGTGTCGAGCCCGCCGGAGAAGGCGAGCGCGACCGTGCCGTTTCCGTCCTGTTGTGTCATGGGTGTGGTGACTGTCGGGTGAGAGATAACCGCCCCGGAACCCGACGGTGGGCGGCGATAAAACGATGCGAAACCGGTCTGGGAGTGAATGTATTCGGGCCTAACGGCCCGGTCGTCGGCGTCGGAGAAGGGAGACGGACCCGCCGGTCCGGGACGAGCGCGTGTCGGAGCGGCGGATCGGCGTCATGTACCCCGGAATATCCGGCAAGCGCTACTAATATCTTCCGGGTTGAGGCCGGCATGTGAGTGGCTGACGAGGGCATTCACCGGGACGCTGTCCGTCAATCCGGCGATCCGCCACAACGCCTATTTGGCTCGCCTGTGAAGTGATCGACATGAGCCTCGATGTCGAAGACCTGCTGAAGATCGTCCTCCTGCTGGTAGTCGTCCTGATCGTCCTCGAAATCGTCGGAATGGTCATCGATGGGATCGCATGGCTCCTCGGTCCGTTCCGACCGCTGCTGGGGCTGATTATCGTCGTCCTGATCGTGCTGTGGTTGCTCGACCGGATCTGATCGATCGAGTCGCTTATTTCCCATCGAACCTGCAGTAGAGACGTGTACAGCCTGAACGTCCCGGTCCCCTCGTCGGTCGCGCGGCTGGCGAGTGAGTTGGCCCACGAGGTGCCACGGGCCCAGGAGCGAACGCGCGGCGAGCACACGCTGGTTTTGAAGCGACTCGGGCAGGACCGGTCGGTCCCGCGCATCCAGGCCCAGGTTCGCGAATATCTGACCGGCCAGCCCCCTTTCGAAGCACAGGTGACCGGGATCGATTACTTCGCCGACCCGACGAACGGGCCCGCACCCGTCATTTACCTGACTGTCGAAAGCGCCGAACTCCGCCGGCTGCACGAGCGACTCGTCGACCTGTTCTCGCCGGTCGAGGGGCTGGAAGGTGACGAATACAGCCCACACGTGACGATCGCCCGGGGTGGCGACGACGAGCGGATCACCCGGCTCGTCGAGCGGTCGATCGACCCGATCACCTGGACGGTGACGCGACTTACCGTTCGCGATGCGCGACGCGGTGAGCCGGCCAGTAGCATCTCACTCCCCGTGTGAGCCAGCTCAGGTCCGGGCTTACGCCGCCTCAGTCCTCGAAACGGCGGTCGTCCTGACCCGTCCGTTCGTCATGCGACATTGTCGTCGGGACGCCACCGTTGAGCGCCCGCCCGCTCGGTGCGGTGTCGCGCCCGCTCTCTTTGATGATCGAAAGCGCCGTCATCAGATCGGATCGAGTCAGCAACCCGACGAACTCGTCGTCCTCCATGACGATCAGCCGGCCGATGTTGTGCTCCTGCATCCGGGTCATGGCCGTCATTGCGTTCTCATCGGGGTGGATCGTCTGTAGATCCGTCGTCATCACTTCCTCGGTCCGGAACGCCTCGCGTTCGACTTCCCGGACCGCGCGAGCATCCTCCAGCGTGACCAGCCCGATGATCCGGGTGTCATCGACGACAGGGAAGCCGGTGTGGCGTTCCCGGAACATCAGCTCCATCAACTCCGCGACGGATAGCTCGGGGTCGACTGTCTGGACGCGATCGGCTGGCGTCATCACGTCCCGGACGGTCACGCCCTCGAAGGCGGCCTTCATGGTCGTCATCTGGGCCTCGCTGGACGCGCCGATGTAGATGAAAAAGGCTATCGCGACCAGGAACAGCCCGCCGCCACCGAACAGGCCGAACAGGCCGAACAGGCCGAGCAGGAGCGCGAACAGTTTCCCGACCTCGGCGGCGATCTGGGTCGCCTGCGCGAAGGGGCGGTTGCGGGCCAACAGTGCCCGGAGGACCCGACCGCCATCCATCGGGAACCCCGGGAGCATGTTGAAGATCGCCAGCGCGAGGTTCATCAACGCGAGGTACCCGAGCAGGAACTTCACGGACGCAACGCCGACGGCATCACCTGTCGGGACGAGCAAAAATCCCGCGTAGGAGAGTCCCGCCAGCGCGACGCTGACGGCCGGCCCGGCGATCGCGATGAACAGCTCCGGTTTCCAGTCTTCGGGCATCTCCTCGAGTTGGGCGATCCCGCCGAACAGCCAGAGGGTGATCGAGGAGATCGGAAAGCCATACCGCATCGCCACCACCGAATGGCCGAGTTCGTGGAGGACGACGCCGGCGAACAGCCCGAGCGCCGCTGTGACGCCGAGTATCCAGGGAAGCTGCCCGGTAGAAAGCGCCGCGCCGTCGATGCCCGCCCCCCAGACGTCGTTCATGAGTTCGGCCGACTGGCCGACCTGGGCACCGATGAGCCAGGCGAAAAGTGGAAGCACCAGTAGGAAGGTGAGGTCCAGCTGTATCGGAATGCCGAACGCACTACCGATCCGGAATCGTCGCATAGATGCGGGTTGTTGTCCCACTGACTTAAGAACCCTGCCGAGCCGCCGTTCTACGCGACGAGCCAGGACAAACGTCTTAACGGGTCCAGTCGTACGGAGATATATGTCCGAGAAGCCACAGACGGGCGAGATCTTCGGCATCCCGTACAACTTCGAGCGGCCGAGCATGAAGCGACTCCTCTCGTCGTACTGGCAACCCGGTGAGGGTATGCTGACGAAGAAACCGTTCGGGATCGGGTACACGCTCAACCTCGCGAACTGGCGGTCGTGGGTCGTCCTGGGCATCGCCGGCCTGCTGCTGTACCAACAACAGTCCGGCGAGGAGAGCAGCGCAGACGCGGACGGCGAGGACGAGGACAGCGAACCGGTCGAAGTCATGGTGGAGTGAGGTCCCGACGACATTCGTGACGGCCCGAGCCACCGGAGGACCGACGACCCTTTTTGAACGGGACGCGTCACCCCGGCTATGCTCCGGTTCGTGACCGGTAACGACGGGAAAGTTCGGGAGGCTCGGGCGGCCCTTTCGGCCGACGTGACCCAGTTTTCCTATGACTACACCGAAATCCAGAGCCACGACCTCGGGACGATCGCCGCTCACGGGGCACGGGAAGCCTACCAGGAAGTCGGCGAGCCCGTCATGGTCGAGGACTCGGGGCTGTTCGTCGACGCACTCGATGGCTTTCCCGGCCCCTACTCCGCGTACGTCGAGGACACGCTCGGGATCGACCGCGTCTGGCACCTCACCGAACCCGAAGAGGACCACGCCGCCGCGTTCCGGTCGCTGATCGCCTACTGTGACGGATCAGCTCTCGAAGATGCGCCGACCGTCCGGGACGGCGATCCACCCGTCGCGATCTTCGAAGGGCGCGTCGAGGGGACGATCGTCGCCCCGCGGGGCGAGGGCGGGTTCGGCTACGACCCGATCTTCGAGTACGACGGCCGGACGTTCGCCGAAATGGAACCCGACGAGAAGAACGCGTACTCCCACCGGGGGCGCGCACTCGAAGCGTTCGCAGACTGGGGCGAAACGCGATAGCGGCGTTCGCTGCCGGCCCGGTCACTGAAACGCAGCGCGCTCGTCGTAGAGAAAGTACAGCGCCGACCCCGACAGGACGAGAGACGGCACCACCCAAAGAAGACCGCCAACGAGGAGCGGGATCGATCCGACTACCGGCGGGACGTGCACAGCAAACCCTAAGCTACGGCCCCAACTTGTGCAGTGCCACACGCCGTAGGCGACAGCCACAAAAAGGACCCCAAAGAGAACCGCGACGAGTGCGAGCACGACCATAATACCGCCGAGCCCCGGCGGGAGGAAGTCACCGGCGAAGTCGTTGAGCGTGATCACTGCCAGTCCACTCAACAACGCCAGGATCGCGTAGAATCCGGTGACGGCGCTGACGAACGTGAGTCTGCCCGATCGTTTCTGCCCTGTTCCCTCCGCAACATCTGCCCTTCGTGACATGCCTTCGGCTGGGCCCGTTCCAGTATATAAAGGCGAGGCGAGAACCGACATGAGAGAGTCATATTGGCGAACAGTCCCGGGAAGCGCTCACGACGCTGTGGACGACCGTACCGGAACGCCATCGCCGCACTTGGAGCAGAAAACGAGGCCGTCAAACCGTCTCAGTACAGGCGACACACCTGTCCACTCACGTCCCGTGTTGCCAGGAGTCCATGTACTCGCGCTGTTCGGGCGTCAGTTCGTCGATCTCGACGCCCTCGGCGTCGAGTTTGATCTCGGCGACTTCCTTGTCAAGTTCGTCGGGGACGTTGTGGACGCCGGCCCCGTACTCCTCGCCGTTCTCGACCATCTCGCGGGCCGAAACGGCCTGGATCGCGAAGCTCTGGTCCATGACTTCGACGGGGTGACCCTCCGCGACCGGCGAGGCGAGGTTGACGAGCCGTCCCTCGGCGAGGACGTTCACCTGGCGACCGTCCGAAAGCTCGTACGCCCGGACGCCGTCTCTTGCCTCGAAGACCTCTTCGGCCATGTCTTCGAGGGTCTCCAGGTCGATCTCGACGTCGAAGTGCCCGGCGTTGGCCAGCACTGCCCCGTCTTTCATCTCCTCGAAGTCCTCGCGCGTGATCACGTCGCGGTTGCCCGTCGTCGTCACGAACAGGTCGCCCTCGCTCGCGGCCTCGACCATCGGCATGACGCGAAACCCTTCCATGTGGGCTTCCAGCGCCGCCCGGGGTTCGACCTCGGTGACGACGACGTCGGCGTTCATCCCGCGGGCCTTCATCGCGACGCCCTTACCACACTGGCCGAACCCGCCGACGACGACCGTCTTGCCCGCGATCGAGAGGTTGGTCGTGAGTTCGATCGAGACCAGGCTGGCCTCGCCCGTCCCGTGGACGTTGTCGAACAGCCGCTTCATCGGGGTGTCGTTGACGGCGAACATCGGGTACTCCAGGGCGTCGTCGTCGTCCATCGACCGCAGGCGGTGGACGCCGGTTGTCGTCTCCTCACAGCCGCCGACGATCGAGTCGATGAGTTCGGGATACTCCTCGTGGACGCGAAAGACCAGGTCCGCGCCGTCGTCGATCGTGATCGTCGGCTCGTGGGAGAGGACGGCGTCAATCGCGCCGTAGTAGGCGTCGTCCTCGACGCCGCGCTCGGCGTAGGAGGTGATCGCGTCGTGGGCGTCCAGAGCGACGCTTACGTCGTCGTGCGTCGAGAGGGGATTGCAGCCGGTGATGGCGACCTCGGCCCCGCCGGCGGCCAGCGCTTCCGTCAGGACGGCCGTCGTCGCCTCGACGTGCATTGCCATCCCGATCGTCTCGCCCGACAGGGGTTGTTCGCGTTCGAACTCCTCGCGCAGCGCGGCCATGATCGGCATGTGCTCGCGCGCCCAGTCGATCTTCCGGCGACCCGACTCCTCCATTGCGGCGGGATCGTCGACCCGCTCGCTGATCGGTTGACTCATGGTCGAGCTATCGGCGCACGGCGGGAAAACGCTACCGAAGCGGCGGCCGAACCCGCCCCCGCAAGTCAAAGACCGGGGGTTACACGTTCGATCGAAATCAAAAGGAACGGAATCAACGTCCCACGAGCCAGCGACGCGGGTTCGGTTTCAGGTGGCGTTATCGTCCGGGACCGGCGTGTGCGGGCGGGCCGCGACGGTCCTGGTTCTCGGCATCATCCTCTTCGCTCTCTTCTTCAGCGTCGCTGTCGTCTGCGTCGGTCGCGTCACGATCCTGGTCCTGATCGCCAGCCTGGGACGGGCCGCGGTCGTCAGTCTGGTTGCCGTCCGGACCGGCGTGTTCGGGCGGACCCCGTCGGTCGTCCTCGGTCTCGTTGCCGTCGTCGTTCATTCCGGGACCGGCGTCAGCGGGTGGTCCAGCGTCGCCGGGCGGCCCGGCGTGGTCGGGGCGGTTGTCGTTACCGGGGTTGTTCTCCGTCACGAAGTCGGCGACGGCCTGCCCGAAGCCGGGGCCAGCGCCGCCGTCAGCGAGCATCTCCTGGACGAACGCACTCACTTGGAGGCCGAAGGCGTCCCCATCCTCGGCGTCTGCCGGTTCGAGTTCGGCGGTCGTCGTCGCGGTCCGGTTCTCGACTGTCGCGGTAACCTCGACAGTCACCGACGTTTCGGGGGCCGCGAGAACCACGGTACCGTTTGCGTCAGTCGTGTACGTCCCACTGCCCGCGTACGTGCCGTCCGCTTGGTCCTCTTCTTCCTCCTCAGTCTCCTCGGTTTTTTCTGTCTCCTCTTCCTCCGTCTCTTCTTCCTCAGTCTCCTCGTCCTCCGTCTCCTCTTCCTCCATTTCCTCGTCCTCCGTCTCCTCGTCCTCCATCTCTTCGTCCTCAGCTTTCGCCGTCTCGTTCAGATCGTCGTCGGCGTCATCGTTCGCGGCGACGGTCACGTCCACGGTCGCGTTCGGAACGGCTGTCCCGTTGTCAGTCACCGAGATAGTCACGTCCGCGTCGTTACCGGCCTGTGTCGCCGAGACCGCGAGGCCGCCATCGGCAGCCACCGCGGGAGCAGCCACCGAGACGACCATCAGCGCGGCCAGGGCGACGGCGATTAGCTTCTGATTCATTACACTCGATACTCCGGGCTTCGGGAAGATATACCCCGAGAGCCGTTCACTCCGTTCGGGAGTGTTTGCCGATCGAAATAGCGGCCTCTGAATCGTTTATACTGTTTAAAATAGTTTTACAGCGTTCTATTCTTGCTCGCCTTCCGAGTATTCAATGATGGAGTGGTCACCCGGGCGACGACGATCAGGTCGCACGGTCGATCAGCGCCTCGGCGCGATCGGCCGCCACGGTGCGGACTCGCTCCTCGTCGAAAACGGTCACCTCTCGGTCGCGCATGAGGACCTGGCCGTCAGCAACCGTGTGGCGAACGTCCGAGCCACGCGCGGCGTAGGCCAGGTGTGAAACGAGGTCGTGGGCCGGTGTGAGATGCGGCGATTCGAGGTCGAGGACCGCGAGATCGGCGTTCGCGCCGGGTTCGATGCGTCCGGAATCGAACCCGAGCAGTTCCGCGCCGTGCGTCGTCGCCATCCGAACCACGGAGTGTGCGTCGACGGCACTCGCATCGCTCGCGGCGAGTTTGCCGAGCATCGCCGCGTCCCGCATCTCGTCGAACATGTCCAGATCGTTGTTCGAGGCCGCGCCGTCGGTCCCGAGGCCGACGGTGACGTCCGCCTCAAGCATGTCCTGGACGGGGGCCATCCCACTGGCGAGTTTCATGTTCGAGGCCGGACAGTGGACGACGCCGGTCCCACGCTCGGCCAGTAGCTCGATTTCGCGTTCATCGAGATGCACCCCGTGGGCCAGGAAATCTTCGGGGGCCAGCAAGCCGAGATCGTCGGCGTATACGAGGGGGCGCTCGCCATGTTTGTCGAGGATCGGTTCGACTTCGTCGTCCGTCTCGTTGGCGTGGAGGTGGATCGGCAGTTCGGCATCGCGTGCCTGCGGGACGAACTCCCGATAGTACTCCTCGCCGACTGTCGTCAGCGAATGGGGCATGAACGCCGTCCGAATGCGGCCGTCAGCCGCGCCGTCGTATTCGCGGGCGAAAGCAAGCCCGTCCGCCATCTCCTGTCGGGCGTCGGCGTCGTCGTTGCCGACGGTGATCGACCCGTAGCCGAGGACGGCCCCCAGCCCGGCCGCCTCGACAGCACCGACGACCTCCGGCATGAAGAAGTACATGTCCGCGAAGGTCGTCGTCCCGGATTTGATCATCTCGACCAGCCCGAGTTCCGTCCCGGCACGGACATCCTCGGCCCGTAGCGCTGCTTCGACCGGCCAGATGTCCTCCCGAAGCCAGGCATCCAGCGGCTTGTCGTCGGCCAAGCCCCGCAGCAGGGTCATCGCGACGTGAGTGTGGGCGTTGACCAGTCCGGGAATGACGAGCCCGCCTTCGGCATCGAGTTCGTCGTCGCCACTGCCGGGGTCGCCGACGGCCTCAATGGTGCCCGCGTCCTGATCGACCAGCACGTCCGCGCGTTCGACCGTCATGTCGGGACGGAGGACCTGCCCACCCGTGACGAGAAGTTCGCTCATGGCGCGATGTTCTCGGGCGAGTCCTAAGATCCTGGCGGGTTCCGGTTGCAGCCGAATGGAACGGCCGGTTCACTCCTCGCGCTCTTTCAACCACTGATCCAGGAGTTCTCGAATCGCGGCCTCACGGTTGTCCCGGTGATCCTGGAAGGCCTTCTCGTCCAGCGCGTCGATGATCTCCTCGTCGAACTCGACGGTGACTTCTTCCAGATCCGAAAGGATGTCGTTCATTGTGCGAACCGGGGGACGGCACCGACTAATAGGTTCGTCAGCCACCCGTCCGACGCCCGGCAGGTGGTCGCGAAACCCGTCCGGTCACGTCCGGATCTCGAAGCGCGTCCCGTCTTCGACGTCGGCCAGTTCGACCCCCCATTCGTGAGCCGCGACGATCTGCTCGACGATCGCGAGCCCGAACCCGGTACCGTCTTCGGCGGTACTGTACCCCGACTCGAAGACCTGCTCGCGTTTCTCGGCTGGGATGCCGGCCCCGTCATCAGCCACGAAGAAGCCGTCGCCGTCGTCAAGCGGACCGACCGTGACGGTCACGCTCTCGCCGCCGTGCTCCACGGCATTCCGAAAGAGGTTCTCGAAGAGTCGCTGGAGACGATCCGGATCAGCCTCGATGTCGCGATCAGTCTCGACGACCAGCTTCGCCTCGGCCGTCTCGACCATTCCCCAGGCGTCCCGGGCGATCGCGCTGAGGGTGACGCGGTCGGCTTCCTCGATCGGCTGGCCCTGTCGGGCAAGCTGGAGGACGTCCTCGATGAGGCCCTCGATGCGGTCTAAGGCTCCCGCGGCCGCTTCGAGGTGCTCGCTATCGTGTTGGTCGCGGGCGAGTTCGAGGCGACCTTGGGCGACGTTCAGCGGGTTGCGGAGGTCATGAGAGAGCATGCTGGCGAAGGAATCCAGGCGGTCGTTCTGGCGTTCGAGTTCGTTGCGGTAGCGTTCGCGGTGGGTCTCGTCAGTGAATACGAGTGCGCGCCCCAGCGAGGACTGGGAGGCCGAGAACTGCTGTTCGGTCACGCGGTAGTGCCGTGTCTCGCCGTCCCGGTAGACCGTGACGAGCGGGTCATCCGTCGCGATTTTCTCCGCACACTCCGAGGCGATGTCGGCGAAGGGTTCGCCGATGACCGAGCGGTCGTCGAGCGCCGGGACGAGTCGCGTCGCCGCACGGTTGTAGTCCTGAATCCGATCGTCGTCGTCGAGGACGATCACCGGGTTGTCGCGGTCCCCGGCTAACCGGATCGTCCGGAAGCGCTCGAAGTAGACGAACGAAAGCCCGACCGCGAAGGCCGCGACGCCGACCGGTTCGTAGGTGATCTCCATCAGCCCGGGGACGAGCATGCCCAGGACGTCAAAGCCGACCGGCAGGGCCGTCAGGCCGAGCAAGAGCAACAGCGGGCGTGAATCGTGGCTGACGTGGCGGAATCGCTCGTAGAGCATGAAATACCCGACCGTCGCCAACGCGTAACTGCCGGCCATGACCGTCCAGTGGAGGGTGGTACTCGTGATTGCAACGTGGGGGAACGGGGTCGAAACGACCTCGCTCGAAAAGTACAGCCCGTGAAGGTTGTTCGTGAGTTTCACGGCGACGATAGCGAGGAAGGCCACGACTGCCGTCCACCTGATCCGCGGATCACGGTGGAGCGATCGACCGGTATAGGCCGAACAGAAGTACAGCCACCCGCCGATCGTGCTCAACCCGACGACGAGTCCGATCTGGTAGAGAAACACGCCCAGTTGCTGGTCGGCTGTCGCCAGGTATGCGACGTGGGCGAGCGCCCAGCCGCCGCTGGTGAGCAGGAGCGCAACCAGCCCACGCCGGGTGTCGCCCTCGGCGATCCGGTTGACCCGAACGGCGCTGACGAACGTCGCGACGCCCGAGAGGCCAAAGACAGCCAGATACCAGAACCGGCCGCCGATCGACAGCCCGTCAATCATCGGTGGCCCGGCTCACCTGTCTTGCGCATGGGAAAATAGTCCACATCCAACGTAATGAATGTATCTTCCGGCGGGAGGTGCCGCCGACGGTCCGTGCCGAAAGACAGTTGCGCCCCTCGCCCTCACGTCCAGTATGCGCATTGCCTTGCCTAACAAGGGCCGGCTCCACGACCCGAGCGTCGAACTGCTCGAACGCGCCGGGCTCCACCTCGTCGACGGCGCGGACCGACAGCTCTACGCCCGGACAGTCGACGAGGACGTGACCGTGCTGTACGCACGCGCCGCGGACATCCCCGAATACGTCTCCGACGGCGCGGCCGACCTCGGCATCACCGGCTACGACCAGGCCCAGGAGGCCGACCGCGAGAACCTCGTCGACCTGCTCGATCTGGACTATGGCCAGTGCAAACTCGTCCTCGCCGCGCCCGAAGACGGCGACATCGACGAACCCACCGACCTCGAGGGCGGCACCATCGCCACGGAGTTCCCGAACGTGACCCGGAACTACCTGGCCGAGGCGGGCATCGACGCCGAGATTACGGAGGTTTCCGGGGCGACCGAACTCACGCCCCACGTCGACATCGCCGACGGTATCGTCGACATCACCTCGACGGGCACCACCCTGCGAATGAACCGCCTCGAGGTCATCGACGACGTGCTCGAAAGTTCAGTCCGGCTGTTCGCCCGCGAGGACGTCGCCGACGATCCCAAGGTCCAGCAGATCGAGATGGCGCTGTCCTCGGTGCTGTCGGCCGAAGACAAACGCTACCTCATGATGAACGCCCCCGAGTCCGAACTGGAGGAGGTCAAGGATGTCCTCCCGGGAATGGGCGGGCCGACGGTGATGGACATCGCCGGGACGGAGGATGTTGCGGTCCATGCAGTCGTCGACGAACGCGAGGTCTTCGAGACGATCAACCGCCTGAAGGAGATCGGCGCGAGCGACGTCCTGGTGACCGAGATCGAGCGACTGGTGAAGTGAGCACTCCGGGGCGACCGGAGATTGATTTAGCGGGCCGATCGAACAGCCCTCGACACTTCACCGACCACGAGCGTGACGACCAGTCCGACAACGACCCCGATCGCAAACCCGACGAAGAACGCCTGAGAGGTGACCCAGACGGTCAGAAACGCCAGGAAGATCACCACACCGACCCCGTATGACTCGTACCAGTTTTCGAGTGTCTCGACGTACCCCACCCCCAAGATCGCACCACCAGTCGCCACTCCCAGCACGAGGGAGGCGGGCGGCAGTTCCATCACCGATCGATCAACTGCGCCGAAAACGACGTATGCAACGCCAGCGGTCACAGCGATGAGCCCACCATAGAGCCCAAAGAATTGCCAGTCGTCGATCCGAGATCGGTATGCGGGCATTGTATCGTCCGCACATGGAACCCAGCCATAGATAAAAGTGGACGAAATGCAGACATGTCTTCTGCGGAATCGAGTTGCGTCCGAACGTCCACGATCTGTTCCATACCGGGGTCAGTCCAAGCCGACCGGAGAGGATTCGGGGCCGGATCGAACGCCGCCGGAAACCCGAAGTCTTTGGCCCCGGGCCGACTACCGACGGCCGTGTCAGACGCATCGAACGGGAAAGCACGCCTCGTGGCAGCCCTTCGCGTCCGTACGCACGCAAAACGCGGGATCGCGACGGGCGTTGTCTTCGCCATCGCCGCCTACGCCGTGTTCGTCTTCGGTCGCGCATCGGCGCTCGGGCAGGTGCTGTACCTCTCACTGCTGGCCGTGCTCGCGCTCACGACCGGGGCCGTCGTGACGACGGTTCTGGTCGGCATCGAAGCCTACAGACTTGCCCGCGAGAGCGATAACCCGGCCCCGGGCGAGACAGAACAGTAGCCTCACTCGCCGCCAGCCAGTTCGCCCAACCGCTCCGCGCCGCTCCGTGTTCCCTTGGCGATCAGCACGTCGCCGGCTTCGATCGTCGTTGCCGGTCCCGGCGAGAGTTCCCAGTCCGTGGAGTGCTTGCCGGTCGGATGGGTCGCCGGCCGGCGGACGGCGATCACGCGCATCCCCGTCCGGGTCTTGACCTCAAGATCGCCCAGCGTCGCGCCGTCGAGGTCGCTCCCGGCGGCGACAGTCTCCCGGACGATCACCTCGTCGCTCGCCTCGATGGCCGCCTCGACGACGGGATGGGTGCCGAGTCCTCGGAGCACCCCCTCGCTGATCTCTAAGGCGGCGTCGGAGATGACCTCCGTCGAGCGCGCAAGGTGGACCAGCCCACGGAGGGCGATGGGATCGTCGACCCGGCCGGCAGCCTGGAGCGTCCAGGCCTCGAAACGGGACTGGAGGGCGTCGACCTCGGCCTCCAGTTCGAGGACCTCCTCGGCGACGGCCTCGCTGTCGAACAGCACCGCGCCGTAGGCCAGGTCGACGGCGAGTTCGCTCATGTTCTTCATCAGCACGATCGAGTCGACCGCCCGCTCCAGATCCTCGATGTCGCTCTCGGGCGGCGCGGGGGGCTCGTAGGTCCCGCCGGTGGTCGCCGCGTAGACTTCGGCGATGCCCTCCTCGGGCCCCCTTGCCAGCAGCACGTCACCCGATTGAAGCGTCGTCTCGGCGGTCGGGTTCATCAGCCACTCCCCAGACCGACGGATCGCGATGATGCGGACGCCCGTCGCGGTTTCGAGGTTGAGATCCCCGAGCGTCCGGTCGGCGTACGTCGAGTCGGCCGCCACCGTCGCCCGGACGAGGGTCTCGACGGCCTCGGGGAGGGTCGCCCGCATCGCCGCCGGCAGGCCGATGTCTTCCAGGACGACCTTCGCGATGTCGCCAGCCGCGTCGCTGATCTTCTCCGCCGCCCCGACGACGCCCAGCACCGGGGCCAGCGCCTCGGCGTCCTCGGGGTTGCGGGCCGCCATGAGGAGGCTCATCCGCGCCTGGAGGTGGAGGACGTCCATGCGCTCTTCGAGGGCGAGGACTTCCTCGGCGATCTCGTCGCTGCCGAGCAACACCGCCGAATAGGAGAGGTCGATCAGCAACTCGGCGGTGTCTTTCATCTCGGCCAGCACATCCTTGACGCTGACCGGTTCGTACGTGACGTCCTCACCCGATGCCATGTGTTGTCGGTTCGACACCGCAGGCCAAAAGTATTGCCGCCCGGGGACCGCAACGATGACTGTGGAAGACCGGCAGTGAGTCCCTCCGTAAATCGAGTTTGTGTACTCGGTTGGACGTTATCCGTCGGTGTCCTCGTCCGTTCGATCGAAGCACCGCTCAGGGGGTTCTTCCATTCGTACCAATTCGATGTCTTCGCCATCCCGGCTGATCCGAGCGAAGACCTGGATGCACTCGTGGTCAGGAGTAACCCCGTCCACGGCGACCCATTCGACGTCACTGCTGTCTGCCCAGTCTGTCGCGCCGTTTTCGAGACGGACACCGACCGCGAACGGTTCCGGCGTCCCGACGCGTGGGTTCGGAATTGACGTCGTTGCCGTATCTTCGATGGTATGGGTCTCCCAGTGAATGATTTCCTCACCCACCCGCACCATGACAGCAACCTGATGGGGCTCCCGATCCTCGTTATTGAACCAGACCGACCGAAGGCTAGGCGCGCCTGTAGTCGATGATGAATCTCCGGAAAATACAAACCACCCAAGAAGCGATACCCCGCCGGCACCGAGAGCAGCGAGCCACTGCCGCCGAGAGAGCGGTGATTCGTCCATGGAATAGGCCTGTATTGACGCCGAAGGTTAAATGATGTTTGATCTGTCATAACGGAAGGGATATCTGCTACCCGGCGAGCCAATCCGGCTCCGACCAGCCAGTCGGCCGCCAAATCTGAGCAATCGTCGAAAAGCCACCGCGAAATCCAAACATATCGACGTCGCTCGTGTCAGTCCGGAAGGTACGGGAAAACGTAACCTGAAAACGGTAATGCTTTTCCTTGAAGGTGGGCACTGTATTGTATGCCCGAGGAGCTCAGAAAGGGACTGGAGGGAGTGCTGGTCGCCGAATCGTCGCTGAGCGACATCGACGGGGCGGCAGGCCGACTCGTCTACCGGGGGTACACGATCGAGGACCTCGCCCGGAACACCTCCTTCGAAGAGGTACTGTACCTGCTCTGGGAGGGTCACCTGCCGACAAAGGCCGAACTGGACCCCTTCAGCGAGCAAATGGCCGAGGAGCGTGCGGTCCGAGAGGAAGTGCTCACGACCGTGCGGGAACTCGCCGCCGCCGAGGAGGACCCGATGGCCGCCCTCCGGACCGCCGTCTCGATGCTGTCGGCCTACGATCCGGACGATTCGACGGGCGAAGCCGGGGAGAGCGAGATCGCACAGCGGAAAGGACGGCGGATCACCGCGAAGATGCCGACGATCGTCGCCGCCTACAAGCGCGTCCGGGACGGCGAGGAACCGATCGAGCCGCGGACGGACCTGAGCCACGCCGCGAACTTCCTGTACATGCTCAACGGCGAGGAACCCGAGGACACCCTCGCGGATGTTTTCGACATGGCACTCGTCGTCCACGCCGACCACGGCATCAACGCCTCGACGTTCGCCGCGATGGTGACGGCCTCGACGCTGTCGGATCTGCACAGTTCGGTCACCAGCGCCATCGGCGCGCTGAAGGGGGATCTCCACGGCGGCGCAAACCAGAACGTGATGCGGACGCTGCTGGAGATCGACGAGCACGACCTCACGGCCGTCGAGTGGGCCCGGGAAGCGATCGAGAACGGCGAGCGCATCCCCGGGTTCGGCCACCGCGTCTACGACGTCAAGGACCCCCGGGCGAAGATCCTCGGCGCGAAGTCCAAGGCCCTGGGCAAGGCCGCCGACGAGTTCAAGTGGTATTCGTACTCCCGGGCCATCGAGGAGTTCATGGCCAAGGAGACCGGTATCGCGCCCAACGTCGACTTCTACTCCGCCTCGATGTACTACCAGATGGGCATCCCGATCGACCTCTATACGCCTATCTTCGCGATGTCCCGCGTCGGCGGGTGGGTCGCCCACGTGCTGGAATACCAGGAGGACAACCGTCTCATCCGTCCACGGGCCCGCTACGTCGGTCCCGACGATCGGGAGTTCGTTCGAATCGACAAGCGGTAAGTTCGCTTACTGCGGATCGATCCCGTCCAGGGCGGCCCGGTCCTCGTCGGTCAGGTCGATGTGGGTCGCGGCGACGTTCGCTTCGAGGTGCTCGACACTCGAGGTCCCGGGAATCGGCAGCATCACGTCCGAATGATCCAGCAGCCACGCGAGCGCGATCTGTCGCCGGGTCGCGTCGTGTCGCGCTCCGACCTCGTCGAGTACCTCGGCGACCCCCTCGTCGTCGACTGTGTACATCGGTCCCCAGGGGATGAAACCGACATCGTGGGATTCACACGCCTCGAGGACGGCCTCGTCTTCGCGGTTGCCGACGTTGTAGCGGTTCTGCACCGTCGCGATGTCGACGATGTCCATCGCCGTTTCGAGTTGCTCAACGGAGACGTTCGAGAGGCCGACGTGGTCGATCTGGCCGGCGTCTTTCATTTCGGCGAACGCCTGCACCGACTCGGCGAAGTCGCCGTCGGGGTCCGGACGGTGGAACTGATAGAGGTCGATGCTGTCGGTTCGCAGCCGATCGCGGCTGGCGAGCACCTGGTTGTGGAGGTACTCCGGGTCGCCGTGGGGCGTCCACTCGCCGTCGCGATGCCGGAGCAGGCCGGCCTTCGAGGCAACCACGACGTCGTCCTCGGCGGTCAGGGCCTCACCGAGCAGGCGCTCGCTGACGCCCGGGCCGTAGGAGTCGGCGGTGTCGATGAAGTCGACGCCGAGATCGATTGCACGGCGGATCACGTCCTTCGCCGTCTCCTCGTCCTCGGGCGAACCGATGATGTCCTCGCCGGTGAGTCGCATCGCGCCGAACCCGAGTCGATGGACTGTCTCGTCGCCGATATCGAACGTGTCGCTCTCGTTTTGGAGTTCGTCAGTCATCACACCCGTACGTGGAGCGCCACGCCCAAAAGGGTGATCGCCGGCCGCCGCGTGGTGTTTTGTGTAACCGGGATCGCTTGCAACAGCCAGAAAGCCCCGAGGCGGTCGGCTCGGTGCGCCGGCTGCGCGCTTCGCTCGGTCGCGAGCTCCCTCGCTGTCACCGGAATCTCCGATTTCCGAGATGAGCGTTGGACTACGTCCAACGAACCTGCGAGCGGGCCTGCGGCCCGCGAGCAGATCACGAGAGAGCTTAGTACTTCCTACAAGAGCTGAATACTTGAAAGTGGGAAGCCCACGCCCGCTCGGCTCGGGGGACTCGCTGTGCTCCTCACTCACTGCGTTCGCTGCGGTGCTTTCTTCGTCCGCCGTCCCCGAGCGGGCGTCCCCTTCCATTCCCGCCCGTTTCGGCCGCTTAGTCAGGCGGTTCGGGTGGGACTGAAAGGAGCGGCTGGCTCCGGGAAGACGGGCGACGCAAGTAGCGAGGGATCGCGGGTCCCTCGGACCATGCGAATAGCGTGGGAGCAAGCTCCCACGGACAGTGCGAGCGGGCCTGCGGCCCGCGAGCATACGGCGGCTTCGCCGCCGTGAGCAGAGACCGCAGGCGGGAAGCCGAGGACCGCAGCGAGCGCGTGGCCGAGCAGAGCGAGGGCACGTATACTCGAGCGGCGACCCACGGGAGCCGTGAGAGCCCCTCGACTGGAGCCAGCCGGGGCTTTCAATTTCCCAATTCAATTCAATCGTTCTCTGTTTCACTACGGTCCCTCGCTACCCTCGACCGGAGCCACTCGGGGCTTTCTGGCTGTTGCAAGCGATTCCTGCTACACTAAGCACCGCCGTCCACCGGAGCGCCATCCCCAGAGTTACCACTATCCGGCCGGAAGTGCCGACATGCTCACGCGCGAGGACGTCCTGGCCGCTCGCGATCGCGTCGCCGAGACGGCCAGGCACACGCCCCTGGAGCGGTCGTACTCCCTCTCGGCGATGACGGGCGCGGACGTCCGGCCGAAGTACGAGACTGTCCAGCGGACGGGGTCGTTCAAGATCCGCGGGGCGACCAACCGGATCGCGACACTGTCGGCGGACGAGCAGGACGCCGGCGTCGTGGCGGCGAGTGCGGGCAACCACGCCCAGGGGGTCGCGCTCGCGGCCGACCGCATGGGCGTCGACGCCACCATCGTCATGCCTGAACGCGCCCCCGTCGCGAAAGTCAAGGCCACCCGGAGCTACGGCGGTCGCGTCGTCCTCCACGGGAGAGACTACGACGCGGCGGCCGAACGCGCCCACGAGATCGCCGAGGCGGAGGGACGGACCTACGTCCCTGCCTTCGACGACGAGATGGTGATGGCCGGCCAGGGCACCCTCGGCCTGGAGATCGCCGCAGACTGTCCGGACGTGGACACGGTGGTCGTCGCGGTCGGTGGCGGTGGCCTCGTCGCCGGCGTCGCCACGGCTCTCAAGGGCTGGAACGACGACGTCCGCGTGATCGGCGTCCAGGCCGAGGGCGCGGCGAGCCTGCCCCAATCACTCCAAGCGGGCGAGATCGTCGAGCGCGATGGCGTCGAGACGATCGCCGACGGCATCGCCACGCGGAAGGTCGGCGAGTTACCGTTCGAGGTCATTCGCGAGCGGGTCGACGAGGTCGTCACCGTTCCGGATTCGGCGATCGCCGTCGCGGTGACGACGCTGCTCGAGCGGACCAAGACACTCGTCGAGGGGGGCGGCGCGGTGCCGGTCGCTGCGTTGCTCGAAGGGGCCTTCGAGTACGATAAGGATGAGACGATCGTCCCGGTGCTTTCGGGTGGAAACATCGACCTCAACGTCCTGACGACCGTCATCATGCGCGGGCTGATCGAGACCGGCCGGTATCTCCGGATCAGGACCGTCCTCGAGGATCGCCCGGGTGCACTTGAAGAGCTCGTCGAAGTGATCTCTCAACAACGGGGTAATATCTACGCAATCGAGCACGATCGCGCCTCGCGGGACATCGCGATGGACGACACCGTCGTGGACCTGGATATCGAGACCCGGGGGCCGGACCACGTCGAATCGTTGCTCGATGCGCTCGAAGACAGTGGCTACGAGGTCGAGGTGCTCGTCTGATCGTGGCGACCACCGCGACGTGCCCGAATCACTCGAGGCGGACGTCGTCGAGGACGCCGACAGCCGTCGTCTCCCAGACGATATTGAGGCCGACCGCGATCAATCCCTCGCCGTCGTGCTCGACGGGATACTCGTAGGTCTTCCAGCCCTCGTGATCGGCCAGCTGGTTGGACCGGTCAAAGTCCGCCTCGCCGAGTCCGTCTTCGGGGATCGGCCCCGCATAGGTGGCGACCTGGAGAATCTCGTTGAACGACTCCTGATCGCTGTAGCCGGCGACCGAGAGGGTCTCGACGTCGGTGAGGTCTACTTCCTGTTGGACCCAGACCGTCCCGTCGTCGGCACTGCCGTCGATCTCGATGGCGAGGGCCCGTTCGCCGTCGGCCGCCACCTCCGTCGTCGTCCGAGCGTCCGAGTCGACTGGCCCCCCGGAGTTGTTTGGGTCCTCCGGCAGGTCTTTCCCGACCGTCCACCCCTCCAGGCCGGACTCGAAGCTGGTGTTTTGCAAAGTTTGGGGGGTGTCAGTCGGTGTGTCGGTCGGACTCTCCGTCGGGGTGTCCGTCGGCGTGTCGGTCGGTGTATCCGTCGGCGATCCGGTACCCGGGTCAGTCGGCGATCCGCCATCGGTCTCATCGCCGTCGAGACAGCCAGCCACGGCGAGCGTCGCGAGCGAGCCGGTCGTTGCGAGGAAGGTACGTCGATCCATGTCAGACATAACGAATGCGACGGAAAAGTGTCTTCCCGAGCGTCAAACGCGGGTTTGATCGACCAACGATCCGGACCGCGTCCTGGACCGGCGATCACAGGAAGTCCCGGACCTCGCTGTAGAACATGTCGTGGTGGTCGACCGCGTCGATCTCGCGGGCGATCAGGACGGCGAGGACGTGCCAGCACAGGGCAGTTGGATCGTCGGGATCGAGGTTGTACGAGGCGTCCTCGCAGGTACAGGCCTCACCCTCGATGACGTACTCGTCGCTGTGGCCGACCACCACCGTGAAGTCCTCGTACTCCTTGACGCGGTCCTCGGCGACGGCCTCGATGGCGCGAACGCCACGGGAACCGTGGACGGTGGTGATGCGGTCGACGATGTCGGGCGAGAGTTCTCCCGCCTCACTCAGCGCGGCTCGCCACTCGTCGACTGCCGTCACTGCGCGAGGGTAGGTCGCGGTGAGGCAAAACAGGTTCGGTGCGATACCCCTCCAAGCATGGATTTATGACATACCCGTTTCCAGTTGGCACACACTATCGATGACCAAGGACGGCCAAACCAATGCGTCGGCTGCCGAAGTGTCCACCCGGGAACTCGTCGCCGGCCTTCCGACCGGTGTGGTTCTTGGGACGCTGATGCTGTCGGTCGTTCTCACCAGTGATGTCGTTCTATTGTCGGTAGTTGGTGGGATCGTGATGAGCCTGCTGCCGCTGACGGATTACATCGCAGTGAGTGTCTCTCGAGATCAGGGGAAAAGAAGGGAGCCTGCGGGTGACTGGCCTCTGTGGCGTGGACGGATGCTGGTGCGGGCGTATCTCACTGCGGGACTGGCTACCCTCGCCACGATCGCCATCGCGGTTGGCCTGCTCCTCACCGTGGGCGGGACTATCGGAACGGGACACGCACTCGTCCGCTGGATGACGTACGCGAGCGGGCCGGTGAGTCAACCACCGATTACAGCGGAGTTCCTCCGGCAGATCGGTGGCGTCGCGCTCCTTTCGCTGGTCGTCGCCAGCGCGCCGCTGCAGGCTGTACCGTCGCTGTCGATATATTCTGGTCGAGGACCGATCGGGGCGCTTGTGGCGTCTCTGGGAGTATTTCGACGCCGACCGCGGGCAACCATCCGTCACTGGGCGACACAGTGGTTGTTGCTCGCGACGGTCGTGGCACTCCTCCCGATCGCGGTCTGGGGTGGTGCCGTCTCGGTGCTGCCTGCCGGAGAACGCGCGCTGTCAGCACTCGGCCAACCGGGCACAGTCGTCTTCGCGGTTCTGGCGGTCAGTCTGGGGGCCGTCGCTCAGACGCTTCGAGTTGACGCGACGCGGCGCTTTCATACGGCGGTGGCCGAACCAGCACTGCAAGCCGAGGGGGAACCGACCGGCCGCTTCGCTCAAGTGGTGACGGGTCGACGGGTGGCCGTCGTCGCCCTGCTGGTGCTCGTCGTAAGCGGGGCCGGAGCGGTCGTTCGAGTCACTGACGTGCATCCGACGCCGGACGTGACGCAGTCGATCGAGGGGGTTTCCGAGACGGACGAACTGCTATCGATCGCCAGCATGAACCTGGAATGGACGAGTTACGAGTGGCGACAGCGGATACACACCGAGACAGTGAGCCGACTCCAACCGTTAAACAGATCGACAGTTCTCGATCGATCGAACGAGAGT
Source organism: Halorhabdus sp. BNX81 (assembly GCF_029229925.1). Taxonomy (NCBI): domain Archaea; kingdom Methanobacteriati; phylum Methanobacteriota; class Halobacteria; order Halobacteriales; family Haloarculaceae; genus Halorhabdus; species Halorhabdus sp. BNX81. Next base: position 115,041 of record NZ_CP107254.1, on the reverse strand, counting down.
GCGAGCGCGCTTGGAGTCTCTATCGCCGAACAGCAACGACGGGAATACGCGGAGTATACAGAGAGCAACTGGCCGGATAGATACAGGGCCAGAGGATGGTACTGGACAGACGTTGGGAGGTACACATCCAAGCATCCGGACCGATCCTCGGGCCCAATTTACGAGCCGTCACCACCGCCCAGCCGTGAGCATTTCGGGGAGCTCTGGGGGCAAGCCGAGAGTTGGAATGGAAGCATCGACGACACCTGGAAGCCGAATCCATACAACGGAACGGAACTCCCGCTCGTCTTGGAGCAACCGGTCGAGGAACGCCAGAACCTGTCCGTTCTTTCTCGTAACGAGAGTTCTCTCGTCCTCGGTATCGAGGATCCGAGACTGGCCCGGGATTATTATCTGGGCGAAGACGGTCCGTTTCAGAATGCCGACCGTGGGTTCGTGGGCCAGGATGGCATGCGAGCGGTCGAGGCATTGCGATCGAACGGATCACTCCACGAGAGTGTCGTCGTTCACGATGCGAGCGTCCGCGTCGTCTTCGATACGGCAACTGGTCGCCTTGAAGAAATCGTCTACAGTGGCAACAGCACCAGAGCCACTCGGACACACGATCGGTCCCTCGATTCGGGATCCCCAGAGGGTACCCAAACCAACGTCATCGTCACCCGGACACACCTTCGAGAAAGCAATACCTATACCGACTATGAAACGGCCACTGTCGATCGACCGGCCGGCGTTCCGGGACCGCTCGGGCACCCGCGGCCGAGAATGCAGGCGCTGTACCTGCTGGATTATCTCCGGTACTGATCGGCCGTTGTGTATTTTCGGCTCTGTTGAAACCCTCAACATCTGATACAAGCACCGTGCTGAATATAGAGGATAGAATCAGCAAACGGTACGGGTTCGTTTCATGCAACCAGCGGCGGATATTTGATAAGAGGATCAGCCCTCTGAAACTGGTATTTCCCGGAGAATTGGCACTCAGACAGTTGGAAGTTTTATCCGTCGGCTTCGCCCTGTACCGCCCGCTGGAGGCCACGCAGAAATGCGGTGAACGCGATCACAGCACCGAGCATGAACAACAGATAGTAGACCCACATTTCACCCCCAGAAATGGCTCCTACCCGCGGATTTGCTTGCATGTAACCATGCCAGTGAAACGACTCGAAAGCCCACACCATCACAACGAGACCAACAGAGACTCCGAATCCGTCCTTCGCAAAGGTCGATGGGTCTGTACTCATCATCGACAATCAACTGCACCATGACGTATATGTCTTCGTCTGGGTCATTCACCAGGGCCGAGGATCTCCTGAGACATTCCTTGATGAATACGCGCCCTTTATTCAGCACGACTGCTGGAACCCATCATCAATTAAGGGTATCAACAAGGCCGTATTTTCCCGACTGGCGATACGTCAGGTCGCGCCACGTCGATGGACTGGCTCGGCCGTGGCCGACGCGTTCTGGCTGAGAACGAGGCGCTTTTCCTCACGGCCGGCCCAGCGACGGTATGCGCGAACGCGAAGGACGGGTCACCGTCACGGTCCCCGAGCAGGCAGAGGAGGGGGTCGGCGAGTCAGTGTTTTTCAACCCCGTCCAGGAACTCAACCGCGATCTGACGGTGGCGGCGATCCGGGCCGTCCGCGAGCGCGTGGCCGAGCGAGACGGCCACCCGGTCGAGACGTACCTCGACGCGACCGCGGCGACTGGAATCCGCGGCGTCCGAGCGGCGGCAAACGGCTTCGACGCGACGCTGTGTGACGTCGATGAGGCTGCGGTCGAACGCTGCCGTGAGAACCTCGCGGGAAACGGCCTCGACGGCGAAGTGCTCCACCGGGACGCCAACGCCGTCATGCACGAACGGGGATTCGACATCGTGGATCTGGACCCCTTCGGCACGCCAATCCCGTTCGTCGACGCGGCTCTCCAGAGCGCCGGGCGGATGCTCGCGGTAACGGCGACCGACCTCGCGCCGCTGTGTGGTGCCCACTTCGAGAGCGGCGTCCGCTCCTACAGCGCCGTCCCGCGAAACACCGAGTACCACTCGGAGATGGGTGCCCGTATCCTGTTGGGGTCCCTCGTTCGGACCGCCGCCCGCTACGATATCGCCGCCCGCCCCGCGCTCACCCACGCCACCGACCACTACGTCCGGACGTACCTCGATCTCGAGCGCGGCGCGCGCGCGGCCGACGACGCCATCGGGGAGCTCGGGTACGTCCATCACTGCCAGCAGTGTCTGTATCGCGAGAGCGAGCAGGGCCTGATCGCCCATCCCCCCGAAGCGTGTCCGAAATGTGGCCAGCACCTCCAGACCGCCGGCCCGCTGTGGCTCGGCGCGACTCACGAAACAGACTTCCTCGAGCGCGTCAGTGGACAGATCGACGACGAGATGGGAACCGCCGAGGAAGGTCGGGAGTTGCTGGAGACGCTCGCCGACGAACTCGACGTGGCCACCCACTACGACCAACATCGACTCACGAAGCGGTGGGGTGAAAGTGCCGTGGCGATGGACGCGTTCCTCGAAACGCTCCGGGAGGCAGGTCACGAGGCGTCCCGGACCCACTACGGCGGGACGACGTTCAAGACGACCGCCGACGTGAGCGAGATCCGGGCGGCGACCGCCGGGGACGAGTAGCGGACGCCGGGCAAGATGGCGATTGCCGAAACCGAGACCGACGAGTCACCGGAGAGAGATGACCGTCAGGAATGACACGGCGAGGAACTGCAGTCCCCGCATCGCGAGAACGGCCAGCTGGGCCGATTCCGAGCCGGCGTAGAGCATGCCCATGCTGAAGAAAAACGACAGCGCCACCAGGTTCTCGATGATGAGCACCGCCGCGAACCCGAGCAATCCGAGCGTGAGCGGCGTCCGAAATTCCCGGTAGTTCTGTGCCCAGATGCCCCCCAGGACCAGCAGCAACAGGATGTTCAGCCCCGAGAGAACGCTCGCCGCGGTCAGCAGTGTGTTCATGCTAGCCATCGTTAGTTTGGTGTCTCCGTTTCGGTGTCCGTCGGGTCCTCGTCTCGGCTTGACTTCGCGCCGGCCACCGCGAGGTCGGCCTGGTTGATGATGCGTTCGAAGGCGTCACGGTTGGCTTCGAACCGGTCGGAGAGGAAGTACAGTTCGCCGTAATCCTCCCCACCGGCCTCGACGACATCGTGATCAACCAGCATATCGAGGTGGTGGCGGACGGTGTTGTAGTCGACGTCGAGTGCCTCCGCGAGTTGATTGGCGTTCCGTGGTCGCTCGTCGAGCAGGCTGATGATGCGGGCCCGGTTGGCGCCGCCACGCGTTCCCGACAGGAGGTACCACAGTGCCTTTTCCATCGCGACGTGTGTATGCGTTTAGTGGATCGGATATAGTATTCCCGATGGCGGTAGCAATAGTGAGACAGGGTCTCATGCGCTGATCTCTTTCGACACCCAGCCGGTCGCTCCGCTGGGGAACGAATCGGACTGATCACGGGGCTGTCGATCTCCCCCGCCGTCGATCGCTCTGACGACCACCTCGTGGTCGCCCGTCGGCTCATACACGTGACGCCACTGCCGCCAGACATCCTCGCCGGGGAGCGGCGCAGAGAGGGTGGCATCGGTCCAAGAGGCGCCACCGTCGGTCGAGACTTCGACGCGCTCGATCCCGCGCGTTCCTGCGTATGCGTGCCCGGCCACCTCGATGCGGCCGTCGTCCAGTCGGGTGTCGTCCCAGAGCTTTGCGACGGTATTGACGGGGCCAGTACCGTGCCAGCCGCGCTGCTCCCAGTAGCCGTCCATCGCTTCGTCGAGGAGTTCGATCTCGGTGAGCCACTTGACGTTGGTCTCTCCCCAGTGGCCCGGCACGAGCACGCGCACCGGATGGCCGTGGGACTTCGGGAGCGGCCGGCCGTTCATCTCCCAGGCCAGAAACGCGTCCTCGAGGGCTTCGACCGGGAACTGCACGAAATAGCCGTCTTCCGCCCGGAGCATCGCACAGTCACAGTCGCCTTCGGGATCGGCTTCCTCAAGCAGGGGCTTGATCGGGGTGCCCGTCCAGACGGCAGTATCGAGCTTCCGACCGTTGAGATTCTCACCGACACAGCGGAGGGTAACGTACCGGTGTTCGGTCGGCCTGTCGGTCAGTTCCTCGAACGTGACCGAGAACTCGGTTTCGACCTCGCCAGTGAGTCCCATCGACCAGTCGTCATCGGCGATTTCGGGATCGAATTCCGCGATGTCGACGTTGTAAAACTCCCCGATTGAGCTGACGAGTCCCGGAACGTTGTCGGCTGCCAGATCCAGAGACTGCGTATCTGCTTGTTCGAGCCGGCGAGTGACCGGCGACGGTGGGTCACTGGCTGGCTCCTCGTCGGCGGTCTCGGTATCGCTGTTGGTTTTGACCCAGCCAGCGCCGCCAGCGACGACGACAAAGCCGATCGCACTCTGGATCGAACCGAGCGCGCGCCGCCGAGATGGGTCGTGGTCAGCCGTAGACAGCGACCCGGCCCCGATAACGGTAAACAGGGCCACCGGCAGCGCGGCACCGAGGCTAAGCACTGGTTCGGTCGTGATCGCAACCGTGAGCGCCCACGCGAGGACGCCGGCCACTCCCGGAGCGAGGAACCACCGATCCAGTTTCGCGCCGACGAACTGCCCCAAAACGGCGGTCGTCCCGAGCAACACGCCAGCGATGCCCATCGAGAGCGCGATATGGAGCAGATGGCCTGCGTCGCCGACGTTCGTTATCATCCAGGCCACGATCGGCCCCGGTGTCGATCGGACGACGACGGCGTCGATCGGCGCGACGATGAACTGCCGTGTGTATCCCGCGAGTGCGTACGAGCCAGCGACGCCACTGATACCGGCGAGCGCGAAAACCTGAACGCGTTTATCCATCGTCCGCCATGGTTTCGTTCGTCATCGTTTCATTCCCCATCGTCCCGTCATTCATCGTCTCGTTCCCCATCGACCCATCATCCATCGTCTCGTTCCCCATCGACCCGTCATCCATCGTTTCATTCCCCATCGACCCGTCATCCATCGTTTCATTCCCCATCGACCCGTCATCCATCGTTTCATTCCCCATCGACCCGTCATCCATCGTTTCATTCCCCATCGACCCATCGTCCATCGTCTCGTTCTCCATCGACCCGTCATCCATCGTCTCGTCGGATGTTGTTTCTTCATCCGTCGAGTCGTCGCCCCCTTCGTCATCCGTTGCATCTGAATCTGTCGAGCAACCAGCAAGGGAGATGGCTATCGTGCCGCCGATGGCACCCACGAATCGTCGTCGCGTCGTGTCGGTTTCGAGCATACATACCGTCGCAGGCAAGGGAACGGAAAATACATTTTTCAAAATTGATACGAATTTCGTTCACATCTCCGCAAGGACTGTGCAAACTCTATGCAAATTTCCGTGCTGGGTACGCCCTGAGCTGGTTGAGGGTGGGAAGATACGCGTTGATGACTCCCACGTCTGCGTAAGCGACAACGAGAAATCAGACCACGCGCGCGATTAGTCGATACCCGAGGCCGTACACCGGCCGGAGGAGGTGATTCACGAGCGAGAGGAGGCCGAGCAGGCCGCCGAGCGTCTGGAGTTCACCCGGCGACGCGCCCGCAAACCAGAGGACGACCGCGCCCGCGACGACGGGTGCGGCGGGTACCGACGCGAGATACGCATCTGCGGCGGGGTGAGCAAACAGCCCGGTAAAGTGATGGTGAAAGGACAGCGCGAGCGCGCCGACCGCCAGGAGTCCGAAACCGACCGCCATCGAACCCGACTGCCCCGCGACTCCGAGCCCGATCAACAGGACGCCGGCGAGAAAGGCCACACCGGTAAGTTGTCGGACGCGTCGGGCCAGTCGCTGGTTCATATCCAGGGCGACGGGGGGCCCGCAAGTAACAGTTTCCGTTCCGGACGCTTCGACACGACAGGGGCCACTGACGACGACAGCCACGCTGACGGGGGAGCGGTTTTGTCCGTGCCACTCCCAGAGACGGATATGACAACCGCAGACCGGACTGCTGTCGGGACGGGACGCGCCATCGTCAGCGTGGCCCGGGAGACGCGACTGTCCTTCGTCGCGGCAAGCACGGCCTACTATGCGTTCGTCTCGATCTTTCCGCTCACGTTGCTCGTCGTGGCCATCGGCTCGCTCGCCGGGGGCGAGGCGCTCGCCGATCAGGTTGTCGCCAGTGTCAGCGGCGTGCTCTCGCCGAGCGGCCAGGCACTGCTCGAAGCGGCGATTACCGGCGCCGGCAGCCGTGGCGAAGCGACCACGATCGGGACGATTGGACTCCTCTGGAGTGGGCTTCGGGTCTTCCGCGGGCTGGATCAGGCCTTCGCGACGGTCTATGACACCGTCGAGGACCACGGACTGCCGGGACAACTCCGAGATGCGGTGGTCGCGCTCGTCGCGCTCGGGGTGGGCGTCCTCGCCGTCGTCGCCAGCCACGTCCTGCTCGCGCGGATCGGACTCCCGCTTGCGGGCGTCCCCGACACGCTCGTCCTCGTCATCGCGCTCACCCTGTCGCTGTTGCCGCTGTACGCCGTCTTCCCCGACACGCCTGTTGCTGTTCGAACAGCCCTCCCTGGAGCGTTCACCGCTGCAGTCGGATGGACGGCACTAAGTGTGCTGTTCGGACTCTATGCCGCCCACGCCGCCGTCTCAGTCTACGGCGTCGTCGCGGGCGCCCTGCTATTTGTAACCTGGCTGTACTTCGGCGCACAGATCCTCCTGCTCGGGGCGGTCGTCAACGCGGTCCTCGGGGGGAGTCGAGACCGGCAACTACAACTTGAGGGGGATCCCAGGGAAAGTCAACCACTGACAATGACCGGGACGGACGGCACGGCCGGGAACGGGCCGGACGACGGAGACGACACCGAACGACCGGACGCCCCGGACGCCACGACGGGCTCGGACGGCCGAAAGACTGACGTGGACGGTGTAACGGGCCACCAGCATGGCAGCGCCCGGACCGCCGAGACGGCGGCAGAAATCGAGGAACTCCGTGAAGAGATCGACCGGCTGGAAGACGAGATCGACGACCGGACAGTTCACCGCGATCACGTCGAAAGTGATCTCCGGCGATACGTCCGCCGTCGCGTCCGTCGCGGACACGCTCGCGGCTGGGGGCCCTATCTGGTATTGCTCTATGGCACAGTGATGACGCTGGGGGCGTTTCACTTCCTCGGCGGTGGCTGGGCCATCCTTGCCATGCTCGTGATCTGGCTGTCGACGCTCGGACTGTACGCGCTAATGCTACTAGTCGGCGTGACATTCAAGATCGTGGGCGCACCGGGCCGGCTGATCGACCGTGTCCGTGACTGGCGCTCCTGACTGTGCCAACACCCGACGGGGCGGTCTGGTTCGGCGTCTCGCTGGTGACGTTCCTCGGTGACCCGCTGGTGATCACCGGGCTGGGCGTCACACTCTACTGGTTCAGCGGTTGGCCACCGGGGATCGGCGACCGTCTCGATCCGGAGCGTCGAGCGCTGCTGTTCACGGCGATCGTCGGCGGCCTCGCACTCTCGTCCGCACTCAAGACGGGATTCGCTATGGAGCGCCCGCCGGGTGCGGCCGACCTGCCCGGCGTCGCCGGCATACCCGACGTCGTCGTCCCGATCTACACCTGGATCGTCGGCCCGGGCGGCCACGCCTTCCCGAGCGGTCACGCCACCGCGGCGACGGTCGGCTGGCTCGGAGTGGCGTGGGCGTATCGGGGGAAGCATCGCACCCGGGCGCTCGTCCTCGCCGGCGGCCTGGTCGCCGCGATCGCAGCCTCGCGCGTCGCGTTGGGCGTCCACCGACCGCACGAAGTGCTCGCCGGAATCGGTGTCGGGGTTGTCCTCCTGGCCAGCACGTTCGACGTACTCGGACGACCCCGGCGCGCGTTCGCGCTCGCCGGTATGATCGGCGTAGCCGGTCCCGTCGTCGTCGGGTTGACCGGGGACAGCCTGCTGATCGCCGGCGTCGCACTCGGGACGGTAATCGGCCGGGAGTGGGCCCAGGGGGATCGGATGACGATGGCCGTCCCGTTCCTGACGACGCTACTCGGGGTGGTGTTGGTAGCTGGAGTCACGTTCGTCCGCTCGGGCGCGTACGAGACGGGGCTGGCACTCGCTGGCGTCGGTGGCGGGGCGACAATCGTGGCTGGCCAGCGTGTGATTCGAAGGAGCAAAAACGAGTGAAAGCGATCGGGTCCGCGTGGCTTCAGAACGTTTCGAGGTAGCGATCGAGTTCCCACTCCGAGACGTCGACGAGGTACTCCATGTGTTCCTGCTGTTTCGCCTGGATGAATTTCTCGCCCGTGTGGGGGCCAAGCGCGTCAAGAATGACCTCGTCGTCTTCGAGGGCGTCGACCGCCTCGCCGAGGTTCTCCGGCAGCGTGTCGATGCCGTACTCCTCGCGTTTTGCCTCGTCGAACTCGTAGATGTTCTCCCGGACGGGATCGGGGCAGTCGAGTCCCTTCTCGATGCCGTCCAACCCGGCGTGGATGAGCGCCGCGAAGCCGAGATACGGGTTACACGACGGATCGGGGAACCGGGCTTCGATCCGGCTGGCGGCGGGCACGCGGGCCGCGGGCTTGCGGATCAGCGCCGAGCGGTTGCGATCCGACCAGGCGACGTAGACCGGTGCCTCGTAGCCGGGCACCAGCCGTTTGTAGCTGTTGACGGTCGGGTTGGTGACGGCGGTGATCGCGGGGGCGTGCTCCAGGATGCCCGCGAGATACTGCTTTGCCGTCTCGCTGAGGTTGAACTCGTCGTCGCCGTCGTGGAAGGCGTTCTCGCCGTCCTCGGTGAACAGCGACATGTGGGTGTGCATGCCCGAGCCGTTGATCTTCGGGATCGGCTTGGGCATGAAGGTGGCGTGCAGGTCGTGTTCGGCCGCGATCGCGCGGACGACCGACCGGAAGGTGGCGACGTTGTCCGCCGTCGACAGGGCGTCGTCGTAGGTGAAGTTGATCTCGTGTTGCCCGCGGGCAACCTCGTGGTGGGAGGCCTCGATCTCGAAGCCCATGTCCTCCAGGCCGAAGATGATGTCTCGACGAACGTCGCTGGCGAGGTCCTTCGGCGCGAGGTCGAAGTAGCCACCGTGGTCGCCGGTCTTCGTGGTGGCGTAGCCGTCCTCGTCCTCCTCGAACAGGAAGAACTCGGGCTCGGGGGCCATGTTGACCTCGTAGCCCATCTCGTTGGCGCGATCGATGGCGTTCTTCAAAATGCCACGCGGATCGCCCTCGAACGGTTCGCCGGTCGAAGTGTTGATAACGTCACAGATGAGCCGCGCCGCAGCACTGTCCTCGCTGGTTCGCCATGGGAGCAGCGAGAACGTCGAGGGGTCGGGGTCGAGACGCATGTCCGACTCCTGGATCCGGACGAACCCGTCGATCGAAGAGCCGTCGAAATAGATACCCTCGGTGAATGCCTTCTCGGCCTGATCGGCCGTGATCGAGACGTTCTTGACCGTCCCGAGAATGTCCGTAAACTGCAACCGCAGGAAGTCAACGTTCTGTTCGTCGATCTCCTCGAGTACCGCCTGTGCCTCGGCGGAGAGCCCGCCGTCGGTGACCTGTTCGTTTGTCATCTTTCTCGTCACATAGGAGGAACGCGCCCGGTATAAAAGCCCTACCGATCTGCGCAAATCTTCCGCTCCCGGTCAGGAATTGGATGTTCGTAAAATTCTAATGGGTGGGACACATGATTCAGTCCAATGACGTACGAAAATCTCGACCGCAAGCTCATCAACGAACTCCTCGACGACGGCCGTGCAAGTCTCCGAAGTCTCGCCGACGACCTCGACGTCTCGGTGACGACAGTCTCGAATCACCTCTCGACGCTCGAAGAGGAGGGGATCATCGAGGGCTATACGCCCAAAGTCGACTACGACAAGATCGGCTACGACGTCACGGCGATCCTCCAGCTCAAAGTCGAGGGGAGTGCGCTGCCGGAGGTCACCGACAGTCTCGAGGAACACGAACAGATGGTGAGTGTCTACGAAGTGACCGGCGATTACGACATCATCGCCGTCGGGAAGTTCGCCGACACCGACGACATGAACGCCCAGATCAAGAGCCTGCTCACCGACCCGGAGATCCTCGAATCAAACACCAGCGTCGTGCTCAACGCCGCTGTCGAACACGAACAGTTCGGACTCGACGTCGAGGAGTGACGCCGAGCGGGGACGAGCGATTTCGCCCTCCAACAGCCGTGCCGTCGTGCATTCGTCTGACGCGGTTTTAAGTTCGGAGACGATAATCGGCTATCTGGGCGCGCATCGACGGCCACGTTGGTCTTTCCCATCCTCCCACAGCGCGCCCGGGCACCCATCTTTCGACGGACGGTGAACGAACCCGACGAGTGAATCGTCACGCGGCCGACTGTTCGGCATCAAGGCTGGCACGGACATCGTCGATGGCCTCGGGCGGGGACGTGATCGCGATCCGGTCGCCGGCCTGAATCGTCGTCCGTGGCAGCGGGATCGACATCGGTTCGTCGTCGCGACCATGGGCGTACACCTGTGCGTCGCCGGGCAGATCAAGCCTGACCACGCGCGTCCCGATCACGGGCGATTCCTCGGGAATACGGATCGACGCGACCGTGAGGTGTTCGGTCAGATCGGCGAGAACGTTGAAGTCCCCGCCGAGCATCGCCGTCTTTGCGCCGGCCGCACCCAGCCGTTCGGGGTAGATCACCTCGTCGACGTCGCTTGCGTACTTTTCGTAGAGTTCCTGGCGGTAGTCCTCGTCGATGCGCAACACCGTCCGCGCGCCGTGGTGCTTGCCGATCATACACGCCGAGAAGTTGGCGTTGAGATCGCCGGTCAACCCCGCGATGGCGTCGGCAGTGGCGATCCCGGCCGCCGCCAGGACGTCCTCGTCGTTGCAATCGCCCAGTACAGTCTCGAAGCCTTCCTCGCGCGCTCGTTCGGCCTTCTGGGAGTCGATCTCGACGATCGTCACGTCATGGCCCTCCTCTATCAACACGTGGGCTGTCCGCATTCCCACGCGACCGAACCCCACGATGACGAAGTCCATAACTGTGTGATGTGCCACCACACCTAAAAACGCTCCCCTCGCTGCAAGCCACACACATCGCTATCACGAGTGGATGGCTGTCGGACGTGTTTCAACGGACGGTCAAAGATGAAGACGCCGGAGATAGGGGACACCGACTCGAGGCCGGCGCCAGCCCGCTCCAGCGTACCGGGACAGGTCTCGGATGTTCGTGTTCAGGTGGCAGTATTGTTGGTGATTGGCGAGCGGGCACGGGCACAGGAGGCTCGGGAACTGGAGTGAGCGCAGAAGTTTCCTGCACTATCCAATGGCGTGGGATGGATCGTGTGTAGGTGGCTCACCTCTGTGTGTTAACCGTTCACACCCGGCACAATATAAATCTTTCCGCTGGTGCGAAATTCGACGGGACATAACAGCACGTGTGCTGTTATTTATGTCCATTTACCAGCTATTTATTGTGTATTTGCGGGGAAGAGTGGATGATTCGACCGTTTTGGGGGATCGAATCGGTAGTCACTCGCGCGGGATTGCCAGGTTTCGGAGTCGCCCGCCGCAGTCTGGACACCGACTGAGACGGTCTTCAGCACTCAGGACGGTAAGACACGACCGACATTCGAGCCGATACGTCGATGGCGTGTACGGATCTGAACGGACCATGCCCCAAAGCCAGGTGTTCACCTCCCTAAGCGTACCCCTAATATGTATTCAATAATATATACGAACTCAGCGGTTTACCCACACAAACCCAGTTTCTACAGCGAAAACTGCACGCACGTTGGACACCGGCCCGGGAGTCGGTCGACACCCTAGCCCGCCAGCGCGGTGTTCACGACGAGGGTGAGTGCGGCCAGGGCGGACAGGGCGACCGTGCCGAGAACGATCTTCGTTGCAGTGCTCATGGGAACTGCTATGGCAGGATCCCATAAATACGATTGGTGCGGCCCGTCCAGGGTGCCCGTTGCCTGCCGACGCTCGACCAGCCCTAGCCGGGCAAGTCCCGCAGGAAACGCCCGGCTCGCTCGACGGAGTTGATCACCACGCCCCATTGTGAACCGACCATCGGCCACTATGTGTCTCAACCGTTCGACTCCGAGAGGCCCGTAGCCGTGCGCACTCGTCAGCCACGCGTCTGACACCCGTCAGCGACGCGATCGGTCGGAACCCCCCGGCTTCGAGTCGAACGGCTATAGATATCGTGTCACATACTAACGTCACCGTTGTCGGCAGGGACAGACACGCCCAGTACCGACGCGCTTCCGGGAATCCGCCGGCTGAATCAGGCGCGCCCGTCCAGCGCGGGTGCACTCGAAGTGGCTGTTCCAGTGGATCCACTCGAAGCGGACCATCGGATCCGCTAGGGCAAGCCGAAACGCACTCCGTGGAGGCGCGAGACGGGTAGACCATGATCCGTACGGACGACATGGACACGGGAGCGCTACTCGACCGAGCGGCAGCCTACGCCGACGATCACGACGTTGACGCCGTCTGTGTCGCTTCGACGTCCGGCGAAACGGGGGCGGCAGCCGTCGAGTACTTCGGCGACGAGCTCGTCGTCGTCGGCCACTCCTACGGGTTCGACGAGACAAACGAACAGGAACTCGACGCCGACCACGTAGAGGCGATCGAGGCGGCCGGCGGCGATGTCTTCGTGGGGCCGATGGCGTTCAGTAACGTCGGCTCGGCAATCGCCGAACGCGACGGCTACGCGACCCACGAGGTGATCGCCGACGTGCTCCGGCTGTTCGGCCAGGGGACGAAAGTCGCCGTGGAGTGTCCGTTGATGGCGTGCGATGCGGGGCTGGTCGACAGTGGCTCACGCGTCCTCTCGATCGGCGGGACCGGCAGCGGTGCCGACACCGCCTTGTTGGTCGAGGCGGCCAACACGAGGGATCTCTTCGACGCACGCGTCCTCGACGTGGTCGCCAAGCCGGCTGACGCCGAGAACCTCATCTACTGGTAGGGGCCCAGACAGCATTGCTAGGCGCGCCACCGTCGAGTCGACACACGTTTGACGCCGCCGGTCGGTCCCCCTGGTATGGGCGAGATGGCAGAGGACCGAATCTACGCCGACCGCCGGGAGAAGACCGACGTCTACGTGGGCTCGCCGCTGGGGCTGACGCTCGTGGCCGTCTCCGACGACCGCGTCGGCCGGTTCAGGCTCCTCCGGCGCGGGGCGATTCGGGACGTCGCGACCGGCGACGGCGTCGTCCTGATCGCGACCGACGAGGACGTCTATCGAAGCACGGACGGCGGTGAATCCTTTGACGCAACCGGGTTCGGGCCGGCTGTCGCAGTGGGTTTCGACGGGGACCCGATCGCCGCCGATCCGGACGGTTCGGTTGCCCGATTTTCCGTCGCTGCGGACGAATGGAGCCACTTCGGGAGCGTCGACGATGCACGCGCCATCGACCGCGGCTGGCTGGCTGCCAACGACGGCGTCCACCGAATCGGGGACAGTCGTCTCGAGCACGCCGGACTCCAGACGGCCCGTGACGTCGCGGCGGGCGGGACAGTCCTGGCCGCAAACGCCGACGGGATCCACCGGTACGCAGACGGCGAGTGGGCCTGCGAGCGACCCGTGGATGTCCACGCGGTCGCAAGCGACGGCGAGCGTGCCCACGCCGTCGGACCGGACGGACTCTACGAGTACGACGGCACCTGGGGCCGTCGCGAGTCGCCGATTGACGAACCCATCGTCGACGTGGGCTACGCGGGCGGGATCGTCGCGGTCACCGACGCCGGGACCATCCTGGTCGATCCGGCGGCATCGAAAGACGGCGCGGAAGGGTGGCGCAGCCGATCGCTTGGGCTCGAAGACGTCTCGGGACTCGCCGTGGCCGATGAGTGAGGGGGCCCGGAAAGATCGAAAACGGGTTTAGGACCCGTCGCCTGGGGATAGATATGATCCTCAGCGGGTCGGCCTCACAGACCCTCGCTGCGAGACTCGCGGACGAACTCGACGAATCACTCGGCGCGACCACGACCAAGCGGTTTCCCGACGACGAGTTACACGTCACCGTCACCGAACCCATCGACGAGCGGGCGATTATCGTCGCCTCGACAGTTTCGAGTGACGCCCACATCGAACTCCTCCAGCTCCAGGACGCCGCCCGCCAGGCGGGGGCCGACGAGGTCGTCACGGTCCTGCCGTACATGGGGTATGCCCGCCAGGACCAGACGTTCGAGCCCGGCGAGATCATCTCGACGCGCGCCGCTGCCCGTGCGATCTCGACCGGTACCGATCGGGTCCTGACGGTCACGCCCCACGAGAAGAACGTCGCGTCGTTTTTCGACGTGCCGACGACGGTCATCGACGGCGCGCCCCGACTGGCCGACCCGCTGCCCGCTGCTCTCACCGATCCACTCTTTCTCTCGACCGACGCCGCAGCCGCCCCGCTCGCCGAAAGCGTCCGGGACGCCTACGGGGCCGGGGATTGTGACCACCTGATCGACGCGACGGACGGCGAACGGCCGGCACCCACGGAGGAGTCACTCGCGGGACGTGACGTCGTCGTCGTCGACGATATCGTCGGCACCGGCTCGACGATGTCAGGGTCGGTCGCCGTGGTCGCGGACGCCGAGGCCGATCGGATCTTCGCTACCTGTGTCCATCCGGTGTTTGCGACCGGTGCCTTGAGCAAGATCGCCCGGGTCGGTGCCGAATTGATTTACGGCACCGACACGCTCGAACGCGTCATCAGCGACGTGAGCGTCGCGCCGGCGATCGCCGACGCGCTGTGAGTGGGGCCGACCCCCAGCGAAGGCGGTGGGCTGATCGACACCTACATTGGTTGTGACGTTCAAATCGCTCGCGAATGGACGAGAAGACCGACGAACTCCGCGAACTCTTCGAGGAGGTGGCCGGGACGGACACCGTCACGGAAAGCCAGGAGGACGGGCGGGGCACGCTTTCGGAGATCGACGAGGAGCGCGTCGATCGGCGGCTCCGGGAGATCGTCGAACAGCTACGCGGGGCCTTTCCCTTCGAGACGACCCTCGCCGACGATGCGCGCGTGAGGCTGATCCGCGGATTCTATCGCGGGGAAAGCGACGACGACCTCGCCGCTGCCCTCGATGTCGACACGGAGACAGTCATCGTCGCGAGACTGGAACTGCATCTCTTTCGGGAGTCCGACACCGACACGCCCATCCCGTGGGACGAATGTCGTCGCTACCTGCGGGAGAGTGAGGACGACGAGGAAGTCGCGGCGACGCTCGATCTCGACCCCGAAGCTGTCGACCGGTATCGGGCAGTCGCCGATGCCCGGGACGAGGCCAGAAACGTAAGCCATCGCTTCCGGAGCGCCTACCGGGATGCGATCCCCGACGCCGACCTGGCCGAACCGCTGCTCGACGACGTCACCGAAGACGGTCTCGACGAGGCCGCCGCGGACATCGAGACGGACGTTTCCTTTTGAGAACACGCGGTGGACACCCTCGGCGCGCGTTTATATAGGAATCCGCAGCCAGCGGTGGGCGTGCCCACCTTCCGCGAACTGTCGACTGCGGCGTACTGCCCGCGCAAGTGTTATTACCGGCGGCGGGATGCGGGCGAGTTCGAGGTTCCGTCGGCAGTCGAGGCCAGGCGGGAGCTTGCGTTCGCGTATCCCCGACTCCTGGAAGCCGACCTCACCGAAGAACCCATCGCCGTCACGCCGACACAGTTCCGCTCACGGTTGGGTCGGGTGAAAGCCGGCCTCGACGCCTGGGACAGCCTGGTCGAGCCGGCCGACCGGAACGCGTTCCTGGAGGGGCGAGACTGCCGTGGGATCGCCCACAAAATCCTGGCCGAGCCGGTGGCCCCGTCGCTGGTGTTCACCGGCGCGCCACCCGAAAACGGCGTCTGGGAGCCCCAATCCGTGCGACTGGTCGCCGCCGCGCTCGCGCTGGCCTACGAGCGACAACAGCAAGTACCCGTCGCCTTCGCCGAGTATCCCGCCCATGGAATCGTGCGACGCGTCCCGTTATCGGCCCACCGCCGGGCGACCTATCGCTCGACGCTCCGGACCGTCGAAACCCTCGACGGGCCACCTCCGCGAACGGCCAATCCCAGCAAGTGCGAACCCTGCGAGTATCGCGACGAGTGTGGTGTCAAGACGCGGTCGCTGCGGTCGCTCCTGTGAATGGGTCGCAAGCCAGTCACGCCGAACGATTTTCGAGCCAGTCCTCGACCGCGTCGGCGTTCGCACCGCGACGATGAACGACCCCGCGACCGACATCGACGACGGTGCTCGCCATCCCGGGCGTCTCCCCGCCGTCGAGGATCGCGCCGGCAGCGGTCCGGATCTCGGCATCCAGATCAGCGGGATCGGTGACGCTCGGCCGACCACTGACGTTCGCACTGGTCGCCGTCAGTGGGCCGGTGCGTTCGAGGAGTTCGCGTGCGAGGTCGTGGTCCGGAATGCGAACGCCGACCCGCTCGCGGCCGCCGGTGAGTGCGTCCGGGACGGGGTCGCGCCCCTCGACGACGACCGTCACCGGGCCGGGCAGGAAGTTCTCCATGAACCGCTGCTCGGTCGGCGACGGGCTGACGTAGTCGAGAGCGGCCTCGACGGACGCGACGCCCAGCGAAAGCGGGTTGTCGCGATCCCGACGCTTGGCTGCGAAGACGGATTCGATCGCAGCCGGGTCGAGCGCGTCCGCGCCGAGCCCGTAGACCGTTTCGGTCGGATAGACGACCAGCCCGCCGGACTCGACGACCTCGGCCGCCGCGGTAAGATTCACGTCCGGCGTCATGGCGGTCCGACCTGATCGGGTTTCCGAGCGCGCCCGGGAGAACGTGTCCTCGAGTGATCGATGGGCGACATGACCCGTCGTTGGGAGCGGATCCGACTAAGTCTGTCGGGAGCGGCCGGGGATCCACGCCATTGTGGAGCGCCACCAAAGAGTTAATTTCCCGGCAGACACCAAGGTGGAGTGATGGGGATATCTGTGCTTACAGCAGTGGCAGAGGCCGGTATACAACTGTACACCGTGCCGATCGTTGGCATTGAACTGTCCAAGACCGGTGTCACGGCAATTGGCGTCCTCATGATTCTCTTTTTGATCATGGGGTCGGGGTTCTTTTCGTCCTCCGAGATCGCGATGTTCTCGCTGCCGGCCCACCGGATCGACCCGATGGTCGAGAAGGGGCTCCGTGGGGCGAAGGCGATCAAGTCTCTCAAAGACGACCCCCACCGGTTGCTCGTGACGATCCTCGTCGGGAACAACATGGTCAACATCACGATGTCCTCGATCTCGACGACGCTCGTGGGGTTCTACTTCGATCCGGGGACGGCAGTGCTGGTCTCGTCGTTCGGGATCACGTCGCTAGTGCTGATATTCGGCGAGACCGCACCCAAATCCTACGCCGTCGAGAACACCGAATTGCACGCTCGCCGCGTCGCGCCGCTGCTACAGATCGTCGGGAAGTTGCTGTGGCCGCTGATCACCCTGTTCCACTACGTGACCCAGTTCGTCAATCAGCTCACCGGTGGCGGCCCCGCCATCGAGTCGTCGTATCTGTCCCGCTCGGAGATCCGGGAGATGATCCAGACCGGCGAACGCGAGGGGGTCTTAGACGAGGAGGAACGCGAGATGCTCCATCGGACCCTCCGGTTCAACCGGACGATCGCCAAGGAGGTCATGACGCCGCGCCTGGACATGGACGCCATCTCGGCCGACTCGTCGGTCGAAGAGGCGATCGCGGAGTGTGTCCACAGCGGCCACACCCGGCTGCCGGTCTACGAGGGCGGTCTCGACAACGTCATCGGGGTCGTCAACATCCGTGATCTCGTCCGTGACGCCCAGTACGGCGGGAAAGACGATGTCGAGCTGCAAGACCTCATCGAGCCGACGCTGCACGTCCCCGAAAGCAAGAACGTCGACGATCTCCTGACGGAAATGCGAAGCGAACGCCTCCACATGGTGATCGTCATCGACGAGTTCGGCACCACAGAGGGACTCGTCACCATGGAGGACCTCACCGAGGAGATCGTCGGCGAGATCCTCGAAGGCGAAGAGGAACACCCGATCGAATTCGTCAACGACGACACCGTGACGGTCAAAGGGGAAGTCAACATCGAGGAAGTCAACGAAGCGCTGTCGATCGACCTCCCGGAGGGCGAGGAGTTCGAGACCATCGCCGGGTTCATCTTCAACCGAGCGGGTCGGCTCGTCGAGGAAGGCGAATCCATCGAGTACGAGGGGGTTCAGATCCGTGTCGAGCAAGTCGAGAACACCCGGATCATGAGGGCCCGCATCACGCGCCCGGAAGAGGCGAACCCGCTGGAAGGGACAGACGGCGAGGACGATACCGAACCGACCGACGACGAGGGCGAAGACTGAGTCGGCCGCTAGGAAATCGTTCACACCATCGCCAGCAGGGTATAGCCCACGTAGCCGGCAGCCAGCGCGAGCGCGAGCGAGCCGATCCACGCCAGGACGGTGTAGCCCATTTTGGCTCGACTGATACCGGCCTCACCGGCGGCAAAGCCACTGCCGACGATGGCACTCACCATGATCTCGTTGAACGAGACCGGAATCCCGAAGAAGACAGCCGTCTGGGCGATCGCGAACGCGGGAATCAGCGCCGCGATCGACCGTCGCGGGGACAGCGAAGAGTAGTCCTGGCTCAGCGCCTTGATCATCCGGGGCGCACCGGTCCAAGAGCCCACCAGGAGACCGACGCCACCGCCGAACAGCACCGCGAGCAGCGGGATGTCGTAGGGGTCGACGACCGGCAACACCGGGCCCACGGCGAGGCCGACCTGACTCCCGCCCGCCGAAAAGGCCACAAGCCCGCCGAGCACGAGCAGGAACTGCCGCTGGGCGGCCGCCCGGTCGATCCGGAGAAACCGATAGAGTGTCCCGGCGGAAAGCACAGCCAGGGCCACCGTCACCAGCACGGGGCCAAACGGGGGCTCACCGAGCGCACGCGAGACCGCGACCGCGATCGAGGCCCCCTCGCCGGCCCCGCCGAGGACGCTGAACTCGACGTTCGCGAGGATGACGCCGATCAATGCAGCGAGGGCGGCGACGATCCGATCCTCGCCGCCGATCCCGCTCTGGAGCCACCGGGCAGTCCCGTAGGCGATCCCGCCGCCCAGAAACGGCGTCGCGACCCACAGCGCGACGATCTCCTGGTAGGTAGCCCAAGCCGGCTGGCCGCCAAGCGCCAGCCCCACGCCGACGACCGCGCCGGTCACGGTAAAGGCCGTCGCGATCGGGTACCCCGTGAAGACGCCGACGGCGACCAGCCCCCCCGCGATGAGAAGGAGGAGGATCGACGCGGCTGGAGTCAACCCGCCGCCGTCGGGAAACAGAACGAGCCCGGACCCGACCGTTTCGGAGACGTTCGCGCCCTGGAGGACGGCCCCTGCCAGGCCGAGCAACCCGACCACGAACGCCGCCCGCATCACCGAGATGGCGTTAGCTCCGACGGCGGGCGCAAAGGGGGTCGAACCTGACGATCCCGCACCGATCGCCCACGCCATGAACAGACTCGCCAGCGCGGCGACGACAAGCGTGGCGACCGTCACGAGTACTCCCATTGGAGAGCGTTCAGTCTCGGCGAGGTAATAATCTATGGAACCACGCCGTCACTCAGTGAGTCAGTCCGGACGGGGGCGTCACGTCGTCGTCGAGTCGGTCCAGTCGCGGTCCTCGTCCGGGACCTCAACGCCCTCGGCGGCCGCGGTCGCGTCGGTCTCCTTCGGCGCGTCGATGTGCCAGCGATCGACCTCCTGGTCGAGATCGGCGAGTTTGTTCGAGACGCGGATCTTGAGGTCGTCGTCGTTGACGTTGACCTCGAAGACGTATTCGGGGTCCTCGCCGTCGATCCGCCGGAGATTCGCACTGACCAGGTCGTTGTCGAAGTAATACGGGGCGACCCGTGTCATGACGTTCCGATAGACCTTGTCCTCGACGGTACGGATGGCCTTCCGGCCGGCCGAGTCCGCGGCGCGGGCGACATAATCGATCGACTCACCCCACGAATCGACGGCCTCGTCGGGTTCGTCTAAGTTCTCGTAGGAGTCGGCGAGTTTCTCGCCGGCCGTCCGGAGGTCCTCGTCGGGGCCCTTGCCTTTTTTCTCGCCCGCGCCCTCGTTGAGACGTGCCTGCTGGGCGGTCTTTTCGTTCACATCCTCGTCGAGGCGCTCGTGACTTTTGGGCCGCCACTCGTCGAACTCTTCGAGTGCGTCCGCATCAATGTCGTATTCGTCGGCGAGTTCCCGAAGGGCGCGCGTGATACGCTCACCGTGCTCGACCACGTCGACCCAACCGCCGTGAACTTTGAATCCGGAGACGCTTTCGTCCATGATATCTCGGGAGCGAGAGATGAGACGTCGCTCCCAGTGATAACATCCGTGGGGGGCAATGTGTATAAGCCTTATCGGAGCGTGTGAGTCTCTCCCCTGCCAAATGCCGGCGCACAGCGGTCATCCCGCCGGCAAATATCAACGCCTTTGAGGCGGGCTGGCGACAGTATCAACGATGACTATTGAAGACCACGAACGCGCGAAGGTCGTCTCTCACGCATTGGCCAGGGACACGCTCACACGACTCCGTGACGTCGAGACCGAGCAGGTCGCCTTCCGGAAGGGGCTCGTGAAACTCGGCCGGATCTGTGGCTACGAGATCGTCGATGGCCTGCTGGAAAGCGAGACTGTCACCGTCGAGACACCCCTCACGACGACCGAGGGCGAACGTGTCGGGGAAATGGACGACGTCGTGATCGTCAACGTCCTCCGGGCGGCGACACCGTTCGTCGAGGGGCTGCTCAAGGCATTTCCCCGGGCAAAGCAAGGAGTCATCTCCGCCGGCCGAGACGAAGAAGGCGGCATGGACACCGAGGGGCGCTTCGACATTTCCATCGAGTACGTCAAAATGCCGGAGATCCACGACGAGGACACCCTCATCCTTGCCGACCCGATGCTGGCGACCGGCTCGACGATGTGTGCCGTCATCGAGGAAGTGCTCGACGGCGCGGACCCCGAACGCGTGATCGTCCTCTCAGCGGTCAGCGCCCCCGAAGGCTTGGATCGGCTCCGGGCGGAGTTCCCCGACGTCGAACTGCTGACGGTAGCTGTCGACGATCATCTCGACGACGACGGCTACATCGTCCCCGGATTGGGCGATGCCGGCGACCGGGCGTTCCGGACGACGTGAGCGTTGTTTATCGACGGAATTCCGTTGTTCGGTCGTTCGCCATTTCGATCGAACGGCTCCGAAGCGACACGTTTTCCTCGCGCTTGCCGGCTGTTTTCCCGCCCGTGGTGTGAAGAGTGTGAATGGGACTACACGTCCGGCATATCGATGTCGGCAGGAACGAGTGACAGCCCCAGCGTCCGGAAATCGTCATCGAACGCGAAGACGTGTTCGACATCATGCTCGCGTGCGAGCGTCGCCGTCGCGTGATCGACAAAGGAGATCTGCTGGTCGTCGTACCGGTCGAACTCCGCACAGATAGCACCGAACGTCGTCGCGTCCGGATGCAGGATCGTCACCGCGTCCGAGTCCCGGATCCACGATAGCGTCGCACTCGCCCGCTCGTGGCCCGCCTTTCGCAACATCAGTGTCGCCAGTTCGCTCAGGGCGTAATTCGTCGTGTACAGCGGTCGAAAGTGCAGTCTATCGTCCCCGATCGCATCCATGACTGCTCGTGCCTGATCGTGACGTGGCGCGTTCGAAACGAAGGACGCGAAAAACGCGCCCGTATCGATGAACAGCGGCGTCGCGCCGGCCCCGCTCATCGCTCGACTGACCCGTAAAGGACATCGTCGATCTCGTCGTCAGCGACCGGATCGTCGACGGAAAACGCCGGCGCGTCGAACAGGGGATCGGCGTTGCCCTCGGTGTCCTCGCTGTCGTCCGTGTACCACCATACGACGGTTCGACTGCCGAGCGAGACCTTCTCCAGTCGACCCGCCTCCGCCAACGTACGGAGCCGCCGGTAAGCGGTCGATCGGTCGATGTCGAAGCGATCGGCGACCTCCCCAGCAGTGTGGAACGGCCGTCCCACAGCGAAGTACCGGATGATGTCCCGGTCGTCGAAATCGGTCTCGAATTGCCCGCGATCATCGCGGTCCGTATTTCCGGACATGGCTGTTCTCTATTACGGGGTGTCATTTCTGAACACTAATAGATGTGCCGGTTGTGGGGGATGAACACGATATAGTGCATGGCATTGTTGCCGCAGTCCCGGATCACTCGGATGTCTCGACCGTCGCCCGCCCACTTGTCGCGCTCCCGACCCGATCCCGGAGCGCCGCCAACTCGGCGGTCGGGACCCGCACGACGAACGCAACGCGCTCCTCGTAACTGGCCTCGAACTCCACGCCTTCGCTCTCTAAAATCGATCTGACCGTCCCGGAATCGTCGTACTCGACCTCGATCGCAACGCGTTCGTGTGGGCGCACCTCACGAACGTCGGCGTCGTCGACCGCTTCCTTGACAGCCCGAGAGTAGGCACTCACCAGCCCGCCGACGCCCAGCTCCGTCCCGCCGAAGTACCGCGTTACGACGACCGCGACATTCTCAATTTCCTGGCCGTCGAGGACGTTCAACGCGGGTTTGCCTGCCGATCCCGATGGTTCGTCATCGTCACTCGCCCACGCCCGGAGCGGATCGGCACGCACCCGGTAGGCCGGGACGTTGTGGGTCGCATCGTCGTACTCCGCACGGATCGAACCGACGAACGCCTCGGCCGCGTCAACGGTCCCGGCCGGGCGCGCGTGGCCGATGAACTCCGAACCCGAGATGGTGAACCGCCCCTCAGCGACGCCGGCACTCGTGTGTTCCGAACGGCTTGAGCGACGGAAACCCTCGGGGAGATCGCTCACTGCATCGCTACCGGCAGAAACGCTTCGACGTCGAAGAGAGCACGCTCCCTGTAGAGGTACCCCGCGATAGCGAGATGCACCACGATACTGATGAGAACGATGCCCCCACCTGTACCAGCGAGTTGGGCGACGTTCACGAGCAGACTGAAAGCGACGAGTGCAACCGCAAGCAGCCAGCCCCACCAGTCCAGGTTCCACAGCCCGTAGACGGCCGCGAAGTCACCGATACCAATCAACACGAGGAGAACTCCCAGTCCGCCGAGTGTCGATCCAGTCCCCCTCGCGCCGAGGGCCGTCGCGGCCTGGCTCGCGTCCCCCGCAATAGCCCCGGTGAACAGCGAGAACACACCGAGGAGACCGAACACTGCACAGAGCACCCTGATCCCCGTCGGTGCCCTCCCGATTCTGGCGTCCCGGTACCCCTGGCCGGCCCCCGGTGATGCGTGTCCGGCCCCCGTCGCCGTCGGCTGGCGGTTGCCTGGCTGGCGTCGATCCCCATAGCCATCCGATTCCCCCTGTCGTGGCTGACCTGCGGCCCGGCGGTCTTGCCCGGACCCAGCGTGTGCCTGCTGAGATTGCCCTTCAGCGGGCGGATCGTTCCCGTCCCAACTCGGTCGCTGTTGCCCGCTGGATCGGGAGCGCTCCCCCGGTACGCCCCGGTCGGCCACTGGTTCACCACAGCCGCTGCAGTAATTGACGCCGTCCTGAAGTTCTGCGCCACAGTTCGAACAGACCGCCATGTTCCGTAATCGAAATAGCAGTTATTAAATAATTCTGTCAGTATATTTTAGTTATACTTTAACATATTTAGATTTTTGTTTCGTCGTCTTTTTCCGCTGGTTCCACAGTATTTACAATCATTTTGTATAATATGTTATCTGTGAATACAAATCTTTTACATGGGATCTTCTATATAAATAATCTGTCGTATGTCCGATTCGCCACAGCAATCACAACCACAGCAAGGACGCGGGCAGCGAGGGGGACAGCAAAAGCGCAATGACCAACAAGGCGGCGGGACTGAGCGGCCACACGTACTGGACGATGAAACGATCATCGTCGAGACGCGGCCGTCGTGGACAGTCTGGTTCGGCCAGCTCGTCGGTGCTGTACTGATTCTGTTGGCCGGACTTCTCGTCGGCGGGCAGGCAGGAAGTGGTGTGGTAGTCGTGATTCCGATCCTGCTCTCGCTGTTTATTTTCGGCTGGATCTGGTACCGGCGAAAACGGATTCGCTACGTCATCACCGACCGGCGGGCGATGATCGTCACCGGCATCTCCTCGAAAAAGACGACCGAGATATGGCTCAGAGACGCCCGTTCGATGCAGACCGGGTCGACGTTTTTCGAACGCCTGCTGGGCCACGGGACGATCATCCTCTCAGACTCGACACTCACTCGAAATTCGCTGAATGCGTTGGGCGCGCTACCGTTTCTCTCGGCGCTGCCGATCTTCAATACCGGCCGCGGGCTGACCTTCGCAGGAATCAGCAACCCGGTTCGCGTCGCCAACGTCATCCGAAAACGCCAGTCGGCACTGAAGTCCGTTCGGGACGACTAAACAGGCCACTGGCTCGTCAGTGAACTGCAACGCCACCGACACAGAAGCGACCAACCCGGCCGTACGGTCCTGTCCCCGTCTCCGGGATTGATTGAACTGCCCTCCAAGACGGCAGCGACGGTACCCTCACGAGCTAAGGATGCCGAGCCACATCAGCGTCCCGAAAAAGCCGGCAACGGCTTTACTTAACAGCATATTACCCAGCGCAAACGCCTCAAGCACGGGGACGAGTTGGCCGTGCAAGACCAATTCGACGGTGTACTCGAGTTCCTGACCGAGGTAACCCAAGTTCATCAGTACGTCAAAGAGAGTAATGGGACCAAGCACGAAGTCGATGATAAGTTGGACGATACCCATCGGGTGGGTAACTGGGCGCCAGTTAAATGTAACTTCCGTCTCGTATTTCTATATATTTATTTGACTCCATATTACATCAAATATCGTAATGTTCATCGATAAAGGGTCCGAACCTGTGTGCCCAACGACCATCGACGACGTGCCTTGCCGCTGGGTTGCGTTCATTCCTCAGCTGTTTCGACCGTCGCCCGGCCACTCGTCGCACTCGCGATCCGATCCCGGAGCGCCGCCGAGTCGGCGGTCGGCACCCGCACGACGAACCGGACACGCTCCTCGTAACTGGCCTCGAAGTCGGCCCCTTCGCTCTCCAGAATCGATCGCACCGTCCCGGAATCGTCGTATGCGACCTCGATCGCGAAGCGTTCGTGTGGCCGCTCTTCCCGGACGCCGGCGTCCTCGATCGCCTCCTTCACTGCCCGCGAGTAGGCGCTCACCAGGCCGCCGACACCCAGTTCCGTCCCACCGAAGTACCGCGTCACGACGACGACCACGTTCTGTAGCTCCTGGCCGTTGAGGACGTTCAGGGCTGGTTTGCCCGCCGACCCCGAGGGCTCGCCGTCGTCGCTGGCCCACTCCCGAAGGGGGTCAGCCCGCACCCGGTAAGCCGGGACATTGTGGGTTGCATCGTCGTATTCCGTCCGGATCGAATCGACGAACGTCTCGGCGGCGTCGACAGTCTCGGCCGGTCGGGCGTGGCCGATGAACTCCGAACCTGAGATCGTAAACCGCGCCTCGCCGGGGCCGGCGACCGTCCGGTAGCGTTCGTCAGTCACTGTCGGCGTTTCGCCGGCGAGGGTAAAACCAGTTTCGCGACGTTTCTCGACGCAGACGGTCACAGTCCAGCAGTTTCACTTTCACTCCGGGGGGATCGCATATTTACCCTCTCGGGAACCAGGTGAGAGTGGAGCGCCGCCGGTCACACGCCGCACACGCTCCAACCTTCCCCTTTCAGTACAATGCACGCAGACACCCGTCCAGTCGGTATATGCCCCCAGTGTGGAGGAGCAATCACACCCGGTCGCGTCCTCATCCGGTATGAACGCGCCGGCGGCGAGGCGATGTACGCGACCTGCCCGGACTGCCGAGACGTCGTTCGACCCGACCGATCGGACTGACAGCCCCCCACGCCGAAACGGTAGGATACCTATCACGAATCCAAGCAAACCGAAATTGTTTGTATGGCGGCCGACGTCGGAGCCAGTATGTTGCTGGTCACGTCCTGGTACCTCCACGCCCGTGCGGCCGGGACAATCGACAGCGTGCTCGCCGTCGCTGTCGTCGTCGGCGGTGCGCTCGCGGGCCTGGCGCTCGCCCGGGTGGCGGTCGCCCGGCGTCCCAAACAGGACTGGATCCGGCTGTTTCTCGGAGCGGTGCTCCTGACGATGGCCGGTCGGATCGGGCTGGCGGTCGCCGGCCTCCAGACCGGTCCGTTCCACGGACTCGAACACGCCCTCGACGCCGCGATGATCGGGCTGACGGTCGCGACACTGTACGTCGCCCGGACGCGGCGGCGCGAACTCGGGGCAGCCGGCTCGCCCGCCTCGCGGTAGCGACCGCCGGGAACCCAACCCGTTTTGGCGACCGAGCGCTATACTACAACCGTGTTCAGACGGGAGTTTCTCGCGACTGGATCGGCGGTCGGCGCCACCGCCCTCGCCGGGTGTGGCTCCCTGGAGTCACGGGCCATCGAGGTCCCGTCGGTCCTCGACGACCGCCCCGAGGCGATCTACGTGCCGGGCCACGTCGAAGGGATGGACGTGGTCGGCATACAGACGAGCGGCGACTACGCCGTGGCGCTCTCGTATAGCTACCCACACCGGTTCTGGACGATCACCGGCACCGACGCCGAGCGCACGTCGATCGACGAGACGGACTCGGTCCACCTGATGGCGACCGTCTGGGATCCCGAGACGGGGATGGTCCTCCCGGACGTCGGCGTCGCCGTCGAAATCACCCGGGATGGCTCGCTCGTCTCCGAGGAGACGGTCTATGCGATGCTCTCCCAACCGATGGGAGTCCACCACGGCGCGAACTTCGCGGGGCTCGAGGACGGGGAGAACTACGAAGTGGCAGTCCGCGTCGGCGCGACGGCGAGTCGCCCGACGGGCGCGTTCGCGGGACGGTTCGACGAGCCAGCGACGGCGACGTTCGAGTTCACGTTCGAGGAGAGTGCCATGCGGGAAATTCGCTTCGACCGACTCGATCGGGGCGGGGAGCGCGACGCGCTCGATCCGATGGCGATGGAACGCGTCCCGACCGGCATTGCCCCCACTGCTGAGGAGTTGCCGGGAGAGACGGTGACAGCTATGGCTGCGGACGTGCGCTACGTGGCGACGATCGTCGAGCCGCCCGCGGGCGTCGACGGCGAGGGGGCGTACCTCGCGGTCTCACCCCGGACGCGATACAACGGCTATGCACTCTCGCGGATGGGACTGGCCGTGGCCCCGGAACGCGACGGGCAAAAGGGAGCTAAAGCGGAGTTGACCCGGACGATCGACCCCGACCTGGGATATCACTACGGGACGACGCTGCCACGCGAGGGCAACCAGCGGGAAACCACGAGCCACGACGGCGGCGAGGTGTCGATCTCGGTCGAGACACCGCCACAGGTCGCCCGACACGAGGGCTACGAGACGGCATTTTTCGACGTCCCGACGGTGACGCTATCGCTGTGAAGTGAGCCAGGACTGCACCGCTGGCGGTGGGCCGCGGCCACCGCAGCGCTCGCCGCGGCCGACGCGGTTTTGCCCCCGGGCCGTCAAGGGACCTCGATGGAAGCGCGATCGGATTTCGACCGGCGTCAGTTCCTGAAGGCTGCCGTCGCCACCGGGGGCGTGGCCGCACTGAGTGCGTGTCTCGACATCACTGACGAGCCCGTGCCGACGGGCGTCGACGATCCCGCGACGCTGCCCGAGCGCCAGCACGCCTGGAACGACCGCGTTCGAACCGACGACCACGGCAACGTGGCGCTTCCGCGCCACCAGTCGCTGCTGTATGTGAATCTCGACGGGGACGAACCGCCGACCGACACCGACCGCACGGTGGTTCGGGACGCCCTTCGGACGCTCGATCGAGCCTACGAACGCTCGAACGACGGGCTGATCTACTCGATCGCGTACTCGCCGGCGTACTTCGAGCGCTTCGACGCGTCGCTTCCCGACGGCATCGACCTACCGTCGCCGCGACGCCTCTCGCCGTTCGAGGAGCCCGAATTCGACACCCAGGACGCCCTACTTCACCTCGCCAGCGACCGTGCGGACGTGATTCTCGAAGCCGAAGCGGCGTTGACGGGCGAGCGCGACGAAGTCAACGGCGTCACCGTCGACGCCCCGATCACGGACGCCATGACCGTCGCCGACCGCCGGTCGGGATTCGTCGGGCCCGGGCTACCGGCCGACCGCCAGGACGTCGCGGGGATTCCGGATTCGAAGCCCGTCCCGGAGGCGTCGCCGCTGTTCATGGGTTTCGAGGCCGGGTTCCGTGGCAATCAGGCCACGGAGGACCACGTCACGATCGAGTCGGGGCCCTTCGCCGGCGGGACGACCAAACACGTCTCGCGGCTCCGCCAGCGCCTCGAAGACTGGTACGGCGAACAGAATTTCGAGCAGCGCGTCGCGGAACTGTTCAGCCCCGTCCACGCCGAAGACGGACTCGTCGAGGGCGTCGGCGAGAACCTGGGCAGTTCGAGCGGGCTCACACCGAGGATGATCGAGAACGTCCGCGAACACGCACGCGAACACGGGCGAGTCGGCCACGCCCAGAAGGCCGCCCGGGCGAACCGCGACGAGGACGGTAACGTCCGACTCCTGCGACGCCACGTCGAGTCGACGGATGGCGACGTCGCCGCACTTCATTTCCCGTCGCTGCAACGTGGGATCACGGCCTTCGAGGACGTCCGGGAGGCGATGAACGGGGCCGACCTGACCGACGAGCCGGCGATCCGCCAGCGGGTCAACAACGGCATCCTGGAGTACATCTTCACCACGCATCGCGGGAACTTCCTGGTGCCGCCGCGCCGGCATCGAGTGCTTCCTCGGCCCCGGCCTGCGTAGGACAGCCGTTCTATCCCGGAAGCGTCCGCCCGAAGGAATCGACCCAATTGGCCGGTGCCAAAACGATTATTGGGCGGACACGCCGACCGAGAAGGTATGCAACGACGCGCTGGCGCGATCTATGCCGCGTTTTTCATTCTCGTCGGGGTCTCAGCGTACGCTTTCATCGGCATCGCGGAGCAGCCGACAGTGTCACTGGCTGGCGACGAGTACGCGGCCGGGGCAAACCTCGACGTCGGCGATCGGACCTACACGGTCGAGAACGTCGACGCTGACGGCGATTCCGGAGCGCTCTCCTGGACGAACGAATCCGCGACGTTCACTGTGACTTTCGAGAACGATACCACCGTCTCGCCGCTGGAAGTCCAGTGGGATGGCCAGCGGGCACGATGGTCGAGCACGCTCGCCGACGGCTCGACGTTCGCCTACGAGAACGGGACCTACCGAGTCGGGGTCAACACCTCGGCCGACCCGCCAACGGCGACGCTTACCCACGTCGAGAACGCCTCGATGAACGAGAGCGTGGCCGTCGGCGACACGCTCGCCTACCGGAACAACGAGACGACGATCACGGCCATCAACGCCGACGGGATCGAACTCACCTGGGCTGAGCCGTACCTGGTAGCCGTCGAGAACGCCACGGATCCCTCCGCAGTCACGTTCGTCCAACAGTTCGACGTCGAGGGGCGACTTGCCCGCGATAGCACTGTGTACAACGAGACCGTGACGGTCGAGGATGTCGAGTCGGTGGTCAGTCGACCCGACAACGCGACGACGCCACTCGAGACGTACCTGCCCGCGGCCGACACCGCGAGCTTTGAAGAGGGAGAAGCGATCCACTATGCGGGCAACGAAACGACAATCGAACGCGTCACAGCCGACGGCGTCACGCTCGCGTGGGACGGTGTCCGCACGGAGACAGTTCGCTTCTCCGAAGGGGCGAACATCACGCTCGCCGACCAGCCCTACTTCACGCACTTCAGTGGCTCCTCACAGGTCCAGATCCTGCCCCGAGGGGACGCCTACGACACGTATCAACAGCAACTCGACGACCAGGCGTATTTCACCGAGCGGAAAAACGGCCTCTGGGGCGTGACGATTTTCAGCGGACTCGCCGCCGCGATGCTGCTCGGGATGGCGTACCTGCCGAGAAAAGGCTAGTCGTCGCGAAACCGGAGGGGAGCGGGCCGTTATTCCGTCCGGGCGAGCCAGATAAGTCCTGCGCCGATGGCAGCCGTGCCCACGATCCCGAGCAGTTGCATGATCGAGACCAGTGCGCTCCCGTTCGTGTTCCAGGGCATCCCGACGACCGTCGCGAGACTCATCACGATGAGAAAGACGCCCGTCGCGGTGCCAAGGGGTTCGAGTCGGTCGCTGAATCGATCCGTGAATCCGTTCATACCCGTGTCTGTATCTCCCAGATGGTAAAGCACCCGGTTCACGCTATCCGCCCACCGAAGACTGGGACTGTCGGAACAGTCCTGTATCACCCGCCAGCCGACGGCAACGCCTAATGGACACCCGGCGCAAGGGAGGACATGCAAAAAATCCCCCTCAACGGCCGCTGGCAGTTCCGGGCGCAGGACGATGACGCCTGGCTCGACGGGACGGTTCCGGGTGGCGTCTACACGGATCTGCTCGAAAACGGCGAGATCGACGATCCGTTCTACGCGGACAACGAACTCGACGTCCAGTGGGTGGGTAAAACCGACTGGGAGTACCGCCGCACGGTCGACGTCGACCCGGAATTCCTCGATGAGGACCGTGTGCGCTTGCAGTGTGAGGGGCTGGATACAGTCGCGACTGTGCTGGTCAACGGCGAGGTCGTCGGCGAGTCGAGCAACATGCACGTCGGCCACGAGTTCGACGTGGCCGAGGCGCTGGAACCCGGAACCAACGAGATCACCGTCCAGTTCCGCTCGCCGGTCGAGTACGGCATCGAGCAGATGGCGGCCCACCCTTACGAGATCCCACACACCCATTATCCGGTCGAGCAACCCGGTCGGCCGTTCGTGCGGAAGGCCCAGTGTCACTACGGCTGGGACTGGGGGCCGGTCCTGCCGACCATGGGGATCTACCGTGACATCTCGCTGATTGCCTACTCCAGCCCGCGGCTCACCTACACCAAGACCGCGCAGGATCACACGGGTTCGGGAATCGATGTCACCGTCCGGGTCGGAATCGACGCGCCCGCGGCGGGCGAGTACGAACTCGCAGCGTCAGTCGCCGACGGAAGCGTGACCGAGACAGTCGCCCTGACGGACGGCCAGCAGGAAGTCCCGCTCACGCTCTCCGTCGAGGACGTCGAGTTGTGGTGGCCCAACGGCTACGGCGACCAGCCGCTGTATGAGCTCGCCGTAACGGTCAGGGACGGCGAAACGGAGCAGACAGTCACGGATCGCGTCGGTTTCCGGGACCTGGATCTCGTCGTCGACCCCGACGAGGACGGTACCGCGTTTTATTTCGAGGTCAACGACACGCCGATCTACGCGAAGGGGGCAAACACCATCCCGGTCGCGCCGATGTACGGCGACGTAACCCCCGATCGATACGAACACCTGCTCCGCTCGGCTGCCGACGCGAACATGAACATGCTCCGGGTCTGGGGCGGCGGCTACTACGAGAGTGAGGACTTCTACGACCGCTGTGACGAGCAGGGCATCCTCGTCTGGCAGGACTTCATGTTCGCGTGTTCGCTGTACCCCGCCACCGAGGCGTTCTTGGCAAGCGTCGAAGACGAGGTCCGCTATCAGGTGCGTCGGCTCGCCACCCACCCGTCGATCGCGCTGTGGTGTGGGAACAACGAGAACGAGGAGGCACTCCACAACTGGTTCGCCGATCACGACGCCCACGCCGAACACGTCACGGACTACGAAGCCCTCTATACGGAGACCATCGGCGCGACTGTTCGCGAGGAGGACCCGTCACGGACGTACTGGCCGGGCTCGCCCTCAAGCGGCCCCGACGCCGAAGACCCCTATACCTTCGAGAAAGGCGATATCCACTACTGGGCGGTCTGGCACGAGGGCCAGCCCTTCGAGAACTACTATACGACCGAGCCACGGTTCGTCTCGGAGTTCGGCTACCAGTCGTTTCCCTCGATAGAGTCCTTGGAGACGGTCCTCGACCCAGGAGATTTCAACCCGACCGCGCCGATGATGGAGCACCACCAGCGCAACCCCGGCGGGAACGCGACCATCCTCACGCGGCTTGCCTCGTACTTCCGGGTCCCCTTCGACTTCGCGGACTTCGTCTATCTCAGCCAACTCCTCCAGGCCGAGGCCATGACCACCGCCATCGAGTACTGGCGGCGGCGCAAACCCACGACGATGGGGACGCTGTACTGGCAACTCAACGACCTCTGGCCGGTGGCCTCCTGGGCCTCGATCGAGTACGACGGCAAGTGGAAGGCCCAGCAGTACGCGGCCCGACGCCAGTACGCCCCGGTGTTGCTCTCCTTTCACCCCGAGTTCGATGCCGACACCGGCGGCGACAACGCACAGGCCGACAGCGACCGGGAGGAGTGGGGCGAGATCACCGCCCAGACGCTGTGGCTCACCAGCGACAAGCCCCGCCCGCTTTCGGGAACGATCGACCTCAGGGTCGTCACCTTCGACGGCGACGTCATCGAAGAACGGACCATCGACGTCGATATTGCGTCCCAGGAAAGTACGGCCATAGAGACTATCGACCGCGACGACCTCCCGGCTGGCGTCGATCCGTCGGCGATCATGGTCCGCGCCGAGTTCGACGGCTCGGGTGACTCGTTGTCCACCGAACACGACGTTCCAGGCGACACCTTCCCCGCCGAGGCCTTTTTCGCGGACTACAAGGCACTGGACCTGCCCGAGACGGACGTTACGTGGGAGATCGACGGTACTGCCGTGACACTGACGAGCGAACGCGCCGCGCTGTTCGTCGAACTCGACGTGGGCGACCTCCGTGGGTCGTTTTCGGACAACTACATCCACCTCGCACCCGGCGAACACCGGACGATCACCTTCGATTCGTACGACGATCTCCGTGACGGACTCGTCGGAGCCCGGTTGCGGAACGACCTCTCGGTCCGTCACCTGCGGGAGACGTACTGAGGCTGATACCGTCGTGGATCCGGGCCTGAGTTCGCCGGTGTTACCCCATCCCGGGATCCGGCGGAGTCAAGAACGGCCGGAAAACCAAGAGTCAGGAATCCAGCGATCCAACCACCTGCAATGAGCCAGGACACCGCCCCCGCCCACCCGCTGTTTGCGGCGATCTACGACCCGGCGATGGCCCACGCCGAGCGGACGATCCTCGACCCGCATCGGGAATACCTCGCCGACGGCCTCGACGGCGTCGTGCTGGATCTCGGTGCGGGCACCGGCGCGATGTTCCCCTACTTCGAGGGCGCGACGGTTCACGCCATCGAACCCGATCCGCACATGCGTCGGCGAGCGCGCGATCGGACCGCAGACGCCACTGCTGGGATCGAGCTTCACGACGCCGGTGCGGCCGACCTCCCCTTCCCGGACGATCACTTCGACGCGGTCGTCTCGTCGATGGTGTTCTGTACGGTCGAGGACGTTCCGGCGTCGATCGCGGAGGTTCGCCGGGTGCTGCGACCGGGCGGGGAGTTCCGCTTTCTCGAACACGTCGCCGACGACGGCTGGCGCGAGACGGTCCAGACGGCCGTCTCGCCCGTCTGGAAACGACTCGCGGGCGGGTGTCACCTCACGCGACGCACAGCCTCACGGTTCGCGAGCGAGTCGGCGTTCGACGTCGTCGAAATGGACCGGTTCGAACTCGGCGTCACGCCGGTCCGGCCGTTCGTGCGTGGGCGACTCCGGAAGCGACAGTAAGTCAGTCACTCTCGCCCCAGTTGGTCCGATCGAGGACGTGATAGGACTCCTTCAGCCGCTCCTCGTAATCGGGCCGGTACCATGACTCCCAGGTGTACGTCGTCGTTTCGAGGTGGGCCTCGGTCACCCCGGGAATGGCCTGTTCGATCGGATCGACTCCGCTCGCAGTGTTCGTCGACCCATCACCGCTGGCGTCGTAGGTCGCTGCGGCGACGTGAATCCCCTCGAAATCGGTGGTGTCGAGACCCCCATCCCACTCGGTCACGATTCGTTGTTTCGAGGACGGATCAGCAACGTTTAGCAGAACCCATGGGAGACGGAGTTCGATCACGTCCTGTTCGGTATCGACGTGTACGTCAGTCAGGGAGTCGTAGTCCCCAGCGTCGGGATTCCCGTTCCCGTACCGGAGTTGGCCGGTTTCGACAGCCTCGAACGGGACTTCCTCGTCAGTCACTGGGACCGAGTACCCGAGGTTGATGGGTTCGCGGACGGGAACGAACCCGGCACTGCCGTCACGATAGGCCCCGAGATCGAGTCCTGCATCCTCGCCGTACTCACGAGCGAAGGCGTCGTAAGAGGACTCGACCAGTAGTCTGGAATCGCCAGGCCCGCCCAGTTCGACGACGAAATCCGCCGTCGACGTGAGTCCAGAGCCAATCGGGAGGGGCTGCTCGCGCCCCGTGAGCCCGATCGTTACGATCTCGCTCAACTGGTCCCATCGCATCGGGTCCGGGAGCGAGTCGAACGCCAGCCGAACCGCGAGTCCTTCGAGATCGTGGGTGACGGCGAGCCCAGTGAGCGTCCGATCGTCGGGTCGATGTACCGTTGCATCCTCCCAGTCTTCGGATGACCCATCGAGTGTGATCGTCTCCGGCGATTCGAATGCCATGAGCCCAAAGCGCTGTTCCGGCGTTTCGATGTTCGACCAATGAGGGCGTCGCCCGGGGACCGATCGTGCGTCGAGATTCCACGTGTGCTTGAACCACTCGTCTTGCCAGGAAAAGGCGACGCCACCCACCGCCCCCGACGCGAGGATGTCCTGGTACATCGCGGCGACGATCTCACCCTGCTCACGCTCGGTATGGCGACCCATGTCCCGCCCATGGACGTGACGATGGGCGATCCCGCGTGAACTCGGGACGCCGAACTCGCCGATCACCACCGGCTGGTCGGTCTCCGCGACCAGGTCAGCCAGATATCCCGCGTAACTGTTTGCCTCTTCCCGGTGGTCGGTGTGGTTGAGGTACGACGGCGTCTCGTTCAACAGATCCGGATAGTACGGATAGACGTGATAGGAGGCGAAGATTCCCGGATCGAAGTCCTCGGTCGAAACGATCGCGTCGGGGTCGACACCATCCGCATCTGCAGTCCGATACGGCCCGTATGGGTGTTCGAGCGAATCGGTGAGAACCCAGTTAACGAACGACAACGGGCGCTGGACGCCATAGGTGTCGCCCTCGTAGGAAGCGAGCACGTCAAGCCGGCCGGCGAGCCACTGTTCGAACCGCGATCCACCCGTGGTCTGGACGTACGATCCGTTGAACTCGCCGTCAGTAGCCGCCTGATTCGTTCCGGCAACGACCGCCGGCGGCCACTCGATACCGAACAGATACCCGAGGGTGACGTCGCTTACGTCGGCGTCGAAGGTGCCACTCGGAAGCCCAGATCGTTCAGGGATCGTCGTGTCCCCATGGATAACGTCAACAGTGTGGCGGAGTTTCGGATCCACCGTCGACGTGACTGCAGTGGCGTCCCCCGATTCGTGTAAGTCCGCAGTCGGAACCCACGTGCCCTGGAGCAACAACAGCGGTTCGTCGGCAGCGTCGTTGTACGCCCGAAGCGCGCGGTAGAATTCAGGTGGATGAATGCTAAACGTCCGGACAACGTTGGCAATCTGCCCGATAGCGGAAAGCCAGCGATCGTACTCCGCCCGGTCGATAGCAGCATGACCGGGAAAATATCCCGGCTTTGCCATCCCAAGATTGACTCCCCTGACCGTGAGTGCTTCAGCGCCCTGATCGGTCAGCCGCTCGAACCCGTCACTGTCTACCCGATACTGCGGTTGGTCTGTCTGGGCCGCCGACTGATAGTCGACGACGCCAGCAATCCCAGCGGCACCGACGTGCGTGACAAATTGGCGGCGGTTCACACCAGCATTATATCATTATCAATAATGAGGTTTTCGGGGACACACAGAGCGAGTAACAGATGGCACAAGATCGGTGAAATACCCCGGCAGCGCCACCCCGAGAGTGACGCCCCAGACAGCGAGCCTCTCGAAGCCCCAGATCGGTCAGGCGGCCGAATAAATCACGTTCAGCACCGATACCGTGGGTGACCTGTCTGAGCCGCTGACCGGTAGGACCCTCCAGAAGCACTCTCAGCGACACCGACGTGAGTGCGAAATTGGCGGCGCTTCAGGGAGGGCGTATTAACAATACTGATACTCGGAAGTGAGCGGACAGCAGGTAACAGTTGGCATCGAATGTATCGACAGGTCGATGGTACGTCAGCCGTTCTCGCCCCAGTTGGTCCGCTCGAGGACGTGATAGGATTCCTTCAGCCGCTCCTCGTAGGCGGGTCGGTCCCACGTCGACCATGTATACGTCGTCGTGTCGAGAGTGCTCCCGGTCATTCCGGGAATCGCGTGGTCGATCAGCCCTGCCGGATCGTCACTGTCCGTCCCCTCGCCACCGGGATCGTAGGTCGCTGCGCCGACGCGGACGGACTCGAAGTCGGTAGCCGCAAGCCCGCCATCCCACTCGGTCACGAGCCGCTGTTTCGAGGAGGGATCGGCGACGTTCAGCAGGAGCCACGGGAGGCGAAGTTCGATCACGTCGTTTGCGGGGTCGACGTGGACGTCAGTCAGCGAGTCGTAGTTCTCGGCGTCGGGATTCCCGTTCCCGTACCTGAGTCGGCCAGTTTCGACGGCTTCGAACGGGACCACCTCGTCGGTTAGTGGCACCGTATACCCGAGGTTGACCGGCTCACGCACGGGTACGAACCCGGCACTCCCGTCACGGTAGGCGTCGAGATCGAGTCCCGCATCCTCGCCGTACTCACGAGCGAACGCGTCGTAGGACGATTCGACTAGCAGTCTGGAATTGCCGGGACCACCCAGATCTGCGACGAAGTCCGCCGTCGCCGTGAGGTCGGAGCCGATCGGAAGCGTCCGCTCACGGCCGGTCAACCCGACCGTCACGACCGCGTTCAACCGGTCCCATCGCATCGGGTTCGGGAGCGACGCGAACTCCAGGCGGACGACGAGCCCTTCGAGATCGTGGGACACCCGGAGTGCGGTAAGGGTGCAGGCGTCCGGTGAGTCGGTCGGTGCGTCGGGGTGAACCACCGTCGCGTCGTCCCAGTCCCCGGGTGACCCATCGAGCGTGATCGAGTCGGGCGATTGGAACGCCAGAAGGCCAAAGCGCTGTTCCGGCGTCTCGATGTTCGACCAGTGGGGGCGTCGCCCGGGGACCGAGCGCGCGTCGAGGTTCCAGGCGCGTTTGAACCACTCGTTTTGCCACGAAAAGGCGACGCCACCGACCGCGCCCGATGCGAGGATGTCCTGATACATCGCCGCCACCATCTCACCCTGCTCGCGCTCGGTATGGCCACCCAGATCTCGGCCATGGACGTGCCGATAAGTGACCCCGCGGGAACTCGGGACGCCGAACTCGGCGATCACCACCGGCTGGTCGGTGGAGTTGATCAAGTGCGTCAAGTATCCCGCATAGCTGTTCGATTCCCCGCGGTGGTCGGTGTAACCGACGTATGAGGGGGTCTCGTTCAGCATCCCCGGATAGTACGGGTAGGCGTGATAGGACGCGAAGGTCCCGGCGTCGAAATCGTCGGTCGCCACGATGGCATCGGGGTCGACGCTGACCAGATCCTCGTCGTGATACGGTTCGTATGGATGGTCGAGCGGATCGGTCGTCACCCAGTTGATGAACGACAGCGGCCGCTGGACGCCGTAGGTCTCGGTCTCGTGGGTCGCGAACGTATCGAGTCGGCCGGCGAGCCACTGCTCGAACCGGGAACCGCCCCTCGTCCGGATATAGGGCCCCTCGAACTCGCCGTCGGTCGATACCTGATTCGTCCCGACGACGACTTCCGGTGGCCACTCGATACCGAACAGATACCCCAGCGTGACGTCGCTGACGTCAGCGTCGAAAGTCCCGGCCGTGAACCCATCTTGTTCGGACAGCGTCGCCTCCCCGTGGACGACATCGACAGTGTGGCGGATTTCGGGATCGACCGTCGACGTGACGTCGGTGGCGTCCCCCGCTTCGTGTAAGTCCTCGGTCGGGACCCACGTGCCCTGGAGCAACAACAGCGGCTCCGTGGCGTGGTCGTTGTAGTCTCGAAGCGCACGGTAGAATGCGGGCGGGTGGATCGTGTAGGTCCGGACGACGTTGGCGATCGCCCCGATGTGCTCCAGCCACCGGTCGTATTCGGCGCGTTCGATGGCGGCCGAGCCGGGGAAATACCCCGGCTTCGCCATCCCGAGATTCACACCCGTGACCGTGATCTCCTCGACACCCTGGCCGCCCCGGCGTTCGAATCCGTCCTCTGTAACCCGATACAGCGGTTGATCCGGCCCGCCGGTCGACTGGCACCCGGCCACGCCAGCGATCCCCGCCCCACCGACACTGGCAATGAATCGTCGGCGATTCATAGCCACGTCTCGTCCGGGAAGAGTGATGAATGTGTTGGTGAAACATAATATCAGTGCTGAGAATATGACGTGTGGTGGCCGGTACTACCGCAGGGAGTCCCTTCCCGCCGCCGGCAGGCCGCCCTAGCAGTCACGCCGACACCGCTTTGGCTCGGCGACGCCCCGGTACAGCGTGGCTGGCCGGCCGGACAGCGGCCGTATCAGCCCGTCCTATCCCAGTTCGTCCGGTCGAGGACGTGATAGGACTCCTTCAACCGCTCCTCGTAGGCGGGTCGGTCCCACGTCGACCACGTATACGTCGCCGTTTCGAGTGTGCCGGCGGCGGTTCCGGGAACCGCATGGTCGATCAAGCCCGTCGAAGCTGAATCGGCCGTCCCGGCTCCACTGGGGTCGTAGGTCGCGGCACCGACCTGGATCGACTCGAAATCGGTCACGTCGAGACCACCGTCCCAGTCGGTCACGATGCGCTGTTTCGTGGATGGATCAGCGACGTTCAGCAGGAGCCACGGGAGGCGGAGTTCGACGACGTCGTTTGCGGGGTCGACGTGGACGTCAGTCAGCGAGTCGTAAGATTCGGCCTCGGGGTTGCCGTTCCCGTACCGGAGTCGCCCAGTCTCGACCGCCTCGAAGGGGACCGTTTCGCCCGTCGGCGGCACAGTGTACCCGAGATTGATCGGTTCCCGGACGGGGACGAATCCGGCACGTCCATCGCGATAGGTGTCGAGGTCGAGTCCGGCAATTTCGCCAAATTCACGCGCGAACGCATCGTAGGATGACTCGACCAGCAGTCTGGAGTCATCCGGGCCACCCAGGTCGGCGACGAAATCAGCCGTCGCCGTCTGGGAAGCGATCGGGAGTGTCCGCTCACGACCCGTCAGTCCGACCGTCACGAGCGCCCTGGTCCGGTCCCATCGCATCGGGTTCGGGAGCGACGCGAACTCTAGGCGGACGACGAGCCCTTCGAGATCGTGGGAGATCTGCATCCCAGTCAGCGTTCGTTCGTCGGGAGCGTCGGTTGGTTCCGCGGGTCGAACTACCGTCGCGTCGTCCCAGTCCCCGGGCGACCCATCGAGTGTGATCGCGTCGGGCGACTGGAACGCCAGGAGGCCAAAGCGCTGTTCCGGCGTCTCGATGTTCGACCAGTGGGGGCGTCGCCCGGGGACCGAGCGCGCGTCGAGGTTCCAGGTCCGTTTGAACCACTCGTCCTGCCAGGAAAACGCGATGCCCCCCGCCGTATCCGCGGCGAGGATATCCTGATACATCGCCGCCACGATCTCGCCCTGTTCACGCTCGGTGTGGCCACCCTGGTCGCGCCCGTGGACATCGCGGTGGGCAATCCCGCGGGAACTTGGGACGCCGAACTCGGCGATCACCACCGGCTGGTCGGTCGCCCCAACCAGATCGTGCAGATAGCCCGCGTAGCTGTTCGGTTCCCCGCGATGATCGACGTAATCGACGTACTCCGGCGTCTCGTTCAGCAGATCGGGATAGTACGGGTAGGCGTGATAGGACGCGAATGTGCCAGCATCGAAGTCCTCGGTCGCCACGATGGCATCGGGGTCGACGCTGACCAGATCCTCGTCGTGATACGGTTCGTATGGATGGTCGAGCGGGTCGGTCGTCACCCAGTTGACGAACGACAGCGGCCGCTGGACGTCGTAACGGTCGCTCTCGTGGGTCGCGAGGGTGTCGAGTCGGCCCGCGAGCCACTGTTCGAACCGGGAGCCGCCTTGCGTCCGAACGAACGACCCCTCGAAGTCGCCGTCAGCATCGGCTTCGTTGGTCGCCTCGACTACCTCCGGCGGCCACTCGATGCCGAATAGGTACCCCAGCGTGACGTCACTGACGTCGGCGTCGAAGGGGCCGCTCGCGTATCCGGGGCGTTCGGGGAGCGTCGTGTCGCCGTGGACGGCCTCGACGGTCCGTCGGAGTTCCCGATCGACCGTCGATGAGAGGGCGGTGGCGTCCCCGGCGTCGATCAACTCGGCAGTCGGAACCCAGGTACCCTGGAGCAACAACAGCGGCTCCGCGGCATCGTCGTTGTACGCCCGGAGGGCGCGATAGAAGGCAGGCGGGTGGATCGTGTAGGTCCGGACGACGTTGGCGATCTCGCCGATATGCTCCAGCCATCGATCGTACTCAGCACGTTCGATGGCGGCCGAGCCCGGGAAGTACCCCGGTTTCGCCATCCCGAGGTTCACTCCCCTGACCGTGAATTCCGTGACGGTGCCCTCTGATCGGCGTTCGAATCCGTCAGCGCCGGTCCGGTACGCCGGTGGCGATGACCGGTCCGTCGATTGACATCCCGAGAGACCGGCGAGGCCGGCGGCACCGACGGTAGCGACGAATCGACGACGATTCACAGATGAGTCAGGGACCACAACGTCATGAGATTGTCGACGACGTCAATTGGCTTCGCCTCATGAGGTGATTATTTGTGGCTGCCACCGCATTATCTGACAAATGGCGGAATCGATCCTCGTCGTCGACGACGACACCACGATCCGGCAGTTGCTTCGCCACCGCTTCGAAGCGGCCGGGTTCGAGGTTCGTGTCTGTGAGGACGGCCAGGAAGCTGCCGACCTCTTGTCGACGGGGTTCGAGCCCGACGCCCTCGTCGTCGACGTCATGATGCCCCGTCTCAACGGGACGCGGCTGGTTCGGATGCTCAGAAACGGGGAGCTGGCGATCCGAACTGACCTGCCGGTCGTGATGCTCACCTCCCGCGGCCGGGAGGAACACGTTCTCGAAGGCTTCGACGCCGGCGTCGACGACTACGTCTCGAAGCCGTTCCGGAGCGCGGAGCTACTGGCACGCGTCCGGCGACACCTCCCATGACGCGAGTCGTCCCCTTCGAGGTGAGGGTGTGATGGCGGGGGCCGTCGGCGCGTTCGGGTACGAAGTCCCGCTGATCGTGATCCTGGCCGTGGTCGCGCTCGTGATCGGACTGCTACTGACCGTCTCGTTTTACATCACCATCGGCTGGTCAGTGTACCGCTCGGTCGTCGACGAGCGGCGCGATCGTGTCAGGGACGACCTTCGGGAAGCGCTGCTCGAGCGCCTCTTTGCCGACGACCCCGGCTGGGAGGAGTGGGTCGAGACGCTCTCCGGAACCGAGCGGCGAGTTACCGAGTCGCTGCTCGACGAGTTTCTCCGTGAGCTCGATGGCGGGGACAAGGCACAGCTGCAGGGGCTCGGCGTCGCCCTTGGGATTCCCGACCGCGCGCGCAAGCAACTCGACGGGCGCGGCGAGTTCGAGCACCTCGATGCGCTGACCTGGCTGACGTTGCTCGGCGATCCCGACCCGTATCTGGAGTCTGCGTTCGAGCCGGAGACGCCACGGGAGCGGGCGGCGACGGTGACGCTGCTGTCCGAGACCGACAGTCTCGCGGACGCCCGACAGGGCGTTTCGATACTGCTCGACGACATTGACGGCCAGTTCACGGTCTTCGGCCAGGACACACTGCATCGCATCTCACGATCGGACCCGACACCGCTGTTGGAGGCCGCACGCAGGGAGTATCGAAGCTGGAACGAACCCCTGTTCGCGCAAGTGCTTGCGGTCTGTGCCAACCTGGAGACCAGCGTCGGCGACCAGGACCTCTCGTGGCTGACCGCGGCCCTGGAGACCGAGAACGAAGCGATCCGGGCCGCCGCGGCGCGGGCGCTCGGGAGTTTTGGCTGGCGGGAAACCGTCCGTGACCGGGCGTTTCTGGAACGGGCGGTCGGCGATCCGTCACCACGGGTTCGGGGTGCCGTCTACGAGATGCTCGGCGCGTGGGGGGACCAACCAGCACTGAGTGTCCTCCTGTACGCCCTGGTGAGCGAAACCCATCCGCGAGCCGTAGAACGGGGGACAGCGGCGCTCGTCGACCGCCGCGACCGCATCGATCCCGACACGCCGGCTGTGTTGGGCCCGGCCTGGGACTGGAGTGTCGAACACGCCGAGTACGACGATATGGCCCGGCACGGCTCCAAGCGGGTGTATAGTTGAGATGCACACGATCACACACGCCGTCCTGATGGGGCTGGCCGGGTTCGGCGTCTTTGTCGTGGGGTATTACGCATTGATCAGCGTCGGCTACCTGTTTTTGCACGTCCTGGCGCTGTTCGAACTCCGCGAAGACGTCAAGGAGTCGCGATGGGACCCGCCGTTCCGGAAGTTCAGCTCCCCGTTCTATCCCGGCATCGGGATCGTCGTGCCGGCGTACAACGAGGAGGCCACCATCGTCGAGAGCGTCCGCTCGATGCTCTCGTTGAACTACCCGGAGACCGAGGTCGTCGTCGTCAACGACGGCTCGACCGACGCGACGCTAGATCGACTCCGCGAGCAGTTCGATCTCGAAGCCATCGACGCGGAGATCCCATTCGATATCCCTGCCGAAGAGATCCACGGCGTCTACCGGTCGACGACCGACGAGAAGTTGCTCGTCGTCGACAAGGAAAACGGCGGCAAAAGCGACGCCCTCAATGCGGGGATCTGGCTGACCGACATGCCGCTGTTCTGTGCCGTCGACGCGGATACGATCATCGACCGCGATGCGCTCCTCCAGATCGTGACGCCCTTCCTCAAGGAGCCAACGACCGCCGTCGCATCAGGGGGCGTCATCCGTGTCGCCAACGACTGTACAGTCGAGGACGGCATCGTCACTGACGTCTCCCTGCCGAAAACTGGCTTCCCCGGGTTACAGGTGATGGAGTACCTCCGTGCCTTCTACTCGGGTCGACTCGGTCTCAACCGGATCAACGGACTCATCCTCATCTCGGGAGCCTTCGGGCTCTTCCAGACGGAAGCCGTCCGCGAGATCGGTGGCTACAGACACGACACGATCACGGAGGACTTCGACATCGTCGTGCGCCTCCACAAACACCTGACCGAGCAGGACCGGGAGTACACGGTCGATTTCGTCCCGGAACCGGTCGCCTGGACGGAGGTTCCGAGCAGCCGCCGGGTACTCAGCCGGCAGCGAAGACGCTGGTACCGGGGGATGATGGAGACCGTCGTGACCAACCGCAAAATGTTGTTCAATCGCGCGTATGGTCGCGTCGGAACCCTGGTGATGCCGTTTTTCGTCGCGGCGGAAACACTCGGCCCGCTCATCGAAGGGCTTGGATACGTCGTGCTCCCGGTGGCGTGGTACTTCGGAGCGCTGGACGTGACGTTCGTGCTCATGTTCTTCCTCCTGACGACCGGCTACGGCGTCTTCCTGTCGTGGTTCGGCGTCTTCAGCGAGGTCTGGAGTTTCAACCGCTACGACAGCCCCTGGCAGGTGTTGCGCCTGCTGTGGTACGGCGTTCTG
Organism: Halorhabdus sp. BNX81; assembly: GCF_029229925.1. NCBI lineage: Archaea > Methanobacteriati > Methanobacteriota > Halobacteria > Halobacteriales > Haloarculaceae > Halorhabdus > Halorhabdus sp. BNX81. The sequence continues at coordinate 71,452 of NZ_CP107254.1, read as the reverse complement.
GAGAACTTCGGGTACAGACAGTGGAAGACGATCGTCGCCTGGCGCGGCCTCATCGAGTACGTCCGAGGCGTCGACTCGTGGGGCGTGATGGAACGCAGCGGCTTCGCCGGTGAGGAGGAGTGATCGGAGCTATCAGCGGTCGGCCGACTGACTGATCCCCCACCGCGAGCGCGTCGAGACGAGCAAACCTTTTCCCACGGTCGACGGTACCAATCAACATGGACACTCCGGAGCCCAGGAACTACTTTCGCGATCTGTTCGAAGTCGGTACTGATCGGTCCGCCCCGCTCGAGCAGAAAATCGAGCGAGCAATCACGCTCGGACGGGATCGACTGGGCGTCGACTACGGCGTCCTGTCGTATACGGGTGCCGGCGAGTACGAGATCGTCGACTCGACGATCGAAAGCGGGGCCTACGAGGCGGGGACGATCCACGAACTCGGGGAAACGTGGTGTCGCCACGTCGTGTCCGACCGCGAGATGCTCGTCGTCGCCGACGCGGCAAACTCGCCTTATAGCGACGACCTCGCCCGTGAGACGACCGGACTACAGTGTTATATCGGTGCTGCCGTCCTCGTCGACGGCGAGGTCTATGGCACGCTCTGTTACTCGGGGGAGGACCCGCTAGAGCGGGAATTCACCGAGGACGACGAGCGGTTCGTCCAGTTGCTCACCCAGTGGATCAGCTACGAGATCGAGCGCGAACAACACTACCGGGCCTTAGACGCACAGAACGAACGCCTGACGGAGTTCGCGGGCGTCCTCGCCCACGACCTGCGGAATCCCCTGACCGGAGCCCGGGGCTATACAGAACTCGTTTCCGAATCCGTCTCCGAACCCGAGGCGAGCCATCTTCAAACCGTCCTCGAGTCCTTAGACCGCATGGAGCAACTCATCACAGACACCCTCTCGCTGGCCAGGGAGGGGGCCGATGTCGGCGAGCGCGAACCGGTTTCGCTGGCCGCGGTCGCTGAGCGGGCCTGGAACACCGTACAACCGGACACCGCAGTGCTCGCCGTCGAGAGCGATCGAACGATCCGTGCCGACGCCTCCAGACTCCAGCAGTTGTTCGAGAACCTCTTTCGGAACGTGATGGAACACTGCCCGCCAGGGACCCGAGTGACCGTCGAGGGGACCGATACGGGGTTCGCCGTCAGCGACGACGGTCCCGGCCTCCCGCCGGCGATCGCCGACTCGCTGTTCGGTGGGACCTTCGGAAGCCAGCGCCATGGCCTGGGACTGCTGATCGTCGAGCGGGTCGTCTCCGGTCACGGCTGGGACGGGACAGTCGAGACGAGCGAAGGCGGAACGCGCTTCGAATTCACTGGCGTTGGGATGGTCACCGAACCACCATCGGTCTCGATTCGGTGACGGTGGTGGGCGGTCGAAAGGCCGATGTCGAGTGACAGTGCGATTGTGCTGTGGCGTCTCACCAGGAGTCGATGGCGCGATCTTTCAAAATCGAGAACGGCTCCCGACAGTTCATATGTCGAGACAGTCTAATCAAGACAAGATGACTCGTTTTGACGACGGGAAGACCGGACCGATAACGGTCCTGTACGTGAACGACGACCGTTCGTTCGCGGACCTGGTCCGGACGAAGCTGTCACGGTGTGGCGAGATCGATGTAGAGACGGCGACTGCTGCGGAGACGGCGATAGAGAACCTTGCGACGACCGAATTCGACTGCGTGGTGACCTCCTACGCGCTGCCCGACGGAACGGGGGTCGACCTCCTCGAACAGATCCAGGCGGAACACGACGACCTCCCGACCGTCCTGTTCACCGGTCGCGGGAGCGAAGAAGTGGCGAGTCGCGCAACCCGGGCCGACGTCTCCGATTACATTCCGATCCGACCGAACCAGGAGAGCTTCGAGCTGCTGGCCCGGCGGATCGAAACGCTGGTCGACGCCGCGCGCAAGCGAGCCGCCGCCGACCGAATGACTGATCGGTTCCGACGGACGCTCGAACGGGCGACCGACGCGATCTACGCCGTCGACACCGACTGGCGGATCGAATACATGAACGAGAAGATGGGCAAGCGAGTCGACCGGGACCCGGAGGAGGTCGTCGGCAACGTGCTCTGGGAGGAGTTCCCGTCGGTCGTTGACACGGAACTCGAAGACCGCTACCGGACCGCGATGGAAACCGGCGAGTCGGTCTCCTTCGAGCAATACGTCGGCGAGCCCTTCGAGTACTGGGTCGACGTTCGTGTGTTTCCGGACGAGGACGGCCTGACCGTCTTCTCCCAGGAGATCACCGACCGAAAGCAACAGCAACGCGAATATCAGGAACTCGCCGAGGAGTACGACGCGCTGCTGGATACGTCCGGTGACGCGATCTTCGTCCTCGACGTCGACATGTCAGGACAGGATCCGGAGTTCACGTTTGCACAGCTGAGTCCTGGGTACGAGACCCAGACTGGGCTTTCGACGGACGAAGTCAAGGACAGGACACCGCGGGACGTCTTCGGCGAGGAACGCGGTGCAGAGCTTGCGGCGAACTACGCCGAGTGCGTCGAGCAGCGCGAGCCGATCTCCTATCGCGAGGAGTTGTCGGTCGCCCCGGACGCCCGCTTCTGGGAGACATCGCTCGCACCGGTCATCGTCGACGACGAGATCGTCCGGATCGTCGGTATCGCACGGAACGTCACCGAACAAGTCCAGCGCGAGCGCAAACTCGAACAGGCGAACCAGCGACTGGAGGGACTCATCGAGGCGACGCCGCTGACGATCATGGAAATCGACGCTGACGGTGAGGTCATCCGCTGGAACGAGGGTGCAGAGGAGATGTTCGGATGGTCGCGCGAGGAGGTTCTGGGCGAATTTAACCCGATAATCCCTGAGGACCAGCAGACACAATTCGATGCCCATCGCCGGGCAGCACTCAACGGGAAACCGATCCGTGGCAAGGAGATTCAACGAGAGACCAAAGACGGGCGACGACTAGATCTCCTGCTGTCGGTCGCCCCGATCGAGGACTCGAACGGCGAGGTGACCAGCATTCTCGCCGTCCTCGAAGACATAACCGAACAGAAACACCTGGAGAACCGCCTTCGATCGCTACAGCGAACCGCACAGCAACTCAGCGCTGCACAGTCCACCGAAGAGATCGCCAATATCGCCGTCGACGCTGCCGTCGAAATCCTCGGGTTCGAGATCACCGGGATCTGGGAGTACGACGAGCGGGAACACGCCCTCATCCCGATCACTGAGACAGCCGAGGCGCGCGAGCTCGTCGGCGAGTCACCGCGATTCGATCCGGGTAACAGTCTCGCCTGGAAGGCCTTCGACACCGGCGAACTCCAGGTGTTCGACGACGTCAGAGAGGTTGACGAGCGGTATAACGAGGACACGAGGATCAGAAGCGAGATCCAGGTGCCGCTGGGCGACTATGGCCTCATCTCGACTGGCTCGCCAACGACCCGAGAGTTCTCCGAGACGGACGTCGACCTGTTCAGAATCCTCGGCGCGACTGTCGAGGCAGCGCTGGCACGGGCCAGCCGGGAAGCTGAGCTAAAGCGACAGAACGAACGTCTCGATCAGTTCGCGAGCGTCGTGGCCCACGACCTGCGGAACCCGCTCACCGTCGCGATGGGCTTTCTCGAAGTGGCTGCCGAGACGGGCGACCCGGACCACTTCGAGAAGGTCGAAACCGCTCACGACCGGATCGAACGTCTCATCGAAGACCTCCTGACGCTCGCCCGTGGGGAGACGACGATCGAGGACAGAGAACAGATCGACCTCGGCGCAGTTGCACGGGAAGCGTGGGGCTACGTCGACACGAGCGAGGCGACGATGGAGGTCGCCGAGGGCGTGCCAGTCGTCGCCGGTGACGCCGGGCGGTTGAGTCAACTGTTCGAGAACCTCTTCCGAAATGCGGTCGAACACGGCGGCAAGGACGTCACGATCACGGTCGGCAAGCGAGCGGACGGTGGGTTCTACGTCGCGGACGATGGCGAAGGGATTCCGCCCGAGGATCGAGAGACAGTGTTCGACCACGGCGTGACTACCAACGAGGGCGGAACGGGCTTTGGCCTCTCGATCGTCGAGGACATCGCGAAGGCACACGGCTGGACCGTCTCCGTCGGTGAGTCGAGCGATGGCGGTGCACGATTTGATTTCGATACGTCCCGGTGACGTGTAGTACCCGCCACCGGACCCGTATAGTTGCGAATGACAAAATCGCTAAACTGGATTGTCATTTGTAGTTTAATCCGGACTTACAGGAACCAAAGGGTGCAATTCTGCTGCCAGCGATGAATGATGTTCTTTCTCATGGGGCCCCAGCGGTGTTCAGAAAAGCACTGAGCAAAGAGTTTGTTTCTGCTGGCTTTCCAGCCGGATCCTGGCGGAATGAAAGGGCAAGCCAGTTTCGGGAACCCCGACGAAGCAAGCACTACAGAGCCTGAAAGGCTCGAAGCGCGCAGCGAGCCGCGGGACCGAAACTGGCGAGGGCTTTCAGGGCAGTTTCACTTTGGTTAGATCCCTATCTGAACACTACCTGGGGGCCCCTGACAATACTTTTGTATCCCGGTTGTTACCAAATGAGTACCATGAGTGAAGTCCCGCTACCCCTGGATAGATTTAGTGGTGAGGCATATTTCACTGCACTAGAAGATTTGGCAACGAGATATACGAAGGAAGAAGAACCCGTTCATTATAAAAAAGCAGCAATCAATCAAAGTGATGCAACTACTTCCAGCTGCTTAAAATTCTTTAGCGACATTGGACTAATCGAGGCTGAAAAAGCAGGAGTCTACGTACCCTCTAGCCATGTAATTGACTTTTTTAGGAAGATAGGAGAGTCGAAGGCGGCTGCTCAGGAAGAGATACAGAACTCCTTGGCTGACTACGACGTATTTTCTGAATTATTGTTCTTGGTGAGGTCGGGAGAGTTCACCAAAGAGGAGCTCTCGAAGAAAATTGCAGGTCAGCTGGATATTGATAAAGAAAATATTTCGAGTATTAGCACAGCAATTGATATATTCAAATTCTTTGGGTTCATAGAGATTTCTGATGAGGGTTTAGTTAGAGACTCTTCGATCAATACCAGAAAATCTGATGCTATAAAGGCGGAGGAAGGGGTTGAGTCTAATGATTCCGAATCTGTTCAACAAGCCTTACCCGCCGATTCTTCTCCGGAAGATATGCCCGATATTGATTTCCCTCCAACCCGTGGTTCACCTGAAGATCTTCTCAACATAGCGGAGATTCTTTCTACAGGAGGTACCCATACCACCGAGGAGTTAGTTGAAGAAAGTGAGTTCTCTAAACGGAAGGTTCAGGGACTAACGCAGTACGGGGTGGCTCTTGGGTTTATTGAAGAGGAGGATGGATACCAGCTGACTGATAGGGGATATGAACTATCATTTTGTTCCGACGATGTAGAAAGACAAGACTGGTTTCAGGAAGCTATTAATCAATATCCTAGTTATAGACATCTTCTGCAAGCATCTTTGAAAGATCTAGAGAATGGCTCAGATTCGCTCGAATCTCCAAAGATAGAAAAAGAATTACGCACAACATTTGGCTTTACTGGAAATGCGAAGGATACTGTTCGACAGGCAATAAACACCCTACTCAAAACCGTTGAGGCCGCAGGGTATGGCGAATATATCATCGGGAGGGGGAGTAATTCAACCCGAATAGAGGCCGAACCAAAGGAACTCCAATCACTTCGGAGTCTAGTTGCCAATGACCAACCATCCAAAGAAAATCGCCAATCTGATTCACAACAGAATGGAGATACAGACGCAGAACAAGGTGGAGATACAGACACAAACTCGTTCGAAAACGAAGATTCTAAAAAATCTGAACAGAATCAAGTGTTAGACGACGAGAATACGAAGTCAAAAAGTCGCGGACCAGCGGTTCGTATTTCAGAGATCCGAATACAGAACTTCAGAAATATCCGGGATACTGGCTATATTGAGTTAGAAAATGTTACTACTCTAATTGGGAAGAACGAAAGTGGGAAGACCTCCACTTTGGAAGCTATTCGTTCCTTCTCGACAGAATATGACTATATAGAGCGAGATTTATCAACAGCCGTAACGATAGCGGATACTGAAGAGAAGACGCCGATCATCTCTCTCCGTTTTGAATTAGAAGAGTCTCTAGTGGACGAATTTTATCCAGACCAGGCAAAAAGCACAGAAATGCCTCTGACTATTACAAGAACTAAATATTATGACAATAGTTACGAAGCAGAAATTGACGCCGATATTAATGTAAACCAAGTAGAATTACCTACGCCCAACATACTTTATTACGATAGTTATAGCCGTATTTCCGATAGTGCCACAATCAAACAACTCGAAAATGGAGAACGACCTACATTCAATAACCTATTAGATCTTGGTAGGATTTCTATAGACACTTTTGAAGATTCGTCTTTGACCCGGTACAACGCGATCGAGCAGGCAGAAAACAGAATTGAAGACCAAATCAATGAAGCGTGGTCTCAGAAAAGCCTGAATTTTAAACTAGATTGGGACTCCTCTGAAGAGAAAATAAACCTTCTAATTCAAGATCAACTTAATCCAGACTCTGCAACTGATGAACGCTCCTTAACCTATCCCTCGCAACGGAGTGCAGGATTCCAATGGTTTCTGTCTTTCTACATTAACTTGCTTGCCGAATCAAACAGTTCGAGCCTTGAGAGCAAGGTTCTGCTTTTAGATGACCCGGCAGTCTATCTGCATCCCGAAGGGAAACGGGACTGGTTGGAATCAGTCAACGATATTGGGAAAGATGAACAGGTGGTGTTCTCCTCTCATTCACCTTACTTGATTGACAAGCGGTATCCTTCACGCATCCGCGCAGTAGAAGACACCCCACGAGGAGGTACAAAAATACGGGAAGATATCTTTCAGTCCGACAATCATACACTCGAACCACTGCGGAACGCATTGGGTGGACCTCGGTTCGTCGCCGTTCATCTCTCGTCGTCAATTACTGGTAGAGGGGCCTACAGAGTATTATATCGTGGCAGCCGTTGCCAATTATTTCAGCCAGGAGCTAGACAGAGATTTGTTTGGATGGAAGAAACTGTCCGTTATGCCGGTTCGTGGAGCGCCCAATGTCATTGGGCAAGCAAGCTGGCTTGCTAGCGAGGGAATCGATTTTGCGATAATGTTGGATAGTGATGAGGAGGGCCGTGATACCTTAGAACGAATTGAGAAACATAATCCGGATATTGACTCAGACCGGGTTGTTATGCTACAAAACAGTTCGAATAGCGAAGAGGTTGTAACTGAAGACATGTTCGACCCTGAGCTGTATGTCTCCGAATTCAATGCTGAATACAAAGAGTTCACATCCGAGCTTGACAACGATTTTGAACCTGCTCAGGTCAAAGGCATCGACGGACTCAGATGGGAGGTCGGTGGAATCGAATATGACGGTACTCGGCTTGATAAAGTTCTAGTAGAGTACCTTGAGAGTTCAGCCCTCTCCGAGGATTTGGAGAATTCACGTGGAGAGATTGAGCTTCGTAAACGACAGATTGCAGAGCGAATCGCTTCAAGGCTGAATCGAAGTGCCGTGGAGGAAGATCAATTACAGTCCTTCAACCGAGTATTCGCTGATCTCGACTCTGCAATGGATCTCGATAGCTAAAATCAGAAACAAGCTTTCAGATATTTACACGTTCCAGCAAATCTATTCGTGGATAGGTAGATTAGGCGAGAGAATGCCAACAAGAAAATGCCGAAGGTCTGCTAGTTAGGGTTCCACTGTTATCGTACGGATCATCCTTACCCGGCTAATATTTATTTTTCGGTTCGCAGGCGTAGATAACCGCTTGAACGGTCGGCTAACAGATTCCGCCCATATCCACTTCCGTGGATACGACGCTGAAGAGCTAGTTACAATCCTAGAAGATCGCGTCCGATGGGGACTATCACCGAATGCACTGATTAATAGACTCACATGATAGCAAGCTACGCAGGTGGAGATGCCCGCTGGTTTCTGCGGTATTTCTCATTGAATTCGCGTCAGGCAGTTCTCCAATGATTTTGATCGACGATATCGTTGAGTGAGGCAGCTGAGACACACAGAAAGTGGAATCCCATTCAGCAAATACCCGGCATTCGCAAATACACGGACCAACTTCAGTATAGCATTATTTGGTTTATCGCGTGTGGTGGGCGTGTCATCTCGGGCAGTGTCACTCCGAGAATCCACCTCGATAGCACGATACGCGAGACGTGAAGGCTTCCAGAGTCGCGCGCGAACGGCTATCGTCTCGCCAGCCGAATAGCGGACATGGCACTGAGCACTGAATCGATCCGGGCCTCGTTCTTCGTCTATCCGCTGGCCCTGTGGGTCGTGATGGCAGCGGTCGCCGTCGCCAACGGCGTGTTCCACGAGACGGCCCTCATCGACCGGGTCGGCGAGTACCCCGGCCACGTCCTTTTGACCGCGATGCTGGTGGTCGCGATCATCGTCGTGGCGGCCGCCTACTTCGGAACCACCCCGACTATACGCAAGCAGAGTTGCTGGCCGTCGGCACGGGCTGGACTGTCCTGACCGTCGGCTTCGAGTTTCTCGTCGGGTTCCTCGAAGGGACGCCGCCGAGCGAAACCATCGCCCAGTACAACGTTCTGGCCGGCCAGGTGGGATGGTCGTCCCGCTGACGCTGCTGGTTGGGCCGCTGATGGTCACGCTGTCCGGGCGAGCGGGATAAATTGCATATCGATATATCGAACGCGGATGAGGCGTCCAAGACGAGCTCGAAGAGAAGGCAGTTTCAGTCCCCGTTCTGGAAACAGCGGAAATGAAGAATCGAATTCAGTCACACCGAAGAGAGCGCGACAATTACGCCTCGCTCGATTCCCGCTGGACGACCAGGACAGGGCCGAGGAACCGATCGGCGACCTGGTCGGCGGGCATCCCGAAAACGAACGTCGACAGCGTCGGGTCGGACTCGCCCATGATCACGCAGTCGTAGTCCTCGGCGAGTTCGGCGATGGCATCGACCGGTTTCACGTCCCGGTCGACCCGCGTCTTGATCCGGGCGGGATCGACGTCCTCGTCGGCCAGGCGGTCGGTGAGTCCGTCGAGCAGGACGTCGACGTCTTCGTCGGTTTCGTCCTCGCCCGTCACGTGATAGAGCGTGACGTCGATGTCCCGGTCGGCGAAGAGGCCGGCGACTACCTGAGCCAGTCGGTCGATGCCGACGGTGCCCCGGACGGCCACGAGGATGTCTTCGAGGTCCGCAAGGGCGCGGGGCACGAGCGCGGCCAGACAGTCGTTCTCGGCGATCTGGCGGTCGATCGTCTGCTGGGCGTCGTGGGTAAACACCAGTCGGTGGTCGACGGTTGCGCCAGCGTCGGACAGTGCCTGCTCGAACTCTTCGAGACGGTCCAGAGCGCGATCTTCGAACTGCATGCGAGCCTGGCCGGGGGCCGTCTGCCCGGGGATGACGTGATACCCCAGCAGGACGACGTGAGCGTTCGAGAGGAGGTCGGGCACCCCCTCCGGGAGCGATTCACCTTCGAGCACGCGGATCGGGACGAGTACTGATGGTCGGGTCATGTCAGATGTCACCTTTGAGGTCCAGGTCGTCGGCGTAGTAGCGGTACCACCCGTAGGACAGTACCATGATCACGACGCCGATGCCGATCGAGGCGCCGTTCATGAACGCGATCAGCGCGACGCTGGCGACCGCACCGATGGCCGGCAACACGGGCGAACCTGGCATTCGGAAATCGGGGTCGTACCAGTCCGGATCGCGCCGCCGTAACACGAGCAACGCGACGCAGATCAGCGCGTACATCACCAGGTGCAGAAACGACGCCACCTCCGCCAGGATCTCGACGCTGTCGGTCGCCACGAGCACCAGGATCGGGCCGCCGGCCATCGCCAGGGCGACGTGTGGCGTGCCGTATTTGAGGTTGATCTCGCTGGCCTTCTTCGGGAGCAAGGCGTCGCGGCTCAGCGCGTAGATGGACCGCGAGGCACTCAGGATCGAGGCGTTGGCGCTGGAGAAGGTCGCCAGCAGGCCGGCGACGAGGATCAACACTGCGCCGGGCAGTCCCAGCAGATCTCGCCCCACGTTGACCATCGCCGTCTCGCCGAAGGTGCCGAGGCGATCCGCGCCGAACGTGCTCGTCGCGACGAAGATCGTCACGGCGTAGAAGACGGTGACAATGATCACCGAGCCGACCATCGCCAGGGGCAGGTTTCGACTCGGGCGCTTGATCTCACCGGCGACCGTCGCCACTTGTGCGAAGCCGAGATACGACGTAAAGACCAGCGCAGCGGTCCTGAGTACCGGGGAGTACCCCTTCGAGAAGAACGTGTCAGGGACGGACTGGCGGCCGAAGATACCCATCGCATCGAGGACACCGTAGGTAAGGACGCCCGTGAGAATGACCAGCAACACGACGACGATGATGTTCTGGAGGGCCGCCGTCCGTTCGGTCCCGGCGACGCTAAGGGCGGTGAGGGCGGCCCCAAAGAGCAGCCCCAGCACAACGTGTGGTGGGGCCGGCCCGAGCGAGAGGACGATTCCGACCTCCGCGAGGACGGCGACGACGTAGTGCCCCAGGCCGACGAGGTAGAACGCGGCGGCGAAGACCAGCCCCAGCCACAGGCCGAGCCCGACGATCGCCCCGCCGGCCGTGCCTAGCGAGCGGGAGATGAAGTAGTAGCCGCCGCCGCTGCGGGGCATCGCCGTCGCGAGTTCCGAGGCCGGCAACGCGACCAGCAACGCGATGACGCCGCCGATCCCAAAGGAGAGTGCGGCTGCCGGACCGGCCTCCTTCGCCGCGAGCCCGGGGAAGACGAAGATCCCCGCGCCGATCATCGTCCCGATACCGATCGCCAGCCCGCCGACCAGCCCGATCGTCCGCTCGAGTTCGACACCCTCTTCGTGGGTCGTCGTCTCGTCGGTGACCGACTCGGGTTCGGGTTCGGGCCGCTGGCCCTCGATGTTCTCGCCGGCCGTCGAGACGTCGACCTCGCGGTCGTCCATGTCACGGTATTCGTCCACATATGTCAAAACAGTACCGGACGGGGGTGGCCCGTCCGGTGAAAGGGACAGTGAGTCACTGATAGCCCGGCCGTTCCCGGTGGGCGGCACAATGCTTACCCGTTCGTGTGTCGAACTTTCGATATCCGATGTCAACATGAAAACAATATGTGAACCGGGAGGTCCCGGGCGCGAGGTGGTCCATCCGTGGCGGTGACGTTCTGGCTGCTCGCGATCCTGGCGACGCTAACCTGTCTCGTGATGGCCTGGGCGCTGGGGGCCAACTCGAACTCGCCGCCCTTTGCGCCGGCCATCGGAGCCGGTGCCATCTCGACGATGCGGGCCGCCTTCCTGGTCGGCATCCTCGCAGCCCTCGGTGCACTTTTACAGGGCGGCTCGATCTCGGAGACCGTCGGCCGAGATCTCATCCTGAACACCCAGATCACGCCGCTGGCGGCGACGGCGGGGCTCCTCACCGCGGCGGCGTTCATGGCCTTCGGCGTCTACTCCGGATATCCAGTCCCGGCTGCCTTCGCCACCACCGGGGCGATGGTCGGCGTGGGGCTCTCGCTAGGTGGCGACCCCGCCATCGCGAAGTACCAGCAACTCGGGCTGTTCTGGGTACTCGTGCCCCCCGTTTCAGGTGGACTCGCCTACGGGACCGCGACGATCCTCCGGCGGGACGACATCCCCGAAACGGTCGGTGTCCCGCTGCTCGCGGCCGTCGTCTCCGGCATCATCGCGAACATCGAGTTGGGGATCATCCCGGGCGAGGCCGCCCAGAACTCGCTGGCCGGGTTTGCGTCGTCGACCGTCGGCTTGCCAGACCCGCTGGTCCGGGCGGCGGTCACCGTTGCCTTGGCTGCGCTCGGGTTCCTGGCGATCCGACGGCGGACACAGGCCTCGGCCGAGCAAGGGATTCGCACGTTCCTCGTGGCGCTCGGTAGCGTGGTCGCCTTTTCCTCCGGCGGCAGCCAGGTCGGTCTCGCGACCGGTCCGCTGGAGACGCTGTTCGTCACCAGGCTTGAACTGCCGACGCTCGTTCTGCTGGGAATCGGCGCGGTCGGGATCCTGGCCGGTGCGTGGATGGGTGCCCCGCGGCTCCTGCAGGCCACCTCCAGAGAGTACGCTCAGCTCGGCGCGCGCCGGTCGATCGCCGCTCTGGTCCCTGGATTCATCATCGCCCAGGTGGCGATCGCACTCGGTATCCCCATCTCGTTCAACAATATCGTCATCTCCGGGGTGATCGGCGGCGGGCTTGCTGCGGGCTCGGCGGGCGTCTCCCGACGGAAGATCGGCGTCACCGTGACCTTCTGGCTGCTCACGCTCGCGAGTTCGGTCGGCGTCGGCTACGGCCTCTATTGGGTGTTCTCGACAACGCTTGGCATGGAGTGACCCAGCGACAGCCCGTCGGGCCGTCCGATACATCGTTCGTCCCTGTTCCGGCAATTACTGCATAATATCTCGATCCTATCCGACTTTTGAATACAAATGTTTTTCAATATGCGGTACTGAAGGGACGAAATACACGGTGACCCACTGTGCCCGACATGCAAACGGCTGATCTGGACACGGATCTCAGCCTGTTCAAATACGACAATCTGTCACAGTTGCCCCCGGCCTACCGGGATCTCGACGCCGATCAACGTGAGCGCCGGATCGACACGGCACTCGAGGAACTCGACGACGACGTCGTCATTCTGGGCCACAACTACCAGCGGCGGGAGATCGTCGAACACGCCGACTTCATCGGCGACTCCTACCAGCTAAGCAAGGAGGCCGCCAACTCCGACGCCGAGTACGTCATCTTCGGCGGCGTGACCTTCATGGCCGAATCGGCCGATATCATCACCGACGACGACCAGCAGGTCATCCTCCCGAGTATGGAAGCGTCCTGTCCCATGGCCGGGATGGCGGAGGCGCTCCAGGTCGATTCGGCGTGGGCAAAGCTCACGGCGGCGACCGACGACGATGTGATCCCGATCTGCTATATGAACTCGTATGCGGACCTCAAAGCCTTCTGTGCCGAACACGGCGGGCTGGTCTGTACCTCCTCGAACGCCGCCGACGCCTTCGAGTGGGCCTTCGAGCGCGGTGACAAGGTGCTGTTCCTGCCCGACAAACACCTCGGAACCAACACCGCCTACGACCTCGGTCTCGAAGACGACACGCTCGTCTGGGACCCCTGGGCCGACGACACCGAGCCCGAGGCGATCCGGGCGAACGACGTCATCCTCTGGGAAGGGTACTGCCAGGTCCACGAGCGGTTCAGGGCCGACCACGTCGAGGCGGTTCGAGAGGACTATCCAGACGCGAACGTGATCGTCCACCCCGAGTGTCGCCGCGATGTCGTCGAGGCGGCCGATCGCGTCGGCTCGACGGCGGACATCACGCGAGCAGTCGAGAACGCGGATCCCGGCGAGACCTGGGCAATCGGGACCGAGATCCACCTCGCCAACCACCTCGATCGCTGGCATCCCGATGTCGAGGTCGTCCCGTTGTGTGGCGACGCCTGTATGGACTGCAACGCGATGCGCCAGATCGATCCCAATTACCTGCTGTGGGTGCTCGAAGAGCTCGTCGAGGGTCGCGAGCAGAACGTCATCAACGTCGACCCGGCGACGGCGGATCGCGCGGCAACCGCGCTCGATCGCATGCTCGAACTCTGAACTATGACTGAAGCAGAATCAACCGAGGTGCTGATCGTCGGCGGCGGCATTGCCGGCTGTGCGGCCGCACTTGCCGCGGCCCGCGAGGTCGAGCAAGGCGAGAGCTCGAACCGGGCGAGCGGTGAAACCGCGAGAAGTGATGCGGAAGTGATCCTCGCGACGAAAGCCCGCCGGCCCGAGGACGCCTCGACGTGGTGGGCCCAGGGCGGCATCGCCATCTCACGGGACGACCCCGAGCAGTTCAAGCAGGACATCATCGACGCATCCGCCGGCACCGCCGATCCCGAGGCAGCGGACGTCTTGGTCGAGAACGCCAACGAGGCCGTCCGGGATGTCCTCGTCGAGACGCTGTCGGTCCCGTTCGACGTGGCCGACAGTGACGGCGAGGACTTCGACTTCGGCCGGGAAGCCGCCCACGACGAGGACCGCATCCTGCACGTCGACGCCTCGACGGGTTCGTACGTCCTCGAACGCTTCCTCGCGTTCGTCGACGACCACCCGGACATCCAAGTGCTGGACGACACCGCCGCGCTGGACCTCATCACTCACGAGGGCGAGGTCCGCGGTGCGTACCTCGAATCCGACGGCGACATCTGGCCCACCTTCGCCGGCGCGACCGTGCTGGCGACCGGCGGCGTCGGCGACCTCTATCCCGACTCGACCAATCCCGCGGGATCGACCGGCGACGGGATCGCGATGGCAGCACTGGCCGGCGCAGACATCGACGACATGGAGTTCGTCCAGTTCCACCCGACGGCCCACGTCGACGACAGCGGGACGCTGCTCATCAGCGAGGCCGTCCGCGGCGAGGGCGCAACCCTCCGGAACGCCTACGGCGAACGGTTCATGCCCGCCTACGACGAGGACGCGGAACTCGCGCCGCGGGACGTGGTCTCGCGGGCGGTCAAGAACGAGCAGGGGGTGAGCGACGAGGTCTTCCTCGACGTTTCGGACATCGACTTCGAAGAGCGGTTCCCGGACCTCGTCGAGCAGTGCGAGCAGCGTGGGATCGACTGGGAATCGGGGATCCCCGTCAGGCCCGCCCAGCACTTCCTCTGTGGTGGAGTCTCTGTCGACGAGTGGGGCCGAACCTCCCTGGACCGGCTCTACGCCGTCGGCGAGTGTGCCCACACCGGCGTCCACGGGGCCAACCGTCTGGCGAGCACCAGCCTGCTTGAGGGGTTGGTCTGGGGACTCCGGGCCGGTGAGGATGCCCCTGGACGCGAACCCACGCCGATGGACGTCCCCGACCTGGACGACCGCGATCCGGCGCTCCCCGACTCCTTCGCCCGCGAGAAGTTCACGCGACTCCGTCGCGTGATGGGCGAGTACGTCGGCATCGAGCGGGATCCCGACGAATTGGAGCGAGCGCTCGGAGTCCTCCGGCGACTCAAGGGCGAGGTCGACGCCTACGTCCGGACGCGAACCTCCAGATCGCTGTACGAACTCCGGAACGCGAGCGTCGTCGCGCTGCTGATCGCCCGCGCTGCCGCCGCAAACGACGAGAGCGTCGGCACGCACAATCTCGTCTCCGACGACGAGACGACAACCGACGATGAGGCGACCGTCGAGACGCCATGATCACCGACGGACAGGTCGAGCAGTGGCTCCGCGAAGATCTGGGCCACCACGACGTGACCAACGACGTGCCGGGCAAGACCGACGGACGGCTGGTCGCCCGCGAGGGCGGCGTCATAGCCGGCCTGCAGGCGGCGACCGCGGTCTTCGAGTACCTCGGCGTCGACGCCGAACGGACCGTCGAAGCGGGCGACACCGTCGATCCCGGCGAGGTACTCCTCCACACGGAAGGGCCGGCCCGCGAGACCCTCCGCGGCGAGCGCGTGGCGATAAACCTCGCGGGACACGCCTCGGGAGTCGCCACGACGACCCGGGAGGCCGTTGGGGCGGCCCGGGAGGTCGATCCCGCGGTGACCGTCGCCTGCACCCGAAAGACCACGCCGGGTCTGCGCGGGATCGAGAAGCGGGCGGTCGCCGCAGCCGGCGGGGACACCCACCGCCTTGACCTCTCGCACATGGTCATGGTGAAGGACAACCACGTCGCCGAGATGGGGCTCGAACCCGCCATCGAACAGTTCCGCGAACGGGCGTCGTTCACCACGAAGATCGAAGTCGAGGTCGAGTCACCCGCCGACGCACCTACGGCGGCCGAGGCCGGAGCGGACATCATCCTGCTGGACAACATGTCGCCCGGAGAGTGTGCGCAAGCGGTCGAGCGACTGGACGAGGCCGGTCACGATGACGTACTCACGGAGGCCAGCGGCGGGATCACGATCGAGACGGTGCCCGCATACGCGAAGACTGGTGTCGACGTGATCTCGATGGGATCGCTGACCCATTCCGCGGACGCGCTGGATCTGTCGTTTCGGATGGCAACGACTGACTAGCCCTCAAGCAGGCCGAGTTCGTCGGCGATCAGGTCCGCGAGCTGGTCGGCCACGTCGGGATCGACCTGAGCGACTGACTCGCCGTCGTGCATCCGTTCGTTGTGTGCGTCGAGTTGGTCGGCGAGATCCGACAGCGGGATCTCGGCGGTGGTCTCACACTCGTCACAGACGATCGGGACAGCAGGCTCGTCGTCGGACATACCGGGGACTTCGACGGCCACCACCAAAACGCCCCCGCATCCGGCTGGCAGGGCCGTCCACCCCCGGCCGTTTTCGGCATATTTCTCCTGTTTCTATGATCGGGGTTGATCGAGCAATTAGTTGTATACGGGCCTGATAGGGGCAATTACCCCGGATTCCCGCAAATCCGGGTGACCGGTCTCTGGTGTCGGCCTTTCCGTCGTCTCAAGCCCCATCCGGCCGCGGGCAGTAACCGAAGTACTGACCGATGGGGACGAACGAGTCGCACGTCGATCCGGTAGCGTTTCTCGAACATCTCCGGGCCTTCCGGTACCGGGAGGTGACGATGGCGCTGGCGACGCTGTCGGTCATCGCCGGGTCGATCGTCTTCTTCCCGGGCGTCGAGGGGATGACCAGCGGGCTGCAGTCGGACGTCTCGGCGGAGATTCTGGCCCTCTTCGTCGGCGTCGCGATCCTCGCCGGCGCGATCAAGGGCATGATCGGCTTCGGCTACGCGCTGATCGCGACGCCCATCTTCGCGTCGGTGATCGACCCGACGCTCGCTGTCGTCGTCCTGGCGATCCCGCCGTGGATGCTCAACATGTTCCAGGTCGGCGAGACTGACACTGGCATGACCTTCATCCGCGAGGAGTGGGTCCTGCTCGTGCTGGCAATCGTCGGTGCAGTCGTCGGGGTGGCCGTCCTCGATGCGGTCGAGACCGGCCCGCTCGTGCCGTTCCTGATCGGCGTGATCGTCTTCGGGTACGTGCTCTTCCAGCTCGGCCAGGGATTCGTGACCGTCGAGAAGGCACACCATCCCGTGGCGATGAGCGTCGCCGGCGCGCTGGAAGGGTTCCTGCTGGCGGTGGCAAATCTCGGCCCGCTGCTGCCTGCCTACTTCCACACCTTCGAGCGCGACACGGAGCGCTACATCGGTGGGCTCTCGATGGTGCTGGGTGCGATCTTCACCGTCCGGATCCTCCAGATGGCGCTGTTCACGGACCTGATGACGGCCTACCGGCTGTGGCTGGGCTCGGTCATCGCCGTCGTGACGCTCGTCGGGTTGTTCGTCGGGACCTATCTCCGGCGGCTGGAGATCGACGAGCGGCGGTTCAACTTGTTCGTGATCGCGCTGCTGTTCGTGATCTCGCTGAACATCTTCAGGCAGACGATCCCGGCACTATTCTTATAAGCGAAGGGTAAATATTCCTGTAGATCCGAGTCAACCGATCGGATCGATCGCGTCGTCGTCAACTGCGCGGGCGATACTCGTCCGGAACTCGTCGTCCACCCCATCGTTGGCTATGACCTTCCAGGCCGGCCCGTCGCTCTTTGCCATCACTTCAACCGCGTCGTCACCGGTCGCTTCGAGGACAGTCGAGTGGTCAGTCACGCGGAATACCGAGATGGTCACGGAGCTCTTGCTTGTCTTCAGGACGGTATTTGAGTCCGTCACCGGATGCGACGAGGCGCATACTTCCATCAGAGAGCGTATCAACACGCCAAACGGGTGCGGATTGCAAGCGCTCTCGCCCGATATCCTCGCAAATCGGCGGTGAGAGTATCATCAGCCAATAAACATCCGGGAGTTCTGGTTTCTCGAGGTGCTGTTTTGTCACTGTCGTCTCGTGTTCGTGTTGATACGGGAGTTGCGAGAACGCGAACGGTGATGGAAAGTGTTTGTAGACGTGCGTGACCGACTCAATGACCTCATTCAGGACGGCTGTCCCATCTTCGTCCGGGGACAGGACATCTCGAAAATGGACTCGATACCAAAAAAGCCCGATACCTTCAATCTCTGGCAGACCCCAATCGTAAAATGATCTATTTCTGAGAAGGAAATCAGTGTGTTCGGTATAGATATTCAAGTACCCATCGGAGCTTGAAATGAATTTATCGAGAGCACGTTCAGTTGGATACCGCTGTGGATCGGATATTTTGTCGTGATACGAACACTCGTCTATTCCTCCATCGAAAGAAGTTGACCAGATGCCATCAAATCCACACTCAAGCGCTTCACGAATAGCTTCTGCTGGAACTCTATCTGAATAGGGAATGATGAATTTATATAGATCTGGGTCAATAACTGGCATTATTTAAATTGGTCGTGTTTTTGTAAGTTCTCTATGTAGATATCCTCAGGCAAGAGTATTTCTGATTGATTCCGTCAATTGAATCGCGTGACTGGTTATCAAATCGGTCCTAATTGTTCCGCCAAGTGCATTACCTTCAAATACTCTGATGTTATTGCTATTTATGAATGATTCCATCTCATCAGTGATTTCGCCGCTGACTTTGACGTAGTGGTTCCCGGAGAGGCTATTCTCCCCACGATATTTGAGCTGTCTTTCGAGTTGAGTCTTGTAATCCGTTGTCAAATCTCCGTTCTTGACTTCGATGGTCGATCCACTTTTCATCTGGACATCTATCTCCGTTGAACCGTCAGCCGTCTTCACGTCTTTACCCACTTCCAACACGTCGTCACCTTGCCGCTGGAGTGTCGCAGCGACATCCGCTTCGTAGGCGAGGTTCTTGAAATTATCAATCGTTCCCTCTGTCGAGAGTCGTGTCGCAAGGCCGTCCAGCCCATCCACGTCGGCGCGCTGCAACGTATCGAGGTCATCAACCAGCCGTTCGATTCGGCTCATGTCAACGCCCTGGTTGGAGGCGTGTCCAAAAGCATCCGCTAGGTCCTCCGAGTTGACCCCGTCGATGTCGTCACCGATTCTGTGTAACCGCACGAATGGACCCGGACCACCCTCAGCCATCGCTCGGCCAGCACTCTCACCGCCTTCGGCGAGAATCGATCCGACCGCTCGCTGTTCGTCCGGTGAGAGTCGCTGTAGCTGTTTCCGATCAAGCATCTCGACGAGCTGGGCTTGCCTGATTTTCTGGCCGGCCGTCTTGGCTCCGGCAAGCAATCGATGGGCACCATCTGACGCCAGTCCTTTCGACGCTGCCAGCCCTCGTGACAACTGGTTGCTCGTATACCGAACCGGAGCATACGCCGTGTCGGCAGCTTTCGCCGTGTACTTGGCGGCCGTCCGAAGATGCCCCGTCTTATCGAGCGTCTTGACCGTTTTCTGGAGCGTATTAGAGCTCTTGGCGGCTCTTCCAAGTTCGCCGGCAGGGAGGGCCGATTCCAGCACCATGTACCCGATGTAGCCCTCGTACCAGCCCATTCGATACGCTGCGTAGGCACCAGTACCGTCTTTGTAGGGATTGTTCCGATCCTGCTGGGCGTCGATCGACGCTGGAAGTTGTCGGATGATCTCGTCCAGATTGTCGAGTTGGGCGATGACATCGCCGATCGCACTGACGTAGCCGACCGGATCACTGAGGAACCCTCTTATCATCTCGGCAGTCTCGACAGCGCCTGTCGAGAAGCCGGATAGCGTGCCGAGAGATTTAATCTGCTCTCGACCGATAACGCCCTCCTCGGCGAGTTTTGAGGCGACTTCGCCGAAGATATCGTGTCGTTGAATGGCAAGCGAGCGGCCGGTGTTTCCGTTCACGTCCGAAACGGCAACCGTAACCGACGTTCCTGAGTAGGTGTCAGTGACCGTATCGAAGAAGCCAGTCGTGAACTCGCTGTTAGCATAATCGCTCTGTCCCTCGAGGGAGTGACGTTTCTGTTCTTCCCCAGCAAGCAACACTCTGCCAGTCCCCAGGCCTGCCGGGTCTTCGGCCCTGAACTGAAGATCGTAATGGGTGTCGAAACTAAAGGCCGGTTTGTTCCACCACGAATACGGAACTTCGATTTCCGGTGGTCTCGCGTCGTATAGTGTCGGATCTGCACTGACTCCGACTGCCCGGTGATCTTCGATTCCGTCACCGGTTGTGTCCGTCGATCGCGGATCAGTGCCTAGCCGTCGTTCTTCCAGATCTGTCAGCCCATTATTGCTCGTGTCTTTGACGAGCGGATCCGACGAAACGTTCTCAATCCTGTAATAATCCTCGAGGTTCGTGAGTTCCGAACCACTATCGACATCTGAGAGGGTTTCAAAGAGTTGAATCGTTTGCTCTCTGGAATCGGTAACGTGGATTTTCCATCCCTCGCGCTCTTCGAAGTCCGTCAACCCGTCGCCGTCTGTATCGGCCTTTGTCGGATCACTGTTAAGTTTCCGATATTCGACGTGAACCTCTTTCGTCGTTCCATAACTGACGTGTCCTCCGCCCGCAGGGACGGTAGAGACCGTCACGTTCTCCGAGATGAGAGAGCCGACTTCCGTCCCGTCTCCGACCCCATCATCGTCCGTATCCGGTTTGGTCGGATTGGTCTCGACCGTTTGATACTCGCCGTGGGCGTGGCCGATCGGAATCCCCTCCGTCTCGGCCACGTCCGGCAGGCCATCGCCGTCAGTGTCCGTCGGGAGTTCACCGGCGACACGCGAGAAGACGTTCGGCAGATCCGCGGCGCTATCCACGTAGTGGTACGTTCCATTGGTTATGTCTGCGATATCGGAGAGTTTGTTTCCGTTAGCGCCGCCAAATCCGATCGTATGGAGGGTGATGTTCCGGTCGGCGGCCGTTTGAGCCTCGGATCGACCGCCTGATCCCCGACCGTCCGTCAGAAGGATCGCGACTTGGGCCCGTGAGTCATTGCCCGCTGAGGCGAAGTGCTGGTTCGCCTGGGAAATGCCGTTCCCGATGGTCGTGCCACCAAGGGCGTCAAGGCTCCGAATGCTCGAGTTGACCGTGCTGAAGTTCGTCGTGAGTCCCTGGGCAACCTCTGCATTGTGATCGAAATCCACAACACCGGCGCGGTCCCCCTCGATAAGTCCGCCGACGAACTCGGTTGCGGCCTGCTTGCGGAAGTTGTTGGGGTCGTTTCTACCCATCGATCCCGAGGAGTCGATGATGAACATGACGTCCACCGGCTGGGCAGCGCCGGCGTCACCGCGTTCCGGTACTTCGTGTGCGGTGACGTCCGCGACCCAGTTGGAAATGGAGAAGACGGCGAACGTCGAGAAGTGTTCGGTTTCGGCGCTGATGGTGTTGTTCTCGGGATCGAGCGTCGAGTTCAACGGAACGTACAGTTGCTTTTCGGGATCGTACGTGACCACCATGAGGTCCGACTCGTTTTCGGCCGGCCCGAGCGAGTCGTTGTACGAGAACGTGACGTTCGCCGACTCGAACTCCCGGGCGGACTCAATTTCGACGATATCGGAGACGCTCATGTTCCCGATCCGATCGCCCTGTGCGAAGTTGGCCGTCTGATTCTCGATGGTTACCCCCTTCGCGAGGTTTCCCTGACCAGTTAGCTCGACCGCGACATCCAGGCGCTCGTTTGCGGCCGTCGTCGAGAACGTCTCGTTGCCGTCCAGGGTTCCGTCGTCGTCCGTGTCAGGGTTGTCAAACTCCGTCGGCAGGTCGAGTTCGTCCGCGTCCGAGAGGCCGTCACTATCGGTATCAGCGTCAGTGGGATCGCTCCCGTGGGTGACAATTTCTTCGCGATCAGAGAGCCCGTCCTGGTCGGTATCGGCCATCATCGGGGAGGTTCCGTTCTCGATTTCCGCAGCGATCGAGAGCCCGTCGTCATCGATGTCCTCGTTCGGATCTGAGACGGCATCCCAATCGGTGTCGGACAGAATGGGATTGGTCCACGGATAGCGCCGCTCCTCGATGTCGGTGAGCCCGTCGTCGTCCGTGTCGACGCTCGTCGGGTCGCTGACCGCCCGGACGATCTCCATCGACTGGCCGAGGGCCGAGCCGTTCGCCGGCAGGAAATAGACCTCCCGGTGATCGGGGACGCCGTCGCCGTCAGTATCGTTCCTTGTTGGGTCCAGCGAGAATTCCGTCCCCTGACCGATCGGCAGTGCGAACGATGCTCGCTCGATGTAGTTGGGTAGCCTATCCCCGTCGTCGTGTCTGAGCAGGCGAACGGCCGTCAGTTCCGCTTGGGCGTCCCCCGAACCACGGACGCTCAGCGTGAGTTCCTCGCCGGCGAATTCCGTCACGGGGAGTCGCACGGTCGTCCAGGTGCTTTGATTGAACGGCACCCGACGGGTTCGGTCGTCGTTGTATGCATGAAGCGTCCCGGATGCGTTTTCGGCTCCGGATACGCGAACTGCGGCGGCGATCTCAGTTCGGTTGTCCGCCGGCACGTCGATCGACCAGATCGGCGTCGTCTCCCCCTCGGGGTTGGTCGCCGGCGCGACGCCGGTGGTCTCCGCGAGCCCAGTGACACCGGCATCGGTCTCGTGTTGCCACCTGAGTGTCCCATTGGGCGAAATCGCCGTAACCGTCCCTTTCGGCTCAGTGAAGTCGGAATCGTTCCCAACCAACACACGCTCAGTGACCGTATACTCCTCGCCATCGCCGAAGGAATCGACGATCGTCACGCTGACCTCGTATTCGCCCGGTTCGGCGTAGGCGTGAGACACGTCCGCCCCAGCCGCGGTCTCGGTAGTGCCGTCACCGAATTCCCACTGTGTCTCCGCGATCGATCCTGTCCGTCCGGACTCGTTGGTCATCGCGGTGAGCGAAATCGCCTCGCCGATCCGGGCGGTCGAGGGCTGTACCGAGACCTGCGGATTGACCACCTGGATCGTAACCGGATCAGTCCGTGCCGTCAGATTGGTGTCCTTGGCATGGGCGACTACGTCGTAGGTCCCCACCGGGATACTCGCCAGCCGGAACGTCAACGCACCACCCGGATGTGACACCGTCGCGTTGTGGACGGACTCGCCATCCATGGTGCGAACGTCGACCGTCACGTTGCGCTGGGCGTTGGTTTCGATTTCCAAGACGAGTGGTTCGCTCCGGGTGAACTCGTTAGGCTGAGCGCTGACGTTCAGCGTGGGATCGCTGGCCGCCTCGATGGTGATCCGGTCCGTCCTGGCAGTCAGGTTGCCCTGCTGGGTTGTGAGCGTCGCAACGTACTCACCGGCACCCAGGCCTGGAATCGTGAGCCTGGTGGTCTGTTCGCTCACGCTCACGGACGTATTCACGAGCGTCTGGCCGCGACCGGTTTCGACCTGCAGCTGACCTGCAGTCGGCGCGTCGGCGCTGAACGCCACTGTCAGGTTCTCCTCGGTGGTGAAGTCCGTCTGGAGCGCACGAAGCGATAGCGCCGTCGGCACAGGACCGTCCGGCTGACTGACGGTGATCGGCTCGGTCGTGGCACGGCCGTCGCCGTCGATTGCCTCGAGGACAGTCACGTACTCGCCAGCGGTCACGTCCTGGATCGAGAGGCGCGTCGGCTGGTCGCTGGCAGTCACCGCCTGCTGAAGCACCGTCTGGCCGTCGGTCGTTTGAACGGTGAGACGCGCCTCAGTCTGCTGACTGGCGGCGTATTCTACCACGAGCGCCTCCTCAGTCGTAATGGAGCGGTTGATGGCCTGCACCGAGAGGTCAGTGGAGCCCCCGTCCTCGGCACTGGAAACCGAAATTTGTGCCGTCGAATCGCTCAGACTGGCCGATGTCGCTTCGATCGTCGCGACGTACGTCCCGGCACTCAGATTCGGCACGGACAGCTGGCTTGTCTGTGTCGTCGCTGTCACGGACCGCTTGAGAAGTGTCCTGCCGTCAGTGGTGTTGAGACGAAGCGTCGCGGCCGTCTGCTGGTCGGCAGCGAATTGCAGGACGAGTTGCTCGTCGGTCGTGATGTTACGATCGGCCGCTTGTATCGAGATGTCGGTCGGACCGGTCGCTGCGGAATCAGCGACCGTGATCGTCTCCGTCGAGTCGTTCAACGCGCTCCCGTCGGCTTCGATCGTCGCGACGTATTCCCCGGTCGAGAACCCCGAAACCGAGAGTTGCTGGGTCTGCGTGGTGGCCATCACCGATTGCTGAAGCAGAACCTGTCCACTCGTCGTTGTGATTTCGATCGTCGCGGGCGTTTCGGCGTCTGCGGAGAACTGCAGTGTCAGGTCCTCCTCCGGCGTAATGCGGGTCTGTGTCGCCTGGATCGAGAGCGAACCCTGACTGTCTGCATCGTTGAGAGTGGATGCTGTCCCGATACTATCGTTCGCTTCTGACTGGGGGAACTCGCTGCGAGGATGTGAATTCTCACTGCCCCCAGCGCGGACCTGCGCCGGCGAGATCGACTCCACGGTGTCGGCCCCACCGGCGGTACTGTTCTGTGCCCCGTTTGGATCGTACACGGCACCGGTTTCCGATCCTACGTAGACCGTTCCGTTGGCCCCGACCGTCAGATCGCTAATCGTCGCTTGCGCGTGCAGCGGAAGTGTCCGTCGAGCGTCGATCGATCCCGTCGTAGGATCGAGTTGGAGTAAGATCGGTGGTGTGTCCGCACCGGTCGTGTTGGTCGCATACACCGTGCCGTTCGGGCCGACGGCGATGCTGGAGACGCCCCCGTCGATCGGCGTCGACCACTGCGTCGAACCGGTCTCGGTGTCGACGCTGCGAACGCCGGTCGAAGTGGCGACGAAAAGTCGGTCGCCTCGCTGCTGGAGGGCGTTGATGTAGCGTGGTGTAAGCGTCGTCTCCCAGCGGGTGAATCGGCTGTCGTTTTTCTCGTCCTGGGTTGGCTCGTCGAGTACCGTCCTGTTCAGCCGCACCAGTCGCGTCGGTTCGCGTCGGCTTTCGAAATAGAGTCCCGCATAGAGCCCACCACCAGCACCCTCCGTGACGGCATCGAGGTTATAATCGGACGCGTGCTTGCTGAAGTGGATCAGCGTCCAGGGCCGATAGCCGTCTTCGAGATCGGCCAGGGTGATGTTGCCCCCGCGGTCCCCGGTTGCCGCTGCGATGACGCTGCCGGGGAGTTCGGTCGTGAGGGCGTGAACCTTCCGCTGGAAGTCGACCTGCCCGCTCCGGGAGCCATCCACCCAGTCGAACTGTGAGACCAGCGCAGTATCGTTGGTTGCAGCGTAGATTGCCCCGTCCGGATCGGTCGCAATCGTCGTCTCGCCATCGCCGGCGACCGATCGGGCCCAGACCGTCTCTCCGCTATCGGTCGTTACTTTCCGGACTGTGCCGTTTTCGGTGCCGACGTAGATTCCCGCTGGGTCCTCGGGAGCGATCGTGTCAGGTCGCCGAACCCGGGTAGATTCGTTCCAGACCGTCTGGTTCAGAACGGTGAAATGGCCGAGCGAGGAGACGGTCGCGTTCGCACGGCGGTTCTGACCGTCGATCGCTGTTTCGACGGGGTGCCAGCCGCGGGCCATCCCGTTCGCATCCCAGCGATAGATCGCCAGGTGATCGAAGTCGGATCTGTTCACTGAATCGGACACCGGCAGCGAAACCGTCGGATTACCGGCCAGTCGGTACGGGGTCGAGATCCGGACGGTCGGACTGACACTGGGGAGAGAGTGATCGCCGTCGGCCGGGTAGGACGTAATTGTGACGTTCGCGCTGTCAAAATCGGACGCCGGAAACGACACGCGAACGCCAGCGTCACCGTGAACAACCTGTGTCGTATTTTGGTCGAACAACCCGTTGTACAAGGCCGTCGCTGCTCGCTCGAAAAAGCCGTTCGTGGCTACCTGTGTTTCCGGTGACTCACTCGCATCCGACTGTGTGCCAGTGGGGCCGCCGGGGGCCCGATAGTCGGCAGGAGACGATACATCGGCCGCGTTCGGTCCGTTAGCATTGAGCGCGCCGATCACCGGCGTTGTGACGAGTGAAAGAGTGACGAGGACGACGAGGATCCAATGGCAAGTCCGCTTCATAACTGTCAAGTTAAATTAACACTCTATAAATATGTTTTGATATACATTACCGAGGATTAAATATGCGGCCGTCCCGCATAATACCGCTTGCTGTGCTCGTCCAGTTACTGAAGGCCCATAGTGCCCGTCACGGAGCAACGAACGGATCATGAAGCGACCGACAGTGAACCGAGAGAGATCATACTTCAGCGCGCGAAGCCCAGACCCTGGTTTTAGTAGGAACTCGCGAGACGCTTCAGTATGGAGTTCGTTACAACCGAGACAGTCCCAGGCGAAGAGATCGACGACTCGCTCGGCATCGCCCGCGGCAACACAGTCAAGGCCCGCAACGTCGGCCGGGACATCACCCAATCTATCCGCAACATCACCGGCGGCGAGTTGAAAGCGTATTCGGAGTTGCTGACCGACGCCCGCGACGAGGCTTTAGAACGAATGGCAGAGGACGCCCGTTCGATGGGGGCCGACGCCGTCGTGAACGTCCGCCTGGAGAGTTCCGAGATCGCCAACGGCGGTTCGGAGGTCATCGCCTACGGGACGGCAGTCACGTTCGAGTAGCGGGGGCGTCAAGCCCGACCCAGAGCGATGGTCAATCGAACTGATCCGGGCAGCGTTGGCGTTGTTGCCGGCCGCGTCGTCGGCGCGCTGACAGTTGTCCTCACCGCCGTTGTCATGCTGACCCACGGCGAGGCGTTCTACCGGTCGGTGCGACTCCTGCTGGCCGGCCTGGAGAGTGACTTCGACGTGCCGGTCGAGTTGCTGTTCTGGGGGAATATCGCGCTCGTCGCGGCCGGCCGCTATGCGTTCTGTTACGTGCTCGGGTCGCTGATCGGCGTCGGCTACGACTGGCTCGACCGACCGGGGGTCGCGTTTCTCGCCATCGTCGTGGTCCTGATCGGGACGGTCGACGGCATCTACGGCGGCTTCAGTGCGGGAAACGTCCTCGTCGGGGCGGGCTACCTCCTCGCCTGGCTCGCGTACGTGCCCGTGTTCGCGTGGCTCCTCGAAGACGGCGAGCCAGCAAATAGCGGCCCGGTCAGGCTGGCGTGACCGACGACGGAACTCGGCAGCCTCGAAAATCAGGCCCGAAGCCGCCGAATGCGCTCCTCGGTCGGCGGGTGCGTCGAGAAGATCTTCGACAGCAGGCTACGTTCCTCGCCCTTGATACAGAGCGCGCTGGCCTGCTCGTCGATCTTGCTCCGGCTGTGATCGGCCGAGTTGATCTTTTCGAGTGCGCGTGCAAGGGGTTCGCCGCCAGTGATGTCAGAGGCGTCACTGTCGGCGACGTATTCCCGGTAGCGGGAGATCGCCATCACGAAGATCATCACGATGAACTGGACGATGTTCCCGACGACCATCGCCATGATGAAGTCGCCGAAGTCGTTGTCGCCCGCAAAGAGGACGGCGAACTGCGCGACCAGCGCGACGATCGAGGCGATGCCCTGGCCGACGACCATCATGATCACGTCGCGATTCCGGATGTGGGCGAGTTCGTGGGCGAGGACGCCCTCCAGCTCGTCGTGATCGAGCATGTGGATGAGCTCGGCGGAGACGACTACGACGCCGGCCTTCTTCCGCCCGACGGCGAAGGCGTTGGGGACGCCCATCTCGGCGACCATCACGCGGGGCTTGTCGATGCCCATTTCGTCGCTCATCCGCTCGATCGAACGGTGGATCTCCCGGAATCGGGGGTCGTCCTCGGGCATGTCTTCGGCCCCGACACTCCTGAGGGCGGCCCACTTGCCGATCTTGTACTGGACGCCGACGAAGCCGACGCTGCCCAGCAGGATTACTGCGAGGATGGTGGTCCCACCGCCGAAGGCGGCATACAGGGCGAGCGCCACCACGGCGTAAAAGCCGAACAGGATCGACCCGACGACGGCCATCCTGAACTTGAGGCCTGGATGTCTCATTGCCCTATGCTCGACGTTACTTGCAAATCAACGTTTTGGTGAGGTCGCCAGTAGCACATCCATATCAATAATATTTATTATATATTATTATCATCTGTATAAGTTGTAGGCCGAAGATTCTTTTGTAAAAACGGCATCTAATTAAGTATTTTAATTCGCATAATCCAATAATAAACCACAATATAGTGGTGAGGTGTGGAATATATTATCGGCCTACTATATTCCACCTAGCCTTCGTCATTTGCATGTCCTTGGACTGGATAATACCTTCACGAAAACGAGAAGGTCGTTCCACACTTGGAAACGTTTGTCACAGACGACGGTGTCCACGTCAATCAGGTTGAATGCCTGTGGTCACTGGTCACACCCTGATCACGGAAGTTTCGTGGCCTCTCAAAGCCATGGAGCAAGCTGTCCGAACGTGCGGCTTCGTACGGTCTCTCAACCTCGTCGGAGCAGCGCTTCACGGACCTCTTGATTACTTCGTCGTCAATGTGTTTCACTGAGTTATTCAACATCCAAACACGTTAAGTGTATTCCAAGCGACTAGTAACGCAATGAACAAGCTCTCCCGACGCACCGTTGTGGCTCTTTTCGGTGCGACTAGCATAGCCGGTTGTCTTGGCATCGGATCACCTCTTTCATCGAATTCCGGTCGAGAACCTCCCGACGGTATTCCGGTTGCGGGCTGTGACACGCCACCAAGTTGGCCGACAGCTACTGGGCCTGCAAAGCGTACTGGCCAGACTGATATTGCCCTTCGAGCCGAACCGAGAAGTAACGCACTCGGCGGTACAGACGACCGGGTTTTCGGGCAAACGTGGGTCGTTGCAAGCAACGATCACGTGTTCTGGTTGCAGGACAAGGAGACGACTATTCGTCGAACCCACACGGAGACAGGGAATACCGATACACTCTCCCTTGACCACGCTAGCCGGGTCAGTCCAACCCTGGCGTGTGGCCGCCTCGCGGTCCACACGTATGCTGGGGTCTCGTGGGTCGATGCTGAGACTCTGGAGGTGGTCGGGACGACTCCGACTGCGTCTCCCCATGTGAGTGCCCTCGCGGATGATCGACTCGTGTATGTCTCTGGCATCAACGATGGTCTTCAGGCCTACGGGGCCGATACTGGCGAACCAGAATGGCATCTGTCGATCGACCACTTTGTCACTGGTCTCAGCAGCGCGCAGCACACCGCATACGTCGTCGACGCGAGCGCTGACGGCGGCGAAGTACTGTCTGTGGATACACAGACCGGTGAGGTCCAGTGGCAGACCGATGTCGTCGGTGAATCGTACACGAATCCAGTCGTCGGTGCTGATGTCTACACTTTCGACAACGACGGAACCGTCCATGCTCTGGATACGGACAACGGCGAGCAGATGTGGGAGCTGACAACTGACACGACATCTCCCGAAACAACCCCAGCGTACCGCGACGGCACTGTCTACGTAGCAGACGACGCAAGCGGAACGGTCACAGCACTCGACGCCGAAACCGGCGAGAGACACTGGCAAACGGAGATTCCGAGAGGAGACACTGACGGCCGGCCGACGGGTACGCTTACCTCTCCAGTTTGCACGCCTGAGTTCGTTCTCGTTGGCGCGTCTCCTGGTGGTCTTGCTGTCTTGAGACGGGACACTGGTGAGCGACGATGGCAGAATGGCACGTATTCGTTTAGCTCGAATCTCGCTGTAACCGAGGATGCCGTTTACGCGGTTGCCAACGACGGAATTGTCAAACTCAAGCCGTAGTCCACACAGTCAGCGACCACCGGTTGAAGCGGTGTGTTTTCGACCGCTGTAAAAGAGTCCCAACAATCCGTCTCGGTCGAAAGCAAACCACGTGTCGTGATCATTTTGGCGGTGCACTCGGTCTGAAACTGGTTCCAACACGGAGGCGGTGGACTTCCCAGGCCTCGAAGCCCTCCTCCGGCAGTTCGTCCACGAACTTCCCGACCACGTTTCCCCCTGACCACGAACACGCTTCACATCACAGTCGAATCGACGGCGGCGTTCTTCGAGGCGACCCTCGAAGACGTTCGTCGGCTCGAAACTGACGAGGAACTGGACGAGAAGTACGTCCTCAGTCTCCCTGACGGGGAGGCGCTCAATCGGGCCCTCAGCGCGAAAAACCTCGAACTCGTCCGGGCAATCGCGACTCACGAACCCGAAAGCATCCGTGAACTCGCCCGGCTCGTCGACCGCGACATCAAAAACGTCTCGACCGCACTGAATCAGCTCGAAAATCTCGGTCTCGTCGAACTCAAAGAAGTCGGGCGCGCGAAGAAACCGACGGTGTGGTACGACCACGTCGAAATCGCCATTCAGATCGGGCCGGACGAGGCCGACGACCCCGACGCGGTTCCGGTCTGACTTACTCCAGCAGCGACTCGCCAGTCATCTCGGCGGGCTTTTCGACGTCGAGGAGTTCCAGCAGCGTCGGCGCGATGTCACACAGCGAGCCACCGGACCGCACGGAGCGCCCGCCGTCGTCGCCCTCGCTCGTCAGATAGACGATCGGGACATCGTTGAGCGTGTGGGCCGTATGCGGGTCCTCGACTGTCCCGAGGTCGTCGGCGTTACCGTGGTCGGCGGTGATGAGGACGTCCGCACCGGCTGCCTGGACCGCGTCGATCAACCGCCCAAGCTGTTCGTCGACGGCCTCGACGGCCGCGACCGCAGCGTCGAAGTCCCCGGTGTGGCCGACCATGTCGGGGTTGGCGTAGTTGAGCACCAGCAGGTCTGGATCGTCACTCTCGATGTACTGGATAGCGGTGTCGGTCACGCCCTCGGCGCTCATCTCGGGCTGTTCGTCGTAGGTCGGCACGTCGGGGCTCTCGACGATCTCCCGGAGTTCGCCGTCGAACTTGACCTCGCGACCGCCGTTGAGGAAGTAGGTGACGTGGGGGTACTTCTCGGACTCGGCCAGCCGGAGCTGCGTGCCACCGGCCGCCGAGACGACTTCACCCAGTGTGTTCGCGGGCTGGTTGGGTGGGTAGGCCACGGGGAGGTCGAACGTCTCGTCGTACTGCGTCATCGTCACGTAGTGGGTCTCCGGCGGCGAGGTGTCGAAGTCCCAATCCGGGTCGATGGAATTGAGCAGCCGGGTGAGCTGACGGGCCCGATCCGATCGGAAGTTGAAGAAGATGACGGCGTCGCCGTCTTCGAGTGCCGCGCCGCCCTCGATCAGCGTCGGCTCGATGAACTCGTCGGTGGTGTCCCGGTCGTAGGACTCCTCGGTGGCCGTCACCGGGTCTGGCGCTTCGAACTCGGCCTCGCGGTGGACGATCGCGTCGTAGGCTTTCTTCGTGCGCTCCCAGTTCTGGTCGCGGTCCATCGCGTGATACCGACCCGTCACGGTCGCGACGTCGCCGGTGCCTTCCTCGTCGATGACGCCCTGGAGCTCCCGGAGGTAGTCCGCGCCGCCGGTCGGCGAGGTGTCCCGACCGTCCATGAAGGCGTGGGTGACCGCCTCGACGTCGTTGTCGGCGGCCATCTCGATCAGCGCGTGGAGGTGGGTCTGCCGGGAGTGGACCCCGCCGTCGCTGACCAGACCCATGAAGTGGACCTGCCCGTCGTTGTCTTTGGCGTAGTCCATCGCGGCGAGGAGGTTCTCGTTCTCGAAGAACGTGCCGTCCTCGATATCGTCGGTGATGCGCGTCGTGTCCTGCTTGACCACGCGGCCGGCCCCGATGTTGAGGTGGCCGACCTCGCTGTTGCCCATCTGGCCCTCCGGCAGGCCGACGCGTCGGCCCGAGGCGTCCAGTCGGTTGTGTGCGCCCGCGTCCCAGTACGCGTCGAAGTTCGGCGTGTCCGCGGCTTTGACCGCGTCACGGGCGTCCTCGTCGTCGTTGAGTCCCCAGCCGTCGAGGATGATGAGTCCTGCCTGCATACCCGAACGTTCCACTCCGAGGGTAATACCTTTTGATATTTGCCGGTAAATCCGCCCGCATTCATACGCCCGTCTACCGATTCCCAATTATAATTGGAGGAATACATTTGGACGGCGGTCTGTCCTGGCGGAGACCACATCTCGGAGCGGGGCCCCAGGGCCCCGACCGGGTGATACCCACGGACCTCCCGGGGCCGGTGGGCCGTGGACACCCGATCGGAAGCAATCGCTTCAGTGTCACAAATAGCGGCAAACAAGAACGGATAAACGCGTGGTAGTCGTACCGAGAGAGCCGAGAGGGTTTCATCAGCGTGACAGATAGACGACTACTATCGGTGGGCCAGGAGTTGCTCGACAGTGCAGGCACCGAGTACCGATATCACGTCATTTACTTCTCGTATTACTTCGCGTTGAACGGGATGGTGACGTTCAGAAACGCCTACTTTGACGAGATCGGCCTCACGGGGTCACAGATGGGGCTGATCGGGGCACTGCTGGTCGCCGGCGGGCTGGTCGCCCAGCCGGCGTGGGGTGTCCTCGCCGACAAAACGGGTGCGACGCGGGGGATCATGTTGACTGGGGCGATCGTCTCGGGGATCAGCATCCTGCTGTTCCCGCTGGCGGTCCACACACCCTGGGAGTTCAGTCTCATGATCGTCGCGACGTTGTTCGTCTCGAGTTTCCGCGCGCCGATCCTGCCGATCGCGAACTCGATGGTGCTCTCGAAAGGGCTGAGCTACGGCCAGATCCGGGCGGCCGGGAGCCTCGCGTTCGGCCTCGGGAGCCTCTTCATCGGATGGGTCGCGACGTTCTTCGGACTCTCGGTGATCTTCTACCTCTATGCGGCCGGCATGGCGTTTCTCGCCGTACTCGTCAAGGGTCTTGAGAAGCCGCGGGCGGACATCTCACCGGACTTGAAGCGGGACGCCATCACGCTTTTGGGCAACCAGCGGTTCATCCTGCTGCTGTTCATCGCGGTGGTCATCCCCGGTGCCTTCGCCGGGGCCGACGCCTTCCTGTCAGTGTACCTCCGGGAACTCACCGGTGGAGATAGCATTACGGGCGTCGCGTGGCTGGTCAAGACGTTCACCGAGGCCGTCGTCTTCGTGTGGTTATCCCGGCACAGCTTCGACAACCGGACGTTGTTGACAGTCGGCGGCGTGGTGACAATGGCCGCGTATCTCGTGTTGGGGCTCACCCAGGCGGCACCGATCGCCGTCGGGGTCATGATCGTCTCCGGATCGGGCGTGGCCTTCTTCATCTACGCCGCGGTCAACATGGCCCACAAGTACGCGCCGGTCGCGCTGGCGGCGACCGCCCAGACCCTGTTGTCCTCGATCGGGATGGGCGTCGGACGGGCATCGAGCCAACTCGGCTCGGGGTGGCTGGTGGACACGGTCGGCGTCCAGTCGCTGTACCTGTTTCTGGCGGCCGCGGCCGCGATCGCGACGGTCGTCAGCCTCCGGTTTCACGTCACCCGGCTCCGGAGTGCGATCGGACGCCGGACGTGAGCGGAGGCGGGCCGGTTTCGCACGCCGGTCGTGACCCCGACCGTTTTTAGCACGTCCCGCGAAAGGCGGGGCATGACACTCGATCCGGTGCACGTCGACGGCATCGCCCGGCTGGCCGGTCGCCTCGGCGGGCGAGTTGAGGACACCGACCACGACGACCTCGCCGCGACAGCCTGGGACGAGTTTCTCGATCCCCTGTATGACGAGGATCGGGTGATCCTCGAACCGCTCGGCGAGCAACGGCGACGAGCGGCCCCGCTGCCCGACATCGCCCTGGAGGAGCGCCCCTTCGACACCCAACACGGGCTTGACTCGGGGACGATCAACCCGACGACGTTCAAGAACGGGCTGGTGCTCGACGTCGCCCAGGCGGCGATGGCCGGCGTGCCCTCGGAGCTGGACCTCCACCGTTCGCGGACGGTCGTCGTCAGCGCCCACACCAACGACATGACGGTCGACCTCGGCGACGACGAATGGCGGCGAAACGACGAGGGCTACACCCACGAGCGCTTGCTTCAGGTCCCGCGGGTCGATCGATACGCCCAGACGGTCGTCCACGCGCTCGCGTTGTACCTCGCCGAAAGCCATCACGCTCGGGCCAACATCGAGGACGTCTCGGATCTGTTGATCCTGGACGGGCCGATCTACCCGACCGGCCTCCTCAACTGGGCCGATAGACATCCCGAACTCGCGGACCTGCTGGAATCCGACGAACAGCCCCGTGACGTCGTCGAGAACTACGTCAGGCTGGTCGAGACCTGCCTCGAAGCAGAGATCCCGATCGTCGGATTCGTCAAGAACAGCGCCGCCAACGGATTGACGCGGGCGCTCCGGACGAAGACGGCCGCGCCGTGGGCGGACGACAACGCCTTCTTCGAACACGTCCTCTCGCGGTACGAGGGCGGTGAGCTTCGCACTGACGCGCTCACGTTCACGAACTGGTTCCGGTCACGGATCGGGACCGACCGCGTCCTCTCGTCGGCCGGGAACGCACTCGGCGTCGAGCGTGAACTCGACCCTGAAGCCTACGAAGTTACGTTCTTCGCGCTGTACGATCCCCGTGACGAGTTGGTCTATCGGATCGAAGCTCCCTACGCCGTGACACGGGACGCCGACCGCCGCGAGCGGCTGACGATGCAGATCGTCGCCGACGTTGCTGCCGAACGCGGGCCACCGGTCGCCGTCGCGAAGGCCGACGAGCTCGCACGCATCGACGCCACGGCCAAGGATCAACTCCGCGAGCGGATCGGCCGGGAGTTCGACAGCGAGCGCCAGCACTCGTACAACGAAAAGCGCTGGGGAGCGGCGTACGCCAACAGCGGCGAATAGCGCTCGAACCCGTCGATCAGTCGCCGCGTGCGGGTAGTACTTGCCCGATCAGTCATCAACCGCCGGAATAATGACGGATGTGTGAAGAAAGACTAATAGTACTGCATGATAAAAGGTTATATATGACGAAAGAATGGAAGTGCACACAGTGTGGAAACATCCAGACGCTGTCGATCGTGAATCACCTTCGGGAGGGGCCGCCCGAGGAGTGTGAGGTCTGTGGGAACACGGAGTTCGAGGAGTCAGTGCTCGGGTCGGCACACTCGATGCTCGACTCCCTCACCTGAACCCGTCGCCGCCTCGGCGCGATACCGCTCGATACTGAGGCCAGCGTCTCGAACGCGGGCGAGTCACCGAGACAGCGGTAGTGTCGAGTGAAACGACCGAACGTATGTGTTTTCCCGGAGACGGTTTTGGAAAATGATTTACAATAAGGGGCTGAACTGCGAATAGCGTGGTCAGCCAGACGCTGTACATCGCGCTGGTGCTCGCTGCGAGTGGGTTCGCAGCCGCTGTCGCAGCCTGGCTGTGGGAACGCGAGCGGGATTTTTCGACGAACCTGTTTCTCGGCATTGCCGTCTTCCAGGCAGTCGGTGGGGCGCTCGTCGCCGCCGAGTTGTTCGCTGACAGTCAATCGCTCTCAGTGCTCCTCTATGGGGGGCAAAACATGCTGCTGGCCTTGGTGACGCCTGCCTTTTTCCTGTTCGTCCTGGCGTCGCTGGGATACCGACGCCACCTGACCCGACCGGTCGTGATCGTCGTGTTCGGCATCTTTGTCGTGACGGGCGTCTTAGAACTCACGAATCCCGCCCACTACCTCATCTGGAGTGAATACACGATCGAACACTCGCCGTTTGCCTACGTGGTCGGCGAGCCGACCAACCTGTCGCTCGTCCTCATGCTCCCACAGATGGCGTTTTATTACGTGGGCATGGGATTGCTCGGCGCGAACATCCTCTTTGGGTCGGGAACGCGGCGGACACAGACCGCCGCGCTGTTCGTCGGGTTTCTCCCGCCGTTCGCTATCATCTCCGTCTGGTCGGCGGGTATCATTCCCGGACCTCTGGCCGGTGCGTCCGTGATCGGTGGAACGTGGACGCTCGCGGTCGTCGCGTGGGCTGTCTTTCGTCACCAGCTGTTGGACATCGTCCCGATGGCCAGAGAGACCATTTTTGAAGGGCTCGAGGAAGTCGTCATCGTCGTCGACAGCCAGCGGCGGATCCTGGACTTCAACGGCGCTGCAAGCGAGACGTTCCCCGAACTCGCAACTGCGGAGGGGACCGCCATCGATACCGTCCTACCGGCACTCGTCGATGGTGGTTCCAAGGTGACACCGTCCCACACCGGGGACCGAAAGACCACCGGGACGAGCGACGGGACCGATGATGACGACGTTGAAAATCCGTTCGTCGAATCGTTCACGCGCCACGTCGACGGCGAACCACGGGAGTACGCGGTGAGCGTGACGCCTATCGCCGTCGGTGACGCGCCCGGTGGATTCGCTGTCGTCGTCAGGGACGTCACCGACCGCCGCCAGCGGATCCGCCACCTCAGACAGCAAACGGCCCAGCTCGAACGCTTCGCCGGGACGCTCTCCCACGACCTTCGCAACCCGCTGAGTGTCGCCCGGGGGCGGATCGATCTCGCACAGGAAACAGGCGACGAGGCACATCTGGAGACCGCCGCGGACGCACTCGAACGGATCGACCAGCTCGTCGAAGACACGCTAGCGCTCGCCCGGAAGGGCCAGGCCATCGAGGACCGCGAGCCGATCGAACTTGCGGCGCTTGCCCGCACCGCCTGGGAGACGGTCGACACTGACGGCGCTACCCTCGAAGTCGAGCCCGCTGGCGACATCACCGTCTACGCCGACCACTCACGGCTGCGGACGGTCTTCGAGAACCTCTTCCGGAATGCAGTCGAACATGGCTCCACGAACCCTGACTCGCAACCGCGTCGGGCCGCGTTCACGGACGGAACGGGGGCGGACACACAACCCCGAAGTACCCCGCGGGAGTCCGAGAGCGATGTCGACCCGGGATCGAAATCGGGCGATCCGTTGTTGCGGGGCGGTGATAGCAACACGGGCGAACCCCAATCCGAGGCGACGAGCGAACGCCCGGCCGAACGTGACTCGAACGGCGGCGACGCGTCGCTGACAGTCAGGCTCGGCCGAACCGAGCACGGCTTCTACGTCGAGGACGACGGCCCCGGCATCCCGGAGGACGATCGTGAGGACGTCCTCGAATACGGCTACACGACAGACGCGACCGGTACGGGTCTCGGACTCGCGATCGTCGACGCGATCGCGAACGCCCACGGCTGGGGTGTCGAGATCGCGGACGGCCGCGACGGCGGTGCCAGGATCGTCTTCGACGAGGTAGACATCGTCGATGACGCGGCCCAGGCCGACTGAGACGGCGATTGTGACGTCAGATCACGAGCCCCGACCAGCATCGGCGACGCACAACGGTACCCCAGTCGGGAAGCATCCACGCGCTACAAGGAATATTATGTCTATGTATACCATGATAGTCTCCCATAGGAATAAAGGAGCCTCATATCGATCAGGACCCGGCCATAGCAGGCTGTACCCCTATTATAAACCCCTTTAGTCAACTCTCCCGCCCGTTCAGTTGATGACGCGAGATTCGACGCGTCCGGACAGGGCATCACGGCGGAAATTCATCCTCTCGGCCGGCGCACTCGGCGTCGGCGCACTGGCGGGGTGTAGTGGCGGTGGGAATGAAACGACGGAACCGCAACAGGAAGCGAACGTGGACGACGACGAGCAGGAAACTGTCGATCAGGAGACGTCGACGCCGACGGAAGAATCGAGTTCCCAGGACACGAGTGCACTGACAGCTGACGGGTCCTCGACGGTGTACCCGATCGCGAACGACGCGAGCCGGCTGTGGAACGGCAACCCGCCGGCCGACGACCAGGAGTACTGGGGCCCCGGCCAGTACGACATCGACACGGACATGCACCTCGCCGATTACTGGGCGAGCAAGTACGGGTACGAGCCGACCGAGACACGGGCCGTTCCGCCGTTCGGCACCCAGATCGCGCTCAGTCACTCCGGGACCGGCGTCGAAGCGGTCATCAACGAACGCGTCGACATCGGCGACGCCAGTTCGACCGCCGAGTCGATCCTCGGTGAGGACAACGACGAACTCGATAACATCGTCGATCACGTCGTCGGCGTCGACGGCCAGCCGATCGTCGTCAGCCGGGAGATCTACGACGCGGGCGTGACCCAGATCACCGGCGATCAGCTCCGGGACATCTACATGAAGGAGATCACCAACTGGAGCGAACTCGGTGGCCCTGACAAGGAGATCTACGCGGTCGGCCGCGCGGAGGACTCCGGGACCGACACCGCGTTCCGGGCGAACCTCTATGGCGACCCTGACGCGCCGATCGAGCCCGACACCCGGAAGGGCCAAAACCAGCAAGTCAAGACCCTCATCGAGCAGAACGACAACGCCATCGCCTACATCGCGCTGGCGTTCGTCGAACCCGACGGCGTGACGCCGCCGATCGCCCTCGACCTCGACGGGACGGTCTACGAGTACGGCAAGAACCTCGGCGCGAAGGAGTACCCGCTCAACCGCGACCTCCACATGTACACCTACGGGGGGACCTCCGAGAAGGAGGCCGCGTTCCTCAACATGATCCTCTCGGACTTCGGCCAGACCAACTTCGTCGAGCCACAGAACTACTTCAAACTCCCGGAGGCTCGTCGCGAGGAAGAACGCGCGAAGCTCCCCGACCAGGTCTAAGACGACCGTTCTCCGGGATCATGCAGGATTCGAAGTCTGAACGACGCACGTCGAGGGCACACCCATGACAGCCGAATTTCAGTCACCGGCGAGGGCTTCCGCCATCGTCCGATGGGGGCGCGAGCGTGGCCGCTCGCTCCGCCGGTCAGTCCAGCGCCTGGGCTGGGTCGGTCGCCTGCTGGCCGTCGGGCAGCTGTCGCTGGTCGTGGCCGCCTTCGTCGGGTTTCTCCGCCAGTCGGTCTGGACGCCGCTTTTCGTGGTCTCGTTTCTGGTCGTATTCGGACTGGGATGGGCCCTCCGACAGGCACTGACGGCCAAGATCACGACGTTCCTGATGACGGTGTCCGCGCTGGTCACGCTGGGATTGATCGCCGTCTTCCTCGTCCTCGAGGCGATCCCCGCGTTCCAGACGGCCGGATTGGACCTGATTAACCCCTTCAGTGGGAACGAGTGGGCCGCAGGTCAGGGCAAGTATTCGCTCGTCCCGATGATCTGGGGGACCGTCCTCACGACGATCGTCGCGGTCGCGGTCGCCGGACCGCTCGGGATCGCGGGCGCGCTGTTCATCAGCGAGATCGCGCCCGGATGGCTCCGGGATATCGTCAAACCCGCCGTCGAGATCCTCGCGGGGATCCCGTCGATCGTCTACGGGTTCATCGGGTTCACGATCATCAATCCCTACGTCACGGGTCGCCTCTCGGTCAATCCCGGCGCGCTGTTCGCGATCGGCGTCGTCATCGGGTTCATGGCGCTGCCGACGGTCATCTCGGTCGCGGAGGACGCCCTGGCGGCCGTGCCGTCGCCGATGAAAGACGGGTCGCTCGCCGTCGGTGCCACTGACTGGCAGACGATGCAGAGCGTGACCGTCCCGGCGGCGTTCTCCGGGATATCCGCGGCCGTCCTGCTCGGGATCGGCCGCGCGATGGGCGAGACGATGGCCGCGACGGTGATGATCTCACACAGCCGTCGGCTCCCCGAACCGACGGGCTACAACGTCTTCGACAGCACGGAGACGCTGACGACGTTCATCGCCAGCAGCTACGGCCACGTCACGCCGGGCGAGACGTTCTGGAGCGCGCTATTCGCCGCCGGCGTCGTCCTCCTGGTCATTGTCACCGGACTCGGGATCGCCTCACAACTGGTCGAGATGCGAATGGAACGGAAACTGCAGGGCAACCAATGAGTGACGCATATTCGAGACGACTCGTCGATACAGGCTCGACGGGATACGACCGTATCGCCGCCGGAACCGTCGGGATCGCTTTTCTCCTCTTTGCCGCCGCCGTCGGCACGTTCTTCGGCTGGGTGCCGACCGGCGAGACGGGAGGCCCCGTTCCGGGACTGACGTACTTCGGCGTCGCCCTGCTCGGCCTCGGCAGCCTCGTCGTCGGGTTGGGAGTCGCCTCCCGACGTTTCGACGTCGCGACGACGCCGAGCGAGTCGCCCGGATTGATCGCCAGCACCGTCCTCGGCGTGCTCTGGCTGGCGACGGCGGGCTCGGTGGCCACCTGGGCGCTCGGGTCGATCGGCTGGCCGCTCGGGGTGGTCGTCGGCGGCGCGGTCGGATACGCCACCCTCGCCGCGCCCGAGGACATTGGCTCGACACTTCCCGTCGGGGCCTTCCTCCTGCTTTCGGGCGCGCTCGTCACCGCCGGCGTGCTCGGCCCGGGGTGGGCCTGGGAGTCCGCGGCCTTCGGGGCGACCTTCCCCGCCGACGTCGTCGTGCCGGTGGTGGCGCTGTCGAGTAGCCTCCTCGCGGGCTGGACCGCCGGGAAAGCCTACGGCGGCTTCGGTGCACGCGGGCGACAGCACGGCGCATTCCTGCTCGTCTCGCTGGTCGTCTTCCTCGTCGTTGGCGTGCTTGCGTTCCTGCTTGTCTACGTCGCCGAGCGCGGGATCGGGACGACGGTCGAGAACCTCACCGTCAGCGCCGGGACGCTGGTGGTCGCGCTCGCGCTCCCCCTTTTCGTATCGATCCGGCGCGGACGGCGCGGTCTCGGCTCCGCCTCCGGGGTCACCCTCATCGCGGTGTACCTATGGCTCGCGCTCGCGGGGGCGCTGGCGCTCGCCGGTTCGGGGCTCGGGTACGCGATCGTGAGCGGCAACGGGCTCACGACGGCCACGACGACGATCCAGCCGACGGCGGCCGTCGGCGCGCTG
The DNA here is from genome assembly GCF_029229925.1 of Halorhabdus sp. BNX81. Taxonomy (NCBI): domain Archaea; kingdom Methanobacteriati; phylum Methanobacteriota; class Halobacteria; order Halobacteriales; family Haloarculaceae; genus Halorhabdus; species Halorhabdus sp. BNX81. The sequence goes on along the minus strand of NZ_CP107254.1, from coordinate 30,993 downwards.
CCGGCCGCCTTCGTCAGCGGCCTCGCGGTGCTGGCCGCCAGGCAAGCGACGCCGTGGCGGCCATCCGATCGGCGGGCACGAAGACTCAAGCGCGCCGGGGTTGGCCTCGCAATCGCGCTCGCAGCGGGCGTCACCATCGAACTCCTCGTCGGCCCGCTGGCCGTGGCCGGCGTCTCGCTGGTCGGCACGTTTGCCGTGGTCGTCTGCGCACTGAGTAGCGCGTCCATCGCCGCGGGTCTGCCGGGACGGTTCCGGGACGGCCCCGCTCGCGCTTCGATCCCGCCGCTCGCTTCGAGTACGCAGCTGTTGCTCCTGGGAGTGCTGGCTGCGTCGCTGCACGTGCTCCTCACCGGCAACTCGATCGGAACAGAGACCGTGGGACTGGTCGCGAGCGGGACCGTCGACTGGCCGTTCGTGATGAACCCGACCCAGGGGCTCGGGATCCAGCGCGGAGTCATGCCGGCGCTGATCGGGACCGTCTGGATCGTCGTCGGCGCAGTCGCCTTCGCCGTGCCGATCGCCGTCGGCGCGGCCGTCTTCCTCACGGAGTACGCCGAGGACAGCCTCTTCACCAAGGGCGTCGACGTGGCCACGAACGGCCTCTGGAGCACGCCGAGCATCGTCTTCGGGCTGTTCGGGCTGGCGTTCATCGTCCCGCGATTCGGCAACAGCGGGTCGATCTTCGCCTCCCAGCTCGTGCTCGGGTTCATGTTGCTCCCGCTCGTGTTGGTCACGAGCCGGGAGGCGATGCAGAGCGTCCCCGACGAGTACCGGGACGCCAGCGCCGCGCTGGGCGTCAGCAAGTGGGACACGATCAAGGAGGTCGTCATCCCCGCCTCGATGCCGGGGATCATCACTGGCGTCATCCTCGGGGTCGGCCGCATCGCCGGCGAGACTGCCCCACTGTTGCTCGTGTTGAACGGCCCGGTCGAGCCGGGGAAGGCCCCGGCGGTCCTCTCGAGTTTCGAGGTCGGCCTGACGGCCCAGCCGCCGTTCGTGTCGGTGACCAATTCCGCGTTGCTCGAATCGGCGAGTGCGCTTCCATACCAGCTGTACGCGATCATCACCGCCGGCGTGTCGGGGAACATGGCGTTCGGCTGGGCGACGGCGTTCGTGTTACTCGGCGTCGTCCTGTCGTTTTTCGCCGTGGCCGTCGCCTCGCGGCGGTACTTCCGGAGGAAACTACACCATGACTGAGACGACGATGGCGTCAGAAGGCAGCACAGGCACGGAAATCGAGACAACGTCCGGCGAGAGCACGGAGCGGACGCGCGAGGCGTGGACCGACTACGAGTTCGGGAGCGAGGCGGTCCTGTCAGTCGAGGACCTGAACGTCTACTACGGCGACGAGCGGGCGATCAAGGACGTCTCGATGGACATCCCCGAAGAGAGCGTCACGGCGCTGATCGGCCCCTCGGGCTGTGGGAAGTCGACGTTCCTCCGCTCGCTCAACCGGATGAACGACCGGATCAAGAGTGCCCGCGTCGAGGGGACCGTCGAGTTCGACGGCAGTGACATCTATCAGGAGGGCGTCGATCTGGTCGAGCTCCGCAAGCGGATCGGGATGGTGTTTCAGTCCCCGAACCCGTTCCCCAAGTCGATCCGGGAGAACGTCGCGTACGGCCCCCGAAAGCACGGGGACATCAACCGCGGACTTGCGGCCCGGCTGCTCGGGCGCGACGAGAAGGACGCCGAAGACGAACTCGTCGAGCGGACACTGCGGCAGGCAGCCCTGTGGGACGAGGTGAAAGACCGGCTGGCGGACAACGCCCTCGGGCTGTCCGGTGGGCAACAACAGCGCCTCTGTATCGCACGGTGTCTCGCGGTCGATCCGGAGGTCATCCTGATGGACGAACCCGCGAGCGCCTTGGACCCGATCGCGACCGCCAAGATCGAGGACCTCATCGAGGAGTTGGCCGAGGACTACACGGTCGTCGTGGTCACCCACAACATGCAGCAGGCGGCGCGTATCTCCGACCAGACGGCCGTCTTCCTCACCGGTGGCGAACTCGTCGAGTACGACGACACCGAGAAGATCTTCGAGAACCCCGAGAGTCAGCGCGTCGAAGACTACGTCACCGGCAAGTTCGGGTGATCCGATGGCACGAGAGGAGTTCCGTCACGCACTGGCCGATCTCCGGACGGCCGTCGTCGAGATGGGCGAACTCGTCCTCGAACGCCTGAAAGCCGCCCTCTCGGCACTGACTGAGGGCAACGACGACCGTGCCGAGGCGGTCATCGAGGGTGACGAGACGGTCAACCGACGGTACCTCGACATCGAGGCCGACTGTATCGACCTCTTCGCGCTGGAACAGCCGGTCGCTGGCGACCTCCGGCTGGTCGCGGCCAGCTTCAAGATCTCGACCGACCTCGAACGCGTCGGCGATCTGGCGACCAACCTCGCCCGGTACGCGCTGTCGAGTCGCCCGGACCCGTTCCCGGAACTCGACATCTCCGAGATCGGTCGGGCGGCGGCCGACATGCTCGAAGACGCCCTGGCGGCCTACGAGACCGAGGACGCGGCGGCCTGCCGAACGGTCGCCGGGCGAGACGACGACCTGGATGCGATGTGTCAACGTGCGAGCGAACGGGTAGCCCGGGACTTGCTGGAACGCGATCCTGAGATCGACGCCTGGGCGCTCGAACGATTGATCGACGACGTCGCGAGCGTGCTGTTGACGATCCGCGACATCGAACGGGTCGGCGATCACGCCGTCAATATCGCCGCCAGGACGCTGTACGCCCTCGAGGGCGAGCCGGAGTTGATCTACTGATGAAACCCGCTCTGGAGGTGAGCGACTGATGGAGACACGCAAGATCCAGAAGGTCGGCGGCTCGACGTTCACGGTCTCCGTCCCGAAGGAGTGGGCCAAGCGGGAGGGTCTCGAGACGGGCGAGGCTGTCCGGCTGTACACCCACCGCGACGGCTCGCTGATCGTTCGCGGGCGACAGACGGACGGAGACGGGCTGGAGTCGGTCTCGCTACCGATCACGGAGTCAAGCGTCGACCCCGTCGAGCGACCGATCCAGGGAGCCTACGAGACCGGGTTCGAGCGGATCTCGTTGCATGCCGATGACGGTTTCACCGACGAGCAACGCCGGGCCGCTCGCACCATCGCACGACGCCTCGTTGGCACTGAGGTCCTTGCGGCCGATGCGGACGAGATCGTGGTCCGGGCGATGCTCGATGCCTCCGCGGTGTCGGTTCGCCAATCGATAGAGCAGACAGTGTCGGTCGTCACGACGATGCAGGAAACAGTCCGCGAGTCACTGACCGGCGAGACGGAGACGTCCGGACGGGTCGGTGATCGAATGGCGGACGTGACGCGGCTTGTCGCGTTGATCCGTCGCCACTACAATCGGTCACTCGTCGCGTTCGGCGAACTCGACGCACTCGGGATCGATCGGGTGGCGCTGTCCCAGTATCACCGGACTGCGGACCGACTCGAACGGATCGCGACGGGGATCATCCGGCTAGATCGTGCGATCGAGGCGGTTGAACCCGAAGCCGAACAGGCCCGGACGGTGGCCGAGCTATTGATAGCCCGCAGAGACGCGCTCGAAGCGGCGACGAAACGCGTTGTCGAAGGTGACGCCACAGCGGGACAGGCTGTCGAGTTGTCGCCGATCGAAACCGGGACGGAGATTGCATCCAACTCAGGCCATGACGACGGCGTCGATCCCTCCCTGGCCCGGCTGGTCGATCAGCTGGAGCAAATCGATGCGGCCATCCGGGCGATCGAACGGATCGGACTCCAGTCCACGATCCATCCTCGCCACCAGCAATGACAGCCGCTCGGTCGTGGCCGGTGGGGTAGCGGGCCGGCGGGAATAGCCGTCGGGATCGCTACTGAGGGCTATGTAGCACTCTTATATACGCCTTTGAGGGTGGGCCCGAATAGATGGGTAGAGAGAACACATGGTACGTGATGGCACAGCTCATAGCCGACTCGACGAGCGACTCATCGAACGCTGCGAGGACATCCCCCAGGACCCGGAGCCAGGCGCGTACGTCGTCATCGACACGATGCACTTCTCGAACACCGTGATCGAACTGCTGGCACGGGGGGCAGCACACGTCCACGTCCCCGAGGAGCGCGGCGAGGAGTTCGACTACCGGGCCGCCCACCCCGACGCGCTCATCGGCGGCGGGCGCACGGCCGAGTACGACCCCGAAGACGGCTATGACTTCTTCAACTCGCCGAGTTACGTCGAGGACATCGACGTCGAGGGTCGGCCGGTGAGCATGACCTCGACCAACGGCGGCCGGACCGTGGCGACGCTGCGCGAGCGTGGGGGCGAGGACGTCGACGTGTTCGTGGGCGCGCCGCTGAACGCGCGAGCGATCGGCCGGTTCCTCCGCCGAACGGACCACCGCGTCCATCTCGTGTGCGCGGGCTATCAGGGCGAGATCGCGATCGAGGATCACGTCGGCGCGGCCCTCATCAGTCGGTACCTCGATGGCATGCCGCCCGCCGAAACCGAGATCCAACTCTTCAGCGAGCAACTGGAGACGGCGAAAGGACCCGACTACGTCAGGAAGAACGCGATCCGCCGCCGGGACGTCCGTGAGTACGCGATGAACGTCAACGGCCGACGGGAGATCCCCCAGCTATCGGGTGACTCACTGGTCCGGACACGCGCCACCCCCCGATCGGCTTCCGGGGAGCGAGGACTGGCAGACTAAGCGAAGTGCGACCCGAGAGACTTACCGCTCGCCGGTCGAAGACATCTCCGAGAAACCCCGTCTATATCTCCACCTTGTGACCAGAGACACTTAAAGGAGCGCGGCCAGGGTCGACCGAGTCACCCCACAACACTAGACCGATCCGGATCCGTCAGTCGGCGGGTCGATCGCGTTGGCGGCCCCAAGCACCGTCTCGTGGGCCTGGCCGTTCGAGGCGACGAGTCCGCGGCAGTCGTGTCGCCAGGGCTCGCCGTCGAGGTCGGTGACCGTCCCGCCGGCCTGCTCGACGAGATACGTGCCGGCGACGGTATCCCAGGGGTTGGTCTCGACGTTCGTGATCACACCCTCGATCGACCCGGCAGCCAGCAGGGCGAGGGCAACCTGGACGGACTTCAACCGGAGCAAGTCGCCAAACCGGGTGACGATGGCTTCGGCCGCCCGGGCGTACTCCTCGCGGCGGTCCCGGGGCCACCAGATCGTGGGGACGACGGTGAACCGATCCGTGTCGGCGGTGTCGTTCACCCCGATGGGCCGGCCGTTGCGCGTCACGCCACCCGGCCCACCGACGTAGATATCACCCAACGCCGGGAGGGCGGTCGCCGCCGCGACGGGATCGCCGTCCCGGACCGACGCGACGCTGGTCGCCCACTGGCGCATCCCCCGGACGTAGTTGTTGGTGCCGTCGATCGGATCGGCGATCCAGGCCGGCCCCCGTTCGGGGACGGTCTCGATCGCGTCGGCCTCCTCGCCGACGAACGGTTCCTGGGGGAAGCGCTCGCCGATGACGGCTGCGATCCGGGACTGGGCCTCGCGATCGGCCCGCGTCACCAGGTCGGTCTTGCCCGCCTTGGTTTCGACGTCGAGATCCCGCCTGAACCCGGCCATGGCGACGGCCCCGCCGGCCCTGGCCGCCTCGCGGGCGACGGCGACTCGATCCGAGCGCGGGATCGAACTCCCGTATCGCGTTCCGTGTCGATCGGAAGTCCCGTCGTCCGGACCGCCCGCCTTGTCGGTCACGGCCGTTCACCCCCGGGATCGTCGTGCTCGGGACGGTGCCGGAGACACCGACTCGTTCGCTCGGTGTCATCAACGACATGTGCGGCCGGCGACTCGCGATCACAGACCGAACCGAAGGCGTCGTCGAGTACCGCGAGCGCCTCGCCCGGGGCCGTGCTCGCGGTCGCTGTCGCCTGATCGATCACGTCGCGAGAAGCCGACGACAGCGTGACGTCCGCGAACAGTTCCTCGACGATCGCCTCGACCGAACGGCCACCGGTGTCGAGTCCGAGCCGTCGCTTGAGGCGGGCGGACAGGCCAGTCTCGGCCCGGGCGCGCTCCCGTAACACGTCCCGGAACGTCTCGATCGCGCCGAGCGCGTCGGCCGAGAGGTCGGCGTGATCGGGGGGCGGGATCTTCGCCGGGCATCGGGTCGCGAACGGACACCCCTCGGGCGGGTACCGCGGGTTCGGCGGCGTCCCACGGAGCGTGATCCGATCGAGGTCCTCGGGGGCCGGACTCGAAGAGCCCGGAATCGCCGACAGGAGCGACCGAGTATAGGGATTGGCCGGGTCCGCGAAGACGCGCTCCGTCGGCCCGACTTCGAGGACGTTCCCGAGGTACATCACGGCGACCCGGTCGGCGATGTGCCGGACGAGCGAGAGGTCGTGGGCGATGAAGAGGTAGGTCAGTCCGAGTTCGGCCTGGAGTTCCTCGAGGAGGTTGATGACCCGCGCCTGGACAGAGACGTCGAGCGCCGAGACGGGCTCGTCGAGGATCAGGAACTCGGGTTCGAGGGCGAGTGCGCGGGCGATCGCCACGCGCTGGCGCTGGCCGCCCGAGAACTGGTGGGGGTAGCGATAGAAGTGCTCCTCACGAAGCCCGACCTGATCGAGCAGCGTGAAGACGCGGTCCTCGCGTTCGGCGGGGGTTCCCCAGTCGTGAGCCTCCAGTGGCTCGGCGACGATCTCGCCGACCGTCAGGCGATCGTTGAGGCTCTCCTGGGGATCCTGGAACACCATGCCGACACGACGCTGCCACGCCCGGAGGTCGCTCCCCGAGAGGGCGGTCACGTCGGTTCCGTCGACGACGACGGAGCCGGCGGTCGCGGCCTCCAGGCCGACGAGCGTCCGGCCGAGCGTGGTCTTCCCACACCCGCTCTCGCCGACCAGGCCGAGGGTCTCGCCGCGCTGGATCGACAGCGAGACGCCGTCGACCGCCCGGACCGGCGGGTCGGCACCGAACAGCGACCCGTCCGTGTAGTGGGTCTGTAGATCGCGGATGTCGAGAAACGTGTCGCGATCGTCGTCCGTCGAGGCGGACATCGAGCTGCCGTCGGGGACTGAGGCGGTCATTCGTCGTCACCCCCAGTCCGGTCGCCGTCGTCGCCGGCAAATATGCACGCGGCGGCGTGGTCGACGGCAGCCGATACCTCGACGGGGTCGGGGGCAGCCGTCCGGCACGCCTCGACGGCCATCGGACAGCGGGGCGCGAACCGGCAGGCGTCAGCGGGACCGTTCGGCGTGGGGACCTCGCCCTCGATCGCCGGCAGGCGCTGATCTGGCGGCGTCCGTCCGGGAATGCTCTCCAGCAAGGCTTCGGTGTAGGGGTGTTCCGGCTCGGCAAAGAGGCGCTGCGTGGGCGCGCGTTCGACGATCTCGCCGGCGTAGATCACGTTCACCCGGTCGGCGGTCTCCTCGATGACGCCCATGTCGTGGGTGATAAAGAGGATCGCGAGGTCTTCCTCACGCTGAAGGTCGGCCAGCAGGTCGAGGATCTGAGCCTGGATCGTCACGTCCAGAGCGGTCGTCGGTTCGTCACAGACCAGCAGGTCAGGATCACACGCCAGCGCGATCGCGATGACCGCCCGCTGGGCCATCCCGCCGGAGAACTGGTGGGGATACTCCCCGAGTCGGCGTGGCGCGTCGGGGATCCCGACAGCTTCGAGGAGTTCGATCGCGCGCTCGGTCGCCGCGTCGCCGGTCAGCCCCTGGTGGATCGAGAGGGCCTCCCGAAGCTGGTTGCCGACGGTGTAAACCGGATTGAGCGCATTGGCGGGATCCTGGAAGACGATCGCGATATCGCCGCGGTGGGCCTCGAAGCCAGCTTCGACCAGATTCTCGCCCTTGAAACGGATTGCCCCCTCCTCGATGACGCCCGGCTCGTCGACGAGACCGAGGATCGACCGTGCCGTGACGGATTTCCCCGACCCGGATTCGCCGACGAGACCGACCGTCTCGCCGGCATGGACGTCAAAGGAGATCCCGTCGACGGCGTGGATGGTCTCGCGTTCGGTGTAAAACACCGTCCGGAGATCACGGACAGCGAGCAGCGGCTCCCCGTCGCGATCTCCGGGGTGCGCCCCGATCTCGGTCCGGTCGGGGGCGTCGGCGCGGCTCATGCGCCACCACCCCGGCCGGCCGCCGAGCCGATCGCGCTGTCGGACTGGGGATCGATCGCGTCCCGGACGCCGTCGCCGAGCGCGTTGAACCCGGTGACGACGAGCGTAATGAGCACGCCCGGGATGAGCGAGATGTGCCAGGAGCCGGTGGTGACGTAGTCCTGGCCGAGCTTGATCGCCCGGCCCCACTCGGGGGTCGGCGGCGCGACGCCGAGGCCGAGATACGAGAGGCCGGCGATCGAGATGATCGCCCCGCCAAGGGTCATCGAGGCGTAGATCAGGACGTAGCCGGTCACGTACGGCAGCATGTGTTTGCGCATGATCGTCCGTGGCCGCTGGCCGAAGCTCCGGGCGGCGTCGATCCAGGCGCGTTCGGCGATCTGCAGGGCGGGGCCACGAATCGACCGCCACATGTACGTCCATCCGGTAAAGGCGAAGATGAGCGCGAGCACGAACCCGCCGCTGTAAACGTCACCGATCCACGTGTCGCCCAGAACAGTCGTGAGCATGATGATGAGCAGGAGTTGTGGCATCGCCATCACGCCGTCCGAAACCAGGACCGTGCCGAGGTCAACCCGACCCTTGTAGTAGGCGGCGATCAGGGCCAGCGAGACCGCAAGCAGGGCACTCAACCCGACCGAGAGGACGCCGATGACCAGCGATATCCGTGACCCGACGGCGATGAACGTAAACAGATCACGGCCGTTGGGCATCGTCCCGAAGGGGTGGAACCGGCCGTAGTCGTCGTAGGTCAGCGGCATCACCCGCGAACTGTCGCCGGTCGACTGGGAATCGAGGTTGGCCTCGCCGACCAGGATCGACTCGACGGAGCCGGTTTCCTCGTTCCAGTAGTCGATCTCGTAGGCGTAGGAGTTGCGCATGTTCTGTTCGACGGTCGTCGGGCCGAGCGTCGGCGCGAAGATCGCCATCACGACGAACATGAACACGATCAGCGCGCCGAACAGCCCCCACCGGTGTGATCGAAAGCGATCGATAACGTCGTCGCGGGGCGTCCAGTCGGCGGCTCTGATCTCCCGGCGGTAGTAGCGATACCCGACGGCGGCCCAGGCGACCCACGCGAACGCATAGGCGTAGACGAGTACCGTCCGGATCGCCCAGGAGACGCCGGGCGACAGCCCGAAGAAGGTGCCGACCCACTGCTGTCCGTTCCAGTGGCCGGCATTGGGAACGACGTCCCGCGAGAGCACGGTCGGGATCGCGTTCGTCTGCTGTTGAGCGGCGTCGAAGACTGCGGTGACGCTCGATAGCAGCGATCCGTCGCTGCCGGCCGTCGGGAGTGCCCCGACGAAATCGGCGAGCAGGCCGGTCAGGAAGTTCGCGACTGCGCCCGCCTCCAGCGCGAAGAGGACGACGCCGACAAGCAGCCACGCGGACAGCACGGCATCGGACCCGGTTGTTTCGAACAATCGCCGATCCTCGACGGGAGTTGCGTCGGACACGTCAGGGACCCTCCACGCCGACGCGGGGATCGACGATCGTGTACAGGACATCCTGAATGAGGTTGATACCAACAGTCATGAGTATGAAGACGTACATTAGCGTCCCGACGAGCGGAAGTTCGCCGGAGGTGGCCGCCTCGTAGAACAGCTGGCCGATGCCGTTGATGCCGAAGACGGTCTCGACGAGTACCGACCCGCCGATGAGCAGGAACGCCTCGCTGGTGATGATCGGGATCAGCGGGACCAGCGCGTTCCGGAAGATATGCTTCCAGACGAGGACGCGATCGGAGACGCCCTTTGCCTTCGCGAAGTCGACGTAGTCCTCGTTGCGGACTTCGAGCATCGCCGTCCGGCCGATCCGCATCTCGTTGCCCATCGATGCCGAGCCCAGCACCAGCGCCGCCGGCAGGACCTTCTTGGTCGCCGCCAGGAAGCCATCGACCGTCCCGATGCGGGACATGTCCGGACTCCCCGATATCGCGTCGATCGGGACGAAAACGGACTCCCACTCGAAGGTGAACGAGTCGAGGGAGACGGCGAGGGGGTCCCAGCTCAGGTGGATCCAGGGAAGCGTCGGCGAGAGGCTCAACACGGCGAGCAGCATGATCGCAAGCCAGAAGTTCGGCATCGCCCGCCAGACGATCCCGCCGAAAGAGGCCAGATAATCCGACAGCGAGTTCGAGTGCAATCCGGCGTAGAACCCGAGCGGGACACCGATCACCACGGCGATCAGGACCGACCAGAGCCCGAGCCAGAGTGTCCGGGGCAGGAAATCGAGGATGAGCGCGTTGACGTTCGAGCCCTCGTACAGCACCCAGGTCTGGCCCAGGTCGAACGTGATGAGGTTCGTCATCCAGTCGACGTAGTGCTGGAGCGGGGGCTGGTTCAGGCCGAGTTGCGTCCGGGCGGCCTCGTAGGCGGCCGGATTTCGAGTCTGGCCCTCGCTGAGTAGCCGGCTGGCCGGGTCGATCGGTCCCATGAAGATAGCGAACCACGTGATCGTCGTCCCGAGCCAGACGACCGGGATCGCCATCGCGAGGCGTTTGGCGAGATAGCCCAGTCTGCTCATTGACACTCACCCCGCTGGTGTCTCGGAGATCGATCGTCCGCGGCCGACACGGAGTTCCAAGGCATAAATTCTAGCGGTGCATCCCTCGCAGTTGTCGCCATCAGCGCTGAAGCGTGGTGTTGTCGAAGGCCTGGTTCTCCATGACGCCGTACATCTCGACGTCGACCGCATCGTGCCAGAACCGTTGACTGATGGGGTGGAGGAAGGGGAGTTCCTGAACGGATGCCCAGTTCATCTCCTCGACGGTCTGGAAGGCTTCGTTGTGGTCCTCGCGGGTCATCCCGTCGGCGGCGTAGTGTTTGTCCCAGGCCTCCCGTGCGGTCTGGCGGTACTCCTCGGTCGCGTAGCTGCCCTCGGCCCCCCATCGCGTGAACTGCGTCGACGGGTTCTGGCCGTGGAGAAACCGGAGGAAGTTCTGCGGGCCGGGGTACTCCATGCCGTCGCCGAGTCCGAACACCTCCATGTCGCCGGAGATGGCGCGACTGATGATCGTCCCGAACTCCGCTTCCTCGATGTCCATGTCGATGTAGACCGACCGGAGTTTCGACTGGAGACGGGTGAACACCTGCTGATACCCGCTGTCGCCGGTGATGGTCGTCGCGGTGAGTTCATACCGGTTGTCCTCGCCGTAGCCCGCTTGCTCCATCACCGTGGTAGCGTCCGCAAGTCGCGTCTCGCCGTAGCCGTAGGGATAGCCGTCGGCGGCGAAGTCGGTGTTCGATTCGTAGCCGGTCTCGGCGTGGCGGTCATAGGAAGCCTCGCCGGACTGGCTATCCTCGAAAGTAGGGTAGGCCGCGGGTGGGACGATGTGATAGGCCGGTTTACCCGTCCCCTTGTAGACGTTCTCGGCGATGTCGTGTTGGTTCATCGCGTACGCGAACGCACGCCTGACCGCCAGCGGGACCTCCAGGGTGTTGAAGACGATGTACTCCGTCGTGAGCGCCGGGATCTCGCCGTAGTTGACGTCGGTTCCGTCGTCGAGCGCGTAGGTACCGAGCGAACGGTTGCCCGCTTCACGCTCGATCGACACGTTGTTGGGGTTGAACGAGGCCGTCGGTATGTCCTCCAGAATGTCAGCGTTTCCGTTCGTGAATCGCTGGAGGCGTGTGTTCCCGCTGCCGACGACAGTGTACGTGATCCCGTCGAGGTCGGGTTCGCCGCCGTAGTAGTCCTCGAAGGCCGAGAGGGTGATCTGGCTGCCTTTCCGCCAGGAGTCAACCTGGAAGGGGCCGGCCCCGGCGAACGTCGGGCCGTCACCCTCGGTGCTGAAGAACTCGTTGTAGTCGTACTCGCCGTCGTAGCCCTCGATGTCACCGACCGAACCCTCCGGGATGATCGCGAACGCGCCGCCGGCGATCTGGAAGAGTGTGTACTCGAAGGGGGAGGCAAGCGTTATCTCGACGGTGTAATCGTCGACCGCTTCCACGGCGAGGCTGCCGGGGACGACATCCTCGAGGGTCTCCTCGTCGGTCGGCTCGGAAAGCGTCGCGTCCTTCTCGTGGTCGATCGTCAGCGTCTCGCCGATGATGTCGTCCTTGTTACGTGAGTTCGGGGATTCGGCGAGGCGGCGATAGGAGTAGACGACGTCGTGGGCAGTGAACTCGCTGCCGTCGTGGAACGTGACGTCCTCACGGAGATCGAACGTGTACGTGAGCCCGTCGTCGGACACCTCGTATCCGGTCGCCAGCGCGGGTTCGGGCGGATAGTGGCCGTCCGGGAAGTACATGAGCTGCTGGTTGTACTGGTTGTAGCCCGCACCAGACCCCTTCGCGTTGATAGGGTCAAGCGTCTGAATGGAGCCGGTCGCCATCATCTGGAGGGTGCCCCCATCCGAGTCGACGGGGGTCTCCTCGGTCGAGTCGTCCGTCTCGTCGGATGGTTCGTCCGTGGACCCCCCGCCCGAACCCGTCTCGGGATCGTCCTGGGTTGCAGTATCCGGGTTCGTGGATTCACTGTCCCCGCCGCAACCGGCGACGGCGGTCAGTCCCCCTGCGCCTGCGGCGAGCAAAAATCGACGCCGAGTCGTGTCACGTGGCATCGACCGCTCTTTTACTCCCCAAGCATAAGGAATTTGGTAATAGATCTACAGTCGCGTAATAGCATGATTTTCGGGCCTATAAGGCTATATAGCGGAATATAGAAGCTGATCTTCCGGTAGATATTTACATATATGATCGAAAAGTGATGCGATGTCAGCAACGAAAGGCGGTGAGCCGACGGTCTGGGAGCAGGTCCGTAAAGAGGCCACAGCGTTGGCAGCTCTGTTGCGAGCGGACGGATGGGACGTGGTTCAGGTGCGAGCGGATCACGTCGCAGCGATCGAATCGGGCGACTCAACGGCGCGCACGGGGCTGGTGTACACTGTCCCCGACAGTGTCGAAGAGGTGCTTCCGACACTCGTCGAGGGCGGGTCGTTCGATCGCTACGAGGTGTTCAGAACCGTCGCCAGGGGCGACCTGTACCTCGTCACGCGACTCCGGGACGAGGAGACCGAGCAGGGGGTCGTCCTCGCCGGGGCCATCGGCCTCGATCAGGTTGGCGGGCTCGCCGACGCGGCACGCGAGCGAGGTGAACTTCACACTCACGTTCGCCTGCTCGACGGGACCTATCTGGCGACGTTTCGCCATGAGGACCCGACGCATTTCTTCCCGGAGGACGGATGACCGGCGACGGACCCGGTTCCGGAAGCCGTTCGACTGACGGGAAGCCGGGGACACTCATGGCACGACTCAAGCGTCCGACTGCGCCGGAGCGGGTCCGACTGGCGGTGATCGCCGACCCACACGTCTCGACGCGTGCGGAGGGCACCTCGAAGCTGTTCGAACACTCTCTCGATCACTTCGAGGCGGCGATCGACGACATCGCGAGCCGGGACGTCGACGCCGTCCTCTCGCCGGGAGATCTCACGAAGGACGGCGAGGTCTGGAACGCCGACGCCGTCGCTGACGCCCTCAACGCGCTCGACGTGCCCGTCTACGCCGTCCCTGGAAACCACGATGTCCCGAAAGATGGCGACGACCACGACGCGATCTCGGTCGACACCTTCGCCGACCGCTTCGGCCCCGGCTCCTACCCCTTCCACGAGGAGGTAGGTGGGCTGGACGTGCTCGGGTTGAACTCCGCCGGGAACGGCGATCACCTCGTCGACACCCACGACGGCCACGTCGACGCCGACCAGCGCGAGTGGCTCGCGGGAAAGCTACAGCGGACCGACGACCCGCTGATCGTCGTCCATCACAACCTCGCCGCGGTGACCGACCAGCTCCGTCGTCACCGCGATCGCGTCGTCGAGGACATGGCGATCCCGCCGACGATGCGCGAGACGGAGGCGTTCGTCGACGTGCTTGCCAACGGCGACGCGGCGCTTGTCCTTACCGGGCACTTCCACCTGCCGCTGACCGGCGTCGATCGCGGTGTGCGCGAGATCGCGACGCCGACGACCTGTTCGTTCCCACAGTCGTACCTCCTTGTGAACATTACGCCCAGAGGAACCGACGTCAGGCTGGTCCCGATCGCCGATCAGGACGGACTCGAACTGGCCCACGATCGACGAGCGCGTGACTCGACGACGGCCCGTGGGCTCACCTCGATCGGTGCAGCGCGGCTGGCGTCGATGCCACTCGCGGTCGAGGACCGGGCGTAACCCAGTAGATCGAGCCGCTCACCGCAAACAGCGACGTCGCTGGTGGCGAATCGTTTCCAGACAGGCTGCGATATCCGAGAGGACTGGCGTCGTCGTTTCCAGGTCGGCATAGAGGTACTCGACGAGGCTAAGTCGCTCCACGCCGGGGATGTCCTTCTCGGCGCGTTCGTGTAACTGCTCCTGGCGCTCGCTGGCGTGGTCCATACATCGTGTCTGTGCCGTTTCCAACGTCTCGTCGATGCGATCGGGGGACCGGGACGCCGATTCGACCTGTTCACTCACGTCGATGACTGTCGATTCGATGTCGGTGAGGGCGGTCTCGAACCGCTCCAGGCTTTGCTGTTCGTGCTCAATGCGGGTGAGTGTCCGCTCACGCGTGTCCTGGGCCTGGGTACACGCGTCGACGAACGCGTTGTACATTGCTGGCGTGAGTACGTCTCCGTCGAGGAGATGTCGCGCAAGCGAGGCCCCGCATTCCACTTCCAGATTTTCCCTGAGTGACTCGCCGTACTCCGAATCGTAATGGGGGACAGCCATCACGGTCTCCCGGTAGGCGTCACGGATCTTCCGAAGTCCCCCGGACTGGGGGCGAAAGCTTGGGGTTGTTACCGCGACAGTGTTCCCCGTCTCGACGGCTGTTGGGCCCGACTGATCGACCTGAATCGTACTGACTCTCCGACGGAGTGTCTGGAACGCGTCGCGTTCGGCTTCGAGGAGGGCACGCTCCTCGTCGATGCAGTCGTATGCACGGTCGATCTTCGGCTGGACTATCTCTGGCATGGGTTGGGAATCCAGTGGATGCGATGGAACGCCCCGTCGGCCACCGCCGGGGTGATCACTTTCAGACGCTATCGTGTGGATAGCGGAGAGACGGGATGAAATAGGCTGCTATGAGGGCTATGCCACACTATTGTCCCGAATAGAGAGCACCCGACACGCCAGGATGACCCAGCACCTCACCGCGCACCGTCACGCCGACCCCCGCCCGCCTGATCGACGGGCTACTGGCCCTCGGACAGCGAATCCTGTCGCGTGTCGATCGGATCCTCGATGTCGCCCATCACGGACTCAAGCAGATCAGTCACCGTAACCATCCCGACCACTTCGCCGTCCTCGATGACGAGGGCGAGTTCCTGGTTTTCGGCCTGGAACTGGTCGACAGCGTCGCTAACGTCGACATCCGGGGAGAGCGTCATCGGTGGCGCGGCAAGCTCGGCGAAGTCCATCTCGCCGTCGGCGAGTTCCTCGCGGTGGCGCGACAGTGCGGGGAGGTAGACGATCCCCTCGAAGTCCGCGAGGTCGTCGCCGATCAGTGGATAGCGAGTGTGTGGGTGTTCCTCCATCAGGCGGAAGTTCTCCGCCGGATCGACCGCCGTCGAGAGGGCGACGATATCGTCGGCGTCGACCATCACCTCACGGATCGGCTGTTCGCCGATGGCGAGGGCGTTCATGACCTCCTCGCGTCGCTCATCGTTGAGACCACCTTCTTCGAGCGCCGAGCCGACGCGATTCCGCAAGTCAGCCCGGGTTTCGATGACCTCCTCCTCAGTTTCGAGCCACGCGCCGGTCATCTCGACGCCAAAGAGCTTCAGCGTGAGTTTGGCGATGCCGTCACCCAGCGAGATGATCGGCGAGATGAGCCAGTGGAACCAGTACAGCGGGACGGCCCCGTACTTTGAGACCCACCGGGAGCGCTCGACGCCGAGGTACGTCGGCGTCTGCTCGCCGTGGGTCAGGTGGACCAGGTTGATGATCAGGAAGGCGATGATCCCACCGGAGCCGATCGACGCCAGGACGGTGTTGTGGAAGATCGGTTCGAAGATCGCCGCCAGCGCCGGTTCGGCGACGATCCCGACCGCGATACTGGAGGCGGTGATCCCGACCTGGCAGGTCGTCAGGTACAGTTCGAGGTCCTGGGTCATCTCCCAGGCGCGCCGGAGGCCGGCGTTCGATCCATCGCCGACGAACTCCTCCTCGGTGTACTGGCGGGCACGGGTCAGGGCGAACTCGATCGCGACGAAAAAGCCGTTGGTCAGGATGAGGAAGACACCTGCCAGTAGTCGGATGGTGAGTTCGAGTGAGTTCATCGGGGCATCCTTCTGTCACCGGACAGTTATGTGTGGCGGTCTCAGAAACGGCTCGCTCTAGGTGGCTGTCACTCGCGGTGTTCGATCCCCGGGAGCGGTTCAGCCGCGGCGTCGCCAATGGTCGCGAGCGGATCGACCGGCGTCTCCCGGACGCGGTCCGGGCATAGCACGTCCTCGGTGTCGACAGACTGGACGACAAGCGGGCTGTCCCCGACCAGCTCATCCAGCGTCTCGAAGTCACGCGGGGCGACGACACCGGGATCGAACGTCGTCCGGAACTCGTGGTCGATCCCGCTGGCACGGATCAGTTCGACGCTCCGTTCGACGGCCTCCCCCGCGTCGGCCCCGAGTTCGTCGTATCGATCGGGTATCGTCTTGAGGTCCATCGCGACGTACTCGACCGCGCCGGTGTCGAGCATCTCGCGGAGGACAGCCGGCCGCGTCCCGTTCGTGTCGAGTTTCACGTCGAACCCACGGTCGGCGATCCGGCTGACGAATCGGGGCAAGTCCCGGTGCAGCGTCGGCTCGCCGCCGGTGATCACGACGCCGTCGAGGACGGCTTTCCGGTCGTCGAGAAAGGCGAAGAACTCGTCCTCGGAGAGCGTCGACGCCGCGGCCGAGTTCGGATCGCCGTCGATCAGTTCCGGGTTGTGACAGTACGGACACCGGAGATTGCAGCCCGCGGTGAAGACCGCACAGGCGACCCGGCCGGGGAAATCAGACAGCGTCGTCCGCTGGAGGCCACCGAGACGCATGTCAGTCGGCGACGCTCGGGCGGAAGTCCGCGCGCTCGTCGAATTCGGCCTGCTTGCCGGGATTCCAGTTCTCGGTCGGCCGGAGATACCCCACGACGCGGGAGTACACCTCACAGGCTTCCCCGCAGTCCGGGCAGGTCTCGTGCTCGCCGCTGTGATGGCCGTGGGTCGGACAGACCGAGAACGTCGGCGTCAGCGTGTAGTAGGGCAACTCGTAGTTCTCGGCGATCGTCTTGACGAGTTGCTTGGTCGACTCGGGGTCGGGCATCGCTTCGCCCAGCCAGCCATGAAAGACCGTGCCACCCGTGTATTTCGTCTGGAGATCGTCCTGGTGGTCCAGCGCGTCGAAGAGGTCCGGTTCCGCGCCGAATGGCAATTGCGTCGAGTTGGTGTAGATCGGCTCGTCGCCCCCGAGTCCGTCGGTAGCGTGGACGGCCAGGTCCGAGAACTGCGCACGATCCTGGCGGGCCAGCCGATAGGACGACCCCTCTGCAGGCGTCGCCTCGAGGTTGTACATGTGGCCGGTCTCGGCCTGGTACTTCCGGAGCCGATCGCGCATGAATTCGAGGACCTCCTCGGCGAAGGCCTTCCCCTCGGCCGTGTCGATCCCCGACTCCGGACCACGGAGATTGAGAATAGCCTCGTGGGTGCCGATGAGGCCGATCGTCGAGAAGTGATTCGCCCAGTAGCTGTCCTGGGCCTGCTTGACGTTCCGAAGATAGAACTTCGCGTAGGGATACAGGCCCTGCTCGGTGTAGCGCTCCAGCACCTCGCGTTTGGTCTCCAGACTCCGCTTTGCCACGTCCATCAGCGATTCGAGCCGATCGAAAAAGTCGCTCTCGTCGTCGGCCCGATACCCAAGCTGGGGCAGGTTGATCGTGACGACGCCGATCGACCCCGTCAGCGGGTTCGAGCCGAACAGCCCCCCGCCGCGGGATTCGAGTTCGCGGTTGTCAAGGCGGAGCCGACAGCACATCGAGCGGGCGTCCTCGGTGTCCATCTCGCTGTTGACGAAGTTCGAGAAGTAGGGTGTGCCGTACTTGGCAGTCATCTCCCAGACGGGATCGAGCGTCTCGTTGTCCCACTCGAAGTCCTCGGTGATCGAGTAGGTCGGGATCGGGAACGTGAACGGCCGGCCTTTCGCGTCGCCCTCCAGCATCACCTCGGCGAAGGCGCGGTTGATCAGGTCCACTTCGTCCTGATAGTCACCGTAGGTCGAGTCCTGGGCCTCGCCGCCGATCACGACTGGTTTGTCGGCGAGGTGGTCGGGCACCGTCAGGTCCATCGAGAGGTTGGTGAACGGAGCCTGGAAGCCGACCCGCGTCGGGACGTTGAGGTTGAACACGAACTGCTGGATCTGGTGGCGGACTTCCTCGTAGTCGAGGTCGTCTTCGCGGACGAACGGCGCGAGGTAGGTGTCGAAGTTCGAGAGGGCCTGCGCGCCGGCGGCCTCGCCCTGCAGCGTGTAGAGGAAGTTGACGAGTTGCATCAGCGCCACGTCGAAGTGGTTCGCGGGCGCGGACTCAACCTTCCCGCGGACGCCCTTCAGGCCCTCCCGGAGGACATCCTCGATATCCCAGCCGACGCAGTAGGGACCCAGCACGCCCAGGTCGTGGATGTGGATCGCGCCCGCGTCGTGGGCCGCGGCCACCTCGTCGCTGTAGAGCTTTTCGAGCCAGTAGTCCTCGATGGTGCGCTCGGTGAGGTGGATGTTCAGCCCCTGCAGGGAGTAGTCCATGTTGGAGTTCTCCCGGACGCGCCAGTCCTCGCGCTCGACGTAGGCGTCGACGGGTCCCTGGTCGTTCCCCGCTGGGTCGCCACTGTTGCCTGCAACGAGTCCTTCCAGATCACGCAATTCGGCGTGGCGGTGTCGATAGAGGATGTACCGCTTGGCGGCTTCGTACTCATCAGCCTCGACGAGCGTCCGCTCGACGCAGTCCTGGATCGTCTCGACGGCCACCGTCCCATCGGACGGATCAAGGCGGTCGACCACCGCATCGGTCAGGGCGTCGATCCCGGTGTCCGGGTCAGTTTCGGCTGCCGCGAACGCCTGCCGGATGGCGGTCGCGATCTTCGAGCGATCGAACGGTTCCACAGTCCCGTCGCGCTTTTGGACCTGCTGGACCATGCGAACACTCGCTTCGCCGGCCCCTCACTAAACAACTACGATTGCCGTTATACAAATTTATTTGTACTAGGGTTCGGCGAGTCGTCCCCGGGCGATCAGCGGATGAAGAGCGTCCCCTGCCGTTGTCCGTCGTGTCACACGCTACCCATCGCTGTCGGTAATCCGGTGCTCGTCTGTGAGACGGGCATCGATAATTCCTGCAACGATAGTAGCCGCCCCTGAGAGAAAAAGATACACATTGATCGAGGTCACGTCCATAATGCCAACGTAATCAATGGCAGCGACGCCGAGGATTACCCAAGAAATGGCCTGGAAGCGCCGTCCAGGTCGAGTTTCGGCAATGAATCTACTCATGCGATCCGCTCGGTTCATAGACAGTAAATGCCTTCTGTTTCACTGATAGCAAGCTGCGTGCGAGACAGTGTCAGCCATCAGCGAACGAAACGTAGGTAGCCTCGCCTCGGATGGGTCCAGAATGGATCCCAACGCTAGATGTCCTGGGACGCTGTGGACGAACCGTCATCTTGCTGCTCATCGTCAGTAACGTAGTCGTACAACCCCTCAGCCGTCACCTCGACGCCCTGCCCGGCGAAGAAGTTCGCGACGTTCTGACAGTCCCGTCGGAGGAAGTCCTCGGCGTTGGGCGAGTGGACCGTCACGGCCTGGCCGAGGTCGATCACGACGAGTTCCCCCTCGTGGAAGACGACGTTGTACTCAGAAAGGTCGCCGTGCACCAGGCCGGCGGCGTGGAGCCGGCGCATGTACTCCCGGAGCACTTCGAAGGCGGTCTCGGGGTTCTCGATGTGGACCTCGTTGAGTCGTTTGGCCCGGCCCTCCGCATCCGTGGCGATGTACTCCATCACGAGGACGTTTCGCTCGACGGCGATCGGATTGGGAACGCGGACGCCGGCCTGCTGTGCCCGTTTGAGGTTGGCGAACTCCTTGCGCACCCAGGCGGTGACGACCTTCTTTTTGTCCGAGCCGATCCCCTCGAATCGGGGGTCGCCGTCGAGATACCCGCGCATGTCCTTGAAGTCGCTGGCGTTGATCCGGTAGACCTTGACGGCGACCTCGTGGCCGCCCTTCGTTCCCCGGCCGCCGTCGTCTCGCGGCTCCGGCTCGTCGCCGTCGTCTCGCGGCTCCGCCGCGTTACTTTCGGCGGATCGGCGGTCCGGGTCACTCGACTCGTCCGGGGCGCTCCGGGACTGGGCTCCGGACAGCGCCGTGTAGACGTTAGCCTCCTTGCCAGTCGAAATCGGGGCCCCGAAGGCCTCGATGTAGCCGTCCTGGACGAGTTTGTACAGCGCGGCGAAGGTCGCGTCGTCGAAGACCGACGCCTCGACTTTGAACTGCTCGGTGTTTTTGATACGCTTGCGGAACTCGCTGAACTCGCGATCACGCCGGCGGGCGATCCGGTCGGCCTCGGTGTCCGCAACGTCGATTTCCTCGAATTCGTCACCCGGCAGCTCGGCTCCCTCGTCGTCGATCAGGCCGAACTCGGTCATGGGTGCCCCGCGAAAACAGTGCGAGCAGTGCTGGACAGCGACTTGCGGCCGTCGGTCGGTGGGGATGCCACCGTCATATTTGGTCCGTCACGGTTCCTGAATGTGTCCCTCCTCGCGCAATTGGTCGGCCTCCTGTTTCTCGTAGCGCCAGGTGATGTCGGCCTTCTCGTCCTGCCAGTCCCAGGGCTCGATCAGTACGACGTCGTCCTCGCGGATCCAGATGCGCTTTTGCATCTTGCCCGGAATTCGGGCCGTCCGTTCGACGCCATCCATACACCGTACCTTCACGCGATTAGCCCCGAGCATGTTGGTAACGACGGCGAAGACCTCGTCTTCGTCGGGCATACGGAGATCGGTACGTTCCTGATCGCTCATATCCGGACGTTCGGCCGGCATCGGTTTAATTGCTGCGAGAAAGAGCGTCTCGATAGAAAGGGCGGGCGGCGCTACTCGACGTCAGTTTCGCTGAAGTACGTGCGGGAACCCCGGGCGAGTTCGCGGGGGTCGCCCACGACCTCGAAGTCGGCAGCGGCCTCGATATCGGCGGCCGAGGAGCCGACGCGGAGTTCGTACTCGCCGGGTTCGACGACCAGGTTCATATCATGGTCGTGGAACGCGAGTTGGGTCGCCGAGATCTCGGCGGTCACCGTTGCGGATTCGCCGGGTTCGAGGTGGACGCGCTCGAACGCGCGCAGTTCCTGGACCGGACGGGTCTGGGAGGGCCAGCGCTGGTGCGTGTAGACCTGGACGACCTCGTGGCCGGCGACGTCACCGGTGTTCTCGACGGTGACGCTCGCCTCGATGGTTCCCGTGGTCGGGATCTCCTCGCTCGCGAGTGTGACGTCGCTATACTCGAAGTCAGTGTAGGAGAGGCCATGGCCGAACGAGTACAGTGGATCCTCGTCGACGTAGACGTGCCGTTCGTTGCGGCTGTTAGGTCGACGCGAGTAGTAGACGGGCAGCTGGCCCACGTCCTTCGGAACGGAGATCGGCAGCCGACCGCTCGGATTGTGCTCGCCGAGCAGGACGTCCGCGATGCCGTTGCCACCCTCCTCGCCCGGCAGCCAGGCGTGGAGCACGGCGGGGACGTGCTGGTCGATCCACTCGATGGAATGGGCCTTGCCGCTGACCTGCACGACCACCAGCGGCGTGTCGGTCTCGTTGACGGCTTCGACGAGTTCCTGCTGGACGCCCGGGAGTTCGAGGTCGGTAACGTCCGCACCCTCACCGCTCGTGGGGAGGTCAGGGACTTGCTCGATCCCCTCGTCGTCGTCGCTAAGGGCGATCGCCGACCGCGTCCCGACGAACGCGACCGCGACGTCAGCCTCGGCGGCAGCGTCGACTGCAGCATCGATCTCGTCGGTGTCGGGGCCGGTCGTCGTACAGCCCTCGACGTACTCGACGTCATCACCGAGACGGTCCTGCATGGCGTCGAGCGGCGTGACGATCTCGCGGTTGACCTCCGCCTCGGGGTAGTGAGCGGCGTAGGCGTAGTCGCCCAGCTGACCCGAGGGCGCGTCGGCCTTCGGACCGAGGACGGCGACGGACTCCTCGCCCTCCAGGGGCAGGAGGTCGTCGTCGTTCTTCAGCAGCGTCACGGACTCACGGGCGAGTTTCCGGGCGTACTCGCGGTTCTTCTCCGGGCCGAAGGCTTCTTCGACACGATCGGGGTCGACGCCCGGGTCGTCGAGCAGGCCCTTCTCGATCTTCTGTTTGAGGACGCGCCGCGCCGCGGTGTCGATCGTCTCCTCGGTGACGTCGCCGTTCTCGACGGCCTCGACGAGGTGCTGGTAGGCCTTGATCTGGGGGAGTTCGACGTCGAGACCGGCCTCGACGGCCTGGATCGCGGCGTCGTAGATCGTCGGGGCGACCTGGTGTTCGTCTTTCAGCAGGCGGACGCTGAAGTAATCGGAGACGACATTGCCGTCGAAGCCCCATTCGCCACGGAGGACGTCCGTCAGCAGCCACTCGTCGCTCGTACAGGGGACACCGTCGATGTCGTGATAGGCGTTCATCACCGAGTCGGCGTCGGTCTCCTGTACAGCGGCCTCGAACGGGAAGAGGTGAACCTCCCGGAGTTCACGCTCGCCGATCTGGACGGTCGAGCGGTTCTTGCCACCCTCGCTGATGGCGTGACCGGCGAAGTGTTTCAGCGTCGCCGAGATGCCCTCCTCGGGATCGTCGCCCTGGAGGCCATCGACGAACGCCGATCCCATCTTTGCGACGAGATAGGGATCTTCGCCGAAGGTTTCCTCGGTGCGGCCCCACCGCGGATCGCGGGCCACGTCAAAGAGTGGCGAGAGCGCGTGATGGGCACCGATCGCGCGCAACTGCTCGCGGATCTGGGCGGACATCTCCTCGACGGCGTCCGGGTCCCAGGTACTGGCGATGCCCATCCCCTGGGGATAGGTGGTCCCCTTCGGCCCCATGTATCCCGAGAGACATTCCTCGTGGGGGATCGCGGGGATGCCCAGCCGGGTCTCCTCGATCAGGAGTTCCTGGAGCGCGTCGGTGACCTCGGCGGCCTGCTGGGGCGGGAGGCTACCGCCACCGCCGAGGCGCGTGAAGTGACCGATGCCGTCTTCGAGGAGGTCAGCGGCGTTGTCCTCGTTGATATTGCCGTCCTCGTCGAGCAGCTGTGCTTTGGCCGTCATCTCGCTCTCGTCCTCGACGTCCATCCAGCGCGGGGGCACGGACTGGAGCTGGGCGACCTTCTCCTCGAGGGTCATCCGGGAGAGGAGGTCCTCGACGCGTCGATCGACCGGCAGCGTCTCGTCCAGATACGGTGGGGAATCTGTCTCTGTCACACCACAGTACTGGGACGGCCGGAAGGTAATGTTTTCCCATCCTGGATTCGATCGAGCGCTGTCACGTCCAAGAACCAGTAGACGACAGCCGGACTCACTGGTCTCAGAAATAATAATCGAGCGGGGCGTTTTCGAGCAACCGGCCGCTGATCGAGGTTTTGATCGAATCGGATGGGCGAAAACGAAGTTACCGGGTCGCCCAGGTGATCGCCTGGTCGAGGTCGTCGATGATGTCGTCGGGGTCCTCGACGCCGACCGATAGCCGGACCATGTCGTCGGTGACGCCCGCGGCGGCCTTCTCGTCGTCGGTGAGTTGCTGGTGGGTGGTCGAAGCCGGGTGGATGATCAGCGTCTTGGCGTCGCCGACGTTCGCCAGCAGGCTGGCGAGTTCCGTCGACTCGACGGTGTCCCGGGCGGCCTCGTAGCCGGCTTCCAGGCCGAAGGTGATCATGCCGCCGTAGCCGCCCTCGAGGTACTTCGTGGCTTCCTCGTGGGTCTCGTGGCTCTCCAGGCCGGGGTAGTTGACCCAGGAGACGTCCTGGTGGTCCTCGAGGTACTCCGCGACGGCCATCGCGTTCGCGGAGTGGCGCTCCATTCGCATGGGCAGCGTCTCCAGGCCCTGGATGGTCTGCCAGGCGTCGAAGGGGGCCTGCTGGTTACCCAGATCGCGGAGTCCACGGGCAATCGCGGCGTAGGTGAAGGCGGCGTCGCCGAACCGTTCCTCGAAGTTGACGCCGTGATAGGCGGGGTTGTCGCCGGCGATCTCGGGGTACTTTTCGGCGTACTCGTTCCACGGGAAACTCCCCCCGTCGACGAGGATGCCGCCAACGGTGGTGCCAGAGCCGTGGATCCACTTCGTCGTGGAGTTCCAGACCAGATCCGCGCCGTGTTCGATCGGATTGCAGAGATAGGGCGTCGCGAACGTGTTGTCGACGAGCAGCGGCACGCCGTGATCGTGAGCGATATCGGCGATCCGCTCGATGTCCGGCGTCACCAGCGCAGGATTGCCGATGGTCTCGAAGTGGACATAGGCGGTGTCCTCGTCGATAGCTTCCTCGTAGGCGTCGTAGTCCAGTGTGTCAACGAACCGCGCCTCGACGCCCTGGCGCGGCGCCGTGTGCGTGTAGTAGGTGTAGGTCCCGCCGTAGAGGGCGGAGGCAGTGACGACGTTGTCGCCGACATCGGCGAGCAGGAAGGTCGCGAGATTGAGGGCGGCCATCCCGGATGCGGTGGCGACCGCGCCGATACCGCCTTCGAGTTTGGCCAGGCGCTGCTGGAGGATCGAGTTCGTCGGGTTCATCAGCCGCGAGTAGATGTGGCCCTCCTTCTCCAGGGCGAACTGGGCGGCGGCGTCCTCGCTGTCTTCGAAGACATAGCTGGTCGTCTGATAGAGCGGCGGGGCGCGAGCGCCCGTGGCCGGGTCGGGCTCCTCCTGCCCGACGTGCAGTGCGTCAGTGTGGAATCCGCGATCGTCGTCGCTCATAGCGATTGTGACTACGACACCCGTCATTGTATAAGTGGTGTACCTGCACCCGGATTGACCGGCGTCGATAACACGCGTCGAGATTCTCCGGTATCGAAAGAGTCCCGAAGCGATGACTCGGCAGACTACCCGAAACTGCGGATCGTCAGGAAGTCGCTGGCGTCGCTCTCGTCGAGTTTGTCGAGGTGGACGATCGGTGCGTAACCGACGTCGGGCTCGATGTTGACGCTCTCTTGAAAGCTGGTTTGTTCCTGCCAGCAGGCGGAGTTGATCGTCAGGACGTTGTGATAGGCGCCGTATCCGAGCTTGTGGACGTGGCCGGTATGGAAGATATCGGGGACGTCCTCCATAACGAGGTAGTCCCGCTCCTCGGGGGCGATCCGGGTGTGGCCGCCGAACTGCGGCGCGATGTGGCGCTTCTTGAGTAACTGGGCCATCGCCCGGTCAGGGTGGTCGTAGCTTGCGTGTTCCTCCGGCAACTCGGCGATCACCTCGTCGAGGCTGACGCCGTGGTACATGAGGATGTCGACTCCCTCGACCGTCACCGTCGAGGGGTTGCCCGTGATCCGTGCGTCGTGGGCCGACATGATCTCTCGTAACTCCTCGTCGAAGGCCGGCTGTGGTTCGGCCAGCCGGACGGCGTCGTGATTCCCGGGGATCATCACGATCTCCATGTCGCCGGGGACGGCCTTGAGATGCTCCGCGAAGGCCTCGTACTGGTCGTAGATGTCGACGATGTCGAGTTCCTCGTCCTGGTCGGGGTAGACCCCGACGCCCTCGACCATGTCGCCCGCGAGCAGGAGGTACTCGACGCGGTCGGCCTCAGGCGTGTGAAGCCACTCGGCAAAGCGGTTCCAGGCGTCGGCGTCGAACTCCTGGCTGCCGACATGGACGTCGCTGATCAGCGCCGCGCTGACTTCCCGGTCGGCCGTCGAGGGTTCGAAGGTCCGGGGGACGTCCGGGAAGTGGATCGAATCAGCGAAGAGGATCCCGCCGTCGTCGGCGAGCGTCCCCTCGACGGCGATCACCTCGTCGAACAGCAGATCGTCGACCACGTCGGCCATGTCCCGATCTTTCATCACCAGTGCCGGAAAGGTGCCGGTGGTGTCCTCCAAATCGATCAGCCAGTGGCCGTTGGCGGTCGAACGGATGTCGGCGACCATCCCGACGATCGCGGCCTCGCTGCCGCCGGGCATCGACTCGACGGCATTCGTCGGGCGATGGTTGACTCGCCCACGGAGTTGGCCTGACAGTTTCTCGTAGCGGTCCCGAAAGACCGCCAGAAAATCCTCGTACTCGCCGGTGCCGGTCGACCGACCGGTCACGTCGCCCGCAATCGACGGTTCGTCCGGATCTCTCCCGGTTCGGGACGACGTATCGGGTGGACTCTCGCCGGAGTGAACCCCCTTTGTTTCGACTGGAGAACGGCCGTCATCGTTCGGTGGTTCAGGCGGTTCATCTCCACCTGAAACAGAGGGGTCTCCATCGGACGACGAGGCCGACGACGGCACTGACGTCGAGCTACGGGATTCATTGCCACGCCCTGACTCGGTTTCGAGGACGGTGCGAACGTCATCGACGGAGAGTTTGATCGTGTCATCGGGGACGGCTTCGATTGCACGCTCGATGGCGGCCTCCGTGTCTGGCGCCTCCGCGAGTAGGGTGACCGCCTCGCGGTCGGTGTTGTAGCCACGACTCGCGAGTTCGTTGACGATCCGGGCTGGCGTCTCGCGAGGCACACTACGTCTACAGCAAGTGCGCCAGCAAAAGGATGGCGGTCCCCGGGAACGGTCCATCTTGGGGACGAAAGAGTTATCTGAAACGAAAGAACTGTAAGCGGTGTGATCGAAAGCGAGGGCGAATGGGGAACGACCGCGAGAGGAAATCGGCCATCGATCGGGTTCTGGAGTCCTCCCTGGCCCTGTTGGCGTTCGATACCCTGAGTAGCGTCCTGATCGTCGTGATGATCGGTGGGTTCCTGTTCGCGACGAGTGGTGTCTGGTCGCCGGTCGTCGCTGTCGAGAGTGGAAGTATGCAACCACACATGGATGTCGGCGACACTGTGTTCGTCATGGAAGACGGACGGTTCCCCGGTCCGGGATCACAGGGGGAATCGGGGGTCGTAACCGCCCACACCGGCCGGAAAACGGGCTACCGGACGTTCGGTGGGTATGGCAACGTGATCGTCTATCAGCCTGATGGAAACGAAACGGTGACGCCGATCATCCACCGGGCGATGTTCTGGGTCGAGAACGAAGAAAACTGGTACGAGCGCGCCGATTCAACGGCGATCGGGAACGCGGATAGTTGCGAGGAACTCGTCAACTGCCCGGCCCCCCATGCCGGGTTCATCACCAAGGGCGACAACACAGTCACGAACAGCCGATACGATCAGGTGATCGGTATCAGTGACCCGGTCAAGCCGAAGTGGATCGTCGGGACGGCAGAAGTGGGCGTCCCGTGGCTCGGACAACTTCGCCTGGCCCGGGGCTGAAGCGATGAGCGACGTGAGCGGACCCCAGAAGCGAAGAGTTGTAACGATCCAGATCAAACGGAGGCTCAGATGAGCGATTCGAGCGACGATCGCGACCCGGCGGATCGGGAGCGCGATCGGCGAGAGCCAGACCCGGACGTTCCATCCAAATCCGGGGACGCTGACGCCGACAGGGAGGACGATGAGGCGGTCGCTCCTGACGAGCAATCGGCGCAGGAGCGGCCGGAATCCGGTCATCGGGAGGGGGAATCACCGATCTCGTCGTCCGAAGAGCCGGAGCCCGGGAATCACGCTGCACCCGAAGATAGACAGTCCGGAGTCCAGCCGCCGCAGCGGGAGCGAGAGCACCGAGCGGCCAATCGGGAGCAAGCCGAGTCACCGACACAGGTGGGGAGCGTCGAGTCGACGACGCGGCCGCTCGACTCGGAGAAACGGAAGCCGCCACGAAAGGGGTGGTCCGGAAGGAGCGATACTGGGCGGCTGACGCGCCTCTTGCAGTATACATTCGACATCGCAAGCAGCGTGCTGATCGTCGTCCTGATCGGCGCGTTGCTGTTTGCGACAAGCGGTGTGTGGCCGCCGCTGGTCGCGATCGAAAGCCCCAGCATGGAACCCAACATCGACACGGGCGATCTCGTCTTCGTGATGGACGAACAGCGCTTCCCCGGACCGGGAGCCATCGAAGAGTCCGGGGTCGTGCCGGCACGTGCCGGCGAGGAGACCGGCTACCGAATGTTCAACGGGTACGGCGACGTTATTATCTACGAACCGGATGGCAACGGTGCGGAGACGCCGATCATCCACCGGGCGATGTTCTGGGTCGAAGCCAACGAAAGCTGGTACGACCGGGCCGACCCGACGGCGATCGGGAACGCCGACAGTTGTGCGGAACTCGCCAACTGTCCGGCCCCCAATGCCGGGTTCATCACCAAGGGCGACAACAACCAGCGGTACGATCAGGTCGGCAACCAGTTCAGCGGTCCCGTCAAACCCGAGTGGGTGATCGGAACCGCCGAATACAGGGTGCCGGGACTCGGACAGGTGCGACTCCTTTCGGGGGACGTGCGATCGACGAATGAGACGACAAGCGCCGTGAACGTGACGAGCGTCGGTATGCCCGCGATTGCGCCGTAAAGAGCTACTGCTCGTGGGGAGTTACTGCTGGTCGAAACGGGCCTGGATGAACGGCTGGACATCTTCAATGTCGCCGAGTCGCGAGTCCGAATGGAGGACGGCTTCGGTTTCGTCTAGGGGAACCGAGAGGCTGATCTCCTTGGTGCGGCCGTACCGGCCCTTCGAAACGACCACGGCGTTGACGATCCCGAGCATGTCGAGTTCCGAGATGAGGTCCGTGACCCGGCGCTGGGTGAGGACGTCGGCGTCGATCTCCTCGCAGAGTCGCTTGTAGATGTTGTAGACCTCGCCGGTGTTGATGTTGTGGACGCCGTTTTTCTCCAGTAAGATGATCGAGAACAGGACGAGTTTCGACTGGGTGGGCAGCGTGCGGACGACCTCGACGACCCGATCGAGTTCGATCTTCTCCTGGGCCTGCCGGACGTGATCCTCGGCGACGAGGTCGATCTGGTCGCGTTCGGCGAGTTCGCCGGCGGTTCGGAGGAGATCCAGCGCCCGGCGAGCGTCGCCGTGTTCCTGAGCGGCAAACGCCGCACACAGCGGGATGACGTCATCCGAGAGGGCATCGTCCTTGAACGCGACGTCCGCGCGAGCCTGCAGGATGTCCCGCAGCTGGTTCGCGTCATAGGGCGGAAAGACGATCTCCTCCTCGCCGAGGCTGGACTTGACGCGGGGATCCAGAAAGTCGGTGAATTTCAGGTCGTTCGAGATGCCCATGATCGAGACCCGGGAGTTCTGCAGTTCGTTGTTCATCCGCGATAGATTGTAGAGCGTGTCGTCGCCGCTCTTCTCGACGAGTTTGTCGATTTCGTCGAGCATGATCACGACGACGCGTTCGGTATAGTCGACGGCGTCGAAAAAGGTGCTGTAGACCCGGTCGGTCGGCCACCCTGTCATCGGGACCGTCTCGAAGGACTCCAGATCGGCTTCGAGAGATTCGATCTCGGCGTCGACGGCGTCGAGCGTGGCGAACTCTGTCCCTTCGAGTTCGTTCGGATCAGCCTCGGCGCGGTCTTGCAGGTCCTCGAGTTCGGCGAGACGATCCTCGATGTGGGCCTCGTTGTTCTCGATGAAGGTGTTTGCGAGCTGAGCGAGGACGCGGTACTGCGTGTCGGTCACCTCGCAGTTGATGTACTCGACGTCACAGGGGACCTCGTACTTCTCGGAGGTGCGTTCGAGTTCCTCGCTGACGAACTTCGCGCTCGCGGTCTTGCCTGTCCCCGTCTTTCCGTAGATGAGGATGTTCGACGGCGTGTCCCCGCGAAGCGCAGCGACGAGGATCGTCGCCATGTTGTTGATCTGCTCCTCGCGATGGGGGAGTTTCCGGGGCGTGTATGAGGGCCGGAGGACTTCCTTGTTCTCGAAGATCGGTTCGCCGCTCAACAGATCGTCGAACAACCCACGGGAGGCTTCGTCAGTGTCCTCGTCGTCATCGAAGACGATCTCGTCGAGCAGATCCTCGTCGATGGAGCCGGTCGTGTTCGAGGGTGTGTCTTCGACGGATGTGCCGAGAGCCCCGTCCGACGACCGCGTTGTCCAGTCCTCGTCGATAGGGACGTCTTTGTCCTCGACAACCGAACCGGATTCGTCCTCGTCGGTGACAGCCGGCGTTGAGTCACCGGCGAGAGACGACTCGGAGTCATCGACGGCCGTACTGTCCTCCGCAGCGTGTGAGTCGGATTCGTCTTCTGTGTCTTGCATGTGAACTCTATCCCCCTTCTTTCAGGTGGAGATTCGCCCGCAGATCCGAAATACCGGCCGAAAACGGCCTGTAGCGCTGAAATGACGGGATACGAGAGGGTGATTTCAGTGCAGTTGAACCACAACAAGGGGTGGGTGAAAGGCTATTAAAAATTTCGGTTCGGATTGTACCCGGTCAACCATGAGAGATTCGGAGAGAGTGGTTGGTGAATGAGCTGTCCGGAAGAAGCGATGTCGAAAAGATCGTCAATCGGATCTCAGGACCGGCCTCAGGAGTAGCTTCGGGACGAAGGTGAGCAACCCGGTGGAGATCGGGGCAGTAGTCATGCGGTAAGTTGACAGCGTGGACCTCCCCCACCCCTTCGTTTCGAGTGGAACGACCCGAACACCCGGGGTGGGGGGTTCAGCGAACCGGGAGAACAGTCTAGAAAGGCTGGGTTTTATTAGGATGTATCTAAAACAGTAGCCGCACTGCAAATCAATATACTTTTGGAGTTAATATATTATATCTAGTGGAAAGTAGTACTAGCTACAGCTAGAATAAAAGTACTAGATCTGACTAGAGGTTTGATTCACCACTCTCTACCCTATTTCGTGTTCTCTTCGTCTCCTGATTCGATGCTTTGTGGTCGCTTTTCCGGGC